>NZ_KQ089801.1:0-485248 GCF_001034465.1 Citrobacter sp. MGH100
AACCCTCATTTTCAGGTTTTTCTCTTCAACCGGCCCGGCTGTTTGTGTGAAGTGATTCACATCCGCCGTGTCGATGGAGGCGCATTATAGGGAGTCGACTCAGGAAGACAAGCGGAAAAATGCATTTTTGTTTCAACCGCTCACCTTTTATCCATAACGTTTACTTTTGCTGCTTTTTTATCGCCATTGGCAGGTCCGCCAGACTATTTAGCACTAAATCTGCCGCATTTTCTGCTTCCGGAGTGACTGGCTTGCCAGTGCGCACTAATACCTTCGTTCCTACATTTGCAGCTGTCGCCGCCTGCATATCTTCTATTTTATCGCCCACCATATAAGAAGCAGCCATATCGATGTGCAGAAAGTCTCGCGCTGAGATAAACATACCCGGATGCGGTTTACGGCAGTCGCAGACCTGGCGGTACTCTTCGACTGTGCCCTGCGGATGATGAGGACAATAATAGATACCATCCAGATCAACATCACGATCGGCCAATGACCAATCCATCCATTCAGTCAACGTTTCGAATTGTGCCTCGGTAAATTTGCCACGGGCAATACCAGACTGGTTCGTCACGACAATCAGCGCATAACCCATCTTTTTAAGTTCACGCATGGCATCAATAACGCCGTCGATAAATTCAAACTCGTCGATCTCATGGACGTAACCGTGGTCCACATTAATAGTGCCGTCACGGTCGAGAAAAATTGCGGGTACAGATTTTGCCACCTTTTATAGCTCCTGAATAAGGCATGTGGCTCTAGTATCGCATGTTTCGGCGGGCAAGAAAGTGCTCATCGTGCAAAGCTAGATTGATTTAGACGTCTGGATGCCTTAACATCCATCTTGTTGACGGCGTCGACCGTCCCAGACAGACGAAAATGCCACGGCTAACTTAATTACGATAATAAATAACCAATGATTAAACTTTCGAATATCACCAAAGTGTTCCAGCAGGGGACTCGCACCATTCAGGCGCTAAACAATGTCAGCCTGCATGTTCCTGCCGGGCAGATTTATGGCGTTATTGGCGCCTCCGGTGCCGGTAAAAGTACGCTCATCCGCTGCGTAAACCTGCTCGAGCGCCCCACCGAAGGCAGTGTTCAGGTCGGCGGCCAGGAGCTGACGACGCTATCTGAATCCGGGCTGACTAAAGCGCGCCGTCAAATTGGCATGATTTTCCAGCACTTTAACCTGCTCTCTTCCCGCACCGTGTTTGGCAACGTTGCGCTGCCGCTGGAACTGGATAACACACCAAAAGAAGAGATTAAACGCCGTGTAACAGAGCTGCTGGATTTAGTCGGTCTTGGCGACAAGCACGACAGCTACCCGGCCAACCTTTCCGGTGGACAAAAACAGCGTGTGGCGATCGCCCGTGCGCTGGCAAGCAATCCCAAAGTACTGCTGTGCGATGAAGCCACCAGCGCCCTTGACCCAGCAACAACCCGCTCGATTCTGGAATTGTTGAAAGACATTAACCGTCGCCTGGGTCTCACCATTCTGCTGATTACTCATGAGATGGACGTTGTAAAACGTATCTGTGACTGCGTCGCGGTCATCAGTAATGGCGAACTGATTGAGCAGGACACCGTCAGCGAAGTGTTCTCACACCCGAAAACACCACTGGCACAGAAATTTATTCAGTCCACGCTGCACCTGGATATCCCGGAAGATTATCTGGAACGGTTAAAAGCAGAGCCGCAAGCCGACAGCGTGCCGATGTTGCGTATGGAATTCACCGGCCATTCCGTTGATGCGCCATTACTCTCTGAGACGGCTCGCCGCTTTAACGTGAATAACAACATTATTAGCGCGCAGATGGATTACGCCGGCGGCGTGAAGTTCGGCATCATGCTGACTGAAATGCACGGCACACAGGAAGATACACAAGCAGCCATTAGCTGGTTGCAGGAACACCACGTAAAAGTAGAGGTACTGGGTTATGTCTGAGCCGATGATGTGGCTGCTGGTTCGCGGCGTATGGGAAACGCTGGCAATGACCTTTGTGTCCGGTTTTTTTGGTTTTGTGATTGGTCTGCCGGTTGGCGTGCTGTTGTACGTCACGCGCCCGGGGCAAATCATTGAGAATGCGAAGCTCTACCGTACGCTCTCTGCACTGGTGAACATTTTCCGTTCCATCCCGTTCATCATCTTATTGGTGTGGATGATTCCGTTCACCCGCATGATCGTAGGCACCTCTATCGGACTGCAGGCCGCTATCGTCCCGCTGACCGTCGGCGCCGCGCCATTTATTGCTCGTATGGTGGAAAACGCCCTGCTGGAAATCCCGACCGGGCTGATTGAAGCCTCACGTGCGATGGGCGCTACACCGCTGCAGATTGTTCGTAAGGTATTACTGCCAGAAGCGCTGCCAGGGCTGGTCAATGCGGCCACCATCACCCTCATCACGCTGGTTGGTTACTCGGCGATGGGCGGTGCTGTCGGTGCCGGTGGTCTTGGCCAGATTGGCTATCAGTATGGCTACATTGGGTATAACGCTACCGTAATGAATACAGTACTGGTATTGCTCGTCGTTCTGGTTTATTTAATTCAGTTATCTGGCGATCGCATCGTCCGGGTAGTCACGCACAAATAACGTTACACACAACACTAAAAACTCATTAAGAAAAGGAAATAAGCATGGCGTTCAAATTCAAAACCTTTGCGGCAGTTGGAGCCCTAATCGGTTCTCTGGCACTTGTGGGTTGTGGCCAGGATGAAAAAGATCCTAACCACATCAAAGTGGGTGTTATCGTTGGCGCAGAGCAGCAGGTTGCTGAAGTCGCCCAGAAAGTGGCTAAAGAAAAATACGGTCTGGACGTTGAGCTGGTCACGTTTAACGATTACGTTCTGCCTAACGAAGCGCTGAGCAAAGGCGATATCGATGCTAACGCCTTCCAGCACAAACCGTACCTGGATCAGCAGATCAAAGATCGTGGTTACAAACTGGTTGCCGTAGGTAATACCTTTGTTTATCCGATTGCAGGTTACTCCAAAAAAATCAAATCACTGGATGAACTGCAGGATGGCTCTCAGGTCGCTATTCCAAACGACCCGACTAACCTCGGCCGTTCCCTGCTACTGCTGCAGAAAATCGGTTTGATTAAACTGAAAGATGGCGTTGGCCTTCTGCCGACCGCGCTGGACGTGATTGAAAACCCGAAAAACCTGAAGCTGGTTGAACTGGAAGCGCCGCAGTTGCCACGCTCACTGGATGACGCGCAAATCGCGCTGGCAGTCATCAACACCACCTATGCCAGCCAGATCGGCCTGACGCCAGCAAAAGACGGTATCTTTGTTGAAGATAAAGATTCTCCGTACGTAAACCTGATCGTGACGCGTGAAGACAATAAAGATGCTGAGAACGTGAAGAAATTCGTTGAAGCATACCAGTCAGACGAAGTTTACGAAGCGGCAAACAAAGTCTTCAACGGCGGTGCTGTTAAAGGCTGGTAATTTTAGGCTGTTTTCACAATCTGTAATATCATCAGGACGGGCGCTTGCCCGTCTTGTCATTTATGCAAGCACCTGATTCAATATCTGACGTTTAGATCATTCATTGAGGAAATATTATGCGTGCTTTACCGATCTGTTTAGTAGCACTCATGCTGAGCGGCTGTTCTATGTTAAGCAGATCCCCTGTTGAACCCGTTCAAAGCACCGCTACCCCGCCAAAAGCGGAGCCGGAAAAACCAAAAGCACCGCGCGCGACGCCGGTAAGAATCATCACTAACGCTGAAGATTTAGTGGGCAAACCGTTCCGCGATCTTGGCGAAGTTAGCGGTGAATCCTGCCAGGCATCCAACCAGGATTCCCCTCCGAGCATTCCAACCGCGCGCAAACGCATGCAGATTAACGCCTCTAAAATGAAAGCTAATGCGGTATTGCTGCACAGTTGCGAAGTGACCAGCGGAACGCCGGGTTGCTATCGTCAGGCGGTTTGCATCGGTTCTGCACTGAACATTTCGGCGAAATGAGCCATTTTCAGTTCGAGCAAATAGGCGTTATCCGCTCTCCTTATAAAGAAAAGTTCGCTGTGCCGCGCCAGCCGGGTCTGGTGAAAAGCGCCAACGGTGAACTGCATTTGCTCGCGCCCTATAACCAGGCCGATGCTGTTCGCGGCCTGGAAGCATTCAGCCATTTGTGGGTGATTTTTGTTTTTCATCAGACAATGGAAGGTGGATGGCGTCCAACCGTGCGCCCACCCCGTCTGGGCGGGAACGCCAGAATGGGCGTCTTTGCCACGCGTTCGACCTTTCGTCCTAACCCTGTCGGTATGTCGCTGGTTGAGCTGCGGGGCATCCGCTGCCATAAAGAGCACGTAATCCTCGAACTCGGTGGACTGGACCTTGTTGACGGAACGCCAGTTGTGGATATTAAGCCGTATCTGCCGTTTGCCGAATCGCTGCCTGATGCTCGCGCCAGCTATGCCCAGGACGCACCTCAGGCTAGCGTCGAGGTGACGTTCAGTGAAGATCTCGCGGAGCAGCTACCGAAGCTCGAACAACGTTACCCGCGTCTTCGTCAGTTTATTGCCGAAGTGCTGGCGCAGGATCCGCGTCCTGCCTACCGTAAAAATGAGGAAGAAGGCAAAACCTACGCCGTCTGGTTGCTGGACTTTAACGTCCGCTGGCGCGTCACACCGTCAGGATTTGAGGTCTTTGCTCTGGAAGCCCGCTAATTTGCGTCGCGTACTCTTTTGACATCCCTTTCTCGCTGGTAAACTAAACCACTTTTGTTTTGTGCCAGGCTCGTTTTGAGCCTGTTCGATCGTTCAACTGGAACCGTAACAACATGCGTACTAGCCAATATCTGCTCTCCACTCTGAAGGAGACACCTGCCGACGCCGAAGTCATCAGCCACCAGCTGATGCTGCGCGCCGGGATGATCCGCAAGCTGGCCTCCGGGTTATACACCTGGCTGCCGACCGGCGTGCGCGTCCTGAAAAAAGTCGAAAACATCGTGCGTGAAGAAATGAACAACGCCGGTGCGATCGAGGTGTTGATGCCGGTCGTTCAGCCTTCTGAACTGTGGGAAGAGAGCGGTCGTTGGGAACAGTACGGCCCGGAACTGCTGCGTATCGCAGACCGTGGCGATCGTTCATTCGTACTCGGCCCAACGCATGAAGAAGTCATCACCGACCTGATCCGTAATGAGCTGAGCTCTTACAAACAGCTGCCGCTGAACTTCTATCAGATCCAGACGAAATTCCGTGACGAAGTCCGTCCGCGCTTCGGCGTGATGCGTTCCCGCGAATTCCTGATGAAAGATGCGTACTCTTTCCATACTTCTCAGGAATCTCTGCAGGAAACTTACGACGCGATGTATGCCGCGTACAGCAAAATTTTCAGCCGTATGGGGCTGGATTTCCGCGCAGTACAGGCTGATACCGGATCTATCGGTGGTAGCGCTTCTCACGAATTCCAGGTACTGGCACAGAGCGGCGAAGACGATGTGATCTTCTCCGACTCCTCCGATTATGCGGCGAACATCGAATTCGCCGAAGCCGTTGCGCCGAAAGAGCCGCGCGCAGCAGCAACTCAGGAAATGACGCTGGTTGATACTCCGAACGCCAAAACCATCGCCGAACTGGTTGAGCAGTTCAACCTGCCTATCGAAAAAACCGTGAAAACCCTGCTGGTGAAAGCGGTTGAAGGCAGCAGCTACCCGCTGGTCGCCCTGCTGGTTCGCGGCGATCACGAGCTGAACGAAGTCAAAGCAGAAAAACTGCCGCAGGTTGCCAGCCCGCTGACTTTTGCTACTGAAGAAGAAATCCGTGCCGTCGTGAAAGCAGGTCCGGGTTCGCTCGGTCCGGTGAACATGCCTATTCCCGTAGTTATCGACCGTACCGTTGCGGTAATGAGCGATTTCGCCGCCGGCGCCAACATCGACGGTAAGCACTATTTCGGTATTAACTGGGATCGTGATGTTGCAACTCCGGAAGTGGCAGATATCCGTAACGTGGTCGCCGGCGACCCGAGCCCGGACGGCAAAGGTACGCTGATGATCAAACGCGGTATCGAAGTGGGCCACATCTTCCAACTGGGTACCAAGTATTCTGAAGCGATGAAAGCTGCTGTTCAGGGTGAAGATGGCCGTAATCAGATTCTGACCATGGGCTGCTACGGTATCGGGGTGACTCGCGTGGTTGCTGCTGCTATTGAGCAGAATTTTGACGATCGCGGCATTGTATGGCCAGACGCCATCGCACCGTTCCAGGTCGCTATTCTGCCAATGAACATGCACAAATCCTACCGTGTGCAGGAACTGGCTGAGAAGCTGTACGCTGAGCTGCGCGCACAGGGCATCGAAGTGCTGATGGACGATCGTAAAGAGCGTCCGGGCGTGATGTTTGCCGATATGGAGCTGATCGGTGTTCCGCACACTATCGTGCTCGGCGACCGTAACCTCGATAACGATGATATTGAATACAAATATCGTCGTAACGGCGAGAAACAGCTGATTAAAACCGGCGACATCGTCGACTTCCTGGTCAAAGCCATTAAAGGCTAATACCAACAAAAAGGCCCTGATTATCAGGGCCTTTTTTCTATCGATTAATTACACGCTTTACCGGGGATAAATTTCGCGTCTTTATCCACCATCAACGTTTTCACTTTCTCACCCGTATCCGGGTTTGACTCCAGCGTGAAATGCGCCTCAAGCGTCAGCAATACGGACTGTCCGTTTTCTGCACGCGCAGCTAAATAGTCACGTTCAAGCTGAGCATTATTCGCCACCGGCATCCGTTTACCCGTTGCGCAGTCGGTAAAGATTGCCGCGTCAGCCATATAGAAATACATGCCTCGCATCGGCATTGGCGTCACCGGTAAGCTGGCGGAAACTGGCTGGAGCGTGTAGTTAAACTGTGACTCAATCGGGTTACCTTCACGATCGAGCATTTCCAGCGCCTCGCCTTTAGCCCGGTAGTACGACTTTTCACCTTTGCTGTCCGTCAGCACCAGCTTATCAGCCGTACGCGCCCACGAGCCATATGAAGCAAACGAAGACGGTTCATCACGTACGCCCTGATAGCGTTCGTTCATTACCCATGTTCCATCTTTTTCCAGGAACAAAGAAGTTTCAATCCCTTCGCAGTCAGCGCAAGGCAAGATGCCACGCCAGCTTTGCTGCATCGGTTTTAATTCTGCCGCCCGCGTCGGCTGTAGTACTTCAACTTCAGTACGGTTATTACAGCCGATCAAGGAAAAAAGCGTGCATGCAGCGACTACGGACAATATTGCTGTTTTCACTATCAATTCCTTATAAATTTTTATTCCCGCTCGTCAGTCTTGCGTTCGACGAACTCTCCCACGCAGTGCTTTCACTGTGGATTTTTGCGCCTTCGATGACAACCTGCGCTCTTTCGAGGCGCGTGTAGGGCGAGTTGCCTGTCGGCTTTTTTGCACTGCGGTTAATTCTTTTATCACCGCTACCAGCCGGGAGATTGCCGCTTCCCGATTAAGTTCCTGGCTACGGTATTCCTGCGCCTTAATAATAATCACGCCATCACCGCTAATCAGATGATGGCTGGCGGCAAGCAAGCGTTCCTTGTAATACTCTGGCAGGCCAGAGGCCCGAATGTCAAAGCGCAAATGGATAGCCGTCGAGGTCTTATTAACGTGCTGTCCACCTGCACCCTGTGCCCGAATCGCCGTGATTTCCAGCTCGTTATCTGGGATAGAGACATTTCGGGAGATAACAATCATGAACGCGGCTGCCACGTGGTCAGGTGAATTTCCAGATTATTCTGAGAATCAGACAGCCAGATAGCGCCATCCTGAATAGTCGCCTGTAGCGCCATTGTACGACCGGCAAAGTCACTCAGTTGTGCCAGTTGTTCATCATCCAGATACCACACGGTAAGATTCTTAAACTGCGCGCATTTGCTTTGGTTCTGCTGCCACCAGATTTGCGCTGCACGGCTGTTATAGGCAAACAAAGCGACTTCAGCAGACTGGGTACACGCCTTCTTAAGGCGACGCTCATCCGGCAAGCCGAGTTCAATCCAGAGATCAATGCCCAGGTGGTCGTTGCGCAACCATGCTTCGGGTTCGTCTTCAGCGCTTAAACCCCGCGTGAATTGCAGCCGCTCGTCAGCATATTTAATCCATGCCAACAGACGCAACATCATGCGTTCCTGGGTTTCTGAAGGGTGACGCGCCAGCGTCAATGTCGCGTCAAGAAACTGGCTGCGGTCGAGATCCGCTACGTTGACGACGGCTTTATAGATTGTCGCTTTAAGCGCCATGGGAGAACTCCTTTTGAATCAGGCAGCCATTGTAGCGAAAACGGCGGCAAAAGGCTGCTAACGACTGACGTGTGTACCGTCTATCAAGGCGCTGATATTGCTTGAATGAGTATGGTATAGTCACCTTGCTAAACAGAGTTTATCTTCGTAGGCTTAGACTTGCATCCACGGTTAAGTCAGAGTGCTGACAGGAGGGCATGTGGAAAAATATTGTGAGTTAATACGCAAGCGGTACGCGGAAATCGCCAGCGGAGACTTAGGATATGTCCCGGATGCGCTGGGTTGCGTATTGAAGGTACTTAATGAAGTGGCGGCAGACAGCGCCCTTTCAGAGTCGGTCAGGGAAAAGGCGGCCTATGCTGCCGCGAACTTACTGGTGAGCGATTATGTCAATGAATGAAACGTATCAACCCATCAACTGTGATGATTACGACAATCTTGAACTCGCCTGCCAGCACCATTTGTTACTGACGCTGGCGCTCAAAGATGGCGAAGTTCTACAGGCAAAAGCAAATGACCTGGTTTCCCGTAAAAATGTGGAATATCTGGTCGCCGATGTTTCGGGTGAAACCCGTGAGCTTCGCCTCGACAAAATTGCCAGCTTCAGTCACCCGCAAATTGGTACCGTGGTGGTCAGCGAATCTTAACCTTTCTTGCACCTTATCCGGCCTACTTTCCATACGATACGTAGGCCTGATAAGCGCCATCAGGCACGCCACACCAGACTCACACCTTCTTCACCTTTTGCCAGCCCTTCATGCGTCACGAAAACCCCTGCTGCCGCAATCAACGTGTCACCGTAAAACAGTAATGGCGTGGTATCTCGCCGCCAGGGAGGAATACCCTGCTCCTGCCAGATTTTTTTAAGCTTACGCCCACCGTTGCGCCCGACAATATACAATAACCCAGGCGCTTTAAAACGGATACTGACGACTTCATCCGCTTGCGGCAAGCGCAAATCACCCGCAGAGATTAACTGAACCGAACCCAATCCGGCAGGCAGCGCCAACGGTGTTTTCCACTCTAACCACGGGATAACAGTTTCGCTTTGCCCATCGACTGACTTCACCCACCACAGCTGTGACTGATAACGACGGACCTCGTACTCCCCGAGGCGAAAACTTGGTGACGCATCTTCCCGCGCCAGTGCCACTTCCTGCCAGATACGTTCCAGCCCATCACGGGAAGGCATCGGCGCATTTAACCCCGCCAGCCAGCGACGAAGCAGCGCGGCACGACGCACGCCGCTCATCATCATTAATGGCGTCAGTAACAGTGTTCCGCGGGATGTGATGCAATCGGCTAAATCGCTGGCCAGCAGTTCATCCAATAAACTCTCCTGCTCGGCGCACAGCGCGGCGCTGCGAGCAGTGGCTTGCGCGAAGTGCGGCCAGCGCTGTTGGAGCAATGGGGTAACGCGCAACCTGAGGAAATTGCGATCGTAGGTATCATCCTGATTACTTTCATCTTCTATCCAGCATAATTTATGCTGTCGCGCCCAAGTTTCAAGCGCTTCTCGCGTTTGCGCCAGCAACGGTCGAATCAGTTGGGTTCCGGCGAACGGTGAGTTTTCGCCCATGGCGGAAAGTCCGGCAGGACCGCTGCCACGCTTAAGCGCTAACAAAAATGTCTCACATTGATCGTCCAGATGCTGAGCGGTCATCAGCACCTCTCCAGGCAGCAGCGTCTGCGCAAAGGCCTGATAGCGCGCGCGTCGAGCCTGCGCTTCGATGCCCAGGCCATCATCCTCAAGATGGACCCGTTCAACCACCAGCGGCACCTGCCACTGCGCACATACCGACTCACAGTGCTGTACCCAACTGTCTGCGTGCGGGCTTAATCCGTGATGAATATGGATTGCGCGTAGGGCGACATCAGGATGCTGCGCTCGCCACAGCACCAACTGATGCAGTAGTACGGTAGAGTCGAGGCCGCCGCTAAAGGCAACGAGGATCGCGTTAGTGTTCAGAAGTGAAGTGTTCAGTGTAAGTGTCGTCATAATGATTGCTTACAATAGCATTGCCCGGCACGTTACCGGGCTAACGCCACAATGACAAGCCTTACAGCTCGTACAGTTCAAGCGGTAATCCGTCTGGATCGTTAAAAAACGTAAAGCGTTTGCCGGTAAACGGATCGATGCGCACCGGCTCACATTTCACATGATGGGCTTCAAGATGAGCAATCGACTTTTCCACATCCTCGACGCTGAACGCCAGATGGCGTAAACCGCAGGCTTCCGGTCGACTCGGGCGGCAAGGCGGAAACGGAAAAGAAAACAGCTCAATCACGTACTGGCCGTTCAGCGCCAGATCGCCTTTCCAGGAGTCACGCTCTTCCCGGTAGGCTTCGCTCATTAACGTGAAACCTAATACATCGCAGTAAAATGCCTTACTGGCCCTGTAGTCCGTCGCAATAATGGCAATATGGTGAACCTGTTTTAACCCCAGCATGCTCTTCGCCTCTTTAATTTTACTCTCAGCACGTTACTCGTGCGCAACGGGTTCAGGCAAGTCGTTATGCCATTTTCAGGACTCTCACACGATACACGCCGTCCTCACCCAGTTTAGCGCCATGGATATCGGTTTCAAATCCAGGGTAGCGCTGCCCCACCGAGCACAGCATCAGCAGGAAATCGAGTACAGCACGGCTTTTGGCAGTGATCATTTCTCCGGGCATCAGTAGCGGCACACCGGGAGGGTAAGGCAGGATCATATTGGCGGAAACGCGCCCCACCAGTTGATCAAGCATTACCGTTTCGACCTCTCCTTTGATCTGCCGCTGCCAGGCCTGGTGAGGTGTCATTTTCATTTCCGGTAAGGTATCAAATGCCCGCAGCATCAGCCCGGAGAGATCGTGCTGGCGGATCAGATTGTGGATCCCCTGCGCCAGATCCTGAATACGCATATTACGATAGAAATCAGGATCTTCGGCATACAGATCCGGCAGCATATTTTTCACGCGTAAATTCAGGTCGTATGAACGTTTAAATTCCGTCAGGCCACGTAGCAGCCCCATCGCCCGGGTTTTATCAATACCAATGCTGAACAGGAACAACAGGTTATACGGTCCCGTTTTCTCGACGACGACGCCGCGTTCATCGAGGAATTTCGCCACCAGCGCTGCGGGGATCCCCTCTTCGCTCATATTTCCCTGTTCATCCATTCCCGGTGTCAGAATGGTCACTTTCACCGGGTCGAGGAACATGTGGTCGGCGTCAGCATCGACAAATCCGTGCCAGTCTTCACCTGGCGACACTGGCCAGCACTCTGCTTCATCCACCCTTTCCGGCTGCCAGATGTCAAAGAACCAGCCATCTGACTCTTCGCGTAGCCGCTGCACTTCTTTACGGAAATGCAGCGCCCGTTCCACCGAACGATTGATTAACCGCTTGCCTGAATTGCCACGCAGCATTGCCGCCGCCGTTTCGATAGACGCAACAATCGGGTAGCTTGGAGACGTAGAGGTGTGCATCATAAAGGCTTCGTTGAACGTGTCTTCGTCATAATCGCCCTTAATGTGGATCAGCGAAGCCTGTGACAACGCCGCCAGCATCTTGTGGGTGGACTGGGTTTCAAAAATCACCTTTCCCGGTACCCGTTCGCCGCTCATCCCGCTTTTCCCCTGATAGATCGGATGAAAATGGGTATACGGCACCCAGGCTGAATCAAAATGGATGGAGGGCACATCCAGCGTTTGTTTGATCCAGTTGGTGTTATACAACAGGCCATCATAGGTGGAGTTGGTGATCACCGCGTGGACCGGCCATTGCGCCTGATTGGTTTCCTCAACTTTGCGTTCAATGCTTGCGTGGGTAAATTCCCGACGGGGTATACCGCCGAGGATCCCCAGCGCGTTACGCGTAGGCTTCAGCCAGATTGGCACCACATCACTCATCATCAGCAAATGCGCCAGTGACTTATGGCAGTTGCGGTCAATCAGGAGAGTACTGCCTGCAGGTGCAGCATACATACCGACAATCTTGTTCGATGTCGAGGTGCCGTTGGTCACCATATAGCTCTGCTCGGCACCAAAAGTACGCGCGATATACTCCTCCGCTTCCAGATGCGGACCGGTATGATCAAGCAATGAGCCCAGTTCGGTTACGGAAATGGACACGTCGGCTTTCAGCGTATTGCCGCCAAAGAAATCATAGAACAGGCAGCCGACAGGACTTTTCTGGTACGCCGTTCCCGCCATGTGCCCAGGCGTGCAGAAGGTATACTTCCCTTCCTTCACATAGGTAAACAGCGCTTTGGTAAAAGGTGGCGTAATGTTGTCGAGATATTCATTGGTGTACTGGCGAATACGCGTAGCAATATCGTCAGACTGGCCCAATGCGTACTCAAAGAACCACAGCGCCATGCGCAGGTCGTGTGCGCTGACATCCATCGTCGAATGGGTATTAATAAAAGCGTAGAGCGGGAGATACTCATTGAGCTGATTGATGTCACTGCACAGATCCAGACTGTATTCATCCCAGTCAAAAATGACGCCGCAAATTCGCGGGTTATGCTCGATAAACTTCAGCAGGTCGACGCTATTCTGCGGCCAGATAATCTGAAATCCCTGCTGCTGCAGCGCACGTTCAAGTTCCTTGATGGGCTCATCTTTATAAAAGACGCCATGCGGTCCCATGATGGCAATGATATTCATGCGTTCCTCCTGGAAAAACCTTAGTTAAGCATAGCCTGGTCAAACTGCAGGTAAAAAAAAGGGCCACAGCGTTGTGGCCCTTTTCAGAATTAATGCAGTTTACGCGTAACCATAGCTCATCAGACGCTGGTAACGACGGTTTTTCAAATCTTCTTTGCTTAACACGTCGAGATCGGCGAGATCGGCCAGCAGTTGTGCTTTCAGGGATGCCGCCATCACTTCCGGGTTACGATGGGCGCCGCCCAACGGTTCCGGGATGATAGAGTCAATCAGCTTCAGCTCTTTCAGACGCGGGGCGATGATGCCCATCGCTTCTGCGGCCAGCGGCGCTTTGTCGGCGCTTTTCCACAAAATGGAGGCGCAGCCTTCCGGAGAGATAACGGAATAGGTGCTGTACTGCAGCATATTCACTTTATCACCCACGCCGATCGCCAGCGCGCCGCCGGAGCCACCTTCACCGATAACGGTACAGATAACCGGCACGCTCAGACGCGACATTTCACGCAGGTTGCGCGCAATCGCTTCAGACTGGCCACGCTCTTCCGCGCCCACGCCCGGGTATGCCCCTGGGGTGTCGATGAAGGTAATGATCGGCATGTTGAAGCGCTCAGCCATTTCCATCAGACGCAGCGCTTTGCGATAGCCTTCCGGCGCTGGCATGCCGAAATTACGACGGATTTTTTCTTTGGTCTCACGGCCTTTCTGATGACCAATGATCATCACCGGACGGCCATCCAGACGCGCGACACCGCCGACGATAGCTTTATCATCCGCATAGGCCCGATCGCCCGCCAGCTCATCAAATTCATCAAACGCCAGGCGGACATAATCCAGGGTGTACGGACGCTGTGGATGGCGCGCCAGTTGGGCTACCTGCCATGCGCCAAGATCGGCGAAGATTTTACGCGTCAGTTCTACGCTTTTTTCACGCAGACGATGCACTTCTTCATCGATGTTAATATCCAGTTTCTCATCCTGACGGCTAACCGCAGTCAGAGAATCGATTTTTGCTTCCAGCTCTGCAATCGGCTGTTCAAAATCAAGGAAATTCAGACTCATAGTATTCCTGTATTAGTCAAACTCCAGTTCCACCTGCTCCGAACCAATAAGGCCACGGAGATCGTTTAGCAAACGATCGCTCGGAGAGACACGCCACGTCGCGCCAAAACGCAAACGCGCACGTGCATCCGCCCTCTGATAGTAGAGATGTACTGGAATTGTCCCCGAGCGGTGGGGTTCCAGAGACTGACGGAGTCGGTTTAAAAGCTGGTCATCAATTTGCCTGTCCGTCAGCGAGATAGCAAGCCCGCGAGCATATTTTTCCCGGGCTTCGTCAATATCCATGACTTCACGGGCCATCATTTTAAGCCCGCCACTGAAGTCATCAAAGCTGACCTGTCCGCTGACGATAAGTATGCGGTCTTTTTCCAGCAATTGCTGGTATTTATCCAGAGCATCGGTAAATAACATCACTTCCAGACGCCCGGAACGGTCATCCAGTGTACAGATGCCGATACGATTGCCGCGCTTGGTGACCATTACCCGCGCAGCAATGACGAGCCCCGCAGCCGTGGTGACTTTACCACGTTCTGTCGGATGCATGTCTTTCAGCCTGTGGCCTCCAACATAGCGCTCAATTTCTTTTAAATACTGATTGATAGGGTGTCCCGTCAGGTAAAGACCTAACGTTTCACGCTCACCGTCTAATACCACCTGCTCCGGCCACGGCGTACAGTTGGCATAAGACTGTTCAATTTGTTCCGGCTCTTCCGCCAGTACGCCAAACATATCAGCCTGACCAATTGCTTCGGCTTTCGCATGCTGATCGGCGGCTTTTAGGGCATCGCTGAGCGAGTTCATCAACGCCGCGCGATGCGGGCCAAGGCGGTCAAACGCCCCGGACATGATTAGCTTTTCCAGCACCCGGCGGTTGAGTTTTTTGATATCCGTACGCGCACAGAGATCAAACAGCTCGCGGAAGTAACCACCTTCATTTCGCGCCTCAATAATAGCCTCAATTGGCCCTTCACCCACGCCTTTTATCGCGCCGATGCCGTAGACAATCTCGCCATCATCATTCACGTGAAAATGATAAAGCCCGGAGTTGATGTCCGGCGGCAGGATTTTGAGCCCCATGCGCCAGCATTCATCCACCAGTCCGACGACTTTCTCGGTGTTATCCATATCGGCGGTCATTACCGCCGCCATAAACTCGGCAGGATAATGCGCCTTCAGCCACAGCGTCTGGTAAGAAACCAGCGCATAGGCAGCGGAGTGCGATTTGTTAAATCCGTAACCGGCGAATTTCTCCACCAGGTCAAAGATTTTCATCGCCAGTTCGCCGTCGACGCCGCGCTTTTTCGCCCCTTCTTCAAAGGTGCCGCGCTGCTTGGCCATCTCTTCCGGCTTTTTCTTACCCATCGCACGACGCAGCATATCCGCGCCGCCAAGGGTGTAGCCGGACAACTCCTGGGCAATCTGCATAACCTGTTCCTGATACAGGATAATGCCGTAGGTCGGCTCCAGTACCGGTTTCAGACACTCATGCTGCCATTGTACGTCCGGGTAGGAAATCTCTTCACGACCATGCTTACGGTCGATAAAGTTATCTACCATCCCCGACTGTAGCGGACCCGGTCGGAACAGGGCCACCAGGGCTATCATATCTTCGAAGCAGTCAGGCTGCAGTCGCTTGATAAGATCTTTCATGCCGCGGGATTCAAGCTGGAAGACGGCTGTTGTCTCCGAGCGTTGCAGCATGTCAAAACTTTTCTTGTCGTCCAGCGGAATCGCGGCGATATCCAGCGGCGGTTCGCCGTTCTTCTCACGCCGCGCGTTGATCATCTCCAGCGCCCAGTTAATGATGGTGAGCGTACGCAGACCGAGGAAGTCGAATTTCACCAGGCCGGCGTATTCCACGTCGTTCTTATCAAACTGGGTAACCGGGTGCAGCCCCTGCTCATCGCAGTACAGCGGCGCAAAATCGGTAATTTTGGTCGGTGCGATAACCACGCCACCGGCGTGCTTACCCGCGTTACGCGTGACACCTTCCAGCTTGCGCGCCATATCAATAAGCGCTCTAACCTCTTCATCTGCCTCATAGATTTCCGGCAGTTGAGGTTCGGCTTCAAAGGCTTTAGCCAGCGTCATGCCCGGATCGGGCGGCACCAGTTTCGAAATACGGTCAACAAAGCCATACGGGTGACCCAGTACGCGGCCCACGTCGCGGATAACCGCTTTTGCCGTCATCGTACCGAAGGTAATAATCTGCGAAACCGCATCACGACCGTACATTTCCGCCACGTGTTCGATGGCCTGGTCGCGTTTCTCCATACAGAAGTCAACGTCGAAGTCGGGCATTGAGACACGTTCCGGGTTCAGGAAACGTTCGAACAGCAGGTCGAATTCCAGCGGATCAAGGTCGGTAATTTTCAGCGCGTAGGCCACCAGCGAGCCTGCACCGGAACCACGTCCAGGGCCTACCGGTACACCGTTATCTTTCGACCACTGGATAAATTCCATTACGATCAGGAAGTAACCCGGGAAGCCCATCTGGTTGATAACCTTAAGTTCAACTTCCAGACGTTCATCATAAGGCGGGCGCTTCTGCGCGCGAACTTCAGGATCGGGGAACAAAAATTCCAGACGTTCTTCCAGGCCTTCACGCGATTTCGCGACGAGGAAATCCTCGGTGGTCATGTCGCCAGTCGGGAACTGCGGCAGGAAGTATTCACCCAGGCGCACCGTCACGTTGCAACGTTTGGCAATCTCGACGGTGTTTTCCAGCGCTTCCGGGATATCGGAGAACAGCTCGCACATCTCCTCTTCACTGCGCATGTACTGCTGCGGCGAATAGTTACGCGGGCGTTTGGGATCATCAAGAGTGAACCCGTCGTGGATTGCTACGCGGATTTCATGCGCGTCAAAGTCACCGGTTTCAAGGAAGCGAACATCGTTGGTCGCGACCACCGGCAGGCCGCGTGTTTCGGCCAGCGCTACTGCAGCATGCAGGTAATTTTCTTCATCCTGTCGACCGGTACGGATCAGCTCAAGGAAGTAGCAATCAGGGAAATGCTCTTCATAAAACGCCACGCACTCGTCGACCAGTGCGTTGTTCCCACGCAACAGGCTGCGTCCGACGTCGCCCATACGGCCGCCGGAAAGCAAGATTAACCCGTCTTTTAGCTCAACCAGCCAGTCTCTGTCGATCACCGGCCCTTCTGCGCCATAGCCGCGCTGATAGGCTTTTGATATCAACAACGTCAGGTTCTGGTAGCCCGTATTATTAGCAGCCAGTACAGTCAGTTGCGTGAGTTCATCACCCAATAGTTCGCTACGGACATGAAAATCTGCGCCAACAATCGGCTTAATACCTGCGCCATGACCCGCTCCGTAAAACTTCACCAGACCACACAGGTTGGTAAAATCGGTGATCGCCAGCGCAGGCATGCCCAACGCGGCCGCCTTTTTCACCAGCGGCCCGGTTTTCGCCAGCCCATCGATCATGGAGTAGTCGCTGTGCACCCGCAGGTGAACGAAACGAGGTTCAGACATCTTCAGATTCCTTCGACACAAGAATCAGGACGTGAGTCCCAGTGCGCGTTTGACGGGGCCAAAACTACGGCGATGGTGCTCTGTTGCGCCATGCAGTGCCAACTTTTCCAGATGAAAAGCGGTCGGATAACCTTTATGCTGTGCAAAGCCATACTGCGGGAAAACCGTATCCAGCGCCGCCATTTCAGCGTCACGGGTGACTTTTGCCAGTATCGACGCAGCGCTAATCTCCGCCACGCGGCTATCACCTTTGACCACCGCCATTGACGGCATCGGTAATGCCGGGCAACGATTGCCGTCAATCAGTACGTATTCCGGCGCAATATGCAGACCCGCAACCGCACGCTGCATCGCCAGCATGGTGGCATGCAAAATGTTCAGCTCGTCGATTTCATGCGGTTCCGCACGACCCAAACTCCAGCTTAACGCTTTTTCTTTGATTTCATCGTAAAGTGACAGACGACGCTTTTCCGACAGTTTTTTTGAGTCGTTCAGACCAATAATAGGACGAGCCGGATCCAGAATGACCGCGGCAGTCACTACCGCGCCAACCAATGGACCACGTCCAACTTCATCCACACCCGCTACCAAATGCGTATGTGGATAAACAAATTCAATCATTGTGCTAACTCCAGGACTGCATCCGCCGCCTGCTCATCCGCATTGCAACGGATCTGCTGGTGCAATTCGCGGAACGTGTCGTGCATCGCATGGCTGGTTTTACCGTTCGCCAACAGAGGCAGCAACGCGTGCGCCAGCGCCTGCGGCTCACATTCATCCTGCAACAGCTCTTTAACCAGTTCTCTTCCCGCTAGCAGGTTAGGTAGCGAAACGTAATCAGTCTTCACCAGACGTTTTGCCAACCAGAAAGTGAAAGGTTTCATACGGTAGCCAACCACCATCGGGCATTTCGCCAGCATACATTCCAGTGCAGCCGTGCCAGAGGCCAACAGCGCAGCATCACTGGCGACCATTGCTTCGCGTCCCATTCCATTGAGCATATGCACGGAAAGTTCCGGGGCAACCTCAGCCTTGATACGTTCAAATTGCTCGCGCCGTTTGGCATTGACCAACGGCACGACGACTTCGAGATCCGGATAATGCTGACGTAATAGCTGCGCCGTTTTCAGAAAATCGGCGCTGAGCATCTCCACTTCTGCACCGCGACTCCCAGGCAAAAGCGCCAGGCAGTGAGCATCATGAGGAATGCCTAACACATCACGCGCTGCGTTTTTATCCGGATCCAGCGGCATGGCATCCGCCATAGTGTGGCCGATGAAGCGGCACGGGACGTTAAATTTGTCATAAAACGCTTTTTCGAAAGGCAGAAAGGCCAGCACCATATTGGTGGATCTGCCTATTTTGAAAACGCGTTTCTGTCGCCAGGCCCACACAGAAGGACTGACGTAATGAATAGTTTTTATGCCCTGCGATTTCAGGTTGCCTTCGAGGGTAATGTTGAAATCAGGCGCATCAATCCCGACGAAAACATCCGGCTTAAGGTCGGTGAATCGGCGAGTGAGATCGGCACGGATATGCAGTAAACGGCGCAGGCGCCCGAGCACTTCTACAATGCCCATTACTGCCAGTTCTTCCATTTCGTACCAGGCTTCACAACCTTCCGCCTGCATCAATGGACCCGCAATGCCAACAAACCGCGCATTGGGAACACGGGCCTTGAGTGCACGAATTAAACCGGCACCAAGAATATCGCCGGAGGTTTCTCCGGCGACAAGGGCAATCGTTAAAGGAGGCTGTTCAGTCATTAACGAATCAGACCACGCGTTGAGCGTTCAAAGAAGTCACTAAAAGCCTGAACATCGGGGTACTGCTTCGCCAGTTCGGCGATTTCCGGTTTCACTTCCTCAAGCGTTTTACCGCTGCGGTACAGCGCTTTATAGGCGTTGCGGATCGCAGTAATGGCTTCACGGGTGAAGCCGCGACGCTTCAGACCTTCGATATTAACGCCAAATGGCGTCGCGTGGTTACCCTGGGCGATAACGTATGGCGGGACGTCCTGGGCTACGCCAGAGCAGCCACCCACCATCACGTGTGCACCAATAATGCAGAACTGGTGCACCGCGGTCATGCCGCCGATGATAACAAAATCATCAAGCGAAACATGTCCGGCAAGTGTCGCGTTATTCGCCAGAATGCAACGGTTACCTACCGTACAATCATGCGCAACGTGTGCGTTAATCATCAGTAAGTTATCGCTGCCCACCTTCGTCAACCCACCGCCTTGCACTGTGCCACGATGAATGGTGACGCTTTCGCGAATGCGGTTGCGATCGCCAATTTCCACACGGGTCGGTTCACCAGCATATTTCAGGTCCTGGTTCACTTCACCGATGGAGGCAAACTGATAAATCTCGTTATCGCGACCAATTTTGGTATGGCCATTCACGACAACGTGAGACTTCAGTACGGTACCCTCACCAATTTCAACATGGGGTCCAACAATACAAAATGGGCCAATGTGAGCATTAGCGCCAATGCTTGCGCCGTCTTCGACAATGGCTGTTGGGTGAATAAAGGCGGATTTATCAATCACGTATCAGGCCTCCCGGCTACGGGCACACATCATCGTTGCTTCGCACACAACTTTACCGTCGACCAGTGCAACCCCTTTGAAACGGGTCAGGCCGCGGCGCGTTTTCTCGAAAGTCACTTCCATGATCATCTGATCGCCAGGCACGACGGGACGCTTAAAGCGTGCTTCATCAATACCAGCGAAATAATACAGTTCGCCCGGTTCCAGTTTTCCTACGCTTTTAAACGCCAGAATACCCGTGGCCTGCGCCATCGCTTCCAGAATCAACACGCCAGGAAAAATCGGTTTACCCGGGAAGTGGCCCTGAAAGAAAGGCTCGTTAACGGATACATTTTTCACTGCGCGCAGAAAACGACCTTCTTCAAAATCCAGCACGCGGTCTACCAGTAAAAACGGAAAACGGTGCGGCAGAAGTTCTAAAATCTCTTCAATATGCAGAGTATGAGTGTTAGTAGTCAAAATACTCTTCCTGTCAAAATATACTAAAAGGCAATAATAACACGGCCTGTCGCAATCGTATGAATGGGACAGGCCGAAAAGTCAGACATGCAAAGACGGTGCTTTAGTCTTGTTGATTAACCTTGCGCTCAATCGCTTTGAGGCGCTTGCTCATATCATCAATGTTCATCACCAGTGCAGCTGTTTTACGCCATACCTTGTTGGGTTGTAGCGGAATGCCTGAGGAGTAGACGCCCGGTTCAGTGATAGGACGCATCACCATACCCATGCCAGTTACCGTGACTTTGTCGCATATTTCCATATGCCCATTAATCACGCTGGCGCCGCCAATCATGCAGTAACGGCCAATCTTCAGGCTACCCGCCATAATGACGCCACCGGCTACAGCCGTATTGTCGCCAATCACGACGTTATGCGCAATCTGGCACTGGTTATCAATGATAACACCATTACCGATCACGGTATCGTCCAGCGCACCACGGTCAATGGTGGTACATGCGCCAATCTCAACACGATCGCCAATAATCACGCGACCAAGCTGCGGGATCTTCACCCAGTTACCGCGATCGTTCGCGTAACCAAATCCGTCGGATCCGACAACGGTGCTGGACTGGATCAGGCAATTTTCACCGATCTGAATGTCGTGGTAAATCGTCACATTCGCCCACAAGCGTGAACCTGCGCCGATTTTTGTGTTTTTTCCAACGAAGCAACCTGCGCCGATAACCACGTTATCGCCCAGTTCTACGCCAGACTCAATGACCGCATTCGCGCCCACAGAAACATTGTTACCCAACTTCGCCGTCGCATCGATTACTGCACTCGGTGCAATATTTTGCGCAGGCTGAGGCGTGGTATCTAAAATTTGCGCCATTCGTGCATAGGTCAGGTAGGGATTCTTCACTACCAGCACAGCACTCTTAGCAAATGGAAGGGAGTCCTGCGTCATCACAACGGCAGAAGCCTGGCATGCACTCAGGTGCTCACGGTACTTTGGATTCACCATGAACGTGATATTGCCAGTTTGCGCAGATTGCATGGACGCTACGCCGGTGATGACGATATCGCCATCACCGTGTAATTCTGCATCCAACTGCTCTGCTAAATCAGCCAGTCGAATTGAAGGCATTACTTATTTAACCTGTTTCAGTACGTCAGCGGTGATGTCTTTTACATCGCTGCTGTTGTATGCAACGGTGTTCGCGTCAACAACCAGATCGATGCTCTGGCTGCTCGCAACAGATTTCACAGCTGTCTGGATACGATTAACCAGCTTGCCGCGTTCTTCGTTAGAACGACGTTGACGATCCTGCTCGAAAGCCTGCGCTTTCTGAGAGAAAGTCTGGCGCTGAGCCATTACGTCTTTTTCCAGCTTGGTACGGTCGCTGCCTGCTTTCATTGATTGCAGACGCTGCATTTTAGATTGCAGGTCGGATTCCATACGCTGCAGTTCGCTGGCGCGGCCTTTGAACTCATTTTCCAGCGTAGTAGAAACACCCGTCTTCTGTGCAACCTGTTGGAACAGGCTACCCATGTTGACGATTGCAATTTTGTCAGCAGCCTGTGCGGACGTTGCCATCGCTAAACCGAGACCTGCAGCTAATAACCACTTTTTCACAATTAACTCCTTACCATCCCATTTGCACCCGAAGGTGCAGTTCTTTGCGTGGCCAGGCGATCCCATGCAAGATCGCCTAAAGTCAGCGCTACACTACCACTACATTCCTTTGCGAAGAACAATTACCAGGTTTTACCAATGTTAAACTGGAACTGTTCCGCTTTGTCTCCATCGTACTTCTTGAACGGTTGGGCGTAGGAGAAAACCAACGGCCCCAATGGGGACATCCATTGTAACGCGATACCCGCAGACATACGGATATTATTCGGATCGCTGTAGTCTGGCACGCCAACTGCACGGGTGTCAGCGGTATTCTGCCAGTTCGTATCCCACACGGTACCCATATCCCAGAAGAAGGAAGTACGGACCGAGTTAGCATATTTATCGCTGATAAACGGCGTAGGTGTGATAAATTCCAGGCTCGCTACAGCCATGGCGTTACCGCCGACTGCATCGTCTGATTGACAAGGTTTATTGTCAGTTCTCGAACACTCTTCATAGTTACTCGAATTGGAATCCGATTTAGCACCTGGCAAATAGACTGCTTTTGGACCAATGGTGTTTGACTGGAAGCCACGTACAGTGCTGGAACCACCCGCGTAGAAGTTCTCATAGAACGGCATCTCTTTGCCGCCAATGCCATCACCATAACCCAGCTTGGTGCGTCCCAAAACCACCCATTTGTGGTCGTCATCGATCGGCACATAGGTCGCCGTATCCAACGTCGCTTTATAGTATTCGTTATCAGAACCCGGGATGGTCACTTTACCGTTCAGGTTGACACGCGTACCTTCCGTAGGGAAATACCCACGGTCCAGCTTGTTGTAGGTCCAACCGTAGTTGAAGGTGAAATCATCCGCGGCAAAGCTGTTGGTATTGTCTTCACCCATGGATTCAAGATAACGATCCATCGCAATCTGCGGCTGCATGTTGGACAGTTTGTTATGTACATAACCCAGGCCTGCACGCAACGTGTTGTATTCGTTGACCGGGAAGCCCAGCGTTACGTCCGTACCATAGCTTTTGTTGGTATAGTCGGACAGATCTGCATCATCCGCCTGGAAGTCGTTATAGAAGACACGGCCACCGAGACTCACACCATCGACGGTGAAGTACGGGTTGGTGACAGACAGCTCAGTATAGGTCTGATAGTCGTTTTTGGTGCCGCTAATCCCGACGGAATAACCGGTACCTAACCAGTTATCCTGCTGAACGCCCGCCTGGAAGCTCACGCCACTTTCAGTGCCGTAACCCACACCGAAGTTAAAGCTACCGGTGTTGCGCTCTTTCACCTTATAAACCACATCAACCTGATCAGGACTGCCCGGAACACGTTGAGTATCGGTATCGACAGTTTCAAAGTAACCCAGACGGTTCAGACGCTCTTTACCCTGGTCAACCAGATCGCTGCCCAACCAGGCACCTTCCATCTGGCGCATTTCGCGACGCAGCACGGAATCTTTCGAGGTGTCGTTACCTTCAAAACGGATCTTACGCACATAGAAACGGTTACCCGCATCCACGTTTACACGCAATTTAACGGTTTTGTCTGCATCGTTGATTTCATGCTGCGACTGTACACGCGGGTAGGCATAACCATAGCGTCCCAGTAGCTTCTTGATATCATCTTCCATTTTGGTCACTTTAGTGCCGTTATAGAGTTCACCCGGTTCGATTTTCGTCAGGGTCTCAATTTCGGCAGAGTGCCCGGCCAGATTACCACTCACCTGGACCCCAGAAAGCTTGTACTGCTCGCCTTCTGTGATGTTAACGGTGATGTAGATACCTTTTTTATCCGGCGTCAGGCTAACCTGTGTGGAATCGATATTGAAGCGAGCATAGCCGCGATCCAGATAGTAGCTGCGCAGGGTTTCAAGGTCGCCCGCCAGTTTCTGTTTCTGGTATTTACGATCGCCCACCACGTTCCACCACGGTACTTCATCGCGCAGTTGGAAGTGAGAGATAAGCTCGTCGGTTGTGAAGGCATGGTTGCCGACGATATTGATCTGTTGGATCTTCGCCGAAACGCCTTCCTGGAAGACCAGTTTGAGGTCAACGCGGTTACGCGGCAACGGCGTGACCACTGCTTTCACACTGGCGCTGTATTTACCGACGCTATAGTAGAAATCTTCCAGGCCTTTTTCGATATCGGCAAGCGTTGTGCGATCCAGAGACTCGCCAACACGTACGCCAGACGCCTCGAGGTTTTGCTTGAGCATGTCATCTTTCACCGATTTATTACCGGAGAAAGTGATGCTGGCAATCGTCGGACGCTCTTTTACCTGAACCAGAAGGGTATCACCATCGCGCAGGACGCGGACATCCTCAAAGTTACCGGTGGCGAACAGAGCACGAATGGTATTACTGATATCTTCATCATTAACCGTGTCGCCTGTGCGCACCGGCATACTGAGGAGAGCCGCACCAACGGCGACTCGCTGTAGGCCTTCGAAATGAATGTCCTTCACTACGAACCCTTCAGCACCGTATACGGTGGCGCTGCTAAACAGCAGCGACGCTATGAGCAACTTTTTCATCGCCATCGTTATTATGCGTTCTTCCTAACACTCTCTTACAACCGAGAGAAATCATTGAAAAGTGCAAGCCCCATTAACAACACCAGCAAGATAGAGCCAATGCGATAACTAAAGTCTTGAACCCGCTCGGATACCGGACCGCCCTTCAGCTTTTCAATCGCCAGGAACAGCAGATGCCCCCCGTCAAGAACGGGCAACGGAAACAGGTTGATTATCCCTAAGTTCACGCTGATAAGCGCAAGGAACATCAGGTAATAAATAACCCCGAACTCCGCTGACATCCCAGCCCCCTGGGCGATAGAAATCGGCCCACTGAGGTTGTTCAGTTTTACATCACCGGTAATCAATTTTCCCAGCATACTGACCGTTAGCTTCATCAACTGCCACGTTTTATCCGAGGCTTCGAGGATGGCGCTGAATGGCCCATACTGGCGTACAGTCTTATACTCATCAGGCAGAGGAATAACTTTAGGCACCACGCCCGCAAAACCTTCTGCCTTCCCGTTAACCTGTTTTGAATCTGGGGTTAACGTTAAAGACAAGGAACTTCCTTGTCTTTCAATATCTAGCGCTAACGGCTTATCCGGATTATCGCGCACCAACGTCACGAACGTCATCCATTGCGTCAGCGGCTGACCATTGACTTTAACGATCCTGTCGCCAGCTTGCAAACCCGCCTTACTTGCCGCGGAGTTTACCTGCACTTCTGACAGCACCGGTTCAATCTGCGGACCACGAGGACGAATGCCCAAACTCGTGACGGGGTCCTGTTTGTCTGGCTCAAATGCCCATTGGCGCAAATCCAGCGTTTTATCCTGTCGCTGGTTACTACCAAACGGTGCCACGCTGAGGATAGTCTGCTCATCACCAATTTTGGCTACCAGCTGCAATCGGACGGTATCCCAATCAGGGGTTTCGATACCATCAACCGCTTTTAGTTCCGTACCGGGCTGAATTTGCGCCTGGGCAGCAATCGAGTTGGGTGTTATTTCACCAACAACCGGTCGAACGCCAGGGACACCGATGATAAACACCAGCCAGTAGGCAAAAATAGCGAAGAGGAAATTTGCAATCGGGCCTGCAGCGATAATGGCCGCGCGCTGCCCAACTGTTTTATTGTTGAAAGCATAGTGGCGCAGCTCCGGTACAACGGGCTCAGCGCGCTCATCCAGCATTTTGACGTAACCGCCGAGGGGAATTAAGGCGATCACGTATTCCGTACCCTGTTTATCGGTACGGCGCCAAAGCGCTTTTCCAAAGCCAATGGAAAAGCGCTCGACGCGGACTCCGCAGCGCCGTGCAACCCAGAAATGACCAAATTCATGCACGGTGATAAGTACACCAAGTGCAACGATGAATGCAGCCAGATTCCAGAGAATACTCAGCATAAGACCATCCGTTAGAGCGTCCTGAATACCAGTAACAACAGGCAAGCAAAGACCGGCACCGCAGCCGTCAGGCTGTCAATACGATCCAGAATACCACCGTGTCCTGGGATTAAGTGACCACTGTCCTTAATACCTGCTTCACGCTTAAACATACTCTCGGTCAGGTCACCCAGCACGGAGGCCAGGGCTGCAACGATGGAGCAAATGAGCAAGGTGACAGGCGCAACTTCAAGATTCGCCCACATACCATAACCCCACGAGATTACAGCTGCAGTGGCAAGTCCGCCAATAAAACCCTGCCAGGTTTTACCAGGAGAAACCTTCGGCGCCAGTTTATGTTTGCCAAACATCTTACCAAACATATAGGCACCAGAGTCCGCTCCCCAAACGAGGATCATGACATAGAGCAGCCATAGCGCGCCACTATAATGATTCTCATCATAGTGCCAGGCACGTAGCGCCAGCATTCCCCAAAAGAAAGGAACAATGGTTAACACGCCGAAAATTATGCGTAATGTTTTGGAATTACGCCAGACCGAGGCTGAACCGGGGTAAAACAACACCAGTAATAGCGCCACGGCCCACCAGCCCAGCGACGCCCAAAGCGACACTTCAACCAGCGGTTGGTGAATATTATGATGATACTCAGGCAGCAAAAACAGCATCAGTGCCAGCAATAGCCCGCACAAAACCGCCAACCAAACTCGCTGTGTACGCGTGGCAAAACCGCTTAACTGTCCCCATTCCCAGGCGGCCAGCATACAGACGACCAGCGTAACAATGGCGAACCCCACCGGCGGCAACAAAAACAACGCCGCGATGACAACGGGTATTAAAACAAAAGCAGAAATCAGGCGATACTTCAGCAAAAGCGACCCCCATCAGGCTTTTTCATCACCGGGCTCGGTGCCGCCGAAACGACGCTCACGATTAGCAAAGGCATGTAGCGCACCTTCAAAGTCTTGTTCATCGAAATCGGGCCAGAGAACATCCGTAAAGTAAAGTTCGGCATAGGCAATTTGCCACAACAAAAAATTACTAATTCGATGCTCTCCCCCAGTCCTTATCACTAAATCCACAGGAGCCAGCTCATGCATACACACTTGCTGACCAAGCATCTCTTCATCAATTTGCTCTGGACGCAACAGACCTTCCTGCACCTGTTGTGCCAGTTGCCTGACGCCCTGGACAATATCCCACCGTCCACCGTAATTCGCGGCAATATTCAGCGTTAACCCGGTATTCTGGGCGGTAAGCGCTTCCGACTTGCGAATCCGTTCTTGCAAACGTGTGTTAAATCGACTGATATCCCCAATAATACGCAGGCGCACGTTATGGCGGTGCAGGTTTTTCACTTCGCTATCAAGTGCCCACACAAACAATTCCATTAACGCACTGACTTCCTGCGCTGGTCGGTTCCAGTTCTCACTGCTAAAGGCATACAGCGTTAACGCGTCAATACCGTTATTGGCAGCAAAAGAGACAGCCCGGCGGACGGATTTTGCTCCGGCCTTATGCCCAAAGGCGCGGATCTTCCCTTGCTTTTTCGCCCAGCGGCCATTGCCATCCATGATAATTGCGACATGGCGACAACCATGTGCTGGCAAGTTCTCGCTTAATGGTTTAGTTGCAGACAACATAACGCGTTTTTAGTCCCTGAAAGGATTATACGGTACTCAGGAATACTGAAGCCTATCCACAAAAAAGCCGTGTCAAACCACGGCTTACCCGATCGAAAAAAAGCAAATACCTGCGATCAGGTGGCGCAGACTATATCACTGAAGCCCAACGCTAACAAATAGCACGATCCCTCACAGAGGGATTATCATCAGCTTGAGAGTCGTGTCACTTGTTTTGTCGCGACGTCTCTGGCGATGGCATCGACCCTCAGCACATCTTCAACGCTCTGCGGTTCCTGCAAATCCATCCTATCCAGTACGGACAAATTGAGATCGGCGATATCCGTAAATCGAATCTGCTGCGCCAAAAATGCAGCAACGGTAATCTCATTTGCGGCGTTCAGCGCAGTTGTCGCAGCCTGTCCTTGCTCAAACGCGTCCATCGCCAGTTTCAGGCACGGATAACGCTGATAATCAGGTGCGGAAAACGTCAACGCACTGAGTTTGCAAAAATCGACAGGCTTAACCCCAGAGCTCACACGTTCCGGCCATGCCATCGTATGGGCGATAGGCGTGCGCATATCAGGCTCACCCAACTGGGCCAGGACGCTACCATCCTGATAACGGACCATCGAGTGAATAACCGACTGTGGATGGATCAGCACTTCCATCTGGCTTGCACTGGCATTAAACAACCAACGCGCTTCAATGTATTCCAGACCTTTATTCATCATGGTGGCGGAATCGACGGAGATTTTTCGTCCCATCGACCAATTCGGATGACGACATGCCTGATCGGGAGTCATTAGAGCCAGATCGGGCAATGGCGTTTCACGGAAAGGGCCACCAGACCCGGTAAGCAAAACAGACACAACGCCGTTTTGCTCAAGGTCAGCGTATCCCAGATTGTGTTGGATAGGTTGCGGTAAACTCTGAAAAATCGCGTTATGTTCGCTATCTACCGGCAAAAGCTGCGCTTTATGCCGTTTCACGTCGTCCATAAACAGACGTCCGCAGGTTACCAGAGACTCTTTATTCGCCAGCAAAATGTTTTTGCCTGCGCGGATTGCCGCAAGCGTTGGCAACAAACCTGCCGCGCCAACTATCGCCGCCATGACCTGATCGACATCATCCAGCGCGGCCATATCACAGGCCGCCTGCTGCCCGCACATAACCTCGGTGCGACTTCCATGATCCCGCAATGCGGATTTCACCAGCGCTGCACTTTTTTCGTCATCCATCACCGCGTAGCGGGGGGAAAACTCAAGGCATTGCTCCACCATACGGGCGACATTTTTACCCGCTACCAACGCAGCAACACGAAATTTATCCGGGTTATGGCGTACTACATCGAGCGTACTGCAACCAATAGAGCCGGTTGAGCCCAGGATGGTTAATTGCTTCATGAGACATCCAGAAGAATTGAGACAGGATAAAAAAGCAAAACGCCGCCATCCAGCCTTCTCAGGCCTTCTAAGCGGCGTTTTTAGCGTACAGGCGAATCAGAACTGCATCAGTTCCGCTTCTTTCTCTGCCAGCGCCGCATCAACTTTCTTGATTGCAGCATCGGTCAGTTTCTGTACGTCGTCCTGAGAACGGCGATCGTCATCTTCGCTGATCTCTTTATCTTTCAGCAGCGCTTTCACTTTGTCGTTGGCGTCACGGCGTACGTTACGCACAGCAACACGCGCGCCTTCAGCTTCACCACGTACGATCTTGGTCAGATCTTTACGACGTTCTTCGGTCAGCGGTGGCAGCGGAACGCGGATGTCAGAACCCGCTGAGCTTGGGTTCAGACCGAGGTCAGAAGCCATAATCGCTTTCTCAACAGCCGGACCCATAGAACGGTCAAACACGTTGATTTTCAGGGTACGGGAATCTTCAACCGTTACGCTTGCCAGCTGGCGCAGCGGAGTCGGCGTGCCGTAATATTCTACGATAATGCCATCCAGCAGGCTGGGAGAAGCACGACCCGTGCGAATTTTGCTGATTTGATTTTTGAATGCTTCGACGCATTTGTCCATGCGTACTTCAGCATCTTTTCTGATATCGTTGATCACGTTACGAATCCTTGAAAGCTTGTTTCAGTCAGACCATACCCACCACGCAAGATGTGACAAGTATAGTCTTGATTAATTTTGAGGGACGTATCCCGCGACATTAAAGCGGAATATTACCTGCATTTAGCCGCAACGGGAATTATTCCGTGATTAACGTGCCTTCTTTTTCACCCATCACAACGCGGCGCAACGCACCCGGTTTGTTCATGTTGAAGACACGAATCGGTAATTTGTGGTCACGAGCCAGCGTGAACGCAGCCAGATCCATCACTTTCAGTTCTTTATCCAGTACTTCAGCATAGGTCAACTGTTCGTACATGGTTGCTGTTGGATCTTTAGCTGGATCGGCGGTAAACACACCATCAACTTTAGTGGCTTTCAGAACCACATCCGCTTCAATTTCAATACCACGCAGGCAGGCTGCGGAGTCAGTGGTGAAGAACGGGTTGCCTGTACCAGCGGACAAAATAACCACGCGGTTGTTACGCAACAGGCTGATCGCTTCCGCCCAGCTGTAGTTATCACACACGCCGTTCAGAGGGATAGCGGACATCAGGCGAGCGTTCACATAGGCGCGGTGAAGCGCATCGCGCATCGCCAGACCGTTCATTACGGTGGCTAACATGCCCATGTGGTCGCCCACGACGCGGTTCATCCCTGCTTTCGCCAGACCAGCACCACGGAACAGGTTACCACCACCGATCACTACGCCAACCTGGATTCCCAGCTCGACCAGCTCTTTGATTTCCTGAGCCATACGGTCAAGTATGCTTGCATCAATACCGAAGCCCTCTGAACCTTGCAGAGCTTCGCCACTTAACTTAAGCAGAATACGTTTGTAGACGGGTTTTGCATTGGTAGCCATGTTTCTTTCCTGAGACTGTCAACGAATGAGATGAGTTAATTCCAGCGACATTGTATGTCGCTTTTCAGCCCTGCCACTATAGCGCTTAGCTGAATTTACAAGTCGGGCGCAAAAAGAAGCCGCCCTCAGGCGGCTCCTTTTAAAATTAAGACTGCTTGGACATCGCAGCAACTTCTGCTGCAAAGTCAGTCTCAACTTTCTCGATGCCTTCACCCACTTCGAAGCGGATGAAACCAGTTACGTCAGCGTTGTGCTCTTTCAGCAGCTGAGCAACAGATTTGCTCGGTTCCATAACGAAAGGCTGACCAGTCAGAGAAACTTCGCCGGTGAATTTCTTCATGCGGCCTTCAACCATTTTCTCTGCGATTTCTTTCGGCTTGCCAGACTGCATCGCGATATCCAGCTGAACCTGGTATTCTTTTTCTACTACTTCAGCAGAAACGTCTTCCGGCTTAACGAATTCTGGTTTGCTTGCAGCAATGTGCATTGCCAGCTGTTTAACCAGTTCTTCATCAGCGCCAGTTGCAGCAACCAGAACACCGATACGCGCACCGTGCTGGTAGCTACCCAGAACTTCGCCTTCCAGGGAAGCCACGCGACGGATGTTGATGTTCTCACCGATTTTAGCAACCAGAGCAACACGTTCTTCTTCGAACTGTGCTTTCAGAACTTCAACGTCAGTGATTTTGCCAGCAACAGCAGCGTCCAGTACTTTGTCAGCAAATGCCTGGAAACCAGCATCTTTAGCAACGAAGTCAGTCTGGCAGTTAACTTCCAGAATGAAAGCGATATTGCCGTCGATTTTGGTTTTGATTACGCCGTCAGCAGCAACGTTGCCTGCTTTTTTCGCTGCTTTAATAGCACCGGACTTACGCATGTTTTCGATTGCCAGCTCGATGTCGCCATTAGCTTCAGTCAGTGCTTTTTTGCAATCCATCATGCCTGCGCCAGTACGCTCACGCAGCTCTTTTACCAGGGATGCGGTAATTTCAGCCATTCTAAAATCCTCGGAAGATTTGATCTGCCCGGCATGAAACCGCACAGATTTAAAAGTGAAAAAGGGGGCCATATACAGGCCCCCTAACCAAACGTGATACTACCTGGCCTATATCCGTCATTCTTCAAGCTGCTGGTGCGTTGTTTTCCTTACTCACCCCAGTCACTTACTGACGTAAGCTCCGGGGGATTCGTTGCGTCAACGCCTTCCAGCAACTCGAATTATCTAGGATATATAAGGGGTCGCTCTAACGAGCGTGCCTTATTATTCAGCTTCTACGAAGCTTTCTTCCGCCTGGGAAGCCAGATCCTGAGAACGGCCTTCACGAACGGTAGTAGCTACAGCGCCCAGGTACAGGGTCACAGCACGGATTGCGTCGTCGTTACCCGGGATAACGAAGTCAACACCGTCCGGATCAGAGTTGGTATCAACGATAGCAAATACCGGGATACCCAGGTTGTTTGCTTCTTTGATAGCAATGTGCTCGTGGTCAGCATCGATTACGAACAGAGCGTCCGGCAGGCCGCCCATGTCTTTGATACCGCCCAGGCTGTTTTCCAGTTTCTCAAGCTCACGGGTGCGCATCAGCGCTTCTTTCTTGGTCAGCTTTTCGAAAGTACCGTCCTGAGACTGAGTTTCCAGATCTTTCAGACGTTTGATGGACTGACGAACGGTTTTCCAGTTAGTCAGCATACCGCCCAGCCAGCGATGGTTCACGAAGAACTGGTCGCAGCTGTTAGCAGCGTCTTTCACCGCTTCGCTTGCAGCGCGTTTAGTACCAACGAAAAGGATTTTACCTTTACGAGCAGAGATCTTGTTCAGTTCAGCCAGAGCTTCGTTGAACATCGGTACAGTTTTCTCAAGGTTGATGATGTGAACTTTGTTACGCGCACCGAAGATGAACGGCTTCATTTTCGGGTTCCAGTAACGGGTCTGGTGACCGAAGTGAACACCAGCCTTGAGCATGTCGCGCATGGAAACAGTTGCCATGATTAAAACCTCTATATATAAAAGTTGGGGTTAAGCCTCCACGCATCCCATATTACCGACCCTTAAGGGCACCCCGGAATATGTGTCGATACGTGTGTGTTGTTACACAAAGTGAGATTTGTCGCTCCCGTCCATCGTGTGTAGTCTGCGAATAGAACGGAAGTCCGGCGCGCTTTATACCACAAATACGCCGTCGACACCAATAATTGTTGGTACTGTGTGCTGAATGAACGATGAATTTCGTGTTACAGGAAGGCGGCAAATTTTTGAATCTCCAGGAGCTTACATGTAGTAAGTGACTGGAGTGAAAAAATACAGCCAACGCACCTGTGGCACGAAAGGCGAAGTTTAGAATGATTCTCAATTTGGCAGCATGTATGCGGGACTGATACCATTGGCAGCACTTAAACAATTATTGCCGATATCATCGGCACTGATGGACAGAATTCATGGCTATCTCAATCAAGACCCCTGAAGAAATCGAAAAAATGCGCGTCGCAGGCCGCCTGGCCGCTGATGTACTGGAAATGATCGCACCGTTTGTTAAACCGGGCGTCAGCACCGGCGAGCTGGATCGCATTTGTAACGACTACATCGTGAATGAACAGCAGGCCATTTCCGCATGCCTGGGCTATCACGGTTATCCGAAATCCGTGTGCATCTCTATTAATGAAGTCGTGTGCCACGGGATCCCGGACGATGCCAAGCTCCTGAAAGACGGCGATATCGTCAACATTGACGTCACAGTGATTAAAGACGAATACCACGGCGATACGTCCAAAATGTTTATCGTCGGGAAACCGACCATTCTTGGCGAGCGTCTGTGCCGCGTCACGCAGGAAAGCCTGTACCTGGCGCTGCGCATGGTAAAACCAGGTATTCGCCTGCGTACCCTGGGTGCTGCAATTCAGAAATACGCGGAAGGCGAAGGTTTCTCTGTGGTCCGTGAATACTGCGGTCACGGCATTGGTCGCGGCTTCCATGAAGAACCGCAGGTTCTGCATTACGATGCGGACGACGGCGGTGTGGTACTGCAGCCGGGCATGACCTTCACCGTAGAACCGATGCTGAATGCCGGTGATTACCGTATCCGCACCATGAAAGACGGCTGGACGGTGAAAACCAAAGACCGGAGCTTGTCTGCTCAGTACGAGCATACTATTGTGGTGACGGAAAACGGCTGTGAAATTCTGACGTTACGCACGGATGACACCATCCCGGCGATCATCACACACGGCGAATAATGTTTTGCCTGATGGCGATGCCCCTGCATCTTATCAGGCCTACAAATTGCACCTTTACTCAAAATCATTCGAGTTGCTTCAAGACGGCAAGAGAGTGAATCTCCAGAAGCGTACAAAAGTACGTGACTGGAGTGAACGAGCGCAGCCAACGCAGAAGCAGCTTGAAGGATGAAGAGTAAATCCGTAGGCCGGGTAAGGCGCATTAGCCGCCATCCGGCTTTTTAATGGGTGGCGCATAATGAATACTCTTCCTGAACAGCACGCAAATACTGCCCTCCCCACCCTGCCTGGCCAACCGCAAAACCCAGGGACATGGCCACAGCACGACCTCAACTGCCCCGGCATTAAAGCGCATATCGACGCTTTCCAGCACTGGTTAGGCGAAGCGTTTGACAGCGGGATCTCCGCAGAGCAACTCATTGAGGCCCGCACCGAGTTTATTGACCAGTTACTTCAGCGTCTGTGGATTGAAGCCGGTTTCGGTCAGATTGCCGATCTGGCGCTGGTTGCTGTTGGCGGTTACGGACGCGGCGAACTGCATCCCCTTTCCGATATTGACCTACTGATCCTGAGTCGTAAAAAGCTCCCTGACGCACAGGCCGAAAAAGTCGGCGAGCTGTTAACGCTGCTATGGGACGTGAGGCTAGAGGTTGGGCACAGCGTGCGGACGCTGGAAGAGTGTCTGCTGGAGGGGCTATCGGATTTAACCGTCGCCACCAACCTGATAGAAACACGCCTGCTTATCGGCGACGTGGCGCTGTTTCTGGAGCTACAAAAGCATATTTTTAGCGAAGGTTTCTGGCCGTCCGATAAATTTTACGCTGCCAAAGTGGAGGAACAGAATCAACGCCATCAGCGCTATCACGGCACCAGCTACAACCTGGAGCCGGATATCAAAAGCAGTCCAGGTGGACTGCGCGACATCCACACCCTGCAATGGGTCGCCCGCCGTCATTTTGGTGCCACGTCGCTGGATGAGATGGTCGGCTTCGGCTTCCTGACGCTGGCGGAGCGCGCCGAACTGAATGAATGTTTGCATATTCTGTGGCGCATTCGCTTTGCATTGCATCTGATCGTGAACCGTTACGATAATCGTCTGCTGTTTGATCGACAGCTCAGCGTGGCTCAACGCCTCAATTATGGCGGTGAAGGCAATGAGCCGATCGAGCGGATGATGAAAGACTATTTCCGGGTCACGCGACGAGTGAGTGAACTGAACCACATGCTGCTCCAGCTGTTTGACGAGGCGATCCTCGCCATGCCGGCTGATGAAAAACCGCGCCCAATTGATGACGACTTTCAGTTGCGTGGCACATTGATTGACCTGCGCAATGACGACCTGTTTATCCGCGAGCCCGAGGCTATTTTGCGGATGTTTTACATCATGGTACGCAATAGCGCGATCACCGGAATTTACTCCACCACACTGCGTCATTTGCGTCATGCCCGCCGTCATTTAACTCAACCGCTGTGCTACATTCCGGAAGCGCGCTCGCTATTTCTCAGCATGTTGCGCCATCCGGGTGCAGTGAGTCGCGGCCTGTTGCCAATGCATCGGCACAGCGTGTTATGGGCCTATATGCCGCAGTGGTCACACATTGTCGGTCAAATGCAGTTTGACCTGTTTCATGCTTATACGGTGGATGAGCACACTATCCGCGTAATGCTCAAGCTGGAAAGTTTTGCCAGGGAAGAGACTCGCCCGCGCCATCCGCTGTGTGTGGATCTGTGGCCGCGCCTGCGTCAACCGGAACTCATTCTGATTGCTGCGCTGTTCCACGATATCGCCAAAGGACGTGGCGGCGATCACTCTATTCTGGGGGCTCAGGACGTACTCAAGTTCGCCGAATTACACGGACTCAACTCGCGTGAAACAAATCTGGTCATGTGGCTGGTACGCCAGCATCTGCTAATGTCGGTGACCGCTCAGCGCCGTGATATTCAGGATCCGGAGGTGATCAAGCAATTCGCTGAAGAAGTACAAACGGAACATCGTCTGCGCTTTTTAGTGTGCCTGACCGTCGCAGATATTTGCGCTACTAACGAAACACTGTGGAATAGCTGGAAGCAAAGCCTGTTGCGCGAATTATACTTCGCCACGGAAAAACAGCTGCGTCGTGGAATGCAAAACACGCCGGATATGCGCGAGCGTGTGCGCCATCATCAACTGCAGGCGCTGGCACTACTGCGAATGGACAACATTGACGAAGAAGCGCTGCACCATATCTGGTCGCGCTGTCGCGCCAACTATTTCGTGCGCCACAGCCCAAATCAACTGGCCTGGCATGCGCGTCATCTGCTGCAGCACGATCTCAGTAAACCACTAATCCTGCTCAGCCCGCAGGCCACGCGCGGCGGGACAGAAATTTTCATCTGGAGCCCTGACCGCCCTTACCTGTTTGCCGCCGTCTGCGCCGAACTGGACAGGCGTAATCTTAGCGTTCACGATGCACAGATTTTCACCACCCGTGATGGCATGGCGATGGATACGTTCATCGTTCTGGAGCCGGACGGCAGTCCGCTGTCGTCAGACAGGCACGAAGCGATCCGTTTTGGGCTGGAACAAGCCATTACTCAACGCAGTTGGCAACCGCCGCAGCCGCGTCGCCAACCGGCAAAATTACGCCACTTTACCGTCGATACTGAGGTTACTTTTCTTCCGACCCATACCGACCGTAAATCATTCCTTGAGCTTATCGCTCTCGACCAGCCTGGACTGCTGGCGCGGGTCGGGCAGATTTTTGCCGATCTGGGAATTTCGCTGCATGGCGCCCGAATTACAACCATTGGCGAGCGAGTAGAAGATTTATTCATAATCGCCACCGCCGACCGGCGTGCCCTTAATAATGAGCTGCAGCAGGAAGTACATCAACGGTTGACAGAGGCCCTCAATCCAAACGATAAAGGGTAATGTTTTTATTTATTATGGAAAGAGTTTAACAATGCAGCAGTTACAGAACGTTATTGAGTCCGCTTTCGAGCGCCGTGCCGACATTACTCCGGCAAATGTAGATACCGTAACCCGCGAAGCGGTGAATCAGGTTATTGCTTTACTGGATTCCGGTGCACTGCGCGTCGCAGAAAAGATTGAGGGTCAGTGGGTCACGCATCAGTGGCTGAAAAAGGCGGTCCTGCTCTCTTTCCGTATTAACGATAATCAGGTTATCGAGGGTGCGGAAAGCCGTTACTTCGATAAAGTACCGATGAAATTCGCCAACTACGACGAAGCACGCTTCCAGAAAGAAGGTTTCCGCGTGGTTCCGCCAGCGGCCGTACGCCAGGGTGCGTTTATCGCCCGTAACACCGTGCTGATGCCGTCTTACGTGAACATCGGCGCTTATGTGGATGAAGGTACGATGGTTGATACCTGGGCGACCGTGGGTTCCTGCGCGCAAATTGGTAAAAACGTTCACCTGTCCGGCGGCGTTGGCATCGGTGGCGTACTGGAGCCGTTACAGGCTAACCCGACCATCATCGAAGACAACTGCTTCATCGGCGCACGTTCTGAAGTGGTTGAAGGCGTGATCGTCGAAGAAGGCTCTGTTATCTCTATGGGCGTGTACATTGGTCAGAGCACCCGTATTTACGATCGTGAAACCGGCGAAGTGCATTATGGCCGCGTTCCGGCGGGCTCTGTGGTTGTCTCCGGCAACCTGCCGTCGAAAGATGGCAAATACAGCCTGTACTGCGCGGTGATCGTGAAGAAAGTCGACGCTAAAACGCGTGGCAAAGTGGGTATCAACGAACTGTTACGTACCATCGACTAACAGCAATTTGAAAAAGCGGGCTTAGCCCGCTTTTTTTACATCTGCGAGTGGCATAAACAAGGCTTTTCGTTAATTATTCAATGGTTATAGTGAGCTTAAGGGTACCGCTATGTATGACAATCTGAAAAGTCTGGGCATTACTAATCCTGAAGAGATCGATCGTTACAGCCTGCGGCAAGAAGCCAACAACGATATCCTGAAAATCTATTTCCAAAAGGATAAAGGTGAGTTTTTTGCCAAGAGCGTGAAGTTCAAATATCCCCGTCAGCGTAAAACAGTGGTCGCCGATGGCGTCGGTCAGGGCTACAAAGAAGTGCAGGAGATCAGTCCAAACCTGCGCTATGTGATCGACGAACTGGATCAGATCTGCCAGCGCGATCGCAGTGAAGTCGATCTTAAACGCAAGATCCTCGATGATTTACGTCATCTGGAAAGCGTCGTGACTAATAAGATCAGCGAAATTGAAGCCGATCTGGAAAAACTGACGCGTAAGTAACCGCATGTGAATGTATTCGTAGGCCGGGTAAGGCGAAGCCGCCCCCCGGCATTTTGCCTGATATGTGTAGTGTCATCAGGCAAGGAATTAATGCTGTTCATCCAGTTGCAACGCCACATACAACAACAGTCGGTCGTCAAAATTCCCCAAATCCAGCCCGGTTAGCTCTGAAATTCGGTTCAGGCGATATTCCAGCGTATTACGGTGGATAAACAACGCTTTTGAGGTCGCCAGCGGCTGAACGTTATGCCGAAACCACGCCGCTAAAGTCCGACGCAGCAAGCCGTTGTTATCCATCGCTTTCAGCCGAACCAGCGGACGGGCCAGCTCATTAGCCTGCCAGCCGCCGCGCAGGCTGTCCAGCAGCACTGGCAACATTAAATCCTGGTAAAAATAGCTGCGGCTTTCCGGCATGCGCTGCTTACCGACCATCATGGTCGTGCGCGCCGTACGATACGAACGGGCAATGCTGCCCGGCCCGGTAAAATAGTTGCCCAGCGATACGCGAAAGCGTAGTTGTCCGTTCTCTTTCATACGGGCGATCAACTGTTCAACACGCTTGCGATGATCTTCTGCATCCCAGCGGCCAAACTGATTCAGTGCGGGTTTCAGAACTACCATCTCAGTCAGTGAAACAATCGCAATCAGGTTATTTCGTTCTGGTGTCGTCAACGCATTTTGTAATTGCTGTAGTTCAGCCATGGCACTGTCTACACCAAGCTGACCGCTGTCGACCTCCACCACCGCTACCACGCGCGGCTGGTTCAGATCTATACCCAGCCTCTGCGCCCATTCCACCAGCGCCGGGGTGTTTTCTTCAGCCTGAATCAGGTTCATCACCAGTTCTTCGCGCAGACGACTGTCCTGAGCGAGCAGATGCATCAAACGCGACTGCTCCAGCATCATTTCGGCGGTCATACACACCAGTTCACCGTATTTACGCAAATGCTCCGGCTCACCGGTTAAGCCAATAACGCCAACGATTTCGCCTTCGAGCCGCAGCGGCAGGTTTATCCCCTGACGCACGCCGTGCAAATGTCGCGCTACCGCATCATCAATATCGACTACCCGGCCCTGTGAGAGCACCAGCAGTGCCCCTTCGTGCAATTCACCAATACGTTCGCGATCGCCACTGCCGATTATCCGCCCACGGGCATCCATTACGTTGATATTGGTATCAATGATGCGCATCGTGCGCGCCACAATATCCTGCGCCATTTTGGTATCGAGATGCCAGCCAGCCATAAAGCCCTCCTGTGAGCAGTGCTCAAGCATAGGGAAGAAAACAGGCTGCGACATTGTGCAAATGCACAAAGCAGAAGAGAGAAGTATGGAGTTGTGGTAGGTATCACAAAAAGAAACCCCTTCCCTGATATGGGAAGGGGTTCAGAGGGATTATTGCATCAACAGATAGATAGAGCTGTCACCACGCTGAATGTTTAGCGCCAGAACAGCCGGTTTACTGTCGAGAATTTTGCGCAGTTCCGCGATGTTTTTCACCGGTTGCTGGTTAGCACCAATGATGACATCCCCTTTCTTCAGGCCAATCTGTGCCGCCGGCGAATTCGGTTTCACATCGCTTACCACGACACCTTTGTCCTGGCCTTTGTTACTCATATCCGCACCTTCAATGCCTTTGAAGATAGAGCTGGAATCAACCTGAGTCTGGCTGCTCTGCTGCAGTTCCAGGTTCACCGTTACCGGCTTACCGTCGCGCAGCAGGCCAAGGTTAATTTTGCTACCCACTGGCATGGTGCCGACCTGCGCACGTAGGGCAGCGAAGCTGCTGATTGGTTTACCGTTCAGGGAGGTAATCACGTCCCCAGCTTTGATACCGGCTTTCGCTGCAGAAGAGTTCGGCATAACCTGGCTGACGAATGCCCCACGCTGGGCATCCACTTTCATCGCTTTCGCCAGCTCAGAGCTCAGCTCAGTCCCCATAATACCCAGCTCACCGCGTTTAACCTGGCCGAACTCAACCATCTGCGAAGTCAGGTTTTTCACCATGTTGCTTGGGATAGCAAAACCGATCCCGATGTTGCCACCGTCCGGCGCGAGGATCGCGGTGTTAATCCCGATCAACTCACCATTCAGGTTAACCAGCGCACCGCCAGAGTTACCGCGGTTGATCGCCGCATCCGTCTGGATAAAGTTCTCGTAGTTTTCGGCATTCAGGCCACTACGCCCCAGTGCAGAAACGATACCTGATGTCACCGTTTCACCGAGGCCAAACGGGTTACCAATCGCTACAGTGTAATCACCCACGCGCAGCGCATCAGAATCTGCCAGCTTAATTGCCGTCAGATTTTTCGGATCCTGAATTTGAATCAACGCGATATCAGAGCGCGGATCTTTTCCGACGATTTTTGCGTCAAACTTACGCCCATCGCTCAGTTGAACCTTGATCACCGTGGCATTATCGACCACGTGGTTGTTGGTCACAACATACCCTTTCGCGGCATCAATGATGACGCCAGACCCCAGCGCCATAAATTTCTGCTGCTGGCCACCGCCGTTGTCAGCGCCCGGAGCACCGCCCTGGCAGAACGGTGAGCTCTGGAACGGAGAACCGTCCTGGCAGAACGGAGAGTTATCACCAAAGAACTGCTGGAAATTACGCGGCATACGCGGCGTATTGACCGTCGTGCTCCCCTCGACATTAATACTCACCACCGATGGCATCACTTTTTCGAGCATCGGGGCCAGGCTTGGCATCTGTTGGGCTGTTGTCGCTGAAGACGCTGTCTCAGCCGCCGTTGCAGACAGGGGGGACAACGCCAAACCTAAACTCAGAGCCAGTGCACTCATTGCTAATGTGGTTTTTTTCATGTGTTTCGTTCTCGATTAACAGGTCACGCAAAATTGCTGTATACCTCAGAGTCGTTTTATAGCGCTAAGTTCCAGAATGAAGTTTAAGGAAAAAGTAAAATTTTATTGTCCGTCTTTACAAATGAGTATTTATTGTTCTACCGCCATCAGCCGTCTATATTCATCCCAGGCATACAAGTCAGTCATCCCGCTGATATAATCCTGAATTAAACGGCAGCGGTAATAATATTCCATGACCGGGAACTCGGCACTACCCGGCAATATTTTACTGACCGCCTCAACATAAGCAAGACGATGGCGGGTAGACAACTTTTGAAATAATCGTGATTCGATAGGGAACTGTTTTAATCTTTCGTGTTCAACCAGTCCGCTAAAGTCGGATAATGACATTTTTAGCAGTGGTTGGTAGATTTCCAGAAGCCCACTGATAACCCGATAGCCTTGCAATTCCAGCTGTTCCACATCTGGATGACTAAACACATGTTTTACCGCTACATTTTTATATACCCCTAGCAACTGACTGAAGCTACTGGCATCTTCTAATAAAGCGTGATTAAAACTCCCCTCAAAAATTTGCGGCAAATTATCAATAAAACGCTGAGCGGCGTACGGTACCAGCTTATTCAGCGTATTAACGCGTAAATACATAAAGAACTGATCTTCAGTACTGCGGCTTAATGTATTTGAACGAGATTTTTCCCAGGCGTTCTCAACAACCTGACTAAACAGGGAACCTTTTTCATGATGCCCCCACGCCTCATACAGATGGTGGTAAAGCTGCTCGACGCTGAAGATTCTTTTCTCAACAGCATCCTCCAGATCAGCCACACAATAAGAGATATCGTCCGCTGCTTCCATAATCCAGGTTAATGGAAAGCGACTGTAAGGTGCTAAGGATAATTCTTTACGTAACCGCTCAATATACGGTTCCTCGGAAAGGTAATAGCCCGGTTTCTTCATTAAATAGTTATGCGTCGCCGGCGTACCTCCACGCCACCATGCCGGGCGCGTATATTTTAAAATTCCCCCCACCTGCGACCAGGTCAGGTTCATGCGCATCAGAGTATGCACCAGCCGAATGCCCTGCGCATTGCCTTCAAAATGGCACAGGTCCTGACGTACCTTGCGGCGAATATCATTGAGCGACTCTTCACCTTCACGCAAACGTAACGCAGACACCAGGCAGCGATCGTCGCTTAACGGCTGACTTTCAGCGTCAGCCGGATAGAGTCGCTGGCGAAACCAGTCATTAATCGCTGCCTCGCCAAAATGACCAAACGGCGGATTGCCGATGTCATGCATCAGGCAGGACATTTCGACGATGCTTTCAAAGGGACCGGTCAACTCATCCAGGCCGTACTGCTCCAACAGCTTTTGCTCTTTCAGTCGGCTGAGGATCTCTTTGGCGATATAACGCCCTACCTGCTGAACTTCCATCGAGTGCGTCAGGCGCGTACGCACCGCCGCGTTACGCTCCAACGGAAAGACCTGGGTTTTTTGCTGCAGTCGGCGAATAGCCGGAGAATTGATAATGCGTCCACGGTCGCTTTCGAAAATGCGCAGGATCTCATGCTCAGATTTCACGCCCTGCGGTGAACGGTAACGACGATGCCAGTTTATTTTTTTTCGGAAATCGATCTGTGCCATGTCCTCTCCCGCCTGAGAAATGCGCTACCCCTTAAGCGCATGATAGACTATGCCCTCAAATCTGGCTTATCGCGAGTAAATCTATGAAAATCGGCATCATTGGTGCAATGGAAGAAGAAGTTACGCTGCTGCGTGACAAAATCGAAAACCGTCAGACAATCGCTCTTGGCGGTTGTGAAATTTACACCGGCCAACTGAACGGTACTGAGGTTGCGCTACTGAAATCAGGCATCGGTAAAGTAGCTGCGGCGCTGGGCGCTACGCTGCTGCTTGAACGCTGCAAGCCGGACGCCATCATCAATACCGGTTCTGCGGGTGGCCTGGCTTCTACGCTGAAAGTGGGTGATATCGTGGTTTCTGACGAAGCGCGCTATCACGATGCTGACGTCACCGCATTCGGCTATGAATTTGGCCAGCTACCGGGCTGCCCGGCCGGTTTTAAAGCCAACCCGACACTGATTGCTGCGGCGGAATCCTGCATTGCCGAACTCAATCTGAACGCCGTCCGTGGACTGATCGTCAGCGGCGATGCCTTCATTAACGGTTCCGTTGGTCTGGCAAAAATTAAGCATAACTTCCCACAAGCGATTGCCGTTGAGATGGAAGCAACCGCAATTGCGCACGTGTGTCACAACTTTAATGTGCCGTTTGTTGTCGTTCGCGCTATCTCTGACGTCGCCGATCAGCAGTCCCATCTCAGCTTTGACGAGTTCCTGGTCGTTGCCGCGAAACAGTCAAGCCTGATGGTTGAAACGCTGGTGCAGAAACTGGCACATGGCTAAATACATCTCCAGGGCGCTGGTCGCCCTGCTTTTCATTCTTCCGGCGTGGCTTTACGCCGCGCCGCGCGTTATTTCGCTTTCCCCAGCCAACACTGAACTGGCCTTCGCCGCCGGTATTACCCCCGTTGGCGTCAGCAGCTATTCAAACTACCCGCCCGAGGCCAAAAATATTGAAGAGGTCTCAACCTGGCAAGGCATGAATCTGGAACGTATTGTGGCGCTCAAACCCGATTTGGTTATTGCCTGGCGTGGTGGGAATGCTGAGCGACAGGTTAATCAACTGACCGCCCTGGGAATTAAGGTCATCTGGGTCGATGCCGTCACCATCGAGCAGGTCGCAGATGCATTGCGTCAACTTGCGCCATGGAGTCCCAAGCCTGAACAGGCAAAGCAAGCAGCGCAAACCCTGCTTGATGAGTATGCTTTACTAAAGTCTCAGTATGCCAACAAACCTAAAAAACGTGTGTTTCTCCAGTTTGGCGCAAATCCTCTATTTACCAGTGGAAAAGGTTCCATTCAAAACCAGGTTCTTGAGGTATGTGGTGGAGAAAACATCTTTTCCGGCAGCCGGGTTCCATGGCCGCAGGTCAGCCGCGAACAGGTACTGGCAAGAGCCCCTCAGGCAATTGTTGCTACCGGCGGTTCAGGCGAAATTCTTAAAATTGAGCAATACTGGGGAAATCAGCTAAAAATCCCGGTTATTACTCTTGATAGTGACTGGTTTGAACGCGCGAGCCCGCGTATTATCCTCGCCGCAAAACAACTCTGTAATGCGCTTTCACAAGTAAATTAGCGCCTGCCCCCACCAGGTCTGTTGTGAGGATGTAAAGATGCTCGTCTATTGGCTGGATATTGTCGGTACCGCGGTATTTGCTATCTCTGGCGTATTGCTTGCCGGAAAACTGCGTATGGACCCCTTCGGCGTTCTGGTCCTGGGCGTGGTAACCGCCGTCGGTGGCGGTACGATCCGCGATATGGCGCTGGATCATGGCCCCGTATTCTGGGTTAAAGATCCCACCGACCTGGTGGTGGCGATGATCACCAGTATGTTGACGATCGTGCTGGTGCGTCAGCCAAGACGCTTGCCGAAATGGATCCTTCCGGTGCTGGATGCCGTTGGCCTGGCGGTGTTCGTGGGTATTGGCGTGAATAAAGCGTTTCTCGCCGGAACCGGACCGTTGGTGGCGATTTGTATGGGAGTGATTACCGGCGTCGGCGGCGGAATTATTCGCGACGTGTTAGCGCGTGAAGTGCCGATGATTTTGCGCACCGAAATCTACGCCACGGCGTGTATTATCGGCGGGATCGTGCATGCGACAGCGTTTTATACCTTTAATGTATCGCTGGAAAACGCCAGTATGATAGGGATGATTGTCACCCTGTTGATTCGGCTTGCCGCCATTCGTTGGCATTTGAAATTGCCGACGTTTGCGCTGGATGATAACGGGCGTTGATGTGACGATGCAAAACATGTAGGCCGGATAAGGCGTTTACGCCGCCATCCGGCACATTGCCCGGTGGCGCTACGCTTACCGGGCCTACACCATCAGACCACCGGTATTGCAGACAGCAATCAGATGCTGAAAGAGGAACCACACCCGCAGGTGCTTTTGGCGTTCGGGTTAGTCACAACGAAGCGAGAACCTTCCAGACCTTCGGTATAATCAACCGCACCGCCTACCAGATACTGCAGGCTCATCGGGTCAACCACCAGACCAACACCTTGTTTCTCAATGGTCATATCACCATCGTTTACCTGATCATCAAAGGTAAAACCGTACTGGAAACCGCTGCAACCACCGCCGGTGATATACACGCGTAATTTCAGATTTGGGTTATCTTCATCTGCGATCAGGCTTTTTACTTTATTGGCTGCTGCTTCAGTAAATTGCAGTGGCAGCGCTACGTCATCACTCATATTTTGCTCCAAACGACATTGGCAATTGGGCAAATTATAACCCAATGGTTAAGGCCATTATCTAATACCCTGGTATTTCGTTCAAGTATTCTCGCCCGTGGCGGTACTCTGGCTTTTTGCCGCCTGCTCCGCTTCCTGTTTAGCCAGCGTGCGGGCAAGGATAGTCGAGTATAGCGGTTTTCCCCCCATAAACTGGGCTAATAGTGTTGCGCCAAGACAGGTAATAATCATTGGCAAAATGAGCTGATAGTTATCCGTCATTTCCAGCACCAGCACAATGCCCGTTAACGGCGCACGCACTGAAGCGGCCAGCAATGCCCCCATCCCGGCAATAGCAAACGTCCCCGCCTCCAGATGATACTGCGGAAAAGAAGCTGCTGCAGCCATGCCAAATGCAGTTCCCAGCAATGTGCCTAACGCCAGCATCGGGGCAAATATCCCACCAGGCGCGCCGGATGAGAAGCACAGCAGCGTGGTGATCACCCTGGCGATAAAGATAAACAGCAGCAGGCCCACGCTGAAATTGCCCGCAGCGGCAATCGGGATCAGGTTAAACCCGCCACCTGCAGCTTCCGGTTGAATCAAACCGAGGATCCCGCACAGGCCGCCGATCGCACCGCCCATCAGCACCCATTTTTTAATTTCACCACCGTGAAAGCGTTGAAACATATCCTGGGTACGCAACACCATGGTATTGAACAACGGCCCGACGCAACCAAAAATAATCCCGAGGATGAGGTACAACCACAGCGTATTAACCGGCGCATTGGAGAGTTTCCCGACCTCAATAATCGGGGCCTCGCCGTTGAAAATACGAAATACAATGCTCGACATAATCACGCCGGTAAATACGGCTTTGATCGACACGAGGTTATAACGAAACTGTGGTCGCATCTCTTCAATAATGAACAGAATGCCGGCCAAAGGCGCATTAAACGCGGCTGACAGCCCCGCAGCCGCACCGGTTGCCAGTAAGGTGTGCCGCGCTTCGGCGCTACGCATGCGGAAAATATCCAGCACCATGCGCCCGATATTGCCACCAATCTGCACGGTTGGTCCTTCTCGCCCAAGCACCATTCCGGCACCCAGCGTACCCATACCGCCGATAAATTTTACCGGCAGCACACGCCACCAGCGCACCGGGCGGAGCTCTTCCAATGCGCCTTCAATCTCAGGGATCCCCGAACCACCGGCTTCCGGGGCAAATTTACGCACCAGAAAATAACCCACCATCGCCAGCAATGCAGAAAGAATAAACGCCAAAGGCCATACCAGGACGGCGTGGTCAGCAACCTGTGCCAGCGTGCCAATACGCAGATTCTGCACCCAGGTCACGGCTTTCTCAAACGCCACACCCACCAACCCCGTCACTGTCCCCACCACGGCGGCCATAAAGAGGATCGCCAACGGCGTTTTGTCACGATCAAGGAGTCGACGGATCTGATCCCTGCGCCGTAAACGCACAATTTGTTGTGCTTCAAAAGAAGGGGTGTCTGTTTTCATCAGATAATCATTAATTGGTAATACAAATACGGAAACGGCATTCTACTCGCACGTTTCGTGAAAATCCCCTGTAAATCGTATTGTTTCAAATACGCAAAACTTTCATAACCTTCTCTGAATAACTAGAATAGCGGGCATTTACTTTTTCTACGAACCAGGACCCCATCCATGAGTAAGTCTGAAAACCTCTACAGCGCAGCACGCGAACTTATCCCCGGCGGCGTTAACTCCCCCGTTCGCGCCTTTACTGGCGTGGGTGGTACTCCGCTGTTTATTGAAAAAGCTGACGGCGCATATCTGTATGATGTCGATGGTAAAGCCTATATCGATTATGTCGGCTCCTGGGGGCCGATGGTGCTGGGTCACAACCACCCGGCAATTCGCAATGCCGTGATTGAAGCGGCAGAGCGCGGTTTAAGCTTCGGCGCGCCGACCGAAATGGAAGTAAAAATGGCGGCGCTGGTCACTGAGTTAGTGCCAACCATGGATATGGTACGTATGGTGAACTCCGGCACGGAAGCGACGATGAGCGCGATCCGTCTGGCGCGCGGTTTCACCGGTCGCGATAAGATCATCAAATTTGAAGGCTGCTACCACGGTCATGCCGACTGTCTGCTGGTCAAAGCCGGTTCCGGCGCGTTAACGCTGGGTCAGCCTAACTCCCCGGGCGTTCCGGCTGATTTCGCGAAACACACCCTGACCTGCACCTATAACGATCTTGCCTCAGTACGTGCGGCATTCGAACAGTATCCGCAGGAGATCGCCTGCATCATCGTTGAACCGGTCGCGGGCAACATGAACTGCATCCCGCCGCTGCCGGAATTCCTGCCAGGCCTGCGTGCGCTGTGCGATGAGTTTGGCGCGCTGTTGATCATCGATGAAGTGATGACCGGTTTCCGCGTGGCGCTGGCCGGTGCGCAGGATTATTACGGCGTCGTGCCGGATCTGACTTGTCTTGGCAAAATCATCGGTGGCGGAATGCCCGTTGGCGCATTCGGTGGCCGTCGCGATGTGATGGACGCACTGGCGCCGACCGGACCGGTTTACCAGGCGGGGACGCTTTCCGGTAATCCAATTGCGATGGCGGCAGGTTATGCCTGTCTGACCGAAGTCGCCCAGCCGGGGATTCATGAGACGTTGAACGAACTGACGACGCGTCTGGCAGAAGGTCTGCTGGAAGCTGCCGAAGAAGCAAATATTCCACTGGTGGTTAACCATGTCGGCGGGATGTTCGGGATTTTCTTCACCGATGCCGAAACCGTGACCTGCTATCAGGACGTGATGGCCTGCGATGTTGAACGCTTCAAGCGTTTCTTCCACATGATGCTGGATGAAGGCGTTTACCTGGCGCCGTCCGCCTTCGAAGCGGGCTTTATGTCCGTGGCGCACAGTGAAGAAGATATCAATAACACCATCGACGCCGCACGCCGGGTGTTTGCGAAATTGTAAGTGATGAATTGCCGGGTGGCGCTTACGCTTATCCGGCCTACATTTGCCCCCGTAGGCCGGATAAGGCAGTTATGCCGCCATCCGGCATAATTAACGACTCTGTTTTCTCAGCAGATAGATAAAGTACGGCGCGCCAATAAACGTCGACAGCAGTCCCGCTGGGATCTGATACGGAAACAGCACCATACGCCCACACCAGTCGGCAAACACCAGCAACACGCCTCCCGCCAGCGCCGAAATCAGCATATGCGGCATCGCCCGGCGAAAGCCCATCATACGGGCAATATGCGGCGCCATCAGCCCGACAAAGCTCAACGGTCCAATGGTCATGGTTGCTGTTGCCGTCAGCCCTGCCGCCAACAGCAGTAATCCTACTCGCGACGGCGTAATAGCCATACCGACAGCCCGCGCCGTATCGCCGCCAAGCGGTAATATCGTCAACCAACGACGGCACAGCGGCGTCATTGCCAGCAGCATAACCATTACAATTCCGGTGCGCAGCACCTGTTCGCCCGTCGCGTTATAGGTTGAGCCGGAGATCCAGGTTAGCACCCCCGCCATACGCGGATCGCCGCTGGCCTGCAGCATCATCAGCAGCATTGTAAACGCCGTGCTGAGCGCCATCCCTGCCAGCAACATGCGGTGCGGTGAAAAGCCCCCGCGCCCGGCGGCAATCATAATAATAAGCAAGGTGGCTGCTGCCCCGAGGCTCCCGGCCGGCATCAGCCAGCCAAAGGCATTTCCGGGGACCAGAAATAGCATTAACACCACGCCAAATGCCGCCCCGGAACTAATGCCTAATACTTCCGGGCTGGCCATTGGGTTTCCGGTCAGACGCTGAATAATACAACCCGCCACAGCCAGCATTACGCCAGCCACCAGTGCGGCCAGAATACGCGGCCAGCGCCAGGGCATCAACTCATCCAGCATTGCACCACTGGCCCATGTCCAGCCGTGCGCATCGCGACCAAACGCGAGCGCCACAATAACGGTCAGCAGCAATATCGCCCCGCCTGCCAGGGCAAACATCAGTACATTCTGGCGCTCAGCAGCGATGCGGTTACTGGCATTCATATCCGGCGCGCTCATACTTCTAAGGCGCGGCAACAGCCACAGCAGCAATGGCGCGCCAATCAGCGCCGTCACCGAACCGGTGGAGACTTCCATCCATACGCGGGTCAGCCACAGAATAATTTGGTCAGAGAGCCAGAGGATCAATGCCCCAATCAGCGGAGCCAGCATCAGACGCGCCAACAAACGCCGCGCGCCGAGCATTTTCGCCAGCAGCGGTGCAAACAGGCCGATAAAACCGATAATCCCAACCGCGTTAACCAGTAAGGCGCTGAGAACAATGGCCAGCGATAACGCCGCCAGACGTGCCAGCGACAGCGCCAGACCGAGGTTACGCGCCACGCCGTCATCCAGTCCCATCAGCGTCATCGGGCGCAGTAACAGCAGCGTCAGCATCACGCCGCCCAGCAACTGCGGCCACAGGCGCTGTACGCCGCTCCAGTCGGTTTGCGTTAGCGTACCGCTGCTCCATAAAAACATGCTTTGCAGCTGATCGTGATGGAAGATAACCATCAACTGATTAATTGCCCCGCAGTACAGGCTGACCACCAGCCCGGCAAGGATTAACGTCACCGGAGAAAGACGCTTGCCCCAGGCAACGCCAAACACCAGTGCCCCAACAACACATGCTCCCGCCAGCGCCGCGAATTGCGTGGTCAGCGCACCGGGAATCGCCCATAGCGTGGTGACGGTAATGCCCAACTGCGCACCGGTTGCGACGCCCAGCGTGGTTGGCTCTGCCAGTGGGTTACGCAGCACCTGCTGAAATAAGACGCCGACCAGCCCCAGCCCGGCACCGACCAGCAGTGAAATCGCCAGCCTCGGCAGCAAACTGTAGTGGAAAACCATCTGCTCAATGATATCGATATTCGGTGACCAGATAGCCTGTTGCCACTGGCTACGCGGTAGAGCAGCGGAAAAGTTAAACCAGGTCAGCCAGCAGGCAGCCACAAACAGAACCGCCAGCAGAAGGATCGGGAATAGTGCAATTCGTTTACTCACGCTTTGCCCCCCAGCGCATTATCCAGAATGCGGGCAAAATGCATCGCCGATAGCGTTGCACCATAGAACCAGACGGCGGGAACACGCTGAAAACGTCCGGCGCGAACAAATGGCATCGCCTGCCACAACGGTGTGGACATCAGTGCCTGCATATCCTTGTTGTTACCGTGATCGAAGCACAGCACATCAACATCTTTGTAGGCGGCAAGCCGATCAATTCCTACTGCGGTGCTGCCCCAAAAGTTGGTTTCGCCTTGCCAGGCGTTGCGGATCCCGTACTCATCCAGCACCTCCTGAAACAAGCAGTTAGGCCCAAACACCAGCATATGGCGAGGATCGAGCAGGGTCATCAGCAGTAATGGCCGTGAGCCTCGCTGAACAAAGCGCGGTTTCAGGCTGGCAATCACGTGTTCGTACTGCGCCAGATGACGTTCGGCAGCGGTCTGCAGATTCAACAACTGCGCCAGTTCTTGCAACGACTGACGCGCAACCGCCAGCGGCTTTTTGCCATCACTGAAGTTAAAGCCACGACCCGGCGCAATACGTGCAAGTTTCTCAGGTGCAGGACCGTAACCTGCCGACCAGACCATAAATGAGGGTTTCATTTCGGTCAGCAGTTCGAGGTTAGGTTCAGTACGTAATCCGACATCGATGACGGAGTCTGGCAGCACGGGTTCGTTGACCCACAGTTTGTAGTTTGGAACATCCGCGACGCCGTAAGGTGCAACACCCAGCGCCAACAGCAGCTCAACCGGAAGCCATTCCAGCGCCACTATACGCTGTGGATCAACCGCCGCCGCACGGGCTGTATTCATTTGCCACAGTAGCGGCGACAACGCCATTGCCGTTAGCAGCCGTCGACGGGAAAGATGAGGTAATCCAATCATTAATAGACAAAACTCACGGGTGCGGCACCGGCCGGATGCGGCAAAATGCCCATCGGGATACCGTAAATCAGTTCCAGGGTTTCACTACGCATCAGTTCCGCGGGCGTTCCCTGGGCAATCATTTCACCGCCGCGCAGCGCGACCAGGTAATCACAGTAGCGGGCCGCCATGTTGATATCATGCAGTACGGCAACCACAGTCAACCCACGCTGTTGGCTCAAGCGATGCACCAACGCCAGCACGTCAACCTGATGCGCGATATCCAGCGCCGAGGTCGGTTCATCAAGCAGCAGGCAGCGGCTGTCCTGCGCCACCAGCATGGCAATCCACGCACGTTGACGCTCGCCGCCAGACAAGCTATCTACCAGGCGATGCGCCAGCGGCTTTAAGCCGACCAGCGAAATAGCCTCTTCTACTTTCTCTCTGTCAGCCACGCCAAAACGTCCCAGCGCCCCATGCCACGGATAACGACCAATCGCCACCAGCTCACGTACCGTCATCCCTTCGGCCAGCGGTAACTGCTGGGGTAAATAGGCAACCTTACGGGCAAACGCTTTGCTGCTCCAGCTCTCCAGCGGCTGCTCATCAAGCAGGATTTCACCTTCTGACGGCGGCTGATGGCGTCCCAGCATTTTCAATAAGGTGGATTTACCGGAGCCGTTGTGGCCGATAAGACCGGTCACTTTACCCACGGGAAAGGTTAACGAGAGAGGATGCAAAAGCGTGCGGCCAGGCACACGGAAGGAGACATTCTTCAACGCAAACGTCGTGTCGGGATGGGATCTGTTTTCCTGCATAGCAGCCAACTTGTAAAACGGGCACGCAAAGCGTGCCCAAAGAGAAATTAGAAACGGAAGGTTGCTGTTGCAACGACCTGACGTTCTGCGCCCCAGAAGCAGCCATAGGTTTGGAAGCAACTAGAAACGTATTCACGGTCCAGCAGATTGGTAACGTTGACGGCAACACTAGAGCCTGCCATACCAAAACGCGCTAAATCGTATTTAACAACCGCATCCATTACAGCAGCACTTCCCACTTTAAAGGTGTTTGCAGGATCGCCATAGCTAGAACCGATAAAACGTCCACCGGTTCCCAGTGTCAGTCCCGACAGAACGCCTTCGTTAAAGGTATAATCGCCCCAGAGTGATGCCATATGTTCAGGAACTTGTTCTACGTTGTTCCCTTTGAGATTGGTATCCTTGGTATATTCCGCATCAGTGTAAGTATATGAAGCTGTCACATTGATATTGGCATTCAAGGCCGCTTTAGCTTCAAATTCAAAGCCCTGAGAACGTACTTCGCCTGACGGAACTTGCAGATTCGAGTTGGTCGGATCAGTTGTCAGCGTATTCGTCTTCGTCAAATGATATGCCGCAGCCGTAATCACCACCGGCAGATCTTTCGGCACGTATTTTACACCTGCTTCATATTGTTCACCCTTAGATGGCGCAAAAGCCATGCGTGGAGTGCTGTAGAGATCGAATGCGTTTGGTTCAAATGACTGGCTATAGCTAACGTACGGAGAAATACCATTATCAAACAGGTAGTTTACACCGCCACGCCATGTGAACTGATGATCGTTACGCTCAATATAACCCGCTTGCGGCGTGGTTGAATTCTGGCGAATTGTCGTTGCTTGCTGTGACCAGTCATAACGACCACCCAGCGTAAAGACCCACTTATCCCATTCCGCCTGATCCTGGATATAGATACCGGTTTGTTTGGTTTCGTTCATCTGATAAGGCTCGGTAGAATCGAAAGCAAAATCATCCAGAGGCTGTGGGTTATAAAGATCCAGAACAGGAGCTGTACCAAATTTAGCATTGATATCATTACGCATACGCATGAAGTCAATACCTGTCAGCAATGTATGCTCCACCGTTCCCGTCGCGAAATTGCTCTGTAACTGGGTATCAACACTGAAGTTCTGCAAACGTTCGTCATCGACAACGGTGCCACGGCCAAGATAGTGATCGCGCTGATCGACCGGAATTGCCTGGCAAGGCGCATTAAACGTATTTGTTGTACAGATACCCGTGCCGTACACGCTCTGCTGCGACGTTTTCATTTCAGCAAAACGTAAATTCTGCCGGACGGTGAAAGTGTCATTAAAGCCGTGTTCAAAGCTGTATCCCACCATTTTCTGATTGCGGGAATAAGTATTATTTGAAGCACCTTCATTAAAATCTGTCGGCAGACGCTTGCCGTTAGGTAGCGGTTCAACCGTACCCTCCTTCGGCAACCAACCGTAGTAACCCGTTTCGGGTTCATTCTGGAAATAGGAGAGGAATGTAAAGTTGGTCTTGTCGTCAGGACGCCATGAGAAGGACGGAGCAACGGTATAACGCTGTGATTCAGAACCCTGCTGTTGCTCATTTGTGGAACGAGCCAGCCCGGTTAAACGGTAAGAGAATTCACCGTTATCATCTAATGCGTCACTAAAATCAAACCCAGTCTGGAACAGATTATCTGTTCCCATTTTGAACTGAACTTCTTTTAGCGGCTCGGTGGTTGGACGTTTACTAACCATCGAAATAATCCCACCAGGATTACTCTTACCGTACAACACGGAAGTTGGCCCACGCATCAACTCAACACGCTCCAGCATGTAAGGATCGATAACCGCGTCGTTATAGAAGTTTCCTTGTAGTTTCAGACCATCCAGATAGTTGTTCTGGCTTAAACCGACAGAGGTAAAACCACGGATGCTGACAAAATCGTAGGTATTCGAAGCGCCACGGTTACTGACCACAACGCCCGGGGTATAACCCAGTGCTTCCTTTACGGAACGAGACTGATGGATCTGCATCTCTTCACGCGTCACAACCGAAACAGACTGCGGGGTCTTTTCGATAGGCGTATCAGTCTTGGTTGCGGTGGCGGAACGCTTCGCGGCAATCGTCGGCGAAGGCCCCCATGCGCTTTCTTGTGCGGCAGGTGCTGCGGTTACGGTGATTGTTTCTTCTTTCGGTTGAACCGCCGCCTGTGCATACACAGACATGCCGCTAACCGCTGTGGCTACCACGACTGCAATTTTACGCAGTGAGGAGTTTGGCTGAGCAGTTTTAAGACGCGCCATTGGTATTTCTCTGATGAAAGTGAATGATAACGTAAACGAGAATTATTATTATAACGGGAGCATGATATTCGAAACGCTGTTGCGATCGCAAGCACTACGCGCCCCTACTAAAACTAAGGGGTTAAGAAATAACCAGATGAAAAGAAAGGGTTAATAAATTAAGCTGAAATGTTTTAACGGAAGACGTACCGGATAGCGACACGGCTGCTCAAATTCCGTAGGCCTGATAAGCGCAGCACCATCAGGCAAAACAAAACCGAATGGCGTCAAAAGAAAAACCCGCCGGAGCGGGTTTTGAGGTAGGCATTAGTTGCTGCCAAACATATCCTTGATCCAACCTGCGACGCCGTCGCTGTCTTTCTTCTCCTGCTGCGGCGGCTGTTGTTGCTGCTGCTGTTGAGGCTGCGACTGCGTTGATTGATCGAACGGATTACCTGACTGCTGCTGCATCTCACCTTGCTGACACAACGAATCCGGATCGGTAGTCCACACTGGCAGCGTACGCATACCACCACTGCACACAAAGTTACCGTCGTAATCTACGCCCATATCAACAACATCCTCCGGCGGCGTCAGCACCAGTGGTGTTGGCGTCTGGTTCGCCAGATAACGCTGATAAATCGACATCGCGCCGCTGGCACCGTACAACTTGGTTGGCTGGTTGTTATCGCGGCCTACCCAGGTAATCGTCACCTGGCTGCCGTCGATACCGGCAAACCAGGTATCCACGTTGTTGTTGGTGGTCCCGGTTTTCCCTGCCAGATGCAGCCCTGGGTACTTCGCGCCAAGCTGGCGACCCGTACCGCGTTGAACCACCTGTTGCATGGTCCACAGCGTCATATATGCCGCCTGTGCAGGCACTGCGCGCTCTGCCTGCGGGAAGCTTTGATACAGCACGGTCCCATCTTCAGCAATGACCGAACGCAGTGCTGATAATGGCGCACGGTTACCCCCGCTGGCGATGGTCTGGAACGCCTGTGCCACTTCAATTGGCGTCAGGTTCAACGCCCCCAGCAGCATCGCCGGAACCGGATTGAGCTGATCTTTCGGGGCGCCCAGTTTCGTCCAGGTCTCGGTAACCGCGGGCAGGCCCAGCGCCATCCCCAGATTGACGGTCGGGACGTTCATTGAACGCGTTAACGCATCCACCAGCATTACTTTACCGCTTTCGCTATAGCGACGGTCATCGTTCTGCGGTGACCACACCTGACCGTTCGGCTGGCGCAGCGCAATCGGCGCATCGGCGATCCAGGTATTCAGGCGATACAGCTTCGGCTGGCTCAGCGCCGTCAGATAGGTTGCCGGTTTTGCCAGAGAACCGATGGAACGACGGGCCTGCATCGCGCGGTTATAGCCCGCAAACTGCGGCTCTGCGCCGCCGACCATCGCACGAACCTCGCCGCTAAAGCGGTCAACGACCACAATCGCGGTTTCCAGATCGCTCAGCTTGCGCTGTTTCTTCAGCACCGGAATGCCTTCCACCGCCGCTTTTTCTGCCGCATCCTGTGCCACGGAATCAAAGGTGGTGAAAATTTTCACACCGGAGAGATCTTTGACTTTATCGCCCAGCTTCGCCTGTAGCTCCTGACGTACCATCTGCATAAACGCTGGTTGTGGTGAAATCACCCCGCCACGCGGCTGCACGCCTAACGGGCGCGCGCTCAGCATGTCATACAGGTCCTGATCGATAATCTGCTGCTGTTGCAGCAGGCGCAGCACCAGATTACGACGCTCCAGCGCCAGCTTCGGATTACGCCATGGGTTGTAGATTGACGCCCCTTTAACCATCCCCACCAGCAACGCCTGCTGGTCGAGACTCAGTTCTTCCACCGGACGACCGAAATAATAGAGACTCGCCAGCGGGAAGCCGCGAATTTCATTATCGCCGCTTTGACCGAGATAAACTTCGTTCATGTACAGCTCAAGAATGCGGTCTTTGCTGTAGCGCGCATCCATGATCAGCGCCATATAGGCTTCGTTCGCTTTACGCCAGTACGAGCGCTCGCTGGACAGGAACAGGTTTTTCACCAGTTGCTGTGTCAGCGTACTGGCTCCCTGCACCGTACGACCGGCCGTCAGATTCGCCAGCACCGCACGTCCAATGGAATAGAGGCTGATGCCGTCGTGCTCATAGAAATGGCGGTCTTCGGTCGCCAGCAGCGTATCTACCAACAAATCCGGGAAGCCGCTACGCGGAACGAACAGACGCTGCTCACCGTTAGGGGAAGACAGCATGGTGATCAAACGCGGATCGAGACGGAAGAAACCGAACTGGCGGTTGTTATCCATATTCTCAATAGTATCCAGATGATCGCCATCAAAGGTCAGACGCGCACGCACCTGCCCTTCTTTACTGTCCGGGAAATCAAACGGACGGCGGATCATCTCAATGCTCTTCGCCTGCACGGTAAATTCGCCCGGGCGCGTCATTTTCGTCACCTGACGGTACTGTGTCGCCTCCAGCAGTTTCACCATCTCGTTCTTGCCGATGGGCATTTCTGGCTCAAGGTTAACCATCCGGCCATAAACAGCCGCAGGCAGTTGCCAGACTTTGCCATCAATGCGGCTACGGATTTTTTGGTCCAGGTACACGCCATATATCGCGATCAGCACCAAAAAGACGATCGACAGTTTTACCAGCAGCCAGAACCAGCCACGCTTACCACGAGGCTTACGCCCTTTGCCCTTACCCTTACGCGGCATCGGTTCTTCATCCTCATAGTCATCATCATAATCGTCGTCATACTCGTCATCTCTGAGTTGACGACGGCTCACCTTTTGTTTCACCGGACGTGACGGTTTCCCTTTACGTCCAATTGGCTCGCGGTCATTCCCCGCCATGCTTTTTCTCCGCAACATTCAGGCGCAAAGGCCCGATTCTCTGTTCTTCCGTCAGGCGACAGAAGAAGAAATCTCTCAATTTATGAATACTTTTTGGTGCGCCGCGTTGGCGCGGTATTCGCCGGATCGTCCGGCCAGACGTGTTTGGGATAACGCCCTTTCATCTCTTTTTGTACCTCACGGTACGATCCTTTCCAGAATGCGCTCAGATCGCTGGTGACCTGTAGCGGTCGCTGGGCCGGAGAAAGCAGCTCCAGCACCAACGGCACACGCCCCCCGGCGATGGTTGGCGTATTCGCTTCGCCAAACATTTCCTGCATCCTGACCGCCAACACCGGGGGATTATCCTCGTGATAGCGGATGGCTATCCGGCTTCCCGTCGGCACAGTGTAATGCGCAGGCAGTTCACTATCCAGACGTTGCAGCATTGACCAGTCCAGCAAACCGCGCAATGCCTGAGCCACATTTAATGCTTTGAGCGCGCGTAAAGAGTGCACACCGCTCATATGCGGCAATAGCCAGCTCTCCAGCGCCGCCAGAAGAGAATCCTCATCTACCGCAGGCCAGTCGTACTCCGGCAACCAGTTTGCCGCGCAATGCAGGCGCAGCCGAAACTGTTCAGCCTCCGGCGTCCAGTTGAGCACACTTAGCCCTTTATCGCGAATACCATTCAGCATCGCCTGATGCAACTCGTCTTCCGAAGGTTTAGCCAACGGCTGCACTTTTAGCGTCAACTGGCCTATCCGCGTGAGGCGCAGTGCTTTTAACGTTCCCTGGGCTTCATCCCATTCGATGGTATCGGACTGTTGCAGCAGTTCAGGACACGTCTGCATCAACGCTTCAATATCCAGCGGCAAGGCCAGTAAAATACGCGCATCCGGTGACGCGCTTCCTTGCAATAACAACGGCGCAATCAACCACTCATGGCGTCCAAGGGCGTCATCGGAATCCAGCATCGCCCCCATCCCGTTGGCCAGTTGATAACGTCCATCCAACCCGCGACGGCGCGCGATCCTGTCGGCAAAGGCCTGCGCCAGTAAAAGTGCTAACCGTTCGCTATCGGGCTGGCCTCCCCGCACATTCAGGCGCTTCAATAGCTGCTGGCTACGCAGTTGCCAGGCGGGCTGATTTCGTGAAAATGCGACGGCTAAATCGGTACTGCCACCGCGCGGCGGCTCTTCCAGAATCGCGGCCAGTTTCGCCGCCGTTGCCGCTTCGTTATCATTGTTGGTGCTAACCAGCATAGCTGCTAAACGGGGATCATTACCCAACGCCGCCATTTTCTGCCCCGTGGCACTTAGCCTGTTGCCCTCCAACGCACCCAGCATCTGTAACAGCCGTTTTGCCGCCTGCAGGTTGATAGCGGGCGGCGTATCCAGCCAGTTCAACTGTGCAGGATCGGTGCATCCCCATTGCAACAGTTCCATCAGCAGACCGGACAGATCGCTCTGTAATATCTCAGGCTCTCCCTGCGCCGCCGCTCTTTCCGCCTGCTCTTTGGCAAGCAGATGCAGACAGATACCGGGCTCCAGACGACCTGCACGCCCGGCTCGCTGGGTCATCGATGCCTGGCTGATGCGCTGGGTAATCAACCGCGTTAAACCGGTGCGCGCGTCATAGCGCGCCACGCGTTCCTGGGCGCAGTCCACCACCAGCCGGATGCCTTCAATCGTTAAGCTGGTTTCGGCAATATTGGTCGCCAGCACCACTTTGCGCTTACCTTGCGGCGCGGGCAAAATCGCCAGGCGCTGCTCGGCCAGCGTCAATGCGCCGTACAGCGGACACAACAGAATATCGCTACCCACGCGGCCTGCCAGCTGTTCCTGCACGCGCTGAATTTCCCCTACACCCGGTAAAAACAGCAGCAACGAGCCACTCTCGTTACGTAGCAACTCCGCGGTGGCAATAGCAACCGCCTCATCAAAACGTAAATGCGTCGCCAGCGGCTGGTAGCGCCGTTCAACAGGAAACGCACGTCCTTCGGAAACAAGGGTAGGCGCTTCAGGCAACAGCTGCTGCAAACGCCCGTTGTCCAGTGTGGCTGACATAATCAGCAGTTTTAAATCGTCCCGCAAGCCTTGCTGTACGTCCAACAGCAGCGCCAGTGCCAGATCCGCCTGCAGGCTGCGCTCGTGAAATTCATCAAGGATCACCAGACCAACGCCCTGCAATTCTGGATCACGTTGGATCATGCGTGTGAGCACGCCTTCCGTGACCACTTCAAGCCGGGTTTGCGGCCCCACGCAGCTTTGCGCACGCATGCGATAGCCCACGGTTTCGCCGGGCTTTTCGTTCAGCGACTCCGCCAGTCGTTGTGCCACATTGCGAGCCGCCAGGCGACGCGGTTCCAGCAGGATAATGCGCCCCGATATCCCCTGATGCGCCAGAAGCTGTAGCGGCAGCCAGGTCGATTTCCCGGCACCGGTCGGCGCGGTCAGCAGGACCTGCGGTGAAGCATCAAGGGCGGTAAGCAGTTCAGGCACTATGGCGGCAACGGGCAACGACGTCACAAATGACTCCAGAGGGTTAACATTCTTCGCGCTGCATTGTAGCATCGCGTTAATTCATAACCGAGTATCCATCATGTCTGAGCCGAAACGGCTGTTCTTTGCCATTGAATTGCCTGCTGAGGTTCGGGAGCAGCTCATCCACTGGCGAGCCGCACAATTTCCGCCAGAGGCGGGCCGTCCGGTCGCCGCAGACAATCTGCACCTGACGCTGGCTTTTTTAGGGAATGTGAGTGCCGAGAAACAGCAGGCGCTATCACAACTGGCTGGACGCATTCGCCAGCCGGCGTTCACGCTCAGGCTGGACGATGCAGGGCAATGGCTGCGTTCGCGGGTTGTGTGGCTGGGAATGCGTCAGCCGCCACGCGGGTTATTGCAACTGGCCAATATGCTGCGAGCACAGGCCGCACGCAGCGGATGCTACCAGAGCCCACAGCCCTTTCACCCGCATATCACGCTCTTGCGCGATGCCAGTCATGCAGTCGCCATCCCGCCACCCGGTTTTTGCTGGTCATTTCCGGTTACGGAGTTTGCGCTTTATGCCTCGTCATTTGAGCGAGGACGCACTCGCTATTCAACCTTGCAACGCTGGGTGCTGAGCAAATAATCAAGGGTATTATTCATGCAATTTTCTCCCCCTTTACAACGCGCTACGCTAATTCAGCGCTATAAACGTTTTTTAGCGGATGTGATCACACCGGATGGCACAACCTTGACGCTACACTGCCCAAATACCGGAGCAATGACCGGATGCGCAACTCCGGGTGATACCGTCTGGTATTCAACATCAGAAAATATTAAGCGGAAATATCCACATACCTGGGAATTAACGCAAACCGCATCTGATGCATTTATTTGTGTTAACACGCTATGGGCCAATCGCTTAACGAAAGAGGCTATTCAGAATGAACTCATTGCGGAGCTTTCTGGCTACAGCGTGTTGAAAAGTGAAGTAAAATACGGCGTAGAAGGCAGCCGTATTGATTTTTTGTTACAGGCAGATTCCCGGACTGACTGCTATATTGAAGTAAAATCAGTCACGTTGGCGGAAAAAGAGTATGGTTATTTTCCCGATGCCATAACTGAACGAGGTCAGAAACATCTTCGGGAATTGATGAGCGTAGCGGCTGAAGGTAAACGTGCCGTCATATTTTTCGCGGTACTACATTCAGCCATTACACGGTTTTCACCCGCGCGCCATATCGATGCAAAATATGCGCAGTTATTAGTCGAAGCACAGCTAAAGGGGGTCGAAATTCTGGTTTATAAAGCGGAACTTTCTGCCCATGGTATGACTCTTAAAGAGCCGTTGCCCATTGCCTTGTAATGGTGTAAACAACGGGTTAATTAATATTCTGGCCGCGTGCGCAAATACGCTTTTCCTCACAGGGTTGTCAAGTGTTACGTATAGATAATTGCTATCCGGAAAAGCATCTGCTATTTATAGCGACCTGATTTTTCCCCCGAACATGGGGATCGATAGTGCGTGTTAAGGAGAAGCAACATGCAAGAAGGGCAAAACCGTAAAACATCGTCCCTGAGTATTCTCGCCATCGCTGGGGTGGAGCCGTACCAGGAGAAACCGGGCGAAGAGTATATGAACGAAGCCCAGCTGTCGCACTTCAGGCGTATTCTTGAAGCATGGCGTAATCAACTCAGGGATGAAGTCGATCGCACTGTGACTCATATGCAGGACGAAGCGGCTAACTTCCCTGATCCGGTTGACCGTGCCGCACAGGAAGAAGAATTCAGCCTTGAGCTGCGTAACCGTGACCGTGAGCGCAAACTGATCAAAAAGATCGAGAAGACACTGAAGAAAGTAGAAGACGAAGATTTCGGCTACTGCGAATCATGCGGCGTAGAAATTGGTATTCGTCGTCTGGAAGCCCGTCCAACAGCCGATCTGTGCATCGACTGCAAAACGCTGGCAGAAATTCGCGAAAAACAGATGGCGGGTTAATCCCGTAGACTGTTGCATGCCGGGTAGCATTACGCTAATCCGACAGTACCTGGGCGGGAGTTTCTCCCGCCTTATTCTTTTATATTATCCATCGACATGACAGACAAACCCTACATTGGCCGTTTTGCCCCTTCACCTTCCGGTGAACTGCATTTTGGTTCCCTGGTAGCCGCCCTCGGCAGTTATCTGCAGGCCCGTGCACAGCGCGGAATCTGGCGGGTACGCATTGAAGATATCGATCCCCCTCGTGAAGTTCCCGGTGCTGCAGAGACGATTCTGCGTCAGCTGGAACATTATGGACTGCACTGGGATGGCGAAATCATGTGGCAGTCGCAACGCCATGACGCCTACCGTGAGGCACTGGCCTGGTTACAACAACAAGATTTAAGTTACTACTGTACCTGCACACGCGCCCGTATTCAGAGTATTGGCGGGATTTACGACGGTCATTGCCGTGCGTTACGCCACGGGCCGGAAAATGCAGCGGTACGCATCAAGCAACAGCATCCCGTTTTACACTTTAACGACCTGCTGCGCGGCAATATTCACACCGACCCAGAGCTTGCACGGGAAGACTTTATTATCCATCGACGCGACGGACTGTTTGCTTATAACCTTGCAGTAGTGGTTGATGACCACTTCCAGGGAGTAACAGAGATTGTACGCGGCGCGGATCTCATCGAACCGACTGTACGCCAAATTTCGTTGTATCAACAGTTCGGTTGGCAAGTACCGGACTATATTCATCTGCCGTTGGCGCTCAACGAGCAAGGCGCTAAACTTTCTAAACAGAATCATGCGCCTGCCCTGCCGCAAGGCGATCCACGCCCGGTTCTCATTAACGCGTTGCGCTTCCTCGGCCAGAACACTGTAATACCGTGGCAAGCGCTGAGTGTGGAAGAATTACTGCAAACTGCGGTGCAAAATTGGACGCTTACGACTGTGCCGGGTTCAGTGAATGTAAATCCGGCATTCTCAAATGACTCATGCTGAGCTATGATTAGCCGCGATTTTTACACAGCAACACTTGTTCTGACTGAAGTTTGACACTACCGAGGTGCACTATTTTTACCCGAGTCGCTAATTTTTGCCGCAAGGTGCTAAGCCGTGAGGAGCGCGAGGCCGAGCTTGCCGTCGCCCGTCCGCATATGACGGTAATCCCGCGTGAGCAGCACTCTATCTCCCGCAAAGATATCAGTGAAAATGCCCTGAAGGTAATGTACAGGCTCAATAAGGCCGGATACGAGGCATGGCTGGTAGGCGGTGGCGTACGCGATCTTTTGCTGGGCAAAAAGCCGAAAGATTTTGATGTCACCACCAATGCAACGCCAGATCAGGTGCGAAAACTGTTTCGTAACTGTCGCCTGGTTGGGCGTCGATTCCGTCTGGCCCATGTCATGTTTGGCCCGGAAATTATCGAAGTTGCGACTTTTCGTGGACACCATGAAGGCAGTGAGTCCGATCGCACAACGTCACAGCGCGGGCAAAACGGTATGCTGCTGCGTGACAACATCTTCGGCTCCATCGAAGAAGATGCCCAGCGCCGCGACTTCACGATTAACAGCCTGTATTACAGCGTGGCCGATTTCACCGTGCGTGATTACGTCGGAGGCATGCAGGATCTCGAAGATGGCGTCATCCGCCTGATTGGTAATCCGGAAACGCGCTACCGCGAAGATCCTGTACGTATGCTGCGTGCCGTGCGCTTTGCCGCCAAACTCGACATGCGTATCAGCCCGGAAACCGCAGAGCCGATCCCACGTCTGGCAACGCTGCTTAACGATATTCCCCCCGCACGCCTGTTTGAAGAAGCGCTCAAACTGTTACAGGCGGGCTACGGGTATGAAACCTATAAAAAACTGCGTGAGTACAGCCTGTTCCAGCCGCTGTTCCCAACCATCACCCGCTATTTCACCGAAGACGGTGACAGCGCGATGGAACGCATCATTGCCCAGGTACTAAAGAATACCGACACCCGTATCCACAATGATATGCGCGTGAATCCGGCATTCTTGTTTGCGGCGATGTTCTGGTACCCGTTACTGGAAGCAGCGCAGAAAATCGCACAGGAAAGCGGTCTGGCCTATTACGACGCTTTCGCACTGGCGATGAACGATGTACTGGACGAAGCCTGCCGCTCGCTGGCTATTCCTAAGCGTCTGACGTCGCTCACCCGTGATATCTGGCAGCTTCAGTTACGCATGTCCCGTCGTCAGGGCAAACGCGCCTGGAAGCTGATGGAGCATCCAAAATTCCGCGCTGCCTACGACTTGTTGGCCCTGCGTGCCGAAGTGGAAAATAACGCCGAACTGCAGCGTCTGGCGCAGTGGTGGGGCGAATTCCAGGTTTCCGCGCCGCCGGAACAAAAAGGCATGTTGAACGAACTCGACGAAGAACCAGAACGCCGCCGCCATCGTCGTCCGCGCAAACGTGCGCCACGTCGCGAAGGTTCCGCGTGACCCTCGCTTATATTGCGCTCGGCAGCAATTTAGCCTCACCTCTGGAGCAGGTTAATGCTGCCGTGCAAGCGATCGGCGACATTCCCGACAGCCGCATCGTCGCCGTTTCCTCGTTTTACCGTACGCCGCCGTTAGGCCCACAGGATCAGCCAGACTACCTGAACGCGGCCGTGGCGCTGGAAACGACTCTCGCGCCCGAAGAACTGCTTAATCACACCCAACGCATTGAGCTACAGCAGGGTCGCGTACGTAAAGCTGAACGCTGGGGCCCGCGTACGCTGGACCTCGACATCATGCTGTTTGGCGATGAAGTGATTAACACCGAACGTCTGACCGTGCCGCACTACGACATGAAGAACCGCGGCTTCATGCTGTGGCCGCTGTATGAAATTGCGCCTGAACTGAGCTTCCCGGACGGAACCAGCCTACATCAACACCTCGCCCAACTCGGTGCAGCAAAACCTGCACACTGGTAAAGTAATCCTTTCCCTTTAGCGTTTACTGCTTTCGCGCCAAACGATTGCTTAAATCAATTGCCCCCCTGAATGTGACTGCTAGAATGCCGTTAAATATGACTTTCACCATCAGGAAATGTTATGAAACCGACAACAATCTCATTGCTGCAAAAATACAAGCAAGAGAAGAAACGCTTCGCGACGATTACGGCTTACGACTACAGCTTCGCGAAACTCTTTGCCGACGAAGGTATCAATGTGATGCTGGTTGGCGACTCGCTGGGCATGACCGTTCAGGGCCATGATTCTACCCTCCCCGTCACCGTTGAAGATATCGCCTACCACACCCGCGCCGTGCGTCGCGGGGCACCCAACTGCCTGCTGCTTTCCGATCTCCCGTTTATGGCCTACGCTACGCCAGAACAAACCTTTGCAAATGCCGCGGTGGTTATGCGTGCGGGCGCCAACATGGTCAAGGTAGAAGGCGGTGCGTGGCTGGTCGATACGGTGAAAATGCTCACCGAACGCGCGGTCCCGGTGTGCGGTCATCTGGGGCTGACCCCGCAGTCCGTCAACATTTATGGTGGCTATAAGGTGCAAGGCCGTGGTGATGCCGGGCAAACGCTGCTCGACGACGCGCTGGCGCTGGAAGCGGCTGGCGCTCAGTTGCTGGTGCTGGAATGCGTACCGGTTGAGCTGGCGAAGCGCGTCACCGATGCGTTGTCGATTCCGGTTATTGGTATTGGCGCAGGTAACGTCACTGATGGACAAATCCTCGTCATGCACGATGCATTTGGCATTACCGGCGGCCATATCCCTAAATTTGCCAAAAATTTCCTCGCTGAAGCGGGCGACATGCGCGCCGCAGTACGGCAGTATATTGCTGAGGTTGAATCCGGCGTCTATCCGGGTGAAGAACACAGTTTCCATTAAGGAGTCCAAGTGTTAATTATTGAAACTCTGCCGCTGCTGCGCCAGCACATTCGTCGTCTGCGTCAGGAAGGCAAACGCGTCGCGCTGGTTCCGACAATGGGCAACCTGCACGACGGCCATATGAAGCTGGTTGATGAAGCAAAGGCTCAGGCTGATGTGGTGATCGTCAGTATTTTTGTCAACCCAATGCAGTTTGACCGTCTGGAAGACCTGGCGCGCTATCCACGCACGCTGCAGGAAGATTGCGAAAAGCTGAACAAACGCAAAGTCGATATCGTCTTTGCGCCATCAGAGAAAGAAATCTATCCGCAGGGCACGGAAGGTCATACCTATGTTGATGTTCCGGGACTGTCTACCATGCTTGAAGGCGCCAGCCGTCCGGGCCACTTCCGTGGTGTTTCCACTATCGTCAGCAAGCTGTTTAATTTGATCCAGCCAGATATCGCCTGCTTTGGCGAGAAGGATTTCCAGCAACTGGCGCTGATCCGCAAAATGGTGGCGGATATGGGTTATGACATTGAGATCGTCGGCGTACCGATTATTCGCGCCAAAGACGGCTTAGCCCTAAGCTCGCGTAACGGCTATCTCACGGCAGAGCAGCGTAAAGTCGCCCCTGGCTTGTACAAAGTGATGAGCCGCATTGGCGAAAAATTACAGGCTGGGGAACGCGATCTGGAAGAGATTATCGCCATTGCTGAACACGAGCTGAATGAAAAAGGCTTCCGCGCCGACGACATTCAGATCCGCGACGCCGACACGCTGCTTGAACTGACTGAAAGCAGTAAACGCGCAGTGATTCTGGTTGCCGCCTGGCTGGGTCAGGCTCGTCTGATCGATAATCAAAGCGTTACATTAGCCCAGTAGACAGGGGTTAAAAATCAGGCAATACTGCCTGAAAATTCTCAAAGCAGGTCAGTAGCACCTGCTTAGCCAAGGTAAACGACAGGGTATAGAAGTTATGATTCGCACCATGCTGCAAGGCAAGCTCCACCGTGTAAAAGTCACGCAGGCGGACCTGCACTATGAAGGCTCCTGCGCCATCGACCAGGATTTCCTTGATGCCTCCGGTATTCTGGAAAATGAAGCTATTGATATCTGGAACGTGACGAATGGGAAACGTTTCTCAACCTATGCAATTGCGGCTGAACGCGGCTCCAGAATCATCTCGGTGAACGGTGCGGCAGCGCATTGTGCAGAGGTTGGCGACATTGTGATTATCGCCAGCTTCGTCACCATGTCTGATGAAGAAGCCCGTACATGGCGCCCGAAAGTGGCTTACTTTGAAGGCGACAACGAAATGAAGCGTACCGCGAAAGCTATTCCGGTACAGGTTGCCTGATAGCCTTACCCCTGCGGCTGGTTGCTTATCAGCCGCGACATCGTCTCCAGCGAATCCGTTCTTAAAATATAAAGCCTTTTCAATAAGAACGGATTATCTCCCGGTTTAACCTTCCCTCTCACCGTGGTGACCGCCATGTGGAATCCCGCGTCGCCTGTTGCTTTTACCGCCGTGGCGTTATAACCGCCAAACGGGTACGAAAGATACAGGACGTGAGGGTTAAACTGGGACAATGCCCGGCGCGAACGGGCGAAATCGAACAAAATATTGTGATAGCTGCGACTCAGCAGGATCGGCCGGCGATTCGCATCAACCCGATGTAAAAAATGGGTGTGCGACTGGAAGTCGAACACGTCCCGGATCTCATTCAGTTCAGAGATGCTCATAAACTGCAGCGATTTCGGATCCCACTTCTGCGGGTGCCGCTTGATGCGTGAGGAGATGATAAACGCTGTTGCCTTCATGCCGTGCTGCTTCAGAATCGGATAAGCATAACGACTCACCGACTTGAGACCATCATCAAAAGTCAGCACCACCGCCCGTGCAGGCAGGTTCATTTTATTCTGCACGTAGCCTTCCAGTTGATACATCGTCAACGTGGTGTAACCACGATCCTGGAGCCAGGCCATCTGGTTACTGAACGCACGCACAGAGGTCGTCGTGGAGGTGTGGCGAAAACGGGTATTCTCTTCATCACGCAGAATATGATGGTAGGTCAACACGGGAATACCGTGGTCTTCCTGCGCATCCAGCGCACTGATATAGGCCAGCCTGCCACCAATGCGGATCTGAAACCAGGTCTGATTAAGTCGGTCTTTGAGCTTACTAATGATGGGATAGCGCAGGTTGTCCGCCAGTACGCCAAACGGGGCGCTACCGACATCCGGAGCATTATAAACGGGCGTGTCTTTCCAGGTTACCAGGCTTTGATTGCTGAGCGGCTTGTTGAGGTCGCCTAAACCATCGTCAACCTTCTGCCGGCCCTGAACAGGCTCCAGGTGTCCCTTATCGATAAACCCGGTACCAAAGCCAAAGGGGAATTCATAGTAGTCAGCGGCCATCGGTTCTACTGAGAGGATTTGACCGGCGCGAATATTCCCGACCGTCACCATTTTATTACCGATCTGCGCCCACACGGCAGCCGCTTCGGTCGTTTGCATATAACGAGCAGGCAACGCCGCAGCAACGCTGCCAGAGAACAGGAGCAATAAAACAAGCAGAAGGCGCATAACCATATGAGATAACCGAGGCGAGAAACCCCGGCTATTGTAGCAAAAGCGCCATCAATACCAATGATTAATACTCATACAAATCATGCTTCAACACGAAGGGGGGATTTTTTTGTTGCTGATGCCAGAGACTGGAGACTTCAGGCCCGCCAAGCGCAACGATGCAATCGCGGAACGCAGAACTGCTCATTGATTCCCGCGACGAAATCATTCGCTCAAGTAATGAATAGCTGATACCAGAAATGACTTCACACTGGGGATGTTTATGGCTCATTAACGAAGCCACGCGGTAAGGCGCAGCCCCGGCCATATCGGTCAGGAATATCACGCCCTCGCCTGAGTCTGTGGCATGCAGGGCATGGCACATCATACGGCTTAGCATGTTCGAGCTGAGACCTCGCCAAAAACTCACCGCCTGACACTGGACCAAAGGGCCGTGCTTTTTTTCCAGACGCTGCAGCATATCCTGTGCCTTATCGTCATGACAGGTAATTACCCAACCTAGCATCGCCTACCTCCTTAGCAGGCAAGTAGTTTATCAGGGTGATAAATATGTAAGGGTGATAAACATCAAAAGTTTCCTCTCCCGTTCAGGGAGAGGAAAAGAGGTTAGCTGCGCAGTCCGCGCCCGCGCTGAATCAGATACCAGCACAGTAAATAAAACGCGGCGATAAACACCACCAGCACACCGAAGGTCGTCACCAGCGGCACATCGTGAATGCCGAGGAAACCGTAGCGGAACCCGCTAATCATGTAGACAATCGGGTTCAGGTGCGACAGTCCCTGCCAGAACGGCGGTAACAGCGTTAACGAGTAGAAAACGCCCCCCAGATAGGTCAGCGGCGTTAACACGAAGGTCGGGATCAGACTGATATCGTCAAAGGTTTTGGCGAAAACCGCGTTCAGCAAGCCCGCCAGCGAAAACAGCACCGCCGTCAGCACCAGCGTCAGCGCCACGAAGACCCAGGAGTGCACCTGGAACGGCACGAAGAACAGTGAGATAGCCGTGACCAGAATGCCCACACACAGACCGCGAGCCACGCCACCGCCGACAAAACCGGCGATGATTACGTGCGTCGGTACCGGTGCAACCAACAGTTCTTCAATGTTGCGCTGAAACTTGGCGCTAAAGAACGACGACGCCACATTAGCGTACGAGTTGGTAATCACCGCCATCATGATAAGCCCCGGCACGATAAACTGCATGTAGCTAAAACCGTGCATTTCACCGATCCGTGAGCCAATCAAATTACCAAAGATAATAAAATAGAGCGTCATGGTGATAACGGGCGGCACCAGGGTTTGCACCCAGATACGCATAAAGCGGTGGATCTCTTTCGCCCAGATGCTTTTCAGCGCGACCCAGTAAAGCTGCATCATGCGCGATCTCCTTGTTTTTCATGAACCAGAGAAACAAACAGCTCTTCCAGCCGGTTCGCCTTGTTCCGCATACTCAATACCTGAATACCCTGAGCGCTCAGCTGCGAGAACACGCTGTTCACCCCCTGTTCGCGCAGAACTTCAACTTCCAGCGTGGAGGTATCAACCAGGCGGTATTGATAGCCTTCCAGCTTAGGTAGCGGACTTTTCGCCGCCAGATCGAGAATAAACGTCTCAGATTTGAGCTTAGAGAGCAGATTTTTCATCGAGGTGTTTTCCACCAGCTCGCCGTGCTGAATAATGCCGATATTGCGACACAGCATTTCCGCTTCTTCAAGGTAGTGGGTGGTTAGAATAATCGTCGTACCTTTATCGTTTAAATCCTTTAAAAAGCCCCACATTGAGCGGCGTAATTCAATATCAACACCGGCAGTTGGTTCATCAAGGATGAGTAATTTTGGCTCGTGCATCAGCGCACGGGCAATCATCAGGCGGCGCTTCATCCCGCCGGAAAGCATGCGCGCACGCTCGTTACGTTTTTCCCACAGGTCGAGTTGTTTTAGATAAATTTCACTGCGTTTAACCGCCTCTTTATACTCTACGCCGTAGTAACCGGCCTGGTTGACCACGATCTGCTGCACGGTTTCAAACGGGTTAAAGTTGAACTCCTGCGGCACCAGCCCAAGCTGACGCTTGGCGTTAACCGTGTCTTTATCGAGATCGTAGCCGAACACGCTCACCCGCCCGGAGGTTTTATTCACCAGCGAGCTGATAATACCGATGGTGGTGGACTTCCCCGCGCCATTGGGACCTAGCAGCGCATAGAAATCACCCGCTTCGACTTGCAAATCTATGCCACGCAACGCCTGAACGCCACCGGGATAGGTTTTTTTAAGTTGTTGAAGTTCCAGAGCAATGGTCATGGTTTTTTACTTACCTTACGTTCTGACATTTTATATATAGTTTAAATAATGCCGGAGTTACCCTATATTAGCCCATCGAATTTATCTGGCTTCGGGTTGTACAACTCCATGAAAGACATAGATACACTCATCAGCAACAATGCACTATGGTCAAAGATGCTGATAGAAGAGGATCCCGGATTTTTTGAAACGCTGACGCATGCGCAGAATCCGCGTTTTCTATGGATTGGATGTTCCGATAGCCGCGTTCCCGCTGAACGTTTAACCGGTCTTGAACCGGGTGAACTGTTTGTTCACCGTAATGTTGCTAATCTGGTCATTCACACCGACCTGAACTGTCTCTCAGTGGTTCAGTATGCGGTGGATGTGCTGGAAGTGGAACACATTATTATTTGTGGCCACTATGGTTGCGGCGGCGTCCAGGCGGCTATTGAAAATAAAGAACAGGGGCTGATTGATAACTGGTTGCTGCATATCCGCGATATCTGGTTTAAACACAGCTCACTGCTGGGCGAAATGCCGCAGGAACGTCGCATGGACACCCTGTGCGAACTGAATGTTATGGAGCAGGTCTATAACCTGGGCCACTCAACCATTATGCGTTCAGCCTGGAAACGCGGTCAGAAAGTGACAATTCACGGCTGGGCTTACGGTATTCATGATGGTCTGCTGCGCGATCTGGACGTCACGGCTACCAGCCGCGAAACACTGGAGCAACGCTACCGACAGGGGTTGTCGAACCTCAGCCAGAAGCACAGCAACCATAAGTAAGGTGATATTGCCGGGTGGCGGCTACGCCTTACCCGGCCTACAAATCAGCGCCGCAGGCCTGATAAGCGAAGCGCCATCAGGCGCTCCAGCCCATTACTCGTCCAGCAACACCACTTTGCCAACATACGGCAGATGGCGATAACGTTGTGCATAGTCAATGCCGTAGCCAACAACGAACTCATCTGGAATGGAAAAACCGATAAACTCGACCGGTACGTTCACTTCACGGCGAGAAGGTTTATCCAGCAACGTACAAATCGCCAGAGATTTAGGTTCACGCAGGCTCAGGATTTCACGCACTTTTGACAGCGTGTTGCCGGAGTCGATGATGTCCTCAACAATCAGCACGTCTTTGCCACGAATGTCTTCATCCAGGTCTTTGAGGATTTTAACATCACGCGTGGTGGACATTCCGCTGCCGTAGCTGGAGGCGGTCATGAAATCGACTTCGTGGGAGACATGCACTTCACGGCACAGGTCAGCCATAAACATAAATGAACCGCGTAACAGGCCTACCAGCACCATATCACTGCCGCTGTCCTTGTAACGCTCGTTAATCTGACGTCCCAGTTCGGCAATACGCGCTTTGATCTCCGCTTCCGGGATCATGACTTCTACAGTATGTTTCATAAAAGAAATAACTCACTGATTTTTATCAGTTAACACATCATGCAAATCGAAAGAAAGCACTTACCTTGATACACCGCCAAAGAGACGGTGGCTCGCACTAACCACAAAACTTGCGACAGCATACAAACAATTCAGTGGATGAAGTATACCAGCAAAGAGACCGCATTCCTCTGATAGTTACTCAGAGAGCCTGCGCACGCATTTTAACGCGCTCTGAATACACGAAAGCCGGGCAACGAACCCGGCTTTTAGCGTGAGCAAAATCGGACTTTTTCAGGTCAGAACGTTTCCCAATGTTGATCCTGGGTAGTAGAGACAACGCGATCCTGGCGCGGAGCGTCCTGCAGTGGTTTTCGAGCCCCACTCACCGCCTTCTCGCGGGTAATACGAAATACCGCAACGGCCTGCCGCAACTGCTCGGCCTGTTGCTCCAGAGAGGCCGCCGCCGCCGCAGACTCCTCCACCAGCGCGGCGTTTTGCTGGGTCACGCTGTCCATCTGCGAAACCGCGAGGCTAACCTGTTCAATCCCCCGACTCTGCTCTTCAGAAGCAGACGCAATTTCGCCCATGATATCGGTCACACGGGTCACCGCCGCGACAATTTCTGCCATGGTTTTACCGGCATCCGAAACCTGCTGCGATCCCATGCCTACACAGTGGGTTGAATTATCAATCAGCGCTTTGATCTCTTTTGCTGCCTGGGCACTACGGCTTGCCAGAGTCCGGACTTCACCTGCCACAACCGCAAAACCGCGCCCCTGCTCTCCGGCTCTGGCCGCTTCTACCGCGGCGTTCAGCGCCAGAATGTTGGTCTGGAAGGCAATACTGTCGATAACGTTCGTGATCTGCGCGATTTGCTGCGAGCTGTCCGCTATTTCACTCATCGTATGCACAACGGTATCAACAACACGACCACCGCGAGCGGCAGTATCAGAGGCGTTTTTCGCCAATTGGGTTGCCTGTTTCGCATTGTCCGTATTCTGCTTCACTGTCGCGGTCAACTGCTCCATGCTGGCGGCCGTTTCCTCAAGCGAGGCCGCCTGCTGCTCGGTGCGCGAAGAAAGGTCGTTGTTGCCCGAGGATATTTCAGCGGCCCCGGTATGAATTGACTCCGAGCTATTGCGTACGGCAGTGACTGTCGAAATCAGCGACTGTTGCATCTCTTCCAACCCCATCGCCAGTCGGCCCATTTCGTTGCGACCTTCAACATTGAGCTTATGGGTTAAGTCTCCACCGGTAATGACGCGAATATGCTCCATAATCTGCGCCAGCGGTTTAAGCAGGATGTGTTGCAACCCGCTCCAGATCATGCCCAGAACGATCAGCACAACCAGAACGATGCCTCCCAGTGTCCACTGCATACGGGAAAAACTAAGCTGATTCTCCGCAGCAGCATGCTGCAGCAGCGCATTATTCTCGTTTCGCCAGTGCTCATAGCTCGTTTCCATCTCATCCTGCGCTTTCTGGGCATCAAGATCGCCATAAGCCTGATAGTTATTCGCTCGCAGATACTCAATCGATAATTTCATCACTTCGTGCATCTGGCGATACTGCTTTTCCATTTCACTGGCGATCTGCGGATCTTGCCCTGTCACCTGCGGTAATCCCTGATACTGGGCGAAATAGCCTTCGGCCTTCTTCATTGAATCACTGGCGGTATTGAGCAGCGTGTTGATCGCGGCCAACGAGGCGGGATCGCGCTGATTTTTTAAAAAGCGGATGGCGACGCGCGTCACCGTAACACGGGTTTTAATCAACGTATTGACGCTGTCACTCAGATTTTCTTGCTGAGCGTTGAGGGTGCCTGAGTTCTGGAAATTATGCCTGTCATTGTTTACCGCAGAGTAAAACAGGCTTCCCGTAACGGCCTGCAGTAAACAGAAAATGGCGAGAACCAGCAGAATACCGGTAATAACACGAATATGTTTAATCACGTTTTTTCATCCATTGAACTCACATTGGGTATGTGATGATTATCGGCCCCAAAGGCGATTACTTTATGTTCAATGGCAGAATATGCAGGGGATGTGCCTTACCCAGCCGACAAGAAATATCCTGCAGGCCGGGCAAGCGCAGAGACGTCGTTGTTTAAACCGTAAAACCGAGCATCATGCCGGTGTCTTCGTGCTCCAGCAGATGGCAGTGCGCCATATAGGCATGTTCTTTCGGCGCATCGTGGTCAAACTTCACCAGTACCTCGCTGACGCCGCCCTCTACCCGCACAGTGTCTTTCCATCCCGTACGGTGCGCAGCAGGCGCTTTGCCATTTTCAGACAAAATGCGGAACTGCGTGCCGTGAATGTGGAACGGGTGCAGCATCATGTCGCCCTGACCAGAAATGACCCAGCGTTCATGCTGGCCTTTCGTCGCGGCAAACATCGGTTTATTCATATCAAACGCCAGCCCGTTAATCCGGTTGGCATTATGGAAATCGAATGTGCCATCCTGCTTCATGTTGCCCATGCCGCCATGCTGCATATTCCCCATCTCACCGTGGTTCATATTGTCATGATCCATGTTTCCGTGGCCCATATTGTCGTTATTCATATGGCCCATCATCTGCCCATGATCCATCCCTGCCATGGCCTGCCCGCCGTATTTCTTCATCAGCATTTGCATGCCCATCATGTCGAGCATCGGATCCATAGACAACTGCAGTTTGCGTACCGTCACCCCATCAAGCGACGGCAGCGCCGGCATAGCTGTCAGCGTATCCGGCAGCGTGCCGGAGGCGGTAATCAGCAGCGGCTGAACGCGCATCACCGGATGTGGCTTATCAAATGGCGCGATCGCCATCCCCATCTGACTGACAGGCAATGTGACCAGATCGAAAGCTTTTCCGTCGCTCACATCCACCAATACTTCAAAACGCTCACCCATCAGCATCGGTAGTTCGGTCACTTTTACCGGCTCAGCTAACAATCCACCATCACTGGCAATCACGTACAGGGGACGGTTATCGCTAGCCGCGATATTCAGTGAGCGTGCGTTACAGCCATTCAGCAGACGCAGGCGCAACCAGCCGCGAGGCGCGGCATGTTGTGGGTAAATCGTCCCATTGGTTAGCAGCGTATCGCCAAACCAACCGACGGCGGCGGTCATCATATCCAGCTGATAATTAATTTGTCCGTCAGCGGAAAACTGTTTGTCCTGAATAATCACCGGCACATCGTCGATACCCCACTGCTTCGGTAGCAATAGTTTGCGGATCTCGTCATCTTCAATCAGTACCAACCCAGCCAGGCCCATCGCAACCTGACGTCCGGTTTTCCCGTGTTGATGCGGATGGAACCAACAGGTTGCAGCCCGTTGCGCGGGGGTAAAGGTCACTGAACGCTTCCCGCCCGCCGGAATAACACCTTGCGGCCCGCCATCGACTTCTCCAGGGATTTCCAGCCCATGCCAGTGCAACGTCGTCTCTTCGGCCAGCTGATTATGGATATCCACGCTCACCGCCTGACCTGTATTCAGTTTTACTGCGGGTCCGAGCAGGTTACCGTTATATCCCCAGGTGGTGGCGGTTTTCCCCGCAAACGTCGACTGCCCGGCTTTCACAATCAGCTGTATGCGATTAGAAGCATCCGCAGTTAACAGGTCTGGAATGGGTAACGCAGGACGGTCAGCCGCAAAAGCGGTGCGGCTCCACAAAGGTAAAGCTGACGCGACGCCCAGCGCCACGGAATACTTTAAAAAGTCACGACGTTGCATATTCATTTCCTTATATTCAGCAGCTTAAGCAGGCTATCTTTTAAGCATAAGCCCTCCCCCTACGGGAAGGTCAAGTGAACGGCTGATAATAAAGGTCGTCGCTTCGCTCGCAGTATGCTAACGTTTAATTTCCGTGATGCAGTGGTAGAAGCAATGAAGACGTTTTTCAGAACAGTTTTGTTCGGCAGCCTGATGGCCGTATGCGCAAACAGCTATGCGCTGAGTGAGTCCGAAGCCGAAGATATGGCCGATTTAACGGCAGTTTTTGTTTTTCTGAAAAATGACTGTGGATACCAGAATTTGCCCAACGGGCAGATACGTCGCGCACTGGTCTTTTTTGCTCAACAGAACCAGTGGGACCTCAGTAACTACGACACCTTCAATATGAAAGCACTCGGTGAAGACAGCTATCGCGATCTCAGCGGTATCGGCATCCCTACGGCAAAGAAATGCAAAGCGCTGGCGCGCGACTCCTTAAGCCTGTTGGCTTACGTTAAATAAGGCACCGTGCCCGATGGCGCTACGTTTATCGGGCCTACGAACCGGGAATGACATCGTTGCGCCAGGCCGGGTAAACGCAGCGCCCCCCGGCAGAGCCGAGTGCGAATTAACGCTGTTGCACAAATTCACGATACGCGGCAACCACCTGCAAGAAATCTTCAACGCCGCACAGAGATAAACTCTCTTCGTCGTAGTAATTCATTCCTTCTTCCATTTCATCGCCCGTGAACTCCAGTTGATTGGCGCGAACCATAACCTCTTCGCCATCCAGCCAGAGCGTGTATTCATGCCCTGCTCGCTGCCAGGAACGTTCACTGCCTTTTACCGCACGCGCCGCCTGTTCCACTTCATCAAGTAAGGCCAGGTTATCTTTCACTTCTTCATTAAACCAGTGCCCCACCACTTCGTGGCCCATGGACATACGCACCTTTACCACTCCGGTAATATCGCGCAGAAATTCGTAATCCATAATGTGTTCCTCTGCTCCCGGCAGTGCGCCAATACCGCACTGCACCTTGCTGTAATTATCGCAGCAGCGCGGCAGAAAAAAAGCGTAGCGGGTATAAGGAATAGAAATAAAAATGCCCGAAGAAGCTGACCTCTCCGGGCATTGATGCGTTTTTGCGCAAAATGCGCTAGCGAATTATACCGCCGTCTGGAAAATCACACCTTCCGCTTTCTCAGTGTACTGAGACAGCTGGTCGAAGTTCAGATAACGGTAGGTGTCGACAGCCGTTTTATCTACCTGTGCCACATAGGTCTGATACTCTTCCGGCGTTGGCAGTTTGCCAATCAGTGCCGCGACCGCTGCCAGCTCCGCAGAAGCCAGGTAGACGTTCGCCCCAGTCCCTAAACGGTTCGGGAAGTTACGAGTAGAAGTCGACACCACGGTTGAGTTGTCCGCCACGCGCGCCTGGTTACCCATGCACAATGAACAGCCTGGGATCTCAATACGCGCCCCGCTCTTACCAAAGACGCTGTAATAGCCTTCCTCGGTGAGCTGTGCCGCATCCATACGCGTTGGTGGAGCCACCCACAGACGGGTCGGTAACTGGCCCTTATGCGCATCCAGCAGCTTACCCGCTGCACGGAAGTGACCGATGTTGGTCATGCAGGAACCGATGAACACTTCGTCGATCTTCTCACCCTGCACGTCAGACAGCAGACGCGCGTCGTCCGGATCGTTCGGCGCGCACAGGATCGGCTCTTTGATATCCGCCAGATCGATGTCGATCACTGCCGCGTATTCTGCGTCAGCATCAGCTTCCAGCAACTGCGGATCCGCCAGCCATTTTTCCATGCCCTGCACACGACGTTCCAGCGTACGGCGATCGCCGTAACCTTCGGCGATCATCCATTTCAGCAGAACGATGTTAGAGCTGAGGTATTCAACGATCGGCTCTTTGTTCAGCTTGATGGTACAACCCGCAGCGGAACGCTCAGCGGATGCATCGGTCAGTTCAAATGCTTGCTCAACTTTCAGATCCGGCAGACCTTCAATTTCCAGAATGCGGCCAGAGAAGATGTTTTTCTTGCCTTTCTTCTCAACGGTCAGCAGACCTTGTTTGATCGCATACAGCGGAATGGCGTGAACCAGGTCACGCAGGGTGATACCCGGCTGCATTTTGCCTTTGAAACGCACCAGAACAGATTCCGGCATATCCAGCGGCATCACGCCGGTCGCAGCCGCAAACGCCACCAGACCAGAACCCGCCGGGAAAGAGATACCGATCGGGAAACGGGTATGAGAGTCACCACCGGTACCTACGGTATCCGGCAGCAGCATACGGTTCAACCAGGAGTGGATAACGCCGTCGCCCGGACGCAGCGACACGCCGCCACGGTTCATGATGAAGTCAGGCAGAGTATGGTGGGTGGTCACGTCAACAGGTTTCGGATACGCAGCGGTATGACAGAACGACTGCATCACCAGGTCAGAAGAGAAGCCCAGGCACGCCAGGTCTTTCAGTTCATCGCGGGTCATTGGGCCAGTGGTATCCTGAGAGCCGACGGAAGTCATCTTCGGTTCGCAGTAGGCCCCCGGACGGACGCCGGTTACGCCACATGCGCGGCCAACCATTTTCTGTGCCAGAGAGAAGCCGCGGCTGCTTTCCGCTACATCTTTCGCCTGACGGAATACATCGCTGTGCGGCAGCCCCAGCGCTTCACGCGCTTTGGTGGTCAGGCCACGACCGATAATCAGCGGAATACGGCCACCGGCACGTACTTCGTCAACCAGCACATCGGTTTTCAGTTCGAAGGTAGCCAGCAGTTCGTTGGTTTCGTGGTTACGCACTTCGCCCTTGAACGGGTAAACGTCAATCACGTCGCCCATGTTCAGGTTGCTTACGTCCACTTCAATTGGCAGCGCGCCCGCATCTTCCATAGTGTTGAAGAAAATAGGTGCAATTTTGCCACCCAGACACAAGCCACCACCGCGCTTGTTCGGTACATGAGGAATATCATCACCCATAAACCACAGCACGGAGTTGGTCGCAGATTTACGCGAAGAACCAGTACCGACAACGTCACCCACATAGGCCAGCGGGTAACCTTTTTTCTGCAGTTCTTCGACCTGTTTGATCGGACCTACCACGCCCGGCTGATCCGGTTCGATACCTTCGCGGGCGTTTTTCAGCATCGCCAGCGCGTGCAGCGGGATATCCGGGCGAGACCATGCGTCCGGTGCCGGAGAGAGGTCATCGGTGTTGGTTTCACCGGTCACTTTAAAGACGGTAACGGTGATTTTTTCAGCCAGAGCCGGACGGTTGAGGAACCATTCGGCATCAGCCCAGGACTGCATGACCTGCTTCGCATATTCGTTGCCCGCTTTGGCTTTTTCTTCCACATCGTAGAAGTTATCGAACATCAGCAGCGTTGAAGAGAGCGCTTTGGCGGCAATCGGCGCCAGTTTGGCATCATCCAGCGCGTCGATCAGCGGATGAATGTTGTAACCACCCTGCATGGTGCCCAGCAGTTCAATGGCTTTTTCTGGCGTGATCAGCGGAGAGGTAGTGTCACCTTTAGCGACAGCGGCGAGAAAACCGGCTTTAACGTAAGCGGCTTCATCTACACCAGGGGGAACGCGGTTAATCAACAGGTCTAACAGGAATTCTTCTTCGCCCACAGGCGGGGTCTTCAGCAGCTCGACAAGTGCAGCCATTTGGGTTGCGTCTAAGGGTTTCGGCACAATCCCCTGGGCAGCACGCTCAGCTACGTGCTTACGGTATTCTTCTAGCACGACGATATCTCCTCGCTCTCATTGTCATAATGCGGCGCTTTTGTATATGGGCGATTCTCTTCACGCTCCTGTGAGACAGCAGTTAGTAGGGTAAATGCCCGGTACCGCAAAAGGCACAATAACAGGATTTTCGTTGGGTGTTAATCTGTTTACAAAAAAGCAACATAAAAAATTGGCTGAATCGTTAAGGATGGTCTAACGCTCTTCGTCATGGCAGAAGGGGAATGATAATTTCGCCCGCAATGTTTAGTCACATTATTTAGTTCCCTGGTAATAAACTTGCGTTAACGATCCCAAGATTCGTCAAAAATTAAACTATTGTCTCTTTATACTCACGGAACACTGCACCCACTGGCGGCAGGCATAATGACTATGACGATTCTTAATGAGTCGGGAGAGATAAAATGACGTTGCCCTTTAAGCCCCATATCATTGCTCTGGCGTGCAGTGCAGGGTTATTTGTCGGTGCGGGCGTACTGTATGTAAACAGCCGCACACCAGAAGCCCCCTCTCAGCCTGCCCCGGCAGCAGCGCCTCAACCGCCCGTTGCGGCGGCTCCCGCAGTAGCCCCGGTTGCGCCAACAACGTATACCACAGCTCAACTCGATCAGTGGGTTGCCCCTGTTGCGCTCTACCCTGACCCGTTGCTGTCTCAGGTGCTGATGGCCTCAACATATCCATCGAACGTGGTGCAGGCGGTTCAGTGGTCTCGTGATAATCCGACACTGCAAGGTGACGCCGCCATTCAGGCAGTGTCCGGCCAGTCATGGGACCCCAGCGTGAAGTCGCTGGTGGCATTTCCGCAATTGATGGCCTTGATGGGCGAAAACCCTGACTGGGTACAAAACCTGGGGAATGCGTTTCTGGCACAACCACAGGACGTGATGGATGCCGTACAGCGCCTGCGTTTGCTGGCTCAGCAAACAGGCTCGCTAAAATCCACTCCGCAGCAAACGGTCACGAACACCCAGAAAACAACCGTGATTCAGACGCCGTCATCATCAACGACGAAAGTGACCAGCAGCGCGCCCACCTCGACGGTTATCAAAATTGAGCCGACCGATCCACAGGTGGTATATGTGCCGAACTACAATCCAACCGTTGTTTACGGCAGTTGGCCTAATACCGCCTACCCCCCTGTCTATCTGCCGCCCCCTCCGGGCGAGCAGTTTGCCGATAGCTTCGTCAAAGGTTTCGGCTATAGCCTGGGCGTTGCGACGACGTATGCACTGTTCAGTAACATCGACTGGGATGACGACGACCATCACCATGATGATGACTATCATGACCATGACGGCCCTCACGGCGGTAATGGCTACCAGCACAACGGAGATAACATCAATATTGATGTTAACAATTTCAACCATATATCCGGACAAAACCTTAAAGGGCAAAACATTGCCTGGCAGCATAACCCTGCGTACCGTAACGGCGTGCCTTACCAGAACGACGCGGTCGCACAACGTTTTCATCAGACCAACGTTAGCGGGGGATTAAGCGCCACTCAACATACACCGACCACCACTGCCACACGAGACAGCCAGCGTCAGGCCGCAATGACGCAGTTCCAACAGCGTAGCCAGACCTCCCCGGCAAACTTGTCGGGTCAGACATCGCGGGATGCTCAACGCAAAGCAGCCTCTTCACAGCTAAATCAAATTGCCCAGCGCAATAACTATCGTGGCTATGACGAAACACAAAACAACAGCCGTCGTGAAGCAGCACAGAAAACGCTGAATAAATCCACTACGCAACAGCAGCACCGCTCTGAACTGAAGTCAAAAGCTCAGCAGCATCCGGTTTCACAGCAGCAAAGGGAAACCGCTCGCCAACGCGTTGAATCATCCAACTCGCAACAACGTCTGGCCTCCCGTCAGAATACGCATTCAAACGTCTTCAGCGGGAATGACAGTCGCTCACCGTCGTGGCAGTCCCAGCAACTGCGTGGGCAGGAAAGCCGTCGCGCGGGCAACCTCAACAGCGGGCAGCGCGCTGCGGCACGTAAAAATTTTTCTGAGCACCACGAATTTCGCCGTCGTTAACCGGAGCCGATGATGAAAAAAATTATGTTAAGCGCCCTGTTGCTCTCCTTGCCGCTGGTGAGCTATGCGCAACAGGCGTTCACCTCCCCCGAAGACGCGGCCAGTGCATTTGCCGCTGCGGTGGCGCAGCAAAATGAAAAGCAGCTCACGGCGCTACTGGGTGAAAACTGGCGACATTTTTTGCCACCAGAAGGGGCCGATCCGGAAGCAGTGGCACGCTTTAATCGCGACTGGAAGGTGAGCCATCACATTGTGCTGCAGGGCAATATGGCGCATCTCAACGTAGGGCAAGATGACTGGCAGTTACCCATACCGATGGTGAAAACCAGCAAAGGTTGGGCGTTCGATATGACCGAAGCCCAGGAGGAGATCCTCACTCGAACGATCGGTCGCAACGAGCTTTCAGCCATCGAAGCGCTGCACGCCTACGTTGACGCGCAGCAAAGCTATTACGCGCTGAACAAATCGTATGCGCAAAAAATTGTCAGTAGCGAAGGTAAAAAAGATGGGCTTTACTGGCCCGTCACACCAGGCGAAGCGCCAAGCCCTCTGGGACCCGCCTTCAGCCCACAAGAACCCGGCACGGGTTATCACGGTTATCGTTTCCGCATACTGCCGGACAAAGCCAGTGGTTTCGCCATGATTGCATGGCCGATTAGCTACGGTCACACCGGAGTGATGAGCTTTATGATTAGCGGCGATGACAATGTTTATCAGGCCAACCTTGGCGAAGCATCACAACAGAAAGCACAGGCGATGACTGAGTACAGCCCTGAAAAAACCTGGCATCCCGTAGCGCCCTGAACAGCCAACGCATTGGTTGTCTCGTCATTAAGAGACTGCCGGGAAAATTGCGGTGAATCTTAAGGCAAAAAAAACGCCTCCGAAGAGGCGTTTTCACAAAAGCGGGAAGATTACTTCTTCTTCGCTTTCGGGTTTGGCAGGTCGGTGATGCTACCTTCGAACACTTCTGCCGCCAGGCCCACAGATTCGTGCAGAGTCGGGTGCGCGTGGATGGTCAGCGCGATGTCTTCAGCGTCACAACCCATTTCGATCGCCAGACCGATTTCGCCCAGCAGCTCGCCGCCGTTGGTACCGACAATCGCACCACCGATAACACGGTGAGATTCTTTGTCGAAAATCAGTTTGGTCATACCGTCTGCGCAGTCGGAAGCGATAGCACGGCCAGAAGCAGCCCACGGGAAGGTGGCGGTTTCGTAGCTAATGCCTTTTTCTTTCGCTTCTTTCTCGGTCAGACCAACCCATGCCACTTCTGGTTCAGTGTACGCGATGGATGGGATAACTTTCGGATCGAAGTAGTGTTTCTTACCGGCGATAACTTCAGCGGCAACGTGACCTTCGTGAACACCTTTGTGCGCCAGCATCGGCTGACCGACGATATCGCCGATAGCAAAGATGTGCGGCACGTTGGTGCGCAGCTGTTTGTCAACGCGGATGAAGCCACGGTCGTCAACTTCCACGCCAGCTTTGCCCGCGTCGAGGTTTTTACCGTTCGGTACACGACCGATAGCTACCAGCACGGCATCGTAACGCTGAGCTTCAGCAGGCGCTTTTTTGCCTTCCATGGAAACGTAGATACCGTCTTCTTTCGCTTCAACGGCGGTCACTTTGGTTTCCAGCATCAGGTTGAATTTCTTGCTGATGCGCTTGGTGAAGACTTTAACCACGTCTTTATCGGCAGCCGGGATAACCTGGTCGAACATTTCAACCACGTCGATCTCTGAACCCAGCGCATGGTACACGGTACCCATTTCCAGACCGATGATACCGCCGCCCATAACCAGCAGGCGCTTAGGAACAGTTTTCAGTTCCAGTGCATCGGTGGAATCCCACACGCGCGGATCTTCATGCGGAATAAACGGCAGTTCGATCGGACGGGAACCCGCCGCGATGATTGCGTTGTCGAAGTTGATCACGGTTTTGCCGTTTTCGCCTTCAACTTCCAGGGTGTTCGCCCCGGTAAATTTACCCAGACCGTTAACCACTTTCACTTTACGGCCTTTGGCCATACCAGCCAGACCGCCGGTCAGTTGAGTGATAACTTTTTCTTTCCAGGTACGAATCTTGTCGATATCGGTTTTCGGCTCGCCAAAAACGATACCGTGTTCAGCCAGCGCTTTGGCTTCTTCGATAACTTTTGCTACGTGCAGCAGCGCTTTAGAAGGGATACAGCCGACGTTCAGACAAACACCACCAAGGGTGCTGTAACGTTCTACGATGACGGTCTCCAGACCTAAATCTGCGCAACGGAAGGCAGCAGAGTAACCTGCAGGGCCTGCCCCAAGTACCACGACCTGAGTTTTGATTTCAGTGCTCATCATGACCTCTTAATTTATACCCGTCGTCCACCGGGTCGTTCTATCCGCCCGTATTTTACAAAATTGTTAACAATTTTGAAACAACAAACGGCAACCGATTTGTCTTTCGCACAATAACCTCACTGACTTCATGAGATTACCAGAAAAAAGCCGGCCGTCGGGCCGGCTTTTTCGCTTACATCACCAGGCGGCGAATGTCAGACAGCATGTTGTTGATGATGGTGATAAAGCGCGCACCATCAGCACCGTCAATTACACGGTGGTCGAAGGAGAGCGAAATCGGCATCATCAGACGCGGCATAAACTCTTTACCGTTCCACACTGGCTCCATAGAGGACTTGGAGACACCGAGGATAGCCACTTCCGGCGCGTTAACAATCGGCGCGAAGTGGGTAGTACCCAGGCCGCCGATGCTGGAGATGGTGAAGCAACCGCCCTGCATTTCGCCAGCAGTCAGCTTGCCATCACGCGCTTTCTTGGAGATCACGGTCAGTTCACGAGACAGCTCGGTAATACTCTTCTTGTTCACGTCTTTGAAGACCGGAACAACCAGACCATTCGGCGTATCTACCGCTACACCGATGTTGATGTATTTCTTCAGGGTCAGGCGCTGACCGTCTTCAGACAGGGAGCTGTTGAAGCGCGGCATCTGTTCCAGTGCTGCGGCAACGGCTTTCATGATGAAGACTACTGGGGTGAATTTCACGTCCAGTTTACGTTTTTCAGCTTCGGCGTTCTGCTGTTTACGGAACGCTTCCAGATCGGTGATATCGGTCTTATCGAAGTGAGTAACGTGCGGGATCATCACCCAGTTACGGCTCAGGTTAGCACCCGAGATTTTCTGGATACGGCCCAGTTCCACTTCTTCGATTTCACCAAACTTGCTGAAGTCCACTTTCGGCCATGGCAGCATGCCCGGGATACCGCCGCCTGCTGCTGCAGCCGGAGCCGCTTCAGCACGCTTGATAGCATCTTTCACGTAAGCCTGAACGTCTTCACGCAGGATACGACCTTTACGGCCAGACCCTTTCACTTTCGCCAGGTTCACACCGAATTCGCGCGCCAGGCGACGAATCAGCGGCGTAGCGTGGACGTAAGCGTCGTTCTCAGCAAATTCAGATTTGCCTTCCGCTTTCGCGGCCGGAGCAGGCGCTGCGGCTTGTGCAGGTGCAGCGGCCGGAGCCGGAGCAGCGGCTTGTGCAGGGGCAGCAGCCGGTGCTGCGCCTTCTACTTCGAAGACCATAATCAGAGAACCGGTTTTAACTTTGTCGCCGGTGCTGATTTTGATTTCTTTCACGGTACCCGCGAACGGTGCCGGAACTTCCATAGAGGCTTTGTCGCCTTCTACGGTGATCAGTGACTGCTCAGCGGCAATTTTATCGCCCACTTTCACCATCACTTCTGTGACTTCAACTTCGTCACCGCCGATGTCCGGTACGTTAACTTCTTTCGAACCAGAAGCAGCCGGAGCCGCTGCTGCCGGAGCGGCAGCCTGAGCCGGAGCAGCAGCAGGCGCTGCGCCCGCCACTTCGAAGACCATAATCAGGGAGCCGGTAGACACTTTATCGCCGGTGTTGATTTTGATCTCTTTCACCACGCCCGCGAACGGCGCTGGAACTTCCATGGAAGCCTTGTCGCCTTCTACGGTGATCAGAGACTGTTCAGCCGCAACGGTGTCGCCCACTTTAACCATGATCTCGGTAACTTCAACTTCGTCGCCGCCGATGTCCGGTACGTGTACGTCTTTCGCTGCCGCAGCAGCAGGTGCTGCTGCCGGAGCCGCTTCTTTCTTCTCTTCTGCCGGAGCAGGTGCAGCTGCTGCTGCACCGTCGGCGGAATCGAAAATCATGATCAGTTTGCCGGTCTCAGTTTTGTCGCCAACAGAGACTTTGATCTCTTTAACGATACCAGCCTGAGGAGACGGAACTTCCATAGAGGCTTTGTCGCCTTCTACGGTGATCAGCGACTGTTCAGCTTCAACTTTGTCGCCCACTTTGACCAGGATCTCGGTGATTTCAACTTCATCAGCCCCGATGTCCGGTACATTGATTTCGATAGCCATTATTCTTTTACCTCTTACGCCAGACGCGGGTTAACTTTATCTGCATCGATGTTGAATTTGATGATTGCGTCAGCAACCACTTTCTTATCGATTTCGCCACGTTTAGCCAGTTCGCCCAGGGCCGCTACAACCACATAGGAAGCATCAACTTCGAAGTGGTGACGCAGATTTTCACGGCTGTCAGAGCGACCGAAGCCGTCAGTACCCAGTACGCGATAGTCATCAGCCGGTACATAAGTACGAACCTGTTCGGCAAACAGTTTCATATAGTCAGTAGATGCCACTGCCGGCGCATCGTTCATCACCTGAGCGATGTACGGAACGCGCGGCGTTTCCATCGGGTGCAGCATGTTCCAGCGCTCACAATCCTGGCCATCACGTGCCAGTTCAGTGAAGGAAGTGACGCTATACACGTCAGAGCCTACGCCGTAGTCGTTCGCCAGGATCTGTGCTGCTTCACGGACGTGACGCAGGATAGAACCGGAGCCCAGCAGCTGAACTTTACCTTTCTTACCTTCGAGGGTTTCGAGTTTGTAGATACCTTTACGGATACCTTCCTCGGCACCTGCTGGCATTGCCGGCATGTGGTAGTTTTCGTTCAGCGTGGTGATGTAGTAGTAAACGTTCTCTTGTTTCTCACCGTACATACGCTCCAGACCATCGTGCATGATGACCGCAACTTCGTACGCGTAAGACGGATCGTAAGAGATACAGTTCGGGATAGTCAGAGACTGAATATGGCTGTGACCATCTTCGTGCTGCAGACCTTCGCCGTTAAGCGTCGTACGACCGGAAGTACCACCGATCAGGAAGCCGCGAGCCTGTTGGTCGCCAGCCTGCCAGCACAGGTCACCGATACGCTGGAACCCGAACATGGAGTAGTAAATGTAGAACGGGATCATCGGCAGATCGTTGGTGCTGTAAGAGGTCGCAGCAGCCAGCCAGGATGCGCCAGCACCCAGCTCGTTGATACCTTCCTGCAGGATCTGACCTTTCTCGTCTTCTTTATAGTAAGCAACCTGCTCACGGTCCTGCGGGGTGTACTGCTGACCGTTCGGGCTGTAGATACCGATCTGACGGAACAGACCTTCCATACCGAAAGTACGCGCTTCGTCAGCGATGATCGGCACCAGACGATCTTTGATCGACTTGTTCTTCAGCATCACGTTCAGGGCACGAACGAAAGCGATAGTGGTGGAGATTTCTTTGTTCTGCTCTTCCAGCAGCGCACCGAAGTCTTCCAGAGCCGGCAGTTCCAGCTTCTCGGTGAAGTTCGGCTGACGAGCAGGCAGGTAGCCGTGCAGTTTCTGACGCTGAGCGTGCAGATAGGTGTGCTCTTCAGAACCTTCCGGGAAGGTGATGTAAGACAGGTTTTCAACCTGCTCATCGGTCACAGGAACGTTGAAACGGTCGCGGATGTAACGTACGCCGTCCATGTTCATTTTCTTAACCTGGTGAGCGATGTTTTTACCTTCGGCGGTGTCACCCATGCCGTAACCTTTGATGGTATGGGCGAGGATTACAGTTGCTTTGCCTTTGGTTTCCTGCGCTTTTTTCAGTGCAGCGTAGACTTTCTTCGGATCGTGACCACCGCGGTTCAGAGCCCAAATCTGCTCGTCAGTCCAGTCAGCAACCAGCGCTGCGGTTTCCGGGTATTTACCGAAGAAGTGCTCACGTACGTATGCGCCGTCTTTGGATTTGAAGGTCTGGTAGTCGCCATCAACGGTTTCGTTCATCAGTTGGATCAGTTTACCGCTGGTGTCTTTACGCAGCAGCTCATCCCAACGACCGCCCCACATGACTTTGATAACATTCCAGCCAGCACCTGCGAAGATGCCTTCCAGTTCGTTAACAATCTTGCCGTTACCGGTGACCGGGCCGTCAAGACGCTGCAGGTTACAGTTGATAACAAAGACCAGGTTGTCCAGTTTTTCACGGGTGGCGATGGTGATCGCACCTTTAGATTCTGGCTCGTCCATCTCACCGTCGCCCAGGAAGGCGTAAACGGTTTGTTTAGAGGTATCTTTCAGGCCACGGTGTTCCAGATACTTCAGGAATTTAGCCTGGTAGATAGCACCGATTGGGCCCAGACCCATAGATACGGTCGGGAACTGCCAGAATTCAGGCATCAGTTTCGGGTGCGGGTAGGAAGACAGGCCTTTGCCATGTACTTCCTGACGGAAGTTGTTCATCTGCTCTTCAGTCAGACGACCTTCCAGGAATGCGCGAGCGTAGATGCCCGGAGAGATGTGGCCCTGGAAGTAAATCAGGTCGCCGCCATCCTGCTCATTGCGTGCACGGAAGAAGTGGTTGAAACAAACGTCATATACCGTTGCGGAGGACTGGAAGGATGCCATGTGGCCACCCAGCTCGAGGTCCTTTTTAGACGCACGCAGTACGGTCATGATGGCGTTCCAGCGGATAGCAGAACGAATACGACGTTCCAGCTCCAGATTGCCCGGGTATTCCGGTTCATCTTCAACGGCAATAGTGTTTACATAATTGCTGGCCCCTGCACCTGCCGCTACTTTCACGCCGCCTTTGCGGGCTTCTGAAAGCAGTTGGTCGATCAGATACTGAGCACGCTCAACACCTTCTTCACGGATGACCGATTCGATCGCCTGTAGCCAGTCGCGAGTTTCGATCGGATCCACGTCATTTGGGAAACGTTCTGACATGGGGGTATTCCTTATCTATCTAATACGTTGAGTTATCTGGAACCTGTCCCATTGTGTTCTCGCTCGCGAGAGCACAATAAGACAGGTTCTGCGTTTAGTTGCCGCGCACTTTATATGGCGCTTGATTTACAACATCTTCTGGTTAACGTTCTGCCAGAAAAATCACTAATTCTTTCGTTGCTCCAGACGGCGTAAGGCGCGTTCACGACGGCTTTCCTCACGGCTTCTGTCCAGCAGGATCTCTTCGATAAAGGCCAGGTGACGGTGCGACGCTTCACGCGCCTCCTCCGGCTTCCCGGCGATAATTGCTTCAAAGATACGGGTACGGTGACTGCTTACCAGCGGCAGCATCTCGCGACGCGCATACAGCAATTCGAAGTTTTGCCGAACGTTCTGGGCCAGCATCGGCTCCATACACCTTAGCAAATGGAGCAGCACCACATTATGTGCCGCTTCGGTGACAGCAATTTGATACTGCAGTACCGCATCAGATTCGCCGTCAAGATCGCCGGACTGTTGAGCCAGCTCGATCGCATGGTGGAGTTCACGGATTCGCGTTTTGTCTTCATCCGTGCTGCGCAGTGCAGCGTAATAGGCAGCAATACCTTCCAGCGCATGGCGCGTCTCAAGCAGGTCAAACTGGGATTCAGGATGGTCGGAGAGCAGCTCTACCAGTGGGTCGCTAAAGCTTTGCCACAGGCTGCTCTGAACAAAAGTGCCACCACCCTGACGACGAAGCAGTAACCCCTTCGCTTCAAGGCGTTGGATCGCCTCGCGTAAGGAGGGGCGGGAGACGTCGAACTGTTTTGCCAGCTCGCGTTCCGGTGGGAGTTTTTCTCCGGGGCGAAGTGTCCCCTCAAGAATTAAAAACTCCAGCTGCTGCTCAATCACATCGGAGAGTTTTGGTTGGCGGATTTTGCTGTAGGCCATGATTTCCTGTCTTAAGCCATTTGCCCGGAGTCAATTGGTCTTACCAATTTCATGTTCTTGACGCTAAAGTAACAAAGTATTCACCTTCTGTCCATACAGGTTTTGATTGAAATCAGTAAAGGAGGCATATTTTAACAACATTACAGAAATAACGTTTCAAACATGTAACTATGCACAAATGTTAAATTTACCCATCCCGAGGTAGTTTTAACCGAATTGAAACGAAAAAATATATTATCTGAACCGATTCACCTGCTTATTTATCGATTTATCAATCACTATTTTCGAATAAAAATTCAAATTGGAAATTTTGTGGTAGATAAACTCGCGCTTACAAATGGTTTCTTTTTATTCAACTCGTCTCTCACGCCGCATAAAGCAGGTGCATTCGCGCTCGCATAACATTATTCTGATCAAGACAAAAGTCTTTAGGCAACATTTCATAATTCATTGCTGTAAATAAATTAATACAACAAACGGAATTGCAAACTTACACACGCGTCACTGCGTGGTTCAAAATATAAGTACTCGAAAGATGAAGAGTAAAACCACACACGAGGTTTCATGATGGAAAGTCAACAGCATGGCGATCAGCTAAAGCGCGGCCTTAAAAACCGCCATATACAGCTTATCGCGCTGGGTGGCGCGATTGGTACCGGGTTATTCCTCGGGAGCGCATCCGTTATTCAGTCTGCAGGGCCGGGTATTATTCTGGGTTACGCTATTGCCGGCTTTATCGCCTTTTTAATTATGCGTCAGCTAGGTGAAATGGTGGTTGAAGAGCCGGTAGCAGGCTCCTTTAGCCACTTTGCTTATAAATACTGGGGCAGTTTCGCAGGTTTCGCCTCTGGCTGGAACTACTGGGTGCTGTACGTTTTGGTTGCCATGGCTGAGCTGACGGCCGTGGGTAAATACATTCAGTTCTGGTACCCGGAGATCCCAACCTGGGCCTCTGCGGCCGCCTTCTTCGTGATTATTAACGCCATTAACCTGACCAATGTGAAAGTGTTCGGTGAGATGGAGTTCTGGTTTGCCATTATTAAAGTCATTGCCGTAGTCGCGATGATCATCTTCGGCGGCTGGCTGCTATTCAGCGGCAACGGCGGGCCGCAGGCCAGCGTCAGTAACCTGTGGGACCAGGGTGGCTTCCTGCCGCACGGCTTCACCGGTTTGGTAATGATGATGGCAATTATTATGTTCTCTTTCGGTGGGCTGGAGCTGGTCGGGATCACCGCAGCAGAAGCCGATAACCCGGAGCAAAGCATTCCTAAAGCCACCAACCAGGTCATTTACCGTATCCTGATTTTCTATGTGGGTTCGCTGGCTGTACTGCTTTCCCTGATGCCATGGACGCGTGTTACGGCTGATACCAGCCCGTTTGTCCTTATTTTCCACGAACTGGGCGACACCTTTGTTGCCAATGCGCTGAACATAGTGGTGCTGACCGCTGCCCTTTCTGTCTATAACAGCTGTGTCTACTGTAACAGCCGTATGCTGTTCGGCCTGGCTCAACAGGGCAACGCGCCAAAAGCGCTGATGAACGTCGACAAACGCGGCGTACCGGTGAACACCATTCTGGTTTCCGCGCTGGTTACGGCTCTATGTGTGCTGATCAACTATCTGGCGCCAGAATCCGCCTTTGGCCTGCTGATGGCGCTGGTGGTTTCCGCCCTGGTGATCAACTGGGCAATGATCAGCCTGGCGCACATGAAGTTCCGCAAAGCAAAACAGCAGCAGGGGGTTACCACCCGCTTCCCGGCACTGCTCTATCCGCTGGGTAACTGGGTGTGCCTGATTTTCATGGCTGCAGTACTGGTGATTATGCTGATGACGCCGGGCATGGCGATCTCTGTGTACCTGATCCCGGTATGGATTGCCATTCTTGGCATTGGCTATCTGTGCAAACAGAAAACAGCCGGTGCCGTGAAAGCGCATTAATCCTTCCCCCCACCTGCACCAGGTGGGGGTTGTTACCTGCCTCACACTTTCCCACAGATGACTGTTTAGTCCATATCAGCGGCGCTATCCTGCAACGCAAAAACACCAACACCAGACAATAATTCTCTCCATATCACATTAATGGAGTGCGCTTGATGGAAACCAGAAAGCTGTCGGTTAAAGAAAAGATCGGCTATGGAATGGGCGATGCCGGATGCAACATCATATTCGGCGCTATCATGCTGTTTGTTAACTATTTTTACACAGATATTTTTGGTCTTGCGCCTGCACTTGTCGGCGTATTGCTGCTTTCTGTACGCGTTATTGATGCCGTTACTGACCCTATCATGGGTGCAATGGCCGATCGTACCCGCAGTAAATATGGTCGGTTTCGTCCATGGCTTCTGTGGATGGCTTTCCCCTACGCATTATTCAGCGTATTGATGTTTACCACTCCGGAGTGGACGTATAACAGCAAAGTTATCTATGCGTTTGTCACCTACTTCCTGCTCTCTATTACCTATACAGCAATTAACATTCCCTACTGTTCACTCGGTAGCGTCATCACCAACGATCCGAAAGAACGCGTCGCCTGCCAGTCGTATCGCTTCGTGCTGGTCGGGATTGCAACTCTGCTACTCTCACTCACGCTACTGCCAATGGCAGACTGGTTTGGCGGGGAAGATAAAGCCAAAGGCTATCAGATGGCGATGGCCGTGCTGGCTTTCATTGGTATGTGCATGTTCCTGTTTTGTTTCGCGACCGTGCGCGAACGTGTACGCCCTGCGGTACCCACGAACGACGATTTGAAAGCCGATCTGAAAGACGTGTGGAAGAACGATCAGTGGGTGAAAATCCTGCTATTAACCTTGTGCAACGTCTGTCCGGGCTTTATTCGTATGGCCGCCACCATGTACTACGTCACCTGGGTTATGCAGCAAAGCACACAGTTCGCTACGTTGTTTATCAGCCTTGGCGTTGTCGGCATGATGATCGGCAGTATGCTCGCGAAGGTATTAACCGATCGCTGGTGCAAACTGAAAGTCTTCTTCTGGACCAACATCATCCTGGCGATTTTCTCCGCCGCATTTTACTTCTTCGATCCGAAAGCCACCATGATGATTATGGTGCTCTACTTCCTGCTCAACATCCTGCATCAGATCCCATCCCCGCTGCACTGGTCGCTGATGGCGGATGTCGATGACTACGGCGAGTGGAAAACCGGTAAACGCATCACCGGGATCAGCTTCTCCGGCAACCTGTTCTTCCTGAAACTGGGGCTGGCGATTGCCGGCGCGATGGTGGGCTTCCTGCTTTCCTGGTACGGCTACGATGCAGGCGCTAAAGCGCAAAGCGACTCCGCGATTAACGGCATTATGCTGTTGTTCACTATTATTCCGGGCGTAGGCTACCTGATTACTGCAGGCGTGGTTCGCCTGCTGAAAGTTGACCGCGAGTTCATGCAGCAAATCCAGACAGATTTAGAAAAGCGCCGCGCCAATTACCGTGAACTGAATGAATACCACGAGATAAAAACAACTGAAACCGTAAGGAAAGCCTGATGAATCAGTGGCCTAACCCCTTTATTGAACAACGTGCCGACCCGTTTATTTTACGTGACGGTAGCCACTACTATTTCATTGCTTCAGTGCCCGAATACGATCGCCTGGAGATCCGCCGGGCTGACTCTCTGGGGGAATTACGCACCGCGGAACCCGTTGTTGTCTGGCACAAACCGGACAGCGGCCCTATGAGCCAACTCATCTGGGCGCCTGAAATCCATCATCTGGCAGGTAAGTGGTACATCTACTTTGCGGCCACGCACACTCAGGCGCTCGATACGTTGGGTATGTTCCAGCATCGCATGTTTGCGTTGGAGTGCGCAGATGCCGATCCGCTAAGTGGTAAGTGGGTTGAAAAGGGGCAAATAAAAACCCAGTTTGATACCTTCGCGCTTGATGCCACAACCTTTAACCATCAGGGAAAACAGTGGTATCTGTGGGCGCAGAAATCGCCCGATATCGCCGGGAACTCCAATATCTACCTCGCTGAGCTGGAAAATCCATGGACGATTAAAGGCGAGCCAGTGATGCTCAGCCATCCAGAATATGACTGGGAATGCCGGGGTTTTTGGGTCAACGAAGGTCCGGCCGTCATGGTTCACGGCGACAAGCTGTTCATCAGCTATTCCGCCAGCGCCACCGATGAGAATTACTGTATGGGATTATTGTGGATTGACCTCAACGCCGATCCACTCAACCCGCAGAACTGGCACAAATCACCGCGCCCGGTCTTTACCACCAGCTACGAAAACCGCCAGTTCGGCCCAGGACACAACAGCTTTACGCAAACGCCGGAAGGTGAAGATGTGCTGGTGTACCACGCGAGAAATTACACCGAAATCGAAGGCGATCCGCTGTACGACCCAAACCGCCACACTCGTCTGAAACTCGTGCGTTGGGACGAAAACGGCATGCCAGATTTTGGCGTGCCGCCTGCTGATACGAACTAAGCCGTTGCACTGTCCGGTAGCGCTAACGCTTACCGGGCCTACACGTTTTTTCATTGTAGGTCGGATAAGCGTTAGCGCCATCCGGCACAACGCTATACTAATGCCCCATAAATGGTCAGCAGCGCAATGACCACCACCACCACAAACGAGGTTTTCTTCGCCATCGAAACGGCAGCTTTTGGCGTTTCGACTTTATCGGTATGGGGTTCGCGCGCCAGCGAGAACTGCGCCAGACGCGTCAACACCTGATATTGCGAAGTATGCATATCCGCAAGCGAGGCAAACCAGGCCGGTAGCGCTTTCTCGCCGTGTCCTAACAGCGCATAGACCACGCCCGCCAGGCGCACCGGGATCCAGTCCAGCACATGCAGGATCGCATCGATACCCGACTGCAGACGCTGATGCGGCGTCTGATAGCGCGCCAGCCAGGACTGCCAGGCACGTAAAAAAGCATAACCCACCAGCGTCACCGGTCCCCACGGGCCACCGACAATCAGCCAGAATAACGGCGCCAGGTAAAAGCGAAAGTTGTTCCATAACAGCGCGTTCTGCAGTTCACGCAAAAACTCACGCTCATCACAGTCCGGCGGCACGCCATGGATAAGCGTTAGCTCGCTGGCCATCGCCTCACGAGCGTGAGCGTCATCGCGAGCCGCCGCGTTCAGATAGGCATGATAATGAAGACGCGTCTTGCCAGCGCCGATGCACAGCAGGCCAATTAAGATCCACGCCACCAGCAAGGGCACGTTAAACAGCAGCCCATGGAGTGCGCGCAGCAGCAGGAACGTCACCCCCATCGCAACCAGGGCCATGCCTACCGTACGCATCATCGAGAAATGCTTAACCCGACGGAAAAGAGCTTCAACCCGGTGATCAAGCTGCCAGTGCTCACCCAGCTTAAACAGGCGTTCAACAATCAACACCAGTAATGTTGTAAACAGCGTCATGTCATCTCCTTGTGTGACGAGGGGGTGACCAGGGCGCGAAACCTTGCCCAGTCAAATGAGGGGCCGGGATCGGTCTTACGCTCGGGCGCAATATTGCAATGCCCAGTCATGTTACTGGCAATCGCCGGATAACGCTGAATCAGCGTCTGCGTCACGGCAGCCAGTTGCTGGTACTGCGCATCGGTATAAGCCAGCGTATCCGTCCCTTCAAGCTCAATACCAATTGAGAAATCATTACAGCGTTCGCGGCCCTGATAGCTCGAGACGCCGGCATGCCAGGCGCGTTTATCAAAGGGGACATACTGCACGATCTCACCATCACGGCGGATCAGACAATGGGCAGAAACGCGCAAATGGGCGATTCCGGCAAAATAAGGATGGGCATTGGGATCAATCGTGCCCGTAAACAGCGCGTCGATCCATGGGCCGCCAAATTCACCGGGTGGCAGGCTGATATTATGCACCACCAGCAAAGAAGGGCTTTCGTCATCCGGGCGGCAATCGTAATGCGGAGAGGGAACGCGTCGCGCCTCTGCCAGCCAGCCCTCGTCTAACAACATGCAGAATCTCCTTATTGGTGGTGCTCATATCAGGTTCAGGGTAGCATGTTTCCACCTTATGATTCGTTAGCAATTTGGAGTTTTATCATGCCGCCTCGCCGCTATAACCCTGACTACCGACGTGACGCGCTGTTGGAACGCATAAATCTGGATATCCCTGCCGCTGTCGCTCAGGCGCTGCGTGAAGATTTAGGCGGAGAAGTTGATGCCAATAACGATATCACCGCACAGCTTTTACCCGAAGATATGCGCTCCCACGCTACCGTAATCACCCGTGAAGATGGCGTTTTTTGTGGGAAGCGTTGGGTGGAAGAGGTCTTTATTCAACTGGCTGGCGATGATGTCAGCGTCACCTGGCATGTCGAAGATGGCGACAGCATTAAGGCTAATCAGCCGCTGTTTGAACTGGACGGCCCTTCCCGCGTACTGCTGACCGGTGAACGTACCGCACTCAACTTTGTGCAAACGCTGTCTGGCGTAGCGAGTGAAGTCCGTAAATACGTCGACCTGCTGGCGGGGACAAAAACCCAGCTGCTGGATACGCGTAAAACCCTGCCTGGGCTGCGTACGGCGCTGAAATACGCGGTATTGTGCGGCGGCGGCGCAAATCATCGTCTGGGGCTTTCTGACGCTTTCCTGATCAAGGAAAACCACATTATTGCGTCTGGTTCGGTGAAACAGGCCGTGGAAAAAGCCTTCTGGCTGCACCCGGATGTGCCGGTTGAAGTCGAAGTAGAAAGCCTGGATGAACTGGACGACGCGCTGAAAGCCGGGGCGGACATCATCATGCTCGACAATTTCGAAACCGACCAAATGCGCGAAGCGGTCAAACGTACCAACGGCCAGGCGCGTCTGGAAGTTTCTGGTAACGTCACCTATGAAACGCTACGCGAATTCGCGGAAACCGGCGTGGATTTCATCTCTGTGGGCGCGCTGACCAAGCACGTTCGCGCGCTCGACCTCTCGATGCGTTTTCGCTAATCGCTGACTGTTCTGCCCGATGGCGCTTCGCGTATCGGGCCTACAGCCCCCAGCCGTATACGCCGCCGATCGGCAGTTTATTCGAGCGTCTTCGCAAATACGTTGTCTGATTCTGTAATTTCGTAACATTCATCTGAACCGGCCTTCTCGTTCTATTTTTTGCCCCTCGCCTAAAATCCCTTCGATTTGCCAAAGTAGCGCCAGCTAACTCAAGGAGCAAATCAACAATGGACAAACAACGAGGCTTCACGCTTATCGAACTGATGGTGGTCATTGGCATCATTGCCATCCTCAGCGCTATCGGTATCCCCGCTTATCAAAACTATCTGCGCAAAGCCGCGCTGACAGACATGCTGCAAACCTTTGTCCCCTACCGTACTGCCGTCGAACTCTGCGCGCTGGAGCACGGCGGAACAGAAACCTGTGATGCCGGAACAAATGGCATCCCCCCAGTGACCACCACCCGCTATGTCTCAGGTATGAGCGTGGAAAAAGGCGTGGTCAGCCTCAGCGGGCAGGAAAGCCTGAACGGGCTAAGCATCACCATGACGCCGGGTTGGGACAACGCCAACGGCATAACGGGCTGGAATCGCAACTGCGCTATCCAGAATGACAGCGCGCTGCAACAGGCTTGCGAAGACGTTTTTCGTTTTGATGCCAACTAAGGAAAAGAGATGAATACCACCCAACTAACGGCGCTGTGCCAGCGCTATCAGGCCATATTACTGGATGCAGACAATGACGCGGTGCATATCGCCGTTGTGGATGCCCCTTCCCACGAACTGCTGGATGCACTGCATTTTGCCACGACCCGACGCATCGATATTGTGTGCTGGACGCGTCAGCAAATGGAGGGCCACACACACGCGCCGCGTAAAATGCTCCCGGCCATCATCACAGAAAGCAGCGCAACTGCCGCAGGGTTGCTGAACCATGCTTTTCAATCCGCGTTGGCACAACGGGCTTCTGATATTCATATTGAACCTGCGGAGAATCACTACCGGATCAGGATACGTGTGGATGGCGTACTACACACATTACCGGAAGTCACAACCGAGATGGGCATTGCTCTCACTGCAAGATTAAAGGTATTAGGCAGTCTGGATATTGCCGAGCACCGACTCCCGCAAGATGGACAATTTACCGTGGAGATTTCAGGTGACCCCATTTCGTTTCGCATCGCCACGCTGCCTTGCCGATGGGGTGAAAAAGTAGTGCTACGCCTGCTTCATCAGGTTAATCAAACGCTGGAGGTCAACGCACTGGGCATGCATGAGGCACAGTTGGCTGCGTTTTCACAAGCATTACAGCAACCACAGGGTTTGATTCTGGTCACCGGGCCGACCGGGAGCGGCAAAACGGTTACCCTGTACAGTGCGCTACAAACCCGAAACACCCCCGATGTGAATCTCTGTAGTGTAGAAGATCCGGTCGAGATCCCCATTGAAGGACTCAATCAGACACAAATCCATCCTCGCGCCGGACTTAATTTTCAGGGTGTATTACGTGCACTACTGCGCCAGGATCCCGACATTATTATGGTAGGCGAAATCCGCGACGGCGAAACAGCTGAGATTGCCCTGAAAGCCGCACAAACCGGTCATTTGGTTCTTTCGACACTGCATACCAATTCCACCAGTGAAACACTGATACGCCTGCAGCAAATGGGGGTGGCACGCTGGATGATTGCCTCCGCGCTGACATTAATAGTTGCGCAGCGATTAGTCAGAAAATTATGCCCACATTGTCGGCGACGACTTGATACTCCCATAACACTCCCGGCAACACTTTGGCCCACGCCACTACCGCGTTGGCAGGCACCCGGTTGCCAACACTGCTATCACGGGTTTTATGGTCGAACAGCTCTGTTTGAAGTACTGCCCATTACGCCTGCGTTGCGGCAACGTATTGCCGATGGTTCATCCGCAGACGTTGTGGAATCGGATGCTCAGCAAGCGGGCATGAGTACTCTTTTCGAGGATGGCTGCCAAGCGGTGGAACAAGGGTTAACGACATTTGAAGAACTGATCCGCGTACTGGGCACGCCCCATGCCAACTAAACACCTCTGGCGCTGGCAAGGAATAACCCACGAAGGTCAACCTGTAGCAGGGATGCTATGGGCTGATACCCGACCATCGCTCCTGTTTGTGCTCGAACAGCAGCAGATTACGCCAATTCACATTAACCGGATGCGCGTTAAAACCTCGCACTGGAGCAGAGCAAACAGTGCCGAAGCCATACGCCAGTTGGCAACACTGCTTAAAGCGGGATTGACGCTTTCCGCTGGGTTAACTCTGCTCGCTGAACAGCATCCCAGCAACCAGTGGCAGGCATTACTGCGCACGCTGGCTTACGATATGGAACAAGGCATTGCGCTGTCAGCCTCGCTTTCGCGGTGGCAACACGTATTTCCCCCGCTGTACCAGGCAATGATCCGCACCGGAGAACTAACGGGCAAACTGGATGACTGCTGCTTTGAACTTGCCCGTCAGCAAAAAAACCAACAGCAACTCGCTGATAAAGTCAAAAAAGCACTACGCTACCCCATTATCATTCTTGCCATGGCGATAATGGTCGTGCTGGCGATGCTGCATTTTGTGTTACCTGAATTTGCCGCCATCTATCGCACGTTCAACACCCCGCTACCGACGCTCACTCAGTGGATTATGGCCGCGGCACACTACAGCAGTCGATGGGGATGGCTGGCAGGGTTGCTCTGCCTGGTGCTGGGAACAACATACGGGTTGATAAAGCAGAAACCCTACTGGCTTATTCTGCGTCAGAAAATACTGCTGCACTTCCCCATCATCGGGCCGATGGTCAGGGGGCAAAAACTTACACAGATCTTCACCGTACTGGCATTAACACAAAACGCGGGCATTCCCTTTCTGCAAGGTCTGGAGAGTGTCACTGAAACCCTTAACTGCCCTTATTGGTCCCAACGTTTGGCACAGGTGCATCACGATATCAGTGCCGGGAAGCCGGTATGGCTGGCGCTTAAAAATAGCGGTGAATTTAGTCCACTTTGCTTGCAACTGGTGAGAACCGGTGAAGCTTCCGGCTCTCTGGATGCGATGTTGCAAAACCTCGCCCGACATCACAGCGAGTACACGCTATCTCAGGCCGAAAATTTGGCGTCATTACTTGAGCCAGCCTTGCTTGTCATTACGGGGTTGATTATCGGTACGCTGGTTGTGGCAATGTATCTACCGATTTTTCATCTGGGAGATGCAATGAGTAGTGTGGGATAAATTTAAATGTCGGATGACGGCATAAACGCCTTATCAGGCCTACACAGAGCATGAGCGTAGGCCTGATAAGCTGTGCGCCATCAGGTGTTTAACAGTACGACCTGTTCTTACAGGCTATTGAAAACGCGGTTTTCTTGTTCCTGTACACGAATAAACGTTGTACGTTTGGTCAGCTCTTTCAGACGGGATGCACCGACATAAGTACAGGCTGAACGCAGTCCGCCAAGGATATCGCGAGCGGTATTATCAACCGGGCCGCGCAGAGGCAGCTTAACGGTTTTACCTTCAGCGGCACGATACTGAGCAACACCACCAACATGGCGCGTCATAGCAGACTCAGAGCTCATACCGTAGAACAACATGAATTTCTCACCGTTCTCTTCAACGATTTTACCGCCGCTTTCTTCATGGCCGGCCAGCATGCCGCCGAGCATCACGAAGTCCGCACCACCGCCAAACGCTTTTGCCACATCACCCGGCATTGTGCAGCCACCGTCGCTGACAATCATGCCGCCCAGGCCGTGCGCTGCATCAGCACATTCAATGACGGCAGAAAGCTGCGGATAGCCAACGCCAGTTTTTACGCGGGTGGTACATACAGAACCTGGGCCAATGCCCACTTTGACGATATCAGCACCGGAAAGCACCAGTTCTTCACACATCTCGCCGGTGACCACGTTGCCAGCACAGATCGTTTTTGTCGGCCAGGCCGCACGTGCTTTCGACACAAACTGAACAAAGTGCTCTGAATAGCCATTTGCCACATCAATGCAGATAAAGTTCAGAGCTGGATTCAGTGCCAGAATCTGTTTGGTTTTTTCGAAATCAGTGTCCGACGTCCCGGTTGAAACCATCACGTGTTTCAGTACATCGGCTGAGGAATCTGCAATGAAAGCGGCCCAGTCTTCAACAGAATAGTGTTTATGCACAGCGGTCAGGATGTCGAAGGAGGCAAGCGCCGTTGCCATGGCAAACGTCCCAACGGTGTCCATGTTCGCGGCGATAATCGGCACGCCGGACCAGGTCTGACCTGAATGTTTAAAGGTGAATTGACGTTCCAGTTCAACATCGGAACGACTTTTGAGAGTAGAGCGCTTAGGGCGGATAAGAACGTCTTTGAAACCTAACTTCAGATCTTCTTCGATACGCATGTGCGGATTCCTGGGGTTAATGGCGAAAAATCGAAACTCACAACTCCAGTGACGCTATCATACGCACTAATCAATGCCGCGCAAGACTGCGAAATTCTCTTTTTTTACGCTACAATCCCATAAATTTACCTGGCGAATAGTAGGTTAATCCTGCAGCAGCCTCGCCTTCGCACGCTTAACTTTTAACTGTTTGATAATCAAACTTAAACTCCAGGATCTGCATCTATGAGGTATACGGTAGCCTTAACCGGCGGCATTGGCAGTGGTAAAAGTACCGTTGCAAATGCGTTCGCTGACCTCGGAATAAACATCATTGATGCAGATATTATTGCGCGCCAGGTGGTTGAACCCGGCACACCCGCCCTTAAGGCGATTGCAGAACATTTTGGTTCCGAGGTGATAGCCACGGACGGATCGTTGCAGCGACGCATTTTACGCGAACGCATTTTTTCCGATCCTGATGAGAAAAAATGGCTAAATGCATTGCTCCACCCACTTATTCAGCAGGAAACACAGCGTCAGTTTCAGCAAGCGACCTCTCCTTATCTGTTATGGGTCGTCCCCTTGTTGGTAGAAAACGCGCTGTATAAAAAAGCCGATCGCGTACTCGTCGTGGATGTCACCCCTGAGACTCAACTCAGGCGAACCATGCAGCGCGATGATGTTACGCGCGAGCACGTTGAACAAATTTTGGCTGCCCAGGCAACACGTGAAGCACGCCTTGCCGTGGCAGATGATGTTATTGATAATAATGGCGCACCGGATGCTATCGTCTCGGATGTCGCCCGCCTGCACGCACTCTATTTGCAATTCGCGTCGCAGTTTGTCTCACAGGAAAAACCGTAATGCACACCCAGGTCCTTTTTGAACACCCTCTCAATGAGAAGATGCGTACATGGTTGCGCATTGAGTTTCTGATCCAACAACTCTCCATTAATTTGCCCATTGTGGATCACGCAGGTGCACTGCATTTTTTCCGCAATGTGGGGGATTTACTGGATGTATTTGAACGTGGCGAAGTCCGTACTGAACTCCTCAAAGAGCTGGAAAGACAGCAGCGAAAACTTCAGGCCTGGGTTGAAGTTCCGGGCGTCGATCAAAGCAGAATCGACTCTTTACGTCAGCAATTAAAAAGTGCGGGCAGTATTCTGATTTCTGCCCCGCGCATCGGACAAACCCTGCGTGAAGACCGTCTGATTGGCCTTGTTCGTCAGCGTTTAAGTATTCCCGGCGGATGCTGCAGTTTTGATTTGCCGACTTTACATATCTGGCTGCATCTGTCACAGACTCAGCGTGACACACAGGTTGAGACCTGGCTTGCCAGCCTGAACCCGCTCAACCAGGCATTGTCTCTGGTCCTGGATTTAATCCGCAACTCAGCACCGTTTCGTAAGCAAACCAGCCTGAATGGTTTTTACCAGGACAACGGCGATGATGCAGACCTACTGCGTTTACAGTTGCCGCTCGCTTCGCAGCTTTATCCGCAAATATCGGGTCATAAGAGCCGCTTTGCCATTCGCTTTATGCCACTGGATAGCGAGAATGGTCAGGTGCCTGAACGCCTCGATTTCGATCTGGCGTGCTGTTAAGGAGTTAAGATGTCTGAACAAACTATCGTAAACTGCCCAACCTGCGGTAAAGCAGTCGTGTGGGCAGAAGTCAGTCCGTTTCGTCCATTCTGCAGCAAACGTTGTCAGTTAATCGACCTGGGTGAATGGGCCGCGGAAGAGAAGCGTATCCCAAGCTCCGGCGATCTGTCAGAAAGCGATGACTGGAGCGAAGAGCAGAAGTAATTCAGCGACAACGGCAGGCCGGATAAGCGTTGCGTCCCCGCAATAATTTGCCGGATGCGGCGTTGCCTTATCCGGCCTACAACACCATTAGCCAGCAATCAACTTTTCAATGACCGGCGCATTCGCGGGCGGGAAATCCTGCGCATTCAGAGCGGCTTGCGCAATCCACTGCGCTGGCTGCCCCTCTTTTCCCCATGGCTCTCCTTCCCAGCTTTCAACCAGCCAGAACCACAGCGTGATATGTCTGTCCGGAAACTGATACTCCAGCTTTTCGAACAATGAGCTTTGAGTCGGCGTAATACCAACTTCTTCCTGTAGCTCGCGAACCAGCGCCTGTTCCGGCGTTTCGCCCGCTTCTATTTTTCCGCCGGGGAACTCCAGCTTATTTGCCATATGAGCATCGGCGGCACGCTGAGTGATAAAAATCTCGTTGTGCTTATTACGAATAATTCCAACAGCGATTTGCAGTACTTTCATATTTATCGTCCATAAAAAAGGCGCAGAATTCTGCGCCTTTTCAGTGAGTTATTTTCTTAGCTCAGACGGCCATGGCACTGTTTGTATTTTTTACCGGAACCGCAAGGGCACGGATCGTTACGACCCACTTTACGATCGCCGGTTTGTGCCGCCAGCTCTTCTGCCGCAGCAGAATCATCATCTTTGTGGCTCAGCTGCTGCATCTGCGCTAAACGCTCAGCATCTTCGCGACGCTGCTGCTCCATCGCTTCTACTTCTTCAGGCATACGCACCTGAACTTTGCTCAGGGTGCTGATCACTTCGTACTTCAGTGATTCCAGCATTGATGCAAACATAGAGAAGGATTCGCGTTTATATTCCTGCTTCGGATCTTTTTGCGCATAACCACGCAGGTGGATACCCTGACGCAGATAGTCCATCGCCGCAAGGTGCTCTTTCCACAAGGAGTCGAGAGTTTGCAGCATCACGCCTTTTTCGAAGTGACGCATCATCTCTGCGCCCACAACATCTTCTTTACGCTGATAAACTTCTACGGCGTTTGCCAGAATACGTTCGCGCAGCGTTTCTTCGTGCAGCTCAGGCTCTTTATCCAGCCACTCTGAAATCGGCATCTCGAGGTCGAAATCGTTTTTCAAACGTTCCTGCAGACCCGGAATATCCCACATTTCTTCCAGGGACTGCGGCGGAATGTACGCATCAATGGTGGCTTTGAAGACATCTTCGCGAATGCTGTTGATGGTTTCGCTAACGTCGGACACATCCAGCAGTTCATTACGCTGGCTGTAGATGGCACGACGCTGATCGTTGGCAACGTCATCGTATTCCAACAGCTGTTTACGAATATCGAAGTTGCGGCTTTCTACTTTACGCTGCGCGTTAGCAATCGCTTTGGTTACCCATGGATGTTCAATCGCTTCACCTGGCTTCATACCCAATTTACGCATCATGCCAGACACGCGGTCGGAGGCAAAAATACGCATCAGCGCATCTTCCATCGACAGGTAGAAACGAGAAGAACCCGCATCCCCCTGACGACCGGAACGGCCACGCAGCTGGTTATCGATACGGCGAGATTCATGACGTTCGGTACCAATGATGTGCAAACCACCGGAGGCCAACACCGCGTCGTGACGCACCTGCCAGTCAGCTTTAATCTGTGCGATTTGTTCTTCTGTCGGATTTTCCAGCTCGGCGACTTCTGCCTGCCAGCTACCGCCCAGCACGATATCCGTACCACGACCCGCCATGTTAGTGGCAATGGTCACGGCTGAAGGATAGCCCGCCTGTGCGACGATTGCTGCTTCGTTAGCGTGGAACTTGGCGTTCAGCACGTTATGTTTGATGCCTGCCTTGGTCAGCTCGTTAGAGACCACTTCAGATTTTTCAATGGAGATAGTCCCCACCAGCACCGGCTGACCATTCGCGGTACGCTCTTTAATATCTTCGATAATGGCCTGAATTTTTTCCGCTTCGGTCATGTACACCAGATCCGGTAAATCCTTACGGATCATCGGACGGTTAGTTGGTACAACTACGGTATCCAGCTTGTAGATGGAGCTAAATTCAAAGGCTTCGGTATCTGCTGTACCGGTCATACCGGCCAGTTTTTCGTACAAACGGAAGTAGTTCTGGAAGGTAATAGATGCCAGCGTCTGGTTCTCGTTCTGGATCTCTACGCCTTCTTTAGCTTCAACAGCCTGGTGCAGACCATCGGACCAGCGACGCCCCTGCATGGTACGGCCGGTGTGTTCATCAACGATGATAACTTCGCCGTCTTTCACGATGTAGTCAACATCGCGGGTAAACAGCACGTGCGCACGCAGTGCGGCAGTCACGTGGTGCATCAGCATAATGTTGCCCGGAGAGTACAACGACTCGCCTTCATCCATAATGCCTTCTTTCACCAGCAGTTCTTCAATCAGAACCAGACCACGTTCGGTAAGGTTAACCTGGCGCGATTTCTCATCGACAGAGAAGTGGCCTTCGCCCTGGAATGTGTCAGAATCTTCCTTCTCCTGACGGATCAGGTTTGGAATGATTTTGTTCACTTTCTTGTACATTTCCGAGCTATCTTCAGCCGGGCCGGAAATGATCAGCGGAGTACGTGCTTCATCGATCAGGATGGAGTCGACTTCATCGACCAGCGCATAATGCAGTTTACGCTGAACGCGCTCTTCCGGGCTAAACGCCATGTTGTCGCGCAGGTAGTCAAAGCCGTATTCGTTGTTGGTACCGTAAGTGATGTCAGCATTGTAAGCTTCACGCTTGGCCGGAGCCGGCAGACCTGACATGTTGATACCTACGGTCATACCGAGGAACTCAAACAGTGGGCGGTTATTTTCGGCGTCACGCTGAGCCAGATAGTCGTTCACGGTAACGACGTGTACACCTTTCCCGCTTAATGCGTTCAGGTAGGCTGGCAACGTTGCGGTCAGTGTTTTACCTTCACCGGTACGCATTTCTGCGATACAGCGATCGTTGAGGACCATACCACCCAGCAGCTGAACGTCGAAGTGACGCATACCGAACACACGCTTACTCGCTTCACGGACTACCGCAAATGCTTCCGGGATCAGGCTTTCCACGCTGGCACCTTTTTCCAGACGGGCGCGGAATTCAGCGGTCTTCGCTTTCAGCTCATCATCGGAGAGTTTTTCCATCTCCGGTTCCATCGCGTTGATGACGTTGACCACTTTGCGCATACGACGCAGCGTACGCTCGTTACGGCTACCGAATACTTTCGTTAATAATTTGATTAGCATAATAAAATCTCAAACGCCCCGCGGTGCGGAGTCAAAATTATAAGTTGGAAGGTTCTTTTTTAGCTGAGGCGTTGAGGACCAGCGCGGATACCCTGCTGCTGGCTTATCCAGACAGGAACACTAAACGCGGCCAGAGAAGTGAAATGGGCATATGTCACGCGACTTACTGTCGCCGGCGGTCTGCCTTCCTGCGTCAGCATCGCGCTAAGCGTATTCAGTAACGCAAGATGGTGCGCCTGGATTGGCAACGGCTCTTCGGCAACGGGCAGCGCCTGAGGGGCCATAGCAAAAGAAAGATGGCGTATAACCGTACGAATGGCATGTTGATGCCAATAATCAACAGTAAAATTCGGGCGACGGTTAGTGGCTTCCAGCAAAGCAAGCTGGTTAAAGTTAACTTTAGCGCCTTGATCGTGATTGCTGGCGGTCGCCTTCGCGGGGGTATTAGGTTCAGCAGCATTACCGATCGCGGGCAGGCCAAAACTTGCCGCGACCATCCCTAATAAGAGATGCGGCCAGAAGTACCGTCTGCCTAACTGTCGCCAGCGCGTCAGTATTCCACTCACGTTATTGCCACCTGATCTACCCTGCGTTTGGGGTTATAAATGCAAAACCATTTTTTGCGCACAAATATTACCATTAATGCGTTCGCACCACAGCAGTAATGACGCAAGTCGCGGGTAAATATGCTTAAGAAAGCAGCGATCGCTCAGTATTTTAATCTGACAGCGGGAAAAAAGTCGCATCGAAAAAGACGGTGAGCTATTGGAGGATAAAAAAAACGACTGGCTCACCTGGCCGGAGAGAGTGCCAGATTGACCAGTCGAATTTATACGACAGATATACACTTCATCCTTCAAGCTGCCTCTTTGTTGGCTGCCTTCTCTCACCCCAGTCACGTACTGGTCGTACGTTCCTGAGGATTCGCTCAGTTGCCGCCTTGATGCAACTTGAATGATTTTGTGTATAGTTATTATGCCAGTACAGTCGAAGGCGCTTTGAACGCCAGCGGCAGTTCTGCGTCGTCCTGGAAGGTCACATATTCCCAGGCTTCCTGTTTTGCCAGGACCGCCTGCAACAGTTTGTTATTCAATGCATGACCGGATTTATACGCGGTAAATGCACCAATAATGTTGTGACCACACATGAACAAGTCACCGATCGCGTCGAGCATTTTGTGACGAACGAATTCATCTTCAAAACGCAGGCCGTCTTCGTTCAGTACGCGATAATCGTCAACAACGATGGCACAATCGAAGCTGCCGCCCAGGCACAGGCCGCGGGACTGCAGATATTCGATATCACGCATGAAGCCGAAAGTACGCGCACGGCTGATCTGACGCATGAACGCATCAGCAGAGAAGTTCATCGCATAGCGCTGGGTGCTGGAGTCGATCGCCGGATGGTTAAAGTCGATGGTGAAATCCAACGTAAAACCATTATACGGCTTAAACTCAGCCCACTTGTCGCCATCTTCGACGCGAACGGTCTCTTTGATGCGGACAAATTTCTTCGCACTGTTCAGTTCTTCAATACCTGCATCAAGCAGCAAGTAAACGAACGGAGCAGCACTACCATCCATGATCGGGATTTCCGGGGCATTAACCTCAATAACGATGTTATCGATACCTAAGCCCGCCAGAGCAGCATTAAGATGCTCAACGGTTGAAATCCGCACATCATGCTCGTTGACCAGACACGTACAGAGCATGGTATCACGCACAGATTTGGCATCGGCCGGGAAATCTACCGGAGGATTCAAGTCGGTGCGACGATAGATGACCCCGGTGTTGGCCGGCGCAGGGCGTAATGTCAGGGTGACTTTTTTGCCGGTATGTAAACCGACGCCAGTCGCCTGAACGATACGTTTAAGAGTCCTTTGTTTGATCATCGTATAATCTCGCCAAATTACCTATCCAACCGAAGTGTACTATACATTCGGTGGGCCAGTTTAGCACAAAGAGCCACAATCCCCAAATTCCAGCTAATTCTTAATCAGCTTGCTTACGCAGGAATGCAGGGATATCCAGATAATCCGGCTCTTTAGTGGTCTGCGGCGTATTGTCGTTAACCACCTTCGCTACCGGTTTTTGCTCTTGCGTCAACGGCGCCATACCGTGCTGCTGGTAACGATCCATTACCGGCTGCTGAACCTGCTTGTTGGTCACCAGAGTGATTTCAGGACGCTTGTCCATACCAATTCCAGTGGCAACAACGGTAACGCGCAGTTCGTCGTTCATATCCGGGTCCAGAGAAGTACCGATAACCACAGTCGCGTTATCCGATGCAAATGCACGGATGGTGTTACCCACGGTTTCGAACTCATCCAGACGCAGGTCGAAGCCCGCAGTAATGTTAACCAGCACGCCACGCGCGCCAGACAGATCGATATCTTCCAGCAGAGGTGAAGAGATAGCCATTTCAGCCGCTTCTTCAGCGCGATCTTCACCGCTCGCCACGCCAGAACCCATCATCGCATAGCCCATTTCGGACATCACGGTGCGCACGTCGGCAAAGTCGACGTTCATCAGGCCCGGACGGGTAATCAGTTCAGCGATACCCTGGACTGCGCCTTTCAGCACATCATTCGCTGCGCCAAACGCATCCAGCAGGGAGATACCGCGACCCAGCACTTTCAGCAGTTTGTCGTTCGGGATAGTGATCAGAGAGTCCACATGTTTGGACAGCTCGGTGATACCCTGCTCCGCGAATGCCATACGCTTCTTGCCTTCAAAGTTGAAAGGCTTAGTCACGACAGCAACGGTCAGAATACCTAAATCTTTTGCTACTTCAGCAACCACTGGCGCTGCACCGGTCCCGGTCCCGCCGCCCATGCCTGCTGCGATGAACACCATGTCTGCGCCGTCAAGCGCTGCACGCAGAGCTTCACGGTCTTCGTCTGCCGCATTGCGACCGACTTCCGGGTTTGCACCCGCGCCCAGACCCTTGGTGATGCCGCTACCAATCTGAATGGTCTGTCCAACCGCCGTTTTACGCAACGCCTGGGCGTCGGTATTCACCGCGAAGAATTCAACACCTTCGATGCGCTCGCGCACCATGTGTTCAACGGCATTACCGCCGCCGCCGCCGACGCCGATGACTTTAATCACCGCGTCATTGGTCAGTTCCATAGGTTCAAACATAGTTTCTCTCTCCGTTTTACACTTTATCCTTCAAGCCGCCTCTTTGTTGGCTGCCTTCACTCACTCCCGTCACATAGTAAACTATGTGACGGGAGATTCGCTCAGTTGCCGTCGCGATGCAACTTGAATGACGTTGTGTATGTGCCTGTCGCCTGAGGCCGTAATTATTGCCGGCCTCATAAAAATTAAAACTCTTTTCGCAGCCAACTATTGAGTCGTTTAATCCACGAGCCAACTGATGCCGTTACACGTTTTTCAACTTCAGCTTCACCACTTAAATGGGATTCTTTCCCGTAATGAAGCAACCCCACTGCCGTTGAATAATACGGCTCCTGGGCATAATCTGTCAGACCGGTAATATTGAGCGGCGCACCAATACGCACCTGCGTATGAAACACGCGCTGAGCGCAGGCCGCAAGACCTTCAATTTGCGCAGCACCACCGGTTAACACAATCCCCGCCGCCAGATGATGTTTCACACCCTGCTGGCGAAGTTGTTCCTGTAATTGCAAAATTTCTTCGTTGACCAGGTTAAGCAGCTCGGTATAACGCGGCTCAATGACCTCAGCCAGAGTCTGACGTTGCAGACTGCGTGGCGGACGACCACCGACGCTTGGCACTTCAACGCTCTCATCTTTACCAACGATAGAACCCAGCGCACAACCATGACGCACTTTGATGGCTTCAGCATCGCTCGGCGGCGTACCAAAGGCATACGCGATATCGCTGGTGACCACATTCCCTGCATAAGGGATTACTTTGGTATGGCGCAACGCCCCGCCAGTATAAACGGCGATGTCCATTGTACCACCACCAATATCGACCACGCAGACACCCAGCTCACGTTCGTCTTCCGTTAACACGGAATAACTGGCTGCCAACCCGGCAAATATCAGTTGGTCAACTTTCAGGCCACAGCGTTCAACGGCTTTGACGATGTTCTTCGCCATGTCGTTGTGGCAGGTAATCAGATGTACTTTTGCCTGCATACGCACGCCGGAAAGACCGACCGGATTTTTAATGCCTTCCTGGTAGTCAATGGCGTATTCCTGTGGAATAACGTGCAGTACACGATGTTCATCGCGCACACGTACGGATTTTGCCGTATGCACAACATTTTCCACATCTTCCTGGGTCACTTCCTCTTCGGAAATGGGCACCATACCAATTTCATTCTGACAGCTAATATGTTTACCTGAAAGCGCCAGATACACTGAGGAAATCTGGCAATCTGCCATCAGTTCAGCCTGGTCAATGGCACGCTGTACGCATTTCACCACTGACTCAAGGTCATTCACCCCACCTTTATCCATACCTCGCGATGGGCAACTGCCCACGCCAATGATATTGACCATACCGTCGGGCAGAACTTCCCCTACTAAAGCGGCTACCTTCGCGGTGCCAATCTCCAGTCCAACTACCAGTTTTCTGTCCGTCGCCTTGATCATTGTTGTTCTGCCTGTGCCTGATTCTGTTGCTGATTAGATTCCTCAGGAGGCAAGGGAACCCAGCCTACTGCCGCTCCTGAGTCATAACGCAAATCAACGTAGCTAATCCGTTTGCCATCGGTTTGCGCCTGCTGCTGTAAAACCGGGTAGAGTTCCACAAAGCGAGCCAAACGTTTTATCGTATCGCCCCTGCCAAGATTGAGCTTAATATCGTTATTAAGCGTTAACTGCCAGGAACGACGAGCGGTCATCGCCGCTTCCTTCAGGGTGAATCTATCCTTAGCCAGCACCTGCCCCATATCGCGGAACCCTTGCAACACTTCACTTGCGCTACCTTCCGGACCGTACAACATGGGTAATACCTGCTTATTGGCCCGACCGGTTGGGACGCTGAATGTATTGCCATCGGCATCCACCATATGTTGGTCATTCCAACGCGCTATTGGCACATATTCAACCAGATGAATCTTCAATTCATCAGGCCACTGCTTTCTGACGCTCGCCTGCTTAATCCAGGGAAGGCGTTCAATCTGACTCTGAATGATGTTCACATCCTGAGTCATAAAGGTTCCCGGAGCGCCCAGCGCCAGGATGGACTGACGAATATCGTCATTGCGCGTGTAATGTCGCTCACCGGTCAATACCAGCTTCGACAATGGCAAACGCTGCGCATCTTCCATCCATCCCAACACGACCCAGCCGCTGACAAACACGGTGCACAGCACTGTCAGCAGGAACAGTATTCCTGCAAGACGCGTTCCATTATTGCGGCGTGAGGAGTTTACTTCTTCTTCATCACCGTTTCGCGTGTTCAGCGCAGCCTGCGACATATCAGTCCGCCAACGCCAGAATTCGAACCACCAACTGCGAGAAGCTCAGGCCCGCCTGACGCGCCGCCATCGGCACCAGGCTGTGGCTGGTCATACCCGGAGAGGTATTCGCTTCCAGCAGATAAAACTGGCCATCGCTGTCCAGCATGACGTCAATACGGCCCCAGCCTTTACAGCCCAATGCGTTCCACGCATTCAGGACTAACGCCTGTAATTCGGCCTCCTGGCCAACTTCCAGACCTGCAGGGCAGAAATATTGTGTCTCATCAGACAGATACTTCGCCTCATAATCATAGAAGGTTCCCGCGGGTTGGATACGTATTGACGGTAAAATTTCTTCACCAAGTATCGCAACTGTGAATTCTGGCCCACTGAGCCATTTTTCAATCAGTACTTCTTCATCATGCTGAAAAGCCAATGCTAATGCAGTTTGCAAAGCATTTTCTTCTTCAACTTTTGACATCCCGACGCTGGAACCTTCACGGCTTGGCTTCACAATCAACGGCAAGCCTAACGCAGAAATTCTCGTAACCACTTCATCGCTAAGTCCTTTTTCAAACTCAGCACAGGTCAATGCCACCCATGGCGCAACGGGCAATCCAGCCCCCTGCCACAGCAGCTTGCTGCGCAGCTTGTCCATTGAGATAGCCGATGCCATAACGCCGCTACCGGTATACGGCAGGCCGATCTGCTCCAGCATGCCCTGCAACGTACCATCTTCACCGCCGCGACCGTGCAGAGCAATAAACACCTTCTGAAAACCCATTGATTTCAGAAGAGTGACATCAACCTCTTTCGGGTCAACCGGATGGGCATCTACACCACCTTCACGCAACCCGGCGAGTACAGCCGCGCCAGAATTCAGCGACACTTCTCGTTCTGCGGAGGTGCCCCCTAACAGGACCGCGATTTTATCAGCCATGTTGTTCCTCCTCCGGGTTTTGCGGCTTCAGTTTGATTTCAGCTAAGGAACGTGCGATTTTGCCGATATTTCCAGCACCTTGCACCAAAATCAGATCGTTGCCGGTTAATACCGGCGCCAGCATGTCTGCCACCTGAGCCGGATCGGATACCAGAATCGGGTCGATCTTACCGCGACCACGGATCGTACGGCACAGCGAGCGGCTGTCCGCCCCCGGAATCGCGGCTTCACCCGCGGCGTATACATCCAGCATCAACAGCGCATCGACCTGGGTCAGCACGTTGGCAAAGTCGTCATACAGATCGCGTGTACGCGTAAAGCGGTGCGGCTGGAACAGCATTACCAGATTTTTGTCCGGCCAGCCCGCGCGTGCAGCTTTAATCGTGGCATCCACTTCCGTTGGGTGATGGCCATAATCATCAACCAGCATCGCCGTCCCGGCTTTACCGTTTACCGGCTCAAGCGGGAATTCGCCGAGGAAGTCAAAACGGCGTCCGGTGCCCTGGAAACTTTCCAGCGCGCGCAGAATTGCGTCGTCTTCAATGCCTTCTTCTGTTGCCACTGCCACCGCCGCCGCCGCGTTCAGCGCATTGTGACGGCCTGGTGCGTTCAATGTCACACGTAAATCGGCCATCCCCTGACGTAGCAGCGTGAAGTGCCCTTGTGGACCAATCTGCTGATAATCTTCGACGCGCACATCAGCATCATCGCTGAAACCATAGGTTGTGGTTTGACGACCAACCCGCGGCAACAACTCGCGGATCACCGGATCGTCAACGCACATCACCGCACGACCATAAAACGGCAAGTTATGCAGGAAATTAATAAACGTCTGCTTTAAATTTTCGAAGTCGCCATGGTAGGTATCCATATGGTCAGCTTCGATATTGGTGACAATCGCCACCATCGGCTGCAAATGCAGGAACGACGCGTCGCTCTCATCCGCTTCGGCAATCAAATAACGGCTATGCCCCAGACGAGCATGGACGCCTGCTGCTTTCACCAAACCGCCGTTGACGAAAGTCGGATCCAGACCCGCTTCCGCATAGATGCTGGAGACCATCGCCGTGGTCGTGGTTTTACCGTGGGTCCCGGCAATGGCGATACCGTGACGAAAACGCATCAACTCTGCCAGCATCTCCGCACGGCGGATCACCGGGATACGCGCTTCATGGGCCGCAACAATTTCCGGGTTATCCGCAGAAATAGCGCTGGACACCACCACCACGCTCGCATCACGCACGTTTTCCGGGCGATGATTAAAGAAAATCGTGGCGCCCAGATTCGTCAACTGCTGCGTCACCGGATTCGGCGCTAAGTCAGAACCGCTGATCTGATAACCTTCATTGGCCAAAACTTCGGCAATACCGCCCATACCGGCACCACCGATGCCGACAAAGTGGATGTGCCGAACGCGACGCATTTCGGGCACGATGGAACGCAGTTTTGCCAGTTGTTGTGTATTCATTCTTTAGCCATTAACTTCTCAGTTCATGCGATGCAAAAGGCATCACCACAATTACACCCGGGCAGCCCGGCTCACTTCAATTGCAACACGCTCTGTGGCATCCGGTATGGATGCGGCGCGCGCACGTTCTGCCATGGTTAATAAGGTTTCTCGCGACCACCCGGCAAGGGTGCTGGCGACGGCATCCACAGTAAACTGCGGCTGCTCAAGAATTTTGGCAGCGCCCGCTTTCTCCAGCGGCAGCGCATTCCAGTACTGCTGTCTGTCTTTGTGCTGGAACGGCACAAACAACGCCGGCAAACCTGCGGCAGCAATCTCGCTCACCGTCAGCGCGCCTGAGCGACAGACCACAACATCCGCCCACGCGTAGGCTGCCGCCATATCATCAATAAATTCAGTGACCTTGTGTTGCGGTTGTCCCGCATCGGCATAAGCCTGCTCAACGGTTTGCTGCGCGCCTTTACCGCTCTGATGCCAGATAGTCACTGCGTCGCCAAGTTTTGCGGCGACCTGAGGCATCGTCTGGTTCAGCACGCGCGCGCCCTGCGAACCTCCGACGACCAGCACGCGCACCGGACCTTCACGCCCAGCCAAACGTTCTTCGGGTAACGGCAGTGCAAGGACATCAGTACGCACTGGATTCCCCACCACGTCCGCATTCGGGAAAGCACCAGGGAAGGCCTGCATCACCTTCGTCGCGATCTTCGCCAACCATTTGTTGGTTAATCCCGCAATACCGTTCTGCTCATGCAGAACTACCGGAATGCCTAATGACCAGGCCGCCAGACCGCCAGGGCCGGACACGTAGCCGCCCATACCCAGCACCACATCAGGCTTAAACTGCTTCATGATGGCGCGCGCCTGACGCCAGGCATTAAAAATACGCACGGGGGCGGCAAGCAGCGCGTTAACACCTTTGCCACGCAAACCGGAGATGCGAATAAAGTCAATTTCAATGCCGTGTTTCGGCACTAAGTCCGCTTCCATACGATCGGCGGTGCCCAGCCAACGAACCTGCCAGCCCTGGGCCATTAAATGGTGCGCAACCGCCAGCCCCGGGAAGACATGTCCACCGGTACCGCCCGCCATCACCATTAACCGCTTCGGTTGACCACTCATCGTGCACCTCGTGTAAACGCCTGGGCTTTTTCCAGACGCGTTTCATAATCAATACGTAACAAAAACATGATGGCTGTCGACATGATCAACAAGCTTGAACCACCATAACTGATCAACGGCAACGTCAGACCTTTGGTTGGCAGCATACCTGCCGCCGCGCCGACGTTTACCAACGCCTGGAAGCTAAACCAGATCCCGATGGAGCAGGCTAAAAAACCTGAAAAACGGTGGTCAATTTCCAGCGCCTTACGACCAATCGACATCGCGCGAAAAGCGACGAAGAATACCATTAAAAGAGCGAGTACCACACCGATATAACCCAGCTCCTCCCCAATAATGGCGAAGATAAAGTCGGTGTGTGCTTCCGGCAAATACTCCAGTTTTTGGACTGAATTACCCAATCCCTGGCCCCACACTTCACCGCGACCAAAAGCCATCAGAGACTGTGTCAGCTGATAGCCGCTGCCAAACGGATCTTCCCACGGGTTCCAGAAGGAAGTTACGCGGCGAATACGATACGGCTCGGCAAGGATCAGCAGTACGACCGCCGAAATCCCCATGCCGATGATGGCGATGAATTGCCACAATTTGGCGCCAGCCAAAAATAGCATCGCCAACGTGGTAACAAACAGCACCACCACCGTACCGAGGTCAGGCTGCGCCAGCAGTAAAATAGCCAGCACCAGGATCACGCCCATCGGTTTTAAGAAGCCGCGCAGGTTGTTACGCACCTCATCCACTTTACGCACCAGATAATTGGCGAGATAACAGAACAGCGACAGCTTGGTAAATTCCGCAGGCTGAATACGCAGCGGGCCCAACGCAATCCAGCGCGACGCCCCGTTAACGGAGCTACCCACCACCAGTACGATCAGCAGCATGATGATTGAGGCTATCAGCATCGTCGTACTGTACTTTTGCCAGAACTCCATCGGCAGACGCAGCGTCACCATCGCCAGACAGAACGCGAGGAAGATATACAGCGCGTCACGTTTAGCGAACAGGAAGGGATCGCCTGCCAGGCGTTGCCCTACGGGCATCGATGCCGATGTCACCATCACAAAACCGATCGCTGCCAGACCAAAAGTCAGCCACAGCAGCATGCGGTCATACATGATCAGGCTGTCGGCGTCTTTATCACGCGAAGCCATCACCCAGCCTTTAAGCGCCGCAAAGATCCACGCCAGGACACCCAATCCCGGTACGCGCGGCATTCTCAGACGAGGGAGAGATAAACGCATCAACCCAACTCCTTCGCCAGACGGGCAAAGACGTCGCCACGTTGCTCAAAGTTCTTGAACTGGTCAAGGCTGGCGCAGGCTGGCGACAGCAGCACCATATCGCCCGGCTTCACGCGCGGCGCAAGCAGACGCATAGCCTGCTCCATGGTTTCAGTTTGTTCCGCAATCTCAGGTCGCAGAGCGGCGAGTTGCGCGCCATCGCGACCAAAGCAGTACAGACGAATATTGTTGCCGCTCAGGTAACGTTGCAGCGGCATAAAATCAGCGGATTTTCCGTCGCCGCCCAGCAGCAGGTGCAGCGTGCCGTCAACGTGCAGGCCATTCAGCGCGGCTTCGGTACTGCCCACGTTGGTGGCTTTCGAATCGTTAATCCAGCGTACGCCGTTATGGTTCAGCACCAACTGAAAACGGTGCGCCAGACCGGTAAAGGTGGTCAGTGCTTTCAGGCTCGACGCCCGTGGCAGACCCGCAGCATCCGCCAGCGCCAGCGCTGCCAGGGCGTTGGTATAGTTATGCTGGCCGGTAAGCGTCATCTCTTTCACGTTGAGGACTTTTTCCCCTTTCACTCGCAGCCAGGTTTCGCCCTGCTGACGATTCAGGTGATAGTCCCCCATATTGACGCCAAAGCTCACGCAACGCTCATCTGCACCACGAACCGGCATAGTCAGCGCATCATCGGCGTTGACCACGCATACTTTCGCGTTCTCATAGACGCGCAGTTTGGCTGCACGGTACTGCTGCAGTCCAAACGGATAACGGTCCATATGATCTTCAGTGACGTTCAAAATGGTGGCCGCGACAGCCCGTAAGCTGGAGGTTGTCTCCAGTTGGAAGCTGGACAGTTCCAGAACATACAGTTCACGTTCGTCATCCAGCAGCATCAGCGCAGGCAGGCCAATATTACCGCCAACGCCGACGTTTACTCCGGCCGCTTTCGCCATTTCGCCAACCAGCGTCGTGACGGTGCTTTTACCGTTGGACCCGGTGATCGCGACGATCGGCGCCTGTGCTTCGCGACAAAACAGCTCAATGTCGCCAACAATTTCAATCCCTGCATCAGCAGCGGCGCTCAACGAAGGATGCGCCAGGGCAACACCAGGGCTGGCGACGATGAGATCGGCAGCCAGCAGCCAGTCATCATTCAGGCTGCCAACATGACGCTCAACCGCTTCCGGTAATTTATCCAGGCCCGGCGGCGTCGCACGGGTATCCATCACGCGCGGCGTCACGCCACGCGCCAGAAAGAAATCCACGCAGGACAGCCCGGTCAATCCCAGACCGATAATGACGACTTTTTTACCCTGGTAATCAGCCATGATTAACGTACCTTCAGCGTTGCCAGGCCAATCAGCACCAGCATCAGCGAAATAATCCAGAAGCGCACAATAACGCGCGGTTCCGGCCAGCCCTTCAGTTCATAGTGGTGGTGAATCGGCGCCATACGGAAGATGCGCTGTCCGCGCAGCTTAAAGGAGCCCACCTGCAGAATGACCGACAGCGTTTCTACAACAAATACGCCGCCCATGATCACTAACAGGAACTCCTGACGCAGCAGTACGGCAATAATGCCCAGCGCGCCACCCAGTGCCAGTGAACCGACGTCGCCCATAAAGACCTGCGCCGGATAGGTGTTAAACCATAGGAAACCTAATCCCGCGCCGACAATCGCCGTACAGACAATCACCAATTCGCCAGCGTGGCGTAAATAAGGAATGTGCAAATAGTTGGCAAAGTTCATGTTACCGGTAGCCCATGCCACCAGCGCAAAACCCGCTGCTACGAACACGGTCGGCATAATCGCCAGACCATCCAGGCCATCGGTGAGGTTTACCGCGTTGCCAGTACCCACAATCACGAAGTACGCCAGCAGCACGTAGAACAGCCCCAGTTGCGGCATCACGTCTTTAAAAAATGGCACCACCAGCTCGGTAGCCGGGGTGTCTTTACCAGCGAGGTACAGCGCAAAGGCTACACCCAGCGCAATCACCGACATCCAGAAGTACTTCCAGCGGGCAATCAGGCCCTTGGTATCTTTGCGCACCACTTTGCGGTAGTCATCGACAAAACCGATAATGCCGTAGCCAATCAATACCACCAGCACGCACCATACGTACGGGTTCGACGGATATGCCCACAGCAGTACGGAGATAACTATCGCGGTGAGGATCATGATCCCACCCATGGTTGGCGTACCGCGTTTACTGAAGTGCGATTCCGGACCGTCGTTACGTACGACCTGTCCAAAGGACATTTTTTGTAAGCGGGCAATCATGCGCGGGCCCATCCACAAAGAGATGAACAGCGCGGTCAGCAGGCTGACGATGGCGCGAAACGTCAGATAGGAAAAGACGTTAAAGCCGGAATAATATTTGACCAAATGTTCGGCCAGCCAAACTAACATGTCCCATTCTCCTGTAATGCGCGTACTACCTCTTCCATGGCGGCACTACGTGAACCCTTCACTAAAATCGTCATGATCTGATGTTCTGCAATCAGTGCTTTAAGATGCGCGGTCAGCGCGGTTTTATCCGCAAAATGCTCACCAACGCCGCTGGCATGGCTAATTGCCTGACTCAGTTTCCCTGTACTCAGCACACGGTCGATACCCGCCGCCTTCGCAGCGATACCCACCTGCACGTGGCAGGCTTCACTTTCCGCGCCAAGCTCTGCCATATCGCCAACCACCAACACGCGGTAGCCAGGCATTTCAGACAGCACCTGTACCGCTGCGGTCATTGAGCCGACGTTAGCGTTATAGGAGTCGTCCAGCAGCAGCTGATTTTCTGCCAGTTGAATCGGAAACAGGCGTCCCGGGACCGCTTGCAAATCTTTCAGACCCGCTTTGATCGCCTCTGGCGTCGCGCCTACCGCCATAGCGAGCGCAGCCGCTGCCAGGGCGTTAGCAATGTTGTGACGACCCGGCAGCGGTAGCAGAACATCAATGCTTCCGGTTGGGGTTTGCAGCGTAAACTCCGTGCCGTGTGAGGTCACATGTACGTTGGCCGCCGAAAAGTCGCTGTTAGCCGCATTCGGCGAAAAACGCCAGACTTTGCGATTGCCAATAATGCTCTGCCAGTTCAGCCAGTCGTTGTTGTCGGCATTCATAATGGCGATACCGTTCGCTGACAGGCCGGTAAAAATCTCACCTTTTGCCTTCGCCACGCCCGCCAGAGAACCAAAGCCTTCCAGATGCGCGGCGGCCAGGTTGTTCACCAGTGCCGCTTCCGGACGCGTCAACCCAACGGTCCAGGCGATTTCACCCTGATGATTGGCGCCAAGTTCAATCACGGCATAGTCATAATCGTTGTTTAAGCGCAGCAGCGTCATCGGTACGCCGATGTCGTTATTCAGGTTGCCCGCGGTATATAACGTGTTGCCACACTGGCTCAGAATGGAGGCCGTCATCTCTTTAACAGAGGTTTTACCGGATGAGCCGGTAAGCGCGACAACGCGCGCCGGCACCTGAGCGCGTACCCAGGCCGCCAGTTCACCAAACGCCAGACGCGTATCTTTCACAATCAGCTGCGGCAGGTCGGTGTCCAACGGGCGGCTGACCAACAGCGCACCGGCCCCGCTCTCTTGTGCCTTGTCGGCAAAATCATGGGCGTCAAAGCGTTCGCCTTTCAGCGCCACAAACAGGCAGCCTGGCGTCACTTTACGCGTATCGGTTGTCACCGCATCAAGGGCCAGATCGGCCCCTTTCAGTTCGCCACGGAGGATCTCCGCCAGTTGGCTGAGCGTTACGCTAATCATGCGATAACCCCCAGCAGACGTGCTGCCGTCACGCGATCGGAGTAGTCGAGACGGTGTGCACCAACAATCTGGTAATCTTCATGGCCTTTGCCAGCGACCAGCACCACGTCATTTTCTTTTGCCTGCATGATGGCGCTAGTGACCGCTTCAGCACGGCCTTCCATTACTTTGGCCTGCCCGGCATCCAGCATACCCGCCAGAATGTCATTGATAATGGCGCGAGGCTCTTCGGTGCGCGGGTTGTCATCCGTAACCACAACGACATCGGCAAACTGCTCGGCAATGGCGCCCATCAACGGACGTTTACCTTTGTCGCGATCGCCGCCGCAGCCAAAGACGCACCACAGCTTGCCAGTACAGTGCAGACGGGCCGCCTGCAGCGCTTTTTCCAGTGCATCCGGCGTATGGGCGTAATCAACTACCACGGTGGTTTTGCCCGGCGCGCTGAACACTTCCATGCGCCCGCAAACCGGCTGCAGTCGTGCCGCCGTTTTCAGTAAATCAGCTAACGGATACCCCAACGCCAACAGTGTGGCCAGCGCCAGCAGCAAATTGCTGACGTTAAACGCCCCCATCAGGCGGCTTTCAATTTCGCCGTCGCCCCATGAGGAAGCAAATCGAATCGTCGCGCCGCTATCGTGATAATCCACGTCAATCGCTTTTAACCAACGACCGTGACAGTTCGGGTTAATGTGGTCTTCCATTGATACGGCAACCGCATCGGGAAGTTTAGCCAGCCAGCGGCGACCGACTTCATCATCCGCATTAACAATGGCCTGCCCGCAATGGTGCGTGGAATACAGCAGCCATTTCGCGGCTTCGTAGTGCTCCATATCGCCGTGATAATCGAGATGGTCACGGCTTAAGTTGGTAAATACTGAGGCCGCAAATTTCAGCGCCGCCACGCGGTGCTGAACCAGACCATGCGATGAAACTTCCATCGCGCCAAAGGTCGCGCCCTGTTCAACCAGACCCGCCAGCACATGCTGAACGTCAACGGCTGAACCAGTAGTATTTTCCGTCGGGATCACTTTACCCAGCAGGCCATTACCTACCGTTCCCATTACCGCACTGGTTTCACCAAGCAGTTGGCTCCACTGTGCCAGCAGTTGGGTGGTGGTGGTTTTACCGTTCGTTCCGGTCACACCGACCAGACGCATTTTTTCAGAAGGCTCGTGGTAAAAACGGCCCGCCAGTGCAGATAAGCGTTCGTTAAGCTGGCTCAGATAGATAACCGGTACACCGTGCATTTCGCGGATTTCACCGTCAGCAGCTTCATCTTTTGCTTCTGCAATAATGGCAGCCACACCTTGCGCTATCGCCTGCGGGATATACCGACGCCCGTCCGCCTGATGACCCAATACTGCGACAAAGAGATCGCCCGATGCAGCCACACGGCTGTCGAGTGTCATCTCTCGCAGTGCTCGCTCCGGTGCACCCGGCACCCATGGAGCAAGAAGGTCGCGCAAATTACGATCTGCCACCTGTTGCCTCGCCTTGATTATTCACAAATTCATTTTTATCGCCCGTTGTCAGCGCATCCGGCTCGATGTTCATGGTGCGCAAAACGCCGCCCATGATGGCACCAAAGACCGGCGCGGAAACGGCGCCACCGTAATATTTACCCGCCTGCGGATCGTTGATAACAACAACCAGCGCGAAGCGCGGCTGACTCGCAGGCGCAACACCTGCGGTATAAGCAATGTATTTATTGATGTAGCGGCCATCTGGCCCGACTTTTTTCGCCGTACCGGTTTTAATAGCGATGCGATAGCCTTTAATCGCCGCCTTCACGCCGCCGCCACCAGGCAGCGCCACGCTTTCCATCATGTGCACCACGGTGCGTACGGTCGCTTCCGGGAAGATACGCTCGCCCGGAACTGGAGGATCAACTTTGGTAATCGACAGCGGGCGATAAACGCCATAGCTGCCGATCGTTGCGTAGACTCGCGCTAACTGTAACGGCGTTACCATTAGCCCATAGCCGAAAGAGAAGGTGGCCCTCTCTATGTCAGACCACCGTTGTTTTTGAGGATATAAGCCACTGCGTTCTCCGACCAACCCCAAATTGGTCGCTTTTCCCAGCCCAAAACGTGAGTAAGTATCTACTAACGCTGAGGACGGCATCGCTAACGCCAGCTTGGAAACACCGACGTTACTCGACTTCTGCAAAACCCCGGTAAGGGTCAATTCGCTATAACGCGCCACGTCTTTAATTTCGTGGCCATTAATTCGGTAAGGAATGGTGTTAAGTACGGTATTTTCACGTACCACGCCACGCTGCAGCGCGGTCATCACCACCATCGGTTTAACGGTAGAACCCGGCTCAAACACGTCGGTAATGGTACGGTTACGCATCGCGTCTTTCGGCGTACCGGTGAGATTGTTCGGGTTGTAAGACGGACTGTTGGCCATTGCCAGCACTTCACCGGTGTTCACATCCACCAGCACCGCACTGCCTGACTCAGCCTTGTTAAACGCCACGGCGTTATTCAGTTCACGGTAGACCAGCGCCTGTAAACGCTCATCAATACTCAGCGCCAGGTTGTGCGCCGCCTGGCTGTCGGTAGAGGAGATATCTTCAATGACGCGACCATAGCGGTCTTTACGTACAATACGTTCACCCGGTTGTCCGGTGAGCCATTTATCGAAGCTCTTCTCAACGCCTTCAATCCCCTGGCTGTCGACGTTGGTAAAACCGATGAGGTGAGCGGTCACTTCTCCGGAAGGATAGTAACGGCGGGACTCTTCACGCAGGTGGATACCTGGCAGCTTCAGTTTTTTGATGTAGTCAGCCATGTCAGGGTTTACCTGACGCGCCAGATAGATAAAGCGCCCTTTCGGGTTGGCGTTAATGCGGGAAGCCAGTTGATCGAGCGGGAGATTCAGCGCGGTTGACAGCGCTCTCCAGCGTTCGCCAACGCTCACTCCGCCTGCATCATGTACTTCTTTCGGGTCGGCCCATATAGCTTTAACCGGAACGCTCACCGCCAGCGGACGACCAGAGCGGTCGGTAATCATCCCGCGCGAGGTGGACACTTCCTGGACGCGCAGAGAGCGCATGTCGCCCTGACGTACCAGCATGTCCGGCGCGATGATTTGCAGCCAGGCAACGCGCCCCAGCAGAAAACCCAGTGCCAGCAAAATACAGCCGCACAGTAACGCAAAACGCCAACTGATAAAGTTGGCTTGTTCTTCCTGGCGTTTTGGTTTGTGCGTTTTTGCCGCTGCTTTCATGCGTCGCGTTTATCCTTATTTTTGTACTACGATGTTTTCTTGTGAGGGATCAACATGCTGCATTTGCAGCTTTTCCGTTGCGATCCGTTCAACACGGCTATGGTCGCCGAGCGCGTTCTCCTCAAGGATCAAGTTGCGCCATTCGATATCCAGCGCATCTCGCTCCAGAACCAGCTGCTCACGCTGCGCGGTCAGTAACCGCGTATGGTGTGCTGTTGTCACGACGGTAACCGCCGTCAAAATAATGCAAATGAACAGGCAGAGTGGCAGCTTCCCAAACCGCAAAAGATCGTCACCGATCACACCAGGCAAGGCATGGCGCTCGTTGCTTCCTATCGATCCCTTAACTTTGCTGAGGGCTTCTGTCACTCTGCTGATCATGCGTTCGTCCTCTCTGCAATACGCAGAACTGAACTACGGGCACGAGGATTTTCAGCTACCTCTTCTTCGCCCGGCATCATCTTGCCTAGTGCTCTTAACTCACGGCCGCCCAGCTTTTTGATCTGCGCTTCGGTCATCGGTATTCCAGCCGGAACCTGAGGACCACGGCTTTGTTCGCGCATAAAGCGTTTCACAATGCGATCTTCAAGCGAATGGAAACTGATTATCGAAAGGCGACCACCTGGTGCCAGCACGCTGAGCGAGCTTTTTAGCGCCTGCTCTATCTCCTCCAGTTCACTGTTCACCCAAATGCGCACCGCCTGGAAGGTACGGGTCGCGGGATGTTTGAATTTGTCTTTCACCGGCATTGCCGCCGCAATCACTTCCGCCAGCTCTTTGGTGCGAGTCATCGGTTCGATGCGATTGCGCTCGACAATGGCGCGAGCAATGCGTTTGCCGAAGCGTTCTTCGCCAAAGGTTTTAATCACCCAGGCAATGTCTGCTTCATCGGCGGTTTGCAGCCATTCAGCCGCTGACTGACCGCGTGTTGGGTCCATACGCATATCTAACGGACCGTCACGCATAAATGAGAATCCGCGCTCCGCGTCATCAAGCTGCGGAGATGAAACCCCAAGATCGAGAAGAATCCCGTCGATCTTACCGGTCAGTCCGCGTTCGGCGACATAGTCAGCCAACGCAGAAAAAGGTCCATGTACGATGGAAAAACGGGGATCGGTAATCGTCTTTGCAACGGCAATAGCCTGCGGATCGCGATCGATTGCCAGTAAACGTCCCTCTTCACCAAGCTGTGAGAGGATCAGACGTGAATGACCACCGCGACCAAATGTCCCGTCAATGTAGATGCCGTCTGGACGAATATTCAGGCCGTTTACGGCTTCATCCAGCAACACCGTGGTGTGTTTATAATTTTCCATCATCTTATAGAGACAAGTCCTGCAATCGTTCCGACAGCGCGCCGGTCACAGACTGCTCAGCGTCGATATCTTCCTTGACCTGTTGATACCAGGTCGTTTCATCCCACAGCTCAAACTTATTGAACTGCCCAACCAGCATCACTTCTTTCGTTAGCCCTGCGTGTTGTCGCAGAATGGGCGCGATCAATAAGCGACCGGCGTTATCCATCTGACATTCGCTGGCATGACCCAACAATAAGCGCTGTACGCGACGCTCAACTGGATTCATGCTCGACAGACGCGATAACTTCTGCTCGATAATTTCCCATTCAGGCAGGGGGTACAGCAGCAGGCACGGGTGATGGATGTCAATGGTACAAACCATTTGACCGGTAGCGCTCTCGAGCAGTTGATCCCGATAACGGGTAGGCACCGATAAGCGCCCTTTACTGTCGAGATTAACTAACGTTGCTCCCCGGAACATGCCAGTCTCACCCCCGATTACCACTTTATCCCACAAATTCCCACTTAAAGGAGTTTACGGAGCGGAGGAAAACCTTGTCAAGCAAGTCACGGCGCTTAGCGGAGCAAAAAACCCATTGTTTACGGCTAATATCTGCGTTGAACAAATTCCGTACAGCAAACGAAGCAAATTAACGTCATGAATATTTGTAAGAAAAAAATCCAACAACTCATCATTGTTTAAAACAACTCAATATCAACCGAGGAAAATATAAAGTGTCAGTTTGCGACGCGAGCGGCATTTTAGGACAATATGCAGCGAGATAACAGTACCAGTTCATCGGTCTGTACGGCCCGTACGGCCAAGGAAGGTGAGAGATTGCCGCAATTCGGCGGCAAAGTGTTTGTTAATTCGGCAAATCCACACAAGCATGTAACAAAATAATACAAACGTAACGCGCCGTTACGTATCAATAACCCAAAAAAGGATAGTTGCATTTTTAAATTAGGATAATTAAAGAATAAATTTCAGATAATTCTAAAGAATATTCTTAAATAGAATAAGGTTATTTCTGAGAATAAAATATTTGATGGCATCGAAGCATTCTCTCCAATGCCATCAATAGCAACCACTTAGTTACGGCTAAGGATGCCGCGGCGGTACAGATTACGCCGAATGCGCGTTAATCCTGGTTTTGGTTTACGCGGTTCATCAAGGCTTGCAAGGACGATCTCCAGCACACGTTCAGCCACATCTCGGTGGCGCTGTGCCACTGCCAGCACCGGACATTGCAGGAAGTCGAGCAGTTCGTGATCGCCAAACGTGGCAATGGCTAAATCGGATGGCAGTTGCCCATCGCGACGCAATGTCACATCCATCACCCCCTGCAATAGCGCAAATGAGGTGGTGAACAGTGCCTGAGGCATCGGATGTGTTTCCAGCCATTTATCAAACAGCTGCGCTGCTGCCTCCCGCTCATAGCTATTGGCATACAGGAAGTGCACGTCACGCGGATCGTCTTTCCACGCGGAACGGAAACCCTGTTCGCGCAGGAAACTGACCGATAATTCAGGGAGCGCCCCCAGATAGAGCACGGTTTCAGCAGGGAATTTACGCAATTCCTCCGCCAGCATTTCCGCATCATCCTGGTCTGCGCCGACAACACTGGTGAAGTGTTCACGATCCAGCGCACGATCCAGCGCCACAATCGGGAATGAACTGTTCGCCCAGCGCTGATAGAACGGATGTTCCGGCGGTAATGAGGTAGACACAATAATGGCGTCAACCTGACGCTGCAAAAGGTGCTCAATACAGCGCATTTCGTTATCCGGCTGATCTTCAGAGCAGGCAATCAGCAGTTGATACCCACGCTGACGCGCCTGACGTTCCAGGTAGTTTGCAATGCGGGTATAACTCGTATTCTCCAGGTCCGGGATTACTAACCCGATAGAACGTGTGCGTCCAGCACGGAGCCCGGCCGCCACAGCATTAGGGTGGTAATTATGTTCGCGCACCACCGCCATGACTTTTTCGACCGTTTTGTCGCTTACGCGGTATTGCTTTGCTTTGCCATTAATAACGTAGCTTGCAGTCGTTCGCGAAACGCCGGCCAACCGAGCGATTTCATCCAGTTTCACAATTGCCCCTTGCGTAAAATGTACAAACCATAACCTTTAAGATGGCATGGGTTAAATTTATTAACATCTAAGCGCAGAATAATGACTGCGGCAACCGCTTTTGTCTCTGGTTACTGCTGATTTCGCAAAAAAAAAGCGCAACAGGTAGCATCAGCGAAAACGGGTACGTTACCTGTAGGCCGGATAAGGCATTTACGCCGCCATCCGGCATGACCTCCACGATGATGCCTGATGGCACTGTGCTTATCAGGCCTACAGTCGGCTATTAACGCATGATTTTATCGCCTCGGGAGAGTCCCACCACGCCGGAACGGGCAACTTCCACAATTTTAGCGACTTCACGCAGCGTTGCCAGAAACGCATCCAGCTTATCGCTGGTGCCCGCCAGTTGTACGGTGTAGATCGACGGCGTAACGTCGATAATTTGCCCACGAAAAATCTCCGTGTTGCGTTTCACCTCTTCCCGGCCATACCCGCTGGCCTGGATTTTCACCAGCATGATTTCTCGTTCAACGTGGGCGCCCTGTCCCAGCTCGCTAACGCGCAGAACATCCACCAGTTTGTGGAGCTGCTTTTCGATCTGCTCAAGGACTTTCTCATCCCCTACCGTCTGAATCGTCATCCGTGATAAGGTCGGATCGTCAGTCGGCGCGACGGTCAGGCTTTCAATGTTGTAACCACGCTGAGCGAAGAGGCCTATTACGCGCGATAATGCCCCAGACTCGTTTTCCAGTAATACTGATAATATCCGGCGCATAATCAGGTCCTCTCCGTTTTGCTTAACCACATCTCATCCATACCGCCCCCTCGAATTTGCATCGGGTAGACATGCTCACTGCCATCGACGGTGACATCAACAAACACCAGCCGGTGGTTGCGCACATGTTCTAGTGCTTCACCCAGTTTGCTTTCCAGCTCATCCGGATGATTTATCTGGATACCAATATGCCCATATGCTTCAGCAAGACGAACAAAATCAGGCAGCGACTGCATATAAGACTGCGAATGACGCCCGGAATAGATCATGTCTTGCCACTGTTTCACCATGCCGAGATAGCGGTTGTTAAGGTTGAGTACCAGCACCGGCAGCTCATATTGCAGCGCCGTCGACAGCTCCTGGATATTCATCTGAATGCTGCCATCCCCGGTGACGCAGACTACTGTTTCATTCGGCAGTGCCATCTTCACCCCTAACGCTGCGGGTAAACCGAATCCCATGGTGCCGAGGCCACCTGAGTTGATCCAGCGACGCGGTTTATCAAACGGGTAGTACAGTGCAGCAAACATCTGATGTTGGCCCACATCTGAAGTGACATACGCATTGCCTTTCGTCAGATGCCAGATAGTTTCAATGACGGCCTGCGGTTTAATGCTCTCACTCTGGGTGTCATACTTCAGGCACTGCCGGGCGCGCCAGTGCTCAATCTGTTGCCACCAGTCACGGTTATCATCCAGCGGCTGCTGTGATTTTTCATGCGGCAGCAGCTCAAGCATCTGATCCAGCACCAGGAGAGCATCGCCCACGATTGGAATATCCGCCGTGACGGTTTTTGAAATAGAGGTGGGGTCGATATCGATATGTAACACGGTCGCATTCGGGCAATATTTTGCCAAATTATTGGTTGTACGATCGTCAAAGCGCACGCCGACCGCAAATATCACATCCGAATGATGCATAGTCATATTCGCTTCATAGGTACCATGCATACCCAACATGCCCAGCGCCTGACGATGCGTTGCCGGAAACGCACCTAAGCCCATCAGTGAGGAGACAACCGGCAGATTTAGTGCTTCAGCAATCTGCCTCAGCTGTTCGTGGCAGGCAGCATTCACCGCCCCGCCCCCCACGTACACAACCGGTTTTTTCGCGGCTACCAGCGTCTGCAGAGCACGTTTTATCTGTCCTTTGTGCCCGGTCGTCGTCGGATTATACGAACGCATGCTCACCGACTCCGGCCAGCTGTAAGGCAGTTTCTTCGCCGGATTCAGAATATCTTTCGGCAAATCCACTACCACCGGTCCCGGACGACCGCTTGCCGCCAGCCAGAAGGCTTTTTTCAGCACCTGCGGGATGTCTTCCGTTTGTTTAACCAGAAAGCTGTGTTTTACCACCGGGCGAGAAATCCCCACCATGTCGCACTCCTGGAAGGCATCGTAGCCAATCAGAGAGGTAGCCACTTGTCCGGAGAGGATCACCAGCGGGATGGAGTCCATGTACGCCGTTGCGATACCGGTGATCGCATTGGTTGCTCCCGGCCCTGAGGTGACCAACACAACGCCCACTTCCCCCGTCGCACGTGCCAGACCATCGGCCATATGGACCGCTGCCTGCTCATGGCGGACCAGCACATGATCAATACCACCGACCGTATGCAAAGCATCATAAATATCGAGGACTGCGCCCCCGGGATACCCGAATACCTGCTTCACACCCTGATCGATGAGCGATCGGACGACCATCTCGGCTCCAGACAACATCTCCATGGCTTGCCTCCACTCTTATAATGAATAACGGTTTAACAACACATTAACCGCTGACAATAAGGCATGGCAATTGACACTGAAGTGGTGGCGTAACGGCGGATAAGAATAAAACGGAGGAAAGAATCGAATAAACGGAGAATTAAACCAGTATAAGCAAATGAAATGACAAATAATCTCTTAAAAATGAGTACTTACAGCGATTACTCTATTTTTTCACCCTCCCAGGCAAAAACCAAAAGCAGATTTCAGCATAAAACTTCAAATAAAAATAAAAAAGCAGAATAAACCAGACGCATCATCGGATTTACTCTGCCATAGGTCACTGCTTACAGATGGAGACTAACAGCTCTTCCATCCATTGATGTCCTTTATCCCGACCAGCGGCTTCATGCCAGGAAAGATAACAAGTCCGGCTATTCAGTTTTAACGGTAGCGGCAATATTTGCAGTTCTAAAGCCTCAGAGAACTCTTCTGCTAACCAGCGTGGCGCAATAGAAACCAAATGAGTTTGGGATACAATATTCAGTACGCTGATTAATGCCATTCCCTGATAAGCTACACAGGCTTGTTTATCCTGAGTGTCATACCAGGGTTGACTGAATGACGCAAAGCGTTCGAGAGAAACTACCGCATGCTGTTCATTATAAACATCACTCTCCAGTAATGGACCGCTAATGCGCGGGTGTTTTTTACTTGCGACTAACACCATTTCATCATTGAATAACGGGATGCTGGTGAACTCAGGACGGCGGAATTCTTCATAACTAATAACAAATTCTGTTTCCTGATACCGTAATTGATGTTCTGTATTTTGGTTGAGCGAGGATTTAAATACAACATGAATATTAGGTGCAACTTGCTCAACGCGATTGTAAATCAAGGACGTGAGGATATTATCCAATGGGCTACAGACGCAGAGATTAAATACACGTGAGCTGCTGGCGGGTTCAAAACCGGACCCTGGCAGTTCATTCTGCACCAATTGCAGCGCCTGACGAATAGAGCCAAATAGCTGAAAAGCCCGTGCAGTTGGCTGGATGCCTCGGCCATAGCGCACAAAGAGCTCATCATTAAACATAACCTTCAGACGCGCGACTGCGTTGCTGACTGCAGGCTGAGACATACCCAGAGAATGCGCTGCGCGAGTAATATTCTGTTCTTGCATCACCGCATCAAAAACGGTTAATAAATTAAGGTCAACCATGCGCAGCTGCGGTTTCCCCATCTCTAAAAGATTAGGTTTATCTATTATTTTTTCTTCTGGCATATTTAACTCCACTGTCACTCAAAACTCCCTTTTCCCAGACGGAGCTCAGAAATAACCTCCGCTAATATGATTTACCATGCATATAAAATAAGAAAAAGGGAAAGCATTAAAATTAGGAAAACATAAAGACCCTGGCCTGAATGAACAAAAACCAATGCGAGCGCAGTGGGGCAGAGGTCGCTGCACGATGATTCATACGTTTAAATGTCGAAAACAATATAAACATAACCATGACAAATACACAATCATGCACGAAGTGAATGTATATTTAAGATTTAATTAAATGTTTATATCATTAACACCGCGATGCTTAACATTTATTTATCAATCATTTTTCCCACGGCACCTCAAATCTATTCAGAATTAATATAAAAACCAATAAATCATAAAGATAGAAAATCCATCCACAAGTTATCTCTTCAATATGCCGTTACAATAGCTGAAAACAAATATGCTCAAATATGTCAAATCGTGAAAAGTATGTAATCCACACGCTGATTTATTTTATACAACCATAAAAATTCAGCACAATTCGCTCAAAGTTCAGGAGATTTTTTCCGCCGAGTGGGGGCATTTGTGGGGGATGGGGTTGACATCAATCTTCATATCCAGTACCACTAAAAGCATATCGCATTCGCCTGGAGCTTGATTGATGACTTACATTGCTCGTTTTAACGGTCTACTACTACTAAACGCATTCTCATTGCGCGGTAGACTGGTGGACGACATTCAGCATTAAGTCAGCTCCAGTTAAGACAAAAACCCGCGCCATTGCGCGGGTTTTTTTATGCTCGAAGCAAGGCGCCCTAAACACCAAGGACTTAAACCATGAGCCAGCAAGTCATTATTTTCGATACCACCTTACGCGATGGTGAACAGGCGTTACAGGCAAGCCTGAGTGTGAAAGAAAAACTGCAGATAGCTCTGGCCCTCGAGCGTATGGGCGTTGACGTGATGGAAGTGGGTTTCCCGGTCTCTTCTCCAGGTGACTTTGAGTCCGTACAAACCATCGCTCGTCAGGTTAAGAACAGCCGCGTGTGTGCCTTAGCACGCTGCGTAGAAAAAGATATCGACGTTGCCGCGGAATCGCTGAAGGTCGCTGAGGCTTTCCGCATTCATACCTTTATCGCCACCTCGCCGATGCATATCGCGACGAAATTACGCAGCACGCTGGATGAAGTGATCGAACGAGCAATCTATATGGTTAAGCGTGCGCGTAATTATACAGATGACGTGGAGTTCTCATGTGAAGATGCGGGACGTACTCCTATCGCCGATCTGGCCCGCGTGGTCGAAGCCGCCATTAACGCCGGTGCCAAAACCATCAATATCCCTGATACCGTCGGTTACACCATGCCATTTGAGTTTGGTGGAATCATTTCTGGCCTGTATGAACGCGTACCGAATATCGATAAAGCCATCATCTCCGTGCACACCCATGATGATTTAGGTCTGGGCGTTGGCAACGCGCTGGCGGCCGTTCACGCCGGTGCTCGCCAGGTGGAAGGCGCAATGAACGGTATCGGCGAACGCGCCGGTAACTGCTCACTGGAAGAAGTGATCATGGCGATCAAAGTACGCAAAGATATTCTGAACGTACAGACCCGCATTAATCACCAGGAAATTTGGCGTACCAGTCAGTTAGTCAGCCAAATCTGCAACATGCCTATCCCGGCCAACAAAGCGATTGTCGGTAGCGGCGCGTTTGCCCACTCTTCCGGTATCCATCAGGACGGTGTGCTGAAAAATCGTGAAAACTACGAAATCATGACGCCTGAATCCATCGGCCTGAACCAGGTACAGTTAAACCTGACCTCCCGTTCCGGACGCGCTGCGGTAAAACACCGTATGGACGAGATGGGATATAAAGAAAATGAATACAACCTGGACAACCTGTACGACGCCTTCCTGAAACTGGCGGATAAAAAAGGTCAGGTATTTGATTACGACCTGGAAGCACTGGCCTTTATTAACAAACAGCAAGAAGAGCCAGAGCATTTCCGTCTGGATTACTTCAGCGTGCAGTCCGGCTCAAATGACATCGCCACCGCCTCCGTCAAGCTGGCCTGCGGTGAAGAAGTGAAAGCCGAAGCGGCGAACGGTAACGGCCCGGTCGATGCCATTTATCAGGCCATCAACCGTGTTACCGAATACAACATTGAACTGGTGAAATACAGCCTGACCGCCAAAGGGCACGGTAAAGATGCGCTGGGTCAGGTGGATATCGTCGCCAACTATAACGGTCGCCGCTTCCACGGCGTCGGTCTGGCGACAGATATCGTCGAATCTTCCGCTAAAGCAATGGTTCATGTGCTGAACAACATCTGGCGCGCCGAAGAAGTCGAAAAAGAATTGCAACGCAAAGCTCAGAACAACGAGAACAACAAGGAAACCGTGTGATGTCGAAGAATTATCATATTGCTGTTTTGCCGGGTGACGGTATTGGCCCGGAAGTGATGGCGCAAGCCTTGAAGGTACTGGACGCAATCCGCAACCGTTTTAACATGCGCATTACCACCAGCCACTACGATGTGGGTGGTGCGGCCATTGATAACCACGGCCAGCCGCTGCCGCCTGCGACGGTTGAAGGCTGTGAGCAAGCTGACGCCATTTTGTTTGGCTCCGTTGGCGGCCCGAAATGGGAACATCTGCCGCCTAACCAGCAACCCGAGCGTGGTGCGCTGCTGCCGTTGCGTAAGCACTTCAAATTATTCAGTAACCTGCGTCCGGCGAAGTTGTACCAGGGGCTGGAAGCCTTTTGCCCGCTGCGCGCCGACATTGCAGCTAACGGTTTCGACATCCTGTGCGTACGTGAACTGACCGGCGGGATCTACTTCGGTCAGCCAAAAGGCCGCGAAGGCAGCGGACAACATGAAAAAGCGTTTGATACCGAGGTTTATCACCGTTTCGAGATCGAACGTATTGCGCGTATCGCGTTTGAATCCGCTCGCCAGCGTCGCCGTAAAGTCACATCGATTGATAAAGCGAACGTACTGCAAACATCGATTCTGTGGCGCGAAATCGTCAATGAAATTGCGAATGAATATCCGGACGTTGAACTGGCGCATATGTACATCGACAATGCGACGATGCAGTTGATCAAAGATCCCTCCCAGTTCGACGTGCTGCTGTGTTCCAACCTGTTTGGCGACATTCTGTCTGACGAATGCGCCATGATCACGGGCTCAATGGGGATGTTGCCGTCTGCCAGCCTGAATGAGCAGGGCTTTGGCCTGTACGAGCCCGCTGGCGGTTCTGCACCCGATATCGCAGGGAAGAATATTGCCAATCCTATCGCCCAAATTCTGTCACTGGCGCTGCTGTTGCGTTACAGCCTGGATGCCAATGATGCGGCAACCGCCATTGAGAGCGCCATCAACCGCGCATTAGAAGAAGGTATTCGCACCGGTGACTTAGCTCGTGGCGCTGCCGCAGTCAGTACCGATGAGATGGGCAATATCATCGCTCGCTACGTCGCAGAAGGGGTGTAATCATGGCCAAAACGTTATACGAAAAATTATTTAATGCGCACGTCGTCTTTGAGGCGCAAAACGAAACCCCGCTGTTGTATATCGACAGACATCTGGTGCATGAAGTGACCTCTCCGCAGGCGTTTGATGGGCTGCGTGCGCATGGACGTCAGGTGCGCCAGCCGGGTAAAACCTTTGCCACCATGGACCACAACGTTTCGACACAAACGAAAGACATTAACGCTTCCGGCGAGATGGCGCGTATTCAGATGCAGGAATTGATCAAAAACTGCAATGAATTTGGTGTCGAATTGTACGACCTGAATCATCCGTATCAGGGGATCGTCCACGTAATGGGGCCTGAACAAGGCGTGACGTTGCCGGGTATGACCATCGTCTGCGGCGACTCCCACACCGCCACCCACGGCGCGTTCGGCGCGTTGGCCTTTGGTATTGGCACCTCTGAAGTTGAACACGTGCTGGCGACGCAGACCCTGAAACAAGGGCGCGCCAAAACCATGAAGATTGAAGTCAACGGTAAAGCAGCCCCTGGTATTACCGCCAAAGATATCGTGCTGGCGATTATCGGTAAAACCGGTAGCGCGGGCGGCACCGGGCACGTGGTTGAGTTTTGCGGCGAAGCCATTCGCGAACTGAGCATGGAAGGCCGTATGACCCTGTGTAACATGGCCATTGAAATGGGTGCCAAAGCGGGTCTGGTCGCACCGGATGAAACCACCTTTAACTATGTGCAAGGGCGTTTACACGCACCGAAGGGCGAAGATTTTACCCACGCGGTTGAGTACTGGAAAACGCTGAAAACCGACGATGGTGCCACCTTTGATACCGTCGTCACCCTGCAGGCAGAAGAGATCGCGCCGCAAGTCACCTGGGGAACGAACCCGGGTCAGGTCATCTCGGTAAACGATAATATTCCCGACCCGGCATCATTTACCGATCCGGTGGAACGCGCATCGGCTGAGAAAGCGTTGGCTTACATGGGATTAAAACCGGGCATTCCGTTAACAGAAGTTGCTATCGATAAAGTGTTCATCGGTTCCTGCACCAACTCGCGTATTGAAGATTTACGCGCCGCAGCGGAAATCGCCAAAGGCCGTAAAGTCGCACCGGGCGTACAGGCGCTGGTGGTGCCGGGTTCTGGTCCGGTGAAAGCGCAAGCGGAAGCAGAAGGTCTGGATAAGATTTTTATCGAAGCTGGGTTTGAATGGCGTTTACCGGGCTGTTCGATGTGTCTGGCGATGAACAATGACCGCCTGAATCCGGGTGAGCGCTGTGCCTCCACCAGCAACCGTAACTTTGAAGGCCGTCAGGGCCGTGGTGGTCGCACGCATTTAGTCAGCCCGGCCATGGCCGCCGCAGCCGCCGTTACCGGTCATTTTGCCGACATTCGCAGCATCAAATAAGGAAACTACCATGGCAGAGAAATTTACCCAGCATACCGGCCTGGTTGTCCCACTGGATGCCGCCAACGTTGATACCGACGCCATTATTCCCAAACAGTTTTTGCAGAAGGTGACGCGTACCGGTTTTGGCGCCCATCTGTTCAACGACTGGCGTTTTCTGGACGAAAAAGGTCAACAGCCTAATCCTGAGTTCGTGCTGAACTTCCCGGAATATAAAGGCGCGTCCATTCTGCTCGCGCGGGAAAACTTTGGCTGCGGCTCTTCTCGCGAACATGCGCCGTGGGCGCTGACCGATTACGGTTTTAAAGTGGTGATCGCCCCAAGCTTCGCCGACATCTTCTACGGTAACAGCTTCAATAACCAACTGCTGCCGGTCACCCTGAGCGATGCGCAGGTGGATGAACTGTTTGCGCAGGTGTTAGCCAATCCAGGCATTAAATTTGAAGTGGATCTGGAAGCGCAGGTGGTGAAAGCGGGCGATAAGTCTTACAGCTTTAAAATCGACGACTTCCGCCGTCACTGCATGCTGAATGGTCTCGACAGCATCGGGCTGACGCTGCAGCATGAAGCGGCCATCACCGAGTACGAAAACGAGCAGCCAGCGTTTATGCGCTAGTCTTTTGTTATACCGGATGCGCTGCGCTTATCCGGCCTACATATGCGCTCCAATTGTAGGCCGGATAAGGCGTTTACGCCGCCATCCGGCACTTTATAAATCAAACATCCTTCACCCGCCCGGTCATCACCAACGTAACCACTGAAATCGCCGCGATTACCCAGTAAACGGCAAAATGTCCGTAACTTTGCGCAACAGCACCCTGAATCACCCCCGCCAGAATGACGCCGGTCGAAATACTGTTGGTAAATAATGTGGTCGCTGAACCCGCGCGTCCGGGCATCAGATCCTGAAACCACAGCATCCCTATCCCAGCGACAATACCGATGAATACGGCGTTAAACAGTTGCAAAATAAGCAGAGCCGTATGGCTATGAAAGAAGATCAGCCCCAGATAAAACAGCACGCCGGCCGCCACGGCGACGATCATCATTCGCCGTTTACCAAAGTGCTTCACGTAGTAGCCCGCCAGAATCATCGCCGGAATTTCCAGCCCGGCAGCCGTCCCCATTAAAATGCCCGCCAGCTTATCGGGCAGCCCTAAATCCTGGCTAATCCACAGCGGCATATCGATGATGTACATGGTATTGCAGGTCCACATCAGCGTGGAGGCAATAAACAGCATCCGCACATTTTTGTCCTGCCAACCGCCGGTCTGTTCCAGCGGCACGTCAACGGACTGCTCCACCCGAGCGACAGACGGCAGTATCAGCGCAATCAGCACCAGGCTAATGGCAAAAATCCCTGCGGCAATGGAAAACATCGCCGTAAAGCCGTAATTCAGCGCCAGCATGAAGGCCAGCGGCGGTCCGATCACCCAGGCCAGCGAAAGCTGCGCACGCATCACCGAACTAAACATCACCACTTCACGCGCGGAGTTATCCGCATATTCCCGCGCCAGCGCAAACAGCTGCGGCATGGCGGTATTCGCCAGCGAGGCCAGCAGCACACCGCAGGTGATCAACGTGAGATAATGGCGATTAAACGCAAACAGCAGCGCGTTGCCAATCGCCATCAGGCAGCAAAACATGATCAGCTTGCGCCGATCGCCCTGGCTGTCGGATCGTTTTGCAAGCCCGAGGCTAACCACGATCCCGGCAATCGCATTGACGGTGTAAAACAGCCCGACCCAAAATGGTTGCGCCCCGACTTCGCGGCTCAGGAACAGGCTCAGCGTGGGGGCCTGCAACGCCCCTGCCACGCCCATCATAAAAGCGACCAGCATAAATGCCGCGTAAACGCCGTTGAGGCGCCGTCCCATGGTCATAATCCAGAGCATTGTTATCCCTATTGGCTGGGCTGATACGAAAAAAGCCAGCAGAAAAAATCTGCTGGCGGGTGATTTTACACCAATACTCAGTCACACATGATGTCTGCAATGCGTAATTCAGAGGTCAGGCTGTCACCTCCCACTGCATCAGTTCTTCGAGCATCTTTAAGCGCTGCGGTGCGCTCAGGCAAGCCAACCAGGACGTTTTTTCCGTCGCGGTAAAGTACTTCAACCAGAATTGACGCATAGATGACCCCTTCGTTGTCTCATCGCTTCATCGGAATCTATTATTGGCTTAATATAGGGATAATAAAATTGCTGAGTTTTTCGCAGGAGTTCCCCTTTTATGTCTTCTGGTCGTTTGCAACAACAGTTCATCCGTCTGTGGCAATGCTGTGACGGCAAAACGCAAGACACCACGCTGAACGAGCTGGCAGAGCTGCTTAGCTGCTCGCGCCGCCATATGCGTACCCTGCTTAATACCATGCAGGAGCGCGGTTGGTAACGTGGGAAGCCGAGGTTGGACGCGGTAAACGCTCACGCCTGACATTCCTCTACACCGGGCTGGCGCTCCAGCAGCAACGCGCAGAAGACCTGCTGGAACAGGATCGCATCGATCAACTGGTGCAACTGGTCGGTGACAAAACGGCCGTACGGCAAATGCTGGTTTCCCACCTCGGCCGCAGCTTTCGTCAGGGTCGGCATATCATGCGCGTTCTCTATTATCGTCCCATGCGCAACCTGCTACCTGGTACGGCGCTACGCCGCTCCGAAACCCATATCGCCCGACAAATCTTCAGCGCCTTACTTCGCGTAAATGAGGAAAATGGGGAACTGGAAGCGGACATTGCCCATCACTGGCAGCAGATTTCACCTTTACACTGGCGATTCTTCCTGCGCCCGGGGATCCATTTTCATCACGGTCGTGAGCTGGAGATGGACGATGTGATCACCTCATTGACCCGCATTAACACGTTGCCTCTGTACTCGCACATTACACAAATCGTCTCTCCCACGGCCTGGACGCTGGATATCCATCTGTCCCAGCCCGACCGTTGGCTTCCCTGGTTATTGGGGCAAGTCCCCGCCATGATCCTGCCGCGAGAATGGGAAACGCTGAATAACTTCTCCAGCCACCCGATTGGTACTGGCCCATATGCGGTGATGAGAAACACCAATAACCAGCTGAAAATTCACGCATTTGATGATTACTTTGGTTACCGGGCGCTGATCGACGAAGTGAACGTTTGGGTGTTACCTGACATCGGCGAAGAGCCAGGCGGCGGTTTGACGCTAAAAGGTCCCACAGAGGATGAAAAGGCGATTGAAAGTCGCCTCGAAGAAGGTTGCTACTACCTGCTGTTTGATGCACGATCCCACCGCGGCGCAAATCAGGAGGTCCGCGAGTGGGCTAGCCGCGTACTCTCGCCAACCCATTTAATTTGCCACGCCGACGAACAGTATCAGCGACTGTGGTTCCCCGCCTACGGCTTACTGCCTCGCTGGCATCACGCCAGACCCGGCCATGGCGAAAAACCAGCCGGGCTGGAAACGCTGACGCTCACTTACTATCGCGATCACATCGAACACCGGATTATCGCGCAGATCATGAAAACGCTGCTGGCTGCGCATCAGGTGCAGTTGACTATTCAGGAGATCGACTACGATCAATGGCATGCGGGAGAAATCGTCAGCGATATCTGGCTAAACAGCGCCAACTTTACCCTACCGCTGGACTTCTCGCTGTTCGCCCATTTGTGCGAAGTCCCGCTGCTGCAAAACTGTATCTCACGGGACTGGGAAAACGATGCGGCTCGCTGGCGAACGGGCGAAATGAGCCTGGCAGCATGGTGCCAACAGCTGCTCGCCACAAAGGCCATTGTGCCATTAATCCACCACTGGCTGATCATTCAGGGACAGCGCAGTATGCGCGGGTTACGCATGAATACCCTCGGCTGGTTTGATTTTAAATCGGCGTGGTTTGCTCCGCCGGATCCTTAATTGCTGCTAAGCAACAAAATCATTACACTAACGCCGTTCTCAACGGGGTGCTAAATAAAAACATACACAGAATCATTCGATCTGCGTATGGGCTGAGAGATACCCGTCGAACCTGATCCGGATAATGCCGGCGAAGGGATTTGAGGCTTATCTCAAGTCCTTTGCCACCCAACTCTTGAGGTGCAAAGTGTTTAAAAAATATCTTCCGCTTTTACTGCTGTGCGCAGCGCCTGTCTTCGCCAAACCTGTACTGACCGTCTATACCTACGACTCGTTCGCGGCTGACTGGGGCCCGGGCCCAACAATCAAAAAAGCCTTTGAAGCTGACTGCAACTGTGAATTAAAACTGGTCGCGCTGGAAGATGGTGTTTCATTGCTTAACCGCCTGCGCATGGAAGGAAAAAACAGTAAAGCCGACGTTGTACTCGGTCTGGATAACAACCTTCTGGAAGCCGCCACACAAACCAAACTGTTTGCCAAAAGTGGTGTAGCAAACGACACCGTTAACGTACCCGGCGGCTGGAAAAACGATACCTTCGTTCCGTTTGACTACGGCTATTTCGCCTTCGTTTATGATAAGAACAAGCTGAAGAATCCGCCCAAAAGCCTGAAGGAACTGGTTGAAAGCGACCCAAAATGGCGCGTCATTTATCAGGATCCGCGCACCAGCACGCCGGGTCTGGGTCTGCTGCTATGGATGCAGAAAGTCTATGGCGATAAAGCGCCAGAGGCGTGGCAGAAACTGGCAGCCAAAACCGTCACCGTCACCAAGGGCTGGAGCGAAGCCTACGGCCTGTTCCTGAAAGGTGAAAGCGATCTGGTGCTCAGCTACACCACCTCTCCGGCCTATCACATCATCGCCGAGAAAAAAGACAACTACGCCGCCGCTAATTTTAGCGAAGGCCACTATTTGCAGGTGGAAGTCGCCGCGCGTACCACGGCCAGCAAGCAGCCGGAACTGGCCGAGAAGTTCCTGAAGTTTATGGTGTCTCCGGCATTCCAGAATGCGATTCCGACCGGCAACTGGATGTATCCGGTGGCGCAGGTCGCCCTGCCGTCAGGATTCGAGCAACTGACTAAGCCAGCCACCGCGCTGGAATTTACGCCGCAGCAGGTTGCAGCTCAACGCCAGGCATGGATTAGCGAATGGCAACGCGCCGTCAGCCGTTAATCCCCGGCTGGCTGGTTCCAGGGCTTTCAGTTGCCACATTGATGGTGGCTGTCGCGCTGGCCGCATTTCTGGCGCTGTGGTTTAACGCCCCGCAGGGAGAATGGCTCTCACTGTGGCAAGACGACTACCTGTGGCACGTGGTGCGCTTTTCTTTCTGGCAGGCTTTTTTATCCGCAGTGCTATCGGTTGTCCCGGCGATTTTCCTTGCCAGAGCGCTCTATCGCCGCCGTTTTCCAGGACGTCTGGCGCTGCTGCGTCTGTGCGCAATGACGTTAATCCTGCCGGTGCTGGTCGCGGTCTTCGGTATTCTTAGCGTCTACGGACGCCAGGGCTGGCTGGCCTCACTCTGGCAAGTCTTCGGGCTGGAATGGACCTTTTCACCGTACGGTTTGCAGGGCATTCTGCTGGCGCACGTCTTTTTCAATCTGCCGATGGCCAGCCGTCTGCTGTTGCAGTCGCTGGAGAATATTCCCGGCGAGCAGCGGCAGTTAGCCGCTCAGTTAGGTATGCGCGGCTGGCATTTCTTCCGTTTTGTTGAATGGCCGTGGCTGCGTCGTCAGATCCTGCCCGTCGCAGCACTCATCTTTATGCTGTGCTTCGCCAGCTTCGCCACCGTTTTATCGCTGGGCGGTGGGCCGCAGGCCACCACCATCGAGCTGGCTATCTATCAGGCGCTGAATTTTGATTACGATCCTGCCCGCGCAGCCATGCTGGCGTTGATCCAGATGATTTGTTGTCTGGCACTGGTGCTGCTCAGCCAACGTTTGAGCCGCGCCATCGCCCCCGGCACCACGCTGGTTCAGGGCTGGCGGGATCCCGACGATCGTCTGCACAGCCGTCTGGCTGACTTAATTCTGATTGTTCTCGCTCTGTTGCTGTTGCTTCCGCCGTTGCTGGCGGTGATTGTCGATGGCTTAAACCGCCATGTACTGGATGTTCTTAGACAACCCGTACTGTGGCAGGCGCTGGGAACCTCGTTGCGCATTGCGCTGGCGGCAGGTGCGTTGTGCGTCATACTCACCATGATGCTGTTATGGAGTAGTCGTGAACTGCGTGCCCGACAACGGGCGCTGGCAGGACAAATGCTGGAGCTGAGCGGCATGATGATCCTCGCCATGCCGGGTATCGTGCTGGCAACCGGCTTCTTTCTGCTGCTCAATAACACTATTGGGCTTCCCGAATCTGCCGACGGCATTGTTATTTTTACCAATGCGCTGATGGCGATCCCTTATGCATTGAAGGTGCTGGAAAACCCAATGCGTGACGTCACTGCGCGCTATAGTATGTTGTGCCAGTCGTTGGGCATTGAGGGATGGTCGCGCCTGAAAGTGGTTGAACTGCGCGCCCTGAAGCGCCCGCTGGCACAGGCGATGGCATTTGCCTGTGTGCTGTCGATTGGCGATTTTGGCGTAGTGGCGTTATTTGGCAATGAGGATTTCCGCACCCTGCCGTTTTATTTATATCAGCAGATTGGCTCTTATCGCAGTCAGGATGGTGCGGTTACGGCGTTATTACTGCTGATCCTGTGCTTTACGCTGTTTACCGTTATTGAGAAATTGCCGGGTCGAAATGTTAAAACTGATTGATATCACATGGCTTTATCACCATTTGCCCATGCGCTTTACGTTGTCGGTCGCGCGCGGTGAGCAGGTAGCGATACTCGGGCCAAGCGGCGCCGGGAAAAGTACGCTTCTGAATCTGATTGCCGGCTTTCTGACACCTGCCAGCGGCACGATGATGATTGCAGGTGAAGATCACACCACCACACCGCCCTCTCGTCGCCCCGTTTCGATGCTGTTTCAGGAAAACAACCTGTTCAGTCATCTGAACGTGCAGCAAAATATCGGCCTGGGCCTGAATCCAGGATTGAAGCTGAACGCATCGCAGCGGGAGAAAATGCTCCATATCGCCCGGCAAATGGGTCTTGATAACCTGCTGGACAGGCTTCCGGGCGAGCTTTCCGGCGGGCAGCGACAACGTGTGGCGCTGGCGCGTTGCCTGGTGCGCGAACAGCCTATTTTGCTACTTGATGAACCGTTCTCTGCGCTTGACCCTGCGCTGCGCCAGGAGATGTTAACGCTGGTGGCTGAGGTCTGTCGCGATAAGCAACTTACGTTGCTGATGGTTTCGCACAGCGTAGAAGATGCGGCGCGCATTGCGACGCGTTCGATTGTGGTCGCCGACGGACGCATCGCCTGGCAGGGCAAAACGGATGCGTTATTAAGCGGTCAGGCCAGCGCCTCGGCGTTATTGGGCATTAAAGCATAATGCGTTGCCGGATAAGGCGAAGCCGCCATCCGGCAAAGGAATCGTCAGTAACCCACCACTTTGCGCAGAATATCGATATACACCGGCATCAGCGGATGGCGCAGCAACACCACCAGCGCAACCACGCCAATGCCGAGCGTCAACGGCGCCAGATACAACAAACGGCTGCGGGGGAAATACGCGGTTAAGCGATCGACAGCCGCTTTGCCGCTGCGCCACAACCGCCAGCAAAACCAACCGCCTACCCACAGCAGTAGCGCCGTGGCCAGCAGCAACCATTTGAAATCCCCACTCTGCATATCAGCAGGAATATCGATTGCCGCCCCCGCCAGGATCCCCGGCAGAAAATAGAACGGCGGCCACAACACGCAGCCGATGATATTGGGCACAATAAATTTCGCGACAGGCAGATCCAGCATGCCCGCCACCATCGGCACCAGCGGTCGCGTCGGACCAACAAAACGTCCCACCAGAATAGTAAACATGCTGTGCTGATGCAGCGCGTGCTCGGTTTTATCCAGCAATGCCTTGTTCTTTTTCATGAACGACCAACGGTGCAGCGGCTTTTTAAAGCGCCAGCCCAGCCAGAAGGAGATCCAGTCTCCCAATAAGCAACCAATGATGCCCGCAAGCCAGGCATGCCAGAAGTTCAGTTCGCCACTGCCAATCAGCGCCCCCAGCCCGGCCATCATCACGGTACCGGGCAGGATCAGGCCAACCAGCGCCAGCGACTCCAGAAAGGCCACCAAAAGTACGGCGATCAGAGAGTACAGGGCGGACTGGAGAATAAAGTGTTCCAGCAATGCTTGCATAATGTGTCCGTCAGATTTACGAAGCAGGGATTCTGCTAACCCTTCTCAACTTCGTCAAGCCATCAATTGTCTGAATAGATTGCGAGTTATGACAACTTTCAGGACACATCATTCACTTTTTATTCACATCCGGCGCGAAACTCGCTCGGACTGGCACCGGTACATTTTTTGAAAACGCGCGAGAAATAGAGCTGGTCGTCGAAGCCAACATTGCGACCCACCGTAGCAATAGGCATACGGGTGGTACTTAGCAATAGCTTGGCCTGGCTGATACGCTGATCCTCGCGCCAGCTTAATACGCTGATGCCCAACTGTTGGCGGAACAGATGCGACAACCGGGACGGTGACAGGCAGACATGCTGCGCAACGCTGGCAATATCAAAATTACTGTCCGCCAGATGATCGCTGATGTACTGGCAGGCATCGCGCACGCGATTGTCCATGGGTGGGTGCAGCGATTCATTAATGGCGTCCATACGTCTGAGCAATAATTGCTCCAGCAGGTTTATCGCCAACAGTTCGGAATAGCGCCCTTCCCCCTGTCCGGCATGAATGATCTGTCCAAACAGTTCGTTAAAATGCGGCTGGTGCGCTTCATCCGGGCGGAAAAAACCGGTCTGGGCAAAGATTGCCGGCCAGGCCAGCCACTCCTGCCAGTAGGCGCGCGGGCGAAAATAAACCCACTGGTGATACCACTCGCTGGCATCAGGATGGCGTCCGTAGTGGTGAATTTCTCCGGGAGGAAATAGCAAAATATCCCCAGGACGACAGACAAACTGCTGGCCCTGATTATTGATAACCCCCTCGCCACGGATGGTGAGATTGAGGATGTAGCCCTTCATCCCCAGCGGCCTGTCGATAAAAAAATCCAGGTATCCGTTCGCCTCAATGGGGGTTAATCCGGCCACCAAATGCGCGTTAAACGAATAGCCTGGCAGCAGGGGATCGTTTTGCGTTTCAGCCATAATTTCAATACTCCCTAGGTTCTGCCAAGAAACAATTTGTCCATATTATGCCAGACATCATCGCCGTCGCCGCTGCGGGCCGCTGTGTTTGCGGTAATGGACCATCAACCCCGCTTGTGAAAAGCACTTTGTAAAAAACATGTCCCAAGCCAACGTCAAAATCGGCTAACAAAAGTGTCTATAACTACGGCAGAAATGTCCACATTGATTATTTGCACGGCGTCACACTTTGTGATGCCACAGCATTTTAATCCATAAGATTAGCGAATCCTGCCTGACGGTTTTTATCCCTGGTCACTACTGTTTATCCATACCCGTATTTTTGGATGGAGTAAAACGATGGCGATTACAATTGGCCTCGATTTTGGTAGTGATTCAGTACGCGCGTTGGCAGTAGAATGCGCCACCGGTGAAGAAATCGCCACCAGCGTAGAGTGGTATCCACGTTGGCAGGAAGGGCAATATTGTGATGGCCCGAACAACCAGTTTCGCCATCATCCGCGCGACTATATTGAATCGATGGAAGCGGCGCTGAAAACCGTGCTGGCCGAACTGAGCGCTGAACAGCGTGCGGAAGTGGTCGGAATTGGCGTTGACAGTACCGGCTCAACCCCGGCGCCCATTGATGCAGACGGTAACGTACTGGCGCTGCGTCCGGAGTTCGCTGAAAACCCGAATGCCATGTTTGTCCTGTGGAAAGATCACACCTCAGTCGAAGAAGCCGAAGAAATCACCCGCCTGTGCCACACACCGGGCAAGATCGATTACTCCCGCTATATCGGCGGCATTTATTCCAGCGAATGGTTCTGGGCCAAAATCCTGCATGTGACCCGCCAGGATGATGCGGTCGCAGAGGCTGCGGTTTCATGGATTGAGCTGTGCGACTGGGTTCCGGCCCTGCTCTCCAATACCGTACGCCCGCAGGATATTCGCCGCGGACGCTGCAGCGCCGGACACAAATCCCTGTGGCATGAAAGCTGGGGCGGTCTGCCGCCAGCCAGTTTCTTTGATGAGCTCGACCCCATCCTCAACCGCCATCTGCCATACCCAATGTTTACCGATACCGTCACGGCCGACCTGCCGGTTGGCACCCTGTGCGCCGAGTGGGCACAGCGCCTGGGGCTACCGGAAAGCGTGGTGATTGCAGGCGGCGCTTTTGACTGCCATATGGGCGCAGTCGGCGCGGGCGCACAGCCCAATACGCTGGTAAAAGTCATCGGCACCTCAACCTGCGACATTCTGATTGCCGACAAACACAGCGTCGGCGAACGCGCGGTGAAAGGCATATGCGGCCAGGTTGATGGCAGCGTAGTGCCTGATTTTATTGGCCTCGAAGCTGGCCAGTCCGCTTTCGGCGATATCTATGCCTGGTTTAGCCGCGTACTGAGCTGGCCGCTGGAGCAGCTTGCCGCGCAGCATCCGGAGCTGAAGACCCAGATTAAAGCCAGCCAAAAACAACTGTTGCCAGCGCTCACCGAAGCCTGGGCGAAAAATCCGTCGCTGGATCACCTGCCGGTGGTACTCGACTGGTTTAACGGTCGCCGTACGCCCAATGCCAACCAACGTTTGAAAGGGGTGATTACCGATCTCAATCTGGCCACCGACGCACCAGCGCTGTTCGGTGGGCTGATTGCCGCCACGGCCTTTGGCGCGCGCGCAATTCAGGAATGCTTCACCGAACAGGGCATTGCGGTTAATAACGTGATGGCGTTAGGTGGCATCGCCCGCAAAAACCCGATCATCATGCAGACCTGCTGTGACGTGCTGAACCGTCCGCTACAAATCGTTGCTTCCGACCAGTGCTGCGCACTCGGTGCGGCTATCTTCGCCGCCGTAGCCGCTAAGGTCCACGCGGACATTCCCGCCGCCCAACAAAAAATGGCGAGCGCCGTAGAAAAGACGATGCAACCTCGCCCAGAACAGGCTCAACGTTTTGAACAGCTTTACCGCCGCTACCAGCAATGGGCAGTAAGCGCTGAACAACAATACCTTCCGACTGCCATGCCGGCGCAAAAAACACCGGTAAACCAGGCAACCCTGACACATTAAGGACACGACAATGACGATTTTTGATAACTATGAAGTGTGGTTTGTGATTGGTAGCCAGCATCTGTATGGCCCTGAAACCCTGCGTCAGGTAACCCAACATGCCGAGCACGTCGTTAACGCACTGAATACTGAAGCTAAACTGCCCTGCAAACTGGTCTTAAAACCGCTGGGTACCTCGCCTGACGAAATCACCGCTATTTGTCGTGACGCCAACTATGACGATCGCTGCGCAGGGATGATGGTCTGGCTGCATACCTTCTCGCCGGCGAAAATGTGGATCAACGGCCTGGCGATCCTCAACAAACCGCTGATGCAGTTCCACACCCAGTTTAACGCCGCCCTGCCGTGGGACAGCATTGATATGGACTTTATGAACCTGAACCAAACCGCGCACGGCGGTCGTGAGTTCGGCTTCATCGGCGCACGTATGCGTCAGCAGCACGCCGTGGTCACCGGTCACTGGCAGGACAAACAGGCACACGAACGCATCGGCTCCTGGATGCGACAGGCCGTGTCCAAACAGGACACTCGCCATCTGAAAGTCTGCCGTTTTGGCGACAACATGCGCGAAGTTGCGGTCACCGATGGCGATAAAGTTGCCGCGCAGATCAAATTCGGCTTCTCGGTAAACACCTGGGCCGTGGGCGATCTGGTGCAGGTCGTGAACGCAATTAGCGACGGCGAAATCAACGCACTAATCGATGAGTATGAAAGCTCTTACACCATGACGGCGGCAACGCAAGTCCACGGTGAAAAACGTCAGAACGTCCTGGAAGCCGCCCGTATTGAACTGGGGATGAAGCGCTTCCTGGAACAGGGCGGATTCCACGCCTTCACCACCACATTTGAAGATTTACACGGCCTGAAACAGCTCCCGGGTCTGGCCGTACAGCGTCTGATGCAGCAAGGCTATGGCTTTGCTGGCGAAGGCGACTGGAAAACCGCCGCTCTGCTTCGCATCATGAAGGTGATGTCAACCGGTCTGCAGGGCGGCACCTCATTTATGGAGGATTACACCTACCACTTCGAGAAAGGCAACGATCTGGTACTTGGTTCGCACATGCTGGAAGTGTGCCCGTCCATCGCGGTGGAAGAGAAACCGATCCTCGACGTACAACACCTCGGCATTGGTGGTAAAGACGATCCCGCCCGTCTGATCTTCAACACCAAAACCGGCCCGGCCGTGGTTGCCAGCCTGATCGATCTCGGCGATCGCTATCGTCTGCTGGTTAACTGCATCGACACCGTACCAACCCCACATGAGCTGCCGAAACTGCCGGTGGCAAACGCACTGTGGAAAGCCCAGCCGGATCTGCCAACCGCATCTGAAGCCTGGATCCTTGCCGGAGGCGCGCACCACACCGTGTTCAGCCACGCGCTGGATCTGAACGACATGCGTCAGTTCGCTGAAATGCACGATATCGAGATCGCGGTGATCGATAACGATACCCGCCTGCCAGCCTTTAAGGACGCGCTGCGCTGGAACGAAGTGTATTACGGCTTCAAACGTTAACAACTGCCGGATGACGGCGTAAACACCTTATCCGGCCTACAAGAATGTGCGATTTGTAGGCCGGATAAGCGTAGCGCCATCCGGCAAGATTCATCGGAGAGCATCATGTTAGAAGATCTCAAACGTCAGGTACTGGAAGCCAATCTGGCGCTGCCTAAGCACAATCTGGTCACCCTGACCTGGGGCAACGTTAGCGCCGTCGATCGCAAACGCGGCGTATTTGTGATTAAACCATCCGGTGTCGATTACAGCGTCATGACTGCCGACGATATGGTCGTTGTCAGTATCGCAACAGGCGAAGTGGTGGAAGGCCAGAAAAAACCCTCTTCTGATACACCAACGCACCGCCTGCTGTACCAGGCATTCCCGACGATTGGCGGCATTGTTCACACCCATTCTCGTCACGCAACCATCTGGGCGCAGGCGGGCCAGTCAATCCCGGCCACGGGTACAACGCATGCGGACTATTTCTATGGCGCCATCCCCTGCACGCGTAAAATGACCGACGTCGAGATTAACGGCGAATATGAATGGGAAACCGGGAATGTGATCGTCGAAACCTTTGAGAAACAGGGGATTGATGCCGCACAGATGCCTGGCGTATTGGTGCATTCTCACGGTCCGTTTGCGTGGGGAAAAAATGCCGAGGATGCAGTACATAACGCGATTGTGCTGGAAGAAGTCGCCTATATGGGGATTTTCTGCCGCCAACTCGCACCGCAGTTACCGGATATGCAGCAAACGTTGCTGGATAAACATTACCTGCGTAAACACGGTGCTAAAGCCTATTACGGTCAGTAAAAAAAATACAAGCGCGTCCGGAAACAGCGACGCGCTCTCTTATTATTCGGTTATATATTCCGCAAACGCACTTCGATACACACAATTATTAGCACAAACGTATTTAATCACATTATCGTAATGTCCCAGTGCCTCTTCGCCATCCAGCGAATGAAAGAAAATATAATCTGCAATTGTTGACTGCCAGCGCTGGCCATTCAACAGATAATTAATAACCGTATCACGATGCCCATTTATTCTGTCCTGTCCCTGCCAGTGAAAGAAGGCATTCCCACGCTCAATAACCTCAGTACGCCAGATTTGTCCTGACCATGTTCTATACTCAATGTAGTGACTTACCGACTTAATGGTCGGGTTAGATAGCTGAGTATTAACAAATAAATAGTGATCATATCCCACCTGTAACGCCTGAGTATAAACATTCATAATACTACTCCATCACACAACGCACCCAAGCTATTGATATAAAGCATCCTAGCTACCAGATAAATATAAATTATATTAAGCGATAAAAATCAAATTATGCAGAGAGATATTCCCGACGAAATCGAACCGAAAATCCGTTTTTTATCCAGACAATAGCAATCCTTCAATATATTATATTCAACCTGACAACCAGAATGCTTTGATTAAAATAGTTACACTAACCATGAATAAAAACAAATAAAAAGAGCACAATTTTTTCTGAACCGAGGGATAAGTAACAGAATGGGTTAAGTACTATTCTGAAAATGTGAACAAAACGCCTGAAACGGACTATCAACTTATGAAAAATACACAATCAAAAAGCAGTAATTTAAATAAACAATCAAAACAGGCTAATCAAATAATTTACGGTGGTATAATCAGAAACTATATTCATATATTAAATAGTTCGACACTGAAAATTTGTACCCGAAAAGAATTTTACTGTCACTGCTACCGCATCATCCCGCGCCTGCCATCTTATAACTGTACAAAATGACAGTATAGTCGTGCAAACCAGGCTATACTAATTCCTGGTTTTTTGACGGATACACAGCGTGGCGCAGGCTGGTTTTATTTTAACCCGACACTGGCGGGATACCCCGCAGGGGACAGAGGTTTCATTCTGGCTGGCAACAGACAATGGGCCACTGCGGGTTACGCTTGCGCCACAGGAATCCGTCGCGTTTGTCCCCACACACCAGACGCCTCGCATAACGTCATTATTACGTACAGAGAACGGCTATCGTCTGACGCCACTTCAGTTACAAGATTTCCACCGCCAGCCCGTTTCGGGCCTGTATTGCCGTTCGCACCGCCAGCTTATGCGGCTGGAAAAACTGCTGCGTGAAAATGGTGTGACGGTTTACGAGGCCGATGTGCGTCCACCAGAACGTTATCTGATGGAACGCTTTATTACCTCCCCGGTTTGGGTCGAAGGCGACAAGCATGACGGAACGCTGATTAATGCGCGGCTGAAGCCGAACCCGGACTACCGACCACCGTTAAAATGGGTATCGCTGGATATCGAAACAACGCGTCACGGCGAGCTGTATTGCATCGGCCTTGAAGGTTGCGGGCAGCGTAATGTCTATATGCTCGGCCCGCCGAATGGCGATGCCTCCCGGCTGGATTTTGAACTTGAGTACGTCGCCAGCCGCCCGCTGTTGCTGGAAAAACTTAACGACTGGATTGCCTGTCACGATCCCGATGTGATAATCGGTTGGAACGTGGTGCAGTTCGATTTACGCGTCCTGCAAAATCATGCTGAACGTTATCGTATCCCACTGCGTTTTGGTCGCGACAACAGCGAACTGGAGTGGCGTGAACACGGTTTTAAAAACGGTGTTTTTTTCGCGCAGGCCAAAGGGCGTCTGATTATTGACGGCATTGAGGCACTCAAATCCGCATTCTGGAATTTCTCGTCATTCTCGCTGGAAACGGTATCGCAGGAACTCCTTGGCGAAGGGAAGTCGATCGATAATCCCTGGGACAGAATGGACGAAATTGACCGCCGTTTTGCTCAGGATAAGCCCGCTCTTGCCACTTACAACCTCAAAGACTGTGAGCTGGTCACGCGTATTTTTCATAAAACCGAGATCATGCCGTTTCTGCTGGAACGTTCGACGGTAAACGGTCTGCCTGCCGACCGGCACGGTGGTTCGGTTGCCGCTTTCGGACACCTCTACTTGCCGCGGATGCACCGCGCCGGTTACGTTGCGCCCAATCTGGGGGAAGTTCCCCCTCATGCCAGCCCCGGCGGCTACGTGATGGACTCGCGCCCAGGCTTATACGACTCGGTACTGGTGCTGGATTATAAAAGCCTGTACCCCTCAATAATTCGTACTTTTTTAATCGATCCGGTGGGGCTTATCGAAGGGATGGCGCAGCCGGATCCGGAGCACAGCACCGAAGGGTTCCTTGACGCCTGGTTCTCACGTGAAAAGCACTGCCTGCCGGAAATCGTTACCCGGATCTGGCATGGGCGCGATGAAGCAAAACGCCACGGGAATAAGCCGCTCTCGCAGGCGCTGAAAATCATCATGAACGCATTTTACGGCGTACTTGGCACCACAGCTTGTCGCTTCTTTGATCCGCGCCTGGCCTCGTCGATCACCATGCGCGGCCATGCGATCATGCGCCAGACTAAAGCGCTGATAGAAGCACAGGGTTACGATGTCATCTATGGCGATACTGACTCGACCTTTGTCTGGCTCAAAGGTGCGCACACGGAAGAGAATGCCGCCAGAATTGGTCGTGAGTTGGTGAGCTATGTCAATAACTGGTGGGCGCAATCGCTGAAGCAGCAAAATCTGACCAGCGCGCTGGAATTGGAGTTTGAAACCCATTTTTGTCGCTTCCTAATGCCGACCATTCGCGGTGCCGATACCGGCAGCAAAAAACGCTACGCCGGGATGATTCAGGACGGTGCTGAGCAACGAATGGTGTTTAAGGGACTGGAAACGGTACGAACCGACTGGACACCGCTGGCCCAGCAGTTTCAGCAGGAGTTGTACCTGCGAATTTTTCGTAACGAGCCCTATCAGGAGTTCGTTCGCGAGACTATCGACCGTCTGATGGCGGGTGAACTGGATGAACAACTGGTGTACCGTAAGCGTCTGCGCCGCCCGTTGAGCGAATATCAGCGGAATGTTCCGCCGCACGTTCGCGCCGCACGTCTCGCCGATGAGCAGAATGTCAAACTGGGGCGTCCGCCGCAGTATCAGAATCGTGGAACGATTAAATATGTCTGGACGACAAATGGCCCAGAACCTGTTGATTATCAGCAATCTGCACTCGATTACGAGCACTATCTGACTCGCCAAATCCAACCGGTTGCCGAGGGAATTCTTCCCTTTATTGATGATAATTTTGCTACACTACTCACAGGACAACTGGGGTTATTTTGACGCGTGACGAAACCGCCGCCATCCAGTACCATAGCGCCCTTTCCATTCCTGGACCCATTTAACACCACTACCACTGATTTATTAGCCTGGTAGCGGGGTCGTATGCTCTCAAAACCTCGGGCTCGCCCGAAAAATGACGAGTATTGCCTGCAATTAAAGATATAGAGCCGAACACATATGCCTTTTACACTTGGTCAACGCTGGATCAGCGATACAGAAAGCGAATTGGGACTTGGTACCGTTGTCGCCATGGATGCGCGAACCGTCACTTTACTTTTCTCATCGACGGGCGAAAACCGTCTGTATGCGCGCAGTGATTCCCCCGTGACCCGCGTGATGTTCAATCCTGGCGATACGATAACAAGCCATGAAGGCTGGCAACTGCATGTCGATGAAGTAAAAGAAGAAAACGGCCTGCTTGCTTATATCGGAACTCGCCTCGATACCGAAGAAACTGGCGTCATGCTGCGTGAAGTGCTGCTCGACAGCAAGCTGGTGTTCAGTAAACCGCAGGATCGCCTGTTTGCTGGCCAGATTGACCGTATGGACCGCTTCGCACTGCGCTATCGTGCGCGTAAATTTCAAAGCGAGCAGTACCGCATGCCGTGGAGTGGCCTGCGCGGTCAGCGCACCAGCCTGATCCCACACCAGCTTAACATCGCCCACGATGTCGGCCGCCGCCATGCGCCTCGCGTGTTACTGGCAGACGAAGTTGGCCTAGGCAAAACCATTGAAGCCGGGATGATCCTGCATCAGCAACTGCTGTCTGGTGCTGCCGAGCGCGTACTGATCATCGTTCCTGAAACTTTACAGCACCAGTGGCTGGTCGAAATGCTGCGCCGTTTCAACCTGCGTTTCGCGCTGTTCGATGACGAACGCTATGCGGAAGCGCAGCACGACGCCTACAACCCGTTTGAAACTGAGCAACTGGTTATCTGCTCTCTGGACTTTGCCCGTCGTAGTAAACAACGTCTGGAGCATCTGTGTGATGCGGAATGGGACCTGTTGATTGTCGATGAAGCCCATCACCTGGTATGGAGCGAAGATGCGCCCAGCCGCGAGTATATGGCCATTGAACAGCTGGCAGAGCGCGTGCCGGGTATCCTGCTGCTGACCGCAACGCCGGAACAACTCGGCATGGAAAGTCACTTTGCGCGTTTGCGCCTGCTGGACCCAAGCCGCTTCCACGATTTTGCCCAGTTCGTTGAAGAACAAAAAAATTATCGCCCGGTTGCCGATGCGGTTGCCATGCTGCTGGCTGGCAACAAGCTGAGTAACGATGAGCTAAACATGCTCGGCGACATGATTGGCGAACAGGATATTGAGCCGCTATTACAGGCTGCGAACAGCGACAGTGATGACGCCCAAAGCGCGCGTCAGGAACTGGTTTCGATGCTGATGGACAGACACGGCACCAGCCGCGTGCTGTTCCGTAACACCCGTAATGGTGTGAAAGGCTTCCCGAAACGCGAACTGCATACCATCAAGCTGCCGCTGCCAACCCAATACCAGACAGCCATCAAAGTATCGGGCATTATGGGCGCACGTAAGAGCGCGGAAGATCGCGCTCGCGACATGCTCTACCCCGAACAGATTTATCAGGAATTTGAAGGTGATACCGGTACCTGGTGGAACTTTGATCCGCGCGTTGAATGGCTGATGGGTTACCTGACCAGCCACCGTTCACAGAAAGTACTGGTGATCTGCGCGAAAGCCACCACCGCGTTGCAACTTGAGCAAGTGCTGCGCGAGCGCGAAGGTATCCGCGCCGCCGTGTTCCATGAAGGGATGTCGATCATTGAGCGCGACCGTGCCGCCGCCTGGTTTAGCGAAGAAGATAGCGGTGCCCAGGTGATGCTGTGTTCTGAAATCGGCTCAGAAGGCCGTAACTTCCAGTTCGCCAGCAATCTGGTGATGTTTGACCTGCCGTTTAACCCGGACCTGCTGGAACAACGTATCGGCCGTCTGGATCGTATTGGTCAGGCGCATGATATTCAGATTCACGTCCCGTACCTGGAAAAAACCGCGCAATCCGTACTGGTGCGCTGGTACCACGAAGGTCTGGATGCGTTCGAACACACCTGCCCGACCGGCCGTACCATCTACGACACGGTCTATAACAATCTGATCGGCTACCTGGCTGAGCCAGAAAATACCGATGGCTTTGACGATCTGATCAAAACCTGCCGCGAACAGCATGACGCGCTGAAAGCACAGCTGGAGCAAGGTCGCGATCGTCTGCTGGAGATCCACTCTAACGGCGGTGAAAAAGCGCTGGCACTGGCTGAGAGCATTGAAGAGCAGGACGACGATACCAGCCTGATCGCCTTCGCCATGAACCTGTTTGATATCGTTGGTATTAATCAGGATGACCGTGGCGACAATCTGATCGTGCTGACCCCGTCCGATCATATGCTGGTGCCTGATTTCCCTGGGCTGCCGGAAGATGGCTGCACCATTACGTTTGAGCGTGATGTCGCTCTGTCGCGTGAAGACGCTCAGTTTATTACCTGGGAGCATCCGTTAATCCGTAATGGTCTGGATCTTATCCTCTCTGGTGACACCGGCAGCAGCACCATTTCGTTGTTGAAAAACAAAGCATTACCGGTCGGAACTCTGTTGGTTGAGCTGGTGTATGTGGTTGAAGCGCAGGCGCCGAAACAGCTGCAGCTGAACCGCTTCCTGCCACCAACGCCGGTACGTATGCTGCTGGATAAAAACGGCAATAACCTCGCTGCACAGGTTGAGTTCGAAACCTTTAACCGTCAGCTCAGCGCCGTTAACCGCCACACCGGCAGTAAACTGGTCAACGCCGTGCAGCAGGACGTTCATGCTATTCTGCAACTCGGTGAAGCACAGGTGGAAAAATCAGCCCGCGCGCTGATCGACGCGGCGCGTAAAGAAGCGGACGAAAAACTGACTGCGGAACTCTCCCGTCTGGAAGCGCTGCGTGCCGTTAACCCGAACATCCGTGATGACGAACTCAGCGCAATTGAAAGCAACCGTCAGCAGGTGATGGAAAGCCTGGATCAGGCGGGCTGGCGTCTGGATGCCCTGCGCCTGATCGTCGTGACGCATCAGTAACGGAGCCATACATGGGGATGGAAAACTACAATCCGCCGCAGGAACCCTGGTTGGTCATCCTGTATCAGGATGAGCACATTATGGTGGTCAATAAGCCGAGCGGTTTGTTGTCTGTGCCGGGTCGTCTGGATGAGCACAAAGACAGCGTGATGACGCGTATTCAGCGCGACTATCCGCAGGCTGAATCCGTCCATCGTCTGGATATGGCCACCAGCGGCGTGATTGTAGTCGCGCTAACCAAAGCGGCAGAGCGCGAGCTAAAACGCCAGTTTCGCGAGCGCGAACCGAAAAAACAGTATGTTGCACGCGTCTGGGGGCATCCCGCTCCGGCCGAGGGTCTGGTTGATTTACCGCTGATTTGCGACTGGCCGAACAGGCCAAAGCAAAAAGTGTGTTATGAGACCGGAAAATCCGCGCAAACAGAATACGAAGTTGTGGAGTTTGCCGCGGATAATACCGCCCGGGTGGTGCTCAAACCCATTACCGGACGCTCCCACCAGTTGCGTGTACATATGCTGGCTTTAGGGCATCCAATCCTCGGCGACCGCTTCTATGCTCCGCCGGAAGCGCTGGCGTTAGCGCCGCGCCTGTTGCTGCATGCAGAGATGTTAACCATCACGCATCCCGAATACGGCAACAGTATGACGTTTAAAGTCCCGGCGGATTTTTAAATTCTGAGCCAATTTATGCCGGGAGCGCTTCGCTTGCCCGGCCTACATTCATTAACGTAGGCCGGATAAGGCGCTAGCCGCATCCGGCAATTCAATCACTTGAATCCTTTTTGCTCCTTAATCAGCTCGTAAGCCTTTTGGATTTCCTGCGCTTTTTGCTTCGCCATTTCCATCATCTCTGGCGGCAGACCTTTCGCGACCAGTTTGTCCGGATGGTGCTCGCTCATCAGCTTACGGTAAGCGCGCTTTATGGTAGTCGCATCATCGGTCGTTTTCACACCCAGCACATTACAGGCGTCTTCCAGCGTCGGGCCGCGTTGCGCCTGCTGCCAGCCACCGCCGCCAGACTGCTGCTGATATCCGCCGCCAAACTGCGCGCCGCCCTGCATCATGCGCAGGAACTGATCAAATTGGGCTCGTGAGATCCCCAACTCTTCAGCAATCACATACAGCACTTCACGCTCGTTAGGATGTAACGACCCATCGGCAAATGCCGCCTGGATTTGAATTTCCAGAAACATGCGGATCAGATCGAATCGACCAAAACAGACGCTGCGAAACTGACGCATCTTTTCACGTAATGGATAATTATCCGATTTTCCTACCCGGAAGGCGTGTTGTGCAGCCGTTCGCGAGTCACCGTGCAAATTCATCCGATCCATCAACTGGCTGGCGATATGAATATCGGCTTCCGTGACGCGACCTTTGGATTTGGTCAGATGCCCCATCACCTCAAAAGTGGTGGCAAAAAAAAGCGCCTGGCGTTCACGTTGGTTGGCAAACCACGCCATTTTGCGCATGCGGGCTTTGTCGAACATGTGGCCAACTAACAGCCCCAGAACCACACCCCAGAAGCCGCCACCCATCATTAAGGCCACGGCTACACCAATTATCTTTCCCCAATACTGCATAGACTCCCCAAATCTTTATGCTCTCAGCCAGGCTATGTCCCACAATATATAAGGTGCTTTTACCGATTTACGGCTGCGGTCAATTGTGGGACATCGCCTATAATTTGCATTATCATACCTGTCATTCAATGCCGTGCCTAACACCACGGATGCCTAAATGGGCAGGATTAACACTAGCGCAGTGAAGATGAGATAAGTTAGGCTGTGACCGTTTGTCACGCGCGACGCTACTGATGATGGAACAATAAATACAACGTATGAAAAAACGTATTCCCACTCTTCTGGCCACCATGATTGCCAGTGCCCTCTATAGCCATCAGGGCCTGGCAGCCGATCTCGCCTCACAGTGCATGTTGGGCGTGCCGAGCTATGACCGTCCTCTGGTACAGGGCGAGACTAATGAATTACCCGTCACCATCAATGCCGACAACGCTAAAGGGAATTATCCCGATGACGCGGTGTTTACCGGCAACGTGGACATCGCACAGGGTAACAGCCGCCTGCAGGCCGACGAAGTACAGCTTCATCAGAAGCAGGCTGAAGGCCAGCCGGAGCCAATACGTACCGTCGATGCGCTGGGCAACGTCCATTATGATGACAATCAGGTTATTCTGAAGGGACCGAAGGGTTGGTCTAATCTGAATACCAAAGATACCAACATCTGGGAAGGTGATTACCAGATGGTGGGCCGTCAGGGGCGCGGGAAAGCGGACCTGATGAAACAGCGCGGTGAGAATCGCTATACCATTCTGGAAAACGGCAGTTTTACCTCCTGTCTTCCGGGTTCCAATACCTGGAGCGTCGTCGGTAGTGAAGTGATCCATGACCGTGAAGAACAGGTCGCTGAAATCTGGAACGCCCGTTTTAAACTGGGCCCGGTTCCGGTGTTTTACAGCCCCTATTTGCAGCTACCTGTCGGCGATAAGCGCCGTTCCGGTTTCTTGATCCCGAACGCAAAATACTCCACCAAGAACTATTTTGAGTTCTACCTGCCATATTACTGGAATATCGCGCCCAACATGGACGCCACCATTACGCCGCATTATATGCATCGCCGTGGCGGCGTGATGTGGGAGAACGAATTCCGTTACCTGACCCAGGCGGGCGCAGGTCTGATGGAACTCGACTACCTGAATTCCGACCGGGTCTACGACGACGAACATCCGAATGATGATAATTCACGCCGCTGGCTGTTTTACTGGCAACACGCCGGTGTGATGGACCAGGTGTGGCGTTTCAACGTCGACTATACCAAAGTCAGCGACTCCAGCTACTTTAATGATTTTGACAATAAGTACGGTTCCAGTACCGACGGTTATGCGACACAGAAATTCAGCGTCGGCTATGCGGTGCAAAACTTTGATGCAACGCTCTCAACTAAACAGTTCCAGGTCTTTGACGATCAGAACAACAGCAGTTATTCCGCTCAGCCACAGTTAGACGTCAACTTCTATCAGAATGACGTTGGTCCATTTGATACCCGTATTTATGGACAGGCGGTGCATTTCGTCAATACCAATGACGACATGCCAGAAGCGACGCGTGTTCACCTTGAGCCGACCATCAACCTGCCGCTATCCAATCAGTGGGGGAGTATCAACACTGAAGCGAAACTGATGGCGACGCACTACCAGCAGACCAATCTGGACTGGTATAACAACAATCCGAGTAACGTAAATAAACTCGACGATTCCGCTAACCGCGTCATGCCGCAGTTCAAAGTTGACGGTAAGCTGGTCTTCGAACGTGATATGGAAATGCTGGCGCCAGGCTATACCCAGACACTGGAGCCGCGTGCGCAGTATTTATATGTGCCGTATCGCAACCAAAGTCATATCTATAACTATGACTCTTCCCTGCTGCAATCTGACTACAGCGGCCTGTTCCGTGACCGCACCTATGGCGGCCTGGACCGTATTGCCTCCGCAAACCAGGTAACGACAGGTGTCACATCTCGCGTTTATGATGACGCGGCCATTGAACGTTTTAATATTTCTGTGGGTCAAATCTACTATTTCACCGAGTCTCGCACTGGCGATGACAACATTAAATGGGAGAATGACGACAAAACCGGTTCACTGGTATGGGCTGGCGATACTTACTGGCGCATCTCCGATCGTTGGGGTTTACGCAGTGGGATACAATACGACACACGTCTGGACAGTATCGCCACCAGCAGCAGCAGCATCGAGTACCGTCGCGACGAAAACCGTATGCTGCAGTTGAACTACCGCTATGCCAGCCCGGAATATATCCAGGCGACCCTGCCGTCGTATTACTCTACGGCAGATCAGTATAAAAACGGGATTTCTCAGGTGGGTGCAGTGGCGAGCGTGCCGATCGCTGAGCGTTGGTCAATCGTCGGAGCTTACTACTTCGATACCAATGTGAACAAAGTGGCGGATTCCATGCTGGGCTTACAGTACAACTCCTGCTGTTATGCCATTCGCGTCGGCTATGAACGTAAGCTGAATGGTTGGGATGACACCCAGAAACACGCGGTATATGACAACTCGATCGGCTTTAATATCGAACTGCGCGGCCTGAGCTCTAACTATGGTCTTGGCACCAACCAGATGCTGCGTTCGAACATTTTGCCGTATCAAAGCTCTTTATGATCTGATTGATTTACAACGTAATCCGCATTGCGGTTAATTGATAATGGAAAAAGTATGAAGAACTGGAAAACGCTGCTTCTCGGTATCGCCATGGTCGCGAATACCAGTTTCGCTGCCCCACAGGTAGTCGATAAAGTCGCAGCCGTCGTCAATAACGGCGTCGTTCTGGAAAGCGACGTCGATGGCTTAATGCAGTCAGTAAAACTGAACGCGGGTCAGGCAGGTCAGCAATTACCGGACGATGCCACGCTGCGTCATCAGATCCTGGAGCGTTTGATCATGGATCAAATCGTTCTGCAGATGGGTCAGAAGATGGGCGTAAAAATCTCTGATGAACAGTTAGATCAGGCCATCGCCAATATTGCCAAGCAGAACAATATGACGCTGGATCAAATGCGCAGCCGTCTGGCTCAGGATGGTCTGAGTTATTCGACCTATCGCAACCAGATCCGTAAAGAGATGACCATCTCTGAAGTGCGTAATAATGAAGTTCGCCGTCGCGTCACGATCCTGCCACAGGAAGTTGATGCCCTGGCGCAGCAGGTCGGCAACCAAAATGATGCCAGCACCGAACTGAACCTGAGCCACATTCTGATCCCACTGCCGGAAAACCCAACTTCCGATCAGGTAAACGAAGCGGAAAGTCAGGCGCGTTCAGTGGTTGATGAAGCACGTAATGGTAGCGATTTCGGCAAACTGGCCATCACTTATTCTGCCGATCAGCAGGCGCTGAAAGGCGGCCAGATGGGCTGGGGACGCATTCAGGAACTGCCGGGCATCTTCGCCCAGGCGTTAAGCACCGCGAAAAAAGGCGATATCATCGGCCCAATTCGCTCTGGTGTCGGCTTCCATATCCTGAAAGTCAACGACATGCGTGGCCAAAGCCAGAGCATCTCCGTGACTGAAGTTCATGCCCGCCATATTCTGCTGAAACCGTCGCCGATCATGACCGATCAACAGGCGCGTCTGAAACTGGAACAAATCGCGGCAGATATTAAGAGCGGTAAAACCACCTTTGCGGCAGCGGCTAAAGAGTTTTCTCAGGATCCGGGGTCTGCCAACCAGGGCGGTGACCTGGGTTGGGCTGCAGCCGATATTTTCGATCCGGCTTTCCGCGATGCGCTGACTAAACTTCATAAAGGCCAGATGAGCACCCCGGTGCACTCCTCATTCGGCTGGCATCTTATCGAGCTGCTGGATACGCGTAATGTTGATAAAACTGACGCGGCACAGAAAGACAGAGCTTATCGCATGCTGATGAACCGTAAATTCTCGGAAGAAGCAGCGACCTGGATGCAGGAACAGCGCGCCAGTGCGTACGTTAAAATTCTGAGCAACTAATGACTCAAATTCAACGTGTTGTGATCACTCCCGGCGAACCTGCCGGGATTGGTCCGGACCTTGTGATCCAGCTTGCACAGCGCGAGTGGCCGGTAGAACTCGTTGTTTGTGCTGATGCCACGCTACTCCGTGACCGGGCAGCCATGTTCGGTTTACCGCTCTCGCTCCTTCCCTACTCTCCAGATATCCCAGCCCAACCACAATCAGCGGGTACGCTGACGCTATTGCCGGTTGCGTTGCGCGCGCCTGTCGTCGCGGGCCAACTGGCGGTAGAGAATGGGCAATATGTAGTCGACACGCTGGCTCGCGCCTGCGATGGTTGTCTGCAAGGTGAGTTTGCGGCGCTGATTACCGGTCCGGTTCACAAGGGCGTCATCAATGACGCTGGCGTCCCGTTTACCGGGCATACCGAGTTTTTTGAAGAGCGTTCACAGGCGAAGAAGGTTGTCATGATGCTGGCAACCGAAGAGCTGCGTGTTGCCCTGGCGACCACACATCTGCCGCTTAAAGCCGTTGCTGAAGCCATTACCCCGGCATTATTGCGAGAAGTAATCGGTATTCTGCATCATGATCTACGCACTAAGTTTGGCCTGAACGATCCGCGTATTCTGGTGTGCGGCCTTAACCCGCATGCCGGTGAAGGCGGTCATATGGGAACGGAAGAGATAGACACCATCATCCCGGTACTGGATGAACTGCGTGCGCAGGGGATGAAATTAAACGGTCCACTGCCCGCAGATACGCTGTTTCAGCCTAAATATCTCGACCACGCGGATGCCGTGCTGGCAATGTACCACGATCAGGGCCTCCCCGTGCTAAAATACCAGGGATTTGGTCGCGGTGTGAATATCACGCTGGGCCTGCCCTTTATTCGCACATCCGTCGATCACGGTACCGCGCTTGAACTTGCGGGACGTGGACAAGCAGATGTCGGCAGTTTTATTACGGCGCTTAATCTCGCCATCAAAATGATTGTTAATACCAATGAATAATCGAGTCCATCAGGGCCATTTAGCCCGTAAACGTTTCGGGCAAAACTTCCTCAACGATCAGTTTGTGATCGAAAGTATTGTCTCTGCTATCAACCCGCAGAAAGGTCAGGCCATGGTCGAAATCGGCCCGGGCCTGGCTGCATTGACCGAACCTGTAGGCGAACGTCTGGACAAGCTCACGGTCATTGAGCTGGACCGCGATCTCGCCGCACGCCTGCAAACGCACCCGTTTTTAGGGCCGAAGCTGACTATTTATCAGCAAGATGCCATGACCATGAACTTCGGTGAGCTTTCACAAACGATGGGTCAGCCGCTGCGCGTATTTGGCAACCTGCCGTACAACATCTCCACGCCGCTGATGTTCCATCTTTTTACCTATACTGATGCCATTGCCGACATGCATTTCATGTTGCAAAAAGAGGTGGTCAATCGTCTGGTTGCAGGGCCAAACAGTAAAGCGTATGGTCGATTAAGCGTCATGGCGCAATATTACTGTAATGTGATCCCGGTGCTCGAAGTTCCACCGTCGGCTTTCACACCAGCACCGAAAGTAGATTCCGCCGTTGTACGCCTGGTCCCTCACGCGACGATGCCGTACCCGGTTAAAGATGTTCGCGTCCTGAGCCGCATTACCACCGAAGCGTTTAATCAGCGCCGTAAAACGGTACGTAACAGCCTCGGTAATCTGTTCAGCGTTGAAGTGCTGACAGAGTTGGGCATTGACCCGGCAATGCGAGCGGAAAATATCTCTGTCGCGCAATACTGCCGGATGGCTAACTATCTGTCAGAAAACGCGCCTTCGAAGGAGAGTTAAGCATGATCAATTCGCCCCGAGTGTGTATTCAGGTACAAAGCGTCTACATTGAGGCGCAATCCTCACCTGATGATGAACGTTACGTTTTTGCTTATACCGTGACTATCCGCAATTTGGGGCGAGCGCCAGTGCAGCTGTTGGGGCGTTATTGGTTGATAACCAATGGTCATGGGCGCGAAACCGAAGTTCAGGGTGAAGGTGTGGTTGGCGTTCAGCCCCATATCGAACCTGGCGAAGAGTACCAGTACACCAGCGGCGCCGTTATTGAAACGCCGCTGGGCACCATGCAGGGTCATTACGAAATGATCGATGAGCAGGGCATCGCCTTTACTATCGATATTCCCGTATTCCGACTTGCCGTTCCAACACTCATTCATTAAAACAATTTCTATGGCGACATACCTTATTGGCGACGTTCACGGTTGTTACGATGAACTGGTAGCCTTGCTGCATCAGGTAGACTTTACCCCTGGAAAAGACACCCTATGGCTCACCGGCGATTTGGTCGCGCGTGGGCCGGGTTCGCTGGACGTTTTGCGCTACGTGAAATCACTGGGCGACAGCGTGCGGTTAGTATTGGGTAATCACGATTTACACCTGCTGGCCGTATTTGCTGGTATCAGTCGTAATAAACCTAAAGACAGGGTCACATCGCTGCTCGAAGCACCTGATGCCGACGAATTACTCAACTGGCTCCGCCGTCAACCGCTGTTGCAGGTAGACGAAGAGAAAAAACTGGTCATGGCGCACGCTGGCATTACCCCTCAATGGGATTTGCAGACCGCGAAAGACTGCGCACGGGACGTAGAAGCCGTGCTGTCGAGCGACTCGTATCCGTTTTTTCTTGATGCGATGTATGGCGACATGCCGAACAACTGGACCCCGGAGCTGACGGGGCTGGCGCGCCTGCGTTTTATTACCAACGCGTTTACCCGCATGCGTTACTGCTTCCCCAATGGTCAACTGGATATGTACAGCAAAGAGTCACCAGAAGACGCACCTGCCCCGCTGAAGCCGTGGTTTGCCATTCCTGGACCTGTCAGTGAAGCGTACAGCATTGCATTCGGGCACTGGGCATCGCTGGAGGGTAAAGGCACGCCAGAAGGTATTTACGCGCTGGATACGGGGTGTTGCTGGGGAGGCGATCTCACCTGTCTGCGCTGGGAAGACAAACAGTACTTTGTGCAGCCATCAAATCGCCATCTGAATCTGGATCCTGGTGAAGCGGTCAACGCCTGAGAGATTTATGCCTGATGACGCTACGCTTATCAGGCCTACACTTGGCACAAGAGTAGGCCGGATAAGGCGTTTCGCAGCCATCCGGCATTTACAGGATTAACGACGCTCCAGAATCTCGAAGCAGTAGCTGTGAGAGTTTTGCGCGTCGGCATCATGGAACTCACTGAAAACAGACTCCCAGTCATCCGGTTCGTAGTCCGGGAAATGCGTATCCCCTTCGACTTCAGCATCAATGTGCGTCAGATACAGCTTCTGCGCTTTTGGCAGGAACTGCTCATACACGCGCCCACCGCCAATCACCATAATCTCTGGTTCATCACCGCAGGCCGCAATGGCTTCATCAACAGACTTCACCCACTGCACACGATCGTCGGTGCCAGGCTTGCTGCTGATGACGATATTTTTACGCCCAGGTAACGGTCGCCCGATGGATTCCCAGGTGTGGCGTCCCATGACAACCGGCTTGTTTAAGGTATTACGTTTAAACCAGGCGAGATCGGCAGGGAGGTTCCACGGCATGGCGTTCTCCATACCGATGACGCGATCTACCGCTAACGCCGCAATCAGACTGATCATTGAATATTTCCCGGATACAAAAAAATTGTCGCCACTATACGGAAAGCGCAATCTTTCGTCGACTGGCGGAAAGAGGATGAACAGGAAAATTTTCCGTTCTGCTGGCGAACCGACCTATTTAAGGTGGTACGCCAGCATTACAGTAGTTCAAAAACAGCCAATTAGCAGTAAAGTTTGCAGAACATCACATTTTTTACCCTATGCTGACGGTTTCACTTCCGGCTCATCGGCGACGTCGCCCGTATGCTTACCCTCATCCGTGCCTTGCCAGCCATGGCGTTGAATCAACGATAAATGTTGACGATCTTCGGCAATAATTTCACTCAGCATTGCGCTGGTGCGTTTATAAACGGCCGCACGCGAAATCGCGTCATCTTCACCTTTCACCATCTCCTCAACCATCAATATATTGAAGCGCCGGAAGACATCGGCCCGCTCACGCGCTTCATAGCGCCCAAGCCCGAGCCCCTCCAACGCCAGACGTCCGGTCTTCAGTGCACCTTCAAAGGTTTCACGTTCCGGCATATCCACGCCCGCCTGGCGCAGGCGGATGTAATGATCCACGTCGCGCGCACGGGCAATAATTTGCAGATGCGGGAAATGCTCTTTCACCATTTCGGTTAACTGCAGGCTGGTTTGCGGATCGTCAATGGCATTAATAATGACTTCAGCTTTCGCCGCCCCGGCAGACTCCAGCAGATCCATCCGGGTCGCATCGCCATAGAAAACCTTCATGCCGAATTTACGCAGCGTTTCGATATGGTCCGGGTCATGATCAAGAACCACCATTTTGACCCCGCTCGACAACAACAGACGACCGGTTATCTGGCCAAATCGCCCAAATCCAGCGATGATCACCCGCGGTTGCTCCTCATCGATTTCATCCGCTTCCCGCGCTTCACCGGTCGCCGATTTTTCCAGACGCGTAAGAATCACCAGTAAAATCGGCGTCGCCGCCATCGACAGCGCGACCGCCAGCGTCAGCGATTTCGCCCAATCAGGGTCAAGCACGTTTGCCATTTGCGCCGCGCCAAACACCACGAAGGCAAACTCACTGCCCTGCCCAAGTAATACGGCAAACCAGCGACGCTGCTTGTTCGGCACCTGTAAGGGTTTCGCTATCAGCCACAGCATGACGGTTTTAATCACCAGGAAACCAACCAGCAGAATGATAATACGCAAAGGATTATCAATCAGCGTACCGAAGTCGATAGACATCCCCACGCCGATGAAGAACAGCCCCAGCAGCAGCCCCTTAAACGGCTCAATATCACTTTCCAGCGCGTGGCGATACTCAGAGCTCGCCAGCAGCACGCCAGCCAGAAACGCCCCCATCGCCATCGACAGGCCAACCTCTTCCAGGAGCAGACCAAAACCGAAAACGAGGAACAGCGCGACGGCGCTGAATACTTCCCGCAGGCCCGAACGCGCAACAAAACGCAAGGCCGGACGTGTGACATAACGCCCTAACAGCACCACCAGCACCAGCGCGCCCGCGACCTTAAGGGCGGACAATGCAAATGCCCCAAGCGTGGTCGATGCACCGCTCGCCGCCAGTAACGGGATCATCGCCACCAATGGAATAGCGGCGATATCCTGGAACAGCAGCACGGCAAACGCGCTACGGCCCATTTGCGAAACCATCAGGTTGCGTTCATTCATTGCCTGCATAGCGATGGCCGTTGAGGAAAGCGCCAGCGTCATGCCGATCAGTTCCGCTACCTGCCAGCGCAGGCCAAGGAACATACAGAACAAACCAATTAAGCCGCCGCAAACCACCATCTGTAGCGCACCGCCGCCGAACACCGAGGCCCGCAGCTTCCACAAACGCTGTGGATCCAGCTCCAGACCAATGACAAACAGCATCAGCACCACGCCGATCTCGGCAAAATGCAGGATGGATTCGGCGTCCGTCACCAGCCTCAAACCCCATGGTCCGATAATGCACCCGGCAATGAGATAGCCCAGCACCGACCCTAACCCCAGCCGCACGGCAATGGGGACTATCAGCGCCGCCGATCCGAGATAAATCAGCGCCTGTATCAGCGTATGGCTATCCATGGTGTTCCTCCTGCCATTCCATCAGACGCTGTTTGTAGTGACGCGCCTGCGCCTGCAGCGTTTCGTCATCACAGATAAACGTACAGTGCATCGCAAACGGCGGCAGCCATTTGAGTCCGCAATATAACGCCGTCGCCTGTAAAGGCTGGGAAAGCACGTCAAACCCGGGGTGGGAACCGATATCAAAGTGGTTTTCACCGCCACCGGTGGTTACTGCCCACATCAGGTGTTTGCCATGCAGCGCGGTACCGCCGTGACCATACGCCCAGCCGTGGGAGAGGACCTTATCCATCCACAATTTGAGTAACGGAGGAGTGCTGTACCATTGCATGGGATGTTGCCAGATAATCAGGCTCGCACGTGACAGCGCGTCCTGTTCTGCGGCGATATCGATATTGAAATCGGGATAGAGTTCATAGAGCGAACGAACCTCCACCCCTTCCAGTGTCCTTACCTGCTCAAGCATCCGCTTATTCGCATGCGAATGCTGCGGATAGGGATGCGCATAAATGATGAGAATCATGATTAGCCTGTATCACTGCATTATTGTAATAACAGTGAGTTTAGTCACTTAATCCACAGGCTAACAGTCAATATTATTGAGTGGCTGAATGGAGAAAACTGAACTAGTTATCCAGTTCGCTCATATCCTTAACCTGATCGCGGTTAATTTGTTCCGTCTTGCCTGTTTGCGCGTTTTTGTACGACACCAGGCCGGTATCATCATCAACCTGCGGTTTGCCGTCAGTGACGATTGTTTTGCCATCGGTGGTTTTAACCGCCTGGTTTGAGGAACAACCGGCCACGGTAAACAGTGCTGCGGCGGTAAAAATTGAGGTAATCAGGATATGTTTTTGCATGGTGTTCTCCCTGCTTTTCAGTTGTTTTCAGTGATATACCCGTTAACTGTAGGCTAACTAACTGAGTTGCAGGGAAAATACAGAACACTCCTAATAGCCCGCCCTGGTCACGGGCTTACTGCGAATCGTCATTTGACTGGTTTGCGTCAGCGTCAGACCTCGCGTTTCCGGGGCGAAAGCGATGGACACAAGCAGGCCAATCAGCGAAATTCCTGCGCCCATCAGCATGACATTGCTGATACCGTATTTGGTGATGAATACCGGCAGCGCCCAGGTTGAAACAATAGTACCGATACGGCTTAAGGACATAATCACCCCGACGGCAGAGGCACGAATATCGGTGGGGAACAGTTCGTTAGGGTATAGCCACTGCAGGTTTCCCGGTCCCCCCGAGAAAAACGCGTACACCGCAAACGCCAGCACCACCAGCCACGCCCCCATATCAGGAATTAACCCCAGCACAGCCAGCGCCAGCGTCATCATAATAAAGCTGCCAATCAACAACGGTCGGCGGCCCGCGCTATTGAGCCAGAACATGGGCGGAATGCACCCCAGCATAAAGCACAGGCTTATCACCACATTGCCCAACGCGGCGCTTTTCCCGGCACCAAGCCCCAACAGTCCAACAATCTGCGGGCCGAAAGTATAAATAGCAAACATCGGGATCACCTGACAGGTCCAGATGGCGGCAACAAACAGGACAAATGGAAAGTGACGACGATTAAACAACTGAAGGAAACGCGTCTCCTGCGGTGCTTCTTCGTCGAATACCACCGGTTCGCCAAACAGTTTGATCATCATCTCTTCGCACTCTTTCACCCGACCTTTACGCAGCAACCAGCGTGGCGATTCAGGAAGATCGAAACGCCCAATCAGGATCAAAATGCAGGGGATCACCGCGCTGCCCAACATCCAGCGCCATCCGCCCTCAACATCATACAAACAGTAACCGACCAGATCGGCACAGGTGGCGCCGACATACCACATCGCGGCGATAAAACCGATGGAGAAAGCGCGCTGGCGGGTATTGGAGAACTCGGTAATCATCGAGGTAGCAATCGGATAATCGGCACCAATCACAATGCCGATCAGCACGCGCATCACTAACAATTCAACGGGCGAGGAAACAAACATGGTTGCTGCCGATATCACGCCAATGGCGATAATATCGATGATGAACATTTTGCGCCGCCCGACCTTATCGGAAATGTAGCCAAACAGCGACGTCCCCACAAACAGACCGGCGAGCGTGCCGGCGCCCAGCAGACCAATCCACTGTGCGTCCAGTTTCAATGCTGGCGTGAGCTGCTCCAGCGCCACGCCAATCATCACCAGCACATAACCATCCAGAAACGGCCCACCGCTTCCCCACAGCATTATCCGGCGGTGAATAGAGGTAAATTTGATGTCATCAAAGTTCCTGGGCTGCTGCATAGCGACTTCCTGTTTCAACACGGGCAAAGCGTCATCTATAGGCCGGATAAGGCGTTTACGCCCCCATCCGGCACTGGCGTCACATGATTGCCGGATGGCGACGCTAGCGCGTCTTATCCGGCCTACGGGTGCACAACCTCGTACTTATTAACCGTAGCGAAACTCCACGCCAAATGTCCCACGCGGGTATTCCCACTTTTCCAGCGCTGTATCGAGCCCGAGAATGCGGCACGTTCCGCACTCCAGGCATCCGGCGTAATCAAACCGTACGCTGCCGTCGTCCTGCTTTTTATACAGCCCTGCTGGACAGGCCTTAATCAGCACTTCCAGCGCCTGTTTATCAGGATCGGTTTTGAGAATGATATGTGGGCTGTCTTCATCGACATTGAACTTATTGACGCCCAGTTTGACGTCCACATTGACGGGAGATGTCATAATACGGTCACTCCTTTCAGGCCATCTTTCATCAGGTTGATGAAGCCCACTTTCTTCGCATGGCGCAGGATTTTTTTACGCATTGGCACCGGGGCGGAACCATCTACGGTGAACAGGTCGCGTGCGATACTGACCGCCATTTCGGGATAGGCGGTAAACATGCGCGGGTTATCAAGAAAAGCAGGAAGCTTCTGGTACATACGCATATCGCGCATCGGGCCATCGTCCAGATGCTGACGGTATTCACCCAGCGACTGCTTGCTAAAGTCGTCGCGTTTCATGGCTGAAAGCACCGTTTTCGCCGCCGCTTCGCCAGCGGATATGGCGAGATCCATACCACGGATGGTAAAGCCGAGGTTCATACACATTCCGGCAGCATCACCGGCAATCAGCACTCCGTCCCCCACCAGTTCAGGCTGCATATTGATACCGGCTTCCGGAACAACATGCGCGGCATATTCCACCAGCTTGCCACCGGCGATCAGCGGGGCTACTGCCGGATGCTGTTTGAAATCTTCCAGCATTTGCGGGACCGATTTTTTCGCGTTTTTCAGGTGATGAAGGCCGCAGACCAGTCCCAGAGAAAGGGTTGTTTCATTCGTATACAGGAAGCCACCGCCCATCAATCCATCGGTTGGCGATCCGGCAAACAAACAGGCTGCGCCTTCGTTCCCCTGTAACTGGAAACGATCTTCAATTACCGATTTTGGCAGTTCGATCAGCTCTTTTACGCCGACGGCAACATGCGATGCCTCGACGCGCTTTGCCATACCCAGCTTTTCAGCCAGCAGAGAATTCACCCCGTCGGCGAGGATCACCACTTTGGCTTCCAGAATATCGCCGTCGGCTTCCACGCCCACGACTTTACCCTCGCGCTGCACAACGTTATCCACACGAATACCGGTGATAAGCTGGGCGCCCGCCTCCTCGGCCTGCTCCATCAGCCAGGCGTCAAATTTGCTACGTAAGACGGAATAAGAAACCTGCGACGATACGGCGTCTTCGCCATTGCAATAGTCGATGGTCATCGCCCCTTTGTCGGTCATAAAGGCGAGCTTTTCGTGGGTGATTATGCGTTCAATGGGGGCCTGCTCAGCAAAACCGGGAATGATGCGCTCCAGGCTATGCGCATACATGCGCCCACCGGTGACATTCTTCGCGCCAGCAGAATTGCCGCGCTCGATAACCAGCACCTGTGCGCCTTCCCGAGCCAGCACCAGCGCCGCAACCGAACCAGCCAGACCTGCACCCACGATGATGGCATCAAAGATATCTTCGGACATACCTACTCCTGTCAGCGGCAGGACGCCTTCGCATCCTGCCCGAAATGGTTTAACGCGCTAAGGCAGCCGTCAGCGCAGGCAGGATCTTCAGCGCATCACCAACGATGCCGTAATCCGCATACTGGAAAATCGGCGCATTTTTATCTTTGTTAATGGCGAAAATCGTCTGCGCGCCGTTGGCGCCGACCATATGTTGGATCTGCCCGGAAATCCCTACCGCCAGATACAGTTCAGGCTTGAGCATCAGGTTGGAGATACCGACGTAGCGTTCGTGCTCCAGCCACTTCTCGTTTTCCGCCACCGGACGGGAACAGGCCAACTCAGCGCCAATCGTCTGGCACAGCGCTTCGGCCAGAGAGATATTTTCTTTGCTGCCGATACCTCGTCCCACGCTGACCACCAGGCGGGCTTTGTCGAGATCGACGCTGTTGCTCTGACGCGCCTGAGTTGCCGTACGGGTCACGGCAACGGCCGGATCCTGCCACTGTACGGTATGCATCTCGCCGCGGCGGTTAGTATCCGGTTGCTGCGCGTCAAACGTTCCGCTACTGAGCGTTACCACGGCAAACGGTGAAGCGATTGTTTCTGCTCCCATCGCCAGGCCGCCGTAAACCATATGTTTGACCGCCGCTTTTCCATCCTGCACCGAGACTGCGCTGGCGTCATTTGAGACTGCAGCCGACAAGCGAAAGCCCAGCTTTGCCGCTAACAGCTTGCCCCGACGCGTATTCGGCAGCAGCACTGCGCCGCCCTCGCTGTGCTGACGAATGGTCTGAGCCATCACATCGGCGTACTCTTCAACCATACGGTCTTCTGGTTTGCCGCTGAGCAACCAGACATGATCTGCCCCCAAATGACATGCCGTTGCGCTGTCCGCATCGCTGAGCACAAACGTGTTAACTTTTTCACCTAAAGCCTGCGCACCTTTCATCAGTTCCGGCAGACGAGAAGGGGTATCGCTGAATACCCAGATACTGGAAAATTTGTTCATAACATCCCCTGATAATTAAATGATTTTGCGAAGATTCTCGACAAACGCGGCAATCTGTTCTTCACCGTCACCTTCAATCACAACGCGCTGACGCTCGCGCTGTTTCGGCGCAGCAACCTGTTGTGTGGAATACGCCTGCACGCTGTTCAGACCAATGTCTGCAGGCGACCAAACCTGAACCGGTTTTTTCGCCGCGCCAAGAATGGCTTTCATGGAAGGGATTTGAGGGGTGTTGATATCCGTTGAGACCGCGATCACCGCCGGGAGCGGGATGCTCAGTGTTTCGACTTCATCTTCCAGCTCACGCTCTACCGTCAGCGTGCTATCGGTAAGAGAGAGGATTTTACTCACGCCATTAATCGTGGGAACGTTCAGCGCTTCGCCCACCAGCAGACCAACCTGCTGAGCATAGAGATCGGAAGAACCGTCACCACAGATAATCAGATCGAAACCGGCTTTTTGCGCAGCGGCAGCCAGCGCAGTGGCAGTTTGTTGCGGCAGCGCCTGTTCAAATTGATCGTCAATGACAACAATCAGTTCATCAGGGCCACGGGAGAGTACATCTTTGCGCCCTTTTGCATTGGTCAGCGCTTTGCCGCCGACGCTCATGGCGACAACCTGGGCCTCTCCTGCCTGTTGTTTTAACTGACAAGCCGCTTCGATCGCATTCAGGTCGTACTGGCTGATTTTGCCATCCGCTTTGCTGAAATCGAGTGAACCATCAGTATTATTAATCGCAATATCCTGTTCATCAGGTACGCATTTGTAGCAAGTAATTATCTTCATTGCATCTCCAGAAATCATGAAGGAAACGTATTTATATCGGCGGTGTTAAATACAGATATCACGCTCTTTAATTCGGAAATAAAACCTTAATCACCAATATTGAAAATGTCACACATTGAAATTCGTAACTTTCAATAGTGTTACGTACCTCACCAATATTGAAAGAGTCACGTCAAATATGAAAATTTTCAATATTGTCTGCGGGTTCAACAATATTGAACGCTAGTCACTTAAAAAAGTTAAAAAAACACAATCAATACATTGATTAATAACAAAAAATACAGGATTCTTAAGCAAATTAACCAGCATAAAAAAGTGTGACACAGATAACAGAACCACCCGAAATGAATACTCATTATGAGTTACTCACTGAGGCGACCCCAGAGGTTAAAAGTTATCAACAAATCATTAATAATAAATAAACAAAAGATCGTTCACGGGCTCGCTAAATAAATTTCGTTTTCACACTGGAATTCACTTATGAAAAATGAAAAGAGAAAATCGGGAATTGAACCGAAGGTTTTTTTTCCGCCATTAATAATAGTTGGAATACTTTGTTGGCTAACAGTAAGAGATCTCGATGCCGCTAACGTCGTTATTAATGCGGTATTCAGTTATGTCACCAATGTCTGGGGCTGGGCATTTGAATGGTATATGGTCGTCATGCTAGGCGGCTGGTTCTGGCTGGTTTTTGGCCCGTATGCCAAAAAGAAATTAGGCGACGAAAAACCGGAGTTTAGTACCGCCAGCTGGATCTTTATGATGTTCGCCTCCTGTACTTCAGCCGCGGTGCTGTTCTGGGGCTCTATCGAGATCTACTACTATATCTCTACCCCGCCGTTCGCCCTGGCGCCCAACTCCACCGGTGCGAAAGAGATAGGCCTGGCATACAGCCTGTTCCACTGGGGGCCGTTGCCGTGGGCAACCTACAGCTTCCTCTCCGTGGCCTTCGCCTACTTCTTCTTTGTGCGCAAGATGGATGTGATCCGTCCCAGCTCTACGCTGGTACCGTTAGTGGGCGAAAAGCATGCGAAAGGGCTGTTCGGCACCATCGTTGATAACTTCTACCTGGTGGCGCTGATTTTTGCGATGGGTACCAGCCTCGGTCTGGCGACGCCGCTGGTAACCGAGTGTATGCAATGGCTGTTCGGTATTCCGCATACGCTGCAATTAGATGCCATCATCATTACCTGCTGGATCATTCTGAACGCCATTTGCGTAGCCTGCGGCCTGCAAAAAGGGGTCAGGATCGCCAGCGACGTGCGTAGCTACCTGAGCTTCCTGATGCTGGGCTGGGTGTTTATTGTCAGCGGTGCCAGCTTCATCATGAACTACTTCACCGACTCGGTCGGCATGCTGCTGATGTATCTGCCGCGCATGCTGTTCTATACCGATGCCATCGGCAAAGGCGGATTCCCGCAGGGCTGGACTGTTTTCTACTGGGCGTGGTGGGTCATTTACGCCATCCAGATGAGTATCTTCCTGGCACGTATTTCTCGTGGTCGTACCGTACGTGAACTGTGCTTCGGGATGGTACTGGGCCTGACAGCTTCGACCTGGATCCTGTGGACCGTCCTTGGCAGCAATACCCTGCTGCTGATGGATAAAAACATTCTCAACATCCCACAGCTGATTGAACAACACGGCGTGGCGCGCGCCATTATCGAAACCTGGGCCGCCTTGCCATTCAGCACCGCCACCATGTGGGGATTCTTTATCCTCTGCTTTATTGCCACCGTCACGCTAATTAACGCCTGCTCCTACACCCTGGCGATGTCCACCTGTCGCGAAGTTCGCGATGGTGAAGAACCGCCGCTGTTGGTGCGTATCGGTTGGTCCGTTCTGGTCGGCGTCATCGGCATCGTTCTGCTGGCGCTGGGTGGGCTGAAACCCATTCAGACCGCAATTATCGCCGGAGGATGTCCGCTGTTCTTCGTCAACATCATGGTGACGCTGTCCTTTATTAAAGACGCCAAAGTGCACTGGAAAGACAAGTAATTCTTATTAACCCAATTGATCAAGAGGCTGAAAGATGGATTTCAACTTAAATGACGAGCAGGAGCTGTTTGTCGCCGGTATTCGTGAACTGATGGCCAGTGAGAACTGGGAAGCTTATTTTGCCGAGTGCGATCGCGACAGCGTCTACCCTGAGCGTTTTGTAAAAGCACTGGCGGATATGGGCATCGATAGCCTGTTGATCCCGGAAGAACACGGCGGGCTGGAAGCCGGTTTTGTCACCGTTGCCGCCGTCTGGATGGAACTCGGACGTCTTGGCGCACCGACTTACGTGTTGTACCAATTACCTGGCGGTTTTAACACTTTTCTGCGTGAAGGTACTCAAGAGCAAATTGATAAAATCATGGCGTTCCAGGGAACCGGTAAGCAGATGTGGAACTCTGCGATCACCGAACCGGGAGCGGGATCGGATGTTGGTAGCCTGAAAACCACTTATACACGTAAAAATGGTAAGGTTTATCTTAATGGCAGTAAGTGCTTTATCACCAGTAGCGCCTATACCCCGTACATCGTGGTGATGGCGAGAGATGGCGCATCGCCGGATAAACCTGTTTATACCGAGTGGTTCGTTGACATGAGCAAAGCGGGTATCAAGGTCAACAAACTGGAGAAACTCGGTCTGCGTATGGATAGCTGCTGTGAAATCACCTTTGACGACGTTGAGCTGGACGAGAAAGACATGTTCGGTCGGGAAGGCAACGGTTTCAATCGCGTGAAAGAAGAGTTTGACCATGAACGCTTCCTCGTCGCGCTGACCAACTACGGTACGGCAATGTGCGCGTTTGAAGACGCCGCGCGCTACGCCAATCAGCGCGTGCAGTTTGGCGAAGCTATCGGCCGTTTCCAGCTGATTCAGGAGAAGTTTGCGCATATGGCGATCAAACTGAACTCCATGAAAAACATGCTGCTGGAAGCCGCATGGAAAGCGGATAACGGTACCATTACCTCGGGCGATGCGGCCATGTGCAAATACTTCTGCGCCAACGCGGCATTTGAAGTGGTAGACACCGCCATGCAGGTGCTGGGTGGCGTGGGTATCGCGGGTAACCATCGCATCACGCGCTTCTGGCGTGACCTGCGCGTTGACCGTGTTTCTGGTGGTTCTGACGAAATGCAGATCCTGACGTTGGGTCGTGCGGTACTCAAGCAATACCGTTAATCGACCCCTTGTAGGCCTGATAAGACGCTCGCGTCGCCATCAGGCAATTATGCCGGATGGCGCTGTGCTTATCCGGCATACATACCGCAAAAAAATGCCAGGAGCAAAATTATGGATCACTTACCAATGCCAACCTTTGGCCCACTTGCCGGGGTACGCGTTGTCTTTTCAGGGATCGAGATTGCCGGTCCGTTCGCCGGACAGATGTTCGCCGAATGGGGGGCTGAGGTTATCTGGATTGAAAACGTTGCGTGGGCCGATACCATCCGCGTACAGCCTAACTATCCGCAGCTCTCACGTCGTAACCTGCACGCCCTGTCGCTCAATATTTTCAAAGATGAAGGTCGGGAAGCGTTTCTGAAGCTGATGGAAACCACCGATATCTTCATTGAAGCCAGTAAAGGCCCGGCCTTTGCCCGTCGCGGCATTACCGATGAAGTGCTGTGGGAACACAACCCGAAACTGGTTATCGCCCACCTTTCCGGCTTCGGCCAGTTTGGTACCGAGGAGTACACCAATCTTCCGGCTTACAACACTATCGCGCAGGCGTTCAGCGGCTATCTGATTCAAAACGGTGATGTTGATCAGCCGATGCCAGCCTTCCCGTACACCGCCGATTACTTCTCCGGGATGACCGCAACGACAGCGGCGCTGGCGGCTCTGCACAAAGTCCGCGAAACGGGTAAAGGTGAAAGCATTGATATCGCCATGTACGAGGTGATGTTGCGCATGGGTCAGTACTTCATGATGGATTACTTTAACGGCGGCGAAATTTGCCCACGTATGACCAAAGGCAAAGACCCGTATTACGCTGGCTGCGGTCTGTATAAATGCGCCGATGGTTACATCGTCATGGAGCTGGTCGGCATCACGCAAATCAACGAGTGCTTCAAAGATATTGGCCTCGCCCACATTCTTGGCACACCGGAAGTCCCGGAAGGCACCCAGCTTATCCATCGCGTGGAATGCCCTTACGGCCCGCTCGTGGAAGAGAAACTGGACGCGTGGCTGGCAACACACACCATCGCCGAAGTCCAGGCGCGCTTTGCTGAGCTGAATATCGCCTGCGCGAAGGTGCTGACCATTCCGGAACTGGAAGGCAACCCGCAGTACGTTGCCCGTGAATCGATTACTCAGTGGCAAACGATGGATGGTCGCACCTGCAAAGGACCGAATATCATGCCGAAATTTAAAAACAACCCAGGGAAAATCTGGCGTGGCATGCCGTCACACGGCATGGATACCGCCGCCATTCTGAAAAATATTGGATATAGCGAAGCAGACATAAATGAGCTGGTCGGCAAAGGCCTGGCCAGAGTTGAGGAATAAACGCGACGCGCTGACCCGCGAGTGGGTTAGCGCTCACGCCTGATTTCAGTGGATAAAGCAATATGGATATCGTTGGCGGACAAAACTTACGTCTGATGTGGGACGACCTGGCCGGGGTGTACGGAGATAAAACGGCGTTAATTTTCGAATCCAGCGAAGGAAACGTTCGGCAATTTAGCTATGCCTCGCTCAATGAAGAGATTAACCGCACGGCAAACCTGTTCCATTCTTTAGGGATCCGCAAGGGCGATAAGGTCGCATTGCATCTGGATAACTGTCCGGAATTCATTTTTTGCTGGTTTGGGCTGGCAAAAATTGGCGCCATTATGGTGCCGATTAATGCCCGCTTGCTGGGCGAAGAAAGCGCCTGGATCCTGCAAAACAGTCAGGTAAGCCTGCTGGTCACCAGCGCCCAGTTTTATCCTATGTACCGCCAGATACGGCTGGAAAATACCACACCGCTTAATCATATCTGTCTGATTGGCGAGCAACTTCCGGTTGAGGACGGCGTGAGCCACTTTACCCAACTGCAATCCCGCCAGTCCGCCACGCTGTGCTATACACCTGCGTTATCCACTGACGATACGGCGGAAATTCTGTTTACCTCTGGCACCACCTCACGGCCTAAAGGGGTGGTGATTACCCACTACAACCTGCGATTTGCCGGCTACTACACTTCCTGGCAAATCGCTCTGCGCGATGATGACGTCTACATGACGGTGATGCCCGCTTTTCATATCGACTGTCAGTGTACCGCCGCAATGCCCGCATTCTCCGCTGGCAGCACCTTTGTGCTGCTAGAGAAGTACAGTGCCAGGGCGTTCTGGAATCAGGTGCATAGATATAAGGCGACGGTTACCGAATGCATTCCGATGATGATCAGAACGCTGATGGTACAACCTGCCGCGCCAACCGACAGACAGCATCACCTGCGCGAAGTAATGTTCTATCTCAATTTATCCGCACAGGAAAAAGACGCCTTTACCGAACGCTTTGGCGTCAGGCTGCTGACCTCCTACGGTATGACCGAAACCATCGTCGGCATTATTGGCGATCGCCCCGGAGACAAACGGCGTTGGCCCTCCATTGGCCGCGTGGGTTTTAGCTATGAAGCCGAAATCCGTGACGATCGCAACCGTCCCCTGCCCGCCGGAGAAATTGGCGAAATCTGTATTAAAGGCGTGCCGGGCAAAACAATCTTCAAAGAGTACTATGCCCAGCCGGAGGCTACCGCCAAAGCGCTGGAACCTGAAGGCTGGTTACATACCGGAGATTCGGGCTATCAGGATGCGGATGGCTATTTTTATTTCGTCGACAGACGCTGCAACATGATTAAACGCGGCGGAGAAAATGTCTCCTGCGTCGAGCTGGAAAATATTATTTCTGCGCATCCGAAAATTCAGGACATTGTGGTTGTCGGTATTAAAGATTCAATCCGTGATGAAGCCATTAAAGCGTTTATCGTCCTTAATGAAGGTGAAACATTAAGCGAAGCCGAGTTCTTCAGCTTCTGCGAAAACAATATGGCGAAATTCAAGGTTCCCTCGTTTATGGAGATAAGAACCGACCTGCCGCGCAATTGTTCAGGAAAAATAATCAAAAAAAATCTGAAATAACCCTCCCGGTAGGAATTCCTCCTGCCGGGAAATCTATTTATCTGGAGATGAACTATGAGTGAATCATTACATCTGACCCGTAACGGCCCGATTCTGGAAATTACCCTCGACCGGCCTAAAGCCAATGCCATTGATGCCAAAACCAGCTTTGCCATGGGTGAAGTGTTTCTTCATTTTCGTGATGACCCGGAATTACGCGTAGCGATAATCACCGGCGGCGGTGAGAAATTCTTTTCTGCGGGCTGGGACTTAAAAGCGGCAGTTGAAGGTGAAGCGCCGGATGCCGATTTTGGCCCAGGCGGCTTTGCCGGTTTAACCGAAATTTTCGACCTCGATAAACCGGTCATCGCTGCGGTAAACGGCTATGCGTTTGGCGGTGGTTTTGAGCTGGCGCTGGCGGCGGATTTTATCGTCTGTGCGGAAAATGCCAGCTTCGCGTTACCAGAAGCCAAACTGGGGATCGTGCCTGACAGCGGCGGCGTACTGCGTCTGCCGAAGCTACTGCCACCGGCTATCGTCAACGAAATGGTGATGACAGGCAGACGAATGAGCGCCGAAGAAGCGCTACGTTGGGGTATCGTCAACCGCGTTGTCAGCCAGAGCGAACTGATGGATAGCGCGCGCGAACTGGCGCAGCAGCTGGTGAATAGCGCCCCGCTGGCTATCGCCGCGCTGAAAGAGATTTACCGCGCGACCAGCGAAATGCCGGTAGAAGAAGGCTACCGTTACATCCGCAGTGGTGTGCTGAAGCACTATCCGTCGGTGCTGCACTCGGAAGATGCGCTGGAAGGACCACAGGCATTTGCGGAAAAACGCGATCCGGTGTGGAAAGGACGCTGATAACCGATGAGCTATTACGCCTTTGAAGGCCTGATTCCGGTAGTACATCCAGAGGCGTATGTTCATCCCAGCGCCGTGTTGATTGGTGATGTGATCGTGGGGGCTGGCGTTTACGTCGGCCCACATGCCTCACTGCGCGGTGACTATGGTCGCCTGATTCTGGAGGCAGGTTCTAACTTGCAGGATGGCTGCATCATGCACGGTTATTGCGACACTGACACCATCGTGCATGAGAATGGGCATATCGGCCATGGCGCAATCCTGCACGGTTGCGTGGTGGGCAGGGACGCGCTGATCGGCATGAACAGCGTGATTATGGACGGTGCGGTGATTGGCGAAGAGAGCATTGTCGCCGCCATGAGCTTTGTCAAAGCCGGCTTTCAGGGGGAGGCAAGGCAACTGCTGGTCGGTTCACCTGCTCGCGTACTGCGCGACGTCACGGATCAGGAGCAGCACTGGAAACGGCTGAACACCAAAGAGTATCAGGATCTTGCGGTCCGCTGCCGAGCAGGTTTACGCGAAACACAGCCATTAACGCAGGTCGAAAAAAACCGGCCGCGCCTGCAAGGCACGACAGATGTGAAACCGAAATCGGCCCAGTAATCTATGCCGGATGCGCTGACGCTTATCCGGCCTACGCGTCAATCACCGTTTATACCGCCATCAGGCAAACTGACAATTAGCGACGCATACTCTTGGAGAGCATCATCTGCCATTTCTGCTCACGGTTGAGCTCTGTTGGGGGAACGGCAGACAGCCGCGGCGTTTTCGCCACACTCACCTTTTTTTCCTGCAAATTGTGGCTCAATCGGTTGTAGAGGTGAGAATCAATACTGATGACTTTTACCAGACGCTGGCACTGGCAGCCCCGGCCTGCAATCTGATTAGGGATCATCTTAACTTCACAAACAATTTCTCCCACTTCCGACAGAATATAAGAGAGCGTATTAATTGCTTTGCAGTGCTCAATATCAAAATGGCGGGAAATTTCCTTTGCGGTGATCCAACGATCCTCAGCCATCATCCAGTCAGCAATTAACAAATAAAGCGGTCTTTCAACATATTTTTCACACATAAGCACACCATTTCACAAATTAAAAATCTGGCTACGGCCTGTCCAAATTAATAAAAACTAAGCCATATTAAAATTGTGGATATAAAGGATAGTATGCGACTTGAATGTTGATTAGTGTGAGCTATATCGTGCTTATTACATTGAAAATGTGGTTATGAAAGTGCATTTGGCCAGGAATGACCTTACACGAATTTAAAAAAGGGTTTCTTTACAGAAACCCTTTCGAGATTATATTGCAGGTCAGGTTAACGCAATTATCACCGAACCTATTTTTTATGACTTTTTGATCTGTGCGTGCATTTCCTGCACAGAGGTCACCTTCTCAGTGGCATCGGCATTCAGCGCCATCGCCGTCGCGAAACCGCCGTTCAGGGTAGTGTCATAATGCACTTTGTACTGCAGTGCGCTGCGGCGAATCAGCTTGGAGTCTTCAATCGCCTGACGCCCTTCGGTGGTGTTGATGATGTAAGTGTACTCGCCATTCTTGATACGGTCCTGAATGTGCGGACGCCCTTCATGCACCTTGTTAACCAGACGTGGATTGATACCCGCTTCGCCCAGCACAATCGCCGTGCCGTGCGTTGCATCCAGCTCAAAACCAAACTTCAGCAGTTTCGCCGCCAGGTCAACCACGCGCTCTTTATCGCCTTCGCGAACGGAGAGCAGCGCACGACCCTGTTTTTTCATGGTGGAGCTGCTGCCCAACTGTGCCTTAGCGAACGCTTCTGCGAAGGTACGCCCCACGCCCATCACTTCCCCGGTAGAGCGCATTTCCGGCCCTAACAGCGGGTCAACGCCCGGGAACTTGTTGAACGGCAGCACCACTTCTTTTACCGAGTAGTACGGCGGGATAACTTCCTTGGTGACGCCCTGCTGTGCCAGCGTTTTTCCGACCATTACGCGTGCCGCGACTTTTGCAAGCGCAACACCCGTTGCTTTGGAGACGAATGGAACGGTACGCGCCGCACGCGGGTTCACTTCAATCAGGTAAACTTCGTTATTCTTCACCGCAAACTGAACGTTCATCAGACCGCGAACCTGCAGTTCGAAGGCCAGTTTCTGCACCTGCTGGCGCATTACATCCTGAATTTCCTGGCTCAGCGTGTACGCAGGCAGAGAACATGCGGAGTCACCGGAGTGTACGCCCGCCTGTTCGATGTGCTCCATAATGCCGCCAATCAGCACCATTTCGCCGTCGCAGATAGCGTCCACGTCCACTTCAACTGCATCATCAAGGAAACGGTCCAGCAGTACCGGCGCATCGTTAGAAACGCTGACCGCAGTCTGGAAGTAGCGACGCAGGTCGGCTTCGTCATAGACAATTTCCATCGCGCGACCGCCGAGAACGTAGGACGGACGTACCACCAGCGGGTAACCAATCTCTTTTGCCTTTTCAACAGCCTGTTCAATGGCCGTTACGGTAGCGTTCGCCGGTTGTTTCAGCTTCAGACGGTCAACCGCGTGCTGGAAGCGCTCACGGTCTTCCGCACGGTCGATGGCATCCGGGCTGGTACCGATTACCGGCACGCCTGCGGCTTCCAGCGCGCGCGCCAGCTTCAGCGGAGTCTGACCGCCGTACTGCACGATAACGCCTTTCGGCTTCTCGATGCGCACGATTTCCAGCACGTCTTCCAGCGTTACCGGCTCGAAGTACAGACGGTCGGAGGTGTCGTAGTCGGTAGAGACGGTTTCCGGGTTACAGTTGACCATGATGGTTTCATAGCCGTCTTCGCGCAGCGCCAGCGAGGCGTGTACGCAGCAGTAGTCAAATTCGATACCCTGGCCGATACGGTTTGGACCGCCGCCCAACACCATGATTTTATCACGGTCGACGGACGGATTTGCTTCACACTCATCTTCATAAGTGGAGTACATGTAAGCAGTGTCGGTGGCAAATTCTGCCGCGCAGGTATCCACGCGCTTATAGACCGGGTGCAGGTTGTACTGGTCGCGCAGCTTGCGGATTTCCGCTTCGCGAACGCCGGCCAGTTTCGCCAGACGCGCATCAGCGAAACCTTTACGCTTCAGTACGCGCAGGAAGTCAGCGTCGAGGCCGTTGATGCCAAGGTCGGCTACTTTTTCTTCCAGGCGCACCAGCTCTTCAATTTGTACCAGGAACCAGCGGTCGATGTTGGTCAGGTTGAACACGCCGTCGACGGACAGGCCCGCGCGGAAGGCATCGGCGATATACCAGATACGCTCAGCGCCCGCGTCTTTCAGCTCGCGGCGAATTTTGGTCAGCGCTTCAGGGTCGTCGAGGCTTACTTTCGGGTCGAAGCCGGTCGCGCCGACTTCCAGACCGCGCAGCGCTTTCTGCAGCGATTCCTGCTGGGTGCGGCCAATCGCCATCACTTCGCCGACAGATTTCATCTGCGTGGTCAGACGGTCGTTAGCACCGGCGAATTTCTCGAAGTTGAAGCGTGGAATCTTGGTCACAACGTAGTCGATGGACGGCTCAAACGAGGCCGGAGTACGGCCGCCGGTGATGTCGTTCATCAGCTCGTCGAGGGTATAACCTACGGCCAGCTTGGCGGCGACTTTCGCAATCGGGAAGCCGGTAGCTTTGGACGCAAGCGCCGAGGAGCGGGATACGCGCGGGTTCATCTCGATGACAATCAGGCGACCGTTTTTCGGGTTTACCGCAAACTGGACGTTAGAACCGCCGGTTTCCACGCCGATTTCACGCAGTACCGCCATCGAGGCGTTACGCATGATTTGATATTCTTTGTCAGTCAGCGTCTGGGCAGGTGCTACGGTGATGGAGTCACCGGTATGGATGCCCATCGCATCGAAGTTTTCGATGGAGCAGACGATGATGCAGTTGTCGTTTTTATCACGCACCACTTCCATCTCGTACTCTTTCCAGCCAATCAGCGATTCATCAATCAGCAGCTCGTTGGTTGGGGAAAGGTCCAGACCGCGTTCGCAGATTTCTTCGAACTCTTCGCGGTTGTAGGCGATACCGCCACCGGTGCCGCCCATGGTGAAGCTAGGACGGATAATGCACGGGAAGCCAACGTCAGCGGCAACCGCCAGCGCTTCTTCCATGGTGTGAGCGATGCCTGAACGCGCGGTGTCGAGACCAATTTTCTTCATCGCGATGTCGAAGCGACGACGGTCTTCCGCTTTATCAATAGCATCCGCCGTCGCGCCAATCATGGTCACGCCGAACTCAGCCAGTACGCCCTGGCGTTCCAGTTCCAGTGCGCAGTTCAGCGCTGTCTGACCGCCCATGGTTGGTAGCACCGCATCCGGGCGCTCTTTCTCAATGATTTTGCGTACCACTTCCCAGTGAATTGGCTCGATGTAGGTGGCATCGGCCATTTCCGGGTCGGTCATGATGGTTGCCGGGTTGGAGTTCACCAGAATAACGCGGTAACCCTCTTCACGCAGGGCTTTACACGCCTGCGCGCCGGAATAGTCAAACTCACACGCCTGACCGATAACAATCGGACCCGCGCCCAGAATCAGGATACTTTTTATGTCTGTACGTTTTGGCATGGCTCTTTTACTCCTGATTATTTCGCGGACTGACGGTATTGCTCAATTAACTCGATAAAGTGGTCGAACAGCGGTGCGGCATCGTGCGGACCCGGACTCGCTTCAGGGTGCCCCTGGAAGCTGAATGCCGGTTTGTCGGTACGATGAATCCCCTGCAAGGTGCCGTCGAACAGTGACTTGTGGGTCACGCGCAGGTTGGCAGGCATGGAGGCTTCATCTACAGCAAAACCGTGGTTCTGCGCGGTGATCATCACGGTGTTGTTATCAATATCTTTTACCGGATGGTTGCCGCCATGGTGGCCGAACTTCATCTTAATGGTCTTCGCACCGCTCGCCAGCGCCAGCAGCTGATGGCCGAGGCAGATACCAAATACCGGAATATCGGTTTCGAGGAATTTCTGAATCGCGGTAATCGCGTAGTCGCACGGCGCCGGGTCGCCAGGGCCGTTGGACAGGAAGATACCGTCCGGATTCATCTTCAGAACGTCTTCTGCTGAGGTTTTCGCCGGTACAACCGTCAGGCGGCAGCCGCGGTCCGCTAACATACGCAGAATGTTACGTTTAGCACCGAAATCGTACGCCACAACGTGGAACGGCAGTTCATCGGTAGATTTGGCTTCCGGCAGGTCACCGGCCAGCGTCCAGCTACCTTGCGTCCAGCTATACGGCTCCGCAGTGGTGACTTCTTTCGCCAGGTCCATACCGTTCAGACCAGGGAAAGCTTTTGCTTTTTCCAATGCCAGCGCCGCATCCGGGTTATCACCCGCGATGATGCAGCCGTTCTGTGCACCCTTTTCACGCAGCAAACGCGTCAGCTTACGGGTATCGATATCAGCAATCGCCACAATGTTATGGCGCTTCAGGTAAGAAGAGAGGTCTTCGGTATCGCGGAAGTTGCTGGCAATCAGCGGCAGGTCGCGGATGACCAGGCCTTGCGCATGTACCTGTGAAGATTCTGCATCGGCTTCATTGGTGCCGACATTACCGATATGAGGATAAGTAAGAGTGACGATTTGGCGGGAATAGGAAGGATCAGTGAGGATTTCTTGATAACCGGTCATTGAAGTATTGAAAACGACTTCCCCAACCGCCGAACCTGTTGCCCCTATGGCCCGACCGTGAAACTGGGTTCCGTCTTCCAGAACCAATAGCGCTGACTTAATCAAAACACCCTCCAGAGAATATTCACTCACTTTATTTGCATATTAATTCATTAACACATCATGAATCAATGCAAATTTGCTTACCTATGGATTTCTGGCAAACGGCGGCATTCTAGAGATAGCCCACGTAAAAGTCTACCCAAAAGGGTAATTTTTATTATTATTTTGCGCCACTGGGATAAATCACACGATTTAACAGGCAAAAAGATCAGCTAACTCGGGGTGGAAAACGCTTGCGGTGGATGAAGAGTGTAAAAATATGAAGCACGATAGAAAAAAGTGGACCATCTGGTCAAAATTTACAATGAGATAACATAAATACCTAACAAAACATATATAAATACTCATCTAAAAGAAAAAATACATTAAAAATCAAAAAATAAAAGGGCAATAAAATATTGCCCTATGTAATCAATTGCTTATGATTACAATAACCACATCACGAAGGGTAAAAAAACTTACAAATTGCGTAAATCAAGCACATCTCGCATATCAAAAAGACCATTTGATTTAGATTTCAGCCAAACCGCCGATCTCACGGCGCCGTTGGCGAATGTCATACGGCTGGACGCTTTATGCGTGATCTCAATACGCTCGCCAATATCGGCGAACATCGCGGTATGTTCCCCGACGATATCCCCCGCTCGCACCGTGGCAAAACCAATCGTGCCCGGTACGCGCTCGCCGGTGTAACCCTCACGGGAATAGACTGCGCAGTCTTTCAGATCTTTATCCAGCGCCCCGGCAATCGCCTCGCCCATCGCCAGCGCAGTGCCTGACGGCGCATCCACTTTGTGGCGGTGATGCGCTTCAATAATCTCTATATCGGTGTAATCACCCATCACTTTCGCCGCTTTCTCCAGCAGCTTCAGCATGACGTTGACGCCGACGCTAAAGTTAGCGGCGAAGACGATGCCAATATCCTGCGCGGCATCGCGAATAGCCTGTTTTCCCGCCTCATCAAAGCCGGTGGTGCCAATTACCATCCCTTTCCCATGCTGGCGGCAAAACGCCAGATGCGCCAGCGTGCCTTCCGGGCGGGTAAAATCGATGAAAACATCGAAATCATCTTTCACCGCTTCAAGGCTACTTTGTACCGTAACGCCCGTTTTCCCGGCTCCGGCTAACTCTCCGGCATCGCTTCCCAGTAAGGAAGAGCCTTCGCGCTCCAGCGCCGCGCCAAGCTGTACGCCATCCATGCCAAGAGTGGCCTGAATCAACTGACGCCCCATGCGTCCACCGGCTCCCGCGATGGCAACGCGGATTTGTGCATCATGCATAGCTATTCTCTTTTGTTAATTTTACGTAAATCGTTTTCAGATTAACCAGCGTATCGCTGCGCCGCCAGCCGAAAACGTCGATAATTAGAATTTAATGATAAACAGGGAAAGATATCAGTAAAAGGCATGACGCCACGGAATAAGCAGCGTCATATCGTTATATAACGCGGAAATCAGGGGGCCAGTGCCAGTACCTCTGCCACCCACTGCTGGAAACCTTCAACGTTCAGGCCCAACGCAACCTGCGCATTTGCTGGATGCCCCAGACGTCCTTCGATGTCCACCACCGTCGTACCCGAGGTATATTCGCCCAGGGTTTCAACCGCCACGAAACACGACTGCAGGGTAAACAGTTCCGGGCGCACCAGCCAGGCAATGGCACACAGATCGTGCATTCGCAGCCCCGTATTCATACTGCCGCTACGGTAATGGCTAAATAGCGTGTGCAGCATTTTTCCCGTCTGGTTAAGCTGGGGGAGCGTCGCCAGATAGTCCGGGGCGAGCATGGCCTGGTTAGTGACATCCAGCCCACACATCACAATCTCCAGCCCGCTCTGGAAGACTTTCGCGGCTGCCTCGGGATCGATAGCAATATTAAACTCGGCGTTGGGTGTGAAGTTCCCGCGCCCGGCAGAGCCCCCCATAATCACCAGGCGCTTAATGTTAAATACGCATTCAGGATAATGGGTCAGCAGCAGCGCAATGTTGGTCAGCGGGCCAATTGCCACCAGCGTCACGGGCTGCGGGGCATGCATCAGCGCATCGCGAATGGCCTGGAATGCGGGTTTTGCCATCGCCTGGCGGTCGTGCTCGACAAATTCATACCCTTCCATACCGGACTCACCATGCACGGAAGCGGCATCACGCAGCGGTCGCACCAGCGGCATCGATGCTCCCTGCGCCAGTGGAACATCCGCATTCCAGAAGTGCAGCAGTTGCAACGCATTACGGGTGGTTTTTTCCACCGACACATTGCCTGCGACAGTGGTCATCAGTTGCAGATCCAGCTCAGGGGCAAACAGCGCGGCGGCAATGGCGGCGGCATCATCAATGCCGGGATCGGTATCAAGAATGATCGGTAAGCGCATGGTTTCTCCATAAAAAAATGCCAGACGTTGAGTCTGGCATCTTCTCATAATCGTAACCGGAAAGACTTACTCTACTTCACGAACATCCACACGCAGCTCTTTCGGCACTTCGAAAACGATGTTCTCTTCGCGGCCTTCCAGCGGAATAGCTTCCCCACCGCCAAGTTCCTGCAGGCGAGCAATCACGTTTTGCACCAGGATATCCGGTGCCGAGGCTCCGGCCGTCACGCCTACGCACTTCGCCTCTTTCACCCACGCTTCCTGGATGTCGGTCGCATCGTCAATCAAATACGCCGCTTTCCCCATTCGCTGTGCCAGTTCAGCCAGACGGTTGGAGTTAGAGGAGTTTTTCGAGCCGACCACCAGCACCACATCGGCCTGCTCCGCCAGCGCGCGAACCGCTTCCTGACGGTTGGTGGTGGCATAACAGATATCATCTTTGCGCGGCCCGACAATTTTCGGGAAGCGTTGACGCAGAGCATCAATAACGTCAGAAGTGTCGTCAACGGAGAGCGTGGTCTGCGTCATGAAGGATAATTTGCCTTCATTTTTCACATTCAGTTTCAGCACATCATCTGGTGATTCAACCAGGTACATTCCCCCTTGCGGGTTGCTGTACTGGCCCATCGTGCCTTCGACTTCCGGGTGACCGGCGTGACCAATCAGAATCGACTCTTCCCCACGGCGGCTGGCGCGGGCGACTTCCATATGTACTTTGGTCACCAGCGGGCAGGTTGCATCAAAAACCGTGAGGTCGCGGCCTTTGGCTTCGTTACGCACCGCCTGAGACACGCCGTGGGCAGAGAAGATCAGGATCGCACCGTCCGGCACTTCACTGATTTGCTCGATAAAAATAGCCCCGCGCTCGCGCAGGCTATCCACCACATAACGGTTATGCACCACTTCATGACGGACATAAATCGGCGCGCCGTAAATAGCCAGCGCGTTTTCGACAATGCTGATAGCGCGGTCTACGCCAGCGCAAAAACCGCGCGGGTTGGCCAACAGGATCTGCATTTTACGCCTCCAGTGCCGGTTCGACTTCCAGCACTTCAATATCAAAATGAACGGTATGCCCAGCCAGCGGATGGTTGAAATCAACCGTGATCGAGTCACCGTTGATTTCGCGGATAACACCTGGCATCTCACTGCCGTCCATTGCGGTAAAGAGCATGATAGCGCCAATTTCTGGCTCGCCCGCGTCCATAAATTCCCGACGCGAGAAATACTGAATTAAGTCCGGACTTGATACGCCAAAGGCGGCATCCGGCTCCAGAGCAAAGGTGGTTTTATCGCCTTCTTTTAGCCCCAGCAGGTGTTGCTCCAGTCCTTCAGACAGAGAACCGTCGCCCAGGCGAAACAGCGCAGGCTTGCCGTTATTGCGGGTTGACTCTGCGGTGGAGCCATCGTCGAGCTTAAGGGTGAAGTGCACCAGCACCGCACTGTTACTCTGTACTGATTTAGACATGCAGGTTGCTCTTTAAAATTGCTGCCGCCTGTCTGCCCGGTGGCGCTACGCTTACCGGGCCTACAAGGATCGCAGTAAATTGTAGGCCGGATTAGCATAGCGCCATCCGGCATTTTTTTATGCGGCTTTTTTCTCTTTCGACGGCAGGAAGCCTTCGAGAACAATCAATGCCGCCCCGATACAGATAGCCGTATCGGCCAGATTGAAGGTCGCGAAATGCCAGTCGCCGACGTAAAAGTCAATCATATCAACCACGAAGCCGTGCCACAGGCGGTCGAACAAGTTGCCCAGAGCACCGCCAATGATTAACGCATACGCGATGTTATTCAGCTTCTGCGTCGCCTTCGAGCGATACATCATCACCATCAGAATGACGCAAATACCGATGGCAATACCGGCAAAGAACCAACGTTGCCAGCCACCGCTGTCGGCTAAGAAGCTAAACGCCGCGCCATAGTTACGCGCATAGTGCAGATTAAGCGACGGGAACAGCGACACCGTATCCCCCAGAGCAAAGTTCTGGAGGATCAGGTATTTGCTGCCTAAGTCGATAATCAGCACGGCTACCACCAGCCACAGCCAGCGTAGTCCTGTTGAACAGAGAGGCTTACTCATCAGGCAAACTTACGTTGTTCGCCATCACCGGCGATGTTGCTGACACAGCGTCCGCAGATATCTGCATGTTCCGCCACCTGGCCGACGTCGGTAGTGTAATGCCAGCAGCGCGGGCATTTCTCACCTTCGGCTTTGCTCAGTACGATTTTCAGACCTTTGAGCAGTTCGCTCTGCTGAGCATCAGCTGGAGCCGCTGCAAAATCTGCAACCGTCGCGCCGGAGGTCAGCAGAACAAAGCGCAACTCTTCGCCCAGCGCGGTCAGTTTCGCCGCCAGCTCAGGTTCAGCGTACAGGGTCACTGCCGCTTCCAGAGAACCGCCGACTTTCTTATCCGCACGCGCCTGCTCGATAACCTTGTTCACTTCGCCGCGCACTTTCAGCAGCTCGTCCCAGTAGGCATCGTTCATCGCTTCGGTTTCGCCTAAGCCAAACAGACCTTCGTACCATTCACCGGTAAAGACGTACTTCTCACGATCGCCCGGCAAGTAGCCCCAGATTTCATCGGCGGTGAAGGACATGATCGGCGCCATCCAACGAACCAGCGCTTCTGCAATATGGAACAGCGCAGTCTGGCAGCTACGACGCGCCACACTGTCCGCTTTCGCGGTGTACTGACGGTCTTTGATGATGTCGAGATAGAACGAACCCATTTCTACGGAGCAGAAGCGCATCAGGCGCTGTACCACTTCGTGGAAGTCATAAGCTTCATAGGCTTTCAGGATTTCGTCCTGTGCCGCTTGCGCACAACCTACCGCCCACCTGTCCAGCACTACCATATCTTCCGGTTTCACCATGTCTTTAACCGGATCGAACCCGTTCAGGTTCGCCAGCAGGAAGCGCGCGGTGTTACGGATACGACGATAGCTGTCGGCAGCACGTTTCAGGATTTCGTCAGAAACGGCCATTTCACCGGTGTAGTCGGTAGAAGCAACCCACAGACGCAGAATATCCGCGCCCAGTTTGTTCATCACGTCCTGCGGAGAAACGGTGTTACCGATAGATTTGGACATCTTACGGCCCTGACCATCAACGGTGAAACCGTGGGTCAGTACCTGGCGATAAGGTGCTTTGCCTTTCATGGCGGTGGAGATCATCAAAGAAGACATGAACCAGCCACGGTGCTGGTCAGAACCTTCCAGATACATATCTGCCGCATGACCCGCAAACTCAGGACGCACATCCACGACGGATGAGTGGGTTGAACCGGAGTCGAACCACACGTCCAGCGTATCCGGGACTTTGACATACTGGTCAGCTTCGTCGCCGAGGATATCTTTCGGATCGAGATCCCACCACGCCTGGATGCCGTCAACTTCAACGCGTTTAGCCACTTCTTCCATCAGTTCGATAGCGCGCGGATGCAGCTCTTCGGTGTCTTTGTGAACAAACAGAGACATCGGCACACCCCACGTACGCTGACGGGAGATACACCAGTCAGGACGGTTGGCAACCATCGATTCAATACGCGCCTGGCCCCAGTCCGGGATCCACTGTACGCCTTTGATCTCTTTCAGCGACTGCGCGCGCAGGCCTTTCTGATCCATGCTGACGAACCACTGCGGGGTCGCACGGAAGATGATCGGTGACTTGTGACGCCAGCAGCATGGGTAGCTGTGCTGCATCTTCTCAACGTGCAGCAGCGCGCCTTTTTCGCTCAGCAGCGCAACGATTTTGTCGTTGGCTTTAAAGACGTTCACACCGTCCAGATCCGGATAGGTACCCGCCAGGTATGCGCCGTCCGGGCCAACCGGGTTAGCGATTTCCAGACCGTATTTCTGGCTGATGACGTAGTCATCCGGACCGTGACCGCCAGCGGTATGGACCGCACCGGTACCCGCATCCAGCGTCACGTGATCGCCCAGAATCGCCGGCACGTCAAAGCCCATAAACGGATGGGTAAAGCGCAGCAGTTCCAGCTCAGCGCCTTTCACGGTGCCGAGAATAGTGTATTCAGCCGCGCCAATACGCTGCATGACGCTTTCAACCAGATCTTTCGCCAGAATCACAGCCTGGCCGTCAATCTGCACCAGCGCATAGTCAAAATCAGGTGCCAGAGAGATTGCGCGGTTCGCCGGTAACGTCCACGGGGTAGTGGTCCAGATAACCAGAGAGATCGGGCCGTTGACGTCAGAAACGCCAAATTTCGCTTTCACCGCATCCTGATCGGCAGCGTGGAACGCCACGTCGATGGACGGGGAGGTTTTGTCATAATACTCAACTTCCGCTTCCGCCAGCGCGGAACGGCAGTCAACGCACCAGTGCACCGGCTTCGCACCTTTGTGCAGGTGACCGTTGCCGATGATTTTACCCAGCGCACGAATGATGTTGGCTTCAGTTTTGAAGTCCATGGTCAGGTACGGATGCGACCAGTCGCCCAGTACGCCAAGACGGATAAAGTCTTTACGCTGACCATCAACCTGGGTCGCTGCGTATTCACGGCACTTGGCGCGGAACTCAGCAGCGGTGAACTTCTCGCCCGGCTTGCCGTATTCCTGTTCTACTTTCAGCTCGATCGGCAGACCGTGGCAGTCCCAGCCCGGAACGTACGGCGAGTCATAGCCCGTGAGTCCTTTGGACTTCACGATAATGTCTTTCAGAATCTTGTTAACCGAGTGACCAATATGAATGCTGCCATTCGCATAAGGAGGGCCATCATGCAGAATGAAGGTTTTTTTGCCTTTTTTGGCCGCACGAATGATGCCGTACAGGTCATCATCAGTCCAACGCGCCAGCATTCCCGGTTCGCGCTTGGCGAGATCGCCGCGCATCGGGAACCCTGTTTCCGGCAAATTCAGGGTTGATTTATAGTCACTCATCAGATTCTCGGTTCCGTATTTAAAACTCGTATAGGCATTAAGCCGGTTTTGTTAGCCCAAAAAATTCACGGGCAGTCAACTCATCACGCGCAATCTGCGCTTTTAGTTCATCCAGCGAGGCAAATCGCTGTTCGCTGCGTATTTTTTTACGCAGTACTACATCTATATGGCGACCATACAGGTCCATTACAACGTCCAATAGATGCACTTCCAACTGCTGGCGTACGCCTGCTACCGTCGGGCGGGTGCCGATGTTGGCGACGCCGGGCAACGGTTTGTCACCCAGTCCCATCACTTCAACCGCATAAACACCTTTCACCGGAGAAACCTGGCGACGAAGCGGTAAGTTTGCCGTCGGAAAACCGATGGTACGCCCTAACTCATCACCGTGAACGACGCGTCCTGAGATAGTAAAAGGATGCCCAAGCAGGCTTTCGGCCAGTTGCAGGTTATCTTCGGCCAGCGCCTGACGTACTGCGGTGCTGCTGATACGCACACCGCCCTCACAGAAGGTTTGGGTACTGGTGATATCAAAACCATACTCAGCGCCCGCTTCCTGTAATAACAAGAAATCACCCGCACGGCTAGCGCCAAAGCGGAAATCATCGCCAACGGCAAGAAATTGTACACCAAGGCGCTTAACCAGCAGATCGCTGATAAAAGTCTGCGCCGTTAATGCGGCAAAACGTCGGTCAAAACGCACGCACAGCACGTAATCCACACCGCATTCGGCCAGATAACGCAGTTTTTCCCGCAGGCGTGTAAGGCGCGCAGGCGACTTATCCGTCGCAAACAGCTCCAGCGGCTGCGGCTCAAAAATCATCACCATTACTGGTAAATTGCGTTTGCGCCCTTCTTCCCGTAAGCCCTGCAGCAACGCACGGTGACCACGGTGCACGCCGTCGAAATTACCAATAGTCAGCACACACCCATGCGGGGCCTGACTGAGATTATGTATGCCTCGTATCAGCTTCATGTCTGGCTCAAAACAGTGAAAATCGTGAAAGTATACCCTGTACCGCGGTCAACGTTAACCGGCGATTGTTTCTACGAAACAGAAAGAGGATGGTTTTCATTGTTATGAAACAAATTGACGCCCTTCACCGGCACACCAATGCAATTTTTCTCGTCGAAAAGCTGTATTCACGCCACGCAAGCTGGTAGAATCCTGCGCCATCACTACGCAACGAGTGCTGGAATTTAAACGGCGCTTATTTGCACAAATCCATTGACAAAAGAAGGCTAAAAGGGCATATTCCTCGGCCTTTGAATTGTCCATATAGAACACATTTGGGAGTTGGACCTTGGCTAATATCAAATCAGCTAAGAAGCGCGCCGTTCAGTCTGAAAAGGCCCGCAAGCACAACGCTAGCCGTCGCTCTATGATGCGTACTTTCATCAAGAAAGTATACGCAGCTATCGAAGCTGGCGACAAAGCTACTGCACTGAAAGCATTTAACGAAATGCAACCAATCGTGGACCGTCAGGCTGCTAAAGGTCTGATCCACAAAAACAAAGCTGCGCGTCATAAAGCAAACCTGACTGCACAGATCAACAAACTGGCTTAATCGCCTGTCTGTTGTCGCTTTGTGAAAAAACCCGCGCAAGCGGGTTTTTTTATGCCTGTCGTTTGTACAACCAGCTTCGAAGGCAACCGTCATCCACTGACCTTGTTCGTACTCCTCTGGGCCGCTTCTCTTTTCAGCCAGCCGCCTTACCGGGCACATGAAAGTCATTTTCTTTCACTGTTTAATTTTTTTAATTTCATTGCTAATCAAATTGTGACCGTCATAGCAAATGACATAATTACTCCCCCAAAAACGAATAAACGCAATCCTGATGTAAGATTTGATAATTGATCACAATGCCCGTGTTAACTATTTTTCACCAAACCAATTAACCACTATTTCTCTCCAAAGGTTTAATTTTTTAGATAAAAAATAACAACTACCCTACTGCTTAGAAAGTAAAAGCTGTTTTTCTGGGCGTATCGCACCAATATCGGAGTTATTATTATGAGTTCTGTTATTGAGGATACCCAGTCTTGCGGGTCAGCATCATTATCTTTACTACAGCGTATTAGCTACGGCTCTTTGGATGTGGCAGGTAATCTGCTGTACTGTTTCGGTTCAACCTACATCTTATATTTCTACACTGACGTTGCGGGTATAAGTCTCGCCGTAGCAGGTGTCATCCTGCTACTGGCGCGTATCGTAGATGGTATAGATGCCCCAATCTGGGGGATCATTATCGATAAAACACGTTCACGTTACGGTAAATGTCGTCCCTGGTTTTTATGGCTGCCGCTGCCTTTTGGTGTATTCAGCGCGCTGTCATTTTGGTCTCCAGATATCAGCATGACAGGAAAAGCCATATATGCAGCAATATCCTATATGATTGCCAGCATTTTATTTACCGGACTTAATACACCGCTCAGTGCAATATTACCTCTGATGACCCTGTCCCCTAAGGAACGGCTGGTATTAAATTCCTGGAGAATGACTGGAGGACAAATCGGGGTTTTATTAATGAATGCCACAGCATTACCCCTGGTTGCATTTTTAGGTAACGGGAATGATCATGCCGGATTTATTTACACGGCGATTCTGTTTGCTGCGATATCCTGTTCGCTAACGCTTTTCGCCTTTAAAAATATCCGCGAAATGGATGCGGATAAAATACAGCAAGAACCCAAACTGCCGATGAAAAAAAGTTTCACGGCGATGAAAGGTAACTGGCCATGGATCCTGATGGTGCTGGCCAATCTGATCTTCTGGATTGCCCTGCAACAGCGGTCCACCACCATTGTTTATTATCTGACCTACAACCTCGTTCGCAAAGATCTGGTTCCGCTGATTAACAGTCTGGCGACGATTCAGATCCTGTTTATCATCGCCATCCCTTTCTTTAGCAAATACCTGGCTAAAACCTGGATATGGGTAGGCGGCTTGCTGGTCGCCACGTTTGGCGGCGTCTTGATGTGGCTGGCGGCGGACAACATACCTTTCCTCATCGCGGCCTGGGTGCTCGGCAATATAGGTAGCGGAATCGCCTGCTCAATGCCGTTTGCCATGTTGGGCTTTGCCGTCGACTTCGGTGCCTGGAAAACGGGCATCAAGGCCACCGGCATTCTTATCGCCTTCGGCAGTACTTTCTGCATCAAGATGGGCAGTGGTCTGGGTACCGCTTTCGCCGCCTGGATCATGAACAGTTTTGGCTATATCCCGAACCAGACCCAAAGCGCTGCGGGCCTGGAAGGCATTACCTGGGCCTTTATCTGGGCGCCCGCCCTGCTCTTCGCACTCGCGGCGATCCCGCTACTTTTCTTCCGTAAGTACGAAGCAATGGAAGAGAGGATTCGCCACGATCTGGAAACCATCACCCAATAACTTTCTTAATCTTTACCCTCAAAATATGGGAGGCACCACCATGCCATTTGTGCAACATGACCCGCGTCGTCTGGTCTGGCAGCAAAACGATCGCTATTTGTGGATTGAACCCTGGGGCGAGAACAGCCTGCGCGTACGCAGTGGCCGTCATCTTCCGGTTATGCGAAATGAGGACTGGGCGCTCACGGAGCCAGTCACAGAAAGCGCCTGCCACATCGTTTATGAGCACCACCAGGCGACGCTGACCAACGGCAAAATTATCGCTATCGTCAATCAAAAAGGACAAGTTACCTTTTACCGCCATCCACACAAACCCCTGTTGCAGGAGTTCTGGCGTCTGCGGGGCGAAATCGGCGAGGACGAATCTTCCCACGGCCAGTATGTCAGCGCACTCAACCTTGAGGGACGCGAATTCCGCCCTATTCAGGGCGGGAAATATTCACTTAAAGCCCGCTTCGAAGCCACCGAAGGGGAAAAAATTTACGGCATGGGCCAATATCAGCAGGCCAATCTGGATCTCAAAGGATGCGTGCTCGAACTGGCCCAGCGTAACTCTCAGGCCTCGGTGCCCTTTATGCTCTCAAGCCTGGGCTACGGATTTTTATGGAACAACCCGGCGGTCGGCCGCGTGACGTTCGCCCATAACGTGACCGAGTGGGAAGCTCAGGTCAGCGAACAGTTGGACTACTGGATCACCGCTGGCGATACCCCGGCAGAAATTAGCCAGGCGTATGCGCTCGCCACGGGCACGCCGCCGATGATGCCGGATTACGCCATGGGCTTCTGGCAGTGCAAGTTACGCTATCGCACCCAGGAGGAGTTGCTCGCCGTCGCCCGCGAGTACAAACGGCGCAATCTCCCCATCTCGGTAATCGTTATCGATTTCTTCCACTGGCCAAATCAGGGGGACTGGATGTTCGACTCGCGCGACTGGCCCGATCCCGATGCCATGATCGCCGAGTTAAAATCGCTGGGTATTGAGCTGATGGTCTCCGTCTGGCCGACGGTGGATAATCGCACCGAGAGCTATCGGGAAATGCGCGAAAACGGCTGGCTGGTACAAACGGAGCGCGGATTGCCGATTAATATGGATTTTCTCGGCAATACCACTTTCTTTGATGCCACCCATCCCGGCGCTCGCGACTACGTCTGGAGTAAAGCAAAACGCAACTATTACGATAAAGGCGTGAAGCTCTTCTGGCTAGACGAAGCCGAGCCGGAGTTCAGCGTTTACGACTACGATAACTATCGCTACCACGCCGGACCGGTGCTGGAAGTGGGCAATATCTACCCGCGAATGTACGCCAAAACCTTTTTTGACGGCATGAAAGCCAATGGCGAAGACCAGGTTATCAACCTGCTGCGCTGCGCCTGGGCTGGAAGTCAGAAATACGGCGCGCTGGTGTGGTCAGGTGATATCCACTCATCGTTTCGTTCTCTGCGCAATCAGTTTGCCGCCGGGATGAATATGGGGATTGCAGGTATCCCATGGTGGACAACAGATATTGGCGGCTTTCATGGCGGCAATATTCGCGACCCACGCTTTCATGAGCTACTGATTCGCTGGTTCCAGTGGGGCGTGTTTAGCCCGGTGATGCGCCTGCACGGCAACCGCGATCCGCAGATTTTACCGCAGCAGCCTTATCGGGACGGGATTGCCCAGTGCCCTACCGGCGCGCCCAACGAGATCTGGAGCTACGGTGAGGATGTGTGTGATGTGCTAACGGGTTGCCTGACACTGCGTGAGAAGCTCAAGCCCTACATCAAAGCGTTAATGGCAGAAACGCATAACTACAATACACCGGTGATGCGTACCCTATTTTTTGAGTTCCCCGATCAGCTAAAAAGCTGGGAAATCACCGACCAGTACTGTTTCGGCCCCGATCTGTTGGTTGCGCCCGTTATGCATGAAGGTATGCGCGAACGCGACGTTTGGTTGCCAGAAGGGGAAACATGGACGGATTTTGCGACCGGCGAGAGCTATCAGGGAGGACAAACGCTGCGCTATGACGCTCCCCTGAACAGAATTCCGGTATTTATCCGCGAAAGCGGGCAGTATCGTAATATGTTGAAACTGTAGTCATAGTCCGGCTGCGGTTAGTACACCGCAGCCGGCAACATGAAGGCGTTTAGACCTGTGGCGGCTTGAACAGTGCTGAGTAGTTGGCATTGCAAATACGCTGCACCGCCGGATGCTGGATCATCCTCTCCGCGAATATGGCGTGATACTCCTCCATCACATTCTCAACGCGTCCAATTTCAACAATAGAATCATCAGCATAGAAATTGTGTGAATACAGCGTAGGGGCAACGAATATCGCGTTATGCGTTGCGCCAAACGCTTTCATCAGCGCGGCGTCATCAAACTCGCCAAGGATTTCAACGTTCAGTCCTTGTGAGTTAATCCAGTTCAACAGCTTACGTCCAAGCATCGAACGACGACCAGGGATCAGCAATCGACGCTCTTCCAGACAGGCCGGAAACGGTTTCTCAGGCAGCGGCCTGGTGCACCAAAAGCTCACGCTGCATTCGCCAATCCGCACCGAGAACAGCCCTTCCTGCTGCGTTGAGTCGATCGGGCAATCGGAGATAATCATATCCAGCTTATGCTGGCTGAGCTGCTCCAGCAGCATCTCGTGTGTTGATTCAAAACAACGCAGATGGATTTGCTCGTTCTCAACCACAGCAGCATCCAGCACGCTGCTAACCAGTTGCTTCGATAATGCATCCGCCACGCCGACATCAAACAGCAAATTCGACTCTTTGCGATAGTTCACGATATCCAGCATTTCCTGGCTTAAGGTGAACATTTTATCCGCATAACGGAAAACTAATTCGCCTAATTCGCTGGGTTCCAGCCCTCGCCCCTTACGCTTAAACAACTTCCCTTGTAAGCGTTCCTCAAGCGCTTTGATCTGCCCGGTAATAGTTTGCGGTGTCAGATAAAGCGCTTCTGCGGCACCCACCACCGATCCTTCTTTATACACATGCCAGAAGTAATACAGGTGGTTGTAATTTATATGAGACATACTCTCTCCCTGAAATTGTCACCAAAGAGTTATCTGCTCAGGCTGACGTATTCAACCGGGTACGCAGCCAGCTATAACCAATAACTGCCGACAACAGTGAACCAATCAGGATCCCCAGTTTTGCCCAGTTAATCAGCTCCGGGTCAACGTTACCAAACGCCAGACTGGCGATGAAAATCGACATCGTAAAGCCGATGCCGCACAGAATACCGACCGCCATAATTTGCTGGAAACTTGTGCCTTCAGGCAGTTGCGCCACCTTGAGACGTAATGCCAGCCAGCAGAACAGGCTGATCCCCAGTGGCTTACCGATAAGCAGGCCGGCGATAATTCCCAGCGGCAGGATAGAGGTCAATCCATCCAGCGTCACGCCCTGCAGCGAAACACCTGCGTTAGCGAAGGCAAACAGCGGCAGGATCAGATAAGCCACCCACGGATGCAGGACATGCTCCAGACGCTTTGCCGGTGAGCGCCCATGTTTTTCCTTTAACGGAATGAAGAAACCAACGATCACGCCTGCCAGAGTGGCATGCACGCCGGACTTCAGCACTGCCGTCCATAGCACGACGCCAACCAGAATATAAATACCGGTGCGTCTGACACCGCACAGATTCAATGCCGCCAGGACGAGAATTGCGCACGCGGCGACGCCCAGAGACAACAACGAGAGATCGCTGGTGTAGAACAACGCGATGATCACAATCGCGCCGAGGTCATCGATAATCGCCAGCGCCATCAGGAAGATTTTCAGTGCCAGCGGAACGCGACTGCCCAATAGCGCCAACACGCCTAATGCAAAAGCGATATCCGTTGCTGCCGGAATTGCCCATCCTTCACGAGTGATAGGGTCGGCATAGTTGAATGCCAGATACAGCAACGCCGGGACAATCATGCCGCCAATCGCGGCAATAATTGGAAACGCCGCCTGACGCAGGCTGGCAAGCGAGCCCTGCATTAACTCACGCTTCACTTCCAGACCAATCAACAGGAAGAATACCGCCATCAACGCGTCGTTGATCCACAGCAGCATATTTTTGTTGATTTCAAGCGCGCCAACCCGCAGTTGGACAGGTGTTTCCAGAAAGGCGTGGTACCATCCACTGGTAACCCCGATATTTGCCATCAGCATAGCGACTGCGGCTGCGATGATCAGGATGATGCCTCCCGAGGCGTCGCTACTAAAAAAACGATGCAGATGTTTCACTTTTATTCTCTCTATTGGGTGAATACTTCGTAATTACTATCTTACACCCGCAAAAAGCTCGTTAAAATTAGATTATTCATGATGAATAAATCGGCTTTTCCGAGCATTATCTAATGAGAAAACACAGGATTAGTTAGTCTGCATCTGAGTGATGCCTCGCATTAAACGCGTATCTGAGATGGTCCAGCGTTGCCGTCACATTTGCCGGAGACATACGGTTGAGGTGTGCCAGAAAAGGATGTGTATCGATAAAATGGATAAAACGGGTCGCACTCACAAGCGTGGCGCTGCGTTGCATACTCGTTTTTCGGTTCTCTGTTAAGTTGCATACTGCCAGCGCGTAGTCACGCGTGGTGAATGTTCGCCAAACGTTATTACGGATGCCGCCCCCCATAAACAACCTTGGCGGAATATCTTTTTGCGGTGCTGATTCTCCACGTTCTCTCACAAAAGCAATGTGGCAACGCCCTTGCTGAACATGCTGTATATTCGCCATCATACATCCTCCCAGGATAAAGCATTCCTGATCGAGGTAATGCTGAATATTGAGAGAACGTTCATCCGTGAGCATTTTAACCAACTCGAAATGGCGATAAGCTGGCAAAACGGGTTTAACTAACATCCCCGGATCATTTTTGTGCAATATTGCAGGACCGTAATCCACATCAAAAAGCGTCTCCCGCCGCATCGTTATCACTTCTTTACGTTGCACAATATGCGCCAACGTACCGGGAGGCAGGCGTTCTTCATAGTCAGAATGATACTGATACTCAGCCTCTACGGGATGTGCTGAGTAATTTGTCGTAACGGCAACAATTCGACCGGTATTCTCTTCTGCAGTGACCAACACATACAGAAAACTATCACTACCGTTAAATTTGATCCGAAAAGCGCGCGTGCTCATGGCGATATCAAACGTAGGAAAAGTAAATTCGCGTTCCGCCAGATTTGCATTGCGAGAGAGTTTCTGTAACTCCCGATTCAACCCGGTGCTATCCAGCACGAGTGCGGTGCGAATATCCGCCAGTGTCGCACCTTCCTGAATCAGCGTGGCGAGATAATCCTGACGCGCATCTGTTTTCTGCCTGACAGGATAAATAAATGTTTTATGACAACGCTGACAGTAAATACGCGGTTCTCCTTGCGCAGAAAAACCGTACTTTTTGAGTGAAATTCCCCCGCAGTGGGGGCAGGATTTTATCAGTCCTTTCCATGCCTGATTAACCGACTGACGAAAGCGGTTGAGTGATCGTTCCGAAATAATGGGGAAGAGAAAACCGCAGGCCCGGCATAGTATATTTTTCCCTTGGTTTTGGTAATCCGGGCTGTTCAACATACCCATATTTTTGCAGCCGGGCGTTTTACAACTATCGACATTAATCCAGGAAAACATATTCACTCCCTGCGAATACGATACGTTCAAGCAAATACTGATTTTATCTCTACAGGTGAAAAACCATTTTCGTAGAGTGTTTTCATGGCACTCATCGTCATTGCGGTATGAGAGAAAAACGACTTATATCCCGCGCACAAATAGTTGTGATTTCTTTTACCTGATATTGACGGCAAAAAACGATGCTTAGGACAACCGCCATAACAGGCGAACTGCCATGAGCAGGAGTCACATTCTTGTGCCATTGTGCGTCGCTTATCCTCGCCAAACTGCCGGTTTTTTTCGCTATTGTTCATCGCGCGCAGCGTCGAATCCTGAATATTCCCCAACTTGTACTGCGGATACACAAAATGATCGCAGTTATACACATCGCCGTTCATTTCCATGGCGAATGCGCTACCGCAGGTTGGTGCAAACACGCATACCTGCGGTGGTAACCCGCACCACGCCGCGAGCGTCTGCTCAAACATCTGTATGCCGATATCACCAATATCGTTACGGACCCAGACATCAAAAATAGCGTTGAGAAAATGGCCAAATTGCAGTGAATCAACCGACCACGGCATCATTCTTGTTTGTCCGCCTTCAGGATGTGCCAGACCAATACCGCCCTCTTCAGCGCTTCTTTCGATGAGCGGAATAAACTGCATATAGCGACTGCCAATGCTTTTCAGATAGTTATAGACTCGCACCGGGTGATGCATATTCGTGTGATTCACCACCGTCAGCGTATTAAATTCTACACCGTGGCGTACCAGACATTTAACGGCCTGTTCAACTTTCCCATGCGTCGGTTTACCTGAACGAGTAACCCGCCATTCATCATGTAACGCGGCATCACCATCAATAGAAACGCCCACCAGGAAGGCGTGTTGCTTAAAAAAAATAGCCCATTCGTCGTCAATCAATATACCGTTAGTCTGGAAGGTATTTATAATCGTTTTACCGCCAGAATAACGCTGCTGCAATGCCAGCGCTCGCCGATAAAATGCCAACCCCATCAGCGTAGGTTCCCCCCCCTGCCACGCAAAAATCACGTCATTCACATCCTGCGCGGCAATATGCTGTTTGATGAATAACTCGAGCATGTCATCTGACATTCTGTAATTCGCTTTTCTATCCGGATAAAGCATCTCCTTTTCCAGATAAAAACAGTATTTACAGTCCAGATTACATACCGAGCCTGTCGGTTTAATCATGACCTGACAACTTTTTGTCTGCATTGTGATAGCTCCATAAATAAAAGAACCTGGCTCAGCACAAAAGCGTTGAACCAGGCGGGCATAGCCCTAAGTGGCATACCTTATGTTTCTTATAATTATTCAGTTAGCCCCAGGTGACTGGCGTTGGCTTGTCACCGCGAGCTTTCATCAGCGAATCGTTGTCAATGTCCTGTTTGTATTTCAGGAACTTGCCATACAGTTGTTTCTCGATTTCAGGTTGTTTCCCAATCTGATTAAGCGTTTCAAAGCGATCTTTTTTCAGGTTGTAGAGGTATTTGGGTTTATTTTCACGATCGATAATCATCTTCCAGTCGCCATCACGGATCGCCCATTCGTCAGTAGGATCATCCTGGAACGGCATATCAATACCAAAAATAAGTGGCTTCTGACGCGCTAACGTTTTCTGTTCCAGTAATGGAACCAGAGACTGCCCATCGTAGGTACGATCTGTTGGCAGTTTAAAGTTCATCATGTTTGCTAACGTCGGCACCCAGTCAAGACCATAAACTGGCGTATCCGTTACCATCCCCTGCGGAATATGTTTACCGTACTTGATGATTGCCGGAACACGGATACCGCCTTCCCAAAGGTTATCTTTACGGCCGCGAAGCCCATCCGTTTCACCCGCCAGGTTCAGTTCATATACTTTGCGAGCCTCGCGTGTCACTGGGCCGTTATCACTGGTGAAAATGACAATGGTGTTATCTTCTTCACCCATTGCCTTGATCTTATCCATTACTTTACCGACCTGAGCATCCATATAGCTGATGTTCGCGTAGTATTCGCCTGTTCCTCGCCACGGCTTATCCGCCCAGTCGCCATAAAACAGATCCGGATGCTGTTTCTGGTAAGCGCTCATATATTGCGAATACATGTCGAGGTACTTTTTCGGTGAGGCCAGCGGACTGTGAACTTCCGTGAACGCGACATATAAGAAGAACGGTTTGTCGTCTTTCTTGTTATCCAGCCAGTTGACGACTTCAGAACTGACAAGCTCGCCGCTCATGGTGTCAGCACGACCAATATGCTGTCCATTACGGATCCAGCCAGTGGGATGCACCATGCCATAGCGGGGACGTTCTTTTGCGTTATCAAGCGTAGCATCCGTGACGAATCCCGCCGGGTTTACCAGGGTGTAGTCAAACCCCATGTCCTTCGCCTGCGGTTGATCGGTGCGATCGCCCCCGGCATTCAGATGCAATTTCCCCATCATCGCCGTGTCATACCCCTGTTGCTTTAACAGGTTGGCAATCGTCAGTTCATTCCGTCCCAACGCGACATCTTTGCCTTCAGGGATCCAGGAACGGATCCCTGTACGGAATGGCATACGTCCCGTTAATAAACCCGCACGAGAAGGAGAGCACAGCGGCGCGGGCGTATAGTAGTCGGTAAATTTCACCCCTTCCTGTGCCAGCTTGTCGATATTAGGCGTTTTGACGATTTGATGGCCATAAGTCGCGAGATCGCCATAGCCCAAATCATCAGCCATAATAATCACTAAATTAGGCTGTTTCGCTGAAGCTGCATATGTTGTTTGTAATGCGCTCCCGGCACATAATGCCAGTCCAACTAAACTCGCCACGACTGTTTTTTTCATTTCCGATCCTTTGGTTTTATTTAAAATGAATACCCAATCATATAAATCATCTGATCCCCGTAACCGTCATAACCCAGTTTGTTTTCAAAATAGCGATACGTCACCGTAGCTTTCCATCGTGGATAAAATTTCCACGCCAGTGTTAATCCGCCATTTAATCCATTCCGGCCAAATTGCTGTTCCGCATAAGCATCATTTCTATCAAGCTCAATTTCATTCCAGTCAGATAAAACAAATTTCTCACCAAATAAAGTAAAATTGTAAGCCGCAGTCCAGCCAATAACGTAGCCATTCCAGCCGCTGGTTTGTCCATATCGTTGTGATACATAATCACCAGATTGGTTATGCAAACCTATATAGGGTTTTAAAAACCCCCAATCTCCGCTCCAGCCGAGATAACCCAGACCATAAAACATATCCAGATCGTCGCCCCAGGAGTTATCCCACTGGCCATAAATCTTACCAAAGAAGGTATAATCAGAATCAAAGAGACGCACATGGGTCATCGCCGACACCGTATGATTTCGACCGGCTACAGCATGATTTAACACATTACTTTCAATAAATGAGTAAAATTCGGCTTCTCGAAAATTGACACCAAAATCCGCTGTTGCTTTCCAAACCTCGCCACGATGTACATTGACAAACCCGCTATTCCAGTCGGCATAACCGGCATTAATCGACCCAAAAGAATTTTTATACTCCAGAGCTTGTGCTGCATGGCTAAAAAGAGAAGGCACTATAAGTATAAGACAAGCTAATAGTCCATTTTTTATCCGAGGCATTGAATGTATTCCCCATAATTATAATTAATCCATCAATAAATATTGTGTTACCGCGGTGACAAATAATAATGAAATAGAATGACAGGATAGTGATGTAAATCTCACATCAAGGAAGGTGAATCGTTATTACTGGTAGTGTGTCAGAATATGTTGTTTGAGAGGAGATAAGTAATTATTTCGCCAGAAATATGACTGTAGTTGCCTTTTAAATTAGGTTGGCCGTGATTATTTATTGATGTTAAAACAATCACATCAACCAGGTATGCGGCTGTGAATAGTCAAAAAAGATGTTAGTTCTAAAACCGTAGCACTGCTCCACACATCATACTATTCCAACAAGGTAAAATAATATATCCGATGCCGGTAAGGGTCTGGATATCCATCTGCCAGGTAAAAAAAAGGCCATCTCATCGCTGAAATGGCCTTTTCTCTACTTTTATTTTAGCGCGTCAAATCGTCAAAGAATTTCTTCACACCGTCGAAGAAGCTTTTGGAACGCGGGCTGTTTTGTTCACCCGTCGGGCCACCAAAGCTATCCTGCAGATCTTTCAACAGCTGTTTCTGTTTGTCGTTGAGGCCCACCGGGGTTTCAACCACCACACGGCACAGCAGATCGCCCTGTGCGCCGCCGCGTACAGACTTAACGCCTTTACCACGCATGCGGAACAGTTTACCGGTCTGCGTTTCACCCGGAATTTTTAACTTCACGCGACCATCCAGCGTCGGGACTTCAATCTCGCCACCCAGGGCTGCCATTGCAAAGTTAATCGGCACTTCGCAGTACAGGTTATTGCCTTCACGCTCGAAGATTGGGTGCTGTTTAACCTGCACCTGCACGTACAGATCACCTGCTGGCGCGCCATGCTCACCGGCTTCGCCTTCACCAGACAAACGGATACGGTCGCCGGTATCAACCCCTGCCGGGATTTTAACGGACAGCGTTTTGCTCTTCTCAACGCGACCATGCCCGTGGCATTTGTTGCACGGATCTTTAATCAGCGTACCGCGGCCCTGACAGTGCGGACAGGTCTGCTGTACGGCAAAAAAGCCCTGACGCATCTGTACCTGACCAGAACCATGACAGGTTGGACAGGTTTGCGGCTGAGTGCCTGCCTTCGCGCCGCTGCCGTGGCAAACGTCACACTCTTCCAGAGTCGGAATACGGATCTCTTTGGTGACGCCACGCACGGCTTCTTCCAGAGTGAGATCCATGTTGTAACGTAAATCAGCACCACGTGAGGCGCGCTGACGACCACGACCGCCGCCAAAGATATCGCCAAACACGTCACCAAAGATATCGCTGAAGTCAGCCCCGCCGCCAAAACCGCCGCCGCCGCCCATGCCGCCTTGCTCAAACGCAGCATGACCGTACTGATCGTAGGCCGCACGTTTTTGCGCATCGGTCAGGATCTCGTACGCTTCTTTGATCTCTTTAAACTTGGCTTCGGCCTCTTTATCACCCTGGTTGCGATCCGGGTGATATTTCATGGCCAGGCGCTTGTAGGCCTTTTTGATTTCACGCTCTTCCGCTGATTTGGAAACGCCTAAAATCTCGTAATAGTCTTGCTTAGCCATCTCTTTTTATCTGCCCCTAACATGCGTGCACGGGCGGAGAGGAAACCTCTTCGCCCGTGCCAGTAATTACCCGTTCAAAGGGCGATTATTTTTTGTCTTTCACTTCTTCAAACTCGGCGTCGACAACGTCGTCATCTTTCGCGTTATTTGCAGAAGCATCAGCGCCTGCTGCACCAGCCTGTTGCTGTGCGTGCTGCTGCTGAGCGATTTCCATCAGTTTCTGGGAAACCTGTGCCAGCGCCTGCATTTTCGCTTCGATATCCGCTTTGTCTTCACCTTTCAGAGAAGTTTCCAGCGCGGTCAGTGCAGACTCGATGGCAGTTTTGTCGTCAGCCGGCAGTTTGTCGCCTGCTTCTTCAACCTGCTTGCGAGTGCTGTGCAGCAGATGGTCACCCTGGTTACGGGTCTGAACCAGCTCTTCAAACTTACGGTCAGATTCTGCGTTCGCTTCTGCTTCGCGAACCATTTTCTGAATTTCTTCTTCGTTCAGACCAGAAGAAGCCTTGATGGTGATCTTCTGCTCTTTACCGCTGTTTTTGTCTTTCGCGGAAACGTGCAGGATACCGTCGGCATCGATGTCAAAAGTAACTTCGATCTGCGGCATACCGCGCGGAGCCGGGCTGATGCCATCCAGGTTAAACTGACCCAGATCTTTGTTATCAGCAGCACGTTTACGTTCACCCTGCAGCACATGGATGGTTACCGCAGACTGGTTGTCTTCAGCGGTAGAGAACACCTGGCTGTGCTTGGTCGGGATGGTGGTGTTCTTCGCGATCAGCGGAGTCATTACGCCACCCATGGTTTCGATACCCAGAGACAGCGGGGTAACGTCCAGCAGCAGCACGTCTTTAACATCACCGGTCAATACACCACCCTGAACAGCAGCACCGATTGCTACGGCTTCGTCCGGGTTAACGTCTTTACGCGGTTCTTTACCGAAGAACTCAGCGACTTTCTTCTGCACCATCGGCATACGCGTCTGACCACCAACGAGGATAACGTCGTTGATATCAGATACGGACAGGCCAGCATCCTGCAGAGCAACTTTCAGCGGCTCGATAGAACGGTTAACCAGGTCTTCAACCAGGCTTTCCAGTTTCGCACGGGTCACTTTGATGTTCATGTGTTTCGGACCGGTCGCGTCTGCAGTGATGTACGGCAGGTTCACGTCGGTCTGCTGAGCGGAAGACAGCTCAATCTTCGCTTTCTCAGCGGCTTCTTTCAGACGCTGCATCGCCAGCGGGTCATTACGCAGGTCGATACCCTGATCTTTCTTAAACTCGTCAACCAGGTAGTTGATCATACGGCTGTCGAAGTCTTCACCACCCAGGTGGGTATCACCGTTGGTTGCCAGAACTTCGAAGGTTTTTTCGCCGTCAACTTCGTCGATTTCGATAATAGAGATATCGAAAGTACCACCACCGAGGTCATATACCGCGATAGTACGGTTGCCGACTTCTTTATCCAGACCGTAAGCCAGCGCAGCTGCGGTTGGTTCGTTGATGATACGTTTTACTTCCAGACCTGCGATACGACCGGCGTCTTTAGTTGCCTGACGCTGAGCATCGTTAAAGTATGCAGGTACGGTGATAACTGCTTCAGTTACCGGCTCACCCAGGTAATCTTCAGCCGTTTTCTTCATTTTTTTCAGCACTTCAGCAGAAATCTGCGGCGGTGCCAGTTTCTGACCTTTTACGTCAATCCATGCATCACCGTTGTCAGCACCGATGATTTTGTACGGCATGATAGCTTCATCACGCTGTACTTCTTCGTCCTGGAAGCGGCGGCCAATCAGGCGTTTAATCGCAAACAGGGTGTTTTGCGGGTTTGTCACTGCCTGACGTTTAGCCGGCTGACCAACCAGAGTTTCACCATCCTGGGTATAAGCAATGATAGAAGGCGTGGTGCGATCGCCCTCGGCGTTCTCCAGCACACGTGCAGTAGTGCCATCCATAATCGCTACACAAGAGTTGGTAGTACCCAGGTCGATACCAATAATTTTACCCATCTAAACGTCTCCACTAAAAATTCGGTCATCATGTGGTTGTGAATCTGTAATAAGGGCGAAACGTGCGGTTTCAACTACCCTGAATCGTTTTTTTTCAGACTCACCACTGCGGTTGCTTACAAGATGGGGTCGTAACCCACGTCATCAAGGGGGGCATGAAAATTTTTTTTAGCGCAGTGGCGATAAAATCGTAGAGAAAAGGCAGAAAGCTGAAAAAATGAATAGTCGCCAATTAAAATTAATTCATAAAACCAATGAAAGCTGTAAAGTTATTCACGGAAAAATTGTAATAAAAAGAAAATATTACAAGCATGAATCGTGATTCTGACAGCGGTAAGATGGTCTGAAACGACACACTTTTACAGCCGTCAAAGAGAAATTCCATGAAATCCGTATTAACCCTTTCCGCCAGCCTGCTTATGGGCCTGCTGCTGAGCAACGCCGCACACGCTAACGATCATAAAGTCCTCGGCGTGATCGCCATGCCCCGTAATGAAACCAACGATCTGACGCTGAAACTTCCCGTTTGCCGCGTGGTGAAACGCATTCAACTTACGGCCGATCATGGTGATTTACAGCTCAGTGGTGCATCGGTTTATTTCAAGGCTGCCCGCATGTCCAGCCAGAGTCTGAACGTGCCTTCCTCCATCAAAGAAGGGCAAACGACCAATTGGATCAACATCAATAGCGACAACGACAATAAGCGCTGCGTGAAAAAAATTACCTTCTCAGGCCATACAGTGAACTCTTCTGATATGGCAACGTTGAAAATCATTGGCGACGACTAATCCCTTCTGCACAAGTAGAATTCAGTATGAATGTCACGTATTTGAATGACGACGATCTCGACTTTCTTCAGCATTGCAGTGAGGAGCAGCTCGCCAATATTACCCGCCTGCTTACGCATAATGAAAAGGGGAAAGCCCGTCTGTCGAGCGTTCTGAGTCATAACGAATTGTTTAAATCGATGGAGGGACACCCGGAACAGCACCGCCGCAACTGGCAACTGATTGCTGGCGAGCTTCAACATTACGGCGGTGACAGTATTGCCAACAAATTGCGCGGACACGGGAAATTATACCGGGCGATTTTGCTGGATGTCTCAAAGCGGCTAAAGCTCAAAGCAGATAAAGAGATGTCTACGTTCGAAATTGAACAATATCTGCTGGAACATTTTTTACGCAACGCCTGGCAAAAAATGGATGCTGAGCACAAGCAAGAATTTCTTCAGGCGGTCGATGCAAAAGTCTCTGAGCTGGAAGAACTGTTGCCACTATTAATGAAAGACCGCAATCTGGCAAAAGGGGTGTCTCACCTGCTCTCCGGCCAGTTAACCCGAATTCTGCGTACGCACGCTGCTGTTAGCGTCATCGGGCACGGATTACTGCGCGGAGCCGGACTTGGCGGCCCGGTAGGTGCGGCCTTAAACGGGGTTAAAGCGGTGAGCGGCAGCGCTTATCGCGTGACGATCCCAGCGGTACTCCACATCGCCTGCCTGCGCAGAATGCTCAACCACACATAAGCGTGATGCCCATCACAGGGAAAATAATTCATTTTCCCTTCGTGAGATCATAGACAGTGCCCTCTCCCCTGATTATTATGCCGCGCCCCGAAGACAGCGATCGTTATTCGGGGAAACTATTTCACCATTCAATCAATGATGATTTTGAGGAATTATGGGCAACACTAAGTTGGCTAATCCGGCACCGCTGGGCCTGATGGGCTTTGGCATGACCACCATTCTGCTTAACCTGCACAACGCGGGTTTCTTCGCTTTAGACGTTATTATTCTGGCGATGGGCATTTTCTACGGCGGTATCGCGCAAATTTTTGCCGGTCTTCTGGAATATAAAAAAGGCAACACCTTCGGTTTAACCGCCTTTACCTCCTACGGTTCGTTCTGGCTGACGCTGGTTGCGATTCTGCTGATGCCGAAAATGGGCCTCGCGGATGCAACCAATGGTCAGTTCCTGGGCGCTTACCTGGGTCTGTGGGGCGTGTTCACTCTGTTCATGTTCTTCGGTACGCTGAAAGCCGCGCGCATGCTGCAGTTCGTGTTCCTGAGCCTGACCGTGCTGTTCGCCCTGCTGGCCGTGGGCAACATTGCAGGTAACGAAGCAATCATTCACGTTGCTGGCTGGGTTGGCTTAGTGTGTGGCGCAAGCGCCATTTACCTGGCGATGGGTGAAGTGCTGAACGAACAGTTTGGCCGCACCATCCTGCCAATTGGTGAAGCACACTAATCTGCCTTTATCCCCCCGCAAGGGGGGATAATCTTTACAGACGCTGTAATTCTCCCTCTACGCCTGTATCACGATGATAAATATCCTGGCGCAGCCAAATCCCCAGCCCTAAACCCACCAGCGATAACGCCAGCACATACCAGGCCGGAGCCATTGGTGACACGCTCATTAACATTGTTACCGCGATTGGCGTCAAACCACCGAAAATGGCATAGGAAACGTTGTAGGAAAAGGAGATGCCGGTAAAGCGGACTTCCGCCGGAAACGCCCGCACCATCACGTAAGGCACAGCGCCGACTACGCCAACGCATAGCCCCACCAGCCCGTATAACAGGAACAAGTGCTGAGGATGGCTGCCGGTCAGGTGATAGAAAAACCAGCTCGAGCAGGCCAGCAACAGGCTGCCGACAGTAAAGGTTTTGCTGGCACCAACCCTGTCGACAATAAATCCGGCCAGCAGACAGCCGACGCACAGCATAATGGTAGCGACACTGTTGGCCTGTAACGTTAGCGCGGGTGCAAAGCCATATTGCTTTTGCAACCAGACGGGCGACATCAGGATCACCACTACAATCCCGGCCGAGAGCAGCCAGGTCAGTAGCATTGACACCACCACCGCTTTTTTATGTTTGCTCACCACCGACTTTACCGGCAGTTCCTGCGCCAGCGCCTTACGTTGCTGCATCTCGAGAAAGATGGGCGTTTCCTGCAGCCAGCGGCGCAGATACATTGCCACCAGCCCAAACGCGCCCCCCAGCAGGAAAGGGATACGCCAGCCGTAGTCATGCACCGCCTGTTGCGTAAAACTGGTGTTCACCAGCGTAGCCACCACTGACCCCAGCAGAATTCCCACCGTTAGCCCGGCGGTCAGCGTGCCACAGGCAATGCCGATGCGGCGCTCCGGTACGTGCTCCGCCACGAACACCCACGCTCCCGGCACTTCTCCGCCGATGGCAGCGCCTTGCAAAATGCGCATCAGCAGTAACAGCAACGGTGCGAGGATCCCCATTGAGGCGTAAGTGGGCAACAGCCCAATCGCCAGCGTCGGTATCGCCATCAGTAAAATACTCAGGGTGAACATTTTCTTACGCCCGACCAGATCGCCAAAGTGCGCCATGATGATGCCGCCCAGCGGACGCGCCAGATATCCGGCGGCAAAAATGCCGAAGGTTTGCACCTGGCGTAGCCATTCCGGGATGTCAGCGGGGAAGAAGAGTTCACCAACAACAGCGGCAAAGAAGACGAAGATAATGAAATCATAAAACTCAAGCGCACCGCCGAGGGCAGCAAGCGTAAGAGTTTTATAATCCTGGCGATTCAGCGGTCGAGTGTGTTGTGACATAGCAAACCATCAGTCAGTGGAGTTATTGAATCTGTCTGTCGATATATGTAAAGCAAAAATTACTATATCGTAAACAATTCAATACTCCACTGTGATTGGCACTTATGTCATGATCGGGCTACTTTCAGGCGTTTGTATCGCGAATTGCGCTTTTAGGACGAAAAGATGCTACAACAGCCGGTGCAGTTTCCACATACGGCCCATCCAGCAACTGTATACAATACGGTACACTTGCAAAAATACCCGGTACGATAACCTTACCGTCGGCATCTTTTACGCCTTCCAGCGTTTCTTTGATCGATTTCGGTTGCCCCGGCAGATTCAGGATCAGCGCCTGTTTACGAATCACGCCGACCTGACGAGAGAGGATCGCCGTTGGCACAAAGTGCAGACTTATCTGGCGCATCTGTTCGCCAAAGCCCGGCATCTGACGGTCAGCGACGGCAAGCGTGGCATCAGGCGTCACGTCGCGACGTGCCGGACCCGTTCCGCCGGTAGTCAGCACCAGATGACAGCTCATTTCATCCACCAGCTCGCATAAGGTCTGTTCGATGATCGCCTGTTCATCCGGGATCAACCGCGTTTGCAGTTCAAAGGGGGTGGTAAGGGCAGACGCCAGCCACTCTTCCAGGGCCGGGATACCTTTATCCTGGTAAACGCCGCTGGAAGCACGGTCAGAAATGGACACCAGGCCAATGCGTAAAGTATTCATAATTATTCCGTTTAAACAGTCTCGTTAAACAGAATGATACACTGCGAAAGGAAGGACAGACAGGTTTCAGAAGAGGTAGCGTGACCCATATCAGGGCCACGCTCTAATGATTACAGCAGATCGCCGATCATTTTTTCCAGTTTACCCTGGTCTACAGCAAACTTACGGATACCGTCCGCCAGTTTGTCTACAGCCATCGGATCCTGGTTGTGCTGCCACAGGAACTCAGCTTCGGTGATGCGTGCAGGACGCGCTTTCACTTCGCCGGAGAAGGACAGTTTACGTTCGATAGCGCCTTCGCTTTCCGCCAGCTCTTTCAGCAGTGCCGGAGCAATCGTCAGACGATCGCAGCCTGCCAGCTCAATGATTTCGCCGATGTTACGGAAGCTCGCGCCCATGACTACGGTTTCGTAACCGTGCTGTTTGTAGTACTCGTAGATTTCCGTTACGGAAACCACACCCGGATCTTCTGCCGGTGCATACTCTTTCTTGTCGGTGTTGGCTTTGTACCAGTCAAGAATACGACCAACGAACGGAGAAATCAGGTATACGCCAGCTTCAGCACATGCACGCGCCTGCGCGAAGGAGAACAGCAGAGTCAGGTTACAGTTGATGCCTTCTTTTTCCAGCTGCTCAGCGGCACGGATACCCTGCCAGGTAGAAGCCAGTTTGATCAGAATACGATCGTTGCTGATGCCAGCATCGTTGTACAGTTTGATCAGGCGTTTTGCTTTCGCGATAGACGCGTCGGTGTCGTAGGACAGGCGAGCATCAACTTCAGTAGAGATACGACCCGGGACCAGTTTCAGGATCTCCAGACCGATATTGACGGCCAGTTTGTCGGTCGCGTCGACGACCTGTTGAGCGCGGTCGTTGCTCTGCTGCTTAGCCCAGGCTACAGCGTCATCAATCAGCTTGCGGTATTCTGGGATCTGCGCTGCGTTAAGAATGAGAGAAGGGTTAGTTGTGGCATCCTGAGGCTGATACAGCTTCATTGCCGCGATGTCTCCGGTGTCGGCCACTACTGTGGTGAACTGACGAAGGGAGGTCAATTTGTCCGTCATGATAGCGATTCTCTTTAAACAGCTTGTTAGGGGGATGTAACCGATCTTCCCTGATGATAGCACGACGCACTCTCAGCGCAACCGCCGGGATTGTCCAACTCACTGCTCATTCCCGATTACGCATCTTAAAGCCCCTGATGCGCAATTAAGGGTTATCCCCATTGTTATGGTAAACTCCCGCAATCACTCTCCTGACAAGGTATATACTGTTCGATAATTGGTAGCGCTTACATGGGAATATTCGCGCGTACCGGCATCAACAAGAGGGATGTTAATGCCTGATTTTTTCTTGTTTATTAATGAAATACTCTGGGGATCGGTGATGATCTACCTCCTGCTTGGTGCAGGATGTTGGTTCACCTGGCGTACCGGGTTCGTGCAGTTCCGCTACATTCGCCAGTTTGGCACAAGTCTTAAAAACAGCATTAGCCCGCAGCCGGGTGGCTTAACCTCGTTTCAGGCATTGTGCACCAGTCTTGCCGCACGTATTGGTAGCGGGAACCTGGCCGGCGTAGCGTTGGCGATCGCCGCTGGCGGCGCAGGGGCCGTCTTCTGGATGTGGGTTTCAGCAGTCATTGGTATGGCAACGTCATTCGCCGAGTGCTCACTCGCGCAACTGTATAAAGAACGCGATAGCAAAGGACAGTTCCGCGGTGGCCCTGCGTGGTATATGGCACGTGGGCTGGGCATGCGCTGGATGGGCGTACTCTTTGCCATCTTTTTACTTATTGCCTATGGACTGATTTTTAACAGCGTTCAGGCAAACTCTGTCTCCCGCGCATTGGCATTTGCGTTCGACATCCCTCCCCTCGCTTCCGGCATCGCTTTGGCGATACTGTCATTCCTGGTGATCATTGGCGGTATTAATGGTGTTGCCCGTCTGATGCAATGGTTTGTGCCGATGATGGCGCTGCTGTGGGTTGGATGTAGCATCATCATCTGCCTGTGGCATATCGGGCAGCTTCCCGACATTATCGTCACCATTATAAAAAGCGCCTTTGGCTGGCAGGAAGCCGCGGCGGGTGCGGCCGGATATACGCTAAGTCAGGCTATTGCCAACGGTTTTCAGCGCGGCATGTTTTCTAACGAAGCCGGAATGGGATCTACGCCGAATGCAGCCGCGTCGGCAGCCTCCTGGCCACCGCATCCTGCGGCACAAGGCATTGTGCAAATGATCGGTGTGTTAGGCGACACTCTCGTTGTCTGTACGGCCAGCGCCATGATTATTCTGTTGGCAGGCAATGGCGCCGGCTATGTGCCCATGGAAGGCATCCAGTTGCTGCAGAAGGCCATGGTCTCACTGACCGGCGAATGGGGGGCTGGGTTTGTCGCATTTATTGTGATTCTGTTTGCCTTTAGCTCAATTGTCGCCAACTACATCTATGCGGAAAACAATCTCGTCTTCCTGAAACTGGACAATATGCGTGTCATCTGGCTATTGCGCATCGCCACCGTTAGCACCGTTATCGGCGGAACATTAGTCAGCTTCCCGTTGGTCTGGCAGTTGGCCGATATCATTATGGCTTGTATGGCCATCACTAACCTGACGGCAATTCTGCTGCTTTCTCCGGTTGTCCATACCATCACCAGCGACTATCTGCGCCAGCGCAAACTCGGTGTGCGCCCGGAATTTGATCCGCACCGTTATCCTGATATCAGACAACAGCTTGCACCGGATACATGGGATGAAACGCCGCGCAGCTAGCGCGGCAATCACAACCATCGATCAATTCTGTCGTTTTTTTTGCTAAAGTCGCAGTAAATCTCCTGCAAGGACTGGATATGCTGATTCTGATTTCACCTGCAAAAACGCTCGACTACCAAAGTCCGCTGGCAACGACACGCCATACGCTACCCGAACTGCTGGATCACTCTCAGCAGCTTATCCATGTGGCGCGCCAGCTCTCTGCGCCACAGATTGGTAAGCTGATGGGAATTAGCGACAAGCTGGCGGATTTGAATGCCACGCGTTTCCATGACTGGCAGCCTGACTTCACGCCGGACAATGCGCGCCAGGCCATTCTGGCGTTTAAGGGCGACGTGTATACCGGATTGCAGGCTGAAACCTTCAGCGAGGCGGATTTCGACTTCGCTCAGCAGCATTTACGCATGCTGTCCGGGCTGTATGGTGTTCTGCGCCCGCTGGATTTGATGCAACCCTACCGTCTGGAGATGGGCATTCGTCTGGCCAATGCGAAGGGTAAAGATCTCTATCAGTTCTGGGGAGATACCATCACCGATAAACTTAACGAAGCGCTGGGAGCACAAGGCGACAGCGTGGTGATTAACCTCGCCTCAGACGAGTATTTTAAATCCGTGAAGCCGAAAAAGCTGAACGCAGAACTGATTAAACCGGTATTCCTTGATGAGAAGAACGGCAAATTCAAAGTCATCAGCTTCTATGCCAAAAAAGCCCGCGGCCTGATGAGCCGCTACATCATTGAAAACCGCTTAACGCAGCCAGAACAGTTGACCGCTTTTAACAGCGAAGGCTATTTCTTTGATGAAGAAGCGTCAGGAAACGGCGAACTGGTGTTTAAACGCCACGAGCAATAATTTACATGCCGGATGACGGCTAACGCCTTATCCGGCCTGCAGGTTTTGTAGGCCCGCTAAGCAAAGCGCCAGCGGGCACCACCATTAACCGCGAGTCATCATCAGCTTACGCAGTTGCGCAAAATCAGCGGGCAGATGATGCGAAAGCAGCGGCAAGTCTGCACGTTCAGCCAGCTCTTTTGGTAGATCCAGCGTGACATTCAGAATCTGTTCAACGCTTTCTTTAAATTTCGCCGGATGTGCGGTGCCAAGGAACAGGCCATATTCGCCCGGATTCAACTGGTCACGCAGTGCACGATACGCCACCGCCGCATGCGGCTCTGAGGTGTAACCAATCTTCTGCAGTTCGCGCATGGTGTCCTGCGTCGTTGCATCATCAACGGCGGCATAACCCAGCTCATTCAGACGCCAAATTTTACGGCGGAACAGTTCTTCCACGCGCGGCCAGTTGTTCGGCTGGCTGACATCCATGGCATTCGATAACGTCGCCTGAGTCGCTTTCGGCGCCCACTCACCTTCAGCAAGGAAACGCGGAACCGTATCGTTGACGTTAGTTGCCGCAATAAAGCGCTTCACCGGTAAGCCCAGTGATTTCGCCAGCAGCCCGGCGGTCAAATCGCCAAAGTTACCGCTGGGAACGGAAATAACCAGCTGATTCCGCGCCTCTTGCGGCAGTTGAGCCACGGCTTCAAAGTAGTAGCAGATTTGCGCCAGCAGGCGACTGATGTTGATGGAGTTTGCGGAATTCAGCCCCAGAGCAGCCTTCAGCTCTTCATCATCAAACGCCTGTTTCACCAGCGCCTGGCAGGCATCAAAATCACCGTCGATGGCGACAGTTTCAATATTGCCGCCCAGCGTACAGAACAGTTTTTCCTGTAATGGGCTGATCTTGCCATTTGGGTAGAGGATCACCACACGCACATTTTTCAGGCCATAAAAAGCATGTGCAACTGCGGCCCCGGTGTCTCCGGATGTCGCAGTCAGGATTGTCACCGGTTTGTCGCCGCTGATGTGCGTTAGCATTTGCGCCATAAAGCGCCCGCCAAAGTCTTTAAACGCCAGTGTCGGACCATGGAACAGCTCCAGACAGCCGATATCACCTTCGACCTGAGCGACCGGTGCCGGGAAGGCAAACGCCGCACGCACGCGCTCTTCCAGGATCTCTTGTGGGATCTCCGTGCCAATAAATGCGGAAAGGATCTTAGCGCTGCGGCTGACGAAGTCCTGGTTCAGCATCTCATCCACTTCTGTCAGATTAAATTCCGGCAGCTCGTGTGGAAAAAACAATCCCTGATTCTTGCCAAGCCCTTGCGTGACGGCCTGCGCAAAGTTGACCTGTTCGTTGTGATCTTTCAGATTATAGAGTTTCATTGATTATCCCAGTACCCGTGCGCCCGCCGTGTCCAGCCGGCAAATATGAACAAAGCCTTCCTGATTTTGCAGGTAATTTTTACCCAGCCAGTCTGCTACGCGCTGTGCCGTATCCGGCTTATCGCATAAGGCGAACAGCGTCGGCCCCGAGCCGGAGATGCCGCTGGCCAGCGCGCCGATTTCCGCTACCGCCTGACGCGCCTGGCTAAAGCCAGGCAGCAAGCGGGTACGGTACGGCTCAGCAATGACGTCCTTCATCAGCTTCGCGGCAAGCCCAGGCTGACGGGAATAGCAGGCATGGATAAATCCAGCCAGATGTCGCCCGTGGGCAATACAGTCCTGACGACGATATTGCGCAGGTAAAATCGCCCGCGCTTCCGCTGTGGAAACTTTAATACCTGGATATGCCAGCACCCACAGCCACTCATCAAAGCCTGGCACCTGCTGGCTGATAATGCCGTTTTCTTCGATCATTAGCTGCATGCCGCCCAAAAAGCACGGGGCGACATTATCGTAGTGAATACTGCCGGAGATACGCCCTTCCAGTTCACCCATAATCGCCAACAGTCGCGTATCGTTGAGCGGTTTACCGCAGTACTCATTCATCGCGACCAGCGCCGCCACAACGGAACAGGCGCTGGAGCCTAACCCGGAGCCAATCGGCATATTTTTTTCCAGCGTCATCGCCACCGGAACGTTTTTACCCAACTCCTGACAGAAACGCTCCCAGCACTGGTAGACGATATTTTCTCGCGGCTCAGACGGCAGCTTGTTAGCAAAACGCCCGAGATTGTTCAGGCTGAACTGGTCAGCCGTCTCAACCGAGACCACGTCACCCAACAGTGAACCATCTACGGGGGTTACCGCCGCGCCAAGCACATCGAACCCGACGCTCATATTGGCACTGGAAGCCGGGGCATAAACTCTCACCATGTCAGACTCCTAACTTCCATGAAAGGGTGCGTAACAGGTCGGCGAATACGCCCGCCGCCGTCACGTCGTTACCCGCACCATATCCACGCAGCACCAGCGGTAGCGGCTGATAATAGTGGCTGTAAAACGCCAGCGCGTTTTCACCGTTTTTCACTTTGAACAGCGGATCGTTGCCGTCTACTGCCTCTATTTTCACGCGACAGACGCCGTCTTCTTCAATATTGCCAACATAGCGCAATACTTTCCCCTCATCACGGGCTTTCGCCACGCGCGCGGCAAACTCGTCATCCAGCTGCGGCAATTTCGTCATAAACGCGGAAACATCACCGGAATCATCAAACTCTTTTGGCAGGACCGGCTCAATAACAATGTCAGAAAGCTCCAGCTCACGACCGGTTTCACGGGCGAGGATCAGCAGCTTACGCGCTACGTCCATACCGGAAAGATCGTCACGCGGGTCAGGTTCGGTGTAACCCATCTCACGCGCCATGGTGGTGGCTTGCGAGAAGCTCATTCCTTCATCCAGCTTGCCGAAAATAAACGACAGTGAGCCGGAAAGAATACCGGAGAAACGCTGCAATTCATCACCTGCGCTGAGTAGATTTTGCAGGTTTTCAATAACCGGCAAGCCCGCGCCCACGTTGGTATCGTAGAGGAATTTACGCCGGGACTTCGCCGCTGCAAAACGCAGCTGATGGTAGTAATCCATCGACGAGGTGTTAGCCTTTTTGTTCGGCGTAACCACATGGAAGCCTTCGCGCAGGAAATCAGCATATTGATCCGCCACCGCCTGGCTTGACGTACAGTCGACGATCACCGGATTAAGCAGATGATATTCTTTTACCAGACGAATTAAGCGCCCAAGGTTGAATGGCTCTTTCGCGCTTTCCAGCTCCGCCTGCCAGTTTTCCAGATTCAAACCATGGACGTTGGTCAGCAGAGCCTTCGAATTCGCCACGCCGCACACGCGCAGATCGATATGTTTGCCCTTCAACCAGCTTTGCTGGCGCTTGAGCTGCTCAAGCAGTGCTGAACCCACCCCGCCTACGCCAATGACAAAGACTTCAATCACCTGGTCGGTGTTGAACAGCATCTGATGGGTAACGCGTACGCCAGTGGTTGCATCGTCGTTATTCACCACCACCGAAATAGAACGCTCAGACGAGCCTTGCGCGATGGCCACGATATTGATGTTCGCGCGGGCCAGCGCAGCAAAGAATTTCGCCGAAATGCCGCGCAGCGTGCGCATGCCATCACCCACAACTGAGATGATAGCCAGACGCTCAGTCACCGCCAGCGGCTCCAGCAGGCCTTCTTTCAGTTCGAGATAGAATTCATCCTGCATCGCGCGTTGCGCACGCGCGCAGTCGCCCTGCGGAACGCAGAAGCTGATGCTGTATTCAGAAGAGGATTGCGTGATCAGCACCACCGAGATACCCGCACGCGACATCGCGGCAAAAACGCGCGCCGCCATGCCCACCATGCCTTTCATTCCCGGGCCGGAGACGCTAAACATCGCCATGTTATTAAGGTTAGAAATACCTTTCACCGGCAAATCGTCTTCATCACCGCTGGCGCCGATCAACGTGCCCGGCGCTTGTGGATTGCCGGTATTTTTAATCAGGCACGGGATCTGGAACTGAGCAATTGGGGTAATGGTGCGCGGATGCAGAACTTTGGCGCCGAAGTAAGAAAGCTCCATCGCTTCCTGATAAGACATCGACTTCAGCAATCGGGCGTCGGGTACCTGGCGCGGATCGCAAGTATATACGCCGTCAACATCGGTCCAGATCTCACAACAGTCCGCGCGTAAACAGGCGGCCAGTACGGCGGCAGAGTAGTCGGAGCCATTGCGCCCCAACACCACCAACTCACCTTTTTCATTCCCGGCAGTAAAGCCTGCCATCAAAATCATGTGGTCCGCAGGAATACGACTGGCGGCAATGCGGCGCGTAGATTCGGCGATATCAACGGTAGATTCGAGGTAATGGCCTACCGCCAGCAATTTCTCGACCGGATCGATAACGGTAACGTGGTGCCCGCGCGCCTCCAGCAGGCCAGCCATGATAGCGATCGACATTTTTTCGCCACGGCAAATAAGCGCGGCATTGATGCTGTCCGGGCACTGTCCCAGCAGGCTGATACCGTGCAGGACATGTTTAATTTGGGCAAATTCTTGTTCAACGAAGGCTTTGAGCGGAGCCAGCGGAAAACCCGGCTGCGCGGCGGCGAGACCAACCAAAAGCTCTGAGAAAATACGTTCGGCGTCACTGATATTGGCTAAAGCGTCCTGACCACCGATGGTCTTCTCAATCATCGCCACCAGATGGTTGGTAATTTTTGCGGGGGCAGAGAGCACGGTCGCGACCTGCCCCTGCCTGGCATTGCTTTCCAGAATATCGGCAACTCGCAGAAAGCGCTCTGCATTTGCCACTGATGTACCGCCGAACTTCAACACTCGCATGGTTTACCTCATTGCCTTTGGTCGAAAAAAAAGCCCGCACTGTTTAGGTGCGGGCTTTTTCTTGTGTTTCCTGTACGCGTCAGCCCGCACCGTTACCTGTGGTAATGGTGATGGTTGTTGTAATGGTGATGCTGATGCGTTTCATGATGTTGTGTGCTCTGTAATTATTTATGACCTGTCTTGTATTCTTTTAGGGTTAAAGTATCTGCTGACCTAAGTCAATAAATTTTTAAATTGATCACATTCCGAAACTTGTTCACGAGCGACTGCTTGCCCTTTTATTTTCAACCAATACAGCGTGCGCACCCCACTTGAAGTCAGAATCAAACACTAAAAAATAAAACAAACAAGACATTTTATTTTGTAATATTTTTTTCGATATCATGTAAAAAACGGTGCAACATTGCCGTGTCTCGCTGCTCTAACAGACCCATTCGCTGTTGCAGCCAGTCCGTCAGCTTAATGTCGTCAGAAACGTTCAGCGTGGCTAATAAACGCAAAACACGTTCGCGCAATGCCTGTAGCTGATGCTCATCCGTCACCTCAATGTTTCTGGCCGGTTGTTGTATTAAACCTGCTAATTGATAGCAATACACCATCACCGCCTGCCCCAAATTGAGTGATGGATAGTCAGCCACCATAGGTACACCGGTGAGTACATCCGCCAGAGCCAATTCTTCGTTGGTCAACCCCGAATCTTCACGACCAAAAACCAGCGCGGCGTGATCCATCCACGTTGATTTTTCCTGCAACAGGGGAACCAATTCGACCGGCGTGGCGTAATAATGAAACTTCGCCCGGCTGCGCGCCGTGGTGGCGACGGTAAAATCCACGTCGTGAAGCGCCTCCGCTAATGTTGGGAAAACGTTAATATTATCAATAATATCACCCGAGCCATGCGCAACCCATCGCGTCGCAGGCGCCAGATGAGCCTCGCTATCAACGATCCGCATTTGTGTGAATCCCATGGTTTTCATAGCACGAGCTGCCGCGCCAATATTTTCGGCTCTGGCGGGAGCAACCAGAATAATTGTTAAACGCATTTTGATACTCTTTTTGACCGGCCTGCAGATAATTATGTGATGTGCATCAACATATTACGCAGCGCGAATTTACATATTTTTAACAGAAATCACTGAAAAAGCATTTTACATTCAGTAAAAAATGCTAAACTATTTCCTGCATGTACTATTGCTTTTTATGTTAACAGAAGTTGCATATCCTTCTGTTTATCCATGATAATTTGATTTAGAATGGTTCTCATAGATTGGATTCATTACATTTATTAATTAGCGCGTGCAACTAGTTGTAATATTGCAATTTTGTGATGAAAGCTATCATTTAGATACGTTGATTTCATCAAACTGTTAACGTGCTACAATTGAACTTGATATATGTCAACGAAGCGTAGTTTTATTGGGTGTCCGGTACGTCTTAGCCTGTTATGTTGCTGTTAAAATGGTTAGGATGACAGCCGTTTTTGACACTGTCGGGTCCAGAGGGAAAGTGCCCACGACCAAGCTAATGATGTTGTTGACGTTGATGGAAAGTGCATCAAGAACGCAATTACGTACTTTAGTCATGTTACGCCGATCATGTTAATTTACGACATGCATCAGGCAGGTCAGGGACTTTTGTACTTCCTGTTTCGATTTAGTTGGCAATTTAGGTAGCAAACATGCAGACCCCGCACATTCTTATCGTTGAAGACGAGTTAGTAACACGTAACACGTTGAAAAGCATTTTCGAAGCGGAAGGCTATGATGTATTCGAGGCGACAGATGGCGCGGAAATGCATCAGATCCTCTCTGAATATGACATCAACCTTGTGATTATGGATATCAATCTGCCAGGTAAAAATGGTCTTCTGTTAGCGCGTGAACTTCGCGAACAAGCTAACGTTGCACTGATGTTCCTGACGGGCCGTGATAACGAAGTCGATAAAATTCTCGGCCTCGAAATCGGCGCTGACGATTACATCACCAAGCCGTTTAACCCACGCGAACTGACTATCCGTGCTCGTAACCTGCTGTCCCGCACCATGAATCTGGGCACAGTGAGCGAAGAGCGTCGTAGCGTCGAAAGCTACAAGTTCAATGGTTGGGAGCTGGACATCAATAGCCGCTCTCTGATTGGCCCTGACGGCGAGCAGTATAAACTGCCACGTAGCGAATTCCGTGCCATGCTTCACTTCTGCGAGAATCCGGGCAAGATCCAGTCTCGCGCAGAACTGCTGAAAAAAATGACCGGCCGCGAACTGAAGCCGCATGACCGTACCGTTGACGTAACAATCCGCCGTATTCGTAAGCATTTCGAATCCACGCCGGATACACCAGAAATCATCGCTACCATTCACGGTGAAGGCTACCGTTTCTGCGGCGATCTGCAGGATTAATGTCATCCTGACTGGTATAAAAACGGCGCTTTATGCGCCGTTTTTCATTCTACTACGCCCCTATTTCCACAACCGTAATTCATCGTCCTCAGTTGCGTTCTCCTTTTTGGGCTTTGGCTGTGCAAGCCGGTGCCAATCAAGATGACGCGTCAGGAACATCACCCCACAAAGCGCCAGTAACAGCACGCCCGTTCCCAGCAGTAACGCGCTGTCCTGCGAACGCAACAGTACCCACATCACGCCATCCAGTCCCAGCAATGCTGCGGTAAAAAACAGACTGTTACGCCATCCCTGTAGTATCGCCTGTAAATACACGCCGTTCATCAGCGCGCCAACCAGGCTTGCCGTAATCCACGCCGCAGTAAAACCCACATGCTCCGACAGCGCCAACAACAGCAAATAGAACATCACCAGTGATAATCCCACCAACAGATATTGCATCGGGTGCAGACGCAGACTGGTCATACTCTCGAGCACAAAGAAAGACATGAAAGTCAGTGTAATCAATAAAATGGCATACTTTGTCGCCCGATCTGTCAGTTGATACTGATCCGCAGGCGTAGCCACAGCGACGCTAAACGCAGGCATGCCCTGCCAGCCAATCTTCTCATCGCCGAAGCGTTCTCCCAGATTATTCGCGAACCAGCTACTTTGCCATTGCGCCTTAAACCCTGACTCACTGATTTCACGCTTAGCCGGAAGAAAATCGCCGAGAAAGTTAGGGTGTGGCCAGTTGCTGGTCACAGTCATTTCGCTATTACGACCAACCGGGACGACAGAAAAATCACCGGTTCCACTCAGATTAAGCGACAACACGACACTGAGATTTTTTTCCGCCCAGCCGGCATCCGCTAGCGGAATGTGGATCCCCTGAGCACGGCCATCCAGCCCAGTACCGGGTTCGACCGCCAGTGATGTTCCATTAATCTGCGAAGCCTTCACGACGCCAATCCCGCGCGCGTCGCCCACGCCAACCACAATAAACGGTTTACCGACGCTGACATTGGGATGGTTTAAATCGCTCAGCCGTTCGGCGTTAAACTCAGCCTTCACCGATAAATCGTTGTGCCAGACCTGTCCTTCATAAATACCTATCTTCCGCGCTTCAACGTTCTGGTTACCCTCAACAACCAGCGATTCCGGCAACCAGAAGTGGATGTAGCTGCGCTTTCGCTGGATCTGTTTGTCACCTTCCAGCTCGGTATACAGTTCCGTCACCGGGACGGCAATCAGCGGGCCTACCACCTTTTGCGGCCCACTGGTGCTCTGTCGAATAGCATCTTCTACCTCACTACGGTAGTCCGACCGCTCAACAATAATCTGCCTGATCATCGTCAGTGGAATTAACAGCAGCAGCATAGCGCCACCTAAGGTGACTATTTTCCAAAACAGGGGGGATTTAAACATAGCGTTCTCCTTTGCGATATCAGCAAGGTAGAACAGCTATGTGCGGGGAATTTGAAGTTATGTGAAGTGACGGTGAAGTGTAAACGAGGCCTGCGCCCCGCCTTCTGGTCGGTTGCATAACGTCACGTCACCTCGATGCAATCGCGCAACCTCACTGACAAACGCCAGCCCCAGCCCACTACTCTTATGCCCATTCTCACGGGGCAGCGAGTAGAAGCGTTCAAAAATACGCGGCAACGCAAAGTCAGGTATGCCACTACCGTTATCACTGACCTGTATTGTGACGCGGTCCTCCTGCGAATGCGCGCTCAATACAATTGTCCCGTTCTCCAGCGTAAAATCGATGGCGTTATCCAGCAGATTACCCAACGCTTGCTCCAACAGTGCGGCATCGGCGGCAACCGTCAGCGATGAAGGTACAACGGTAAGCGTGATGTTTTTAGCCGCCAGTTGCACACTACGCGCCTCTTTAAGCTGGGTAAAAAGCGCATCTACCGCCACCGGCGTCAACGTAATGTCCTGTCGATTCTCCAGTCGTGCCTGGCGTAGCAAAGTTTCGACCAGCGCCTGCATGCGCGCATTCTGCGTCAGAATATTATCGGTGAAACGCGCAACCACGTTCGGCGGCGGCCCTTCGCGCAAAATCTCAGCCGCGCCGCGGATCGCCGCCAACGGGCTTTTTAACTCATGCGTCAACGCATAGACGTACTGCTCAATATAATTCTTGCCCTCCAGCTTCAGACGCATACTTTCCAGCGCCTGCGCCAACTTGCGTAGCTCACTGCTACCAAGATCAGGAAGCGCAACGGGGCGATCCTCAGTGACAGAATCAGCATAGCGTGCCAGCCGCGCGATAGACCGGTTTATCCACCATACCATCCCAAAGCCAATCACTAAGGCGATCCCCAGTAACACGGCGCTGGCCCACAGCATCCGCCGCTCACTGCGTTTAATCACTGGCGTCATTGCCGCATTCGGTTTACCAACGCTCAGCACCCCGATAATACGTCCGCCGTCAACAATCGGTGCGGCAACATACATCACCGAACTTTCCGGATCGGCCGTGTTCTGTGGCGTACTTCGTGCGCCATACTGCCCACGCAGCGTTAACCATACGTCGTTCCAGCGAGAATAATCTTCGCCGACGGCCTGGTTGGCGGAATCAAATACCACCTTGCCCTGCGCGTCCGTCATGTAGACGTGATACTCATTGCGCACTTTGTTAATGCCACTGATATTGGCGCGAAAAGGACGATCGTGCAGTTGCGAAAAGGCCTGTGCCAGCCTGCCGTTGGCGGGAGAGTCAGAGAGCAAGTCATCACGTGCCAGCGCGGCCAGCAGCGTGGCGGTATCAATTAAAGTGCCTTCGGTCGCCCGGCGCACGCCTGGCTTAATTTCCTGCACAAAGATAGACAGAACGAACCAGGCGGCGACGGCAACAATCAGAAAATAGCCGAGCAGCAAACGCATGCCAATGCGCATCAGACGCTCCTCAAGCTGTATCCCATACCGCGATGCGTATTGATGGGGGAAAGCTCGGGGTTGATGGCCCGCAGCTTGGCGCGCAACGTTTTGATGTGGGTATCAACCGTTCGGTCAAAGGTATCCTGGGCATCGGCCCAGACTAAATCCATTAACTGTTGGCGTGAGTAGACGCGTCCCGGCGACAACAGTAATGTCTTCAGCAACAAGAATTCATAGCGCGTCAGATTTAACGGCATCCCAAACCAGGTAATCTGTGCGGCAAGTTCATTGAGCTCAAAATCCCCACAGCGCGTCGCCGGTGAAGGCGTGGAGAATTTTCTCACCCGCCGCAGCAATGTACGCACGCGGGCGCACACTTCACGCGGAGAGAAGGGTTTCGCCACATAATCATCCGCACCAATTTCCAGCCCCAGCAGGCGATCGACTTCATCGCTACGCGCAGTCAGAAAGAGGATCGGTAATGCCGGATGGCGTTCCAGCAAGCGTCGGCACAGTTCAAAACCACTGATATCCGGGAGTCCGACATCCAGAATGATCGCATCCGGACATCTCTGGCGTGATTTTTCCAGCACGGGCAATCCACGCTCAAAAGCTTCAACGCTAAAACCTTCCTGCTGCAGCATGTAGATAAGCGTATCCGCAATCCCCTGCTCGTCCTCAACCAACCAGATCAGCGCCTGTTGCATTTTGCCTGCCTGTTATCGCTGCCACGGCATGATAGGTACCGCGCTGATAGCATTTTTGGGCGATCCATCAACCACCTTATCTGAATAGGCCAGATAGGCCAGCGCATTACGTTTTGCATCATAAAAACGCACGACCTGTAAGGATTTAAACACCAGCGATGTACGTTTCTTAAAGACCACCTCGCCCTGGGCTTTGCCGTTTTTAATTCTGTCGCTCAGCTCCACCGGCCCCACCTGCTGACAGGAGATAGCCGCGTCGGAAGTATCTTCAGCCAAACCCAGTCCACCTTTAATTCCACCGGTTTTGGCGCGGCTAACGTAGCAGGTCACATTGGTGACATCAGGATCATCAAATGCCTCGACCACAATTTTATGATCCGGTCCAAACATTTTGAACACGGTATCGACAGATCCAATCTGCTCCGCATGGGCAACCTGCGCCATCATCAGCAGAATTGAGGAAATGACTAAGCTCTTATATTTCATATTGTTACCATTTTTAAAAGTTACTCTGTGCAATTATTCGACATTCTAAGATAAAACGTATATAGATCACAGGATTACAATAATCACGCTTTCGTATGTCCGAAAAAAGCATTTATGAGCAAAAAAAACACTGAATGCTAAAACAGCAAAAAATGCTATTATCCTCATACCTGACGTCAGGTACTCGTTGTTGAAAGGATGAGGATATTTTATGGATCAGGCTGGCATTATTCGCGACCTCTTAATCTGGCTGGAAGGCCATCTGGATCAGCCTTTGTCGCTTGACAATGTGGCGGCAAAAGCAGGCTATTCCAAGTGGCATCTGCAGAGAATGTTCAAGGACGTGACGGGCCATGCTATTGGCGCCTATATCCGCGCCCGCCGTTTATCGAAGTCCGCAGTGGCGCTACGCCTGACTGCGCGTCCGATTCTGGACATCGCCCTGCAGTATCGCTTTGACTCTCAACAAACCTTTACCCGCGCGTTCAAGAAACAGTTTTCTCAGACGCCTGCGCTGTATCGTCGTTCGCCGGAATGGAGCGCTTTCGGTATTCGCCCGCCGATGCGACTGGGTGAATTTGCGATGCCTGCGCATGAGTTTGTCACGCTTGAAGATACGCAACTGCTTGGCACTACGCAAAGCTATTCCTGCTCGCTGGAACAGATTTCAGATTTCCGTCATGAAATGCGGATCCAGTTCTGGCGCGACTTCCTCAGTCAGGCTCCTGCGATCCCGCAGGTTCTGTACGGACTCAATGAAACGCGCCCCAGCATTGAGAAAGATGACGAACAGGAAGTGTTTTATACCACCGCGCTCACACCAGAGCAGGCCAACGGATACGTGCAGTCGGCGCAACCCATCCTGTTACAGGGCGGCGAATATGTGATGTTTACCTATGAGGGTCTGGGGACGGGCGTGCAGGAGTTTATCCTGACGGTTTACGGCACCTGCATGCCGATGCTGAACCTGACGCGCCGTAAAGGGCAGGATATCGAGCGATACTACCCGGCAGAAGATGCCAAAGCGGGAGATCGCCCTATTAACCTGCGCTGCGAATTCCTGATTCCGATTCGCCGCTAGCGCTGCAGTTCATCCAACGCAGGGGCGTCCAGATGAGAGATGTCCCCTGCCGTTTCAACTACCCATCCCGGTGCCAGCCATAAACTTTCCTGGTAATCGACACGAGAAATAGAGCAGTTGCGCAGACGCAGGCGACGTTCAGCCCATGCCGGTAATCCCAGAATCGTACTCACCAGGCAACCCAGCGCGATACCATGACTGACCAGCAGCGGTCGACTCCCCGGCGGCAGTTCCAGACAGGATGCCAGCGCCGCGTTAACGCGATCGCTCAGTTCCTGCATCGATTCCCCTTCAGGAATACGGCCATCCACCGTACCGTTCACCAACTGACGACGCCAGCCCTCTTCCTCCGGCGTCAGCGTATCAATATGACGTTGCTCCAGCACGCCCATATTCAGTTCACGCAGACGTGAGTCATAGGTGATATCACAGCCGCAGGCCTGGGCGATGATTTCTGCGGTGCGTCGTGTACGACCTAAATCGCTACTGATGACATGCGTAATACCAAACGAGCGGGCGCGTTCACCCACCTGCATGGCTTGCTGCTCACCTTTAGCGGTCAGTGGGCTGTCTGACTGGCCTTGAATACGTCGCTCGGCGTTCCACTGCGTTTCGCCATGGCGAACAAGGTATACCTGTAACATGCTTTTTTTCCGTTATACTGCGATGCGATGAATTTTCAAACTGAGCTTAATTATGCACAAGGTTATCTCTGCGACCACCAATCCTGCCAAAATTCAGGCAATTCTGCGGGCATTTGAAGAGATTTTCGGGGAAGGATCCTGCCATATTGAACCCGTCGCCGTCGAGAGTGGCGTGCCGGAACAGCCTTTCGGAAGCCAGGAAACGCGCACTGGCGCACGAAATCGCGTTAATAACGCGCGTCGTCTGCACCCGCAGGCTGATTTCTGGGTCGCTATTGAAGCGGGAATTGACGATGACGCCACCTTTAGTTGGGTGGTAATTGATAACGGCGTCCAGCGCGGCGAAGCCCGTTCAGCCACGTTGCCATTGCCTGCTGTCATTCTCGACAGAGTCCGCTTGGGTGAAGCGCTCGGCCCGGTAATGTCGGACTATACAGGTATTGATGAAATTGGCCGTAAAGAGGGTGCAATCGGCGTCTTTACCGCAGGTAAGCTGACGCGCTCGAGCGTCTACCACCAGGCGGTGATTCTGGCGCTCAGCCCGTTTCATAACGCGGTGTATTTATAGCATTGTGCCGGATGTTCAATCGTAGGCCGGATAAGGCAAAGCCGCATCCGGCGGATCAATTTTTCCCGAGCAACACCTGTTCCAGCCACTGACGCAGATCCACCGGTGCGGATTTGAGGCTGTTCGACCCTCGCGTAATAGTAGCAATCCCCGCCCCGAGCTCGTTTTTAAGCTCACGCTGGCTCATCTCACCGCGCAGCAGCTCTTCAATGATACGCACACGCGTGCCCAACGCTTCACGCTCATCCGGCGTTAACATCAAATTGAGCAGTGGCAGGTGTAAATCTTGTTCGTAGGCGTGTTTAAGCAGATCGACAAAACGTAACCACTCCTGGTGACGTTGTTCTGCCATCTCTGCTGAATAGGGTGATTGCTGAGTCATAAGATATCGCCATCGTTGCGGGGGAAGCGTGCTTGCCTCCCCCTTTTGTACTCTTTAACGAGTACGATAGCATAACACAATCGACACGATCAGTAACGACGTTGCCATTCTGCGTCGCTCATCAACTCCGGTTTATCGCCGAGGAAATAGCGATAGTACGCATCGTAAGCCAGCACGTTCTTCACATAACCACGCGTCTCTGAGAATGGAATGCTCTCGACAAACGCGACGGCATCAATGCGGCCAGCGCTATTGCCAAGCCAGGTGCGAACGCGCCCCGGACCGGCATTATAGGCTGCTGACGCAAAGATGCGGTTATTGCCAAATTGCTGATACACGTACTGCAAATAGCTGGTTCCGATGTTGATGTTGGTATCAGGATCCAATAGCTGGCTCGGACTGCTGTAACCTGGAATCGAGAACATTTTCACCGTATGCGTCGCCGTACCCGGCATAATCTGCATCAGCCCGCTTGCGCCTACCGGTGATTTAACTTTCGGGTTCCAGGCGCTTTCCTGACGCGCTATCGCCATCGCATAACTTGGCGGAATATCTTTGCCGCGGGTATAGCGGGTAAACAGATCCTTGTAGGCCAGAGGGAAACGTTCTTCCAGGTGATCCCACAGCTTACCGGCGATCGTGGCCTGAACGCTCAGATCCCACCAGTGATTGTTGAACGCGTAACGCGCCAGTTGTGCCTGTTCAGACTTCGTGCGGCTGGTAACCAGATTCGCCCACTCACTGCGCGCGGTATTATCCATGTTCCAGTACATCAGTTCACGAACACGCGCCATTTCTGGTCCCTGAGTTAGCGCAGAGTCAACGTTGTCCGGCGCTTTATCCACTTTCAGCGCGTACTCTTCGCCCAGACGCTGTGCCGCCACCATCGGGTAGAAACCGCGCTGCTGCATGAGTTGGTGCAGGATCTCTTTGGCTTCCGCATCGCGTCCGCGCTCCAGCAGCAGATCCGCTTGCCAGTAGCGCCACTCATCTTTTTCTTTGGCTTCCATTGGCAGACGCGCCAGCCAGGTATTCAGGCCACGGCGATCGCCGGTTCCCAGCGCCATGCGCACCCGGCGCTCCACAAGCGAGGTGGAGTTGGAGCGCATAATCGCATCATCACGCCATTTGGCCTGCTCGTCGGTAACGTCATTACCCATCAGGCGCCAGGCAACAATATCGCGCAGATCCTGGGTTTGCTCGTCATTCAGCTGCTGCGCTTGCACCAGCGAGGGGATCATCAGGCGGGCGTTTTCCACATCCTGGCGCGCCACGCTGGCAAAAGCCACCGCCGCCATCTGGCGCGTAAAATCTGTTGCTCCAGTTGTCCGCGCAAAGGTCATCACCGAATTAGGATCGTTGGCCAGCGCGATAATTGCCTGCGCAATTGTCTGATACTGTGCAGGCATCTGTCCGGCCAGCGCGGTCACCAGTCCGGTATTCCCGGCTTTCATCGCCAGACGGATACGTTCCAGATACGCCAGCGGATCCTGAGTACCGGAAGCGCGCCATACGCCGAATAATTTGTCACAAGCGTTCGGCTGGCTTTTGCCGGTTAACCACAGTTCTTTTGCGCCCTGCCAGGCTTCTTCGGTTTGTCCGGTGCTCCATTTCGCATAGTAGTAGTTACATTGCGCTTCGGTAGTGCCAGGCTTATCCGGGCTGAACGCCAGCAGTCCACGCCAGTCTTCGCGGCGCGCCAGTTCGTTCACGAAACGCGATTGCAGCGTACGCGCCGGGGGCAGCGTCGGGTTGGCGCGCACAAAATTGGTGACGGTAATGGTGGGCTGATTCACCAGATCGTCAGTGATCTGGCGATATTCCAGATAAGGATACAGAGGATAGTTCTTCAGCCCGGGCATCATCTGCTCTACGACGTCCATTTGTCGGTTATCCCAGGCTTGCTTAATTTGCGCATAGCGATTGCGCTGCTCATCCAGGGAATCGGCTCGCGCCACTTGACTGACCGTCAGCAGACATACGCTGGCCGCCAGCAGGCGCCAGGTAAATTGTTTGGCTTTGTCCACAAGCTCTTCCTCTTGTCGTTTACGTCTGTGCAGCATCATGCCGCTTAATTCATTCATGCTAACCAGACATTGCAGAATGTGCCACGTCACGGACACTTTTTTACTTTTGTTGCGAGTGAGATCTGCTGGCTGGGATTGGGCAATGAAAAAGGCTACACTTCGCCTTTGATAACTATTTACCAATAATTAGCCCTAAATAATTCAAGTTGCAGCAAGGCGGCGAGGGAGTGAATCCCCTGAGCGTACAAAAGTACGTGACTGGGGTGAACGACACAGCCAACGCATCTGCGGCTTGAAGTATGACGGGATAAACATTAGAGGCGAGTCCAACGTGGCCCAATTCGTTTATACCATGCATCGTGTCGGCAAAGTCGTTCCGCCGAAACGTCATATTCTTAAAAACATCTCACTGAGCTTCTTCCCTGGCGCCAAAATCGGTGTACTCGGTCTGAACGGCGCGGGTAAATCTACCCTGCTGCGCATCATGGCCGGCATTGATACCGATATCGAAGGCGAAGCTCGCCCACAGCCTGGCATTAAAATCGGTTACCTGCCGCAGGAACCGAAACTAAACCCGGAACATACCGTTCGCGAATCCGTTGAAGAAGCGGTTGCCGAAGTGGTTAACGCGCTGAAAGGTCTGGATGAAGTGTACGCCAAGTACGCAGAGCCAGACGCCGACTTCGATAAACTTGCTGCGCAACAGGGCAAGTTTGAAGAGATTATTCAGGCGCACGACGGTCATAATCTGAATGTACAGCTCGAACGTGCCGCCGATGCCCTGCGTCTGCCGGACTGGGATGCCAAAATTGAGAAGCTTTCCGGTGGTGAACGCCGCCGCGTCGCGCTGTGCCGCCTGCTGCTGGAAAAACCAGACATGCTGCTGCTCGACGAACCGACTAACCACCTGGACGCCGAATCCGTGGCGTGGCTGGAACGCTTCCTGCATGACTTCGAAGGCACCGTGGTGGCCATTACCCACGACCGTTACTTCCTCGACAACGTAGCGGGTTGGATTCTGGAGCTTGACCGCGGTGAAGGTATTCCGTGGGAAGGTAACTACTCTTCCTGGCTGGAGCAGAAAGATCAGCGTCTGGCCCAGGAGGCCTCTCAGGAAGCGGCTCGCCGTAAATCCATTGAGAAAGAGCTCGAGTGGGTACGCCAGGGCGCTAAAGGCCGTCAGTCTAAGGGCAAAGCCCGTCTGGCGCGCTTTGAAGAACTCAACAATACCGAATACCAGAAACGTAACGAAACCAACGAACTGTTTATTCCACCAGGACCTCGTCTGGGCGATAAAGTCGTTGAAGTCACCAATCTGCGTAAATCCTACGGCGATCGCGTACTGATTGACGATTTGAGCTTCTCAGTACCGAAAGGCGCTATCGTCGGCATCATCGGTCCGAACGGCGCGGGTAAATCGACCCTGTTCCGCATGATGTCCGGTCAGGAACAGCCTGATAGCGGCACCATTGAGCTGGGTGAAACCGTGAAGCTGGCGTCCGTTGACCAGTTCCGTGATGCCATGGACAACAGCAAAACCGTGTGGGAAGAAGTGTCCGGCGGGCTGGATATCATGAAGATCGGCAACACCGAGATGCCAAGCCGCGCCTACGTAGGCCGCTTTAACTTCAAAGGTGTGGATCAGGGTAAACGCGTCGGCGAGCTGTCCGGTGGTGAGCGTGGTCGTCTGCACCTGGCGAAGCTGCTGCAGGTTGGCGGTAATATGCTGCTGCTCGATGAACCAACCAACGACCTGGATATCGAAACCCTGCGCGCGCTGGAAAACGCCCTGCTGGAGTTCCCGGGCTGCGCGATGGTTATCTCGCACGACCGTTGGTTCCTTGACCGTATCGCCACCCATATTCTGGACTACCAGGATGAAGGTAAAGTGGAATTCTTCGAAGGTAACTTTACCGAATACGAAGAGTACAAGAAACGCACGCTGGGCGCGGATGCGCTGGAGCCGAAGCGTATTAAGTACAAGCGTATTTCTAAGTAATTAGCGTTAAGCGCCGGATGGCGGCGTGACGCCTTATCTGGCCTACGAGGTTAGTGCGACTTGTAGGCCGGATAAGCGCAGCGCCATCCGGCATGTAAACTATCTCTGTTCGCCCATCAACTCTTTTACCAGCTCCACGCAGCGCAGGAAGCGACCATCGTAGTCCGGCTCCTGAACGTGCACAAAATCGATGTTGTTTTCCTGTAACATCTCCACCAGCAGCGTCTGAAACGCTTTTCTGTCAACCGAGCTGCCAAGGCTGCGCAAACCATCTGCCACCCACGGGGTGTTGTTTTCCAGCAGGATAACCAGGTCAAAGCGATACTCGTCAATCAGCGCCTGCACAAACGGGTGTTCACGCCCTTCGTACTTTTTGCAGAAGGCCTGAGTGGTCACAAAGTCAGTGTCGATAAATGCCACTTTATTGGCATATTTCACCGCGAAATCAATGTACTGTGCCTGTCCCAGCGCGATCTTATCGTAGTCCGAGTACTGCAACGCCATCTCATCGCCGCCCAAATGGGAGAAAACGTAATCACGCCCATATTCCCACGCACTGGTGGTGTTAAAAATGTTGGCGAGCTTGTTCACCAGCGTCGATTTACCGCTCGACTCCCCGCCGAGGATCGCCACGGTGCGCACGAAAAACGGCTTCACTTCGGTGGGAATATACTCCCAGTAGCGAAACGGGTTCTCACGGATTTGCCCGCCGCTGATGCTCATAAACGTCCGCTTGGGATCCACCAGCACGGTTTCGATCCCCAAATGTTCGAGGTATTGCGGGGCATCTGACTCTTCAGAGGTGTAGATCCAGTTTGGCTGGATCCCTTTCTCCTGCATGAACGTTTTTATTCCGTTGCTCCACACGTCCCAACCATGTGGATACGGCTCCATGCCCTCTTCATTGAAGGCATGAATACGAATATTTTTCTGATACTTAAAGGTTTGCAGCAGCCAACGCAGACGATCGGGCACCGTGGGCTGTTGCGACATGGCGCTGTCTTCAAACAGACTACGATCGCGCGTGTCGTCATAGCCCATAATGATATGCAGTTCATCGACCTGACTACAGGCGCGCTGGATAAGATAGATATGGCCGGTATGCAGCGGATAAAACTTACCGAATACCACACCGATATTTTTCTGCTGACGCGGAAACTCCAGTCCGAGAAAACGGTGCAACGCCTCCAGCTTTTGCGCGCTGGGGCTTTTAATTTTGGCATTCAGAAGCTGGCTTAGATATCCCTTGGTCATGCCACTGGCATCCGCCACCTGTTGCAGGGTACAGCCCTTTTGCTTAATGGCGGTTTTCAGATAATCAAATGACACAAGAGCCTCCTGCTGTAAAAATAAACGTAATACCCAATGCCGTCGGAAAGACGGCGGGTATTTGATTATAGGTCGTCAAACACGCTTAACGCATCCGCAAGCTTCTTAACGCCAAAGACCTGCATCCCTTCCGGTACTTTTTTCGGTACGTTAGCGGCAGGAACAATCGCCCGGCGAAAACCGTGTTTCGCCGCTTCCGAAATACGCTCCTGCCCGCTGGGTACCGGACGGATTTCGCCTGCCAACCCCACTTCGCCAAAGACCACTAAATCCTGTGGCAGCGGTCTGTCGCGCAGGCTGGAGACCATTGCCAACAGCAGTGCCAGGTCGGCGCTGGTTTCGGTAACCTTTACGCCGCCGACCACGTTGACGAACACGTCCTGATCCGCCATCTGTAAGCCGCCATGACGATGTAACACCGCCAGCAGAATCGCCAAACGGTTTTGTTCCAGACCGACCGCCACGCGACGCGGGTTCGCCATCATTGAGTGATCGACCAGCGCCTGAATCTCTACCAACAGTGGGCGCGTGCCTTCCCAAACCACCATCACCGAACTACCGGAAGTGACTTCATCGCCACGGCTTAAGAAGATTGCAGACGGGTTGCTGACTTCGCGCAGCCCCTGCTCGGTCATGGCAAAGACGCCCAGCTCATTCACCGCGCCAAAGCGGTTTTTGTGGCTACGCAGAGTGCGGAAACGGGAATCAGCGTCACCGTCGAGCAACACCGAGCAGTCAATACAGTGCTCCAGCACCTTCGGCCCGGCCAACGAGCCATCTTTGGTGACGTGGCCAACCATCACAATCGCCACGCCGCGCGTTTTGGCAAAGCGCGTCAGGTAAGCCGCAGTTTCACGCACCTGCGCCACGCTGCCCGGCGAAGACTGAATGTCCGCCATATGCATCACCTGAATGGAGTCGATCACCATCAGTTTCGGCTGTTCTTCTTCGGCAATCAGGCAAATTTGTTCGATACTGGTTTCCGACAGCATGTTCAGGTTCGCCGTCGGCAGGCCAAGTCGATGCGCGCGCATCGCCACCTGTTGCAGCGACTCTTCGCCAGTGACGTACAGGGTTTTCATCTGCTCAGCGAGCCTACACAGCGTTTGTAGCAGCAGCGTTGATTTCCCCGCGCCGGGGTTACCGCCAATCAGAATAGCGCTGCCAGGCACCACACCGCCGCCGAGCACGCGGTCAAACTCTTTAAATCCGGTAGAAAAACGCGGCAGTTCCTCAAGGCTGATGTCAGAAAGCTTCTGCACTTTTGCGACGCCCGCATTTCCGGCGTAGCCGCTGAGTCGCTCGTTGCGCGCCACCGTTGGCGACGCGGCAAGGCGCACCTCGGTTATGGTGTTCCAGGCCTGACAGGCGCTGCATTGCCCCTGCCAGCGCGGGTAATCGGCCCCGCATTCATTACAAACAAAGGCGCGTTTAGGAGCTTTTGCCACGTTTTACCTCATTATTTCTGATTCATGCTGCCAGAGAGAATGCAGAACACGCCCATCAGGTCAGCGTGACGGATAGTAATCTCCGTCTTTTCATTCACTTTGGGTTTCGCATGATACGCAATGCCCAGCCCGGCTGTTTTGATCATCGGTAGATCGTTGGCGCCGTCGCCGATCGCCACCGTCTGCGCCATCGGGATCTCATATTCTTGCGCCAGGCGGCTCAGAGTACTGGCTTTGTACTGCGCATCGACGATATCGCCGATCACGTTGCCAGTGAATTTACCGTCCATGATCTCCAGCTCATTCGCTACAGCTGCCGTCAGGCGCAGCTTGTTACGCAAATAATCGGCAAAGAAAGTAAACCCGCCAGAAGCGATAGCCACTTTCCAGCCGAGCGTTTCCAGTTTTAACACCAGCTGAGTCAGGCCTGGCATCAGCGGCAATGTTTCGCGCACCTGGTGCAGAATGTTGGCATCAGCCCCCTTCAGCGTCGCTACGCGGCTGCGCAGGCTGGCGGTAAAATCCAGCTCGCCGCGCATCGCACGTTCGGTGACTTCGGCAACCATTTCACCGGTCCCGGCCAGTTTGGCAATTTCATCAATGCATTCGATCTGGATAGCCGTTGAATCCATGTCCATCACCAGCAAACCCGGCGTGCGCAAATGCGGAATTTTACCCAACGGGGCAACATCCAGTTTGGCATCATGCGCCAGTTTTGCCGCACGCGGCGTTAACGAGCCCGCCAGACGAATCACCTGATAATCCTCAACGCACCACGCCGCCACGATCACCATCGCCGCGCCCAGTTTGCTCTGGTATTGCGTTAAACGTTGTTTATCCAGCCCACGACCGTACAGCAGCCAGCCACTGCGGCCCGCGTGGTAATCCAGCGGCATGACTTCATCACCGCTTAAAGAGAGGGGCAGACCTGGCCACAGAGAGACATCTTCAGGTAGATCGCACCAGGTAATGTTAGGCATTAAAGCTCCTGTAAAATCGTTCGGGTCGGAATCATCAGGGGAAAATAACGCATGAGGCTACCCTGTAACCAGCGCTTCTGGCAACATTAAGCCTCAAATTTTCAGCAGGTGGAATATGGCTCGCGCAAAACTGAAATTCCGACTTCATCGTGCAGTGATTGTATTGTTCTGTCTCGCGTTGCTTGTCGCCCTGATGCAGGGTGCATCCTGGTTTAGTCAAAGTCACCAGCAGCAACGTAATCCGCAGTTGGAAGAACTGGCGCGTACACTGGCCCGCCAGGTCACCTTAAACATCGCGCCGCTGATGCGCACCGAAACACCGGATGAAAAGCGCATTAAAGCCGTACTCACGCAGTTAACGGAAAGTAGCCGTATTCTGGATGCGGGCGTGTACGATGAACAGGGCGATCTGATTACCCGCACTGGTGAGAGTGTCGATGTCCGTGACCGGCTGGCGCTCGATGGCAAAAAAGCCGGGGGCTATTTTAATCAGCAAATCGTTGAGCCCATTCAGGGGAGAAACGGCCCGCTGGGTTATCTGCGCCTGACACTCGACACCCACACGCTTGCCACCGAAGCGAAGCAGGTAGACAACACCACCAACATCTTACGCCTGATGCTGCTTCTGTCACTGGCTATTGGTGTAGTCCTCACACGTACATTATTGCAAGGCAAGCGTACCCGCTGGCAGCAATCCCCTTTCCTGCTGACCGCCAACAAACCGGTGCAGGAAGAAGACAACGAGAAAAAAGAGTAATTCAAAGAAAGGAAATCGACCATGACCACACTACGCCTGCTTATCTCAGACTCTTACGATCCGTGGTTTAACCTGGCGGTTGAAGAGTGCATTTTTCGCCAGATGCCCGCCACGCAGCGCGTCCTGTTCTTGTGGCGTAACGCCGATACGGTGGTGATTGGCCGGGCGCAAAACCCGTGGAAAGAGTGTAATACCCGCCGGATGGAGGAAGACAACGTGCGGCTCGCCCGTCGCAGCAGCGGCGGCGGCGCGGTGTTCCATGACTTAGGTAATACCTGCTTTACCTTTATGGCTGGTAAACCGGAATATGACAAAACCATCTCCACGGCAATAGTCCTCAATGCGCTGAATACGCTGGGCGTAGAAGCTGATGCCTCCGGGCGTAACGATCTGGTGGTGAAAACGCCGGATGGCGATCGTAAAGTATCTGGTTCTGCTTATCGTGAAACGAAAGACCGCGGATTCCACCACGGCACGCTATTGCTGAATGCCGATCTCAGCCGCCTGGCAAACTATCTCAATCCCGATAAAAAGAAACTTGCCGCTAAAGGCATCACTTCGGTTCGCTCGCGCGTGGCGAATTTGACCGAGCTGTTACCGGGCATCACCCATCAACAGGTCTGTCAGGCCATCACGGAAGCCTTTTTCGCCCACTACGGCGAACGCGTAGAAGCCGAGGTAATCTCCCCGGACAAAGCGCCGGATCTGCCGAACTTTGCCGAAACCTTTGCCCGCCAGAGCAGTTGGGAGTGGAACTTTGGTCAGGCGCCGGCCTTCTCGCACCTGTTGGATGAGCGTTTCACCTGGGGCGGCGTTGAGCTGCATTTCGACGTTGAAAAAGGCGTGATTACCCGCACCCAGGTCTACACCGATAGCCTCAATCCCGCGCCGCTGGAAGCGCTGGCGGGTCGTCTGCAAGGATGCTTGTATCGTGCGGATATGCTGCAACAAGAGTGCGAGGCGCTTCTGGTTGATTTCCCGGAGCAAGAAAAAGAGTTACGCGAGCTGTCGGCATGGATTGCCGGAGCGGTGCGTTAAGCACTGGCCTGAAATTGCCGGATGGCGGCTGCGCCTTATCCGGCCTACATACTGCTGTAGGCCCGGTAAGCATAGCGCCACCGGGCACAAACAACTTACTCTTTATCGCCCAGCAGAACGGATTCCAGTGCGATTTTGATCATGTCGTTGAAGGTCGTCTGACGTTCAGCGGCAGTGGTCTGCTCGTGAGTACGGATATGGTCGGATACAGTGCAGATGGTCAGCGCTTTCGCACCAAATTCAGCCGCAACGCCGTAGATGCCCGCCGCTTCCATTTCCACGCCCAGCACGCCGTATTTTTCCATCACGTCGAACATTTCGCCGTCCGGAGAGTAGAACAGATCAGCGGAGAACAGGTTACCCACGCGCGCGTCTACGCCCAGCGCTTTTGCTGCATCAACGGCGTTACGCACCATGTCGAAGTCAGCAATAGCTGCAAAGTCATGATCTTTAAAACGGATACGGTTAACTTTGGAGTCGGTGCAAGCACCCATACCGATAACCACGTCACGCAGTTTAACGTCCATACGCACAGCGCCGCAGGAGCCTACGCGAATGATTTTCTTCACGCCGAAATCGGTGATCAGCTCTTTGGTATAGATGGAGCAGGACGGGATACCCATACCGTGGCCCATTACGGAAATCTTACGGCCTTTGTAGGTACCGGTGAAGCCTAACATGCCGCGAACGTTGTTCACTTCACGAACATCTTCGAGGAAAGTTTCAGCAATATGCTTTGCACGCAGCGGGTCGCCCGGCATCAATACGACGTCAGCGAAATCACCCATTTCTGCATTAATATGTGGAGTTGCCATTTTTTATCCTTATTTCGTTGTTATTGCCTGATGGCGGCTACGCCTATCAGGCCTACAAAACGTATGCAAAACAGTGAAATACCCTAAGGATTTCGCGTTGTAGGAAGGCGACGAATTCGTGAATCCCCGGGAGCATAGATTAACTATGTGACCGGGGTGAGCGAATGAAGTCAACGCATCTACAGCGCGAAAGACAACGGGTATTACAGCATGTTTTTACCGTAGTCCATCGGCGACGTACCAAAGTAGCTCGCCAGCGTCTGGCCGATATCCGCGAAGGTTTCACGGTGACCTAAAGAACCTGGTTTCACTTTCGGGCCGTAAACCAGTACCGGAATGTGTTCACGGGTGTGGTCAGTCCCGGTCCAGCTCGGGTCGCAGCCGTGGTCAGCGGTCAGGATCAGAATGTCATCTTCCCCCACCAGCTCCATCAGCTCAGGCAGACGGCGGTCGAACAGTTCCAGACCTGCGGCATAACCGGCGATATCGCGACGGTGACCCCAGGAAGAGTCGAAATCAACGAAGTTGGTGAAGACGATGGTCTTATCACCGGCTTCTTTCATCTCTTTGATGGTGGCGTCAAACAGCGCGTCCAGACCGGTGGCTTTCACTTTTTTGGTGATGCCGCAGTTCGCATAGATATCCGCGATTTTACCCACGGAAACCACGTGGCCGTCTTTCTCGTCGACCAGTTTCTGCAGCACGGTCGGTGCTGGCGGCTCAACGGCCAGATCGTGACGGTTACCGGTACGCTGGAAGTTACCGGCTTTATCACCGATAAACGGACGCGCGATAACACGACCGATGTTGTAACCACCTTCGGTCAGTTCCTCACGAGCGATTTCGCACAGTTCGTAGAGTTTATCCAGGCCAAAAGTCTCTTCGTGACAGGCAATCTGGAACACGGAGTCAGCGGAGGTATAGAAAATCGGCTTGCCGGTTTTCATATGCTCTTCACCCAACTGATCCAGAATCACGGTACCGGAAGAGTGGCAGTTACCGAGGTAGCCCGGCAGGTTGGCACGTTTTACCAGTTTATCCAGCAGTTCCTGCGGGAAGCTGTTTTCATGATCGGAGAAGTAACCCCAGTCAAACAGAACCGGTACACCGGCGATTTCCCAGTGGCCAGACGGTGTGTCTTTCCCGGAAGAGAGTTCATGCGCCCAGGCGTAGGCACCAATCACTTCCGCATTACCGTCCATGCCGGCAGCAATTTTACCAGTAGAACCTTCGTGAGCTTTCACCAGGCCCAGACGGGTCAGGTTAGGCAGATTCAGTGGGCCTTTGCGACCATTGTCAGCTTCACCTTTCGCACAGGCTTCTGCAATGTGTCCCATAGTGTCTGAACCTACGTCGCCAAAGCGATCCGCATCTTCAGTCGCACCAATACCAAAGGAGTCCAGCACCATAATAAATGCACGTTTCATCTTGTTCTCCATTACCCGTCATACTTCAAGTTGTCGATGCGTTGACTTCACTCATTCACCCCAGTCACGTACTGATGTACGCTCCCGGGGATTCACTCGTTTGTCGCCTTTCTACAACTCGAATTATTTAGGGCATCTATCTTGCGCCGCAAAAAAGCGATCAGATCAGTATACAGTTATTCGGTTATACGACGATAGACTGTCGGTGTAATTTCTGGCGCTTTATCGTCAAGGCTAATTGCCGCTTTGACCGCTTTCGCCGCTTCCTGCCAGCTGGCTTCGTCTTTGGCGTGGATCACCGCCAGCGGACGCTGTCCGTCTACGCTGTCGCTCAGACGCGCCATGTCGCTAAAGCCAACGCTGTAATCAATGGTGTCCGAGGCCTGACGACGACCGCCGCCCATGGAAACGACCGCCATCCCCAGCGCACGGGTATCCATCGCGCTGACAAAACCTTCGGTATCAGCATATACCGCTTTGCTGAGCATTGCCGTCGGCAGGTACTTCGCATAATTTTCGACGAAATCGGTCGGGCCTTTCTGCGCCGCAACCATGCGACCAAAAATCTCTGCCGCTTTACCGTTATCCAGCACCGCCTGCAATTTCGCACGGGCTTCGGCGTCATCTTTCGCCAGCTTGCCGGAGATCAGCATTTCCACGCACAGCGCCATAGTGACGTCTAACAGACGTGGATTGCGGTATTCACCGGTCAGGAACTGCACAGCCTCGCGAACTTCTACCGCGTTACCTGCGCTGGAGGCCAACACCTGGTTCATATCGGTTAACAGCGCGGTGGTACGTACACCCGCACCGTTTGCCACGCCGACAATCGCTTCAGCAAGGGCTTCAGAGAGCTCGTAGGTCGGCATAAAGGCACCGCTGCCCACTTTCACATCCATCACCAACGCATCCAGCCCTTCCGCCAGTTTTTTCGCCAGAATGGAACCGGTAATCAGCGGGATGGAATCCACCGTCGCGGTAATATCGCGGGTGGCATAAAAACGTTTATCCGCCGGTGCGAGCGAGCTGGTTTGCCCAATAATCGCCACACCCACGTCTTTAATAATTTCACGGAAACGGGCGTCGTCCGGGAAGATGTCAAATCCTGGAATCGCTTCAAGTTTATCGAGCGTACCGCCGGTATGCCCCAGGCCACGCCCGGAGATCATCGGAATATAGCCGCCGCACGCAGCAACCATCGGGCCTAACATCAGTGACGTTACGTCACCTACGCCGCCGGTAGAGTGTTTATCCACAATCGGGCCGTTCAACTGCAGGCTTTTCCAGTCCAGCACGGTTCCTGAATCACGCATTGCCATGGTCAGCGAAACACGCTCAGGCATTGTCATATCGTGGAAAAAAATGGTCATCGCCAGGGCGGCGATTTGCCCTTCAGAAATGGTATTGTCGCGAATGCCATTGATAAAGAAACGAATTTCTTCATCGCTCAGCGTATGACCATCACGTTTTTTACGAATAATTTCTTGTGCGAGAAACACGGTAACCCCCGGGGGAAAAGAGTAGAAGGCCGTTGTAAGCCGGGTAAGCAACGCGCCACCCGGCAGTCGTATGATGCCGGATGGCGGCTACGCCTTATCCGGCCTACGGGCTTAGTAGCTGCTTGCGCTCTTGCCGTCGCCGTGACCCAGCGCTTTCAGCAAGCTAGCCAGCAGGCTGGATGCGCCAAAACGGTAGTGACGAGAATCAGCCCAGTCAGCGCCAAACAGTTCATCGGCAATCGCCAGGAACTGCTGTGCATCTTCTGCAGTACGCACGCCGCCAGCCGGTTTGAAACCTACAGTTTTAGAAACACCCATGTCGCGGATCACTTCCATCATGATGCGTGCGCTTTCCGGCGTCGCATTGACCGGCACTTTACCGGTAGAAGTTTTGATGAAATCAGCACCGGCTTTGATGGAGATTTCAGACGCTTTGCGAATCAGTGCTTCTTCTTTCAGCTCACCGGTTTCGATGATCACTTTCAGCAGCACGTTTGCCGCCGCACACGCGTCTTTGCAAGCTTTAACCAGATCAAAACCAATCTGCTCGTTACCGGCGATCAGCGCACGGTACGGGAACACCACGTCAACTTCATCGGCACCGTAGGCGATCGCCGCGCGAGTTTCCGCCAACGCAATCTCGATGTCGTCGTTGCCGTGCGGGAAGTTGGTAACGGTTGCAATGCGGATGTCCGGCGTACCCTGCTCTTTCAGAGTCTTACGCGCAATAGGGATGAAACGCGGATAGATACAGATTGCGGCAGTGTTGCCAACCGGGGTCTTCGCCTGATGACACAACGCGATCACTTTTTCATTGGTGTCGTCGTCATTCAGAGTGGTCAGGTCCATCAGTTTCAGTGCACGCAGGCTGCTTGCTGTTAAATCGGTCATAACATTCTCCAACGGCATCGCCGTATAAAATTTCACCTTGCGAGTTTGTTAGTATTCTAACATCCGCTCGCTATTACACTTCGATATACATCACAGTTAATGAAAACCACATACAGATTTGCATTACTCTAATGAGATCTACTTCAAATAAATTACCTTTTCTAAAGGGATGCGGTGGCATCAGGCGCATCCGGATCAAAGGTTGTGGCGGCGTTGCTTTCTACAATGGCGTTACACCTTCGGGATAAAAAGGAATCAACGATGCCCACGTCAAGCGAACTCGCGCTGCAACAGCGTTGCCAACAAATCGTGACCAGTCCGGTGCTCAGCCCTGAGCAGAAACGCCACTTTCTGGCGCTGGAGGCTGAAAACGCGCTGCCCTACCCGCAACTGCCTGCTGAGGCACGCCAGGCACTGGATGACGGGGTGATCTGCGACATGTACGAAGGCCATGCTCCGTTCAAACCGCGTTATGTTTTACCCGACTACGCGCGTTTTCTGGCCAACGGCTCATCATGGCTGGAGCTGGAGGGGGCAAAGGATCTCGATGACGCATTATCCTTACTCACTATTCTTTACCATCACGTTCCGTCCGTGACGTCGATGCCGGTCTATCTCGGTCAACTCGACGCCCTGTTGCAACCGTATGTTAGAATTCTAACACAAGATGAGATCGATATTCGAATAAAACGTTTCTGGCGCTATCTCGACCGTACCCTGCCAGATGCCTTTATGCATGCCAACATTGGCCCCGCCGACACGCCGATTACACGCGCAATTTTACGCGCAGATGCAGAGTTAAAGCAGGTTTCACCTAACCTTACCTTTATTTATGATCCGCAAATTACCCCTGACGATCTGCTGCTCAACGTGGCGCAAAATATTTGCGAATGCAGTAAACCGCACATTTCTAACGGCCCTGAAAATGATAAAATTTTCACAAAAGGCCACTACGGCGTCGTCAGTTGTTACAACTCACTGCCAATGGCTGGCGGCGGAAGTACGCTGGTCAGGCTCAATCTGAAAGCCATCGCAGAGCGCAGCACCTCTGTCGATGACTTCTTTACGCGCACCCTACCGCACTACTGCCAGCAGCAAATCGCCATCATTGATGCACGATGTGAATTCCTCTATGAAAAATCACATTTCTTTGAGAATAGCTTCCTGGTGCAGGAAGGGTTGATTGATCCCAAACGTTTTGTGCCTATGTTCGGGATGTATGGTCTGGCGGAGGCGGTAAATCTGCTGTGTGAAAAAGCAGGGCAATGCGCGCGTTACGGGAAAGATGCGTTTGCCAATCAGCTCGGCTATCGCATTAGCGCCCAACTGGCGGAATTTGTAGAAAGTACACCGGTGAAATATGGCTGGAATCAACGCGCGATGCTGCATGCGCAGTCGGGGATCAGTTCTGACATCGGCACCACGCCGGGCGCTCGCCTGCCCTACGGTGATGAACCGGACCCGATCACCCATCTGCAAACCGTTGCGCCGCATCACGCGTATTATCACGCCGGTATCAGCGACATTCTCACGCTGGATGAAACCATCAAGCGTAATCCTCAGGCGCTGGTGCAATTGTGCCTCGGCGCATTTAAAGCCGGGATGCGTGAATTTACCGCTAACGTTAGCGGTAACGATCTGGTCCGCGTCACCGGTTATATGGTGCGCCTGTCGGATCTGGAAAAATATCGTGCCGCAGGTTCTCGCACCAACACCACCTGGCTTGGCGAAGAAGCCGCGCGTAATACGCGCATTCTGGAACGACAACCTCGCGTGATTAGCCATGAACAGCAGATGCGCTTCGGTAAGTAAGCTGATTCCCTTCTCCTGCGTCGACGGGCCGGGGAGTCGCCTGGCCCTGTTCCTGCAGGGATGCAATTTGCGCTGTAAGAATTGCCACAACCCGTGGACGATGGGACGCTGCAATGACTGCGGGGAGTGTGTACTGCATTGCCCACATGAAGCGTTAAGTCTGAGCGCGGGAAAAGTATGGTGGCAATCTGATATTTGCCAGCAATGCGACACCTGCCTGCACATGTGCCCCCAGCAGGCTACGCCGATGGCGCAGACCATGAGCATTGATGAGGTACTGCAGCATGTTCGCAAAGCCTCGCCGTTTATTGAAGGAATGACGGTCAGCGGCGGCGAAGCAACGACCCAGCTACCGTTTATTGTGGCGCTGTTTAGCGCGATCAAAACCGATCCGCAGTTGCAACACCTGACCTGCATGGTAGACAGCAACGGCATGCTGAGCGAAACCGGCTGGCAAAAGCTGTTGCCGGTGTGCGACGGCGTAATGCTGGATTTAAAAGCCTGGGATAGCGCATGTCATCGTCAGTTGACAGGGCGCGATAACACGCTGATTAAACAAAGTATTACCTTTCTGTCCGGGCAAGGGAAACTTGCGGAACTGCGCCTGCTGATTATCCCTGGTCAGGTGGATTATCTCCAGCATATCGATGCACTGGCGGCGTTTATCAAGCGTTCAGGTGATGTACCGGTGCGGCTGAATGCCTTTCATGCGCACGGGGTATACGGCGAAGCAAAAGACTGGCCGAGCGCCACGCCGGAGGATGTGGAGCACCTGGCGCAAAGATTGCGCGAGCGCGGGGTGGATAATTTGATCTTCCCGGCTTTGTATCTGTGAAATGCCGGATGAGATGCGAAAGCGCCGCATCCGGAAATCAAAAATCAAACAACGCCGTCGTATTCCGATACAGCGCGTCAGCAATCACGTCCGCAGGTTCCGGGCGCAGCTCGCATAAGACGTCAAACACTCTGACTACCTGCTCCGGGCGGTTGGGCTGGCCCTGAAAGCCGTTGAGCGGCATATCCGGCGCGTCGGTTTCCAGCAACAGCGACTCCAGCGGCAGCTGCGCCATTACCTCGCGGGTTTTGCTGGCGCGCGGATAAGTAATGGTGCCGCCCACGCCAATTTTGTAGCCCAGTTGCACAAAGCGTTCAGCCTGCTGAAAACTCCCGGAAAATCCATGCACCACGCCGGTTCGCGGCAAAGCATGGCGTTTCAGGTGCATAGCCAGCTTGTCATGGGTACGTCGTGAATGCAGGATCACTGGCAGTTCGTAACGCTTCGCCAGCTTCAGCTGCGCCTCCAGAATCCACTCTTGCTGGTCAAATTGCGGATCGTCCCGGTACAGATCCAATCCAATCTCACCTACTGCCACCAGCTTTTGTGGACGCTTATCCAGCGCCTGCTGCAGTTGGTCCAGGCAGTCGTCGCTGTGGTGTTCAATCACAATGGGATGCAGGCCCAGCGCGGCAAACAGCGGGGGATAATTATCCGCTAACGCCAGCACGCGGGAAAAGTTCGCCGCCTCGGTAGCCGGGACGATAATACTGCCCACACCGGCTTCACAGGCGCGCTGCAGGCTGGCGGATTCGTCGCCAGTAAACGGAGGGAAATCAAAGTGACAATGCGTATCGATAAAGCGGAAACTCACGCCAAATCCTCATTATCAAACGTGGTGTCGTTAGCCTGGGGCGCGCTGCTTGCAACGGACGCATGGGCATCGTTGGCAACGGGTGCAGGTGGAACCACCACCGGTCCCGGCACCACAATCTTCGGCGTCTGACGAGGCAGCGGCGCGTTTTTCGCCAGCAGTTTACCAATCGTTGCCAAAAAATAGCGCCCGCACAGGCGTCCGGTTTTGTAGTCTTCACGCAATGCCGGAATACGGCTCCCCAGTGCCATACTATGGAGTGGCTTTGGTGGGTAGATCTCAAAGATACGCAGCTTGCCCGGCGGTTTTTCGATAAAGCGCTGAATAGCGCGGTAGCTGGCTTCATGATGTTGAACCAGATTCACCAGCGGCTGCAGACTGCTCTCCCCCAGCCAGCGTTCCATACGCTTGAACCACTGCGGGGTGTAGTACATTTGCGAAGGCACCGTGCGGATAACCACCAGCGTTTTTGCACCCTGCTTCGCCGCTTCCTGCACGGGAATGGCGTCACTGACGCCACCATCCAGATAGTTCACGCCATCCAGCGCAACCCCTGTGCGGTAGAATCCGGGAATCGCGCTGGATGCACGAATGAGATCCAGCCAATTGTGCCGGTTCGGCGAAAAATAGCCCGGTGTGTAGTCATCTCCCCGGCAGGCGCACATATAAAACGCTTTACCTGCCTCAAACAGGCGCTCGGCGTTATCCATTGCCAGCGGCATTTGGGACGAGGTCGAATCCACCAGCCAGTCGAGGTCGATTAAGTTTCCCCCGCGCACAAAGCGCACCGGGTCAAAAAACTCACGTCGGGTAGTGTAACGCATGATGACTTTACGACCGTAACCGGGCTGGTTACAGAGATAAGCTGAAAGGTTTTGCGCGCCAGCGGACGTCCCGTAGAAGAGATCAAAGGGATTGAACTGTGCGCGCATGAATTCATCCAGTACGCCTGCAGTGAAGATGCCTCTTTGTCCCCCGCCCTCGCACACCAGCGCCATACTGCCTGGTTGAAACGGACGTAACGATAACGGCGCGATATTACCGAGCGTGACGGGTATTCTCTGCCCCACCTCTGCCTTCCTGTTGTTTTTGTAATAGGACAACAAAGTAACGCAAATTGCCTGCTGCTAAAACCGTAAAAGCCAGTCCGCTGGACTGGCTCAGTAGCAAGTTATCTTTACGGTTTACGTACTAGGGTCGTTTACGCCCGGTAAACAGGCTGACCAGGAACAGAATGATACCCACCACAAAAACAATTTTTGCAGCACCTGCAGCGGTACCCGCCAGTCCACCAAAACCCAGTGCAGCGGCAATTAACGCGATAACCAGAAATATGATGCCCCATCGAAACATATGCTTCTCCTTTACCATAGTTAATTTCACCGCTTGATATGAGCGCTCAGGCTACCCATCTGCGATATTTTCAGTGTGGTGCACAATACGCCTCCCGACAAACGTCAGGAGGGCGAATTAAGTCTAATTACTGAGTTTTGAGATCGTTTTTGACGCTTTTCACGCCATCAATCGCTTTGGCGATGCTCTCAGCGCGATCGCTTTGAGCCTGTGAATCGACAGTGCCTGAAAGTTGCACAACGCCATCGGTGGTCTCAACTTTCACCTTGCGGGAAGGGACAATGTCATCGGCCAGCAGCTTAGCTTTCACTTCGCTGGTGATGGCCGTATCACCGGCATAGCCTTTTACGGAGGTATTTTTGCTGTCACGCACGTGCAGTTTGTCGCTAACGGAGGTCACGCCCTCAACGCCTTTCGCGACTTTAACGGCCTCTTCGGCCTGCGCCTGGCTTTCAACAAACCCGCTTAACGTCACTACTTTCTGGTCCGTTTTGACGGAGATATCGGTGCTCTTAATGCTTTCGTGGTCCACCAGCGCGGCTTTTACTTTGGCGGTGAGGGTGCTGTCATCCATGAAATTACCGACTTTGTTCATAGAGCTATCGACTTTCTGCCCCGCACTTTCGAGTCCGGATTGCGCTTTATCCATTGTGGCGTTTTCTGCATAAGCAGAACCCGTTGCAACAGCGGAAGTCAGCATCACGGCCAGTAGCGTTTTAGAAATCTTAAGTCCTGTCATTGTCATCGATGTATTCCTGTTTGTTGTACTTATAGCGATGTTCTGCCGCTTAGCGGTCAGAACCAGCAACTAATCTCGTGACTGAAATAAATATCAGCTAAAGGGGCTGCGAAATGCTTAATGAAGAGCATTAAAAGCCGATATTTATGTCATCACATTGTTAAATATAGTTCACGATTTCGCGGTTGTTGCCTGTATTGATTAAAAAACAAACAAAAGTCAGGGGATTTAAGAACATTCCGCAAGGGATTTAAAAGACAGGAAAAGTTGCAGGGCGCGGTGAGTACCGCGCCCTGGGGGACAGATTAGTGTTCGCGTGTTTTACGGAACTGAACGTCAGGGTAACGTTCCTGGGTGAGATTCAGGTTAACCATGGTCGGCGCGATATAGGTGAGATTATCACCGCCATCCAGCGCCAGCTGAATTTCGTTTTTACGCTTAAATTCTTCGAATTTTTTCACGTCAGAACACTCTACCCAGCGCGCAGTCGCCACGTTGACCGACTCATAAATGGCTTCAACGTTGTATTCGCTCTTCAGACGAGAAACCACCACGTCGAACTGCAGCACACCGACGGCGCCTACGATCAGATCGTTGTTGGCGATCGGACGGAATACCTGCACGGCGCCCTCTTCTGACAGCTGAACCAGCCCTTTCAGTAGCTGCTTCTGCTTCAATGGATCCTTCAGGCGAATACGACGGAACAGCTCCGGCGCGAAGTTCGGAATACCAGTGAACTTCATCATTTCGCCCTGGGTAAAGGTATCGCCGATCTGGATAGTGCCGTGGTTATGCAGACCAAGAATATCGCCCGGATACGCTTCTTCCACATGAGAACGGTCACCGGCCATAAAGGTCAGCGCATCGGAGATCACCACGTCTTTACCAATGCGCACCTGGCGCATTTTCATGCCTTTCTCATACTTGCCGGATACCACACGCATGAACGCCACACGGTCACGGTGTTTCGGGTCCATGTTGGCCTGAATTTTAAACACGAAACCGGTGAACTTCTCTTCTGAGGCTTCGACAATGCGAGTGTCGGTTTTACGCGGCATCGGCGCAGGCGCCCACTCCACTAAGCCGTCCAGCATATGGTCAACGCCGAAGTTACCCAACGCGGTACCGAAGAAGACCGGGGTGATTTCGCCCGCAAGGAACAACTCATGGTCGAACTCGTTGGACGCGCCCTGCACCAGCTCCAGCTCGTCGCGCAGCTGCTGCGCCAGGTCTTCACCCACGGCAGCATCAAGTTCCAGGTTGTTGAGACCTTTAACAACACGCACTTCCTGAATCGTATGGCCTTTACCGGTCTGGTACAGATACGTTTCATCTTTGTACAAGTGATAGACGCCCTTGAACAACTTCCCGCAGCCAATCGGCCAGGTGATCGGCGCACAGCCGATTTTCAGTTCGTTCTCAACTTCATCCAGCAGCTCCATCGGGTCGCGGATGTCACGGTCAAGTTTGTTCATAAAAGTCAGGATCGGCGTATCACGCAGACGGGTAACTTCCATCAGCTTGCGGGTCCTGTCTTCAACACCTTTCGCGGCATCAATGACCATCAGACAGCAGTCCACCGCCGTCAGGGTACGGTAGGTATCTTCGGAGAAGTCTTCGTGCCCCGGGGTGTCCAGCAGGTTGACCAGGCAGTCATGATACGGGAACTGCATCACGGAGGTGGTAATGGAGATACCACGCTGCTTTTCCATTTCCATCCAGTCAGATTTTGCATGCTGGCTGGAGCCACGGCCTTTTACCGTACCGGCGGTCTGAATCGCCTGTCCGAATAACAGCACCTTTTCAGTAATTGTCGTTTTACCGGCATCCGGGTGAGAAATAATGGCAAAAGTGCGGCGTTTGGCCACCTCTTGCAAATAAGGAGACAACGTCATAGTCAAATCTTCTTAGGTAAGCACGGCAACGGGCCGGGCAAGTTGAATACGAAAAATTGCGGCTATTTTACCCATCAACGGGGGGGAGGCAATCAGTGTTTACACAGGAGCTGCTCCAGTTCGCTTAATGACGTGACCGTCCAGGTCGGCTGAATGCCCGCTGGCTGCTCGCGATGATGCGTATTGAGCCAGCAGGTGGATAGCCCGGCGTTAATGCCGCCAAGAATATCGGACTCTGCGGTGTCACCCACCATTAGCACGCGAGAACGGTCAGGATTGCCCGCCTGCGCCAGCGCATGGTCAAAAATACGGGGATCGGGTTTTGCCACCCCAACCTGTTCAGAAATCACCAACAGGTCGAAATAGTCGCGCAGCCCCGTCCGCTCAAGGCGGATTTGCTGCAACGCGGTAAAGCCGTTAGTAATGATGCCGATTTTTGTTTTATCACGAATCGCATTGAGCAGAGAAACCGCCCCCGGCAACGGCGAGCAGATCTCCGCCATCGCATTGATGAATGCATCATTAAGCTGGCCCGGTTCAACCTTCAGGCGTTCGGCCCAGCTCTGAAAACGGGCATGCTGCAGCTGTAATGAGGTAATCGCACCGTTTTGATAATCCACCCACAGCGGTTTATTCACGGCCTGGTAGTCCTGAAAATCTTCAGCGGTAAAGGTAATGCTATAGTCGAGAAACATCCGCTGTAAGCCGGTAAACGAGTCAAATGTAAACAGCGTTTCGTCGGCATCAAAGAAAATCCAGTCCCACTTCTTCATCATTACACCTTGTCTTACATGCTGATTGGCAACGCCATGATGATGGCGTCTTCGTGACCATCGGCCGTTGGATAGTAATTGCGACGGATCGTCGCCTCGTTAAAGCCTAAGCTTTCGTACAGCGCGATAGCGGCGGCGTTTGAGGCGCGCACTTCAAGCCACAGCGTCAAAATGCCACGCTTTTCCAGCTCATCGATCAGATGCTCCAGCAGCTCACGCCCCAGCCCACGGCGCTGAAAGTCAGGGTCGACGGCAATATTGAACAGCGTAGCTTCATCCAGCACGACCTGCGTAATCGCAAAGGCCGCCATCACGTCATCAACCCTCAACTGAAAATTGAGGTAACGATCGCCCTGGTTGCTGGCAAATGTTTTTTCACTCCAGGGAAAAGCGTGGGCGCGTTTTTCAATCTGAAATGCTGCGGGTAAATCAGTCGGTTCGAGGGAAGAAATCGTGTTCATATGCGCAGATTTGTTGCCATAACGCGGCGCGGGCCGCGGGGTTTTCCCGTAATTCATTAAACGCAGGACTCGCGACCTGAGCGCCCTCCAGCAGCAGCGGCTCTTCGGTTCCCAGCCGCCAGCTATTACAGCGACTACCTTGCGGCAGCATGGCGACACGGTCAGGCGTCAGTTGTAAAACCTGATCCGGGCTGACGGTTAATGCGCGTAAAATATCGCTCATCAATGGTTCGGTTAGCGCGGGTAACTGTTCCGCAACCATCACCAAACGGACATGCGCAGGAATGGAAATCGCGATTTCGCCCTGCAGTGCGCCAGGACGACGCAACGACCACTGCGTAATGCCCAGTTGCTGTAACTGCCAGTCTCGTCGGGATGTCATAGCGAAACGCTCCTGTAATCAGGGGCGCAAATATAGCAAATTTGTCGAATCCGTGCCATCAAACAACTATAATCCCCCGCTGTACAATTTAAGGAGCACTCCATGTCTGCTTTTACCCCGGCAAGTGAAGTCTTGCTGCGCCACAGTGATGATTTCGAACAAAGCCGTATTATGTTTGCCGGTGATTTGCAGGATGACCTGCCTGCCCATTTTGAAAGCGCCGCCAGCCGTGCGCATACTCAGCAGCTTCACCACTGGCAGGTGCTTAACCGCCAGATGGGCGACAACGTCCGCTTCAGCCTCATCGCTCAAGCCGATGACGTCGGCGATAGCGATACGCTGATCTACTACTGGCCGAAGAATAAACCTGAAGCCCAGTTCCAGTTGATGAACCTTCTTTCGCTGTTGCCGGTGGGTACCAATATTTTTGTTGTTGGCGAAAACCGCAGCGGCGTACGTAGCGCCGAGCAGATGCTGGCCGAATACGCGCCGTTGAACAAAGTCGACAGCGCACGTCGCTGTGGCCTGTACCACGGTCGTCTGGAAAAGCAGCCGGTCTTTGATGCTGAAAAATACTGGGACGAATACCAGACAGACAATCTGACCATCAAAACGCTGCCGGGCGTATTCAGCCGTGACGGCCTGGATGTTGGCAGCCAACTGCTGCTCTCCACGCTGACGCCGCACACCAAAGGCAAAGTTCTGGATGTCGGCTGTGGCGCGGGTATCCTCTCCGTCGCGCTTGCCAGCCACTCGCCAAAAGTGCGCTTAACCCTGTGCGATGTTAGCGCAGCCGCTGTTGAAGCCAGCCGCGCAACGCTTGCCGCCAACGGTATTGAAGGTGACGTCATCGCCAGTAACGTCTTTTCTGACGTGACGGGTCGCTTTGATATGATCATCTCCAACCCGCCGTTCCATGACGGCATGCAGACCAGTCTGGATGCCGCGCAAACGCTGATTCGCGGCGCGGTGCGTCACCTGAACAGCGGCGGTGAACTGCGCATTGTTGCCAACGCCTTCCTGCCTTATCCGAAAGTACTGGATGAAGTGTTTGGCTTCCACGAAGTTATCGCGCAGACCGGGCGCTTCAAGGTCTATCGCACCATCATGACGCGCCAGGCGAAAAAAGCGTAATTGTCTCGCAGCGAACGGCCATTCACGTGGCCGTTTTTGCATCAATCGGCCCAGCCTGGACAATTAACTATTGACGAAAAGTTGAAAACAACTAGAATGCGCCTCCGTGGTAACGATACTTTTTGAGTGTCGATGGTATGCGAAGGTGGCGGAATTGGTAGACGCGCTAGCTTCAGGTGTTAGTGTCCTTTCGGACGTGGGGGTTCAAGTCCCCCCCCTCGCACCATAATCCACGTTGATATTGCTCGCACTGGGCGAAGGTGGCGGAATTGGTAGACGCGCTAGCTTCAGGTGTTAGTGTCCTTAGGATGTGGGGGTTCGAGTCCCCCCCCTCGCACCAACGAGGCGATATCAAAAAAATAAGATGACTGTGCGAAGGTGGCGGAATTGGTAGACGCGCTAGCTTCAGGTGTTAGTGTCCTTAGGATGTGGGGGTTCGAGTCCCCCCCCTCGCACCAATTATCTTATCTTTCCTTCGATTTTCTTTCCTGTTTTGCTCATCCCTGATTCCAGTTCATCATTACCAAAACAATGCCGCCGATCAGCGCCGCGCATGAAGGTAATAAGACAAAGTGCCGTAAACGCTTGTGGTATAACATGAGTGAAGTCAGTAGTAATCCTAATACAATCATCGCCTTCCATGCGTCGAGTGACAGATCAGTAAATGCCAGCCCGGCAATCACTATCCCCGGCAGCAAAACCCCCCATCCACTGCCCAGCGCACGTTGCAACATGGTTTCACCTATGACATTGATAATGATAACCAATATCATATGATAAATTTTCTCATTTGTCAGCCAGGAAAGGCTATCAATTCTATGAGTTTTACTTAACGATTGATGACATAAATAGTTTAAGGTGATAAATTGCTCGCCGGTTAGCTTTTCATCAAAAAACAATAACGACCTGAACGAATGATTTTTCGCTCATCATTTTTTCCTTACAAACACACCTTCGTATATTGCAGATAAATAACAATATTTACCTATGACAGTACAATCCTGGCGAACTCTGCGCACTAAGAAGTATCAACTTTCTTTACGTCTGTTTCTGCTTCTCAATGCAGTCTCCGCGCTGTTTACGCTTGTTTTCCCACTTTTTGCCGTCAAAGCCGTATCTGTCCCGGCGTTGCTCATCCTGGCCGCCAGTACATTGCTGTTGGCATGGCATGGCAAATATGCGAATAAAAAAATTAATCTTCCTTTTATTTCAATCGTTTTTGGCTTGCTATGGGCATTACATATTTTTCTGAAATATAACGCGCTAGGTCATAATGATTATTATTTTCTGTTAATCGCACTTCTCAGCGTGCTGTTTATTGGTTCTATCGCTTTTGCCAACAATATCATCGCCTTTACGCTGCATTCGTTACCCTCAGTCGTCGTCTGTTTATGGCTTAACGGCAGCGAGCATGGTCTGCGAATTTTCTATTTTATGGCGCTACCCATGGCCGGGATCGCCATCCAGCATGTGATACAAAAGCGCTACGACGGCTTCGCCCAGCAGTTGATGTACAAACTACTGGAAGAACGGGAAACCCTGAACGGACTCAGCATGCTCGACCCGCTAACCGGTTTGTACAATCGCCGGGGGCTGCAACACAGACTCGATACGCTGTTGGCCCTGAGCAACTCGAAGCACTACGTCCTGCTGATGGATATCGACCATTTCAAGGCCTATAACGATCATTACGGACACATGATGGGCGATCAGGCGCTGATTCGCGTTTCTGCCGCGATTCGTGATTCCGTACGCTCCCGGGACGTGGTGGCACGTTTTGGTGGCGAAGAGTTTATGGTTTTGCTGACCGCGGTCGACCCCCAACAGGCCCAGGCTGCCGCCGAGCGTATTCGCCAGAAAGTGTACGATCTTAAAATTCCACATATGTTTAATGAGAGCGTAGCAACCAATGTGACGGTCAGCATCGGTATTGCGCCTTTGGTGGAACAGGATATTGACTCCGCGATTACCAGAGCAGACAAAGCGCTTTATGAGGCCAAGAATATGGGTCGAAACAACACTCTGGTCAGCGATGAGCTGCGGATAAACTGCACCTCTTCCTGAGTTTTCCGTGCGGAACTGCCCGATCTTGCGACAAAGATCTTGCCATCGTTTACCCCCATCTATAGGATTAGAAATCATTATCATTTAGATTAACATCCTTATATCGCCATGGCTTACCGTTCCGCACCCATCGTTGAAGATGTCATCTGGCACAGCCATCTCCCTTCAGAGATGCCCTCGCTGGCGGCTTCCGTGCGTGCGACCATAGCCCAAACCCGCGAACACTTGCTGGATTTCATTCGCCTTGACGAGACCCCGCCGCAAGGTGCAATGACATTACATGAATGGACGCAACCGACAACGTTAAGTTCGCTTCTGGCCGTTTATTCAGACCACATCTACCGCAACCAGCCCACGTTAGTACGCGAAAATAAACCGCTGATCTCCCTTTGGGCGCAATGGTATATCGGCCTGATGATGCCCCCGCTTATGGTGGCTCTGCTGACGCAAAAAGAGGCTATCGACGTCTCTCCTGAACATATGCACGTGGAGTTTCACGAAACCGGGCGTGCCGCATGTTTCTGGATAGATGTACATCAGGATCACCAGACCACGGCACTCTCACCGCAACAACGTATGGAAACGCTGATTTTGTCAGCCCTGACACCGGTCGTTCAGGCACTGGAATCAACGGGTGAGATCAACGCGAAACTTGTCTGGAGCAATACGGGATACTTAATTCACTGGTACTTAACGGAAATGAAGCCGTTGTTAGGTGAAGAACTGTTGAACACGCTGCGCCAGACCTGCTTCTTTGAGAAACAACTATCCTGTGGCCAGGATAATCCGTTGTGGCGCACCGTCGTTCCACGCGAGGGACTGTTAGTACGCAGAACCTGCTGCCAGCGCTATCGCCTGCCCGATGTTCAGCAATGCGGCGACTGCACGCTAAAATAAGCGAGGAGCCATAGCCCCCCGCCAACACTTTATGCAACCTGCTGATTTTCCTCTTCTATCCGCTGTGCTTCTTCTTTTTCCTGCGCCAACAGTTGCCTCTCATAAACCTTAAAGAATGGGAAGTAGATGATGGCAGAAACCAGCGCCAACACGACCACCAGGATCGCCGCACGATAATCCCAGCCTAATGCCCATGCCGCGCCAACGGGCGCCGGTGCGGTCCAGGGAACCACTGAAATCACCCGCCCAATTAGATCCAGTTTCATCGCCGCCCAGGCCAGCACCGCGTTCACCATTGGGGCCAGCAGGAAGGGAATAAAGAACACTGGATTCATGACAATCGGCGTACCGAAAATCACCGGCTCGTTAATGTTGAAAATACTGGGGACCACGCTCAAACGCCCAATCGATCGTAGATGGGCCGAGCGGCTGCGCAGATAGCAAATCACCAGCCCCATCGTCGCCCCCGATCCCCCCACGACGATAAAGAACGTCCAGAACGCTTCCATAAAGATATGCGGTAAAGGCGCGCCCTGCGCCAGCGCCGACTGGTTCATGCCGAGGTTGGTCAACCAGAACATTTGCAGCATACCCGACACAATCGCCGCACCGTGAATACCGGCAAACCACAGCAGATGGCCGATCAGTACTGCCAGCAGTATCGCCGGCAGAGAATCCGCTGCGGACACCAGTGGTTTAAAGATGGCCATAATGGCCTGCGGGATCAGCATATCAAACTGCGACTGTATCACCAGGCTCAGCGGGTACAGCGTCAGCACCACCACCAGTACCGGGATCAGGAGATCAAATGAGTTTTTGATCATCGGCGGCACTTGATCGGGTAAGCGGATCCCGATGTTGTGCGCCTTCAGGAAGCGCATCATTTCAACGCAATAAATTGCCACCAGGATGGCAGTGAAAATTCCCGTACCGCCGAGGCTATCAACCGGCATCGTACCTTTGGTTTTCGGTGCGGCAATCAACAAAAACGCCATGATCGACAGCATCGCGCACATAAACGGATCTAACTGATGCGACTTCACATAGTGCTTGCCCAGGTTATAGGCAATAGCCGCACATATGTAGACCGACATGATCCCCATCGTCATATCAAACGGCGTGAGTATCTGGCCTTCAAATTGTTTTGCCAGATCCAGCCATGCGCGGGCAAACCCCCAGGTGGTATCCGGCGAAAAAGGCGGATAGGCAAAAACCAGCAGAAAAGACCCTACAATCATAAACGGCATCGCCGAAATGAAACCATCACGTATTGCCATCACATGGCGTTGTGAAGAAATGCGCCCGGCGACAGGGCTAACGTAGCTTTCAACAAAGCGGAAAATCACATTAAATACAGCATGGTTAGTAGACATAGCCGTTCTCCCGTTGTGCTAAACCCTGCAACCGTGCTGGTATCAACACCACCACGTAAAACCCATTCCTACTATTCGCAACCGTGCCGGGAGAAAAACCAGCCTTACCGCTTTTTGAGTTAAGTTTCATAGATGGCTCTTATTATGTGATACAGAGGGAGTGACAGCTTCAGTATTAATCGCCATTTCAGTATTCCGCAACCGGTTACTGTAACCGGTTTCTTTGATTGTGAAGGTGATCGAGAAACTGCCAATGTTGCTGTGTTGTTACAATAAAATATTTACAGTAACGCTGCCCCTATGACAAATTACGCCAGGCGGTTTTCTGCTATGCAGGACTGCGGATATGCGAGAGGGAGAGAAGAATGAGTTTACAATCAGTACGGCAGTTTTTAGCGCAACATGCGCCAGATATTGAAATCATCGAATTAGATCAAAGCACCGCCACCGTCGATCTGGCAGCCAAGGCCCATAACGTCGAACCAGGGCAGATAGCAAAAACGCTGTCACTAAAGGTGAAAAACGACATTATCCTGGTCGTCGCCAGAGGAGATGCTCGCCTCGATAATAAAAAACTGAAAAATACGTTTGGCGCCAAAGCGCGCATGCTGAGTAGCGATGAAGTAGTCAACGCAACAGGTCATCCCGTAGGAGGCGTATGTCCTTTCGGGTTGGAGACACCCATATCGGTGTACTGTGATGTCTCGTTGAAACACTATACAGAAGTGCTCCCTGCAGCAGGAGCCACTCACAGCGCGGTTCGCATTGCGCCAGAAAGAATAGCAGAACTGACTGCGGCAACCTGGGTTGATGTGTGCCAGTGATCGATTTACCTTTCCATGCCAATGACTACGCCGGTACGCATCTTCTCAAGCACGCCATAACGGGGCAGTACGACGAAAAGATGACGGTTCTGCAGAGCGCACATGCAGCAGGATATCGGCAGCATTCAGTAATCCGGCATCCGAACTAACGCCCAGTTTGGACATCACATTAAATTTATGCGCACGAATCGTTTTAATGTTTCGCTCAAGCTCAATCGCGATCTGCAGCATCGAATAACCATTCGACATATAGCGCAGAATTTCGCGCTCGGTTGGGCTAAGCATACGGCATTGATTGATATACCAGAGCTTCTTCGTGTCTTCTGTTTCCCCTCTGGCGCAATCCAGCGCTGCAAATAATTCTTCCTGCAACATACTCAGCGTGGATGCTTTGCTAATCACGGCATCCAGTGGTAGCGGTGACAGCGAGCCAATTAGCCGCGCCTCGTCATCATCATCGGCAATGACCACTCGCTTGATGCGAGGGTGTTTCACCGCCAGCTCTGTCAGATAAGCCAGTCCGGTGCGGCGATCGGTTCTTTTCGCGGAAAGTGAAAAAATAACCGCGGAAAATGACGTCTGTGACATCGCCTGGCTTAAGGCTGGCTGTCCTGAAAAGGGATGAAGTTGGTATTGATTGTTCGGTCTGGCATTAAATAAATTATAAATACCCACGCTGCTCATTACACACTTTTCTACCAGTGCGACATTTCTTTTGATACTTCTGTCTTCCATTCCGTGGTCTCTCCATAAACTGAAGGTAGATTCAACTCTCGTGCTCCTTGAGAACTATTTATCCAGGCATACATCTCCGCATTGCTGTGTATTGACAGACGACGCATCGCACTATTTTTCTGGGCGCTGATTGTCTTATTACTTTTTTTAAGTAATGTGGCAATCTGATTAATCCCCCAGCCCTTTCCCAGAAGCCGTAACACTTTCCGTTCAGATAGCGTCAGAATAATTGAGTGTACGCTATGATCCTGTTTTTCTGGTGCTATTACCGGAGAGAGCAATACCGGGCTAATTCTGTCGGCATAAACATTCCCTGCATCAATAGCATTTACTAAACTATCAATCGGTTCAGCATCAGATAACAGCGTACTGATTGGACACATCAGCATCTCAACGGCCACAGGATAATAATTTCGAGAAACGAGAAAGACCCAGTGAATATCACGATATTGAGGTAACAAAGAATAATATTGTTCGCAGACCGCACGCGAATGACTGCAGTCTCCGGTTAAATCAGCGATAACCAGATCTGAACGTCGCAGTTGCATCAATGTCAGTTCTTCTACGGCGCGGCAGTAGGTCAGTTTGTAATCAGAGAAATGCGCTTGCATTACCCCTTTAAGCCCAATTTGTATGATAGGTAATTTACTAATAATAATTGCGTTCTTGCAGCGTCCTGGCAACATAACTCCTCCATATTCACATGTCTTCAATCTTGCGCGCGCAAGTATCACCTACAATCAAATAAAATAATTAATAAATAGACATGCGTTAAACAATAGACAGGATGAATTATTTATCCTTATTCTAAATAGAAAATGGCAATGCTACGTTCCCAATAGCATCACACTATAAATTTATCATGCCATAATCACGCACATGTACATTCATTGTACAATTAAAATAACTACATTAAATTATTAGCATTCCTTACGTAATTACTGTTCATCTCGAAAAATTTAGCCCTGGTTCAGGAGTGTGTCCCACGATACGATTTCCTACAACCACCAAGTGACCTGTTTCTTTTTTCAACACAAAAATTGATCTTATCCAGAGCCAACCGACTCACGCTTCATGATAAAAAGAAGATATTCTTCATTAAGAGAGCATCTTTTAGTCAGAGCGAGCTATGCAAACAGAGCAGTCGTCACAAAGAACGGTTACACGGTTATGTATACAATGCGGGCTTTTTTTACTGCAACATGGCGCAGAAAGCGCGTTGGTCGATGAACTCTCCACCCGCCTGGGTCTGGCGCTTGGGATGGACAGTGTAGAAAGTGCCATATCATCGAATGCCATCGTCCTGACGACGATCAAAGACGGACAATGCCTGACATCGACCCGAAAAAATCAGGATCGTGGCATCAACATGCACGTCGTGACGGAAGTGCAACACATCGTTATTTTGGCAGAGCATAATCTGTTGGATGAAAAAGGGGTAGAGAAACGGTTTAACCAAATCAAACCGCTACGCTATCCCAGATGGCTGGTTGCTTTCATGGTAGGATTGTCCTGCGCCTGCTTTTGTAAACTCAATAACGGCGGCTGGGATGGCGCGATGATCACCTTTTTCGCCAGCATGATCGCCATGTACATTCGCCAGATCCTGGCTTCCCGGCATTTGCATCCACAAATCAACTTTTGTATTACCGCTTTTGTCGCGACCACCATATCCGGCCTGCTGCTTACGCTACCGACGTTTAATCACACGCCTACCGTAGCCATGGCCGCCAGCGTACTGTTATTGGTCCCCGGTTTTCCGTTAATCAATTCGGTTGCGGATATGTTTAAAGGGCACATTAATACCGGGCTCGCTCGCTGGGCGATTGCCAGTCTGCTTACGCTGGCGACCTGTATTGGCGTGATCGTGTCGATGACCTTATGGGGGCTGCGCGGATGGGCGTGATCGATTTCATTTTGGCGCTGATGCAGGACATGATCCTGTCGGCGATCCCGGCGCTTGGCTTTGCTATGGTATTTAACGTACCGCATCGGGCACTCCCCTGGTGTGCGTTACTCGGCGCGCTTGGGCACGGTTCACGGATGGTCATGATGACTGCAGGGTTTAATATCGAATGGTCCACCTTTATGGCCTCGCTGCTGGTCGGCTGCATTGGGATCCAGTGGTCGCGCTGGTATCTGGCGCATCCGAAAGTCTTCACCGTTGCGGCAGTGATCCCTATGTTTCCGGGGATCTCCGCCTACACCGCCATGATATCCGCCGTAAAGATCGGTCATTTCGGTTATAGCGAAGCGCTGATGATCACCCTGCTGACCAATTTTCTTAAAGCCTCATCGATTGTGGGCGCACTCTCAATTGGACTTTCCGTGCCAGGATTATGGCTGTATCGCAAACGTCCGCGCGTATAACGAATGAACCTGTTTACCCCTTTGCAGATGGGGGAACCTTCCCTCATCTGCTGCTCTCCTCTCTCTCTGTGTTACTATAAAAGCAGTTCCTTCTCGGTTGTTGTTCAGTATTGAGAAACATTATGCCCTGCAAAATTTTGACGCCGGACGTCACGAGCATTGACGCCTTACTACACGATCACCAAACTGTGCTGGCCAGGTCTGCGGGCGGTGCCGTAGCCGTATTCGCCAACAACGCGCCAGCGTTTTACGCGGTGACGCCTGCACGGCTGGCAGAGTTGCTGGCACTTGAGGAGAAGCTGTCACGCCCGGGAAGCGATGTAACATTAGATGCCCAATTTTATGAAGAGCCGCAAGCGGTACCGGTTGCCGTGCCAATGGGTAAATTTGCTATGTACGCTGACTGGCAGCCAGATGCTGACTTCCAGCGTCAGGCCGCCTTGTGGGGCGTGGCGTTAAGAGAGCCCGTCACCGCCGAGGAACTGGCTTCATTTGTTGCCTACTGGCAAGCCGAAGGCAAAGTCTTTCACCATATTCAGTGGCAGCAAAAACTGGCGCGCAGCATTCAGATTGGACGGGCCAGCAATGGCGGAATGCCAAAGCGCGATGTGAACAGCGTCAGTGAACCTGACAGCCACATTCCACCGGGTTTTAGAGGATAACGATGAAAAACGTTGGCGACCTGATGAAACGTTTGCAAAAAATGATGCCACCCAATGTTGAGCCAGCCTTCAAAACAGGTGAAGAACTGCTGGCATGGCAAAAAGAGCAAGGTGAAATTCGCGCCGCCGCGCTGGCCCGCGAAAACCGGGCCATGAAAATGCAGCGTACATTCAACCGTTCCGGTATCCGTCCGCTGCATCAGAACTGTTCGTTCGAAAACTATCGGGTTGAGTGCGAAGGTCAGATGAATGCCCTGAGCAAAGCTCGCCAGTACGTTGAAGAGTTTGACGGCAACATCGCCAGTTTTATCTTCTCTGGCAAACCCGGCACGGGTAAAAACCATCTGGCCGCCGCCATCTGCAACGAACTGCTGCTGCGCGGCAAGTCGGTACTGATTATTACCGTCGCCGATATCATGTCGGCGATGAAAGAAACGTTCAGCAATCGTGAAACCAGCGAAGAACAGTTGCTCAACGATCTGAGTAATGTGGATCTGCTGGTGATCGACGAGATCGGCATGCAGACAGAATCCCGCTACGAGAAAGTGATCATCAACCAGATCGTCGATCGCCGTTCGTCGTCTAAACGTCCAACCGGCATGTTAACTAACAGCAATATGGATGAAATGAACAAACTGCTGGGTGAGCGCGTAATGGACCGTATGCGCCTTGGCAATAGCCTGTGGGTTATCTTTAACTGGGAAAGCTACCGTAGTCGGGTAACCGGTAAAGAGTATTAACGTATTAGGACCACTCCTAAGACTGCCAGCGCTATACTGCGCTGAAAGGCATAACACGAGTTGCATATAATGATGAAAACTACCAAACGTCTGCTGTGCTGTGCGCTTGCCGCCGGCACGCTCATCTCCACCAGCGTTTTCGCCGCCTCCTGGCAGGATTCGCTCTCCAGCGCGGCCAGTGAGCTGAGCAAACAAAGCTCCGGCTCACAAAGCAGCTCATCGCTCTCTTCCCTGACCAGCCTGCTGAATGGCAGCAATCAGTCGTTGACCTCCAGCAGCATGAATAACGCCGCCGGGATCCTGGAATATTGCGCGAAACAGAAGCTGGCCTCGGTCACCGACACGCAAAACGTCAAAAACCAGGTGCTGGATAAACTGGGCCTCAGCGCGCCTGAACAGAAACAAGATACCAACTATATGGACGGTATTCAGGGTCTGCTCAACGCCAAAGATGGTCAACAGTTGGACCTGAACACCATCGGTAACAGCTCCCTGGCGCAGAAAGTTAAAACCAAGGCCTGCGATCTGGTGTTAAAACAGGGGATGAACTTCATTTCCTGATGCCACAAATGCCGCGCCCGGCCATTTCACCACCGGCGCGGCAGCAATCAATCCCACGAAGATATTTACCTACCAAATGCGGAGTGATTGCCCGCAAAAACCCGCATATCTAAACCAATTCTGAATAACAACGTAATTAAATGTCACTACAATTGCAGCAATATAACAACGCTATTACATTGTACTGTCCAGAAATGATTAGCCTGCCAGGCGTGTGCCGGGTTTACTGAGGATCGACCGTTGTCAGAATTCATCTCCATCACTTTGTTTCTCGCTTCAGTGCTGATTTACGCCTGGAAAGCGGGTCGCAACACCTGGTGGTTTGCCGCCACGTTAACGGTGCTGGGGATCTTTATTGTCTTAAACATCACGCTGTATGCCAGTGACTATTTCACGGGTGACGGCATCAACGATGCGGTCCTGTACACCCTGACCAACAGCCTGACCGGCGCGGGGATTGGAAAATATATCCTGCCGGGCGTTGGGATAGCCCTGGCGCTGACCACCGTTTTTGTCACGCTGGGTTGGATACTGCGTCGCCGTCGCCATCATCCGCATCATGTGGGTTACAGTCTACTGGCCCTGCTGCTGGCGCTGGCTTCTGTTGATGCCAGCCCGGCGTTCCACCAGATAACTGAACTGGTTAAATCCCAGTCACGCGATGGCGATCCCGATTTTGCGGCCTATTACAAAGAGCCATCAAAAACGATCCCCAATCCGAAGCTGAACCTGGTTTATATCTACGGCGAAAGTCTGGAGCGCACCTATTTTAATAACGACGCATTCCCGGATCTGACCCCGGAACTCGGCGCGTTAAAAAATGAAGGTCTGGATTTCAGCAATACCATGCAGCTTCCGGGTACCGATTACACCATCGCCGGGATGGTCGCCTCCCAGTGCGGTATTCCGCTGTTTGCACCATTTGAAGGCAACGCCTCGGCGTCGGTCTCAAGTTTCTTCCCTAACAATATCTGTCTGGGCGATATCCTGAAAAACTCCGGCTATCAGAACTACTTTGTGCAGGGTGCCAACCTGCGCTTTGCCGGCAAAGACGTGTTCCTGAAATCTCACGGCTTTGACCATCTGTACGGTGCACAAGAGTTAAAAAGCGTGGTGTCGGACCCGGCCTATCGTAACGACTGGGGCTTCTACGACGATACCGTGCTGGACGAAGCGTGGAAAAAATTCGAAGAACTATCGCGCTCGGGCCAGCGTTTTTCACTGTTTACCCTGACCGTGGATACCCATCATCCGGATGGATTTATCTCACGTAGCTGCAACCGTAAACGTTATGACATCGACGGGAAGGCCAACCAGTCGTTCAGCGCGGTCAGCTGCAGCCAGGAAAATATCGCCGAATTTATCAATAAAATCAAAGCATCACCGTGGTTCAAAGACACCGTGATCGTGGTGTCTTCCGATCATCTGGCGATGAACAACACCGCATGGAAGTACCTGAACAAGCAGGATCGCAACAACCTGTTCTTCGTGCTGCGCGGCGACCAGCCACAGCAGGATACGCTGGCGGTGAAGCGTAACACCATGGATAACGGTGCTACCGTACTGGATATTCTCGGCGGCGATAACTTTATCGGCCTTGGACGCAGCAGCCTGTCTAGCGAATCCGTATCGGAAGTGTTCCTGAACATCAAAGAGAAAATGCTGGCGTGGAAGCCCAATATCATCCGTTTGTGGAATTTCCCGAAAGAGATGAAAGCATTCACCATCGATCGGGACAAAGAGATGATCTCTTTCTCAGGGAGCCATTTCCGTCTGCCGCTGCTGCTCCGGGTCTCGGATCAACGCGTCGAACCGCTGCCGGAAAGTGAGTACTCAGCCCCGCTGCGCTTCCAACTGGCGGATTTCGCCCCACGCGATAACTTCGTCTGGATAGACCGCTGTTACAAAATGGCGCAACTGTGGGCGCCAGAACTGGCACTCTCTACCGACTGGTGCGTATCACAGGGGCAACTGGGCGGGCAGCAGATCGTGCAGCATGTCGATAAAGCCAACTGGAAAGGGAAGACGACATTTAAAGACACGGTGATCGACATCGAACGCTATAAAGGTAACGTCGATACGCTAAAAATTGTCGATAACGATATTCGCTACAAAGCTGACAGCTTCATTTTCAACGTAGCGGGCGCGCCGGAAGAGGTGAAACAGTTTAGCGGCATATCACGCCCTGAGTCCTGGGGACGCTGGTCTAACGCCCAGTTGAGTGAAGAAGTCAAAATCGAATACAAAACTCCGCTACCGAAGAAATTCGATCTGGTTATCACCGCGAAAGCTTTTGGTGACAACGCGAATCGCCCTATTCCCGTACGCGTCGGTGGCCAGGAACAAACGCTGGTATTAAGCCAGGAGGTCAGCACGACCACCTTGCATTTTGATAATCCAACGGACGCCAATACGCTGGTGATTGTCCCGCCCGATCCGGTCGCCACTAACGAGGGCAACATTCTCGGCCACTCGCCGCGTAAGCTGGGGATCGGGATGGTTGAAATCAAAGTAGTGGCTGCTCAGGGATAAAAAAAACAGCGCCCAACACCACACCGGGCGCTGCATGGCAACCTTATTCCAGACCGTTCACCGCCTGGCGCATACCCTGCACCAGAATCATCTCCAGGTTAGCCGTCACCTGTCCGGCAAGCCCTGGCTGCAACGTTAAATCTTCACCCCAGTGCGCCGTATCGCCGAGTACGGTATCCACCAGTTCACGCAGCGTTAAATCATTACCTACTCGCGGCCACAGGCTGGCATACAGGCTTACCCACTGTTCATCATCCTGGATCGGATAGCGTTCCCCGTCGCGCTCTGCACGATAAAATGCCAGCAGCGCAGCGAGGGCAAACGTTAACCGCACGGGCCAGCGCCCATTTTGCTCACCCACCAGCAGTTGCGGCAAAATTCGGGTACGAAATTTAGTCATCCCGTTAAGCGCAATGGAAAGCAACTGGTGACGGATGTAAGGGTTCTGAAAACGCCCGCTTACCGCGTCGGCAAATTCATGCAGTTCATCCGCCGGGAGATCCAATGCCGGTATGATTTCCTCGCTAATCGCCTGTTCGACAAAGCGGCGGACATCGGCATCCTGCATCGCCTCACCGACGGTCTCCAGTCCGCACAGCCACGCCACCGGCACCAGCGCCGTATGCGCCCCATTGAGAATAGCGACCTTACGCTCTTTGTACGGTTTGATATCGCTCACCACACGGATATTCAGCGGACACTGCGCCAGCTTCAGCTCCTCTGCCAGCCACTGCGGCCCCTGAATAACAAACAGATAAAAATGCTCCGCGGTATCGAGAAACGCATCGTGATAACCAAGCGTAGCTTCCAGCGCGGCAGCTTCTTCACGCGGGTAGCCGGTGACAATACGGTCGACCAGCGTGGAACAGAACGTGTTTGCCGTCTCCACCCAGTCGGCAAACGCCGGGGGAAGCCGCCACTCCTGCGCATACCGCAGCACCAGCGTTTTGAGCGCCTCACCGTTATAGTCGATAAGCTCGCACGGGATAATCACCCAGCCCTTATCCACCGCGCCCTCAAAGTGGTTAAAGCGCTCCAGCAGCAGGCGCGTCAGTTTGGCTGGGAAGCTCACCGGCGGCGCATCATCCACACTGTCTGCCGCGTGATAGCTAATTCCAGCTTCGGTAGTATTTGAAAACACAAAGCGGATATCCGCATTGTGCGCCAGCGCCAGATACGCCGCGAAGTCCTGATAGGGATTGATTTCGTTATTTACCGAGCGGATCAGCCGCGCCTCGCTTACCGCCTCACCCTGCTCGTTTAGCCCGCGAATAAGCGTGGTATACAGCCCGTCCTGGGTATTCAGCGACGGCGGGAAATCGGTATTAATTGGCCGAACGATGGTCACGCCCGCGTTCAGACTGGTATGCTCGTTGAGGATATCCAGTTGCCAGTCGACAAACGCCCGCAGAAAGTTACCTTCTCCAAACTGGATCACGCGCGTTGGGTAGCTGGCTCCCGGAAAATCACGTCGATTTAATGTCTTCATCCTGTTTTCCCTCTCAGAACGTGATCACGCCTTTAATCAGTTCACGGTTGTTGATCACATCCCGCTCGTAAATTTCTGCCAGTGTGGCAAATGCGTAACGGTGCGTAAGCATCATGTCGGCGGTCAATTTGCCTTCCGACATCAGGCGGCCCACTTTGGCGAAATCTTCCGGTGTGGCGTTGCGACTGCCCATCATGGTGGTCTCTTTCTTGTGGAACTCAGGGTCTGAGAACTGCAAATCGCCTTTAAACAACCCAACAAAAACGATGCTGCCGCCATGGCGAATCAAATTCACCGTGTTATTCATCGCATGCTGATTCCCCGTGGCATCAATCACCTTTTGCGCCAGCGAACCGCCAAACTGGTTTCGCAGCTGCGTATCAAAATCGTCAGCGGATGGGTCGATAACCGGAAGTCCCAACCGAGAAACCACATGCTCCCGGCGCGCGGGACTGGTATCGGCAACCACCACCTGTGCGCCATCGGCTTTGGCAATCGCTGCAGCCCCCAGGCCAATCGGACCGGCGCCAACCACAAGCACCTGCTCACCTGGTGCCACCGCCGCCCGGCGTACCGCATGCGCGCTGATGGCATAAGGCTCAATCAGCGCCGCCGCCTGTGGGTCAATCCCCTGCGCATCCAGCAGATTGGTAACCGGAACAGAAAGATATTCACTGAAACCGCCATCCTGATGGACGCCAATCACCGAAATCTTCTCGCAGCAGTTGGTACGCCCGCTCAGGCATGCCGGACACTGCTGGCAGGCCACGTAAGGAATAACCGCCACCTGCTGTCCATTTTTCATATTCTGGATATTTTTTCCCAGCCCGACAATTTCCCCACATATTTCATGACCTAACACTCGTGGGTAACTGAAAAAAGGTTGATTGCCGCCCCAGGCATGAATATCGGTACCACAAATTCCTACCGACTTAATTTTAATGAGTGCTTCACCCTCACCCGGAATAGGTATTTCGCGCTCTTTCCAGACTAATTTTTTAGGTTCCTGGCAAATCAACGTATTCATCGTAGACATGATTCTGCTCTCCTTTTTTTCTGTTGCCTCAGATATCAACGAAAATAAAAAAGCCGGAGAAAGCAGAAACACAATCTGTGAATTCCAGCGCATAAAAATGTTTTAAATCGGGTTTTAATAGCCAAAAAGGAGAAGCCATGAGCCGTTCACAAAACTTACGCCACAACGTGATTAACCAGATAATCGATGATATGGCGCGGGGTCATATCCCTTCCCCACTTCCTTCGCAAAGCGCGCTGGCGGAGATGTACAACATCAGCCGCACCACCGTGCGCCATATGCTGAGCCACTTAGGCGAATGCGGGGTGCTGACCCAGGTCGGTAGCCACTATGTCATCGTGCGTAAACCTGACCATGACGACGGTTTTGCCTGCACCACCGCCTCCATGACCGAGCAAAACCGGATTTTTGAGCAGGCGTTTTTCACCATGATCAACCAGCGCCAGCTGCGCGCGGGCGAGAGTTTCTCCGAACTGCAGCTTGCCAGAGCCGCGGGGGTAAGCCCGGTAGTGGTACGGGAATATCTTTTAAAATTCGAACGTTACAACCTGATAAAAAACGAAAAACGCGGTCAGTGGAGCATGAAGCAGTTCGATCAGGCCTACGCCGAGCAGCTGTTTGAACTGCGAGAAATGCTGGAAACCCATTCCCTGCAGCATTTTCTCAATCTGCCCGACGATGACCCACGCTGGCTGCAGGCAAAAACGCTACTCGAGCGCCACCGGATCCTGCGCGACAGCATCGGCAGCAGCTTTCGTATGTTCTCGCAGTTAGACCGCGAGTTTCATGCTTTACTGCTCTCTGCTGCCGATAATATATTTTTCAATCAATCACTTGAAATCATCTCCGTGATTTTCCACTTCCACTATCAATGGGACGAAAGCGACCTTAAGCAGCGCAATATCATTGCCATCGATGAGCATATGACCATCCTCAGCGCACTGATTTGCCGCAGCGACCTGGATGCCACCCTGGCGCTGTGTAACCATTTGAATTCAGCCAAACAATCGATGATTCGCTCCATCAACCAAAGTCATAGCGCAGCACATTAAGTACCGATAAAAAACAGCAAATCATTACCGGGAGCACGATTTTATAAAAATAAAAACGCCTGAAAAATACCTCTTGCCTATGCTCACGCTAAGTCGACTGCATTAAAAACTTTTGTGAGCGGTGATGAGCAAATTGATTCATCACCGGTATTTTTTCAATACTGCACAGTCCTGCTGTGTGAAAAATAAATTATTGAGGTTCAGGAGTCCGGCGTGGAAAAAAATAATATTACCCTCGACCCGAGTTCTTCGTTTGGCACGTCATCATCTGCGGATATTAATGTTCCGCCTGAGGGCATGGTGCAACGCAGTAGCCGAATAAAACGTATTCAGACCACGGCAATGATTTTATTATTTTTTGCTGCGGTTATTAATTACCTCGACCGCAGTTCTCTGTCGGTCGCCAACTTAACGATTCGTGAAGAACTGGGGCTGAGCGCCACGCAAATCGGCGTGTTGCTATCGGTATTCTCTCTCGCTTACGGTATTGCGCAACTGCCCTGCGGCCCGCTGCTGGATCGCAAAGGTCCGCGCATTATGCTGGGACTGGGGATGTTCTTCTGGTCGCTGTTTCAGGCGATGTCCGGCATGGTACACAGCTTCACCCAGTTTGTGTTGGTGCGTATCGGGATGGGGATCGGCGAAGCGCCAATGAACCCGTGCGGCGTAAAGGTCATCAACGACTGGTTTAACATCAAAGAGCGCGGCCGCCCGATGGGATTATTCAACGCCGCCTCCACCATCGGGGTTGCCATTAGCCCGCCGATTCTGGCTGCCATGATGCTGGTAATGGGCTGGCGCTGGATGTTCATCACCATTGGCGTGCTGGGTATTTTCCTCGCCATCGGCTGGTACATGCTGTATCGCAACCGCGAGCAAATTGAGCTGAGCGCCACGGAACAAGCGTACCTGAACGCTGGTAGCGTCAATGCCCGCCGCGATCCGCTGAGCTTTGCCGAATGGCGCAGCCTGTTTCGCAACCGTACCATGTGGGGCATGATGCTGGGCTTTAGCGGCATCAACTATACCGCATGGTTATACCTGGCCTGGCTGCCGGGCTACCTGCAAACCTCCTACAACCTGGATTTAAAAAGCACCGGATTAATGGCGGCGATCCCGTTCCTGTTTGGCGCAGCTGGCATGTTGATTAACGGTTTTGTCACCGACTGGCTGGTGAAGGGCGGTATGGCGCCGATTAAGAGCCGTAAGATTTGTATAATCGCCGGGATGTTCTGCTCTGCAGCCTTCACCTTCGTTGTGCCGCAGGCCACAACGTCGATGGCCGCCGTGTTACTGATCGGTATGGCGCTGTTCTGTATCCACTTCGCCGGTACCTCATGCTGGGGCCTGATCCATGTTGCGGTGGCTTCACGCATGACCGCTTCCGTGGGCAGTATCCAGAACTTTGCCAGCTTTATCTGCGCGTCGTTTGCGCCGATCGTCACCGGATTTATTGTTGATACCACCAACTCTTTCCGCCTGGCGCTGATCATCTGCGGCTGCGTCACCATGGTGGGGGCCCTTGCCTACATCTTCCTGGTTCGCCAGCCCATTAGCGATCCACGTAAAGATTAATCCTCCAGATGCCCGATAACACCGCGCTTATCGGGCATGTTATGCTCCTCGTATGAACATCACCTTGCGCGCGACTACTCTGGCAGACACTGCCGCGCTTCCCGCCATCGAACGATCGGCGAGCCAACGTTTTTTACAGATCCCGGAACTGGCGTGGATTGCTGACGACCAGATTATATCAGTTGCTCAGCATCAGGCATTTGCCGCCACTGGCTTGAGCTGGCTGGCGCAGGCCGATGAGCATCCGGTCGGCTTTTTAGTCGCCGAAACGCTGGATTCATCGCTGTTTATTGCGGAACTGTCGCTGCATCAGGCGTGGCAGGGAAAAGGCATTGGCCGCAGATTGCTTAACTATGTTGCCGAACAGGCGCGTGCAAAAGGTTATACGTCGCTTACGCTGACCACCTTCCGCGATGTGCCGTGGAATGCGCCATTGTACGCGCGACTGGGTTTTGAACTGCTGGCTGACGAGACACTTCCTGCAAAGTTGCGCCAGAAAAGAGAAGAGGAAGCAGCGCATGGGCTGGCGTATGAATCACGCTGCGCCATGCGCCTGATGTTGCGCTAATTGCCCGATGGCGGCTACGCCTTATCGGGTCGACATAACTTTCCCGTAGGCCGGATAAGCGATAGCGCCATCCGGCATCACAGTCTTAGAACGTTTCCCAGTTATCCCCGGCATCCGCTACCGCAGCTTTACGCGGCTGGACCGTTGAAACCGGTTTAGCGGCCGCAACGTCACGCGCGCGCTGTTGGTCATGCTGAATACGGAACACCGCAACGGCCTGAGTCAAACGGCTGGCCTGTTCTTCCAGCGCGGCAGCGGCAGCGGCGGATTCTTCCACCAGCGAGGCGTTCTGCTGCGTCACACGATCCATCTCGGCAACGGCCAGACCAACCTGATCAATACCGCGGCTCTGTTCGTCAGAAGCGGAGGCGATTTCACCCATGATATCGGTCACGCGGGTTACCGCATTGACGATCTCATCCATGGTTTCACCGGCGCTTTCAACCAGCGTTGAACCGACATCCACGCGGCTGACCGAGTCTTCAATCAGGCTCTTGATCTCGCGCGCGGCCTGCGCACTACGCTGGGCCAGGTTACGTACTTCACCCGCAACCACCGCAAATCCACGGCCCTGCTCACCCGCACGTGCGGCTTCTACCGCGGCGTTGAGTGCCAAAATGTTGGTCTGGAAGGCAATGCCGTCGATGACGCTAATAATGTCGGCGATCTTCTGCGAACTGGAAGCGATATCACGCATAGTTTGCACTACGTTATCCACCACTTTGCCGCCTTTCTGCGCCGTTTCTGAGGCACTCAGCGCCAGATGGCTGGCCTGACGGGCGTTTTCGGCGTTCTGCTTCACGGTCGCCGTCAGCTGTTCCATGCTGGCCGCAGTTTCTTCCAGAGAAGCCGCCTGTTGCTCAGTGCGTGAAGAGAGATCGTTGTTACCCATGGCAATCTCGCTGGCACCGCTATAGATAGCGTTAGCACCATTACGCACATCACCCACGGTGTTCATCAGTTCACCCTGCATGTGACGCAGGCTTTCTGCCAGTTGCCCAATCTCGTTGGAGCCTTCTACATCAATGCGCTTTACCAGATCGCCGCTGGCGATATGGCGAATGCTGTCAATCAGACGGTTCATCGGAGAGATAAGAGAAAGTTTGATACCGAACCAGACCGCAACAATCGCCGCCAGCACGGTAATCAGCACGCACGCCAGTACCCACATCGCCTGGCTGTAAGAGCTGTTGTTATCTTCAACCGCAATGTCATACAGGCGGTCATTCTGCTGCATGTAATTGACATACTGCTTCTCAAAACCATCCTGATAGCTTTGCGTCGGTTGATCAAAGAATGCGTTGATCTTCCCTTCACCCAACAGTTGGATCAGCTCCGCCAGCGCACCATGATAGATGTCATAGGTGCGGTTGATCTCCTGGAAAGCGGCTTCACTTTGACGCGGGTCACGCGGGAGAGATTCATAGACCGCCCAGTTTTTTTCCGTCAGTTTCAGCGCCGTGCTCGCTACCTGCATCAGTTCAGCAACGGTCGCACCGCTGCCGATATTGTTCTGATCCATCATGTAGCGAATACCCGCCCGGTTAAGGGTGTTTCGCGTTTGCAGCAGTTCAACCCAGGTGGCATTCAGCGCAGACTGCTGCTGGCGAATGGTTTGCAGAACGGTAAAGTTCTCTTTGTCATTCTTCAGTGAGTTAAAGAACAACCCGCCCGAGGCCAGTTGTAAAACGCCAAATAGCGCCAATACCAGCAGTAAGCTGGTAACAATCTTCATTCGTTTTAACATGTTTTCTCTTTCCGCTAGACAGATGTCAGAATTTTCGGCCTGGAAAGGGAAAACTTTATGGAATTCGTGCTAACTGAATCGATCTCAGCATCGACGATTCGTCGATCCCCGCAGTCAGCCCAGGATCTAAAGGCGTTTATCAGTGATCTCAATCACATAATTATCCCCACTCACCGGCACCAGGAACCGCTCACTGACACTTGGGACCGCTTAAGCTGACATACAACCACTCACTTATTTACCTTACTTTACGCGCGTAACTCTCTGGCAAGATCCTCCCAACATAGCAGTCAACTTATCTCCTCAAACACACAATCAACCCCCCAGCGGCCTCGGCCAATTATTAGGTTTTACTATGGATACGAAAAAGATATTCAAGCACATACCCTGGGTCATTCTCGGAATCATCGGTGCATTCTGCCTCTCGGTAGTGGCATTACGTCGGGGTGAACACATCAGCGCCCTGTGGATCGTGGTCGCCTCTGTCTCCGTTTATCTGGTGGCCTATCGTTACTACAGTCTCTACATCGCCCAAAAGGTGATGAAACTTGACCCGACGCGCGCCACGCCGGCGGTCATCAACAATGATGGTCTGAACTACGTTCCAACCAACCGTAACGTATTGTTTGGTCACCACTTTGCCGCTATCGCCGGTGCGGGTCCGCTGGTTGGGCCGGTACTGGCCGCGCAGATGGGCTACCTGCCCGGTACGCTGTGGCTGCTGGCTGGCGTAGTGTTGGCCGGTGCGGTGCAGGACTTCATGGTGCTGTTTATCTCTTCTCGCCGTAACGGCGCCTCTCTGGGTGAGATGATCAAAGAAGAGATGGGCCCGGTGCCGGGAACCATTGCGCTGTTTGGCTGCTTCTTAATCATGATCATCATCCTCGCAGTACTGGCACTGATCGTGGTGAAAGCACTGGCTGAAAGCCCGTGGGGTGTGTTCACCGTCTGCTCAACCGTACCTATCGCGCTGTTCATGGGGATCTACATGCGATTCCTGCGCCCAGGACGCGTGGGCGAAGTGTCGGTGATTGGTATTGTGTTGCTGGTTGCCTCCATCTACTTCGGCGGCGTGATTGCGCACGACCCGTACTGGGGCCCGGCGCTGACCTTTAAAGACACCACCATTACCTTTACCCTGATCGGTTACGCGTTTATCTCTGCGCTGCTGCCGGTATGGCTGATCCTCGCCCCGCGCGACTATCTGGCGACCTTCCTGAAAATCGGCGTTATCGTCGGTCTGGCGGTGGGGATTGTTATTCTCAACCCGGAACTGAAAATGCCAGCAATGACTCAGTACGTTGATGGTACTGGCCCGCTGTGGAAAGGCGCACTGTTCCCGTTCCTGTTCATCACCATCGCGTGTGGTGCGGTATCTGGCTTCCACGCGCTGATCGCTTCAGGTACTACACCGAAGCTGCTTGCCTGTGAAACCGACGCGCGTTTCATTGGTTACGGCGCGATGCTGATGGAATCCTTCGTGGCGATTATGGCGCTGGTTGCTGCGTCCATCATCGAACCGGGTCTGTACTTCGCAATGAACACCCCGCCTGCGGGCCTTGGCATCACCATGCCGAACCTGCATGAAATGGGTGGCGAGAACGCGCCGCTGATTATGGCGCAGTTGAAAGACGTCACCGCACACGCGGCGGCAACCGTCAGTTCCTGGGGTTTTGTGATTTCGCCTGAGCAGATCCTGCAAACTGCGAAAGACATCGGCGAGCCGTCCGTTCTGAACCGCGCAGGTGGCGCACCGACGCTGGCCGTTGGTATCGCCCACGTGTTCCACAAAGTGCTGCCGATGGCTGACATGGGCTTCTGGTACCACTTCGGTATCCTGTTCGAAGCGCTGTTCATCCTGACCGCACTGGACGCCGGTACCCGTTCTGGCCGCTTTATGCTGCAGGATTTACTGGGTAACTTCGTCCCATTCCTGAAGAAAACCGACTCCCTGGTTGCTGGCGTCGTGGGTACTGCGGGCTGCGTAGGTCTGTGGGGTTACCTGCTGTATCAAGGCGTGGTTGACCCGCTGGGCGGCGTTAAGAGCCTGTGGCCGCTGTTCGGTATCTCTAACCAGATGCTGGCTGCCGTGGCGCTGGTTCTGGGCACCGTGGTACTGGTTAAAATGCAGCGCACCAAATACATCTGGGTTACCGTTGTTCCGGCAGTATGGCTGCTTATCTGCACCACCTGGGCGCTGGGTCTGAAACTGTTCAGCACCAACCCGCAGATGGAAGGCTTCTTCTTCATGGCGAATCAGTACAAAGAGAAGATTGCTAACGGCGGCGAACTGACCGCTCAGCAGATTGCCAACATGAACCACATCGTCGTCAACAACTACACCAACGCAGGCTTGAGTATTCTGTTCCTGGTGGTGGTGTACAGCATCATTTTCTACGGGTTCCGTACCTGGCAGAAAGCCCGCGCCATCGACGGTCGCTCTGATAAAGAGACGCCGTATGTACCGGTACCGGAAGGCGGCGTGAAGACCTCTTCACACCACTAACCTGAAGCCGGGTGGCGCGCTGCGCTCCCGGCCTGGATCACTTAGTGCCGCAGGCGTAATTGGCGCAGTCAGTTTGGCCGCGGACAGCGCGCAGCAACCGGAGCGTACACGCTGTACGTGAGGATTGCGAGCACTGCCCGCGGTCAAAATGGCAAGTGAAATAGCCTGCATCTACGAGCTCAACATATATCCGGGGCGTTTTATGTTTGGTACTTTAGGTCAGGCAAAGAAATATCTCGGTCAGGCGGCAAAGATGCTGATTGGCATTCCGGACTACGACAACTACGTCGAGCACATGAAGACCAACCATCCCGATAAGCCGTACATGACCTACGAAGAATTCTTCCGCGAGCGCCAGGAAGCCCGCTACGGTAGCGGCGGAAGCAGTTGCTGTTAGAAGGAGAAATGAATGACCCCGATTGCAGTTACCCTACTCACCGGCTTTCTTGGCGCGGGTAAAACCACCCTGCTGCGCCATATTCTCAACGAGCAGCACGGTTACAAAATTGCCGTTATCGAAAACGAATTTGGCGAAGTCTCAGTGGACGATCAGCTGATTGGCGACCGTGCCACGCAGATCAAAACCCTGACCAACGGCTGTATTTGCTGTACCCGCTCCAGTGAGCTGGAAGACGCACTGTTAGATCTGCTCGACAACCTCGACAAAGGCGCGATCAATTTCGACCGTCTGGTGATTGAGTGCACTGGCATGGCCGATCCTGGCCCGATTATTCAGACCTTTTTCTCCCACGAAGTCATTTGCGAACGCTACCTGCTGGACGGCGTAATTGCGCTGGTTGACGCAGTGCATGCCGACGAACAGATGAACCAGTTCACCATCGCCCAGTCGCAGGTGGGCTATGCCGACCGAATTCTGCTGACCAAAACCGACGTGGCAGGCGAAAGCGAAAAACTGCGAGAGCGCCTGGCGCGCATCAACGCCCGCGCCCCGGTGTATACCGTCACGCATGGCGATATCGATCTCTCGCTGCTGTTCGACACCAACGGTTTCATGCTGGAAGAGAACGTGGTCAGCGCCAAACCGCGTTTCCACTTTATCGCCGACAAGCAGAACGATATCTCCTCGATCGTCGTCGAACTGGATTACCCGGTGAACATCAGCGACGTGTCCCGGGTGATGGAAAACCTGCTGCTGGAATCTGCCGAGAAACTGCTGCGCTACAAAGGTATGCTGTGGATTGAAGGCGAACCAAACCGCCTGCTGTTCCAGGGCGTCCAGCGCCTGTACAGCGCCGACTGGGACCGCCCGTGGGGCGACGAACAGCCGCACAGCCAGCTGGTGTTTATCGGTATTAATTTGCCGGAAGATGAGATCCGAGCCGCGTTTGCGGGATTGAAGAAGTAAACAGCCGCTCCCTTTTATTTGTGAAAGGGAGCAAGTATCTCGGAAGCAAATATCTCATATCTCGCTTTCTGTTTGTAATATTGTCTGTTAATGTCATTAACCATGATGAATTCATGTTTTTATTAATATCCATCAGAATATTAATTTATAATATTTATATAATCTTCATGAATTGGTAGGCGTAACATGGCAATCATTATTCCCACAATAAGCAGTTGTAGCGAGAAAATTACTGCCGGCGAGAAAAGACTGGCAAGACTTCTGGAAGGGGGACTCAGCGAACAGTGTACCTGCTGGTATGACACCCGAATGGGGGACAAACAAGAGTATCCGGATTTTGTAATCCTAACCCCCGAAAAAGGTTTGTTATTTATAGAAGTGAAAGACTGGTTTATTACAAAAATCAAATCCGCCAACAAATCACATATTCATTATGAAACTAAAGACGGCATTCAACCGTTCAAAAACCCACTCGAACAGGTTCGTCAATATACTTTTCACACTATCGATAGCCTAAAAAAAGATCCGCTGCTTCGCCAGCAACAAGGAGATTATGAAGGCCACTTTATTATGCCGTATGGATTCGGTGTTTATTTGAGCAACATCACCCGAACACAGCTAGAAAAGAGTTTTACTCCCGAAGCACTAAATGAACTATTCCCAGTCAGTCAGGTTATTTGCAAAGACGAGCTCAGCGAGTTTATGACCAGGGAACAAATCTCTGCCCGGCTCGAATCCCTTCTCAGACATAACTTCGCTCATCACACAACACCACAGCAACTCGACCGTATCCGATGGCATCTATATCCCGATGTACGCATTAACGCATCCGTTACGCAGGTTGATCTGGACAATTTTACGTTCCACACCCCCGATGTGGTTTGCATGATGGACAGGAACCAGGAACAACTCGCCAGAAGCATGGGGGCAGGACACCGCGTTATTCATGGCGTGGCAGGATCCGGTAAAACGCTCATTTTGCACCATCGCTGTATTGAGCTTGCCAACAATATTGAAAACACCAAGCCGATCCTGGTAATTTGCTACAACATCACGCTGGCCAAAAAACTCAAATCACAGCTTGAGCAGCACACTTTAAGACTTCCCGTCGAAGTCATCCATTTTCATGCCTGGTGTTATCAACAGTTAAATGCACATCACTGTCTTCCGCCGAAAAACAAAAACTTTATTGAGCTGATGGAAAATGCGCTGACGGTGGCATTTGAAGAGGGGATTATCAAACCGGAGCAATACAGCGCAGTCCTGATAGACGAGGGACACGATTTCAAACCGGAGTGGCTGAGAATACTCGCACGTATGCCGGACAACAAAGATAACTCACTTCTTTTCCTCTACGATGATGCCCAGTCTATCTACCAGAAAAAGAAAGCCCTCGACTTCACACTCTCTAGTGTCAATATTAAGGCCCTCGGCCGTACTACTATCCTGAATACCAACTATCGTAATACCCGGCAAATACTCCATTTTGCCAGCAGCATGGCGTTTAACTACCTCAATAATCACATTGAAGCCGCGCTCAAATACCAACAGCCCGATGCGGGTGGATTGTCCGGAAATTACCCAGCACTGGCCAGCTTTGATAATCAGGACGAGGAGATTACCCACGTGCTCGACTGGGTTACAGAGCAGCGACAACAAGGGGTTGCATGGTCAGAGATCGCCATACTTTGCCCTTCAACCTACAGCATTTCGGGGATGCTGGGGCCACGTCTCGCGGCGCGTAGCATCCCTTACCAAATGATTGTGACCAGCGATGACAAAAAGCACTGGTCGCCGCAAAATGATTTCCTTTGTGTAATGCCTTTACCAAGCAGTAAGGGGCTTGAATTTCACTCAGTGGCTATTATGGATGCCGCAAAGGAAAGGGATGAGGAAGATCTGAGTGACGACATCAAGCGTCTGTATGTCGGATTTACCCGCGCGCGCCAGAATCTTTTGGTGACAATGCACGGGACAGGGAGCTTGCGCGACCATCTAATCAACACCTACGAAAATAGCGCAAAGGCGATCTAACGCAGCCACGCCAGAAATCCGGAAACATGTCCCTCTCCCTACAGAGGAGAGGGATGAATCCTGTTTTTACCCTACCTGCTGCGTTACAACCCACTGTTCACGGTCTGACTCTGGCTGCTTCAGGGCCTTCATGCTGGTGATGGTGGTAACCGGTTTGTCATCCTGGCATGATGCCCGGTGGCGTTACGCTTCCCGGGCCTGGAAATCCCGCTTTCCGTAGGCCGGATAAGGTGCAGCCTATACCGGCACTCACAGCCCCGGTATAGGCTATTTCTTGTTTTGCTCTCTCAGCATAGCCTCGCGCAAAATAGCATTCAGTCGCGTCTGGTAACCCTTTCCGGGGCGCTTTAGCCACTCCATCACATCGGCATCAATGCGCACCGATGTCTGCGTTTTCAACGGACGGAAAAACTTACCGCGATGAGCCTCTGACCACTGCTCATCTTCGGTCACGGGAATATCGCTGTAATCAATATTATCGTCCGGTTTGTTCGCCAGCGCCTTCAGTTCATCCTCATGCTGAGCACTCAGCGCGGATACGCAGCCGCGTTTATGTTTAACCATGCTCATAACGATTCCTCTCTTTACTGTCTGCCTTTCTGGCACTGATGATACGAATGACTTCAACGCCACTTTCAAATCTAACGCTATGGGCAACCAGAATGGCCACCACACCATGCATCATCCCTATGGTCTGCCACCGATACTCACCGTTTTCATACCGATCCTGTCTGGACAAATGCCGGGGATCGTCGAAAACCAATACCGCATCCTCAAAGCGAACACCATGTTTACGGTGGTTACTTTGTGCCTTGTTTGCATTCCATTCAAACTCCATTGGCATGTATTTCATCCCTAATTGTATATACAAAAACGTATATACAATCATCTTACGATTATACCTGGATTGTTGGAAATAGCTTCACAATTTGACGATCAGGAATTGAATTTTGTAGGCCGGATAAGGCGCAGCCGCCATCCGGCATTCCAGCCACTCACTCGGTGATCACAAATCGTGTCGCCGCAAAGCAGTTCAATATCCGGTGCACCAGAAATACCATCGTTAACGTGGCCACCAGCGCGACGGTAACGGAGGTGATGCGGTAGAGATCGCTGAACACCAGATCGCTGTCCGGATGCAGGTTCTGGCCGAACATAATGCCGATGGTGGTGATACTGGCAAAACCCACGCCCGCACCGACTTTTTCCATTACATGCAGGCGGGCGCTGAACGCCAGCCCAAGGCCAATCAGCGGCATCATCAGCAGCATATGGTTGCTGAAATCATACACCAGCAGTTGCACCAGCAGAATGTACAGACAAGCCAGCACCACGCCGACCACACGCCAGAGAGAGCTCAACACCGCGCCGCGATAATGCATTGGAAAGAGGATCAAAATGCCCGCCATCAGCGCCGACAGCGAATCGCTCAGGTCACAAACCTGAAAGACCACAAAAATCATTGTCGCCACCGAACCGGAAAGCAGCGATTCGTGGCGAACCCGGGCGTCATCTTTCTCAATGCGCGGCGGCGGCTGGCGGGGCTCCACGTCCGGGATCAGATAATGCAGCAACGCGCTCAGCGCCACCGCCATGACGCAGGCTTCCATATTGGAGAACATCAGCGTATGCCAGTTGGTGGTGGGATAGCTCATAAAGTTGAGCATCGTGCTCTGGCACACCACGCCCATTGAGCCGAACAGAAACAGCGGTCCTTTGCTCATCAAACGAAAACGCACCACGTACAGGCCAAATACCACCAGCGTCATAATCAGCGGCCATTGTGAGAGATAGCCGACAATCAGCACCATTTCGACGCAGTTCACCGCCGCACTGAACACAAACTGTTTGGCCACATGGCGGTTGAACACCGGCACCAGCGACAGCAGCATCAGCGGATAAACCACAAAGAACACGCCGTACTGCACGTTATAAAAGGTCGAGATACTCAGCGCGATTGTCCCGGCAACCGAGATACGCAGGGTCTGGCGAAAATCATTGGCGGTGTAGACAATATTCCCGTGCGGCGTAAAGACGTGAGCCAGGGTGTTAATAGACATAATGCAGCCAGCTAACGAGATGGATCTGCGCTCCGGCAAAGGTGCGGGCGAACATCCCCTCGCTGTTATACAACTGCACCGTGGCGCGTGCCCCGGTCGGCAACGGCGTGTTGAGCGGTTCGTTCAGCGCGACGTGAATACGCATACGCTGGGCATCGCGCACCCAGCGGGTAGATTGTTCCGGTTGCGACAGCTGGCCGTTAACCTGCTCCTGGCCCGCCAGAATACCGGCATCGCTGCTGGTGACGCGGGCAGAGAAAACTTTGCCCGGCATGGCGTCGAACACCACGGCGGCATCGGTATCCACTTTAGTGTGGCGCAGGCTTTTCTCGCGAAAGTCGGCCACAATATCAGTCTGGTGGCTGACCAGCGCCAGCAATGGCGTGGCGGCAGTGGCGTAAAGTCCGGGGCTAAGCTGGAGGTTGCTCACCGTGCCGTCGGTCTGTGCATACACTTTGCTCCAGCCGAGGTTCAGTTGTGCCTCTTCCAGCGCGTTACGGTATTTTTGCAGCGTCACGTTGCGGTTTTCATCGCGCTCGCCGCGTTGGATCAGCAGGTTCTGAATACTGGCATTGAGCGCCGACACCGACTGCTCGCTGGTTTGCCAGGCGGTGCGCACCTTGTCGAGATCGGCTTGCGACACGTTCTGCATGGCACTCAGGCGCTGATAGCGGTCAAGGGTGGTCTTATCGTTCCGGGCGTTGAATTGCGCGGTGCGCAGGTTGGCACGCGCAGAGGCGATCTGCGCATCCAGCTGTTGGTTGCTCAACTTTGCCTGCTCAAGAGCAATTTGCGCGGCCTCAACCATATTGATAAACGGCGTCGGATCCAGTTCGTACAGCAAGTCGCCCTTTTTCACCTGGCTATTATTGTGTACATGCACCTGCGAGACGTAGCCGGAAACGCGTGAGGAAACAGGCGTTACCACGCGCATCACCGTGGAGTCCGGCGTCAGCGGGATCCAGATATCGGCAACGATAAACCAGGCGAATATTACCAGGAAAGCGGCAATACTCACCCTTACCCAACGGGCAAATTTTTGTTCTGGGGTCATCATAGTTTTTTAGTGTTGATTGTCTTCTTCGCGGATTGTCCGCAGATTGCAGGCGATTTGATTGAGCGTGGCGCTGAAGGAAGCGAGTTCCGCCTCAGGGATGGTGCAGGTGACGCGATGTTGGTATGTCTCTATCACCCGGTTGAGTTCGTCCAGCCTTGCGCGGCCTTGCTCGGTCAGCCTGAGCAGGCGAATGCGTTTGTCATAAGGCGATGTGGAACGCAGCAGATAGCCGTGCTTTTCCAGCTGTGAGAGGGTGCGCATCAGCGGCGGCAGTTCAATACCCTGCACCTGTGCCAGTTCACTGACCGAGACGTTGTCTCCCAGTTGATACAGTTGCATCAGTACCGTCCAGCTTGACTGCGTCAGGCCTGTGTCGGTAATGGCTGCATCAATAATGGCCCGCCACTGCCGCACCACCATTGCCATGCGCATCCCCATCGGGCGGCGGGCAAACCGTTCATCTTCAGTCATGTTTTCTTCCCCTCATCGCTGAGAAGAAAATAATACTTATCAGGGTAAGTATCAAGAAACAGACTAATCAGAAGCATGAATTGATAAATACCATGAATGAAAAAGAGGCCGGGTGGTAGCCCCCGGCCTTTGTTGGTGAAGAAAAATCACTCCACCTGATCGCGTCGCAGCCCGACGTCCCGCAGCCGCTCATCGCTCATCTGTTGCAACAGGCGCCGCGTTTGCGCTCGCAGCCGCCACGTCTTGTATGCCCGCCAGATCAGTACAAACCCAATAAACGGCTGCTTTGCTTTATTTTCGTGAAATTCCATACCTTGCCTCCCCGCCTTGCCAGAGGCTTTATCTTCACGGATTTGGCCCAAAACAATACAGACTCACAAAGTACTTTTATTTAACATACAGATTGGTTAAAAAGAGTTCTGCATCGCTTTTTTCACGCCAATCTGTACTGGTTTGTTAATCTGTATGGTACCCATGAGGGATACAGCATGACGCGTTACCAACATCTGGCCAATCTACTGGCCGAACGCATTGAGCAGGGGCTGTATCGCCATGGCGAAAAATTGCCTTCGGTGCGCAGCCTGAGTCAGGAGCACGGGGTCAGCATCAGCACCGTCCAGCAGGCGTATCAGACGCTGGAACAACTACGCCTGATCACGCCGCAGCCGCGTTCCGGTTATTTTGTCGCGCCACAAAAAGCACAGCCGCCGGTGCCGCTGATGTCGCGCCCGGTCCAGCGTCCGGTCGAGATAACCCAGTGGGATCAGGTGCTGGACATGCTGGCAGGTCATGCGGACAAATCGATAGTCCCTTTTAGCAGTGGCGTGCCCGATATCAATCAACCCAGCCTGAAGCCACTGTGGCGCGAGCTAAGCCGCGTGGCGCAGCATAATCTCAAGGCGGTTCTGGGCTACGATGAATTACCTGGCTGTCGGGAATTGCGTCAACAGATTGCCCGGCTCATGCTGGACAGCGGTTCGGTCGTCAATGCGGATGATATTGTGATCACTAATGGCAGCCAGAGCGGAATGTCGCTGGCGCTGCTAACGGTTTGCCAGCCTGGCGATATTGTCGCCGTTGAATCTCCCGCCTATTACGGCACCATGCAGCTACTGCGCGGATTAGGGATCAAAGTTATTGAGATCCCGACCGATCCAGATACCGGGATCAGCATTGAAGCGCTGGAACTGGCGCTGGATCAGTGGCCGATTAAAGGGGTGATCCTGGTTCCTAACTGCAACAACCCGCTCGGCTTTATTATGCCGGATGCGCGTAAACGCGCTGTGCTCGCCCTCGCCCAGCAGCATGATATTGTTATTTTTGAAGATGATGTGTACGGAGAGCTTGCCACAGAATATCCACGTCCACGCACAATCCATTCCTGGGACAGCGACGGTCGGGTGCTACTGTGCAGCTCATTCACCAAATCCGTGGCGCCGGGATTGCGCGTCGGTTGGGTTATTCCCGGTCGTTATCACGATAAATTTCTGCATATGAAATATGCCGTCATCGGCACTAACGTTCCTGCTACGCAGCTGGCGGCCGCCACCTTCGTGCGCGAGGGGCATTATCATCGTCATGTTCGCCGTATGCGTCAGATTTATCAGCGAAATATGGAGATCTATACCTGCTGGGTACGGGAATACTTCCCCTGCGGGATCTGCGTCACCCGACCAAAAGGTGGCTTTATGCTGTGGGTAGAATTGCCGCAGCAGGTCGATATGGTCTGCGTTGCTAAACAGCTCTGTCGGTTGAAAATACAGGTCGCCCCGGGATCGCTGTTCTCCGCATCCGGAAAGTATCGTAACTGTGTGCGCATCAACTGCGCGTTGCCTCCCAACGAGAAGCATCAGGAAGTGATGCAAAAGCTCGGGGAAGCAGTAAAGGCGGCAATGGAGTAAATCAGACCGCCCGGTGCTACCGGGCTGGCGATTGCGCGGTTCAAGTCATATTTAATGGCTTAAGCCGTGAATATCGTCGGCGGAAAGCCGGGTAATTTGTTGTACCGTGTTGATATCGATACCGTCGGTCAGCATAGTGCGGGCAATACGGAGCGCTTCATCACGTCGCCCCTGAATTAGACCTTCCTGCTTACCTTTTTGCTGGCCTTCCTGCTGACCTTCGAGCCACCCTTTTTGAAATCCAGCCTCATGCAATCTGTCCGCGATCGTCATCAAATGCTCCTTATGCTGCGGTGAACGTTCGGCAACCCCACGAATAAACTCATTGAATCGAGGTGCATCGCCGGTTCGCAAAATATAATTAAACAGCGTCTTTATCTGGCTGTCATTAGTGGACCCAGTAACTAACAGAGAAACAATTTGCTCAACAAGCCCCATAAGGAAGCTACACCCTCGCCTGCAACTTTCTCTGTTTGCGAGACGATTTCCGGGATAATAACGTCCCTATGTAACGTCTGCATTTGTCTGGAACCCGTCACGCAGAATCGCTATCTCAATATGCATTCCCGCTTTTTGACCGCGCAGCCTGTGCTATAACAAATCATCACTTTCAGGGAGGACGCGATGTGACACACACCCGGGATATTCCACAATCGTTCTGGCGTGATGAACAGCTCCCGTGGCTGGAGCTGCGCAGCACCTGGCAAAGCCAGCAGGACTATAAACGACATCACCACTCTCAGCTCTCAATCGGGGCAATTCTTGAGGGGGAAACATGCTGCCAGTGCAATGGCAAGGAATACCGTCTGAAAGTGGGCGATCTGATTGTGATCCCGCCACTGGCACCCCACAGCTGCAACCCCGTTAACGGGCAGTTTCGCAGCTATCACATGCTTTATCTTGATACCCAGTGGTGTCTTGCTAGTCTGCCTGCGCAGAACAACAACCAACTGCTTTGTTCGCGCGATCCCGTTATCCGCGATCCGCAATTATTCCAGCGCTATTTGGATCTTGTGGCACTTATGCAGCAACGGCAAACGACGCGGGTAACGGATGCCGCACAAGCATTGCTGCGCTCGCTGCCATTGCAGTCGGTAGCACCGGAAAACCTAAGCGCCGCCAGCCAGTATCTGCGCGAGCGGTTGCAGACCAACCTGCAGGCTCCGCCCTCGCTGGGCGATTTGGCGCAAGAGTGCAGCATGCGTAAAGAAACGCTGATCCGTACCTTTAAGCAGGACACCGGACTCACACCGGCAAGTTATCTGAACATCTTGCGGGTTGACTATGCCCGCCAGCGGCTTCGTGCCGGGGATGAGATTGCCGATGTCGGCTATCAGAGCGGGTTTGCCGACCAGAGCCATTTCCATCGCACCTTTGTCCGCTACACCGCAGCCACGCCGCGCCAGTACGCGTTGGGACGATCAATATCAGACAATAATTAGCGCTGCGTCAGGCGTACAGTTCTCTCAGATTCATTGTCTGAGGTCACTATGTCACTGCTTTCTGTACTTTTTCCGTCTGCTTTTCCCGCGCTGGCGCTGGCGCATTTTGTTGCTCTGCTAAGCCCCGGACCGGACTTCTTTTTACTGGTCGGTTACGCCGCCCGTTACCGGATGCGCGGCAGCGCCGGGCTGTGTGTGGGTATCGCCGTCGGCAATGGGCTATATATCCTGCTGGCAATTATCGGTTGGGGGATCCTGCGCCAGCTTCCCCTGCTGTTTACGGTTATTGAGCTGCTGGGCGCGCTCTATTTATTGTGGATAGGCAGCCTGCTGATACGCAGCCGCCCGCAAGCTCTGACCGGAGCAGACGCCCTGTCTGCCTGCCCGGGATTTGGTAAACAGCTGCTGCTGGGGCTAGGTTCGTCACTGCTTAACCCAAAAAATGCGCTGTTTTATCTGGCGCTGATGACCGCCCTGCTCGGCCCATCGGTAACGCTGCTGCAACAAGCCGTGAGCGGGATCTGGATGACCAGCGTGGTGCTGTTATGGGATCTGCTGATTGTGATGTTCATCGGCTTGCCGCAGATCCAGCGGCGGTTAACCTTGGGGATCGTGTGGATCGAACGCATCGCCGGGGGCGTACTGATCGTCTTCGGCGGTGCGATCGCGCTGCGTTTTCTGCAGAGCGTCACTTTCTGATAAGCGTGACGAATTTCTGCAAATAAAGCGGATAAACCCGTTTAATTAATATCCAGTTCGCATTACACTTTGGGTGGCTATTATCCATTCAACCAATTCTTCCCGAGGTGCGATGTGCTGATTGTTACCTGTAATCGTTACGTTTTCTGACCCGGGTCTGAAAACGTTTCTCCTGTTTGCGCCTCGCGCGGGCAGCGTTTTTGATTACATGAAATTCAGTACATTTGCAGTCTGCTTTTTTCTGTCATCGGCCTGACGTCTCAAAGACGGTATTGAATTTCGCTATTCCCGTTGAGGGTTTTCTCCCGACAAGGAGCTGTTTTATGCAACGGATTCTCGCGTTTTTCTCCCAACGCGCCACGACGCTATTTTTCCCCATCGCGTTGATTTTATATGACTTCTCCGCCTATCTGTCGACAGACCTGATCCAGCCCGGCATCATTAATGTCGTGCGCGATTTCAACGCCGATGTCAGCCTGGCACCGGCTGCGGTGAGCCTTTATCTGGCAGGCGGCATGGCGCTGCAATGGTTGTTAGGCCCGCTTTCCGACCGGGTTGGCCGCCGACCGGTGCTGATCGCGGGGGCGTTCATCTTTACCCTCGCCTGCGCGGCTACGCTGTTTACTACTTCAATGACGCAATTTCTGGTTGCCCGATTTGTGCAGGGCACCAGCATCTGCTTTATCGCAACCGTAGGCTACGTCACGGTGCAGGAGGCGTTTGGGCAAACGAAGGCCATCAAACTGATGGCGGTAATCACCTCTATTGTACTGGTTGCGCCGGTTATTGGCCCGCTCTCCGGAGCAGCGCTGATGCACGTTGTCCACTGGAAGTTTCTGTTTGCCATTATTGCCGTCATGGGGTTTATCGCCCTGATTGGGTTAGCGTTAGCCATGCCAGAAACCGTCCAGCGCGGCACGGTGCCGTTCAGTGCACGCGGCGTACTGCGCGATTTCCGCGACGTTTTCCGCAACCGGGTATTCCTGTTTGGCGCAGCCACGCTATCGCTAAGCTATATCCCGATGATGAGCTGGGTGGCAGTCTCACCAGTGATCCTGATTGATGCGGGCGGCATGACTACATCGCAGTTTGCCTGGGCGCAGGCGCCGGTGTTTGGCGCGGTGATCGTCGCCAATATGGTGGTGGTTCGTTTTGTGAAGGATCCAACCCAACCCAGTTTTATCTGGCGCGCCGTGCCTGTTCAACTGAGCGGGTTAGCGGTGCTGATCGCGGGTAATTTGCTGTGGCCGCACGTCTGGCTGTGGTCAGTGCTGGGAACGAGCCTGTATGCGTTTGGCATTGGAATGATCTTCCCGACGCTGTTCCGCTTTACGCTGTTTTCCAACAACTTACCGAAGGGCACGGTTTCCGCGTCGCTGAATATGGTGATCCTGACGGTGATGGCGGTTTCTGTCGAAATTGGACGCTGGCTATGGTTTAACGGCGGCAGGATTTCGTTTCATCTGCTGGCGGTTGCGGCGGGGATCGCTGTCGTGTTCACGCTGGCAGCCTTGCTCAAACGGGTGCGCCAGCATGAGGCAACGACGTTAGCCACTGAAAACTAACCTGCCCGCTTATCCGGCCTACGACAACTATGTAGGCCGGATAAGGCGCTTGCGCCGCATCCGGCTACGCTCACATCACCTTACGCAATGCGTGCAAATCCCGCTTCGAGATCGGCAATCAGGTCGCCAATATCCTCAAGGCCAATATGCACCCTGACCAGCGTGCCGCTGAAATCCACCTCTCCAGCCGGTCGGATGCTGTTCAGCTCTTCCGGCTGGTTCGCCAGAATGAGCGACTCAAATCCACCCCACGAATAGGCCATATGGAACAGCGAGAAATTATCGAGGAAATTCGCCATCTGTTCGTCGGTGAGTCTCTTTTTCAGCACAAATGAGAACAGGCCTGAGCTTCCGGTAAAATCACGCTGAAAATACTCATGGCCCGGACATTCCGGTAACGCCGGATGGTTCACCCGCGCCACTTCCGGTCTTGCCGACAACCAGCGAGCAATATGGATACTGCTCTCCTGATGCTGCTTAAGGCGTACCGCCAGGGTGCGCAATCCGCGGCTGCCGTTGTAGGCGGTATCGGCATCCAGCGTTTGCCCCATCAGATAAGAGTTCTCGCGCAGACGATCCCAACAACGGGCGTTAGACACCGCCGTGCCCAGCATACCGTCCGAATGACCGATGGTGTACTTCGTTCCCGCCTGAATGGAAATATCCACGCCATAATCCAGCGCTTTGAACAGCACGCCCGCCGCCCAGGTGTTGTCGATCATAATGACAATCTCCGGATTGACCGCGCGGATAGCCTTCACCATCCCCGGCACATCCTGGACTTCCATGGTGATAGAACTTGGTGACTCAAGGAATACAACCTTCGTTTCCGGACGCAGAAGATCGACGATACCTGCACCAATCAGCGGATCGTAATACGTTGTTTCCACGTTGAATTTACTCAGGATCTTATTGCAAAAATCCTGGGTTGGCTCGTAGGCCGCGCCGGTCATCAGGATATGATCGCCACCCTGAACAAACGCCAGAATCGCATTAGTCACCGCCGCCGCGCCGCACGGGTACAGCGCACAGCCAACGCCGCCTTCCAGTTCGCTCATGGCCTTCTGGAAAGCAAAGTGGGTGTAAGTCCCGCGACGACCGTAAAACAGCTCGCCGTTCGCACGATTGGCGGTGGCAAATTTCTTGTCCTTCACGGTATCAAACACCAGTGAAGAGGCGCGTTGGATAACCGGATTCACCGCTCCCTGGGTATAACGTTTGTCGCGACCCGCAACAACCAGGTGCGTCTCAAGCTTCATTGCGTCTTTCATAACATCTCCTGTTCTTAATCCGTGTGAATACCTATACCACCGCAGCAGTAGAGTTTATTTCAGTGTTGGTCTGCTTTTTTCCTGCGAACCGTTCAACAATCTGCGCCGCATTCAAATCATGGATAACGTTAATCAGTGTGGCCGGCGCATCGGTAATGGTGCCCAGCACCACCAGCATCGGAATCGCTTCCATTGGCAGGCCCAGCGTGGTGACGATAAAGATTTCACCGAGGAACGCCCCGCCCGGCACGCCGCCAACGATAATGGCGGAGAGCACCGCAATCAGCATCGTCAGGAAGAAGGTTTCGGTCGTGAACTCCATGCCCAGCACGGAATAGATAAAGACGATTTTCAGCGCGGCAATCATCGCCACACCGCCCTTGTTCAGGTTAACCAGCAGCGGAATGGAAACATCAACGATTTCCGGGTTAATCCCCATCGCCTTACCGGCGCGCAGGGTTACAGGTAGCGTTCCCAGTGAAGAGCAGGTCCCCAGCGCGGTGGCTGAAGGTTCAATCGCGTTTCGCCAGAAGGCTTTGACCGCCGGAATACCGCCGCCAATATACGAATAGAGAATCGAGCCAAAAACGAAGTAGACCAGCGTAGCAACCATAAACAGGCCGATAGCGCGGGCAAAGGTTAACAGTAGTGCAGAGTCCTGACTGGCCATGGTGGCCGCGAAATAGCAGCCCAGACCAACCGGTGCCACCTTCATAATGATCGAGACGATCTTCATGATCACGGTATTGGCATCTTCCAGCAGCGACGCAATGCGTTTACCCGCCTGATCCGATTGCCCAATCGCCACACCGGCGATGATCGCCATTACGATCAGCGCCAGAATATTGGACTTAGAAAACAGTCCGATAAAGTCGCTGGTGGTGATCATGCTGACAAAATCCATCTTGCCGCTGCCCGCCTGCACCGACTGCGAGAGATCGATAGTGACGCCCTGTGCCGGGTTATACCATAGCGCCAGCGCGACGATCCCCGCCGCAGGAATAAAGGCCATTGCGATCGAAACAATGAAGATAATCGCCATTATACGTCCCAACCTTTTCAGGTCGGTCATACTGGCGATAGAAGACATGACGCTGATCCCCACCAGCGGCACAATAATCATAAATAACAGGTTCAGGAATATCTGACCTATCGGCTGGAGTTTACCTGCAAACGATGGGGCATAAATACCTAATAAGCCGCCAATCACCAGAGCAACTAATAAAATAATCGACGATCTGTAGGGTTCGAGTCGTGACCACATAATCGGTACCTTTAGAATAATAATTAATGAGATTAAATTCACAATGTGATGAGTTTCCGTTTCGCCTCCTTTTATTTTGTGACGTAACTCACCTAAGTTGTTATTTTTTCATTTTGCCAGCAAGTTGTTTCCTGTGATTCAATAGTTGCATGTTTAAAAGGCGAATGTAACGGCCTATTCGTACCGTTTTTGCAAATCACTTGTGAATTTAAGGAAATTATGAGTACGCCGATTTCACTCAAGCATCTGGAGTTTTTTACTAAAATCGTCGACTGCGGAGGATTGTCAGAAGCCGCGGCGCAGCTCAACGTCTCGCCGTCTGCGGTCAGCAAAAGCCTGGCAGCGATGGAAGATACGTTAGGCACGACATTAATTAAACGCACCACCCGCAGTATTACCCTGACCGATGCCGGGCAATATCTCTTCAACCGCGCTAATAAGCTGTTGAAAGAATTCGATGAAACGCTGAATACCACCTCCGGTTATTACCACAGCCCGCAGGGTGAATTACGCATAACCTGCTCAATTGCGTTTGGTTATTCCCGGCTGGTAAACCTGGTGGATAAATATCGCTCCCAGTTCCCGGATGTGAATCTGTATATCGATCTCAACGATAACTTCGTCAATCTGAACGAAACGGATTTCGACATTGCCCTGCGAATTTCCACCGCGCCGCCGCAAAACTATGCGATGCGCAAGCTGGTGCCTGTTCGCTGGGCGTACTGTGCCTCACCCGGCTACCTCGCCAAAAAAGGTATGCCCCAGCGTCGCAGCGATCTGGTAGATCATGATTGCCTGGTTTACCCGGGCCTCACGCCGGTACTGAAGGTGGCAGATGAACAGGATCGACTGCATCAGTTAAAACTGCATATGCCGATCCAGGCCAACAGCAGTCTGGTGCTGTTGAAGTCGGTGCTAGAAGATCAGGGGGTGGCGTATTTGCCCACTTATCTGATTGGCGATCATATTCAAAAAGAAGAGATAACACCGCTGATGCTCGACGGCACCATCACCTGTGAAACTCATGCCCTGTATGCGCTGTACTTTCCCAGCAAGTACAGCAATCCGAAGGTGCGTTCGTTTATCGATTTTCTGGTCGCAGAACTTGGTCCCTTACCGGCGTGGGATAACTGGATCCCAGGATAAACGTCTCCCACCAGAAAATGGGAGACGCGCCACAATTTTTGCGCGATCCCCCCGTCTGGCTCTATCCTTAAGCCTATGAATAAAATTGCTGAACTCAAACGTGCCAAGCGCCTGGCGCTCTCATTGCTGCTGATCGCTGCCGCGACGTTCGTCATCACGCTGTTTTTGCCGCCCAACTTCTGGGTACTCGGGATCAAAGCGATTGCTGAAGCGGCGATGGTCGGCGCGCTGGCGGACTGGTTCGCCGTGGTAGCGCTTTTTCGTCGGGTGCCGATCCCGTTTATCTCGCGCCATACGGCGATTATCCCGCGTAATAAAGACCGAATCGGCGAAAATCTTGGTCAGTTTGTACAAGAGAAATTCCTCGACACCCAGTCGCTGATAGCCCTGATCCGCCGCCATGAACCGGCGCTGTTGATCGGCAACTGGTTCAGCCAGCCGGAAAACGCCCAGCGCATCGGCCAGCATCTGCTGCAGATCATGAGCGGTTTTCTCGAACTGACCGACGACGCCCGCATTCAGCGGCTGATCAAGCGGGCGGTGCACAAGGCCATCGACAAGGTCGATCTCTCCGGAACCAGCGCGCTGATGCTGGAGAGCATGACCAAAAACAATCGCCATCAGGTGCTGCTCGACACGCTGATCGCCCAACTGATCGCCCTGCTACAGCGCGACAGTTCACGGGCGTTTATCGCCAGACAGGTAGTGCACTGGCTGGAGACCGAACATCCGCTGAAAGCGAAGATCCTGCCGACCGAATGGCTGGGCGAGCACAGCGCCGAGCTGGTATCGGATGCCGTTAACTCCTTGCTGGATGACATCAGCCACGATCGGGCGCATCAGATCCGCCACGCATTCGATCGCGCCACGTTTAAGCTCATCGACAAGCTCAAACACGATCCTGAGATGGCCGCGCGGGCCGAAAGCATGAAAAGCTATCTGAAGGAAGACGAAGCCTTCAACCATTATCTTGGCGAACTGTGGGCAGACCTGCGCCAGTGGGTGAAAACCGACATTAACGCAGATGATTCCCGCGTGAAGCAGCGCATCGCCAGCGCCGGGCAGTGGTTCGGCGAAACGCTGGTAGCCGACAGCGCCCTGCGTGCCTCACTGAATGGGCATCTGGAGCAGGCCGCGCACAAAGTTGCCCCGGAGTTCGCCAGCTTCCTGACGCGCCATATCAGCGACACGGTGAAAAGTTGGGATGCACGCGATATGTCGCAGCAAATTGAGTTAAACATTGGCAAAGATTTGCAGTTTATTCGCGTCAACGGCACGTTGGTTGGCGGTTCAATCGGGCTGGTGTTATATCTGTTGTCGCAAATTCCGTCCCTGTTGACGCTGGCGAATTTTTAAGGAGGAAGATTCAATGACGATGAGCATCCGCATTTTTTCCCTGCGCGAGACGCCAGAAAAGCTGCACGAGATCACCGCTTACTTTCAGCAGCAATGGGCCTCAGAAGACTCCATGGCGGTATACGAGGATGCATTGCGCCGTTGTATTGGCGCAAAGAACCCGCTACCGCAGTGGTACTGGCTACAGGATGGTGGCAGCATTGTTGGCTGCGCTGGATTGATCACCAATGATTTTATTAGTCGCGGCGAACTGTGGCCGTGGCTATGCGCGCTCTATATCGATCCTCGCTATCGTGGTCACGGTCTGGCGTTTCGCCTGATCGAACATATTGCACAGCAGGCCAGACAGCTGGGTTTTACGCAGCTCCATCTGTGTACTGACCTGGAAGGTTTATACGAGAAAGCGGGATTTTACTTTGACGGGCCAGGCTATCATCCGTGGGGGGAAGTCTCGCGGGTCTACAGCCGTAATCTGTAAACGCGCAATTGTTGCACATCAATAAAACCTGACATATTACAGGGTTATAATGCGGCGTCTTTTTACTGTCTCCCGTGTTACGGGGAAGGAAAATCATGTCGCTAATCACCGATTTACCCGCTATTTTCAATCAATTCTCCGACGCCCGTCAGAAAGGTTTTCTCACCGTAATGGATCTTAAAGAGCAAGGTATTCCGCTCGTTGGGACCTATTGCACCTTTATGCCGCAGGAGATTGCGATGGCGGCGGGCGCGGTCGTCGTTTCCCTGTGCTCGACCTCTGATGAAACCATTGAAGAGGCCGAAAAAGATCTGCCGCGGAACCTGTGTCCGCTAATCAAAAGCAGCTACGGGTTTGGCAAAACCGACAAATGCCCCTACTTCTATTTCTCTGACCTGGTGGTGGGCGAAACCACCTGCGATGGTAAAAAGAAAATGTACGAGTACATGGCCGAATTTAAAGCGGTACATGTAATGCAACTGCCCAACAGCGCCAGCGATGCAGCTTCCCGTGCGCTATGGAAAGCCGAGATCCGGCGTCTGCAGCAGGTCGTCGAAGCCCGTTTTGGCACAGCCATTACCGAAGCTGCGCTGCGTGAAGCCGTTATTCTCAAAAACCAGGAACGCCGGGCGCTGGCGAATTTCTACCGCGTTGGCCAACTTAACCCACCCGCGCTTAGCGGCAGTGACATTCTGAAAGTCGTCTACGGCGCCACCTTCCGTTTTGATAAAGAAGCGTTGATCGACGAGCTTAATAGCATGGCCGAGCGCGTACATCTGGAATGGCAGGCAGGGAAACGTCTGGCGTCACGTCCGCGCATCCTGATAACCGGCTGCCCCATTGGCGGCGCGGCAGAGAAAGTCGTTCGTGCCATTGAAGAAAACGGTGGTTGGGTCGTGGGTTATGAAAACTGCACCGGCGCAAAGGCCACCGAACAATGCGTGGCGGAAACCGGCGATGTCTACGACGCGCTGACTGATAAATACCTCGCCATCGGCTGCTCCTGTATTTCTCCTAACGATCAACGCCTGAAAATGCTCAGTCAAATGGTTGAAGAGTACCAGGCTGACGGCGTCGTCGATGTCATTTTGCAGGCTTGCCACACCTACGCCGTTGAATCACTCGCTATTAAGCGTCACGTACGCCAACAGCACAACATTCCTTATATCGCGATTGAAACCGACTATTCCAGCGCAGATATCGGCCAGCTCAGTACCCGCGTCGCCGCATTCATTGAGATGTTGTGAGAAACGCAGATGACATACTCAATTGGGATTGATTCTGGATCCACGGCGACGAAAGGCGTTTTGCTGGAAGGTAACGTCATCAGACGCCGCTTCCTTTGCCCAACGCCTTTTCGCCCCGCGGACGCGATCGCGCAGGCATGGGAAACGTTGCAGGCTGGGCTGGAGAACCGACCATTTTTAACCCTCACCGGGTACGGACGGCAGCTCGTCGATTATGCCGACAAACAGGTCACTGAAATTTCCTGCCACGGGCTTGGTGCGCGATTGCTGGCTCCCGGCACCCGCACAGTGATTGATATTGGTGGTCAGGACAGTAAAGTCATCCAGTTGGATGACGATGGCAATCTCAGCGATTTCTTAATGAATGACAAGTGCGCTGCCGGAACCGGGCGGTTTCTGGATGTTATCTCACGCACCCTCGGAGCCAGCGTAGAGCAGTTGGATACGATCACTGCTGGCGTCGAACCGCATGCTATCACCAGCATGTGTACAGTATTTGCCGAGTCAGAAGTCATTAGCCTGCGCTCTGCGGGCATCGCGCCAGAGGCGATTCTGGCTGGCGTGATCAACGCAATGGCCAGACGCAGCGCTAACTTCATCGGGCGGCTTTCAGCACAAGCACCGCTGTTATTTACCGGCGGAGTCAGCCACTGTCACGCCTTTGCCCGTATGCTCGAAGGTCATGTAGGGAAGGTGCGAATAAGCGGGGAAATTCTTCTCGGCTGACTCAGTCATTTCATTTCTTCATGTTTGAGCCGATTTTTTCTCCCGTAAATGCCTTGAATCAGCCTATTTAGACCGTTTCTTCGCCATTTAAGGCGTTATCCCCAGTTTTTAGTGAGATCTCTCCCACTGACGTATCATTTGGTCCGCCCGAAACAGGTTGGCCAGCGTGAATAACATCGCCAGTTGGTTATCGTTTTTCAGCAACCCCTTGTATCTGGCTTTCACGAAGCCGAACTGTCGCTTGATGATGCGAAATGGGTGCTCCACCTTGGCCCGGATGCTGGCTTTCATGTATTCGATGTTGATGGCCGTTTTGTTCTTGCGTGGATGCTGTTTCAAGGTTCTTACCTTGCCGGGGCGCTCGGCGATCAGCCAGTCCACATCCACCTCGGCCAGCTCCTCGCGCTGTGGCGCCCCTTGGTAGCCGGCATCGGCTGAGACAAATTGCTCCTCTCCATGCAGCAGATTACCCAGCTGATTGAGGTCATGCTCGTTGGCCGCGGTGGTGACTAGGCTGTGGGTCAGGCCACTCTTGGCATCGACACCAATGTGGGCCTTCATGCCAAAGTGCCACTGATTGCCTTTCTTGGTCTGATGCATCTCCGGATCGCGTTGCTGCTCTTTGTTCTTGGTCGAGCTGGGTGCCTCAATGATGGTGGCATCGACCAAGGTGCCTTGAGTCATCATGACGCCTGCTTCGGCCAGCCAGCGATTGATGGTCTTGAACAATTGGCGGGCCAGTTGATGCTGCTCCAGCAGGTGGCGGAAATTCATGATGATGGTGCGGTCCGGCAAGGCGCTATCCAGGGATAACCGGGCAAACAGACGCATGGAGGCGATTTCGTACAGAGCATCTTCCATCGCGCCATCGCTCAGGTTGTACCAATGCTGCATGCAGTGAATGCGTAGCATGGTTTCCAGCGGATAAGGTCGCCGGCCATTACCAGCCTTGGGGTAAAACGGCTCGATGACTTCCACCATGTTTTGCCATGGCAGAATCTGCTCCATGCGGGACAAGAAAATCTCTTTTCTGGTCTGACGGCGCTTACTGCTGAATTCACTGTCGGCGAAGGTAAGTTGATGACTCATGATGAACCCTGTTCCATGGCTCCAGATGACAAACATGATCTCATATCAGGGACTTGTTCGCACCTTCCTTAGCTTTGGCAGGCCCTGAGCCTTGTAAAATAGCAATACATAATCATTCAGTATATCAGTTTCAGTACCCATTATCTGCAAGCGCAGGTGTTATGTATAATGGATAATGACTACAACCAAGCATTTTATCCCACCAGCTAAGGTAGCAAGTGCTGAATATCGATTATCGTCTTATTCCTGTCCGAGAAGTGGGTGTTTTTTCTATTCAGTTCCTGAGTCTGCTGGTGTAAGAGCGGTTTATCCAGCCGTAGATTTTTTCTCCATCAACATCGACCTGAACGTAAAGCCATTGTCTGCCCTGCGTATCCATGATCGCAACCACCGTGCCTTTATTAAGCATTTCAACAGTTTCGCTGTTCATTGTCGGCGAGAGTCTGAGCCTGACATTCGTACCGGTGATAAGGCGGAAGTGATTCAGCTGCTCCCAGTTAAAGTCCGGATGAGAGGCAACAATAGTACTTTTGCGTAATGTCTTTGGCTTCGCAGGGGATGTGAATTCAGTTTTCACTTCATTAATTCCATCAAGCACAGCTGCTTTTATACTGTCCTCAACTATGCTGACAATTACCTGATAAAAGAACCAGCAAATGAATGCCTGGAGGGGGACAGGTAATTTTTTAAATCCGTCGACCAGTGCCTGGGTGCTGAGAAGACTCAAAAAACCGGCTGTCGGGGATTGTTCCTGAGAAGAACCTCTGTTGTCATATGAGGATAGGATTTCAGTCCGATGCAAAGGCGCGTTATCTTCAGCTTGCTGAGCGAGCCGTGAAAATGCCTCTTCCCAGTACTGGAACGCCAGTTCGTACTGGGATGGTTCCAGTTTCCCTTGCTGGATAACATCCCTGAAAATGTTATCCAGCGGTAGAGCTCGCTGGTTTATTTTTTGCAATTGTTCTGCGAACTGTCTAGCGCGTTGACCTGAGGGAGAGGCAGGCCAGGAGTTAAAAAGATAGTTGATTCGGGATTCAATCCGGTAATTTCGCGCTATCCGGTTTAGTGCATCCATGGCAGGAATTGCCTGCCTCGCAAGTGATTTGAAGGTGCGGTCGTAATAGTGGGTGAAAGTGTTAATTCTATCGATGATCCTGGATGCTTGTGAATTGGCTACCACATTCATTACCTCGGGTAACTTAATCGCATCCAGCATTGTTTGCTGTTTGTTTATTGCCTGAAAGACAGGAGATTTGTTCAGTTCTGCCAGTGACGTAAATATTGGGGAACGGGCAGATGATAATTTTTCCAGTTGATTTAGAGCCCTGAATAGTGGCGTGTCAATGGTTGCCGCAGGATTGAAAGTGTGGGTTTGATGCCCTGGCTGGGGAATATTCTCTGAATAAGTATTACCTTCATTCTCTTCTGACGGCAAAACTGGGTTTACAGGAACGTTGTCGTTATTGTTCATTTCATCTTTCCCGGTGTTCGTACAGACGTAGATATGTATAAGATATTTTGACTAGGAATCAACTGTCTATGATTTGGTAGCCTGGGTGATAATAAGTACACCCTGACTTTTGTAATTTTCTCGTATTTTTGTATGTAAAACACACCATTCAAAATTCACATAAAAGCAGAGTGATGCGAAGCCGCGCTACCGTCGATTGTCGCTGCCATGATGCTGCCGAATGGCAACTGATGCCAGGCACACTCTCTTAAAATCACCGGAATGACCACCGCCTCACCTTTTTTATGCCGCTCCAGTGCGTTGGTCATCTCTACCTGATAACAATAGTCAGAAGCGATGAAATCACTGCTAATTAGTAATAGGATAATATCTGCCTGCGAAAAATAGTGGTCGATCTGATGTTCAAACTCTTGCCCAGGAACGATTCGGCGATCGTGCCATGTGGTGATTTTCCCCATTCGCTTTAGTGGGGACAGATGCTTCTCTAGCTCATTGCGTTGTGCTTCATCCGCATGAGAATAGGAAAAAACGAGAGTAGTCATAAGGGTGAAATGCTCCTGAACCGTTACTGTATTTAGGGCTATTCTGTGCCCACGGTATAAAAAAATCACGCTATTGACTGCAATAAATAGATGCTTGATCTCTTTAACGTTGTTACCTCAGCTTATTCATAGCCACCGTATGCCATCCGGCTCACTTCGTCAGCCAAAATAGTGTGATATTCTTTCCAGAAATCCTGTTGTATCCACGACATAAGGCGATGATTGATGGAGCAGTCTCTCAATTTTGAAATGTTGCGCAGCCAGTGGCCGGAACTGGCGGAACTCGCGTGTATGGCGGAACGTTACGTTCACACCGACCCGGAAAGCAGTCTGGTTAAGCTGCGCAACTACACCGAATTGATGGTGCGTTGGTTATATCGTCAGGAACGGCTGCCTGAAGGCATCAAAGCAAATCTGTATGATTTAATGAATGCCGATGTCTTCACCAGCATGATGCCGGAAGCCATCATCATGAAAATGGATGCGCTACGTATACACGGCAACCGCGCCGCGCACGGCGGACGTATCAAAGCCAAAGATACGTACTGGCTGCTTAAGGAAGCGTATTTATTAGGGGTCTGGCTGTATGTTCGTTATGCCCACGGTAATGTTGATGACTGCCCCAAATTCTCTCTCCCTCCGTTAATACAATCTTCAGGTCGTGCAGATGAAAAACGTCTGGAAGATGCAATCAGGGCTCAAGATGAAAGCCGTGAGCGCGAACTGGCGCTACAACGCGCACTACAGCAAGAGCAGGAAAAGGCCGAACACCTTACTCAACGCCTGAACGAAGCCAGAGCTCGCAACCAGCATGTTGCAGATATCCTCTCTATTGATGAAGCGGAAACCCGTCGCCGCCTGATTGATTCTCGCCTGCTTGCCGCAGACTGGAATGTAGGGGAAGAGCTTAATAATACCGATCAGGTTACGCAGGAACACCCCGTTAAAGAACAACCTACTGCAACCGGTGACGGTTATGCGGATTATGTCTTGTGGGATGAGGCGCATAAACCGCTGGCGGTGGTGGAAGCAAAAAAAACCAGCGTCAATGCCGAGCAAGGACGAATTCAGGCCCGACTGTATGCCGACTGGCTGGAAAAAGAATATGGTCAGCGCCCGGTCATCTTCTACACCAACGGCTACGATATCTGGCTGTGGGACGACCATAAAACTCATGGTTATCCTCCGCGTCGGGTATTTGGCTTCTACAGCAGGGAAAGCCTGCAATATCTTATTCAGCAGCGTGAAACCCGTCTGCCACTGAACAGTGTGTCTCACGTAAAAGACAACGAAGGAAAAGCTGTTGCCGGACGTTTGTATCAGCTTGAAACCATTGCCCGCGTCAGCGAACGGTTTACTAACAAGTACCGACAATCGTTAATTGTTCAGGCTACAGGTACAGGCAAAACCCGTGTAGCGATTGCGCTAAGCAAACTGATGATTGATGCTCGCTGGGTAAAACGCGTCCTGTTTCTTTGTGACCGCAAAGAGTTACGTAAACAGGCGGCGAATGCGTTTAATCAGTTCACCAATGAGCCGTTGTATGTAGTCGGTAAATCCAAAAAAGCAGACAGGCAGAATGCTAGAATTTATATCGCCACCTATCCCGGCATGATGAAAATCATGGATCATTTTGATGTCGGTTATTTCGATCTGATCATTGCCGACGAATCCCATCGTTCTATCTACAACGTCTACGGCGATCTGTTTAAGTATTTTGATGCTCTCCAGATTGGCTTGACGGCCACGCCGATCGACATGGTGAGCAAAACCACTTTCGGCCTGTTTGGTTGTGAAGGGCGTATCCCTACCGCCAACTACAGCCTGGAAGATGCCATCGCCGATAACAATCTAGTTCCCTATGAGGTTGTCACGCATACTACTGAATTCCTGCGCGAAGGCATCAAACGGGAGAAATTAAGCGACGCACAAATCCGTGAGCTGGAAGAACAGGGGATCGATCCCAATACGCTGGAATTTGATGGCAAGGCGCTGGATGAGGCGATCTATAACAAAGACACCAACCGCTATATACTACGTAACCTGATGGAAAATGGCCTGAAAGATCGGGACGGCCAACTGCCAGGTAAAACCATCATTTTCGCCCGTAACCACAAACACGCGCTGCTGTTGAATGAATTGTTCGACGACATGTATCCGCAGTTTGCCGGACGCTTCTGTCAGGTCATCGACAACTACGATCCCCGCGCCGAGCAACTGATTGATGATTTTAAAGGGCTGGACGAAAGCACCAACAAAGAGCTGACCATCGCTATCTCCGTTGACATGCTTGATACCGGCATTGATGTCCCGGAAATTGTGAATCTGGTCTTTGCCAAACCAGTCAAATCGAAAGTAAAGTTCTGGCAGATGATTGGCCGTGGTACGCGTCTTTGTTCAGGGTTGTACGGCTACGATGACAACGGCAAACAGCTGGATAAACAGAAATTCCGCATCTTCGATCACTGGGGCAATTTTGAGTATCACGAGCTGCATACCGAAGAGGCCGAAGTCACGGCGACAAAATCACTGGCGCAAAGACGCTTCGAGGCATGGATCACGCTTGGCACCGCTGCTCAGCGTAAGTTCGACAAACAGGCGGTGGATTTAGTCGCTCACCAGCTCCGTGAGCAGATCAACGCGTTGGATGAAAAGTCGATTGCCGTGCAGGAGAAGTGGCAGCAAAAAGCGCAGTACAGCGATGAAAAAGTGCTGCGCCAGCTTTCCCCGAAAACACAGCAGGATCTGCTATCTGTCCTAGCCCCTCTGATGCAGTGGCTGGACGTGCGCGGTCAGAGCGATGCTATGCGCTTTGATATGGATATTCTGGCGGCGCAAACTGCCCGTTATACCAACCCGGAAGAGTTGGACGTGCTCTGGCCAGTCATCGTCGAGAAAGTGGAACGTCTGCCGCCGCATCTGGCGCAGGTGCAACAGCAGGGGCAGCGAATTAATCAGCTTCGTGATTTAGGCTGGTGGAAGCAAGCCAGTCTAGAAGAACTGGAAGATATCCGCATTCACCTGCGCGGCATCATGCACCTGATGGAGAAAGATGCGACACCGAAATTTGGTTCGATACAGGTGGATATTACCGAAGATGCGAACCTGATCCAGACGGAAACCCGCAAAACCAACATCCGCTCGATTGATTTCAAACTCTATCGCCAGCAGGTTCAGGGAGCACTGGAGCCGCTATTCCAGCAAAATCCGGTTCTGAAGAAAATCCGCAACGGCGAGCCGGTGACGCAAAGCGAGCTGGATGAGCTGGCGAAGCTAGTGCTGATCCAGAATCCCAACGTTGATATTCGGGCGCTGAAAGAGTTCTATCCGCAGGCAACAGCCAGCCTGGATAAACTTTTGCGTACAATCATCGGGATGGACAGCGACGCGGTAGAAGTACGTTTTGCACAGTTCGCAGCTGACAACAGCCTGACCAGCCAGCAACTGCGTTTCCTGTCACTGCTGAAAAACCACATCCGCGATTACGGCACCATTGAAATGCGACAGCTCTTTGAACAGCCGTTTACGCACATCCACAACGAAGGTGTTACCGGCGTGTTCCCGGATATAGAGCAGATCGTCCGGTTGCAAAAGATAGTCGAAGAGCTGGGTGTTGTGACCGACGCAGCGACGGTATAATACGCACATGACAAGCCCCGGCAGCGGGGCTTTTATATTTATAACAGGATATAGACGTTAACAATGATCACCGGTGACTTAAAAAGTAAAATCGACGGGCTGTGGGAAGATTTCTGGGTGGGTGGTATCACAAACCCGCTGACCGTTATCGAACAGATCACCTACCTGATGTACTCCAGGATGCTGGATACCCAGGAACAACGGGACGAGAAGCGTAAGCAAATCACAGGCGTTGATTTTAAACCGCGCTTTGCGCCTGAGCAGCAGGAGTTCCGCTTCAGCCATTACAGCAACCTTGGCTCGGATGAAATGATGGACGTGGTGCGTGATGGCGTCTTCCAGCATTTCCGACAGCTCGGCCAGGCTGATGCATCAAAGGTGACACTGCTGGGCAACTTTATGAAAGATGCCCGTCTGGAGATCGTCAAACCGTCGCTGTTAACCAAAGCCGTGGAGGTGATCAAAAACCTGCCGCTGGATCGTGGCGACACCAAAGGCGATCTCTACGAATACCTGTTAAGCAAGCTGACCACCGCCGGAATCAACGGTCAGTTCCGTACGCCGCGCCACATTATCCGCACGATGATTGAAATGATGGAGCCGAATCCAGCGCGTGGTGAGACGATTTGTGATCCGGCCTGTGGCACTGGTGGTTTTCTGGCGACCAGCTATGAGTACCTGCTGGAAAAATACAGCTCGCTGGAGTCCATCCATACCGAGATTGGCAGCAACGAACGCGGTGAGCTGGAAGAGCAAAAAATCTTTACTGGTGATCTGCTGACGCCGTGGCGTGACCATGTGGATAACAACATGTTCCACGGCTACGACTTTGACACTACTATGCTGCGTATCGCCGCTATGAACCTGATTATGCACGGCGTGGAAGAGCCGGATATCCACTATCAGGACACCATGAGCCAGAGTTTCAGTACCAACTTCCCGCAGGCCAGCAAAAATGCTTTCAACCTGATATTGGCGAACCCACCGTTTACCGGTTCACTGGATGAGGAAGATATCGACGCCACGCTGTCGGCGATGGTGAAAACCAAGAAAACTGAGCTGCTGTTCCTGGCGCGCATTCTGCAAATGCTGAAAGTAGGCGGACGCAGTGCCACTATCGTGCCGCAGGGCGTGTTGTTTGGCTCCAGTAAGGCGCACCAATCACTGCGTAAAACGCTGATAGAAGATAACCAGCTGGAAGCGGTGATCAACCTGCCTTCCGGCGTATTTAAACCTTACGCTGGTGTGGCGACGGCGATTCTGATCTTTACCAAAGGTGGTCAGACGGACGAGGTCTGGTTCTACGATCTGCAAAATGATGGCTACAGCCTGGATGACAAGCGTAACCCGATAAAAGACAACGACCTGCCGCATCTGCTGGCAAGCTGGAAGCATTACCGTACTTTACGCGGGCTACCGGTTGATAACTTTATGGGTGAGAAATTAGCCTCATTGTTGAAACAACAGTCCCCGGAAGGGATTGATGCTGGCGTTGATTTTAAAGATCGCACGCAGGCGGTGTTTGTGGTGCCGAAGGAGGAGCTTGCGGCGCAGAAATACGATCTCTCCATCAACCGTTATAAAGAAGTCGTGTATCAGACGGAGGAGTATGAAGATCCGAAGGTGATACTGAAGCAGTTGAAGGATCTGGAAAAAGAGATTCTGGCAGATTTGGATGAGCTGGAGGGGATGCTGTGAGCTGGCCAATGGTGAAGTTAGGGGATGTTTTATCGATCATTCGAGGAGTAACGTTTAAGCCAAATGATCAGGTTGAGCCATTGAGTGAAGGTTCAACAATTGTCATGAGAACAAAAAATGTTCAAAGGAGTGGGTTAGATATTTCGGATTTAATTGCCATTCCCGATAGTTTTATCAAGCGGGATGAGCAATATTTACGTTCTGAAGATATGCTTATTTCCAGTGCAAATAGTTGGGAGCTTGTTGGGAAAATTAGTTTTATTGATAAATTACCGGCAAAATCTACTGCTGGTGGTTTTATATCAATCATTAGAGCAAAAAAAGAAAAAGTCATTCCAAAATATTTATACTATTGGCTGACACTTGAACACACTCAAGTAATAATAAGAAATTGTGGACAAAAAACGACTAACATATCAAACTTAAATCTTGAAAGATTTAAAGAATTGTTTATACCTCTACCATCCTTAAATGATCAGAGACGTATAGTTGCTATTCTTGATAAAGCAGCGAACATACGCCAAAAACGCGAACAAACCATCAAACTGGCTGATGATTTTTTGCGTGTTACGTTTTTAGCGATGTTTGGTGATCCTGTTGAAAACCCGAAGAGATGGGATGTGGGTTCTTTGTTAGAATATGGTTCATTTAAAAATGGAATGAATTTTACGAAAGGTGAGTCAGGCTCTGTACTGAAGTGCCTGGGAGTTGGCAATTTCAAATCACTAGCAACGATTACCTGTATGGACAATATCGGTGAAATTGAATTAAATACTCTCCCTTCAGATGATTATCTTTTGAAAGATGGTGATATCGTCTTTGTCCGTTCTAATGGTAATAAAGCCTTGGTCGGAAGATGTCTTACTATTTACCCAAATAAAGAGAAAGTCACATTTAGTGGATTTTGCATTCGATACAGAATAGAAAAGTCTGCAATCACGGCAGAATATCTTAACTTTCTCTTCCGTACACCTTCAATGAAATGGCAAATGTTAAGCGGGGGCCAAGGGGCGAATATTCAGAATATTAGCCAGGGTACCTTATCTGCACTCAGGATACCTGTACCTCCTTTAGAAAAACAACAGACTTTCTCTAAAGTCGTTAGTTTTCACTCTGAACTAATGAAAAAACTTAATATAGTTGAAACAAATGATATGTTTGGCTCAATTAGCCAAAAATACTTCAATTAATCAGAGCAATTATTAATAAAGATGAAAAAATGACCCGCGAATACTGGTCTTGGCTATATTGGCAGTGATGCCTTTATAGCCTCATCTTTATATTTTCATGAGGGCTTTTCCCGGTCAGTGTCGTATCTACTAAAACAACCTCAGCAAGCCTAGAAACCAGCGTAAAAATAATTCCATAACCATCATCAGATTAGCCCAATGCTTTCCCGCCATAGTTGAATGTCACATTGTCATGTAAAAACACCAAGTCTGACTTACCCTGTTAACCATGTTGATATTGATACTATATTGACTATATGCCGTACAGGTGGTAATGATTTGTTACAACCATACAGGAAAAGGCAGAAAATGACCCTTTTGGTAACGGCTGAGTGTGTCGACGATCTGATAAACGATGTTCATCAAGCTATCCTAGCAGATGGACTCAGTAACGATCCTACAAAAGGATCAACTCTAGAGATTCTTGGTGCCTATCTTGTCCTTACCGACCCTCGCCGAAGAATAAGCAGAACAGAATCCCGAGGAAAACTAATTAGTTGCTTAGGTGAATTACTGTGGTACCTCTCAGCTCAGAACGATCTCGAGTTTATCAAACACTTCATACCACGTTACGCTGAATCCGCTGAGTCAGACGGAAAAATACATGGTGGTTATGGCCCGCGATTATTTAATATGCGCGGTTTATATAATCAGCTGAAAAATGTCATCAACCTTTTGCAGGAGAAAAAGACTACCAGACGTGCAGTAATACAGCTTTTCGATGCTTCAGACTTAGTGCCCTCAAAAACTGAACAGCAAGAATACGCAGATATTCCTTGTACAATATCTATGCAGTTTATTGTCAGACGTGAGGAGCTGCATCTATTTGTTTGTATGCGTTCTAACGATGCCTTTATGGGGTTGCCCCATGATGTATTTGCTTTCACGATGCTACAGGAATTAGTCGCCCGCTTGATAGGATGCGAATTGGGCCACTATCATCACTTCGTATCCAGTCTACATCTCTATAAAAATGATTTAGAAAAAGTGGAGGCACTTCAGAAAGAGGGGTTCATGAGCACTCTACCAATCATGGGATCGATGCCTGAAATGCATTCCTTAGATGATATCTTACCCCTGCTTGAGGCAGAAAAAGCTCTTCGAGAGAATAAGGAGTTTGATATTGACACTACTTCTTTGAATGACTACTGGAAGGATTTACTGCGTATTTTAAAAATCCACTTTTTGTTACGCTCACGTACATCTAACCACAAAGAACTAGCCTTCCAAGAGTTGGCTGCAATGAAAAATCAGGAATATCGATTTATTTTTGATGGAAAATTACAATGAAAAGACACAATCAAATTAGTCAGTTGGTTGTTAGTTTGCAAAATTTTAGTCGCAATGAACACAACCTAAATGGCCTAAGCTCTCCCGCCTGCTTTGATGTTTTAGCCTGTCAGATTATCGACAGTATACGTCGTATACGCTATGTGGAAACTCTTGCATTACGGACTGATTATATGACTCCATTACGAAAAGAGCCGAATTCTGATATTTTTGATCCTCTCCGTGCTGCCTGCCTTCATTTTCGTGACAACAATTACGACGAAGCCTGCTGGCTGGTTTTCCTTGCCACACATTTCGGCAAGAGTAACAAAACCGGCTGGATTTTGTGTCGAGATATATACAGTGGACTCGGTACACAAACGTGGACATGGGATACGATAACTGATGACTTTACTGCTTTTGAACAATGGTTCGCCAGCGTCTCTGATGAGCTGACAGCAAACAGCAGCCTAAGACAGTATGGCAACCACCGGAAATATGAAACGAAGAAATATCACTCTCGTCGTTCAATACCTGCGGTTTTTCGCTCTTATATAGGATTTATTGGCGCCACACATAGTCATGAGGCTAGGTTTGCAGAGGCCAAGAGCTTTTCATCTTCACCCGAATCTTTATTCGAACTATTGTATTCAGGGCTAAATGCTGTGATCTCATTTGGACGAACCGCAAAATTTGATTACCTAACTATGCTTAAGAAAACTGGACTTCTGGATGCAGAGCCGGGTCATGCCTTTCTGAATGGAGCAACAGGTCCCCTTCAAGGAAGCCGGCTACTTTTCAGCAATAGCCGGACTGCTGGTGATACAATAGACGTATTGAATGAAAAACTGGCTGACCTTGCGGCAATTATACCTGCACCCTACTTGAGAATGCAGGTCATTGAAGATGCGTTGTGCAACTGGCAGAAATCACCTGACCGTTATGTCTATTTCGGCGGCTGATATCAGACGATATCTTCTTTACGGAATCTCACTTTAAACCGATTAAGGTGAGAAAAGGGTATATTACCTTCGTGCTGCAAATATCCCAGCACGATCCCTTTGGATACCCCCATTTTCCTAGCTAACCGGATGATCTCTTTCCAGTGCCGGACACCATAGCGACCAAGCTGCTGCCGGTATTCTTCTGGGATAAGAACATCAACGGCAAATTTATCAGCTTCCTTTTCCTCTTCCGACGAAAGACCATCTTTACCTTCTACGCGAACTCGGACAGCCTCATGCAAAATAAGATGCCCAATCTCGTGAAACAGCGTAAACCAAAAATGGTCATCGGTCAGATAGCGGAAACTCATGACTAGGGTAGCGCGATCTGGTGTAAAAAAGCAGGTAGCACCACTTGCCCGACACCCCCTTGGTGTTGGCAACACAACGAGAGAAACTCCAGCAGTGGCGAGAAGGTCGCGAATGTAAGGGATAAAAATCCCCATGTCGGGTTCATTTGTAGCTTTGCGCAGCTCTGGCAACAATGCTAGCAGCACCTCTTTATCCCATACTGCACAGTTTTGATTTGAGGTAAGTTGTGCAGCCCTAGTCAGCCACACCAAATCGGCCACAGGCTCAGTTGCCAGATTAAGAGATTTACGAAAAGCGACCAAAGGAGCATCTGACTGAATTTTATAGAAAAAATCATTCACGGAATTTATTCCGAAAAACGACAGGCAGTGACTGAATTTACTTTCCCGAGTTGTAGTTTTGGGGATCCAACCAAACTCCATCATATCACGTACAGGCAATGATTCGAGCCAATCACTATTCACTTTCTCGAGGTATTCAATTTGCTGGCGATAAGCGTCTTCGCGCTTGATCCAGAAATCTGTCGATACGCTGAATAACTCCTCAAGCTTACAAGCCAGAGACTCATTGAGTCGGATTTTTCCTTCAAGAAGTTGCTGACCCCGGATAAGAGACAATCCAATCCTCTTACTCAGTTCTTCACCAGAGAGCCCATGTTCATCCATTAGATCTATAATCGTATCACCGGGTGGAGATACCCAGTCAGGCTGGAAGTCCTGCGTAACCATCATTTCACGTCACCTATGAACACTAACCGTATCCGGCTGACTCGGGACCAGTTAATTGTATTGTCTTGATTTTTGGGCTTAATTGTATTCCCACAGACAAACCCCATTTTTACATCACCGAAAAGAGTAATTGTAATACACTCTTCCCCATCCTCAAAGCGTACCTCCGGCGAACCTACTGGCAACAGTAATATATTGTCGGTCACGGAAAGATCGGAAAGTCGCGAGCGTAGTCTTGATGCCAGTTTGTCACCAAAGATCTCATTTGCCTCGTGCATACTCTCGCAAATAGCCCTTAACTTCTTGCTTTGAAAGGTAATGAACAAAATTATCCACTTTTATTTTTCTTGGTTGCTACGTTTATAGCAAACTCAACGCTCATTCACAAAATGAGATGTATCGAATTAATGGACTCTGCACATATTTAATGTTAATGATGGACTTAAAATGGCAGATTCGTAAGGGAAACATGAAAGGTAAACATCAAGACACTAAAGCCCTGTCTGACGTGCTAGCAGAAATGCAACGGCAGGATGCCAAATGGGGGGCAGACCGTAATCAAGATCCTTTTATCTGGGGAGCGATTCTCGGGGAAGAGGTGGGAGAGTTTCATCAAGCTGTCCTCCATGATCGTTTTGGTGGTAAAGCAGCCGGTACCAGCAGGGAGGAAGCGGTGCAAATTGCTGCCGTTGCACTGCAAATCATCGAGTATTATGATCGCGTAAAAGATTGATAAATTAGAATTAATCAACAAATCCTTTCACACGCGAAGATGAGCTCTGGCAGCGCATCTACCTTCTTGAGCATGTAGAATACCTCTAATTGCAATACTCCCAGTAAATCATCAACCAGCCTCTCCAGTAAGGCTGGCCGATTAGGGTTAATTAAACAGATACAACAAGCAATTCACTTGGTATTACCCCGATTGGTCTTCGCGTAGTCAAACGGCGTAATCCCCTTCTCCCGGTTTGCATCCAAAAAATCCGCCCACCACTGCAACATCAACTTGCGTTCATCCAGATGTTCCGCTTTATGGATATACGCCGCCCTCACCGAATTGCGTTCCATATGGCTCATCTGACGTTCGACCGCATCCTTCGACCATAGTCCTGACTCAATTAACGAACTACAGGCCATTGTGCGGAAGCCGTGGCCGCAAACCTCAACCTTAGTATCATATCCCATCACCCGTAGCGCACTGTTTACAGTGTTTTCACTCATTGGCTTACGCGGATCATGATCGCCAATAAAAATCAGCTCATGTTCACCACAGAACTGTTTTATCTGCTTCAGGATCGCCAGCGCCTGCTTTGAAAGAGGTACCAGATGCGGTGTACGCATCTTTGAACCTCGCTGAGAATGTTTCACATCAGGAATAGGCTCTCGCTCAGGCGGGATGGTCCACATTGAAGTTTCAAAATCGATTTCTGACCAGCGAGCAAAACGCAGCTCACTGGAGCGAATAAAGATAAGCAGAGTAAGTTCCGTTGCCCAGCGGGTTAGCGGCCTGCCGGTATAGCCGTCTATTTTCTGAAGTAATTCAGGGATGCGTTTTAACTCCAGCGCCGGACGATGTTGTCGATTACTGGAAGCAACCGCCCCAGCCATCTCTTGTGCCGGGTTATAATCAATTAACCCACTTTGGACCGCATACCGCATGATGGCCGTAGTGCGCTGTTGAAGACGAGCTGCAACCTCAAGACGTCCAGACAGCTCTACGGCTTTAATGGGCACTAATAAATCGCGAGTTTTTAACTCAGCGATATTACGCTCACCAAGCGCTGCGAAGAGATTATCTTCCAGGCTTTTTAGCACACGATGGGCGTGATCTTCAGACCACTTTTTATTGGTGCCATGCCACTCGATCGCCACCTCTTTGAAGGTTCGTGCTTTACTCTGTTCAACCTTATCATTTTTCTTTTTGTCTCCCGGATCGACGCCATTCGCTAGCAGCTTACGCGCTTCGTCTCGACGTGCTCTGGCATCCGCCAGTGTGATTTCAGGATAAACCCCAAGTGCCAACATCTTTTGCTTGCCGTCATAACGGTACTGCAAACGCCAGTACTTAGAACCATTAGGATGGACAAGTAGGTGCATACCGCCGCCATCGGTCAGTTTGTATTGCTTATCCGTTGGCTTGGCTGTTCTGACCTTGATATCTGTTAACGCCATGCTGATCCCCTCCCTGTTGGTACAAGCATTATCGAACCGTAAATACCATCATCTGTACCAACATCTGTTGGTAGATGTACGTTGATGTCGGTTGACCTTGAGAGAGCTAATATAGCGGGAAAGGTAGATAAATACTGGATTTTAGACATAAAAAAAGACCTCAGTTGAGGTCCATTTACATACTTTTGGTGCCGAAGGCCGGACTCGAACCGGCACGTATTTCTACGGTTGATTTTGAATCAACTGCGTCTACCGATTTCGCCACTCCGGCACGGAAGGGATGCGGAAAACGTTGTGGATTATACCTGTCGTGCGCCGCCATGCAAGCGCCAGCGTGTGTCTGGCCTGCTAAGTGTTGAAAATTTCAGCATTACCTTTCTTAGCTGTAACCCTCATCACAGTTTGCCCGCTTCTTAATCCCCCCTTCTGCGAAGCGTCCCGTTTCCCCATGCTCTACACTTCCAGTTCAACACCACACTGAGGGAAACACGATGTCGATGATAAAAAGCTACGCCGCCAAAGAAGCAGGCAGCGAACTCGAACTCTATGAATATGATGCGGGCGAGCTCAAGCCGGAAGATGTCGAAGTCCAGGTCGATTACTGCGGTATCTGCCATTCCGATTTGTCGATGATCGACAACGAATGGGGGTTCTCTCAGTATCCGCTGGTTGCCGGGCATGAAGTGATTGGTCGCGTGGCAGCGCTCGGCAGCGCGGCGCAGGATAAGGGTCTGAAGGTTGGTCAGCGCGTCGGTATTGGCTGGACGGCGCGCAGCTGCGGACATTGTGACGCCTGTATCAGCGGTAATCAGATTAACTGCCTGGAAGGGTCCGTTCCTACTATTCTCAATCGCGGCGGCTTTGCCGAGAAGCTGCGAGCCGACTGGCAGTGGGTGATCCCGCTACCGGAGAGCATTGATCTGGCGGCGGCTGGCCCCTTGCTGTGCGGCGGTATCACCGTGTTCAAACCGCTGCTGATGCACCATATCACCGCCACCAGCCGCGTCGGGGTGATCGGTATCGGCGGCCTGGGGCATATCGCCATTAAGCTGTTACACGCGATGGGCTGCGAAGTGACCGCATTCAGCTCCAATCCGGCGAAAGAGCAGGAAGTGCTGGCGATGGGGGCGGATAAGGTGGTCAACAGCCGCGATCCGGATGCGCTAAAAGCGCTGGCGGGCCAGTTCGATCTCATTATTAACACGGTTAACGTCGATCTCGACTGGCAGCCCTATTTTGAAGCGCTGGCCTACGGCGGAAACTTCCATACCGTCGGCGCGGTGCTGAAGCCGCTGCCGGTGCCGGCATTTACCTTAATTGCTGGGGATCGCAGCATCTCCGGTTCGGCGACCGGGACGCCATTCGAGCTGCGCAAGCTGATGAAGTTTGCCGGGCGCAGCAAGGTGTCGCCTACCACCGAGCTGTACCCGATGTCGCAAATTAACGAAGCAATCCAGCATGTGCGTGACGGCAAGGCCCGCTACCGCGTGGTGCTGAAAGCCGACTTCTGATGCCGGGCTCAGTCCCGCAAGGGGCTGGGCTTATTGCCCGTTACGAAACGCGAGCACCGCCTGGCGGCACTGTTCCGTCACATGTTCAATGTCATGGTTCACGTCGATGCGGGCAATATCTTTCTCATCGTCCTGCGGGCACTCCAGCGCGTCGAACTGGCTTTTGAGTAATCCCACTGGCATAAAATGCCCTGCCCGACGCTGCATGCGCGCCAGAATAGTCTCGTAGTCGCCGTCCAGCCACAGAAAATGCACATTCGGGCTGCCCTGACGCAATATATCGCGGTACTGTTTTTTTAATGACGAGCAGACAATAAACCCGGTCTCGTTCTTTTTATATAAACTGTATGAGGCGTCATTTAATCGCGCTAGCCACGGCAGTCGGTCTTCATCGGTTAATGGAATACCGTCAGACATTTTATCAATATTTTTAGCGGGATGGAGATCGTCGCCATCAATGAATTTAGCCGATAACATTGCGGCAATTTTGCTGCCAATTAAAGATTTACCGCTTCCCGAAACGCCCATCAAAATATAACTTTCCCCGGCCATTGAAAAAACTCCAGATTCATATTCCATGGCGCGATACTACGCCTTCCACATTACAGAATTCACCTTTTTTCGCCGCGACTGAGCAGATTTACAGGGCGCATCACGTTATGCGTAACATTGTAGTGTAACAATTTCTCAGCGTGATCTGCGTCACAAATAATAACAATTAAAACCGTTTAAATGCTGCCGAGGTTACTACCTGACCAGTGAGGCATTTATGCAAGTCAAAACCCAATCCTGCGTTGTCGCGGGTAAGAAAACTGTTGCCATTACCGACCAAAATATAGAATGGAATAATAAAGGAACGCTGGTACAAATTACCCGCGGGGGAATTTGTGGTTCCGATTTACATTATTATCAGGAAGGCAAAGTCGGTAATTTTACCGTTAAAGCGCCGATGATTTTAGGCCATGAAGTTATTGGTATAGTAGTGCACAGCGATTCAACAGAATTACATGAAGGTCAGTCGGTGGCGATTAATCCGTCGAAGCCCTGCGGTCACTGCAAATACTGTCTGCAGCATGAAGAAAACCAGTGTACGGAAATGCGCTTTTTTGGCAGCGCCATGTATTTTCCCCACGTCGACGGCGGCTTTACTCAGTTTAAAACCGTCGATACTGCGCAGTGCATCCCCTACCCTCAGGAGGCCGATGAAAAAGTCATGGCCTTTGCCGAACCGTTGGCGGTCGCAATCCACGCCGCGCATGAAGCGGGCGACCTGCAGGGCAAGCGCGTGTTTATCTCCGGCGTTGGGCCTATCGGCTGCCTCATCGTCAGCGCAGTAAAAACGCTCGGCGCGGCAGAAATCGTCTGTGCGGATATCAGTTCACGTTCGCTCTCGCTGGCGCAACAAATGGGAGCCGACACGCTGATTAACCCGCAGCAGGACTCGCTCGACGCGTGGAAAAAAGAGAAAGGCTACTTCGACGTCAGCTTTGAAGTCTCTGGTCACCCGTCCTCAATCACCACCTGTCTGGAAGTGACCCGCGCGAAAGGCGTGATGGTGCAGGTCGGCATGGGCGGCGCGGTGCCGGACTTCCCGATGATGATGCTGATCGGCAAAGAGATCGCGCTCAAAGGCTCATTCCGCTTTACCACCGAGTTCAACACCGCGGTGTCGTGGCTGGCGAATAACGTTATCGATCCGCTGCCGTTACTCAGCGCCGAATATCCGTTTACCGACCTCGAACAGGCGCTGATCTTCGCCGGGGATAAAACCCAGGCGGCGAAGGTCCAGCTCGTTTTCGAAGACATAAAATAAGGAATAGCATGATGAACGATCTTTTTTCACTGGACGGCAAAAATATTCTGATCACCGGTTCGGCCCAGGGTATTGGTTATTTACTGGCGACCGGGCTGGGTAAATATGGCGCGCAGATTATCGTCAATGACATTACGCCGGAGCGCGCGGAGGCCGCCGTCGCCAAACTGCAGCAGGAAGGGATCCGCGCCGTGGCCGCGCCGTTCAATGTTACGCATAAACAGGACATTGACGCCGCCATCGACCATATCGAAAAAGACATTGGCCAAATTGATGTGCTGGTGAATAACGCCGGTATCCAGCGTCGCCATCCGTTTACCGAGTTCCCGGAGCAGGACTGGAACGATGTGATTGCCGTTAACCAGACGGCGGTATTCCTGGTCTCCCAGGCGGTAACGCGTCGCATGGTGGAACGTCAGGCCGGAAAGGTCATCAACATCTGCTCCATGCAGAGCGAACTGGGCCGCGACACCATCACGCCGTACGCCGCCTCCAAAGGCGCGGTAAAAATGCTTACCCGCGGGATGTGTGTTGAGCTGGCACGCCACAATATCCAGGTCAACGGGATCGCGCCGGGCTACTTCAAAACCGAAATGACCAAAGCGCTGGTAGAGGATGAAGCCTTCACCTCCTGGCTGTGCAAACGTACGCCAGCCGCGCGCTGGGGCGATCCGCAGGAGCTGATCGGCGCGGCGGTATTCCTCTCTTCTAAAGCATCCGATTTTGTTAACGGGCACCTGTTGTTTGTCGATGGCGGCATGCTGGTCGCCGTCTGATACCACACAACGCAACATCACGCAGCGCCCAGGCGCTGCATTTTTGGCTCCCCCCTGAATAATTCGAGTTGCAGCCAACACACCTGCAGCTTGAAGGATGACGGGGATATAAGAGAAACGATTATGCCATTAATAATAATTGCGGCAGGCGTCGCGCTGCTCCTGGTCCTGATGATTGGCTTTAAAGTTAACGGCTTTATTGCTCTGGTCCTGGTGGCGGCGGTCGTTGGTTTTGCCGAAGGGATGGATGCACAGGCCGTTCTGCACTCAATACAAAACGGGATCGGTGGCACGCTCGGCGGATTGGCGATGATCCTCGGCTTCGGCGCAATGCTCGGCAAACTGATTTCCGATACCGGTGCGGCCCAGCGCATCGCCACCACGCTGATTGGCACATTCGGTAAAAAGCGCGTGCAGTGGGCGTTGGTGATCACCGGTCTGGTTGTCGGTCTGGCGATGTTCTTCGAAGTCGGCTTTGTTCTGCTGCTACCGCTGGTGTTTACGGTGGTGGCCTCGTCCGGCCTGCCGCTGCTGTATGTTGGCGTACCGATGGTCGCCGCGCTGTCCGTGACCCACTGTTTTCTGCCGCCTCACCCGGGGCCGACCGCGATTGCCACCATTTTTGAGGCCAATCTCGGCACCACCCTGCTGTACGGCTTTATTATTACTATCCCGACGGTGATTGTCGCCGGGCCGCTGTTTTCTAAGCTGCTGACCCGCTTTGAGAAAGCGCCGCCGGAAGGGTTATTCAACCCGCATCTGTTCACCGAAGAAGAGATGCCGTCGTTCTGGAACAGTATCTTTGCGGCGGTTATCCCGGTCATACTGATGGCGGTCGCCGCCGTGTGCGAAATTACGCTGCCAAAGACCAACAGCGTGCGGGTGTTCTTTGAGTTTATCGGTAACCCTGCGGTCGCGTTGTTTATCGCTATCGTGCTCGCCATTTTTACCCTTGGTCGACGTAACGGGCGTACGATCGAGCAAATTATGGATATCATTGGCGACTCTATCGGCGCAATCGCGATGATTGTGTTTATCATCGCCGGGGGCGGCGCGTTTAAGCAGGTTCTGGTCGACAGCGGCGTGGGGCAATATATCTCGCACCTGATGACCGGCACGTCGCTTTCTCCGTTGCTGATGTGCTGGACGGTTGCCGCCTTGCTGCGCATCGCGCTCGGTTCAGCCACCGTGGCGGCGATCACCACCGCAGGCGTGGTGCTGCCGATTATCAACGTCACGCATGCCGACCCGGCGCTGATGGTGCTGGCTACCGGCGCGGGCAGCGTGATTGCCTCCCACGTTAACGATCCGGGATTCTGGCTGTTTAAAGGCTATTTTAATCTCAGCGTGGGGGAAACGTTGCGCACATGGACGGTCATGGAGACACTGATTTCCATTATGGGGCTGCTGGGGGTTCTGGCGCTGAACGCCATCCTGCATTAAGACGGTCATCACCGGGGAGCACAGGTCTGCGCTCCCCGGCACTGGAGAGAAAATGAGGAACCACAGAATTTCTTTGCAAGACATCGCCACGCTGGCGGGCGTGACCAAAATGACGGTGAGCCGCTACATTCGCTCGCCGAAAAAGGTCGCAAAGGAAACCGGTGAACGCATCGCGCAGATTATGGAGGAGATTAATTACATCCCCAACCGCGCGCCCGCGATGCTGCTGAACGCGCAAAGCTACACGCTCGGCGTGCTGATCCCCTCGTTTCAAAACCAGTTGTTCGCAGATATTCTGGCCGGTATTGAGTCAGTCACCTCGGACCATAACTATCAGACGCTGATCGCCAACTACAATTACGACCGGGAATCAGAGGAAGAGTCGGTGATTAACCTGCTGTCGTACAATATCGACGGCATTATTTTGTCCGAGAAATATCACACTCTGCGCACAGTTAAATTTCTGCGTTCAGCCAACATTCCGGTAGTCGAGCTGATGGATATTCAGGGCGATCGTCTGGACATGGAAGTAGGTTTCGATAACCGTCAGGCGGCGTTTGATATGGTCAGCACCATGCTGGATAAACGCCAGCGGCGCAAAATCCTCTACCTAGGTTCGAAAGACGACGTCCGCGATGAACAACGCTATCGCGGCTACTGCGATGCCATGACGCGTCGGGGTCTGGTGCCGCTGCGCGTCAATCCGCGCGCTATTTCGTCCATTCATCTTGGCACCCAGATGATGCGGGACGCGCTGGCTGCGCATCCGGATGTAGACGGCGTGTTTTGCACCAACGACGATATTGCGATGGGCGCGCTGTTGCTGTGCCGCGAGCGCGAGCTGGCCGTTCCGGAGCAGATCTCAATTGCCGGTTTTCACGGGCTGGAAATGGGCAGGCAGATGATCCCAAGCCTCGCCAGCGTGATCACCCCGCGTTTTGACATTGGCCGCATGGCGGCGCAGATGTTGCTGAGCAAAATCAAGAACAACGACCATAACCACAACACCGTGGATCTTGGGTATCAGATTTATCACGGCAATACGCTTTAAGTCATTTTCTCTCGCCATCGCATACTCTCTTTGATGGACATTGCCTATACTCCAGGCAGGATAAATGGAGGAAATCTCAATGAGCGCACCCCTGCTAATTGCCCGCACGCCGGACACTGAACTGTTTTTACTGCCAGGCATGGCCAACCGTCACGGGCTGATTACCGGCGCGACCGGGACCGGCAAAACCGTCACGTTACAAAAGCTTGCCGAATCGCTGTCCGGGATTGGCGTACCGGTATTTATGGCCGATGTGAAAGGTGACTTAACCGGCGTAGCCGAGGAAGGCCAATCCTCTGAAAAGCTGCTCGCCCGCCTGAAAAACATCGGCATTACCGACTGGCAACCGCATGCCAATCCGGTCACCGTGTGGGATATCTTTGGCGAAAAGGGTCACCCGGTGCGGGCCACGGTATCTGATCTCGGGCCGCTGCTGCTGGCTCGTCTGCTGAATCTCAACGACGTGCAGTCCGGCGTGCTGGATATTATCTTCCGTATTGCCGATGACCAGGGTCTGTTGCTGCTGGATTTCAAAGATCTGCGGGCCATTACGCAGTACATCGGCGATAACGCTAAATCGTTCCAGAACCAGTACGGCAACATCAGTAGCGCCTCGGTGGGCGCTATCCAGCGCGGACTGTTGTCACTGGAACAACAGGGCGCGGCGCACTTCTTTGGCGAACCGATGCTGGATATCAAAGACTGGATGCGAACCGACGCCAGCGGCAAAGGGATGATCAACATCCTCAGCGCCGAGAAGCTCTACCAGATGCCCAAACTGTACGCCGCCAGCCTGCTGTGGATGCTCTCCGAACTGTACGAACAGCTGCCGGAAGCAGGCGATCTGGAAAAACCAAAACTGGTGTTCTTCTTTGATGAAGCGCATCTGCTGTTCAACGATGCCCCGCAGGTGCTGCTGGATAAAATCGAACAGGTGATCCGCCTGATCCGCTCGAAAGGGGTCGGCGTGTGGTTCGTCTCGCAAAACCCGTCGGATATTCCGGACAACGTGCTTGGTCAGTTGGGTAACCGCGTGCAGCACGCCCTGCGCGCGTTCACGCCGAAAGATCAGAAAGCGGTGAAAAGCGCGGCGCAAACCATGCGCGCCAACCCGGCGTTTGATACCGAGAAAGCTATTCAGGAGCTGGGCACCGGCGAGGCGCTGGTGTCCTTCCTGGACGCCAAAGGCAGCCCGTCGGTGGTGGAGCGGGCAATGGTGATTGCGCCCTGCTCCCGCATGGGGCCGGTGACGGACGATGAGCGCAACGGGCTGATTAATCACTCTTCGCTGTACGGAAAATATGAGGAAGAGGTCGACCGCGAATCCGCCTATGAGCGTTTACAGCAAGGCGTGCAAGCCAGCACCGGGCAGCAAAATACGCCTCCCGCCAACGGTAAAGCGGTCGAGGTTGACGACGGTATTCTCGGTGGGTTGAAGGATATTTTGTTTGGCAGCACAGGACCGCGCGGCGGCAAGCGCGATGGCGTGGTACAGAGCGTGGCGAAAAGCGCGGCGCGACAGGTCACTAATCAGATAATCCGCGGCATGTTGGGGAGTTTGATGGGCGGGAGAAAACGCTAGTGTCCGTGTTACTGTGCCGGATGGCGGCGTAAACGCCTTATCCGGCCTACAGGCCCTGGTAGGCCTGATAAGCGCAGCGCCATCAGGCACTGCGCTTTACTGTGATTACGACCTACGCAGCATCAGCCACAGACTAATCAGCAGGAAGCTGGCACTTGGCAGCAGCGCGCCGATAATCGGCGGAATGCCGTACACCAGCGTCAGCGGGCCAAAGATTTGGTCCAGCACATAGAACACAAAACCGAAGCTAATCCCCGTCACCACACGCACACCCATCGGCACGCTACGCAGCGGGCCGAAGATAAATGACAGCGCCATCAGCATCATGACCGCCACTGACAGCGGCTGGAACACTTTGCTCCACATATTGAGCTGGTAGCGTCCGGCGTCCTGGCCGCTCGACTTCAGGTACTTCACGTAATTATGCAGACCACTAATCGACAGCGCGTCAGGATCCAACGCCACGACGCCGAGCTTGTCGGGCGTAAGGTTGGTTTTCCAGGTGCCGCTCACCGTCTGCGAACCGGTAATTTGTTTCGGGTCGGTCAGGTTGGACTCATCCACCTGCGACAAACGCCAGACCTTCTGCTCCGGGTCAAACGTCGCGCTGGCGGCATAGCGAACGGACTGCAAACGACGCTTGTCGTTAAAGGCGTAAATGCTGATTCCGCCTAATTCGGCGTCCCCTTTCACTCGCTCGATGTAAACAAAGCTGTCGCCATCTTTCGCCCACAGTCCTTGCTGGGTAGAGAGCAGCGAGCCGCCGTACATCTGCTGCGCACGGTAGTTACGCGCCATCTGTTCACCCTGCGGTGCCACCCATTCCCCGATGGCCATCGTCAGCAGCACCAGCGGAATCGCGGTTTTCATCACCGACAACGCTACCTGCATACGGGTAAAGCCGGAAGCCTGCATCACCACCAGTTCACTGCGCTGGGCCAACATGCCCAGCCCCAACAACGCACCCAGCAGCGCCGCCATCGGGAAGAAGATCTGGATATCTTTCGGTGCGCTGAGCAGGGTATACAGCCCGGCGCCCATCGCATCGTAGCTCCCCTGCCCGGCTTTTTTCAGCTGGTCGACAAACTTGATGATCCCGGAGAGCGACACCAGCATGAACAACGTCATCATGATAGTGGTAAAAATGGTTTTACCGATATAGCGGTCAAGTACACCAAAGGGCTGCATTATACCGCTCCTTTACGCATAAAACGGGCACGCAAGCGGCGCATCGGCACCGTATCCCAGAGGTTAAGCACAATCGCCAGCGCCAGATAGGCCAGGTTTACCACCCACATCCAGAACACCGGATCCAGTTTACCTTTGCCACCGTTCGACTTCAGCGACGTCTGCACCAGGAAGAACAGCAAATAGAGCAGCATGGCTGGCAGCATGGACAGCACGCGACCCTGCCGCGGGTTAACCACGCTCAGCGGGACAACCATCAGCGCCATCATAAATACGGTGAATACCAATGTGATACGCCAGTGCAGCTCCGCACGGGCCCGAGCGTTGTCGGTATTCCACAGTGTGCGCATATCCATCTGGTCGGTATCGTTGGGATCCAGCGCCACGGCCTGATGGCCGATAATCGCCTGGTAGTCCTGGAAATCGGTAATGCGGAAATCGCGCAGCAGCGCGGTCCCTTCAAAACGCGTACCTTTGTTCAGCACCACGACCTGAGAGCCGTCACGCAACTGAGTCAGATGTCCGGAATCAGCCACAACCACCGAAGGACGGGCGTTACCTTTCGGGCGGATTTGCGCGAGGAACACATCTTTGAAGCTGCTACCATCAACACTTTCGATAAACAACACCGAACTACCGTTCGTTGCCTGCTGGAATTGCCCTTGAGCAAGCGCCGCCATGCCGGGGTTCGCTTTTGCTTCCGCCAGCACTTCATCCTGATGCCGGGAGGACCACGGTCCGGCCCACATTACGTTGACTGCCGCAACGATACTGGTAAACAACGCCAGCACCATCGCCGCTTTTACCAGCACAGCCTTGCTCAGCCCGCAGGCGTGCATGACCGTAATTTCACTTTCGGTATACAGTTTGCCCAGCGTCATTAGCAGCCCAAGGAAGAGGCTTAAGGGCAAGATAAGTTGCGCCATTTCTGGCACGCCCAGCCCCAGCAGCGAGAGCACCAGATTCGCCGGGATATCACCGTCAACAGCCGCACCCAGGATCCTGACTAACTTTTGACAAAAGAAGATCAAAAGCAGGATGAATAGGATCGCAAGTTGGCTTTTGAGCGTTTCCCGAACCAGATATCTTATGATTATCACTTTAAATACGCCCGTAAAAACCCGTCTTTTGCCGGAATTTAGCTTGTTTCATGGCTTAAACGTCATTTATTCTCTTGAGTCGTCGAAATCGTCGCTAAGATCATTATACTCAACGGATCCACCTCTCAGAAATTGTTCTGACGTGCCAATGCCGTAATAACGTTAAGATTAACACGAAGTCACCGCAACAGCGGGTATGAGTTACGAAAGCTTGCAATTCTATCCGTAGCCACCGCTGTTGTCTTTAAGATTCAGGAGCGTAGTGCATGGAGTTCAGTGTAAAAAGCGGTAGCCCGGAGAAACAGCGGAGTGCGTGCATCGTCGTGGGTGTCTTTGAACCACGCCGCCTCTCTCCGATTGCAGAGCAGCTCGACAAGATCAGCGACGGGTACATCAGCGCACTGCTGCGTCGTGGCGAACTGGAAGGCAAACCGGGTCAAACCCTGTTGCTGCACCATGTTCCTAACGTTCTGTCTGAGCGAATTCTCCTCATTGGTTGTGGCAAAGAGCGTGAACTTGATGAGCGCCAGTACAAGCAGGTCATTCAGAAAACCATCAATACGCTGAATGATACTGGCTCAATGGAAGCCGTCTGCTTCCTGACTGAGCTGCACGTCAAAGGACGCAATAACTACTGGAAAGTGCGCCAGGCCGTTGAGACGGCCCAGGAAACGCTGTACAGCTTTGACCAGTTGAAGACCAACAAAAGCGAGCCGCGCCGCCCGCTGCGTAAAATGGTCTTCAACGTACCGACCCGCCGTGAGCTGACCAGCGGCGAGCGTGCTATCCAGCACGGCCTGGCCATTGCTGCCGGTATTAAAGCGGCGAAAGATCTCGGCAATATGCCGCCAAATATTTGTAACGCCGCCTATCTGGCTTCTCAGGCGCGTCAGCTGGCAGACAGCTACAGCAAAAATGTTGTGACCCGCGTGATCGGCGAGCAGCAGATGAAAGAGCTGGGTATGCACTCTTATCTCGCCGTCGGCCACGGCTCGCAGAACGAGTCACTGATGTCGGTCATCGAGTACAAAGGCAATCCGTCCGAAGACGCGCGTCCGATTGTGCTGGTCGGTAAAGGGTTAACCTTCGACTCCGGCGGTATCTCCATCAAACCAGCCGAAGGCATGGATGAGATGAAGTACGACATGTGCGGCGCGGCGGCAGTGTACGGCGTAATGCGCATGGTGGCCGAGCTTCAACTACCCATCAACGTCGTCGGCGTACTGGCGGGCTGCGAAAACATGCCGGGTGGCCGCGCGTATCGCCCGGGCGATGTGCTGACCACTATGTCCGGGCAGACCGTTGAAGTGCTCAATACCGATGCCGAAGGCCGTCTGGTGTTGTGCGACGTGTTAACCTACGTCGAACGCTTTGAGCCGGAGGCGGTGATTGACGTTGCGACCCTGACCGGCGCGTGCGTGATTGCGTTGGGCCATCACATCACCGGCCTGATGTCGAACCACAACCCGCTGGCGCATGAGCTGATCGGTGCGTCCGAGCAGGCTGGCGACCGCGCGTGGCGTTTGCCGCTGGGTGATGAATACCAGGAGCAGTTAGAGTCTAACTTTGCGGATATGGCGAACATCGGCGGACGCCCTGGCGGCGCCATTACCGCGGGCTGCTTCCTGTCACGCTTTACCCGTAAGTACAACTGGGCGCACCTGGATATCGCCGGTACCGCATGGCGTTCAGGGAAAGCCAAAGGAGCAACCGGTCGTCCGGTCGCGTTGCTGTCGCAGTTCCTGCTCAATCGTGCCGGTTTTAACGGCGAAGAGTAGTTTGCATGATTGCCGGATGGCGCCGCATACGCGTCTTATCCGGCCTACATTGGGTATTTAACCGTAGGCCGGATAAGCGTAGCGCCATCCGGCTTCGCATTTAAATCCACCAAAAGAAGCCCCATATATGAGAAATGCAACGTTCTATATTCTGGACAATGACAACACCATCGACGGCCTCAGCGCCGTTGAACAACTGGTGTGTGAAATTGCCGCAGAACGTTGGCGGGCTGGCAAGCGTGTGCTGATCGCCTGTGAAAACGAAAAGCAGGCTCTGCGACTGGATGAAGCCCTGTGGGCAAGACCGGCAGAAAGCTTTGTTCCACATAATCTGGCGGGTGAAGGCCCCAGAGGCGGCGCCCCGGTAGAGATTGCCTGGCCGGAAAAACGCAACAGCAGCCCGCGCGACCTGCTCATCAGTTTACGCGTTGGCTTTGCAGATTTTGCCACCGCTTTCACAGAAGTGATAGACTTCGTTCCTTACGAAGATTCTTTGAAACAATCGGCACGCGATCGCTACAAAGCTTACCGCGTGGCTGGTTTTAACCTGAATACGGCAACCTGGAAATAATGGAAAAGACATACAACCCACAAGATATCGAACAGCCGCTTTACGAGCACTGGGAAAAGCAGGGCTATTTCAAACCTAACGGCGATGAAAGCAAAGAGTCCTTCTGCATCATGATCCCGCCGCCGAACGTCACCGGCAGTTTGCATATGGGTCATGCTTTCCAGCAAACCATCATGGATACCATGATTCGCTACCAGCGCATGCAGGGCAAAAACACCCTGTGGCAGGCCGGTACCGACCACGCGGGTATCGCAACCCAGATGGTGGTTGAACGTAAGATTGCCGCTGAAGAAGGTAAAACCCGTCACGACTACGGTCGCGAAGCGTTTATCGACAAAATTTGGCAGTGGAAAGCGGAATCCGGCGGCACCATTACCCGTCAGATGCGCCGTCTCGGCAACTCCGTTGACTGGGAGCGCGAGCGCTTCACCATGGACGAAGGCCTTTCCAATGCCGTGAAAGAAGTCTTCGTTCGCCTGTACAAAGAAGACCTGATTTACCGTGGCAAGCGTCTGGTCAACTGGGACCCGAAACTGCGCACCGCTATTTCTGACCTGGAAGTGGAAAACCGCGAGTCTAAAGGCTCCATGTGGCACATCCGCTATCCGCTGGCCGACGGCGCGAAAACCGCAGACGGTAAAGATTACCTGGTCGTGGCGACCACCCGTCCGGAAACCATTCTGGGCGACACCGGCGTGGCCGTGAACCCGGAAGACCCGCGTTATAAAGACCTGATCGGCAAATTCCTGATCCTGCCGCTGGTTAACCGCCGCATTCCGATTGTCGGTGATGAACACGCCGATATGGAAAAAGGTACCGGCTGCGTGAAGATCACCCCGGCACACGACTTTAACGACTACGAAGTCGGGAAACGTCACGGCCTGCCGATGATCAACATTCTGACCTTTGACGGTGACATCCGTGAAACCGCGGAAGTGTACGACACCAAAGGTGAAGAGTCCGACGTTTACTCCAACGCAATCCCGGCTGAGTTCCAGAAGCTGGAACGCTTTGCCGCGCGTAAAGCGATCGTCGCTGCCATTGATGCGCTGGGCCTGCTGGAAGAGATCAAACCTCACGACCTGACCGTGCCTTACGGCGACCGTGGTGGCGTGGTTATCGAACCGATGCTGACCGACCAGTGGTACGTGCGTGCCGACGTGCTGGCGAAACCAGCGGTTGAAGCGGTTGAGAATGGTGACATCCAGTTTGTACCGAAGCAGTACGAAAACATGTACTTCTCCTGGATGCGTGATATCCAGGACTGGTGTATTTCCCGTCAGCTGTGGTGGGGTCACCGTATCCCGGCATGGTATGACAACGACGGCAACGTCTACGTTGGCCGTACCGAAGATGAAGTGCGTCAGGAAAATAACCTCGGCGCCGACGTTGCGCTGCGTCAGGACGAAGACGTTCTCGACACCTGGTTCTCCTCCGCGCTGTGGACCTTCTCTACCCTCGGCTGGCCGGAAAACACCGATGCGCTGCGTCAGTTCCACCCAACCAGCGTGATGGTTTCCGGCTTCGACATCATCTTCTTCTGGATTGCCCGCATGATCATGATGACCATGCACTTCATCAAAGATGAAAACGGCAAGCCGCAGGTTCCGTTCCATACCGTCTACATGACCGGTCTGATCCGTGACGACGAAGGCCAGAAGATGTCCAAATCCAAGGGCAACGTGATTGACCCGCTGGATATGGTCGACGGTATCTCGCTGCCGGAGCTGCTGGAAAAACGTACCGGCAACATGATGCAGCCGCAGCTGGCTGAGAAGATCGCCAAGCGTACCGAGAAGCAGTTCCCGAACGGCATCGAACCGCACGGTACCGACGCCCTGCGTTTCACCCTGGCGGCGCTGGCCTCTACCGGCCGCGACATCAACTGGGATATGAAGCGTCTGGAAGGTTACCGTAACTTCTGCAACAAGCTGTGGAACGCCAGCCGCTTTGTGCTGATGAACACCGAAGGAAATGATTGCGGCTTCAACGGCGGCGAAATGACCCTGTCTCTGGCGGATCGCTGGATCCTCGCTGAATTCAACCAGACCGTTAAAGCGTACCGCGAAGCGCTGGATAACTTCCGCTTCGACATCGCTGCGGGCATTCTGTACGAATTCACCTGGAACCAGTTCTGTGACTGGTATCTGGAACTGACCAAGCCGGTGATGACCGGAGGAACGGATGCTGAACTGCGCGGCACCCGCAATACGCTGGTCACCGTGCTGGAAGGTCTGCTGCGCCTGGCGCATCCGATCATCCCGTTCATCACCGAAACCATCTGGCAGCGCGTGAAAGTGATTTGTGGCAACACCGCAGATACCATCATGCTGCAGCCATTCCCGGAATATAACGCGGCTCAGGTAGACGAAGCGGCGCTGGCCGATACCGAATGGCTGAAGCAGGCGATCGTGGCCGTACGTAACATCCGCGCGGAAATGAACATCGCCCCAGGCAAACCGCTGGAGCTGTTGCTGCGTGGTTGCAGCGCGGATGCGATGCGTCGCGTGAACGACAACCGTAGCTTCCTGCTGAACCTGGCGCGTCTGGAAAGCATCACCGTGCTGCCAGCCGATGACAAAGGGCCGGTCTCCGTGACCAAAATCATCGACGGCGCCGAGCTGCTGATCCCGATGGCTGGCCTCATCAACAAAGACGATGAGCTGGCGCGTCTGGCGAAAGAAGTGGCGAAAATCGAAGGTGAGATTGCCCGTATCGAAGGCAAGCTCTCCAACGAAGGCTTTGTGGCTCGCGCCCCGGAAGCGGTGATCGCCAAAGAGCGTGAAAAGCTGGACGGTTACGCGGAAGCAAAAGCGAAGCTGATTGAGCAGCAGGCGGTTATCGCCGCGCTGTAAAAATCGTGCCCATACGTTTGCCGGATGGCGCTTGCGCTTATCCGGCCTACGGGCACCGTCAACGTAGGTCGGATAAGCGTAGCGCATCCGACGCCGCAGACAATAAAAAGCCTCTGACGCATATGCTCAGAGGCTTTTTATTGAATTATCCTCGCTTGCGCTTCCCCTCACCGCAGTGGTATTAACTGCATATGTCTCACTTTTATGTCATGAGTTCGCTATGAGTGCCATTACCTCCGTCGCGGCAACGCTGCGCCGAATTTCTGCCGATGATAACGCCGCAATTGCCCGCGTTATCCGCAAAGTTTCCGCTGAATACGGCCTGACCGCCGATAAAGGCTACACCGTTGCCGACCCTAATCTGGACGAATTGTTCCAGGTTTACAGCCAGCCGGGCGCGGCCTACTGGGTGGTTGAGCAAAACGGTGAAGTCGTGGGCGGCGGCGGTGTTGCACCGTTAGGATGTAGTGAACCAGACATTTGTGAGCTGCAAAAGATGTACTTCCTGTCGAGCGCGCGCGGTCAGGGGCTGGCGAAAAAACTGGCGCTGATGGCGCTTGAACATGCCCGCGAGCAGGGTTTTAAACGCTGCTATCTGGAAACTACCGCCTTCCTGACCGAAGCCATTGCGCTGTATGAACATCTTGGGTTTGAACACATTGACGGGCCGCTGGGTTGTACAGGGCATGTCGATTGTGAAGTGCGGATGTTGAAGGCGCTGTAGCGATCTTCAGACCCCGCATACCTCTACGGTCAATTCACGTTCGCACACCGAAGGCCGTAGACGTTTTTATGACAATAAAAGTATTTTTCAGATTTCATCAATTCCCATCATCAGCGCCCCTAATTATACTTTAACACTGGAGGATACACCTAAAATAAAGGCAACAATTTTTGCCAAGGAAAATACAATGAAATATAGAAATATTTTTGTTCTAATTACCACCATAGCATTAACATCCTGCTCACTGTCCACGCGTGGAAAAGTTAATAAATTAATTTCTGAAGCATCTGACCGCTATATGCCCGAACAGCAGTATTGTTACAGTCTTTATCTACTGCAAGAGGCGCGGAAAGAAGCCCTGAATGGCTTCGGCAGTGGATCCACTACAATAGTGCTACAAAACTACGTTAATAATTACAACAGAATGATGGATTCGCTTAAAAACGTCAATTCGCAATCACGGCATAGCGATATCGAAACAAAAGCTCAGAGCTATATTTGCTGGCTACCTGAGATGAGGCACATCATGGAATTAATGCCGCCAGAAATGCAAACCCAAATCAAACCGGAATATAATCCATTCTCGGTTTCCATATACTATGCCGCAAGTGATGCCAGTGATGCCTGGTACCGGTCGGCGCAAAAAGAGTCTAATAAAACGAAAAAGCTTTATAAGCTGCTGTCCTGTTATTATTATACTCCAGACAATCAAAATATAATCAGTGCGTTGCAAAACACTTATACCAATGCGATTTATCATTTAATTATAAAAAACACAAGCAATAAGGAAATTAATGGCATCAATGTAATAACTGACAAAGTTATCCCAATGATCGAAAGGCCTTATCAAAAACCCTCGCTGAATAAAATGATGGATAGTGCCGGGCCATACATAGAGCATCCGCTGTCGATTCAAGATTATCGCATCGATATTCAACAGGAACCTCAAAAAACCGGAAATAATATCGTTATTACACTACACCTCAATAAAGCAGAACGATTCTCTGAGAACTACTCTCAAACAGTACCAGAAGAAAGACAAGGCGCTGCACAAAGTTGCTATGACCGCCCTGTCTTAGAACGCGATCGGGACAATGTAATAAGAAAAACCGGTCTGAATGAAACCCACTGTATAAACACGACTTATACGTATGCCGTCGATACCACACAAAGCGGAGTAAACTATACCACCGTACTGGATGGCGTGATGACACTCACACTTAACGGCCGGGTCGTTATAAAAAATCAGAAGATAGGCGCTTCCTATTCCAGCGCAGACTCCACTAACGATATTACGCAGTCCTGGAGAGATATTGTCGATCAAATCGAAGATGCGATAAGAGATGTGATTTTATCCGACAATCAGTGAATCGCGGGTAATGATGGCCTGCCGCAATCAGGCAAGCCATATAAACGCATGAAAAGACTCGTCGATATTTACCCTGTTATACCGGCGCCCCACTGTGAAAACGGAACTCTTCATCCGGTGTTGAAATCAATTCGGCTTCCACTTCACCAAACAGCTTGATTCGCGGCGTAATGTCTTCGTCAGACACTTGCTGCGCCAGCGCCAGGTAATCCTGATAGTGCCGCGCCTCGGATCGCAGCAGCGACAGATAAAACGCCTGCAAATCGTCATCCAGATACGGTGCGAGCGCGGCGAACCGTTCACAGGAACGCGCCTCAATGTAAGCCCCGCAAATCAGTTTATCGATTAACGTCAGCGGCTCGTGGGTGCGCACCTCTTTGAGCATGCCTTTGGCGTAATGGCTGGCGGTAATCTTAATATAGGGAATGTTGCGACTCATCATCGCCTCACGCACCTGCCAGAAATGATGCAGTTCTTCCTTGATCAGCAAAACCATGCTGTCGATAAGCTTGCGTCCCCACGGGTCGTCGGTTTGCGGCATCACGCTTTTGCTTATCTGTTTATTCAGCGCGATAAAATCCGGCTCATCCCCTTCTCTGAAAGCAAACGCTTCATAGGGTTTCAGCCAGTCCAGCAGCGCCTGAGATCCCTGTTTATCTGCGACATACTTACGCACCAGCAGCATCGCCGTTTGCGCTGCTTTCAGCTCACAGACGAGGTGGTCGGTCAATAACAGAGGCAGATTAGCCGGGTCTCGCGCTTTATCAAGCCAGGCCTGGGGCGTTTTACAGTGCAGGAAATTGTGGATCGGGGAGAGTATTTGCAGGTAATCCATACATTGTCCTTGGCCTGCGGCAGCCTGGGCTACCGCAGGTCAGTAGATGACTTAGTGACGCACGCCGTCATCATCTTCGTCGACGAGATCTTCATCGTCGCCGTCTTCACCTTCTTCGCCGTTCGGGTCTTCAAAATAGGTGCCCCAACCGTCGTATTCCACATCATATTTTTCAGCCAGGTTCATCAGTTGCTCAACCTGAGCATCGATCAACTCCGCATTCAGTGCACATTCGCTCAGGATGTCACAGCAAATAACCGTGTCGCCTTCTTCCACTTCCAGCTCTTCCGGCTCGGTCACTTCATAACCCAGCTTGAAGGCTTCTACTGCCGCTTTTTCCAGGGTTTCGAAGTCATCCGCGGAAAGGTGATGCTCAATGGTGTACAGCGCGTCTGGATCGCTGCCATCTTCGAGTAACTCTTCAATAATCAAGCGCGTTTCTTCACGCTGTTCTTCCAGTAGTTCCGGGTTTGCCATGGCTCGTTCCTCATAATGTCCTGCCGATACTCTTATTGTCACATACCGCTGTCATTGCCTCCACCTTTCCAGGAAAGATTTGTTAAACAAGGTTGCAAATGAATAAACATCCATATAAATTGAATTTTAATTCAATAAATGGCCTAAGCCATGTGAGGGAACCATGTCTGCGTTTTATCAGAAGCACTTTTTGAAACTGCTTGATTTCACCTCTGCTGAACTCACGTCACTGCTCCAGCTCGCCGCGCAGCTTAAGGCGGATAAGAACAACGGTACTGAGGTCGCTAAACTCACCGGTAAAAACATCGCGCTCATCTTCGAAAAAGACTCAACCCGCACCCGTTGCTCTTTCGAAGTTGCCGCATACGATCAGGGCGCGCGCGTGACGTATCTCGGGCCAAGCGGCAGCCAGATTGGCCATAAAGAGTCGATCAAAGACACCGCCCGCGTGCTCGGCCGCATGTACGACGGTATTCAGTATCGGGGCCACGGCCAGGAGATTGTCGAGACGCTGGCGGAATATGCCGGAGTTCCAGTGTGGAACGGATTAACCAACGAGTTTCATCCCACCCAGCTGCTGGCGGATCTGTTAACTATGCAGGAACACCTGCCGGGTAAAGCGTTTAATGAGATGACGCTGGTCTACACCGGTGATGCCCGCAACAATATGGGCAATTCCATGCTGGAAGCCGCTGCGTTAACCGGGCTGGATCTGCGCCTGGTTGCGCCGCAGGCATGCTGGCCTGAAGAGAGCCTGGTGGCGGAGTGCAAAGCGCTGGCGCTGAAAAACGGCGGCAATATTACGCTGACCGAAGATGTCGCCGCGGGCGTGAAAGGTGCGGACTTTATCTATACCGACGTCTGGGTATCAATGGGCGAAGCAAAAGAGAAGTGGGCCGAACGTATTGCGCTGCTGCGTAAGTACCAGGTTAATAGCACGATGATGGCGTTGACCGGCAATCCACAGGTGAAATTCCTGCACTGTCTGCCCGCGTTTCATGACGATCAAACCACGCTTGGCAAACAAATGGCACAGGAATATGGTCTGCACGGCGGTATGGAAGTGACTGATGAGGTCTTTGAATCACCCGCCAGTATCGTATTTGATCAGGCGGAAAACCGGATGCACACCATCAAAGCGGTGATGGTCGCAACGCTTGCCAAATAATGATGTTTCGTAGGCCGGGTAAGGCGCAGCCGCACCCGGCAATCACGCTTATGCTACCCGCATTTTCACCACAGCTTTGCGTACCAGCGCTGGTGCACCGACCGCGCACAGCGGTTTATGCACTTCACCCGGATAGAACACCACGAAATCACCTTCGTTCAGCACCACCGTTTTCTCCTGTACCCCTTCCGGCAGGAAGGCGATATCTTTATCCGCCAGCCAGTCAGTTTCCGGCGCGCCCGCAGGCTGCGTGCTGAAGGTCATTCCTTCCTGGCCTTTGAGCAGGATCTGAATATCCAGATAGCGGGCGTGATACTCGGCGCGGCGCTGTGCAAACGGCTCCGTCATATCTTCGGCAATCAGATAAAACAGGCGATCGCCGTCAATGTCGTGCTTACCTTTTTCCGTCGCATCCGTCACATGCGCTTTAATGTGTTCAATTGCCTGACGCAGCTCTTCCGGCAGCCAGGCATCCAGGTTGTGAATATTGCCGACAATCATCTCAAACCCCTCAATTAAAACAACGTTTCATTTTTGTTGTTATACGAAAAAACCGCCTGCCATACCACTGCTATTTGCTGATATTTTGCGTCAACGCATGTTTATCGCTGATTATGTTAAATAATTGCTAACTCTCAGCAACAGGTTATGCATAAACTCTGCATAAATTTCGGCCACCCTTTTTCAATCCAATCAGTAACCCACTGTTCTTAAAAACTTTGTTAGAAAAACCAGCCATCGATCACAGTTCACATCTCCTTCACTATCCTTCTTCATCATCATATTTATTTTGAAATAAGCATTACAGTGCAAATAATAAAATCATAAATTCGCATAATAATTCATTACACATAAAAAAGCACAAACAAATCAATACATTACTTATATTGCAGCACTTTTAAACATGTACATAAAATTAACACCGATAAATAACAAGACATATTCCCGCGTAGTAATTCAATTATTCGCATTTTTATTTTGTTAATTCTCAGAGCCATCTCATAAATTAAACAACAAAAGCCAACCATCGACCTGACTGTGAAATAAATCACATTTCCTCATCAAATAAGATCTAAATATAGATTCTGAAATCAGCTGAAAAATCATGGCTGCAATAAATATTATTTGCAGGCACCTCCTCTTTATTTTTTAAAATCGTATTAAAGGAATAATGATGGAAAAGCATTATGTCGGGTCTGAAATCGGTCAATTACGTAGCGTAATGCTACATCGCCCTAACCTCAGCTTAAAAAGGCTGACGCCATCAAATTGTCAGGAACTGCTTTTTGATGATGTTCTTTCGGTAGAACGTGCAGGAGAAGAACATGACATTTTCGCCAACACGTTACGTCAGCAAGGGATTGAGGTTCTGTTACTCACTGATTTATTGACACAAACCTTAGATGTCCCGGATGCCAAAGGCTGGCTGCTGGAGACACAAATCTCTGATTATCGCCTTGGCCCCGCTTTCGCTACCGATATTCGCGCATGGCTTGCAGATATGCAGCACCGGGAACTCGCCCGGCATTTAAGCGGCGGGCTAACCTACGGGGAAATTCCTGCCTCCATCAAAAATATGGTGGTCGATACTCACGATATTAATGACTTTATTATGAAGCCATTACCCAACCACCTATTTACTCGCGATACCTCCTGTTGGATATATAACGGTGTATCCATTAACCCGATGGCAAAAACCGCACGCCAGCGGGAAACCAATAACCTGCGAGCAATTTACCGTTGGCATCCACAATTTGCCGATGGTGAATTTATTAAATATTTCGGCGATGAAAATATTAATTACGACCACGCCACATTAGAAGGTGGCGATGTGCTGGTGATTGGTCGCGGCGCGGTACTCATCGGTATGTCGGAACGCACCACGCCGCAGGGCATTGAATTCCTTGCCCAGTCGCTGTTTAAGCATCGCCAGGCTGAACGCGTCATCGCGGTTGAACTGCCGAAACATCGCTCCTGTATGCACCTCGATACCGTTATGACCCACATCGATATCGATACCTTCTCCGTCTACCCGGAAGTGGTACGCCCGGATGTCCAGTGCTGGACCCTGACGCCAGACGGGCGCGGCGGCCTGAAACGCACCCAGGAAAGCACGCTGGTACACGCCCTCGAAAAAGCGCTGGGCCTCGACCAAATCACGCTGATCACCACCGGAGGCGACGCCTTCGAAGCTGAACGCGAACAGTGGAACGACGCCAACAACGTCCTGACGCTGCGCCCCGGCGTGGTGGTGGGTTACGAGCGCAACATCTGGACCAACGAAAAATACGACAAAGCCGGTATCACCGTTTTACCCATTCCTGGCGACGAACTGGGACGCGGACGCGGCGGCGCGCGCTGCATGAGCTGCCCACTGGAACGCGACGGTATTTAAGGAGACGTTATGGAAAACAAACCTACTCTGGTTGTGGCGTTGGGCGGCAATGCGCTGCTCAAACGCGGTGAACCGCTGGAAGCTGACATCCAGCGCAAGAATATTGAGCTGGCGGCAAAAACTATCGCTCAGCTTACGCAGCAATGGCGCGTGATTCTGGTGCACGGCAATGGCCCACAGGTTGGACTTTTGGCGTTACAGAACAGCGCTTATGACCGCGTTACCCCTTATCCGCTCGACATTCTCGGTGCGGAAAGTCAGGGAATGATTGGCTATATGCTGCAACAAGCGCTGAAAAACCAGCTGCCGCAACGTGAAATTAGCGTCCTGCTGACTCAGGTTGAAGTCGATGCCCACGATCCAGCCTTCAGTAATCCGACCAAATATATCGGACCGATTTACGACAACGATCAGGCTAAAACGCTACACGCGGAAAAGGGCTGGATTTTCAAAGCCGATGGTAAAGCGTTCCGTCGCGTTGTGCCCTCTCCACAACCCAAACGTATCGTTGAAAGTGATGCTATTCGCACATTGATCGCCCGCGATCATCTGGTGATTTGCAACGGCGGTGGCGGCGTACCGGTGGTGGAAAAAGCCGATGGCTTCCACGGCATTGAAGCAGTGATCGACAAGGATCTCTCCGCCGCCCTGCTCGCCCGCCAACTCCATGCCGATGCGTTGTTGATCCTCACCGATGCTGACGCCGTGTACCTCGACTGGGGCAAACCTACCCAGCGCCCGCTGGCCCAGGTCACCCCGGAACTGCTCGGTGAAATGCAATTCGACGCCGGTTCAATGGGCCCCAAAGTCACCGCCTGCGCGGAATTCGTCTCTCACTGTCGGGGGATTGCTGGCATCGGTTCACTGGCCGACGGTCCGGCCATTCTCGCCGGCGACAAAGGCACGCTCATTCGTCTCGAAACCACCGACGCTCACGCTTAGGGCTTTTTTTGCCGGATGGCGGCTGCGCCTTATCCGGCCTACATAAGGACATTTTCATGACTGTTAACCTGAAAAATCGCAATTTTCTCAAACTGCTGGACTACACCCCTGCAGAAATCCAGTACCTGATCGATCTGGCTATCGAATTAAAAACGGCAAAAAAAGCCGGGCGCGAAAGGCAAACGCTGGTCGGTAAAAATATCGCGCTGATCTTCGAAAAAACCTCCACTCGCACCCGCTGCGCCTTTGAAGTCGGCGCTTTCGATCAGGGCGCACAGGTCACCTACCTCGGCCCAAGCGGCTCGCAGATCGGCCATAAAGAGTCGATGAAAGATACCGCCCGCGTGCTAGGCCGCATGTATGACGGCATCGAATACCGCGGCTACGGCCAGGAGATCGTGGAAGAACTGGGACAATTCGCCGGTGTGCCGGTCTGGAACGGGCTAACAAATGAATTTCACCCCACCCAGATCCTCGCGGATCTGATGACCATGCTGGAACACGCGCCGGGTAAAACCTTGCCGGAGCTGAGCTTCGCTTACCTCGGTGACGCCCGCAACAACATGGGTAATTCGCTGATGGTCGGCGCGGCGAAAATGGGGATGGATATTCGTCTGGTCGCGCCAAAGTCCTTCTGGCCGGACGAGGCGCTGGTTGCCGAATGCCGCGAAATCGCCAGCGTAACGGGCGCACGCATTACGCTCACGGACGATGTTGCGGAAGGGGTATACGACGTAGATTTCCTCTATACCGATGTCTGGGTTTCGATGGGCGAACCTAAAGAAGCGTGGGCAGAACGCGTCAGCCTGATGACGCCCTACCAGATTAATCAGCAGGTCATCAATGCGACCGGCAATCCCAATGTGAAATTCATGCACTGCCTGCCCGCCTTTCATAATGAGCACACCAAAGTGGGCCGTGAAATCGAAGCGGCTTACGGTCTGAAAGGACTTGAAGTCACGGAAGAGGTATTCGAGTCAGCGCATTCCATCGTCTTCGACGAAGCGGAAAACCGGATGCATACCATTAAAGCGGTCATGGTAGCGACACTCGGCGACTAACCCCTGCGGGCATGTGTCGCCTGGCGGCATATGCCCAAGCTATCCGGAGAACATCATGGGCAAATTCAAATTTCCCAGCGCGTATACCATCCTGTTTATTCTCATTGCACTCGTCGCCGTTATGACCTGGATTGTCCCGGCAGGGAAATACCAGATGGCGATGAATGCTACCCTCGGCAAAGAAGTGCCGGTTGCCGGTACTTATGCCCCGACCGAGGCGCATCCACAAGGCATAACCGCTGTCCTGCTGGCACCGATTGACGGGCTTTATAACCACGAAACCTACACCGCAGGCGCAATTGATGTCGCGCTGTTTGTCCTGATCATCGGTGGGTTTCTCGGCGTGGTAAACAAAACGGGCGCCATCGACGCAGGCATCGAACGCGTGACGGTCAGGCTGAACGGCAAAGAAGAGTGGATGATCCCCATTCTGATGGGGCTTTTCGCCGCCGGAGGCACGATTTACGGCATGGCGGAAGAATCACTCCCTTTCTACACCTTATTAGTTCCGGTCATGATGGCCGCGCGCTTTGATCCACTGGTTGCGGCGGCGACCGTGCTACTCGGCGCAGGCATCGGCACGCTCGGTTCGACAATCAACCCTTTCGCGACGGTTATCGCGGCTAACGCCGCCGGGATCCCCTTCACCCAGGGAATGCTGATGCGCATTCTGCTGCTGGTCGTCGGCTATGTTATCTGCGTAGTGTGGGTCATGCGTTATGCGCGCAAAGTCCGCAATCACCCGGAGTTGTCGATTGTGGCGGATAAAATGGAGGAAAACCGCGCGCATTTCCTCGGCAATCGCGGCAACGCTAACCTTGAATTCACAGCTACGCGTAAGTGGATCCTGCTGATATTCGCCGCCGCCTTTGCGGTAATGATTTATGGCGTCGCGGTACTCGGATGGTGGATGGCAGAAATATCCGCAGTCTTTCTGGCTTCTGCGATTATCGTCGGCGTGATTGCCCGCATGAGCGAAGAAGCCTTCACCAGTACCTTCATTGACGGTGCGCGGGATCTGCTCGGCGTGGCGCTGATTATCGGCATTGCGCGCGGTATCGTCGTGGTGATGGATAACGGTATGATTACCCACACCATTCTGCACAGCGCCGAAAATTTAGTCTCCGGTCTTTCCACCACCATTTTCATCAATGTGACCTACTGGCTGGAAGTATTGCTCTCCTTCCTGGTCCCTTCCTCGTCTGGTCTGGCGGTGCTCACGATGCCCATTATGGCCCCGCTGGCCGACTTCGCCCATGTGCAAAGGGATCTGGTCGTTACTGCGTACCAATCCGCTTCTGGCATTGTGAATCTGATCACCCCCACTTCAGCCGTCGTGATGGGCGGGTTGGCTATCGCTCGCGTTCCTTATGTGCGCTACCTGAAATGGGTCGCCCCGCTGCTGCTGATTCTGACGGTGCTGAACATGGTCGTCCTGAGTATCGGCGCAATGCTGTAGCCGTTTTGGCCGTCGGCTCCCGACGGCTTTTTTGAGCGTGCTCTCGTTTTTCTGCACAACCGCCCGTTTGAGCCGTTATTGATATAGCAAATGTGGTGAATTTCGCCATCGCATTGATACAAATAATAAATTTAGGGTGTTTTTATGAAGGAATTCGATGATTACTCGACCAAAGAACAGAAACAGCTGGCGATTTGTCAGCGCCTGATTACTGAAAAAAGCTACCTGTCCCAGGAAGCGCTGCGTCGGGATCTACAGCAGCATGGCTTTACCGGGATTAGCCAGTCAACGGTATCTCGTCTGTTGAAACTGCTCGGTGCTATAAAGATAAGAAATACAAAAGGGCAAAAAATTTATTCTGTAAATCCGCAATCTCGACCCGCTCCTGATGCTGCCCGATCGATTGCTGAAATGGTGGTCAGCGTGGAACACAATAGCGAGTTTATCCTCATTCACACTGCAGCAGGTTATGGCCGTGCCGTTGCCAGAATCCTCGATTACCACGCGTTACCAGAGATTCTGGGTGTCATCGCTGGCAGCAGTATTGTCTGGGTTGCGCCGCGAGTCGTGCAGCGAACGGGGCTGGTGCACAAGCAGATTAACTATCTATTTAAAATGAATTAAAATTCATAAGAACCGTTTGCGATGAATAAATCGTGCATTTTTCGCTTGATCCCATAACGGAGCTGAGTATAATCGCGGACAATTTGCCGGGAGGATGTATGGTTCAGTGTGTACGACATTTTGTCTTACCGCGTCTGAAAAAGGACGCTGGCCTGCCGTTTTTCTTTCCGTTGATCATCCATTCCGAGCCCCTCAATTGAGGGGCTTTTTTTTTGCCCAGGCGTCAGGAGATAAACATGGCTAACCCGCTCTATCAAAAACACATCATTTCCATAAACGACCTCAGCCGCGACGACCTCAATCTGGTCCTCGCGACGGCGGCGAAATTAAAAGCCAACCCGCAGCCGGAGCTGTTAAAGCATAAGGTCATCGCCAGCTGCTTCTTTGAGGCGTCAACCCGCACCCGTTTATCCTTTGAAACCTCGATGCACCGCCTGGGCGCCAGCGTGGTAGGTTTCTCTGACAGCAGCAACACGTCGCTTGGCAAAAAAGGCGAAACGCTGGCCGACACCATTTCCGTCATCAGCACTTATGTCGACGCCATCGTGATGCGTCACCCGCAGGAAGGTGCTGCGCGTCTGGCAACGGAGTTCTCCGATAACGTTCCGGTACTGAACGCCGGCGACGGCTCCAACCAACACCCGACCCAAACGCTGCTGGATCTGTTTACCATTCAGGAAACGCAGGGTCGGCTGGACAATCTGCACATCGCCATGGTGGGCGACCTGAAATATGGCCGCACCGTCCACTCCCTGACCCAGGCGCTGGCGAAGTTTGAAGGTAACCGCTTCTACTTTATCGCCCCGGACGCGCTGGCGATGCCGCAATACATTCTGGATATGCTGAATGAAAAAGGTATTGCCTGGAGCCTGCACGGCACCATCGAAGAAGTGATGGCGGAGGTCGATATCCTCTACATGACCCGCGTGCAGAAAGAGCGTCTGGACCCGTCCGAATACGCCAATGTGAAAGCGCAGTTTGTTCTGCGCGCCAGCGATCTGGCGGGAGCCAAAGAGAACATGAAGGTGCTGCATCCGCTGCCGCGCATCGATGAGATCACCACCGATGTCGATAAGACGCCGCATGCCTGGTATTTCCAGCAGGCTGGCAACGGCATCTTCGCCCGCCAGGCGTTACTGGCACTGGTACTGAATAGCGAACTGGCACTGTAAGGGAGAAAAAGAGATGACACACGATAACAAACTGCAGGTTGAAGCCATCAAACGTGGCACCGTGATTGACCATATCCCCGCACAGGTTGGTTTTAAGCTGCTGACGCTGTTCAAACTGACCGAAACCGACCAGCGCATCACTATCGGACTGAACCTGCCGTCTGGCGAGATGGGCCGTAAAGACCTGATTAAAATCGAAAATACCTTCCTGACCGACGAGCAGGTCAACCAGCTCTCCCTGTACGCTCCGCAGGCAACGGTAAACCGCATTGACGATTATGATGTGGTGGGTAAATCACGCCCCAGCCTGCCGGAGCGCATCGACAACGTGCTGGTGTGCCCGAACAGCAACTGTATCAGCCATGCTGAGCCGGTTTCCTCCAGTTTTGCAGTGAAAAAGCGCGCCGATGACATCGCACTCAAATGCAAATACTGTGAAAAAGAGTTTTCGCATTATGTGGTGCTGGCCAACTAATTGGGGTTGGTTATGAGATCCCGGCTCCCGTTACACATAAGCATTCGCAATGCATCGAGGCGGCAAGTCCGATTATCACTGGGAGCATAGTAAACTATGTGACCAGGGTAAGAGGACGTAGCCAACGAAGAGGCAGTGTGAAGGATGACGTGTATAATGAGCGGGAACATTCTATTACCGCTGTAATTCAGGAGAAATCATGAGCAAGACTATCGCGACGGAAAATGCACCAGCAGCAATCGGCCCATACGTTCAGGGTGTTGACCTGGGTAGCATGGTAATCACTTCCGGTCAGATCCCGGTCGATCCGAAAACCGGTGCCGTAGCGGAAGACGTGTCCGCTCAGGCGCGTCAGTCGCTGGAAAACGTAAAAGCTATCGTAGAAGCTGCAGGCCTGAAAGTGGGCGATATCGTAAAAACGACCGTTTTCGTTAAAGACCTGAACGATTTTGCCACCGTCAACGCGACCTACGAAGCGTTCTTCACCGAGCACAACGCGACCTTCCCGGCACGCTCTTGCGTGGAAGTGGCCCGTCTGCCGAAAGACGTGAAAATCGAGATTGAAGCGATCGCCGTTCGTCGCTAAGTCTTATTAGAGAGCCCTGCTCTGGCAGGGTTCCTTAAGTATTGCAGCCTATAACTGAAAAAATCAATTCTCTTCCATTATTCTTTAAGGTGATGGTTTCATTTTCGATTATCCCCACACCCCAATTATATAATTCCATTTCCCCTTTTTGCTGTGATTCTATATTCTCTGAGAAACAGGTTTGTCCTAAAACCCAGTTCAACCTTGAACTATAAATATTAATTTTAAGATCATCATCACTATCATTCTTCATCTTTTCCAATGTATAAACTACCTTATTGTGAATTTTAAAACCAACAATGTTGTTATATCTTTCAACTGAATTAATAGAAAAAATACAGATAAACATTATAATTAGTAAAAAAAATATTTTTATAGTAGCTCGTCTTATAAAAGTCTTCATTGGCCATGTCTCCATAAAAAAGAATAACCAGATGAACCAATGAGCGCTTTATTTTTTCCCTGACACTTAATTACCCCCCATTTCTCTGCGACCAAGGATATATCATTTTCATGTGCAATTTTACGGTAAACGTACCGATAAGGCTGAAATGGATCGTGTAGAGGAGTGTTCATTTCCCTTACAATAATATTCCCAGACGATTTCTCCAAATAAACATATAAACCATGCCAGGATAAATTCTTTGCATAGTGGGTATTTGAATCATCGTTACGGCACCATTGTACAACCAGAAGATAGTGACTTTCACGTACTGGTAACCAGCAAACCGAAATAATATACAGCATATAACAAAAAGCACAAACTAAAGCGAAAGTAAGTATTTTTTCTATGTAAAATAAAGTGCCATGCTCAGTCATGCCATTTTACCTCTGACTCAATGGCACCAAAAATATTGTACTCTCTGGCCAGACACTCCTGATGAAACCTCCCCATAAAAGTATCATTCACAGGAACGATACTACCTAAACGAACTCCAGAATTTACGACACTAACATTCCAGTTATACCTGTCAAAAAACTTAAACTGAAATGTCAAATTATAACTACATAGTCTACTACCATTGCTCATTGTATTTTTATACTTATCTTCGGTAATTTGCACTCGACCTTTGCCCCAGTATTGATAACCTCCTATAGCATAAAACAAGTCTGGATCGCTAGAAATAAAATCATCAGTATTAACATGCGCAGAAGTAAACTCATGCTGACCTGGCGGTAATGTTTTACAAAAACTCTTTGCTGCATCCAATAATTGCACATAATTATCCCTTAACTGGGCTGATTTTCCCATCATATCAGTTAAGTTAATATGTATGTCTTCACCCGTATTTTGCAAATAATGCAGTAAATTTTCTCGTGCAAAAGGATAGCGATACTTTAAATATAAGCTCCCATCAATCAATTGCTCCAGGTAATATTTATAATAATAAAATTGATCTGAAAAATGCCCCGCACTGCACCATTCACCACTTCCAACATCAATACTATATTCAGGTTCCTCTCTCCCCAATATATAAGCGTTCATAATGCCTCCTGAGAATAATTAACATGACAAGATGTTAACATTTATAATCTAGCGTATTCTGTTGGAAGACACTGGCAATGCCATAATTCAGAAAATATTTAGCTGCATTGTGTGAAACACAAAAAAAAAGGGGCATGGAAGCCCGGAATGAATTTAGGTAGGCCCGGTAAGCGCGAGCGCCACCGGGCATTTATCACATCACGCCAAACAGTTTCGGCAAGAACAGCGAAATCGCCGGAATGTACGTCACCAGCATCAGCACCAGGAACAGCACGAGGTAGAACGGCAGCATCGCCTTCACCACCTGCTCTATTTTCTGCTTACTCACCGCACTGGCCACAAACAGCACTGACCCTACCGGCGGCGTAATCAGGCCGATCCCTAAGTTCACCAGCATGATCATGCCAAAATGGACCGGATCAATGCCGAGCGCGTTGGTCACCGGCAGCAGAACCGGCGTCAAAATCAGGATCAGCGGCGCCATATCCATCAGCGTACCGATCAGCAACAGCATGATGTTAATGCACATCAGAATGACGTATTTGTTGTCCGAAATACTGGTGAAGGCTTCGGTGATACGCATCGGCAACTGCATATAGGTCATGACGGCACCGAATGCGGCGGCAAAGCCTATCAGGATCATGACGATCGTGACCGTTTTCACCGTGCGGAACATCAGCTTTGGCAGCTCAGACCATTTATAGTCACGATAGATAAACATGGTGACAAAGAAGGCCCACAGACAGGCAATTGCCGCTGATTCCGTCGCGGTAAAGATACCTGACAAGATACCGCCCATGATGATCACAACCGTCATCAGGCCCCACAGCGTATCGACGAAAATCTTCAGCGCCTGGCGAAACGGCACGCGTTCCCCTTTTGGGTAACCGCGTTTGTGCGCAAACGCCACACACATTACCATCAGACTGAAACTTAACAGCAGGCCCGGCAGGATCCCGGCGATGAATAGCGCGGCAATCGACACCGTGCCGCCGGTTGCCAGCGAGTAAATAACCGAGTTATGGCTGGGCGGTGTGAGGATCGCCTGTACCGAGCCGCTGGCAGTAACCGCTGCGGCAAAATCGCGCGGGTAGCCTTTTTTATCCATCTCCGGGATCATCACCGAACCAATGGATGCGGTATCAGCTACAGACGATCCAGAAATTGCGCCAAAAAAGGTCGATGCCACAATGTTTACCAGCGACAGTCCGCCGCGAATAAAGCCAACAAAAATATAGGCAAAGTTCACCAGCCGCCGCGCAATTCCCCCTTCGGCCATAATAGCCCCGGCCAGAATAAAGAACGGGATCGCCAGCAGCGAAAACTTATTCACCCCACTGGTCAGTTGGATCATCACCGCTTCCAGTGGGATATCAATGTACCAGGCCCCAATGATGGCGCTAATACCAACCGCGTACGCTACCGGTACCCCAATCGCCAGCATAATGCCGAGCGTAAAGACGAGAATAAATGCATCCATCTGCTTTCCTTTCTGAAATGGGGGCGGTAACTAGCTGGTCGAACCCAGCATGACAACGGGACGTTGGTACTGCGGACCACGGAAAATCTTTTCCGCGATAAATAGCAGCGTTATGGCAGAGCCAATCGGCAATGGGAGGTAGTTTTGCCCGGCGCTTAAAAGCGGGAATTCCGCCACGGGCTGGTCCCACAGTTCAAGACAGAGATTGGTTCCGTACCAGAGGATAAACAGGCTTATCGCCACCAGCATAACGTCTGCGATTATCGAGCAATAACGGCGGGAAGCATCACCCAGACGATCAGTCACCATGCTCACTGCGATATGCGAACCTGCGCGATAACTCACCGCCGCACCAATAAAGGTGAATGTCACCATACAGAGAATGGCGACGGGCTCAGGCCATGACAGAGCGTTATTCAGAACATAACGCGCGAATATGCCAATAGGGATAATGGCAACCATGACTAATAATGCGATACCGGCAATCCACATTGATACCCGATAAAGAAAATCCATTACCGATGAATAGCATTCACCCATAATCATCACCTCGAATTAATCAAAAGATTCAGGCGGAGGGTTGATATCCTCCACCTGATGAATTACTTCACATCCTGAATCCGTTTGATCAAATCCTGGTGGTCTTTACCGTAATTATCCCGCACTGACTGCGTGGCTTTATAGAAATAGTCCGTATCAATATCGTGGAACTGAACGCCATTGGCTTTCATGGTCTCCAGCGATTTCGCATTATAATCCTGCCAAAGTTTGCGTTGCTCTACCTGGGCTTCTTTAGCGAGCTTAATAATGAGATCCTGGTCTTCTTTTTTCAACTTATCCCATTTAGCTTTCGAGAACAGAAAAAGCTCAGGAATAATAAAATGTTTGCTCCAGGTATAGTTTTTCACGACCGGCAAATAGTTATGCGCAACAAACGTTGGCGGATTATTCTCCGTACCATCAATAACGCCGGTCTGCATGCCGCTAAAGACTTCACTGACGCCCATCACAACGGAGTTAGCGCCCATCGCTTTCAGGGTATCCAGCGCTATCGGACTCCCTTGAACACGGATTTTCATGCCGTGTAAATCTTCCGGTTTCACCACCGGATTTTTGGTGATCAGGTTGCGCGTTCCGGCATCCATCCAGCCGAGGAACACCAGCCGCGATTTGGTGTTTGCCGTCAGGCGGTCGCCAATCTCCTGACCAATCATGCCGTCGAGAACCTTATGCAGATGGTCTTCATCACGAAAGATATACGGCAGGGTAAAGACGTTAATTTCAGGGAGAATGGCGGCAACCGGCGTCATTGAAACGCGAATAATATCGATAGCGCCTAATTGCGCCTGTTCAATCATCTGTTTTTCGTCACCTAACACGCCACCGGGAAAGGTTTTAATCTCCAGACGACCGTCGGTGGCGGCACTCAGTTTTTCCCCCATATGTTTCACGGCAACAACGTTCGGGTAATCAGCCGGATGCACATCTGCGGCGCGAAAGGTTTGTGCCAGCGTTGCATGACTCGCCAGTAATACCGACGCGCCAATACACAGACTTAACAGGTTTTTTGTCAGTTTCATTTGTCCTTCTCCAGAAGTTCATAATATCCATTAACAGGAATAGCTTGCAGAGCAAATGACTGCCGGAATTAAAAATGGGCAGCGTGAAACTTTCTTAACGATGTTACCTGTGCAGACTAACTGGTGTAACAATTTATTTCGATGACTACGTTCACAAAAAATCGCAGATGCTTATAATTTTTAGCACGCTGTTTCATTTTTGCAACGGAGATCGTTTTATTGATAAAAAAGCAACGCAAAGAAGGCAATTTGATACTAATTACCGCGTGAGCATTTCAATAAAAATAAAACACCAATATTTCGAGGGAATATCTTTCGAATGAAAAAGTGAAATGCAGGATGGTATTAACACCATCCTGCAGAAGAGAAGTTGAGGATTACTGCCAGCCGTAGCGGCGGCTATAAAAACCTTTCACAAGCTGAGTTAATGTCATGTAACCCGCCAGAATCGCAACCAGCCACGGGAAGTAGCTCAGCGGCAGCGCCTGCAATTGCAGATAGCTGGCCAGCGGTGAGAACGGCAACGCAATGCCCACCACCATTACCACCAGCGTCATCAGCATCAGCGGCCATGCGGCGCGGCTTTGGATGAACGGCACGCGACGGGTACGGATCATATGCACAATCAGCGTTTGCGACAGCAGACCCACCACGAACCAGCCCGACTGGAACAATGTCTGATGTTCAGGCGTATTGGCATGGAAGACGAACCACATCAGGCAAAAAGTCAGAATATCGAAGATCGAGCTGATCGGTCCAAAGAAGATCATAAAGCGGCCCAACTCGGCGGGATTCCAGCGCTGCGGCTTTTTGATCTGCTCTTCGTCGACGTTATCAAACGGAATCGCCACCTGGGATACATCGTACAGCAGGTTCTGGATCAGTAAGTGCAGCGGCAACATCGGCAGGAACGGTAAGAAGGCGCTCGCCACCAGCACGCTAAACACATTACCGAAGTTAGAACTGGCCGTCATTTTGATGTACTTCAGCATGTTAGAGAAGGTACGGCGTCCTTCGATCACCCCTTCTTCCAGCACCATCAGACTCTTTTCCAGCAGGATGATATCTGCCGCTTCACGCGCAATATCAACCGCGCCATCAACGGAGATACCAATGTCCGCCGCGCGCAGCGCCGGGGCGTCGTTAATGCCATCGCCCATAAAGCCGACCACATGACCTTCACGCTTGAGCAGTGTGACAATGCGCTCTTTGTGCATTGGCGTCAGGCGGGCAAACAACGTGGTGCGCTGGGCAAGTCGGGCCAGCTCGTCGTCGCTTAACCCTTCAATGCTGCTGCCGATAACCACATCACCTGCATCCAGACCCACTTCATGACACACTTTCGCCGCAACCAGTTCGCTGTCACCGGTGAGAATTTTCACCGTAATACCGCTGGCTTTCAGCGCTTTCAGCGCCGGGGCGGTCGTTTCTTTCGGCGGATCGAGGAACGCGATATACCCTTCGAGGATCAGATCGGATTCATCAATACGCTGATAGTCCCCTTCACGCGCAGGCAGGTATTTGGTTGCCACCGCCACCACACGCAACCCCTGACGATTCAGCGTATCGGTAACGCGTTTCACCCGACGCAGCATGTTGTCATCTAACGGGACAATCTCACCGTTATGGCGCACCTGGGTGCAAACGCTGAGGATCTCCTGCAGCGCGCCTTTACATACCAGTTGGTGCACATCGGTTTCTTCAGCGACCACCACCGACATGCGGCGGCGTTCGAAATCAAACGGGATCTCATCGATTTTTTGCCAACGGGTAGAGAGCCGGCGGGCGGATTCTTCGTCCACGCCTTCCAGCACTGCCGTATCCAGCAGATTCTTCAGCCCGGTCTGATAGTGGCTGTTCAGCCACGCGGAATGCAGGACATGTTCGCTGGGCTTGCCGGAGATATCGGTATGATTCTCCAGCACTATTTTATCTTGTGTCAGCGTGCCGGTTTTATCGGTACACAGAATATCCATCGCGCCAAAGTTCTGGATGGCGTCGAGGTGTTTGACGATGACCTTCTGTTTTGACAGCTTCACCGCCCCACGCGCCAGCGTCGAGGTGACGATCATCGGCAGCATTTCTGGAGTAAGTCCCACCGCCACAGACAGCGCAAACAGCGCCGCTTCCCACCAGTCACCTTTGGTATAACCGTTGATGATGAGAACAATTGGCGCCATCACCAGCATAAAGCGGATCAGCAGCATGCTGACGCGGCTGATCCCTTTCTGGAAGGCATTCTGCTCGCTTTCCTGCTCGCTAACACGGCCCGCCAGTTGCCCGAACCAGGTATTGGCTCCGGTCGCAATGACGATAGCCTGTGCCGTTCCGCTCACCACGTTAGTGCCCATAAAGCACAGGGTATCGCATTCCAGCGGGTTGCTTTGCTGCGGGTCGCGGCTGGTGGCGACTTTCTCCACCGGCAACGATTCACCGGTCAGTGAAGCCTGGGCCACGAACAGATCGCGCGCCTGCACCACGCGCAGATCGGCTGGGATCATATCCCCTGCTGCCAGCTTAATAATATCGCCAGGCACCAGCTGGTCGATCGGCAGTTCAACCCAGCCGTTCTCCCCTTTCTCGTTGATGACGCGCAGCACCGTAGCAGTGTTGCTGACCATCGCTTTCAACGCATCCGCCGCTTTGGTGGAACGCGCTTCCTGGACAAAATTAAGCAGCGTGGAGATGACAACCATCAAGGCGATAACGCCCGCGGCAAACAGATCCTCGGTTGCATAAGAAATGCCGCCTAAAATAGTCAGCAGAATATTAAACGGGTTGCGGTAGCAGACCCACAGGTGTACCCACCATGGCGACGGCTTCTGCGCCGGTAGCTGGTTCTCGCCATGTAACTCGCGAGCGTTTTCCACTTCTGCGGCGTTCAATCCTTCCGGGTGCGCGCCAAACGTTTTCCACAGCGCTTCTTCGTCCATCAGCGCCATTTTCAGGCAATGTTCGCTCAGCGAAGGCGGGATCGGCGTGCTGGCGACGGTCTGCGCATTGGGTAGCGGATCGCGATGCACCAGACGATGCGGTAAATGGCGGTTTAGCCGGGCAAACAGCTGGCGAGTAATATTTTTGAACATAGGCAGTCCCTCTGCACCAGTATAAGCGGGCGCAGTAAATCCTTCAGGCGTGGCAAAGCCTTGCCTGGTGGCAATTTTAAAATCACAACAGGGACGTCAGAACGTCACTGTCTTACAGCTCCGGTAAGACAGTGAAAACAGGCTTACCGGAGAGGGGGAGTTCTCCATTTAGGGAGAGGGGTGGGATCGGGATCCATATAGCCTCCGGTAAGTGAATGATAAGCGCTGCAGATTATACGCAGAAAACCATAAGGTTTGTGACAATTATGGCGGTATGATACAGCATGGAAACTAAACCAAACGTATACACATCGCCTGAAGGGTGAACGGTTTAAAGCAGACTTTCCCCATTGCACTCCACATGGGTAAAGTTACTCTCTTTGATATAACTGAAAAAGTGCGCAACGGGAAAACAGGATGCAAAATCGGCTGACTATTAAAGACATCGCCCGCTTAAGCGGTGTAGGGAAATCAACGGTTTCCCGTGTGCTCAACAACGAAAGCGGCGTTAGCGAACGCACCCGTGAACGTGTTGAAGCAGTGATGAATCAGCACGGTTTCTCCCCTTCCCGCTCCGCACGTGCCATGCGTGGGCAAAGCGACAAAGTCGTGGCGATTATCGTCACGCGTCTGGACTCACTTTCGGAAAATCTCGCCGTGCAGACCATGCTACCCGCCTTTTATGAGCAGGGTTATGATCCGATTATGATGGAAAGCCAGTTCTCGCCTGAACTGGTAGAAGAACATCTGGGAATGCTCAAACGTCGCAACATTGATGGCGTCGTGTTGTTTGGTTTTACCGGCGTAACGGAAACCATGCTCACCTCCTGGCAGGACTCTCTGGTTCTGCTGGCCAGGGATGCCAAAGGCTTTGCCTCCGTCTGTTATGACGACGAAGGCGCCATTCATACCCTGATGCAGCGTCTGTACGATCGCGAACATCGTCATATCAGTTTCCTTGGCGTCCCCCATAGCGACGTGACCACCGGTAAGCGCCGTCATGAGGCCTACCTGACCTTCTGCAAGAAACATAAGCTGCATCCTGTCGCTGCTCTGCCTGGTCTGGCCATGAAACAGGGCTATGAGCATGCCGCCGATGTCATTACGCCGGAAACAACTGCGTTAGTCTGTGCGACGGACACGCTTGCCCTTGGCGTCAGCAAATATCTGCAGGAACAGCGAATCGACAACCTGCAACTGGCAAGCGTCGGTAATACGCCGCTGATGAAATTCCTCCATCCGGAGATCATCACCGTCGATCCCGGCTACGCTGAAGCCGGACGGCAAGCGGCCTCGCAGCTGATCGAACAGATCAACGGCCGCAGCGAACTGCGGCAAATCGTTATTCCCTCCAGCCTCTCCTGATTGCTTTCTGAGCACTAATTTGTGATCTTCACTGCGTTTCGGGAACGTTCCCATTTTTAAATATTCACCGACGATATACTCTGGCACCAACAACGAGACAGCTGCCGGATGACGTCGCGAAAGCGTCTAATCCGACCTACGGGGAACACACGTCATCATGAGCAAAGTAAAACAAGCGGATATCGACCGGCTGATTGAGCTGGTAGGCGGGCGCGACAATATCGCCACGGTGAGTCACTGCATTACGCGCCTGCGTTTTGTGTTGAATCAACCCGCGAATGCCAGACCCAAAGAGATCGAACAGCTACCGATGGTCAAAGGCTGCTTCACCAACGCCGGGCAGTTTCAGGTAGTGATTGGCACCGAGGTGGGCGATTACTACAAAGCGCTGCTGGCGACAACCGGACAGGCCAGCGCCGACAAAGAGCAGGCGAAAAAAGCGGCGCGGCAGAATATGAAATGGCACGAACAGCTGATTTCTCATTTTGCCGAGATCTTCTTCCCGTTGCTGCCCGCGCTAATTAGCGGCGGTTTGATCTTAGGTTTCCGTAACGTAATCGGCGATCTGCCCATGAGCAACGGCCAGACGCTGGCGCAGATGCATCCTTCGCTGAAAACCCTTTACGACTTCCTGTGGCTGATTGGCGAGGCGATCTTCTTCTATCTGCCGGTCGGGATCTGCTGGTCGGCGGTGAAGAAAATGGGCGGTACGCCGATCCTCGGTATTGTGCTGGGCGTAACCCTGGTTTCACCGCAACTGATGAACGCCTATTTGCTCGGTCAGCAGGTGCCGGAGGTGTGGAACTTCGGTCTGTTCAGCATTGAGAAAGTGGGCTACCAGGCACAGGTTATTCCGGCGTTACTGGCCGGGCTGGCGCTCGGGTTTATTGAAACGCGCATGAAGCGCATCGTGCCGGATTATCTGTATCTGGTGATCGTCCCGGTGTGCTCGCTGATCCTTGCGGTATTCCTTGCGCACGCCTTTATCGGTCCGTTTGGCCGCATGATCGGCGATGGTGTCGCGTTTGCGGTCCGTCATCTGCTGACCGGTAGTTTTGCCCCGATCGGCGCGGCGTTGTTCGGCTTCCTGTACGCCCCGCTGGTGATCACCGGCGTGCATCAGACTACGCTTGCCATCGACATGCAGATGATTCAGAGCATGGGCGGCACGCCGGTATGGCCGCTGATCGCGCTGTCGAATATCGCTCAGGCCTCTGCGGTGGTGGGCATCATTATCTCCAGTCGCAAACACAACGAACGTGAAATCTCAGTCCCTGCAGCCATCTCCGCGTATCTCGGGGTCACTGAACCGGCAATGTACGGCATCAACCTGAAATACCGCTTCCCGATGCTGTGCGCGATGATCGGCTCCGGTCTCGCCGGACTGCTGTGCGGCCTGAACGGAGTGCTGGCAAACGGGATTGGCGTCGGCGGTTTGCCAGGCATCCTCTCTATCCAGCCGACCTACTGGCAGGTATTTGGCATGGCGATGGTCATTGCGATTGTTATCCCAATGATACTGACCTCATTTGTTTACCAGCGTAAATACCGTCTGGGCACATTACAAATTATCTAACTTTTCTTCGGGGCGCAGTTGCGCCCCAGCGTATTTCCAGGAAACAACCATGACTATTCCACACTGGTGGCAAAACGGCGTTATCTATCAGGTTTACCCCAAGAGTTTTCAGGACACCACCGGCAGCGGCACCGGCGATTTACGCGGCGTGACCCAGCGTCTCGACTATCTGCAAAAGCTGGGTGTCGATGCCGTCTGGCTGACGCCGTTCTATATTTCGCCGCAGGTTGATAACGGCTACGACGTCGCGGATTACCTGTCTGTCGATCCGGCCTACGGTACGCTGGAAGATTTTGACGAACTGGTGGCGCAGGCGAAAGCGCGCGGTATCCGTATTATTCTCGATATGGTGTTTAACCACACCTCAACCCAGCATGCGTGGTTTCGTGAGGCGCTGGATAAAGACAGCCCGTATCGCCAGTTTTATCTCTGGCGTGACGGTACGCCAGACAGTACACCGAACAACTGGCGTTCCAAATTTGGCGGCAGCGCCTGGGGCTGGCACGCCGCAAGCGAGCAGTATTATCTGCACCTCTTTGCTCCTGAACAGGCAGACCTGAACTGGGAGAACCCGGCGGTACGCGCCGAGCTGAAAAAAGTGTGCGAATTCTGGGCCGATCGCGGCGTGGACGGATTGCGCCTCGACGTGGTGAATCTTATCTCTAAAGATCAGAGCTTCCCGAACGATCCCGACGGCGATGGACGCCGTTTTTATACCGATGGCCCGCGCGCGCATGCGTTTTTACGCGAGATGAACCGCGACGTCTTCACGCCACGCGGCCTGATGACGGTGGGCGAGATGTCTTCCACCACACTGGAAAACTGCCAGCAGTACGCCGCGCTCGATGGCAGCGAACTGTCGATGACCTTTAACTTTCACCACCTGAAAGTGGATTACCCCAACGGTGAGAAGTGGACGTTAGCCAAACCCGACTATGTGGCGCTGAAAACCCTGTTCCGCCACTGGCAGCAGGGCATGCACAATCAGGCCTGGAACGCGTTGTTCTGGTGTAACCACGATCAGCCGCGCATCGTGTCGCGTTTTGGCGATGAAGGTAAATACCGCATTCCGTCGGCCAAAATGCTGGCGATGGTGCTGCACGGTATGCAGGGCACGCCCTATATCTACCAGGGGGAAGAGATCGGCATGACTAACCCGCACTTCAGCCAGATTACCGATTATCGCGATGTGGAAAGCCATAACATGTTTGCCGAACTGAACGGTCAGGGGCGAGATGCCGACGAACTGCTGGCGATCCTCGCCAGTAAATCCCGCGATAACAGCCGCACGCCGATGCAGTGGGATGCCAGCCAACACGCGGGCTTTACCGAGGGCGAGCCATGGATCAATCTGTGTGACAACGCGGCGGAGATCAACGTGGCGGCTGCGCTGAGCGATGCCGACTCAGTGTTCTACACCTATCAGCGGCTTATCGCATTGCGCAAAGCGGAGCCAGTTATTACCTGGGGCGACTATCAGGATCTGTTACCGGACAGCCCACATCTGTGGTGTTACCAACGCGAGTGGCAAGGGCAGCGGTTGCTGGCCATTGCTAATCTGAGCGATACTTTCCAGAGCTGGCAGCCAGCCCAGACCGATGGAAACTGGCAGGTGCTAATGCACAACTATGCCGAGGTCGCCAGCCAACCTGGGGACATGACACTGCGTCCTTTCGAAGCCGTCTGGTGGGTACAAAAATAGCTTGCAATTATGCTCAAGCCCGGTACGCATAGCGCTACCGGGCGTTGCTACATGCGCTTAGCTTAGCCTCCTGTTTTTGTTGAATAATTAATCAGAATTTTCTGCCCACAATTTACAATCGCTGTACTGCCCGTCATCTGTACGCTCCGATTTTTACTTTGCGCTACATCAAATAAATCGTAAACATCCTTGATGCAAATCACTACATATAGAACTTAAAATGCACGCCGACCCAATATGTTGTATTAATCGACTACAATTGCTACAACTACAGTGCACCGCTTTACGGTGGAATTGTGGATAAAGTGGGTCAGGATTGCGGGAAGTCATTGGCCTGATAGATGAATAAACCCATGACCGCTTCCCCAACCTCTGTGGATAACCTGTTCTTATAAATATGGAGTGATCATGACACCGCATGTGATGAAACGAGATGGCTGTAAAGTGCCGTTTAAATCAGAGCGCATCAAAGAAGCCATTCTGCGTGCAGCTAAAGCAGCGGGAGTCGATGACGCAGATTACTGTGCCACCGTCGCAGAAGTCGTTAGCAGTCAGATGAATGAGCGCAGCCAGGTCGATATCAACGAGATCCAGACCGCGGTAGAAAACCAACTGATGTCTGGTCCGTACAAACAACTCGCCCGTGCGTACATCGAATATCGCCACGACCGTGATATCCAGCGTGAAAAACGTGGCCGTCTGAACCAGGAAATTCGTGGTCTGGTTGAGCAAACCAACTCTGCTCTGCTGAATGAAAATGCCAACAAAGACAGCAAAGTGATCCCGACCCAGCGTGACCTGCTGGCCGGTATCGTCGCCAAACATTATGCGCGTCAGCACCTGCTGCCGCGTGATGTGGTCCAGGCACATGAGCGTGGTGATATTCACTATCACGACCTCGATTACTCGCCGTTCTTCCCGATGTTTAACTGCATGCTGATCGACCTCAAAGGTATGCTGACACAGGGCTTTAAGATGGGTAACGCGGAGATTGAGCCGCCAAAATCCATCTCGACCGCGACCGCCGTCACTGCACAAATCATCGCGCAGGTTGCCAGCCACATTTATGGCGGCACCACCATTAACCGTATTGACGAAGTTCTCGCGCCGTTCGTCACCGAGAGCTTTAATAAGCACCGTAAAACCGCTGAAGAGTGGCAGATCCCGGATGCCGACGGCTATGCGCATTCCCGTACCGAGAAAGAGTGCTATGACGCATTCCAGTCCCTTGAGTATGAAGTGAATACCCTGCATACCGCCAACGGTCAGACGCCATTCGTCACCTTTGGTTTTGGCCTGGGGACCAGTTGGGAATCACGTTTGATCCAGCAATCCATTCTGCGTAACCGCATCGCGGGACTGGGTAAAAACCGTAAAACAGCCGTCTTCCCGAAACTGGTGTTCGCCATTCGTGACGGTCTGAACCACAAGTTCGGCGATCCAAACTACGACATTAAACAGCTGGCGCTGGAATGCGCAAGCAAGCGTATGTACCCGGATATCCTGAACTACGATCAGGTAGTGAAAGTCACCGGTTCGTTCAAAACCCCAATGGGCTGCCGTAGTTTCCTCGGTGTCTGGGAAAACGAGAACGGCGAACAGGTTCACGACGGGCGTAACAACCTCGGCGTTATCAGCCTCAACCTGCCGCGTATCGCGCTGGAAGCGCACGGTGATGAAGCCACCTTCTGGAAACTGCTCGACGATCGCCTGGTGCTGGCGCGTAAAGCGCTGATGACCCGCATTGCGCGTCTGGAAGGTGTGAAAGCCCGCGTTGCGCCAATCCTGTATATGGAAGGCGCCTGCGGCGTGCGTCTGAAAGCGGACGATGATGTGTCTGAAATCTTTAAAAATGGTCGCGCATCCATCTCTCTGGGTTACATCGGCATTCATGAAACCATTAACGCGCTGTTTGGTGACAAACATCTGTACGACAGCGAGGAGCTGCGCGCCAAGGGTATCGCCATTGTGGAACGTCTGCGTCAGGCGGTCGACCAGTGGAAAGACGAGACCGGCTACGGCTTCAGCCTGTACAGCACGCCGAGCGAAAACCTGTGCGACCGTTTCTGCCGTCTTGATACCGCCGAGTTTGGCGTGGTACCTGGCGTTACCGACAAAGGTTACTACACCAACAGCTTCCACCTCGACGTGGAGAAAAAGGTTAACCCGTACGATAAAATCGATTTCGAAGCGCCGTACCCGCCGCTGGCAAGCGGAGGCTTCATTTGCTACGGCGAATACCCGAATATTCAGCACAACCTGAAAGCGCTGGAAGACGTGTGGGATTACAGCTACCAGCACGTGCCGTATTACGGGACCAACACGCCAATCGATGAATGCTACGAGTGTGGCTTTACCGGTGAGTTCGAATGCACCAGCAAAGGCTTCACCTGTCCGAAATGTGGTAACCACGACGCCGCGCGCGTGTCGGTAACCCGTCGCGTATGCGGTTACTTAGGCAGCCCGGACGCCCGTCCGTTTAACGCCGGTAAGCAAGAAGAAGTGAAGCGCCGCGTTAAGCATTTGGGTAACGGGCAGATAGGTTAATCCGCTGTTACGTTAATGCCCGGTGGCGCTGCGCTTACCGGGCCTACGGACCGCACTCTTATTGTAGGCCGGGTAAGCGCAGCGCCACCCGGCATGGTTACAAGCTATGAACTTTCACCAATACTATCCCGTCGACATCGTTAACGGCCCCGGCACCCGCTGCACGCTGTTTGTGTCCGGGTGCGTGCATGAATGTCCCGGTTGCTATAACAAAAGCACCTGGCGGCTCAATTCCGGCAAGCCATTTACCAAAGAGATGGAAGACAAGATCATTGCCGATCTGAACGATACGCGAATCAAGCGTCAGGGGATCTCGCTCTCCGGTGGCGATCCGCTACATCCGCAAAACGTGCCGGAAATCCTGAAACTGGTACAGCGCGTTCGCGCTGAGTGCCCCGGCAAAGATATCTGGGTGTGGACTGGCTACAAGCTCGATGAACTCAACGCCGCGCAAATGCAGGTGGTCGATCTCATCAACGTGCTGGTCGATGGCAAATACGTGCAGGATCTCAAAGACCCGGCGCTAATCTGGCGCGGCAGCAGCAACCAGGTCGTACATCATTTGCGTTGATCGCTAAAGCCGTTTGTTTGCATCGAGATAAACGGCCGAATGTTCTCGCTTGCCGACCGCGACAACAAACACGGTCACAACCTCATCCCGAACCTGGTACACCAGACGATAGCCGGACGATTTAAGCTTAATTTTATAGCAATCTGGAAGACCGTTTAAACGGGCAGAGTCAATTCTGGGGTTCAACAACACGTCGGCCAACTTCTTCTTAAACTGAGCCTTCACCGTATCACCCAGTTTATGCCACTCTTTTAAGGCTCTCGGGTCGAATTCCAGTTCATAAGTCATCCAGACTAACCTTGATTCCTTTTTGCGGGCTGGCCAGCCTCTCCCGGACTGTCTGAATCAGTGTATCTTCGCTGTCGCTAACGGTGACGGTTTTCACTGGCATGCGCCCCGTTTCCGCGACGTACTGAAACAGTAATCGCACAGCTTCCGTTGGAGTAATGTTCAGTTTTTCCAGCACGGCATAAGCCTCATTTTTGAGTTTGTCATCCAGACGGACGTTCAGCGTGGCCATTATGCCTCCAGTAGAATCGAATGTGTAATGCAGTTTAGCATTACATACGCATTACATCGAATTCTGGATAACGCCTCTCAAAAACGACTGACACACTCCATGGCGACGGTTTTGAACTCGGTGAAATTCCGGCATGCGCAGAGCCGCGTCATGGCGCGCTCACGCAGGAAGGTGACGAAAATATCGTAGATCGCCATCGCTTCTTCGTACTCGCTTTTACTAATGGCGAGCAGGAAGATCACGTGCGCGGTTTCATCGCCCCAGGCAATACCCTGCGGGGCGAGGATGGTGTAGACCACCGTTTTCTTTGCCAGCAGACCGAGGGCGTGCGGCAGCGCGATGCCATCACCCAGCATAGTGCTGACGATGGCCTCACGTTCAACCACCGAATCAAGAAACTCCGCGTCGACAAAACCTTCATCCTGCAACTGATGGCATAACGTTTTGAACAGCGTCTGCTGATCCATGGTGCCGTCGATCACGCGAAAATGGGCGGCATCGAAAAATTTATTCAGCATCCACGGGCGGGTTCTGTCCACCAGCACCAGCTTGCCAATTTGCTCCAGTTGATAATCGGTCGGAAACGGCGCAATCATCGCCACGGGCTTATCTTTTTCACCGATCCGCGCGGTCGAGATAACAAAATCTTCGCTAATGCTTTCCCGCTGTTCGTAGTCGCGCAACGTGACGGTATCGACGATTTCAATCTGCGGATACTTACGCGCCAGCACCGCTTCAATCATCCGCGCCATCGCATTTCCAGCATCGCATACCAGCAGAACTTTCGGTTGCCTCTGGTAACCGATGTTGTAACTACGTTCCAGCCCCACGCCAATATGCAGGACCAGAAAGCCAATCTCATTTTCACTGATGGTATACGGCGTATATTTCCCCCATCCCGAGACGGCGGCCAGCGTCATATCCCATGCCATCGGGTAGTGCTGTTTAATATTTTCCAGCAACGGATTAGGGATCATTATCTGGTAACGCACGCGGGTGATCATCGTCTTAATATGCGTCAGCAGATCGGCATGCAACTGTTTGTCATTCAACAGGTTGTAGTTGTATTGAGTATTGATAAAACGCAGGATGTAATTAACCAGCGCTTCGTCATCATCCGCATTGATGGCGCTGGGGGCGATCTCTTGAACCTGACGGGCGGCGATGTGCACCTGTAGCCAATTCTCTTCGAAAACAGAAAGCGGTTTGTCTGCCAGCCGGTGCAGGACCGCAGCAATCTCACGCGCGGCCAGGCACACCGCCTGTTCAGTTTCTTCAGCAGCAAACTCCGGCAATGGATACCCTTCACTAATCCGCCGTATCGCCACCGCGCAGTACAAGCGTAAAAACAGCTCGCCCTCGTCGGTCAAACGAATATGAAAACGAGCAAAAATATCCTGTAAAACGGGCTGTAGCTGCTCAGGGATCCCGGCATTCAGCGCCTCCTGCATCACTAACGGGTGCTGCGGATCCTGCTGTGCCAGCGTCCACAACAGATCGGTCAAACAGGCGCGGATCGCCATCTCGCTGCCAAACAGCTTCATGCCGTGACGGGGACGCGTTTCCAGCGTCAGATGATAACGTTGCAGATGCTCACGCACCTCAGCCATATCGTTTTGCAGCGTCGCGCGGCTGATAAACCATTCATCAGCCAAATCTTCAAGCTTTAGCGAAAAGGCCGACGTCAGAAAACGGACCACCAACCAGTGTATCCGCTCCTGGCTGGTTCGCGGGATGCGCAGCAACGTTTCAGGCTGCTGCGTTTGCAGAGAGTGATAACTTGCCGGGTCGTCAATTTTGAGCTGATAACCGCTGCCCCGGCTGAGGACAAACTGCGCGCCGTACTGAGTAAGCAGCGCGTTTAGCGCAGTGATATCCGCCCGTACGGTGCGTGTAGAAACCGACAACCGCTGCGCCAGCTCATCCTGTGGAAGCGCTTCGTTTTGCAACATATCAAACAGCTGTGCTAAACGTTGGTTGGGAAATCGCACGTCAGTTTCCTCATCTGTCAGTTAGCCTATGCAAGCCCGGGTCATCGCCATCAGTTGGCGCACGTCGTCCGGGCGGGTGTTACCACTCACCTTATCAATAATCGAACTATAGATGTGAGGAATGATTTTGCTCACTCCGGCATCCAGGGCGATCTGCAGGATTTCAGTAAAATTATCCAGATCGATACCCCCGGTAGGCTCCAGCCAGAAGTCATGCCGGGCACAGGCCTGCGCGACGGCGATGTACTCGTCACGGCATTTCAGGCCGCCCATCGGGAAGTATTTAATCGAGCTACCGCCCATATCTTTGAGCAGCGCAATCGCGGTTTCTACCGGCACAATGCCGTCCGGCGTCTGGCTGCTCAGCGGACCGGTGGAGATTTTCACCATCCCCGGCGTACCCGTTGGCGAGACCAGACCGTTGACTACCGTCTCCTGCTGGCCCAACAGCGCCCGACTGGTCGCCACGCCGGTAAAGACCTGATTAACATGCTGCGGCTGTACCTGACGGGAGATCTCACTGACCATCGCCGACTGGTTTGGATCGCCCGCCCCCAACCCCACTGAAAGCGCATTGTCGATAAGCGCTGCGTATTCACGCATATCCGCGACCGCGCTTGCGACATCCGGGTAATTTTTTGACAACACGCCGACCAGCACGTGTCCTTCCGCCGCTGCGTAAATATCCCGCGCATTTTCTTTGGAGCCTGCCAGCACGTTCAGGCAGACGCGGTCGCGATAAAAGTTAGGGGTCAGTTTCATGCGTTTTTCTCCTGCGAAATCACTTCACCAATTCGACGGGCCACAATTTCCAGCTGCGCGCGATCCACGCTGCGCACATCGGCTTCGATAATGCCTTCGTTGGCTTTGTACCCACGGAAGTAAATCGCGTACTCGCCTTGTTTCAGGGCTTCAACCAGTTCGCCCGTGGCGATCCCGGTTACCGCTTCATCAAACTTAATTTCGGTACGGGCGATGTCGCGCCCTGCGCTGTCCCACACCACGCGGGCGCTGACGCCATTAAAGGAATTTAGCGCATTAATGAACGGCGTCATTTTCTCGACCATCTCCGCGCCACTCTCTTTCTGCGCGTTCAGATACAGTTCGATGGCGCAGGTCAGGCCAAGAATTCCCTCTTTGCCCACCTTCATCGCCCGGCCGATCCCCGCCGTCTGGCGTTTCACCCACTCAACATACTGGGTTTTGCCAATCACCAGTCCACTGGTTGGCCCTTCAATCGCCTTTGCGCCGCTATAAATCACCAGATCCGCACCAAGGCGGTAGTAGCACTGCAAATCTTCTTCCGCCGCCGCATCCACGATCAGCGGCAGGTTATGCGTGCGCGCCACCACCGCGGCCTGCTCCACGCTGAGCATGCTTTTCTGTACGCAGTGGTGAGATTTGATATACAGAATCGCCGCCGTGCGCGGTGTAATGGCTGCCGCCAGCTGTGCCGCGGAACATTCATTGGCATAGCCCGCTTCCACCAGCTTGCCGCCGCCAAGCGCCACCATGGTGCCAACCGGGGCACCAAAGTTGACGTTGTGGCCTCTGGGCAGCACGATTTCGTTGTTCTCGATGGGCGTAACGTGCAGATTTTCCAGCAGCCAGTCGCTGTCTTTCACCAGCACCGCAGCCACCGACTGGGCGATTCCAGCCGATGCGCAGGAGACGACGGTCGCCCCTTCCACTTCCAGCAATTTCGCGATGTAGTCGCCGGTTTTATTGACCAGATCTTTCATTTCGAAGTACTGATTCATCCCCGCCATCGCAGCCTCAACCACTTCTGGTCGCGGCGTGGAAACGCCGAGCGCCGTCATGCGGCCTGATGTGTTAATCACCTGTTTTAAATTGTATTTCTCAAAAATCGAAGGCATGTTCCGCGCTCCCTTGTTCGGTCATATAGCCCTTGCCCGCACGTATTGCGGCAAGCGGCACCAGCATTTGTTCAGCCTGCAGGCTGTCGTTTTCAGCATCTACCAGCACGGTTGGCTGGCGCTTAAGCGTAAAGAGGGTTAAATCGGCATCCAGACCAGGCTGCAGTCGCCCTTTCTGTTTCAGGCGCAGGCCGTCAGCGGCATTGGCGGTCACGCACTCAATGACCTGTGGGAGCGACATCCCCATGGCGAGAAATTTCGACATCACATTCGCCAGGGAAAACACCGGACCGCTGATACGGTTGCGGCAATAAATATCGGAGCTGATGGTGTGCGGCAAAATACCAAGATCGATAGCGCGTTTTGCCACCGCAAAGCTCAGGCTGGCGGTGCCATGCCCAACGTCCAGACGCACGCCTCGTTGTAGCGCCCGCGTGACAGATGTACGCAGCTCGCCCTGCGGCGTCAGAATGCGGTTCGGCTTACCGTTGTAGCAGTGGGTAATAATATCGCCCGCACTCAGGCGTTCGGCGATCTCATCGAGATTCGGCGGGTTGTTGCCAATGTGCACCATCAGCGGCAGGTCCCCGTTCTCTGTTTGCATCGCTTTGGCACGATCCAGCGGCGTGATGCCGTTTTCACCTACCACGCTGCTGCTCATGCGTGCCTTCAGGCCGACAATAAAATCAGGGTGGCGTTTCACCGCCTGGCGCACCGCATCGGCGTCAATGTTGGCCATGTTGGCCAGCTCGTTCTGGGCGATAAGCCCAACGCGGGAGATGTTCAGCAGCGCATACACTTCCGTCGCTGCTTCCCGGGTCAGGGTGTAAAAATCGTCGATATCATCCGCCCCGGTACTGCCCGCATCCACGACCGTGGTGACGCCGGTCGCAATACCGACGCTATCCGGCTGGTCGTGGTAAATCGGGGATTTCGGGTAGCAATGAACGTGGGAGTCAATCCAGCCTGCGCTGACGTAGCACTCGCCGCCCAGCTCAATGGTTTTCAGCGCCGGGCCATCAACGTCGCCCAACGCCGCGATCTTGCCGTCTTTCAGCGCAATATCGCTCACCGTATCGTCAACGAGGCGCGCACGGCGCAGGAGTAAATCAAACATCGCTCTCTCCTATGCCGGATGGCGGCGTAACCGCCTTATCCGGCCTACAAATCAACAGTTAGCTAATGGCAATCGGGAAGATGGACCCCAGGATCATTGCCCCAAGGATCGCCCCGCCGGTGATCGGTTTTTGCCACAGATAAAACAGCAGCGCACCCGCCAGAGAACCGATGCCGATAGGAATAGAAGCCGTCATCGCGCTGAGGATAATCAATGGCCCGAGGAAGCGGCCAGAGGCGTTACCGGCCCCCATCATGACGTCCGCTCCGTAAGTTGAATCGCTCTGGTTGATGGTGAACTTACGCGCCAGAATAATGATGTAGCCAATCGCCAGGCCAATCACCAGGCCGGTGACCAAAGAGGCGGCAAAGTTGGCGACCGGGAAGATAATGCCCGCGCCCAGCAGCAGCGCCGGAACACCTAACCCGACCCCGGTCTGAATCGCGCCGCCGATATCCAGAATCCCCACCAGCGAACCTTCAATGATGCGGGCAAACAGGAAGCTTGCGCCAAATGCCGCCACCGCGCCGTAAGAGCCGGTGTCCATTCCCGCCTTTAGCATCGCCACAAAAGCGACTTCGTTAAATGCGCCGATACCGTACAGGTAGTACATGTGCGTTCCGGCAAAGACGCCAGAGGAGAGCAGGCCAACGAAGATCGGGAACGACCAGTCAGCGAACCAAAAACCTTTATTCTGTTCCATGATGACCTCCGTTATTTGCCGCTGAGCGAGTTGTGGATCAGTTCCAACCAGTTCGGCACGGTCAGATGGAAGGATTCGATCATCTTCATGTCGAAACCGCGGAAGAAGCCGCTCAGGACAAACAGCGCGACGATAGCTACCATCATCACTTTCGTGACGTGGTTCCAGCCGCTTTCTTCAACACCTTTGCCGATCAGAATACCAAGGACCAGACCCGGAACGGCGTTGCCCATGATCAGTTGCGCCGCGCCGCCAAAAACGGTGGCCCAGAAGCCGGATTTCTTACCGGCATCGATCGCCGCCAGCCAGAAGATCACCGGCATCACGGTATTAACCAGCAGGTTAGCCGCAGGCACCAGCACCTTGACGGCGGTAACCTGCAGCGCTTCCGGTACGGATGACGCGGTGAGGTTCAGGAAGGTCACGACAATCATCCCGATAACGCCACAGGCAATCGCCATGCGCTTGGGATCGTGCAGCGTTTCACCGACGTTGCGGTTTTTAACCATCAGCGCGGCGGCACCCCAGTTGGGAATGATGCGATGGTCGACATCCTGCGTGAACGCCCCCGCCGCAACGGAAGAAGCCCAGGCGTTAAAGAAGAAGCCCAGGCCGAACGAGAAGTGAGAAGCCGGATCCCCTTCGCAGGAATTCAGTTCTCCCAGAGTACGAAACGCGCCCATCCCTTGAGTGGTAGGCGCATGAAACATGCGTGCAGCCCCAGCGCCGACACCGACGCCAACCAGGCCACCAATGATGAGCGATTTTATTAATATTATCAGGAACATATTTATGCCTTTTAATAAAGAATCAGCGTTGCGTAACGAAATCCACCTTGTCGAGATTGATGGCAGTCACGTTGACGGTCACATCCAGCTCCACGCTGAAGGTGCGTCTTTCCCGGCGCAGAAAGAGGAATAAAAACGCCTCTTTACGCACCGTTTCACGCGCTTGAACAACCTGCACATCCTGTGGCTCAATACGCAGTAAGATATGCGGCGACGCTTTCATCACCGCAGCCTGAACGTGGTTCAGGGCATCGGCAAAGGCGCGCGCTTTGGCCTCGCCCTTGCCAGTGACTCTCACCGTGGTGGTGAATTGCTCTTTCATACTTAAGCGCCGTGTTTCTTTTGCCAGGCCTGCACCAGGCGCTCGCCGAGCTCTTCTTTGTCCATAAAACCGAATCCCAGCACGTTGCAACCTTCGTTGATGGCCGTTACGCCTTCATCAACCGAGCGCATGCCATATTTCGCCTTGTAGCCGTATTTGGTCTGTGCGGTAATCGCCCCTGCCCCGCCACTGCCGCAAAACGAGATACCAAAGGTGGCGTTTTCCGCTTTCATTACGTCACCCAGCTTCATGTCAGCCGCCACGCCCGGTACCACAACCGCACGGCCACCCGCTTTCTCAACGCCTGCCGCCACTTTCTGGCCTTTACCCAGACGATCGCCAATCACTACGGTAATCTGTTCCATCTTTTGCTCCTTAAAGGTTGTCTTTCGCGACTTCGAAGTGCACCGACAGCAGCCAGGCTTCTTCCTCGGGAAGATTGCCAAACTCGGCGACCACGTCGCGGGCAAGCGCCATTGACTCGGCAGAAATTTCATCAAATAAGCTGGCATCGACTTCTGGTAAGGGTTCACCCGTTATCGAGCGGTGCGCCATGGCGCGAACATGCGATGTCAGCATCTGTTCCTGTACGGCGTTGGGAATAATGTGGCGTTCACGCAGCAAGGCATATACCTGCGCCAGCATGCGGTCGGCCAGTTCCACCGATTCCCCCATGTCATTCATTACAGCTCCGTTATTCACTCGTCTTACCCCACTAATGGCTCTGAGGGTAAATTAGCGGTGGGGGTTAAAAGTTTGTAGCGAGTTGTTTTCCACTTCGAAGTGGAAAGGGGGTCAGCGATAGTGATCTGTGCCGCAAAAAGGGCGGGATTCGCAATTTATCACTGGAAGAATGTGATTGAGATCGCAAGAGTGAGCCGCAAAATGGCAGGAAATACGAACAATGAATGGGCGATAAAAATGAAAAAATGTGATGGGGATAGCGTTTACTTATGGGGCGTGCAGTAGCGGGGGATTTTATCCGGCCTACGGGTATGCAGGCCGGATAGCGCAGATTAGCGGAACTTCTTGTGGTTTTCGTTGCGCGTGGTTTTCAGCTCTTCCGCAACGGCTTTCGCCTCTTTGACTTTACCTTCGTTCGCCAGCTTAAGCGCACCATCAATCTGGCCGATCAGCGTGTCAAAACCGTGGCGGAAATCCTTCATCTCCGGGCTGTCCGGGGATTTGCTTTCCAGCTTCGGCGGCGTGGCCTTTTGAGCATCCAGCGCGGCTGCACGCATTTTGGTTAACGCATCTTTCAGTTCAGTCGCATTATCCGTTTTTTCGACGATCTTCAGGTTGTCATTGAGGATCCCCATGTCGTCTTCAAGATCGGCTGCAAACGCAGAAGAACCAAGAACCAGCGTTGAAGCCGCGACGATCGCTAACAGGTGTTTACGCATTGCTCACTTCCTTTTTTATTATTAAAAATTAACGCCTTAACGAGTATCACTGCCCGGCGATTTTCATCTCCGGTAACAATACCGAACCACACTGGATATTACTGCGCGTTTCAATATCGTTCCCCACGGTCACAATATTGCGCCACATCTCTTTTAAGTTCCCGGCGATGGTAATTTCACTCACCGGATACTGAATTTCGCCGTTTTCGACCCAGAAACCCGCCGCGCCGCGCGAGTAATCGCCGGTAATGCCGCTTACGCCCTGGCCCATCAGCTCGGTAACCACAAGGCCTGTGCCCATCTCCTTGAGCAACTGCTCGAAGCTTAGACCCTGTCCCGGAATTCGCCAGTTGTGGATCCCGCCCGCATGCCCGGTGCTCTTCAGCCCCAGCTTACGCGCAGAGTAGTTGGTCAGCAGCCACTGAGTCAGCACGCCGTCTTTAATGATGTCACGGCGTTCAGTCCGTACCCCTTCACTGTCGAATGGCGACGACGCCAGCCCTTTCAGCAGGTGCGGATGCTCTTCAATAGTCAGCCATTCCGGCAGAATTTGTTTGCCCAGCGAATCCAGCAGGAAGGTGGATTTGCGATATACCGAGCCACCGGCGATCGCGCCGACCAGGTGTCCGAACAGTCCGGTCGCCACTTCGTTGGCGAAAATCACCGGTGCTTTCATGGTGGACAGCTTACGCGGCGACAAACGAGATAAGGTGCGGCGAGCACAGTCAGCCCCTACCCACTCCGGCGTTTGCAAATCGCCCATCGCCCGACCAATGGTGTAGGCGTAATCGCGTTCCATATCGCCATTTTCTTCCGCGATCACACAGCTGGAAAGGGAATGACGCGTGGAGCAGTAGCCCTGCAGCATGCCGTGGCTGTTACCAAACACTTTGATGCCATAGTGGCTGTTAAAGCTGCCACCTTCGGTATTGGTGATACGCTTATCAGCCTGCAGCGCCGCCTGTTCAGCACGAGCAGCCAGTTCGATGGCTTCATCAGGGGAAACTTCCGCCGGGTGGAACAGGTCCAGATCGGGCGCCTCAAAGGCCAGCAAGTCTTTATCTGCCACGCCTGCGCACGGATCCGGCGAAGTGTAACGTGCAATGTCCAGCGCAGCCTGCACGGTGCGTGCAATTGCCTGCGGGCTTAAATCGGTGGACGATGCGCTGCCCTTACGGTTCTGGTGATAAACCGTAATCCCCAGTGCACCATCGCTATTGAATTCGACGTTCTCCACTTCACCATAACGGGTGCTGACGCTAATACCCGTGGTCTTGCTTACAGCGACTTCCGCGCCATCCGACTTACCTGACGCTAATTCCAGTGCCGTCGAGACTGCTTCTTCCAGAATCTTACGCTGCGCTTCAACTTGTGAGATTACTTTCATCGCAAATGCCATAATGTAGAGAGAGTTTCTCTGAAGTCTAACAGAGAACCGTTTTTCAGTGCGCATCTTAACTGGTAACATTAGCCTCTTTTTTTAAGGAGCCTGACATGACTAAGCAGCCCGAAGACTGGCTCGACGACGTTCCCGGTGATGACATCGAAGACGAAGACGATGAAATTATCTGGGTCAGTAAAAGTGAAATAAAACGTGACGCCGAGGAGTTAAAACACCTGGGTGTGGAACTGGTAAAACTGGGGAAAAACGCGCTGGATAAAATCCCGCTCGATGCGGATTTACGTGCCGCGATTGAGCTGGCCCAGCGTATTAAGATGGAAGGTCGCCGCCGCCAGCTGCAGCTGATTGGCAAAATGTTGCGCCAGCGCGATGTTGATCCTATCCGTCAGGCGCTGGACAAGCTGAAAAACCGTCACAACCAACAGGTCGTTGTCTTCCATAAGCTGGAGCAACTGCGTGACCGTATGGTTGACGGTAGCGATGAAGCCATCGAAGAAGTGATGAACCTGTGGCCTGACGCCGACCGTCAGCAACTGCGTTCGCTGGTGCGTAACGCCAGGAAAGAAAAAGCGGGCAACAAGCCGCCAAAATCTTCCCGCCAGATCTTCCAGTATCTGCGTGAACTGGCGGAAAACGAAGCCTAACCTCTTCGTCTGCCGAAAGTGCCGGATGGCGGTGCAACCACCTTATCCGGCCTACAATCCGTGAATTCGTTGTAGGCCCGGTAAGCGTAGCGCCACCGGGCATTTTTTACTCTTGCGCTTCCGCCTGAGCTTTCTTCGCCAGACCATCCAGCAGTTTTTGATGAATACCACCAAATCCGCCGTTACTCATCACCAGAATGTGATCGCCTGGCTGCGCGGTTTTCACCACCATATCTGCCAGGGCATCCACATCGCCACTCCAGTGCGCCGGCTGAACGCAGGCTTCAGCGACTTCTGCTACCTGCCACGGAATATGCGGGGGTTGCAGCAGGAACACTTCGTCCGCACGGCCTAACGACGGCGCCAGATCATCTTTGCACAGTCCCATTTTCATGGTGTTAGAGCGAGGCTCCAACACCGCAATAATGCGTGCCGTACCGCCAACTTTCCCGCGCAGCGCCGCAAGCGTTGCCAGAATCGCGGTTGGATGATGGGCAAAATCGTCATACACCGTCACGCCGTGCGCTTCACCACGCAGTTCAAGACGACGACGGGCGTTAATGAACGAGCCTAGCGCATTGGCTGCATCCGCAGGCACGACGCCCACGTGACGGGCTGCCGCAATCGCCATCAGGCCATTGTGCATGTTGTGTTCGCCGACCAGACCCCACTTCACTTCGCCGACTTTTTCACCGTCCAGCCATACTTCCCACTCAGAAGCATCGGTGGTCAGTTTTTTCGCCTGCCAGTGACCTTGTTCGCCCACCAGTTCTTGTTCGCTCCAGCAGCCCATCGCCATCGTCTGTTTCAGATTGATGTCGTTTTCCGGGTAGATGATGCGTCCCTGGCCCGGCACGATACGCACCAGATGGTGGAACTGTTTCTGGATCGCTTTCAGATCGTCAAAGATATCTGCGTGATCGAACTCAAGGTTATTGAGGATCAGGGTACGCGGGCAGTAATGCACGAATTTAGAACGCTTATCGAAGAACGCGCAGTCGTACTCATCCGCTTCAATCACGAAGAAGTCACTTTCGCCCAGACGCGCGGAAACCTCAAAGTTACCCGGCACGCCGCCGATCACGAAGCCCGGTTTATAACCACAGACTTCGAGGATCCAGGTTGCCATTCCAGCCGTAGTCGTTTTGCCGTGCGTCCCCGCCACCGCCAGTACCCAGCGGTCGCGCAACACAAAGTCATGCAGCCATTGCGGGCCAGACATGTATGGAATGTTCTTCTCCAGCACCGCTTCCACGCAGGGGTTACCACGGGTCATCGCATTACCGATGATCACCAGGTCCGGCTGTGGATCGAGCTGGCTGGCATCGTAACCCTGAATCAGATCAATGCCTTGCTTCTCAAGTAAGGTGCTCATCGGCGGATACACATTGGCGTCCGAACCGGTTACTTCATGACCGAGCGAGCGTGCCAGCATCGCCAGACCGCCCATGAAAGTGCCACAAATTCCCAAAATATGAATGCGCATACGTCACTATCCTTTTTTAATCTGGGGGCCATTTTACGCACATGTCTGGCAACTGAGAAACGCATTTCAGGATATTCCGTAGTTTGCTGGCGCGATTCACCTGAGCGCGATAGCTGAAATATTTGTTAATATTGTTGCGGTCGCTTTACTCCACATAAATTGCAGGGAAAGTGTTATGAAAACGTTAGGTGAATTTATTGTCGAAAAGCAGCACGAGTTTTCTCATGCTACCGGTGAACTCACTGCTTTGTTGTCGGCAATAAAGCTGGGCGCCAAGATCATCCACCGCGATATCAATAAGGCCGGTCTGGTCGATATCCTGGGTGCCAGCGGTGCAGAGAACGTGCAGGGAGAGGTGCAACAAAAACTCGATCTGTTCGCAAACGAAAAACTGAAAGCTGCACTGAAGGCACGCGACATCGTGGCGGGAATTGCCTCAGAAGAAGAAGATGAAATTGTCGTCTTTGAAGGCTGTGAACACGCAAAATACGTTGTGCTAATGGATCCGCTGGATGGCTCATCCAACATCGATGTTAACGTCTCTGTCGGTACGATTTTCTCTATTTATCGCCGCGTAACCCCCGTCGGCACGCCGGTCACGGAAGAGGATTTCCTGCAGCCGGGCAACAAGCAAGTTGCTGCAGGTTACGTGGTTTATGGTTCTTCCACCATGCTGGTGTACACCACCGGCTGTGGCGTGCACGCCTTCACCTACGATCCTTCTCTGGGCGTATTCTGCCTCAGCCAGGAACGTATGCGCTTCCCGGCGAAAGGTAGCACGTACTCCATTAACGAAGGCAACTACATTAAATTCCCGAATGGCGTGAAGAAATACATTAAATTCTGTCAGGAAGAAGATAAGTCAACCCAGCGCCCGTACACTTCGCGCTACATTGGCTCTCTGGTTGCCGATTTCCATCGCAATCTGCTGAAAGGCGGGATCTATCTGTACCCAAGCACCGCCAGCCACCCGCAAGGGAAACTGCGTCTGCTGTACGAATGCAACCCAATGGCCTTGCTGGCTGAGCAAGCCGGCGGCAAGGCGAGCGACGGTAAAAATCGTATTCTGGATATCATCCCGGAAAGCCTGCACCAACGCCGCTCCTTCTTCGTGGGTAACGACCATATGGTTGACGATGTAGAGCGCTTTATCCGCGAGTTCCCGGACGCATAAGCGCAACATCCGGCCTACAGCACGTTGCAGGCCGGATAAGCGAAGTACCATCCGGCACAATGCTGTGATATTGCCGGATGGCGGCTTCGCCTTATCAGGCCTACGTTCGGTTAGGCTGTCTGTAGCTTAAATACGGCCATGGCTTCGATTAGCGCTGAAGACTGCTCTTCCAGCGAGCGGGTAGCCGCTGACGACTGCTGTACCAGCGCCGCATTTTGCTGCGCCGTTTCATCCATCTGAATCACCGCAATATTCACCTGCTCAATGCCGCGACTTTGTTCCTGGGACGCACTGGCAATTTCACGCATCAGTTTGGTCATACGCATGACCTCGGTCGCAATCTCATCCATGGTTTCACCCGCCTGCTGCGCCAGTTCACTTCCCTCACCCACATGCGTATGGGAATCGCTGATCAATGTACGGATCTCTTTGGCCGCTTCAGCGCTGCGGCTGGCCAGATTGCGTACTTCCCCTGCTACCACCGCAAAACCACGGCCTTGCTCACCCGCGCGCGCCGCTTCAACGGAGGCATTAAGCGCCAGGATGTTGGTCTGGAAAGCAATACCATCGATTACGCTAAGGATGTCGGCAATTCGGCTGGAACTGCCGGAAATATCGCGCATTTTCTCGATCACATAGCACACCATCTCGCTACCTCGATCGGCAGTATCCGACACCGATTTTGCCAACTGATGCGCTTGTTCCGCGTTCTGCGCATTTTGTTTCACGGTCGCCGTGAGTTCTTCCATGCTGGCGGCGGTCTGCTCCAGCGACGTGGCTGTCGATTCAGTGCGTTGCGCCAGATGCTGATTTCCGGCCGTCAGCTCACGGCTACCAATATCAATTTGCGAACTGGCATCGCGTACGCGTTGTACCGAGTCGCCCAGCGCATGGCGCATTTCATCCATTGCAGCGTTCAGGCGGTTGAATTCGGCGCTGGCCGACGGCGCCGAAACCGGCGACAAATCCCCCGTCGCCAGGCGTTCCAGTTGCTCCACTATGCTATCCAGCGGCTTGAGAAACTTATTTCGCAGCATAAACCAAATCACGGCCAGCAGCGCGATAGCAGCCAACATCGCCCCACTCATAATAGTGTTGTAAATCAATGAAGTAATAATACGAGTAGAGGCATATAGCCCCATCCCTCCGGTCAGTAACAGAAGGAACGTCAGCAGCGACAATAACACCAACAAACTTGATCGAATTGAAAGGGATTTTGGCATTGTTATATTTCCGGTTGTAGGGTTAAAACAGACCTGTACAGAACCTATCGACTACAACCGGAAAAAGTTTAGGTATTTAAACATTTTATTGAAAATCATGATGTTACTTTGATGTTGCTGTCGTACCCACTCGGGTTACTGGCGAGCTTTGACGATTTTCCCATAGCACCGTCAAACCGCGTTGTAACGCTATAAAAATAAACAATAAAATACCAATCGCAATCTTCGTCCACCAGGAACTTAATGTGCCATCAAAATTAATGTAGGTCTGGATCAGCCCTTGGATCGCCACGCCAAAAAGCGTACCCAACACCGTTCCCACGCCGCCGCTTAGCAGCGTTCCGCCAATCACCACTGAGGCAATCGCATCCAGCTCAACGCCAACGCCCGCCAGCGCATAACCCGCCTGGGTGTAAATGGAAAAGACAATGCCGGCCAGCGTAGCAAGCCCGGTAGACAGCATATAGATACGAATGGTCGTGCTACGGGTTGAGATGCCCATCAGGTTGGCCGACGTGGCGTTGCCGCCAATGGCGTAAACCTGATTACCAAAGCGCGTACGGTGCGCAAGGAAGATGCCAATCACCACCACGCCCAGCATTAACAACCCCATCGCGCTCAGGCGACCGCCGCCAGGAATTTTCCATGCCAGGCTTGAGAGCGTGTCATAGATCGGATGGTTAATTGGGATCGACTCTTCAGAGACCAGATAGCTGACGCCGCGCAGGAAAAACATTCCCGCCAGCGTAATAATGAATGCCGGGATCTTCAGCGCATCAATCAGTAACCCCATAAATGCGCCAAACGCGCAGCCCATCAGCAAAATCAGGGGAAACGCCAGCAGCGGGGAAATCCCCCAATAGCCAATGGCCTTCGCCAAAAATACGCCGGTAAAGGCGATCACCGAGCCAACGGAAAGGTCGATCCCGCCAGAGAGGATCACGAAGGTCATGCCCACGGCAATAATCCCTAAAAAAGCGTTATCGGTCAGGATATTGCAAATCACCCGGGTGGAAGCAAAAGCTGGAAACTGCGTCAGGCAGTAAAGGTAGCCCAGCACAAACACGCCGAGGGTGATCATCAGCGGTAAATTACGTTTTATCATGACCGCGCACTCCTTTTATCAGGCTGATAAAGCGTTGTGACTGCACGACCAGCACGCACAACACCACGATGGCTTTGACCACCTGATTCAGTTCCGGCTGGAAGCCCGACAGCAAAATCCCGGTGTTCATCCCCTGAATGATCAACGCGCCAATTACCGATAGCAGCAGGTTAAAGCGCCCGCCCATCAGCGAACCGCCGCCGATAACCACCGCCAGAATGGCATCTAACTCCAGCCATAATCCGGCGTTATTGGCGTCTGCCCCGCGGATATCCGCCGTGACGATAATACCGGCGATAGCCGCACACAGGCCGCTCAGCACATAAGTGAGCATCACAATGATGCGGGTATTCACCCCGGCGTTTTTCGCCGCACGAATGTTAATGCCCACCGCTTCAATGAACATGCCCAGCGCCGTTTTACGCGTTAGCAGCCAAAAGGCGACCAGCGTCAGCAGCGCGATAATCACCGGCGTGGGGAACAGTAACAGCGAGCCGCTGCCAAACCACGACAGCTCGGGCGAGTTGAAAGTGACGATCTGCCCGGAAGTGATAAGCTGCGCCACTCCACGCCCGGCCACCATCAGGATAAGTGTCGCAACAAACGGCTGGATCTTGAGGATTGCCACCAGAATCCCGTTCCACAACCCGGCCAGAATGCCGGAGCCTAAGGCGGCAAACAGCACCACCGGCAGACTGTGCCCGGCCACCGTCATCGCCGCGGTGGTCGCCCCTGCAATAGCCATCACCGCGCCAACGGAAAGATCGATGCCGCCAGTGGCAATCACCAGCGTCATACCAATCGCCAGCAGCGCCACGGGAGCGGCACGGTTGAGAATATCAATCGGGCTGCCGAACAGGCGACCATCCTGCAAAATCACCTGGTAGAAGTGCGGGGCCACCAGGCTGTCGACCAGCAGCACCAGCAGTAGCGCCACCAGTTGCGGCATACCTTTTGGCCAACGGAACCTTCGTTTCGCGGTGTTGGATTGAGGGAGAGATTGAGGCATCACCATAGTCTCCTTAGGCCGCAATGGCATTCATGATCGCCGGTACGGACAGTTCAGCCAGTGGGATCTCGGCCACCTGTTTGCGATCGCGCATAATAATGACCCGATCGGCATAACCCACTAACTCTTCCAGTTCGGATGAAATCACCAGCAGCGCCAGACCATCCGCGCACAGCGTTTCGATCAGGCGGATAATCTCCGCATGCGCGCCGACGTCGATCCCGCGCGTGGGTTCATCGAGGATCAGGAACTGCGGTTTGGTCAGTAACCAGCGCGAGAGCAAAACTTTTTGCTGATTACCGCCGGAGAGAAACTCGATCGGCTGTTCAGCGTTGGGGGTACGAATTCCGAGCTGGCGGATAAAACGCTCGGCAATCTCGTTTTGTTCTTTCCGTGGGATAGGCCGCAGCCAGCCACGCTGCGCCTGCAGGGCCAGAATGATATTTTCCCGTACCGAAGCCGCGGCGATGATGCCATCCGTTTTGCGATCCTCCGGGCAGAAGCCGATCCCCAGACACGAAGCCTGATGCGGCGATCGCAAGGTCTGCGGTTTGCCTTTGATCAGCGCACTGCCGCTGTCGGCGGGTTTAATGCCGAAGATCACCTCGGCCGTTTCCGTTCGCCCGGATCCCAGCAGTCCGGCGAGACCGACGATCTCGCCGGGACGCACCTGTAGATCAAACGGCGCGATGGTGCCTTTCTTGCCAAAGCCGCTAAAGGCCGCCACCGGCTTATCGCTCAGCAAGGTGCGGCCCGCACGCTGTAGCGCATGGGTATCCAGTTCGCGACCCAGCATCATTTTGACCAGTTCGATCTGTGGCAGTTCGCGGGTTTCGCGGCAGCCAACGAAGCCGCCGTTACGCAGAACGGTGATGCGATCGCTGACCTGATAAACCTGATCGAGGAAATGAGTGACGAAGATCAGGCTGACGCCGCGATCGCGCAGATGACGCATCAGGCCGAACAGCATTTCAACTTCCTGGGTATCGAGGCTGGCGGTGGGTTCGTCGAGGATCAGCACTTTCGCGGAGAGATCTATTGCCCGACAGATGGCAACTATCTGCTGCATCGCCACGGAAAAGCGGTTCAGCGGCTCGCGCACGTCGAGGGAAAAACCGTATGACGCCATCAGCTCCGTGGCGCGTTTTTCCATCTGCTTGCGCTGAAGCAGGCCAAAACGCCGCGGCTCACGACCAATAAATAAGTTATCGGCAACCGACATATTGGGCAGCAGGTTCACTTCCTGGTACACGGTGCCAATCCCCAGTTGCTGGGCATGGGCGGTGTTTTTGGGGGAGATCGGTTGGCCTTCGAGCCAGATAGTGCCGCGATCGGCGTGGTAAACGCCGGTCAGCGCTTTGATGAGCGTCGATTTGCCGGCTCCGTTTTCACCCAGCAGCGCCATAATTTCACCGCGACGCAAGCTGAAATCTACGTTATCCAACGCTTTGACGCCGGGAAAGAATTTGCTTAATCCTTCAGTGCGGAGGATTTCCTGATGTTGGTCGGTGGTCATGATTCCCCCTGCATCACGCCGGATGGCGCTACGCTTATCCGGCCTACAAAAGAGCGTAATGTAGGCCGGGCAAGCGCAGCGCCCCCGGCATTTTCATGAAGGCTTAGTAGCCCATGTTTTTCTTCTTCTCTAACTCTTCTTTCGCCGTATCCGGCAGATAGAGGATAGATTTGGTAATGGTCAGCTTCTCAGGCATCGTGCCGTCTTTTTTGAATTTCTCCAGCGCGTCGAATGCCGGCCCCGCCATATTTGGCGTCAGTTCGACGCTGGCGTTGGCTTCGCCATCAATCATCGCTTTATAGATATCCGGTACGCCGTCGATTGAACCGGTCAGAATATCTTTGCCCGGCTTCAGACCCGCTTCTTTGATCGCCTGGATAGCCCCGATCACCATGTCATCGTTGTGAGCGTAAACCATGCAGATGTTCTTGCCGTTGTTTTCAGCTTTGATAAAGCTCTCCATCACTTCTTTGCCTTTGCTGCGGGTGAAGTCCCCGGACTGAGAGCGAATAATTTTGATGTTTGGCGCGCTGGCGATGGCTTCGGCAAAACCTTTTTTACGGTCAATCGCCACGCTGGCCCCGACGGTCCCTTGCAGCTCAACCACGTTACACGGTTTGCCGTTCACCTCTTTAATCAGCCAGTCGCCGATTAATTTACCTTCCAGCACGTTATTGGCGGTAACGGTGGTCATATAGAGAGATTTGTCTTTTACATCGATGGAACGATCGAGCAAAAAGACCGGAATGTTGGCATCTTTCGCTTCTTTTAACACCGGCTCCCAACCCGTTGCCACGACCGGCGCAATGAAGATGGCATCCACGCCCTGCGCAACAAATGAGCGTACGGCTTTAATCTGGTTTTCCTGTTTTTGCTGGCCGTCAGCGATTTTCAGCGTAATACCTCGCTTTTCGGCCTCGCTTTTCGCCACATTGGTTTCCGCCGCGCGCCAGCCGGATTCAGAGCCAACCTGCGAAAATCCTACGGTTAAAGGGGCTGCCAATGCCATAGACGACATGGCTGTCGAAACTGCTGTGACTAAAAGTAAGCGCTTCCACATAAGTGCGTCCTCGTAGGGGGATTATTGTTGGTTAATAAACAGTCGCGAAAAAACTATAGACAATTGAGGATGTAACGAATTGCGTTACATCACACTTCAAAAAAGTAAATAAAACGTTAATCACAACTTTGTAATCGCTTTCATATCACTATGAAAAATGCGGCTGAAGATATGGATTTTTCTGTCACAAAAGAGAAGGGAAAAGAAGAAAATGTGCGCCGCGAAATCGAAAACAAGCGGAGACATTCGGCGCGAGTTGGCTATAATACCCGCCACTTGTTTGCCATAGCTTATTTAAAGGAAACAGACATGAGCTTACTCAACGTCCCTGCCGGTAAAGATCTGCCGGAAGATATCTACGTTGTTATCGAGATCCCTGCAAACGCAGATCCGATCAAATACGAAGTTGACAAAGAGAGCGGCGCCCTGTTCGTTGACCGCTTCATGTCCACCGCGATGTTCTATCCGTGCAACTACGGTTACATCAACCACACCCTGTCTCTGGATGGTGATCCGGTAGACGTTCTGGTCCCGACTCCGTATCCGCTGGAGCCAGGTTCAGTGATCCGCTGCCGTCCGGTTGGCGTACTGAAAATGACCGACGAATCCGGTGAAGATGCAAAACTGGTTGCGGTACCGCACACCAAACTGAGCAAAGAATACGATCACATTAAAGATGTGACCGACCTGCCGGACCTGCTGAAAGCGCAGATCACCCACTTCTTCGAGCACTACAAAGACCTCGAAGCAGGCAAATGGGTAAAAGTTGACGGTTGGGACAACGCTGAAGCCGCTAAAGCTGAAATCGTTGCTTCCTTCGAGCGCGCGAAGAAGTAAGTTCGCCTGCTCTGAAAACCCTGAACACCAGCCTCTGGTTAGTAAGGGTTTTTTTATGCCTGTGCTTTTCCTCCCTTTATTTTCCCGGTATCCCGCTGGTTTCTTTTTGACCTACCAGATTGGGTAGTCACATTTCATTTATCTTAATTGCGAATGAGATTAGATCTCATTATCATTTTAAGCATGTAAATAAATGTGAATAAAAGTCAATGAACCTCCACACTGTGAAGTCCCTGAAACACTATTCTTGTGTGGCGCTCGCCACAGCACTGTTATTTACCAGCCTGCCCAGCGTGGCGCAGATGCTACCTGAGAAAGATTTTCTGACCCACGACGTCGGGAACGGCGTGTATGAACTGGCGGTTGATAGTCAGCAGAACACGCTCTTTGCCGCCTCGTCTCCGTCGTTTGATAAAGACAAAACCCGCGGGCTTATCTACAAACTCGATCTGGAAAAACTCACAACCACCGAAGTCATCGACACCAGCCGTCGTGCCTTTGCCACCGCGCTGGACGAAGAAAATCAGGTGCTATATGTGGGCAACACGCTGGAAGGTTCGGTAACGCTAATTGATACCCGCAGCGGTAAAGAGTTGGCGATACTGCAACTGAGCGAAACCAAAAATCCAAAGGAAATCGTCCATACGCGTGAAATGGTGCTCGATAAGCAGCATCACCGTCTGTACGTTTCCGGCGTGGCTGAAAAAGGCATTGTCTGGGTAGTGGATACGCAAAAGCGCGAAAAAATCGCCACCATTGAAAATATGGGTCAGTATCCGACCGGTATGGCGGTGGATGCAAATAAGAACCGCCTGTATGTGGTGAATGGCAGAAACGAGCTGATTACGCTGGACACCAGCAGCCACAAAATCATTAGCCGCTTTTCCATTGAACCCGCTAAAAAACATTTCTTCCTGAATATTGCGCTGGATGCAAAAAATAACCGCGCGTTCCTGACCGATCCGGATTTAGCAGATGTTTTGGTTGTCGATATTAATACTGGCAAAGTTATTGCGCCAATTAAGGTCATTAACTCTTTGGCAGTTATATATAACGAAAAACGCCAGGAAGTGTATATCACCCACCGCAATGCAAAGCGCATCAGCATTGTGGACAGCAAGACTTATCAGGTAAAACAAAGTATTGAAACCACTGCGTTACCTAACAGCCTTGCACTTTCTCAGGACGCTAACACCTTGTATGTCAGCGTAAAACAGCCGGAAGAAATGATTGGCGTAAAGCCCGATTACGTGCTGAAAATCGATCTCTCTAAATATTAATAATTAAAAACGCTTCTTACACCTTGCAGCTTTTCCGGGCTGCAAGGTGATGCTTTTGTTTTTTACTTTTCAGGTGTCTTATATTATGAAAACGCGTCAACTTATTACGCTGACAGGGATCGTTGCATTCTCTGGCGGGGTTATTTTCCCCACTCAGGCAGAAGAACTCACCGAAACCTCACGCAATAATGAAGATGAAATGGTGATCACCGCATCCGGGTTCTCGCAGCAAAAGCGCGAAGCGCCGGCCACCATTTCAGTTATCGATCGTAAAACGCTGGATATTCAGCCGGACCGTAGCATTGGTGAAGCGATTAAAAACCTTCCTGGCGTCTCGGTTACCAACAGCAGCGGCATGAATGCGGGCAGCATTATGATCCGCGGTATGGACCCGTCCTATACCGCTTTTATGGTCAACAGTGTCAAACAAAATACCGGTGAGTCACGCCCCTACGGCCATGATATCGGTACTGAAGCCAACTTCTTACCGCCAATGGAGGCCATTGAGCGTATCGAAGTTATCCGCGGGCCAATGTCCTCGCTGTACGGCTCAGATGCCATCGGCGGTGTGGTCAACGTGATTACCAAAAAGCCGTACGGCGCGAAAGACTGGACGACGGCGATTGCGGCGAATACCTGGCTTCAGGAACACCAGTATTTGGGTAATACCAGCCAGATGAATCTGTTTACCATGGGGCCGATTGTGCCAGATGTTCTCGGCCTTAGCGTAGCGGCCGACTGGCTCGACCGTCGCGATGACGATCGCAATGACTATTTCGGCAAACACAACCGTAAATCCGTTGATATGACGCTGGGCCTGGCCGCCAGCGAAAACAACCTGTTCGACCTCAACGTTGTCACCGGCGAGCAGGAGAAAAATCGCACTCAGAAACGCGGCGCGCCATGGTCATGGCTGTTCGATCGTAACGCCGCCACCCTGACACATACCGGCTGGTATGCAGATGACACCATCGCGACGACCAACTACATCAACTACGAAAAGGGCCGCTCAAAATACGTTTATGACGGTCAGTCCCCGCAGTATGTGCAGATGGAAAACTATGTCGCTAATTCGCAAACCACGTTTACACTCGACAACCATAAACTGACCATCGGGGCGAATTTTACCCGCGAAGAGTTAAATGACCGCTTTGATGTGGCTAACAAAACGCTGCCCGGCTCAGAGCCGGTAACCAAAATCAGCCGCAACGGCTGGGCATTGTTTGCTGAAGACGGCTGGAGCATTGACGATTTCATCCTGACCACTTCGGCGCGTATGGATCAGGACGATAACTTTGGTACACATATTACGCCAAAAATGTACGGCAACTGGGCCTTCAGCGATGCCTGGGCGCTAAAGGGCGGTATTTCGGCAGGATATAAAAAACCGGAGCTACGCGCGACCTCCAGCAACTTCGTCACCCCTTACGGCTCAACCGTGCCTTATCCCTTCCTGACGGTAGGTAATGACGACCTGAAACCAGAGAAAAGCGTTAACTCTGAACTGGGCCTCTACTGGACGGGCGACGCGCTGGCTCTGGATAGCACGGTCTTCTATACCCAGTTCAAAGACAAAATCGCTGAACAAACCATTTGTGAAACCACGGCGACAAACCAGTGCTCGGTGAATGGCTACAAAGCAGATTCCGTCAGTAAATACTTTAACGTCAGTGAGGCAGACGTATACGGCATTGAGCTGAATGCCGACTGGCAAATTAGCGCCGACCTCAAAGCCAACGCTAACTACACCTGGAACCACAGCGAACAGAAAAGCGGCATAAACAAAGGCTACGCGCTCAACGATTATCCGCGTCATATGGCGAATCTGTCGCTGACCTGGGCGGCGACACAGAGTCTCGACGTGTGGAGTACGGTGAACTATCGCAGCAGTAACCGCAACAGTGGTAATAACTACAAGTACGATGACTACACAATGGTTGATGTGGGCGTACGTTATCAGCTCAATAAGCACACGCAGTTGATGGCAGGGGTCTACAACGTGCTGGATGAGGATCCGAAGCTGACTACCGCGTGGAATGAATCCGCGCAGGTGGAAGGCCGTCGCTATAATCTCGGCGCGCGCGTAGAGTTTTAAGCCTTAAATAAACAACGCCACCCGAAGGCGGCGTTGTTTATTCTCGTAGCGATATATCAGTACTGGTCTCGGTCTAACCAGTTACCGCTTTCAATCAGCGTTAATCCCTCGACTGAACGTTGGTACACGTACATCCATGCACTTCCGTACGGCGTCTGAATTAACTGGCGTGCATATTCGCCACCTCGCGTACGCAGAGCGTCAAGCTCTGCCAGCGTGGCGTTGTCAATACGATAAACTTCCCCGTGTACCGTTCCGTTCCCCGGAACTGCGCCTGGATAGTGGCCCAGGCTGTACAACTGGTAGTTGTCGATACTGAAATTTCCCAGCAACAGGGCATTGGTCATCCAGTGGCTGTTGCCTTGTTTGGTTCGTAAACTGCCGTAGACAAATATTCGCATTGCTAAAACTCGAACTGATAGAGCAAATCAAGTGCCTGATCTACGCCAGACACGGCTTCCAGATATAGCTTAGGCATCAGACGATAACGTAGCGTGAGTGTCGCTAAGGAGTCAAATATACCCACACCATATTTCACCTGCAGACCTGGCAGTACGTATCCGCTGACAACCACCTGAGAGGAGTCACCCACCCCTTGCGTGTCCAGTGCCAGATTGCTTACGCCAAATGTCTCCCCGATTTTACCCACAACCTGACCACTTTGTGCAACCCCCAGGCCAATAAGCATTGAGGTCATCGCCGCGCTGTCGCTCTGCTCGCTGTCCAGCCCTTGTCCGCGCAGCAGGTAGGAAAGCGTCATTTGCTGCGACATTGCCGGGTCAGAGAAGATCTCCGCTTTCGGTTCATCAGCAGTGCCGGTGACGCGAACGCCGGCGATCACATCGTCTTCGGTGGCATCCGGGTTACGAATCGCTTCGATGTTGAGCAACGGCTGATCCGGCGGGCCGGAGAACAACAGCTCGCCCTTACGCACAATCAGATCCTGACCATAGGCATGGAAGCGACCGCTCGGGATATTAATTTGTCCGTTCAGCCCCAGCCCCTGCTTATCCTGCGCAACTTTCAGATCGCCCGTCAGACGTGCTTTCAGACCAAAAGCATCAATACGTACGTTGTTGCCTACATGAATGTTCAGGTTGCTGTTGATCGGAATACCGGCGCTTTGCGGCTTCTCTGGCTGCAGGTTGTCGTTGAGCATGACCATGTCGCTGGACACCCCTACCGCACTTTCCGGCAGGTCGTGCACCACAATACGCGCCCACGGCACATCCACGTTGCCATCCAGGGTAAACAGACTCGGCGTGGCTTCAAAGACCACGTCCGGAGAGACATCCAGACGAACCATCGGCGGCACGGTAATACGAACCCTACTGCCTTTAGCCGCGACCCGCGCCCGCCAGTTGTCTATCTGACTCCAGTCGGCATCGCCGCTCAGGTTAATCTGCCCCTGCTGCGTACGCACCACGCCCGCTAACGTCGAACGCGTTCCGGTGAAGTTAACGGCTAACTGGCTGGGCTGCATGTCAAACGGCATAAAGTTGCCGTCGATATCCAGACCGCTCAGTTGCAGTTGTCCAAGCAGTTGTGGGCTTTGCACATCGCCGCCCAGACGCAGATTGGCGTTGATCATTCCCGCGGCTTTTTCACCTCTGGAGAAGATAGGGTTCACCATCGCCAGATTGAAGCTGCGAATATTGACGTTACCGCCCAGATTACGGCGTCCTTGCGGATCGGTTACCTGCACCTGGCCGTCGAACTGCCCGTTGTTGGTCAGGCGAATCAGCCAGCCCAGTTCAGCACGGTTGTTGTGCAGGTCAGCGGTCAGATTCAGCGTCTCAAACGCCACCGGTAACGCGGCATCGTTTACGCTCTGGGTGACCTTCACGTTACGCCCACTTAGCGTGACCTGTCCCTGCGGCAGCCCCTCTTTGGTGGTGTCCCAGCTCACATCGGCTTTACCGGTGAACACGCCGCTGGCCTGGGTTGTCTCCGGCATAAACGGTTTCAGCATTGCCAGATCGAAACGGTTCAGATTCACCACCGCGCGCCCTTCCGCGCCCGCATCAATCGTCTGTGGCACGCACAGTTCCGCATTCGGGTTATTCCAGCAGTGTGGCCCAATGCTGATTTTCTGTTCCTGATTACGGTAATCAAGCGCAATCGCGCGGTTAAGCGACCACGGACCAACCGGCGTCTGGAAGCGGGTATTGCTCAACGCCCCTTTCCAGCGCTGTTCTTTGCGATCGAAGCTGCCTGCCAGATCAAGCTGTCCGGAAACCGGCTCCCCCTGAATGCGTAGCTGTAATTCATGTTGCTTTTCACTGCCTTTCGCGTTGAGCGTCACGAGGCCGATATTCACGTCAGGTTGTACAATCCGCTCTACGCGAACATTGAGATTACCGGCGATTTGCTCGGCCGATTTCACGTCGCCTTCGACGCGTACCTGAGCGACGGAAAGTTCCTGCCAGCGCAGACCACGGGCGGTGATATCCGCCAGCAGCTGTGGTGCTTCAACCGTACCGCGAACTTTTACCAGCCCTTTCGCCGTACCGCCCAGCCCCGGCAGCGCGTTATCCAGGCTTGGGGCATCAATCGTCGCGTCGAGGTTGAGGTCTTTAACCCCCAGTTCACCTTTTACGTCCGCACTGTTGCGTCCCAGCTCCAGATGCAGGCCCGGAATGATCCATTGCAGGTAACTGTTCCCCTTCAGCGAACCGTTCACATTGACCTTATTCTGTTTTACATTCCCGGTCAGCTTCAGCTCCGGAACCTCCATCTGCCAGCTTCCGCCATACAGACTGCCGCGGGTTTTCACCAGACCATTCAGTTTTGACGGCCAGTCCGGGATCTCTTTTGCCGTATTGATGCCATCCAGCGTCAACTCTCCGCGCCAGCTGATCGCCTGCTGCCAGTCCACCAGCGCTTTCAGCTCGGTTTTTCCTTCCAGCGCCGCAACGCTGAGTTTGTCGAGATTGATCTGCTGTTCGTTGCCTTTAGCATCCAGCGTGATGGTAGCTGGAGGAATATCCTGTCCCTTCACGGCGGTACGCATCGACAACGTGTAGTCGGTCATCTTGCCGGTCAGCTTTAGCTTGATGTCATCGGCCTGAAACTGTTTGTCGCCGGTAAACGGCCAGTAAATCTGCTTACTCACCACTTCCAGATTGAGCGGCAACCCGGCTTCCGCCAGACGCGTTTGCGCCCGCAGATCCATATCCACCGGACCGGACAGGTTTATGCCGACTTCCAGTTGGTCACGCAGCGCGCCGCCGACCTTCAGCTTCACCTTTTCGCCTTTTAACGGGTCGATGTTCAGCGTGCTGTTTAACGTAATATCGACCGGCCATGTGTCGGTGAGCTGCGCCGTGCCGCTGGCTTTTACCGCCCCCTGATTCGAGTCGATATCCAGCGCGTCCAGCTTCATGTTGCCGTCAATGCTGCTCACTTTCAGCAGCAGGTTATGTACCGTGAGATCCGTATCCCCGGTCACGCGCAGCTGCTCGCCGCGAAATTCTTCAATATTGAGATTGAGCGGCAGATGCACATCGGCCATTTCCGGCAGCACCGGCTTTGAGAACAGATCTTTTAGCGTTTCGCCGAGCGGTTTTTCATCCGGCTGCGGGTTTTGAATTTTTGGTTCAACGACCTCTTCCTGTGCCACTTCCGCCACTTTAGGCAGGGCAATCAGCAACCCCTGCAATGACGTTGGCTTCAGGGTCAGCGTTTTTTCCTGCCAGTTCAGGCCGGAGGTAAAATCCAGCACGGAAACCGTGGTGTCATCAATTTTGATATTGATGTTGTTAAGCGCCACGTGTGAAAGCGTGATGGGGTAAGGCGTGGAAAGGTTAAGCGGACCGCTCTCTTCTTCCTCCACCGGCGCTGATGGCGGCATTTTTTTGCTGTCGATCGCTACGTTGATATTTTTCAGCGACAGATCGTTGACGCACAGACTGCTGTTCCACAGGCAATTAAGCCCCACGGCCAGATGTACTTCGCCAGCATTCACCGCCACGCCGGGCTGGTCATAACGAATATTTTTCAGTGATAAATCCCGCCAGCCACCGGTGACCTGACCAATCTCCAGCCCCGGAAGCCAACGATTAGCTGCTTTGAAGACCAGATGCAGACCGGAGGTTGTCCCCACCAGGAACGCGACGGTACCTAACAACAGCAGGATAACAACCAGTACCCCGAGGCTTATCTTCTTCCATAAACTCATAATTCAGGCCCCAGACCGATGTAAAACTGTAAACCATGTTCATCTTTGTCGCCGACGGGGACGGCAAAGTCGAGCTTGATAGGTCCTACCGGCGATTGCCAGCGAACGCCGACCCCGGCACCGGTTTTGAAATCGCTTTTGCGAATATCGCTGACCGCTTCACCGCTATCGACAAACATCGCGCCCCACCATTTCCCGGTCACGTTGTACTGGTATTCCAGCGAGCCCGTCGCCAGCTTCGAGGCCCCTTTCAGCTTGCCGTCGCTGCCTTCGGGTGAAATAGATTTGTATTTGTAGCCGCGGATACTACGGTCGCCCCCGGCGAAGAAACGCAGATCTGGCGGGACTTTGTCGAAGTCACCGGTTTCAATCCAGCCGAGGTTACCGCGCATCACAAAACGGTGCTTGTCGTACAGTGTACGGATCCAGACGTTCTGCGCCTGGAAAACGGAGAAATCAACGTCTGAGCCCCAGGCTGTGTTGGAGTAATCGATGGAATAACGTTGGGAGTCGCCCCAGACGGGCATCAGGCCGCCGCGCGAGCGCGTCCGGCTAATCATCACCCCCGGATAAAGCAGCATGGTGGTATTGGTAACGTTACCCTGGGTAAAGTGGTCGAGGCTCCAGCGCAGGTTGATTGCACGCTGCCAGCCACTCGACAGATCCCAGTAGCGGGAGACCGCGAGCGTGGTTGAGTCCTGCTCGGTGTCGTTTAAATCGGTACGCTTAAAGCCCCCCTGCACCAGGTAATACTGCTCCAGCGGGTTCTTTAACAGCGGCATTTTATAGCTGAAATCAAGGACCTGCTCTGGCGCAGAAATACTGGCACTGGTGGTCAGGCTATGGCCGTAGGAGTTCATCCACGGCTTTTTCCACGAGGTTTTCAACCGCGGTCCCACGTCAGTAGAGTAGCCGGCCCCGGTTTCGATGGTATTTTCGGTGCGCGGCGAGACCACGCCTTTTAGCGGCAGTACTTTGGTTTCACGGGCTTTATCAAATTCAGGCGCCACCACCACAGAATTAAACCATCCGGTTGCCGAAAGGCGACGGTTTAGCTCTGCCAGATCTTTCGACTCGTACTCTTTGCCCTCTTTGAACGGCACCAGGTTTTGCAGGTACTCATCGCGAATTTGCGAACCTTCAAAAGTGACATGGCCAAAGCGGTAGCGCTCTCCGCTGTTGTAATCAATATCCCAGAATGCCTGGCGGCGATCGAGTGCAATTCCGAGCTGACTTTTATTAAATTCGCTGTCGAAATAGCCTTTACGCAATGCCACGCTGGTGAGCGACTTTTTGAAGCTGTCATAATCGCCCTGATTCAGCACGGTGCCGATTGCCGGGCGTGTTTTCAGCAGATCCAGGTAATCTTTATCCGTACGTGCGCCACCGCGCAGAATCACTTCTGTGCCGCCAATCAGCACCGGCTCACCGGGGGTCACTTTGGCAATCAGCACCTGGCGTCCTTTCGCCGGCGGCGGACGCAGTTCAAAATCAATGGTCGGCTCAAAGTAGCCCAGCGCTTTTAGCCCTTCGCGGATAGCATCATCAACGCGCGCACGAAAGCGTCGGTCTGGTGTGACTTCGTCACTTTGAATCGTGGACAGCTGCGCACGGACGTTTTTCTCCAGCGGCCCTGATAATCCTTCGACCTGTAAGCGAACATTCGCAGCAGCGGCGGAGCCACTTAAGCACAGTAATCCCACCCAACATAACTGACGGATATGTGGCACATTTTCTCCTGAATATCCTTTTTTCCACCCCTGGAAAAAAATACTATGCCGTTCCTCGGCTTAACAAAAAATCAACAATAAGAGTTGAAAAACAGACGACAACCCAAATATTTCTTATGTTTAACTCTAGACGCATTCACGCTGTTTATTTTGGGCAAAGACGCGTCTCGTTACAACCTTAACCCAAATGACTGATTTCGGGAGAACGGCCATGAGTTTATTTGATAGAAAGCATCTCGTTACTCAAGCAGATGCCCTACCTGGACGCAACACCCCGATGCCAGTGGCAACGCTGCATGCGGTTAACCAACGTTCGATGACCAACGTGCCCGATGGTATGGAGATAGCTTATTTCGCCATGGGATGCTTCTGGGGCGTTGAACGTTTATTCTGGTCATTACCCGGCGTATATAGCACCGCAGCCGGCTACACCGGTGGCTATACCCCTAACCCAACCTATCGGGAAGTCTGTTCTGGCGATACCGGACACGCCGAAGCGGTACGCGTCGTCTATGACCCGCATGTTATCAGCTACGAACAACTGCTGCAGGTGTTCTGGGAAAATCACGATCCGGCGCAGGGCATGCGTCAGGGGAACGACCAGGGTACGCAGTATCGCTCCGCCATTTACCCGTTAACGCCGGAACAAACCGCCGCCGCACAAGCCAGCCTTGAGCGTTTTCAGGCAGCAATGACCGACGCAGGCGATGAACGCGAGATTACGACGGAAATCAGCACGGCGACTCCGTTCTACTACGCCGAGGACGATCACCAGCAATATCTGCATAAAAACCCTTATGGATACTGTGGCATTGGCGGCATAGGCGTTTGCCTGCCGCCGCAAGGATAATCGCCGCCCTCTGGCGGCTTTACAGTACCTTACGCTATACTAGCTCCTGAAATTGCCGGTCCACTCCCTTCGGACCGGTTTTCAATGTGTATTTCACACAGATTTATCAATTTATCCCTTCCGAGGATCTGGCCTTAACGGTCGGATAAGATATGTTAAACAGTATTTTAGTCATTCTCTGCCTGATCGCCGTGAGTGCGTTTTTCTCGATATCCGAGATCTCGCTTGCTGCGTCACGCAAAATCAAACTTAAACTGCTTGCCGATGAAGGCAACGTAAACGCACAGCGTGTTTTGAAGATGCAGGAAAACCCCGGCATGTTCTTTACCGTTGTGCAAATTGGTCTTAATGCGGTTGCTATTCTTGGCGGTATCGTCGGTGACGCGGCGTTTTCACCGGCATTTAACGGTCTGTTCTCGAAATACTTCGCCCCAGAGCTGTCCGAACAGTTAAGCTTTGTTCTGTCGTTCTCCCTGGTGACTGGCCTGTTCATCCTGTTCGCGGATTTAACCCCGAAACGCATCGGTATGATTGCGCCAGAAGCTGTAGCTTTGCGTATCATCAACCCGATGCGCTTCTGTCTGCTCGTGTTCCGCCCGCTGGTATGGTTCTTTAATGGTCTGGCAAATAACATTTTCCGTCTGTTTAAGATCCCGATGGTGCGCAAAGACGACATCACCTCGGACGATATTTACGCCGTAGTAGAAGCCGGCGCATTGGCAGGGGTTCTGCGCAAGCAGGAACATGAGCTGATCGAAAACGTATTTGAACTGGAATCCCGTACCGTGCCGTCTTCAATGACCTCGCGCGAAAACGTTATCTGGTTTGATCTGCACGAAGATGAACAGAGCCTGAAGAACAAAGTGGCGGAACATCCGCATTCCAAGTTTCTGGTCTGTAACGAAGATATCGACCACATCATTGGCTATGTTGATTCAAAGGATCTCCTCAACCGCGTACTGGCAAATCAAAGCATGGCGCTGAACAGCGGCGTACAGATCCGCAATACGCTGATTGTTCCGGATACGCTGACGCTCTCAGAAGCGCTGGAAAGCTTCAAAACCGCAGGTGAAGACTTTGCCGTCATCATGAACGAGTATGCACTGGTGGTGGGGATTATTACGCTTAATGACGTAATGACGACACTGATGGGTGACTTAGTCGGCCAGGGTCTGGAAGAACAGATTGTGGCGCGTGATGAGAACTCATGGTTAGTTGATGGTGGTACGCCGATTGATGACGTGATGCGTGTGCTGGATATCGACGAGTTTCCGCAGTCCGGCAACTATGAAACCATCGGCGGTTTCATGATGTTCATGCTGCGTAAAATCCCGAAACGCACCGACTCGGTGAAGTATTCTGGCTACAAATTTGAAGTGGTGGATATCGATAACTACAAGATCGATCAGCTGCTGGTGACGCGCCTGGACAGCAAACCTACCGTTCTGGTACCAAAGCTGCCGGATGCAAAAGAAGAGACCAAAGCGTAATCCCGCCAGAAACATCAACGGCTCCCATCAGGAGCCGTTTTTTTAACTACTGCATAGCACTTTGATCAAGCCATCTCAGTTTGCAGACGCAAGACCTGACGGTTAACTTCGGACATAACAGAAAAATGCAGTTTGTCCTTCACTTTTGGGATAAGAATCTTACCCTTATCAAACTCAAAAGCGCCTACGTCCTTGATATATAACCGTCCACGAAACAGGATCTTCACGTACTTCGCCACCTGCAGCGGGTTGTATCGTTGGAAAATTTTCATTGTATCTCCTGCTGAGCGTTACGCCTTTGCGGTACCACAATCGGTCCGACAATCCTCAGGCGCAAATTTTAATGCCTTATGACTATAGACTATCTGAACGATGTTTCCAGCGTGTATAAGTTTATTTACCTTCAGGTTACAATTATTCAGAATTATCTTTTCAACGCTTCGCTGTCTTCAGTATAAGCCTTCATTTTTCGCAGGATTTGTGCGCCCGTCCGCAAACTGGCATCGCGCTTGCGGGAAAAAGCATCATTCGCACATATGATTAAATTCCAGGCCCAAGTGGTCGGATCACCTGCCAAATAAAGAAAGAAGGAAAACCCATGACCTTACAAAAACTGCTGGCCCTATCGTGCCTGCTGCTGCCGATGATTGCCTCCGCACATTCGTTTGAGACTAACCAGCGCGTGCCGCCGGTGGGTATTGCCGATCGCGGCGAACTGATTCTTGATAACGATAAGTTTAGCTACAAAAGCTGGAATAGCGCGCAACTGCCAGGGAAAGTCCGTATTGTGCAACACATCGCTGGACGTACCTCCGCCAAAGAGAAAAATGCGACACTGATTGAAGCCATCAAAGCGGCCAATCTGCCGCATGATAAATACCAGACCACCACTATCGTCAACACCGATGACGCCATTCCCGGCTCCGGTATGTTTGTGCGCAGCAGTCTGGAGAGCAATAAGAAGCTCTACCCGTGGTCACAATTTATTGTCGACAGCAACGGCATTGCGCGTAAGGCCTGGCAACTGGATGAAGAGAGCTCCGCTATCGTCGTTCTCGACAAAGACGGACGCGTACAGTGGGCAAAAGATGGGGCGCTAACGCAGGATGAGGTGCAGCAGGTGATTGCCCTGCTGCACAAACTGCTCAGTAAATAGAGACGCGGAAGCCGGGGTTGAGGAACGATTCACGTGGGGTGTAATCCAGAGGTTTCCCCTGCCAGTCGTGAACGTGCGCTCCGGCTGCGGCAGCAACCGCGTGGCCCGCAGCGGTGTCCCACACGTTTGTGGGTCCAAAACGCGGATACAGTTGCGCCTGCCCTTCCGCCACCAGGCAGAACTTCAGCGAGGAACCAATCGAGGTGGTCTGGTGCTCACCCAACTGTTGCAGATACTCTTTTAACTCATTGTCGGCATGGGAGCGGCTAATCACCACCAGCGGCGGACGCGCATCACGCACCTGGATTTGTTTGCGCACGCCGCACTCTTCTTTCCACGCTTTACCTTCTGCTGCGCTGTACATCACTTTCATTACCGGCGCGTAAACCACGCCCAGAACCGGCTTTCCCTTCTCGATAAGCGCAATGTTAACGGTAAATTCACCGTTACGCTTAATGAACTCTTTGGTCCCGTCCAGCGGGTCCACCAGCCAGTAGCGCTGCCAGTGCTGGCGAACATCCCAGCCAGGAGGCGCCTCTTCAGACAGAACAGGAATATCCGGCGTCAGCGCCAGTAATCCTTCGAGGATCACCTTGTGCGCGGCGATATCCGCCGCCGTGACCGGAGAATCGTCCTGCTTGCTGGTAATCTCCATCGGTTTGAGTCCATCGTAGACCTGCATAATGGCATCGCCCGCGTTCCGTGCAAGCTGGCATACATGTTCTAACATTCTCCACCTCGTTTCTTTCGTGGTGTTAACTCGTTGTTTTACTTATACCCGATCGCCAGGGGATCCGCCAACTGTGATAGCGTCTGCGGTTTTAAACGCTATATTCATGTCATGATTCACAGTTCTGTAAGCAAGAAGATTTATATACATTTTCTTTTGTGGCTTAGATCTTAAAAGGATGCCCCTGATGATTAAGTTTAGTGCAACGCTTCTGGCTACGCTGATTGCAGCCAGTGTGAATGCCGCGACCGTCGATCTACGGATAATGGAAACAACTGATTTGCATAGCAATATGATGGATTTCGATTATTACAAAGATACGGCGACTGAAAAATTTGGCCTGGTGCGTACGGCGAGTCTTATCAACGCTGCGCGTGGTGAAGTCAAAAACAGCGTGCTGGTTGATAACGGCGATTTGATTCAGGGCAGTCCGCTCGGGGATTACATGGCGGCCAAGGGGCTGAAAGCGGGCGAAACCCACCCGGTCTATAAGGCGCTGAATACGCTGGATTACGCGGTGGGTAACCTCGGCAACCATGAATTCAACTACGGTCTTGAGTATCTGCACAACGCACTAGCCGGGGCGAAGTTCCCTTACGTTAATGCCAATATCATCGACGTTAAGACCAAAAAGCCGCTGTTTACGCCTTATCTGATCAAAGACACTGAGGTTGTCGACCAGCAAGGGAACAAGCAGACGCTGAAGATAGGCTATATCGGTTTTGTGCCGCCGCAGATCATGACCTGGGATAAAGCCAACCTCAGCGGTAAAGTGACGGTGAACGACATCACCGAAACCGCACGTAAATACGTGCCTGAGATGCGAGCCAAAGGCGCGGATGTGGTGGTGGTGGTAGCTCACTCCGGGCTTTCAGCCGACCCGTATCAGACAATGGCGGAGAACTCCGTTTACTACCTCAGTGAAGTCCCGGGCGTGGATGCCATTATGTTTGGTCACGCTCACGCCGTTTTCCCCGGTAAAGACTTTGCCAACATCAAAGGTGCTGATATCACAAAAGGTACGCTCAATGGCGTTCCTGCGGTGATGCCGGGCATGTGGGGCGATCATCTGGGGGTGGTGGATTTAGTGCTGAATAACGACAGCGGTAAATGGCAGGTCACCCAGGCGAAAGCTGAAGCACGCCCGATCTATGACGCCACGGCCAAAAAATCACTGGCAGCAGAAGACAAAAAAATCGTTGAGATCCTGAAAGCCGATCACGACGCCACGCGTGAGTTTGTGAGCAAACCGATCGGTAAATCCGCCGACAATATGTACAGCTATCTGGCGCTGGTACAGGATGACCCGACCGTACAGGTGGTAAACAACGCGCAGAAAGCCTATGTGGAACATTTTATCCAGGGCGATCCGGACCTGGCGAAACTGCCGGTACTTTCCGCCGCCGCGCCGTTTAAGGTCGGCGGACGCAAGAACGATCCGGCAAGCTTTGTCGAAGTCGAAAAAGGTCAGCTCACCTTCCGTAACGCCGCCGATTTGTATCTCTATCCCAATACTCTGGTGGTGGTGAAAGCCAGCGGTAAAGAGGTGAAAGAGTGGCTGGAATGTTCCGCCGGGCAGTTCAATCAGATTGATATCCACAGCAGCAAACCACAGTCGTTGATTAACTGGGACGGCTTCCGTACCTATAATTTCGACGTGATTGATGGCGTGAATTATCAGATTGATGTTTCACAACCCGCCCGCTACGACGGGGAATGTCAGACCATTAATCCGAAAGCGGAACGTATTAAAAATCTGACCTTTAACGGCAAACCAATCGATCCGAATGCCACCTTCCTCGTCGCGACCAACAACTACCGCGCCTACGGCGGTAAGTTTGCCGGAACCGGCGACAGCCACATCGCGTTTGCTTCTCCGGATGAAAACCGCTCGGTGCTGGCCGCGTGGATAGGTGGCGAGACGAAGCGCGTCGGTGAAATACATCCGGCGGCAGATAACAACTGGCGTCTGGCGCCAATTCACAGCGATACGCCACTGGATATTCGCTTTGAAACATCACCGTCTGATAAAGCCGCGGCGTTTATCAAAGAGAAAGGGCAATATCCGCTGAAGAAAGTCGCGACCGATGACATCGGTTTCGCCATTTATCAGTTGGATTTGAGTAAGTAACTTTAGTGCCGGATAAGGCGTTAGCCGCCATCCGGCAATACTTTACGCCGCCCGCTCTTCCCGCTGCGCTAAAACCTGCGGCAAATTCAGTTCTATCCAGTCCGCCAGTGCGGCGACTTTATCGCTCACCTGCTCACCCAACGACGTCAGGCTATACTCCACATGCGGCGGTACGACCGGATACGATACCCGGTTGATAAACCCGTCCTGCTCCAGCGCTTGCAGAGATTGCGCCAGCATCTTTTCACTGACGCCGCCCATCTTACGGCGCAAATCGCTGAACCGGTGCGTACCGTCGCGCAGCGCCACCAGAATCAATACGCCCCAGCGGCTGGTGACGTGTTTTAACACCTCGCGGGAGGGACACTGTTCGGCAAACAAGTTGCCATCGCGTAACTGCTGGGAGAGCGTCGAAGCTGTCATTTTCATACTAACCTTTTTGTACGTACTTACTAAAAGTAAGTTTAGGTGTTAGCGTGATTAAACACAAGACCAATACCAGGGAGTCACCCCATGATCGCGATTACCGGCGCCACCGGCCAACTGGGCCAACACGTTATTGAATCTCTGCTGAAAACCGTTCCTGCCAGCCAGATTGTGGCAATCGTGCGTAATCCCGCTAAAGCGACGGCGCTTAGTCAGCAGGGCATTACCGTTCGTCAGGCGGATTACAGCGATGAAGCCGCCTTTACAACTGCCTTGCAGGGTATCGACAAGCTACTGCTGATCTCGTCGAGCGAAGTGGGACAACGTGCCCCGCAGCATCGCAACGTGATTAACGCAGCGAAAGCCGCTCACGTGAAATTTATCGCCTACACCAGCCTGCTGCACGCCGGCACCTCCCCGTTGGGGCTGGCTGATGAGCATATCGCAACCGAGAAGATGCTGGCTGAATCCGGTATCGCCTACGCGCTGCTGCGTAACGGCTGGTACACCGAAAACTATCTCGCCAGCGCCCCGGCCGCGCTGGAACACGGCGTCTTTATTGGCGCGGCAGGTGAAGGTAAAATCGCCTCGGCGACCCGCGCCGACTATGCCGCTGCCGCCGCGCGCGTCATCAGTGAAGACGGTCACGCCGGTAAAACCTATGAGCTGGCGGGCGACGCAGGCTGGACCCTGAGCCAGTTGGCTGCCGAACTGGCAAAACAGAGCGGTAAAAAAGTGGTGTATCAGAACCTGAGCGAAACTGACTTTGCCGCCGCACTGAAGGGCTTTGGTCTACCAGCCGGGCTGGCGGACATGCTGGCTGACTCAGACACTGGCGCCTCCAAAGGCGGTCTGTTCGACGACAGCCATACGCTAAGCAAACTGATTGGTCGCCCGACCACCTCGCTGGCTGACAGCGTCAAAGGCATCGTGTAAGTGTTAAAAATTAGTTAATTGTGGTGGCATCCCCGCGCATCCTCTCTGATAATGACAGGATGATGCGTGGGGAGAGAAAACGTGCAAGGTGTACCTGAGCAGTTTATTGATGAGAAAGACAGCGCCCGCTTTCGCCATCTGGCGCAGGTGCCGGGCGTAGAGCTGTATCATGCGCACATCTCACGTTACGCCTTTGAGCCGCACACTCATGAAGCGTTCGGCATTGGCGCGATAGAAGCCGGAGCCGAGCGTTTTCGCTATCGCGGCACGCAGTACGTGGCCCCCGCCCATTCCGTCGTCACCATGAATCCTGATGAGCTGCACACCGGCGAGGCCGAAACCGCCGACGGCTGGCGCTATCGGATGATTTATCTTGAGCCCGATCTTCTGGAAGAGGTCACCGGGATCCGCCACTGGTGGTTCCATGACGTTACCCGTCACGATCCGCTGCGCTCGCGCCAGATCTGCTCGTTGATCCACGGTCTGTGGAACACCGAAGATCCGTTGGCGCAAAAAGGACTATTGCTCGATCTGATCGACACGTTCCAGCCGCTGGCCCGCCACGCGCCGGTATTGCCGGAAGGAGCGCATCGCTTTGAACGCGTGCGCGAGTATCTGCACGATAATTATATGCATCCGGTCACGCTCGACGAGCTGGCGCGGGTTGCATCGCTGAGTCCCTGGCATTTTCAGCGCCAGTTCAAATTGCATTTCCACGTCACGCCGCACCAGATGCTGATGGCGATCCGTCTGTGGCGAGCCAAAGGTTTTCTTACCTACGGTATGCCCGCCGCAGAGGTCGCCGCCGCAACCGGCCTCACCGACCAGTCGCATCTCACCCGCGCCTTTACCCATCGCTACGGCATTACGCCGGTACGTTATCAGAAACAAGTCGTCCGGCGTTGATCAGCAATCTCATACAATACGGCGGCATTTTTCCTGCCTACACTCGACCTTATGTTAAGCGATGTGGATGTCAAAAATGATTAGCGGTGTGTTGTATGCCCTGCTGGCCGGGCTGATGTGGGGATTAATTTTTGTTGGGCCGCTGATCGTTCCGGAATACCCGGCGGTGTTACAGTCGATGGGGCGTTATCTGGCGCTGGGGCTGATCGCATTGCCGATTGCCTGGCTGGGACGTGTGCGCCTGCGTCAGTTGACGCGCAAAGACTGGGTAACCGCTCTGGCGTTAACCCTGATGGGCAATCTGATTTATTACGTTTGCCTGGCAAGCGCTATCCAGCGCACCGGCGCACCGGTCTCCACGATGATTATTGGTACATTGCCGGTGGTGATCCCGGTCTTCGCTAACCTGCTCTACAGCCAGCGTGACGGCAAATTATCATGGTGGCGTTTGTCGCCTGCGCTGGTGTTGATTGGTATAGGCCTGCTGTGCGTGAATATCTCAGAGCTGAATCAAGGGCTGCCTGATTTTAGCGGCTGGCGGTATGGCTCTGGCATCGCACTGGCGCTGATTTCGGTGGTGTGTTGGGCGTGGTATGCGCTGCATAATGCCCGCTGGCTGCGCGAGAATCCGGATAAGCACCCGATGATGTGGGCGACGGCCCAGGCACTGGTGACGCTGCCTGTTTCTCTGCTCGGTTATATTGCCGCCTGCCTGTGGCTGAACGGGCAAACGCCTGACTTCGCGCTGCCCTTCGGCCCGCGCCCGGGCGTGTTTATCGGCCTGATGATAGCCATTGCGGTCTTGTGTTCGTGGGTTGGCGCACTGTGCTGGAACGTCGCCAGCCAGAAGCTGCCGACGGTGATCCTCGGCCCGTTGATTGTCTTCGAAACGCTGGCTGGCCTGCTGTACACCTTTATTCTGCGCAAGGAATTTCCGCCGCTGCTGACGGTAAGCGGTATTGCGCTGCTGATAATAGGCGTGGTGATTGCGGTGCGGTCAAAACCGCAGAAACCGGCGGTAGTGCCGGTTTCGGGGGATGCCTGATGGCGCTGCGCTTACCAGGCCTACAAGGACTGTACGATCTCATGTAGGCCGGATAAGGCGTTTACGCCGCCATCCGGCGCGACACTTTAAACACCGCCACCGTCTGGTTCAACCGCGCGGCCTGCTCTTCGAGCGCGGCGGCGGCGGAAGCGGACTCCTCCACCAGCGAGGCGTTTTGCTGCGTGACGCGATCCATCTCAGCCACCGCCTGGCCGACCTGATCGATACCCCGACTCTGCTCATCGGAGGCCGAGGCTATCTCGCCCATAATATCGGTCACGCGGGTCACGGCGCTGACGATTTCCGCCATCGTTTCACCCGCTTCATGCACCAGCGCTGTACCGGCATTAACCCGATTCCCCGAGTCATCAATCAGCGCCTTAATCTCTTTTGCCGCCTGAGCGCTACGCTGCGCCAGCGTGCGGACCTCACCGGCAACGACAGCAAAGCCGCGCCCCTGTTCGCCCGCGCGCGCCGCTTCTACCGCCGCGTTCAGCGCCAGAATATTGGTCTGGAAAGCTATGCCGTCGATAACATTGGTTATTTGCGCGATTTTGCTGGAACTGGTGGCGATTTCATCCATCGTACGCACCACACCGTCGACCACGGCTCCACCTTTCTGCGCCGTCTGCGAGGCATTTTTTGCCAGACTGGTCGCCTGACGCGCGTTATCCGCATTCTGTTTCACGGTTGCGGTGAGTTGTTCCATGCTGGCAGCAGTTTCTTCCAGAGAAGCAGCCTGCTGCTCGGTACGTGAAGAGAGATCGTTACTGCCAGCGGCAATTTCACCCGCGCCGGTATAGATGGTGTCAGCCCCGTCACGCACTACGCTGACAGTGTTCGCCAGCGCCTGCTGCATCTCGCGGACGTTCTGGGCCAATAGCGCCATTTCGTTACGGCCATCAGCAGTAATAGTATGGGTCAGATCACCTGAAGCGATATGCCGAATATGCCCCATCACCTCGTGGAGTGGTTTCAGCAGGACACGCTGCATGGCAATCCAACTGACGATAATGACGGCCAACACAATCAACAGTATGGCGGATAACAACCAGATAATTTTCTGGTAGTCATTTTCGTTATCCCGAACGCCCTCATTTGCCAGCGCGGTTTGCGCGCTACGCCATTCCCGATAAACTTCCTGCATGGCCGTCTGCTTTTGCTCGGCATTCTGTTTGAACATCTCTTCCAGCTTGCCTTCAGCCAGCAGCGCGTTCATTTTTGCCAGCGCAGTAGAATAGATACCGTACTGTTCTTCCAGTCGATCGGCCAGATGCTCATCCAGTCCCGGCGTTTCCGGCAAGGCGTAGTATTTATCGTAATGCTCTTTCGATTCGGCCAACAGGCGATTTGCCGTGTTCACCAGTTCCTTCAACTGACCGCCGTTAATATCGCTGGCCATCGTGCCCTGTAAACGCAGCATGCCCCGGTTGAGCGTGACGCGAGCCTGGTTCAGGCTAATCCATGCATCGGTAAACTCGGCCACATTCTGGCTGGAAAGTTGAGAAACGTTAAAGTTTTCCTTGTCGTTTTTAAGCGCGCCAATAAATACGCCTGCGGAAATGAGCTGCATCGCGCCCAGGGCGAGTAACACGGTGATAAGTAAGGTTATCACTTTGATTCGTTTGAACATCTGTTGCCTTTTAATTATGCAGGTATTGTCTGAGGTCTAACTATCGGCAGCTGCGTCGGCTTATTTAATCTTGTGGCGTAGCTTTTTTCGCCGCTTTGTCCCTTTTCAATAAGATTCAGCATGTTAACGAGATAAGAAATTTTCGTGACAATCATCACAAAATCCTCTGACCCGAAAGGGTTATATCCTTCCCCATAAGTTGCATTTAAAATACATCTTATATTATTGAGAATGAGGTAACGGCTATGTCTTATCGCGATCAACCTTTAGGTGAACTGGCGCTCTCTATTCCTCGCGCTTCGGCCCTGTTTCGTAAATACGATATGGATTACTGCTGCGGCGGTAAGCAAACGCTGGCACGCGCTGCCGCACGTAAAGAGCTGGATGTGGAAGCTATCGAGGCGCAGCTCGCCCAGTTGGCTGAACAGCCGCTGGAAAAAGACTGGCGTACCGTGGCACTGGCAGAAATCATCGACCATATCGTCATTCGATATCATGATCGCCACCGCGAACAGCTGCCGGAGCTGATCCTGCAGGCCACTAAAGTTGAACGTGTTCATGCCGACAAGCCGAGCGTACCGCGTGGTCTGGCGAAGAACCTGACGATGCTGCATGAAGAGCTGTCCAGCCACATGATGAAAGAAGAGCAGATCCTGTTCCCAATGATCAAACAGGGCATGGGTAGCCAGGCGATGGGGCCAATCAGCGTGATGGAAAGCGAACACGACGAGGCCGGCGAACTGGTGGAAGTGATCAAGCACATCACCCACAACGTGACGCCGCCGCCAGAAGCCTGCACCACCTGGAAAGCCATGTATAACGGCATTAACGAGATGATCGACGATCTGATGGAACACATCAGTCTGGAAAACAATGTGTTGTTCCCGCGTGCCCTCGCAGGTGAATAAAAAAAGGCGCCCGAGAGCGCCTTCCTGAAGTCCGAATTCGGCCACTGCTTATGTGGCCTTTTTTGTGTCCGATATGACAACGCTTAACGCATACCCGCCATACGTTTCTTACCGATAAACAACCAGCCCAGACCCAGCGCGATGAACCACAGCGGCGTCACCATCAACGCCTGACGGGTATCTTCTTCCAGAGTCAGCAGCACCAGTACGAAGACAAAGAACGCCATACATACCCAGCACATTAGCTTGCCTAACGGCATCTTGTAGATCGATTTCTCATGCAGGTGTGGACGCTGTTTGCGGTACACCAGGTATGAGCAAAGAATGATGGTCCAGACAAACATAAACAGGATTGCCGACACGGTGGTGATCATGGTGAACGCGCCAATCACGCTCGGGTTCACATAGAGCATCACCACGCCGCCCAGCAGACAGATACAGGAGAAGGTTAAACCTTTCGCCGGAACCGCGCGTTTAGACAGCTTGGCAAACGCTTTAGGCGCAACGCCTTCCTGTGCCAGGCCGAACAGCATACGGCTGGTAGAGAACACGCCGCTGTTTGCGGAAGAGGCCGCTGAAGTCAGCACCACAAAGTTAATCAGGCTCGCCGCCGCAGGCAGACCGACCAGCACAAACAGCTCAACGAATGGGCTCTTGGTTGGTACTACCGAGCTCCACGGCGTCACGGACATAATCACGATCAGCGCGAAAACGTAGAACATGATGATACGGATTGGAATCGAGTTAATAGCGCGCGGCAGAGACTTTTCCGGATCTTTAGTTTCTGCAGCCGTCGTACCTACCAGCTCAATACCCACAAACGCGAACACCGCTATCTGGAAGCCGGCAAAGAAGCCGCTCAGACCTTTCGGGAACCAGCCACCGTCATTCCACAGATGCGTGAACGAAGCCTGAACGCCGGTTGGCGACTGGAAGTGCGTCAGTACCATCACCAGACCGACGACAATCAGGCCGACAATGGCGACGATTTTGATCATCGCAAACCAGAACTCCATCTCACCAAACATTTTCACCGTGGCGAGGTTAAGAGCCAGCAACAGAATGATCACCGCCAGTGATGCCACCCAGTCTGACAGTCCGGGGAACCAGAATTGCGCATACGCCGTAATCGCAACGACGTCTGCCATCCCTGTAACCACCCAGCAGAACCAATAGGTCCAGCCGGTAAAATACCCGGCCCATGGCCCGAGCAGGTCGGAGGCGAAATCACTAAAGGATTTGTATTCGAGATTCGAGAGCAGTAATTCTCCCATTGCCCGCATCACGAAAAACAGCATAAAACCGATGATCATATAGACAAAAATGATCGACGGCCCGGCGAGGCTGATGGTTTTCCCTGAGCCCATAAACAGGCCGGTACCAATAGCGCCACCAATGGCAATAAGTTGAATATGACGGTTTGTGAGATTGCGCCGTAGCGACTGTTCAGACGAAGCCTCTTCAACGGCGTCGACTTTTACCTGATCTACCATGTTTTTTCTTCCTGTACCTGTCTGTGTTGTTCAGGCTCTACGGCCTTTAGTGTGTCTATGATACGACGATCCTGTTGGCAGGACTCATCGATATTAGGTAAGAATCGGCGGGATGAATACTAAGATTTAGATATAATGTTAATTTTATGTTTAAAGTGAGTGTCATATCACTCTGATAGCGAGAATCAGTTCACAAAAATACACGCAATAACATCATTTGCAAGATAAAATATCGACATCGACGTAACTATAGCTTTTCACGCTATTTTGTTGCTCCCCCCAGCGTCGGGGGGAACAGAAGTTACTGCTTACAGGATTTCAAGCAGCTCAACTTCAAATACCAGCGTGCTGAACGGAGGAATGGACGCGCCAGCGCCACGCTCACCGTAAGCCAGTTCCTGAGGAATAGTCAGTTCCCATTTCGAACCTACCGGCATCAGGGTCAGTGCTTCAATCCAGCCAGGGATCACGCCGTTAACCGGGAATTCAGCCGGTTCGCCACGCGCAACAGAGCTGTCAAACACGGTACCGTCGATCAGTTTACCGGTATAATGCACGCGTACGTGGTCGGTACGTGCCGGGATAGAACCTTCGCCCTGAGTCAGAACACGGAACTGCAGACCGGATTCAGTGCTGTTCACACCCTCTTTCTCACGGTTTTCTTCCAGATATTTGACGCCATCAGCCGCCATAGCCTGGAAACGCTCGCGACGTACTGCATCAGCACGTTCGTGAATTTCACGCAGCGCACGGTGCACAACATCAACAGGCACTGCCGGGTGTTTACCTTCCAGCGCATCAGCGATACCCGCTACCAGCGCTTCAGGCAACAGCCCTTCCAGACCGGATTCGCTCAGCTGTTGTCCTACCTGCAAACCAATGCCGTAGCTTGCTTGCGCTTCGATAGTGTCAAAAGTCGGGTTAGCCATCATATTTCCTTTCATCGGATGTAAAGTAGCGGGCAGCATATCAGCCATGCCGCATCCGGTAAAACTTTGTCTCGGGAACAGATGACAAATCGCGAGGAAAAAGAAACAATGCTATTGCCCGCATCAATGTCACGAAAGCGGGTACCTGAACAAGTATCATAGAGTTAGCGATCTATACTCTATGACAGAGGAACGAGACGCGGAGCAGGAGGAAAGCCATGCCCGGGCGCTTTGAATTAAAACCAACCCTGGCGAAAATCTGGCATGCACCGGACAATTTTCGCATTATGGACCCGCTACCGCCTATGCACCGACGCGGCATTATTATTGCTGCTATCGTGCTGGTGATAGGTTTCCTGCTTCCTTCCAGTGACACTACTGATACCCCTGTGGTTACGCGTACTGCCCAGCTGGATTTACAGTCACAGTCGCAGCCGCCAACCGAGGCTCAGCTTCAGGCACAGTTAGTGGCCCCGCAAAACGATCCCGGCCAGGTGGCTCCCGTTGCGCCGGAACCCATCCAGGAAGGAGAACCAGACGCGCAGCCGCAGGCTCAGCAATCACAGCCTCAGACGCAGCCCTTTCAGCAGAATAGTGGTATTGAGCAGCAGTGGCGTACCTACCGCGTAGACTCAGGGAAAACGCTGGCGCAGGTCTTCCGGGACCATAACCTTCCGCCAACTGATGTGTACGCCATGGCGCAAGTGGAAGGTGCCGGGAAGCCGCTGAGCAATTTGAAAGACGGCCAGATGATCCAAATCAGGCAGAATGCTAACGGGGTGGTGACCGGGTTAACCATTGATAGCGGAAATGGTCAGCAGATATTGTTTACCCGCCAGCCCAACGGCAGCTTTATTCGCGCACGCTAAGACTGTCTCAGTCAGTAGGCCTGATGCGCGTAGCGCCATCAGGCCTCAAGGTGAAGCACTAACGCTTCACCTTATTCACCCACCAGATCCCCGAACAGACCAGCACCAGCGCCAGCGCATATTTCCATTCGAGAATGTTTTCGCCGAGGAATATCGCCGACAGCACCGCCCCCGAAACCGGGATCAGGAAGTTAAACGGCGCAATCATCCCCACGCGGTTGTACTTGAGCAAAATGCTCCACAAAGCGAAGGCCACCGATGAAAGCAACGTCAGGTAACCCAGAATAGCCACTGAAGCTAAGCCGTGTACGGTCAGCGTGCCACCAAAAGCATAACCGCCGATAACTAACGCCAGACCGCCCATCCCCAGTTGGTAGCCTGTCATGACCGTCGGGTCTACCGTCTGAGAAATGCGTTTACCGTATAGCGTGGCGGCAGAAAGGATAAAGGCCGCTATCACCACTGAACCATCACCTAACAGGCTGAAGCTAAAATCCATTCCGCTGTTAAAGTTCACCACCATCACGCCGGTAAAACCCAGAATACAACCTAGTGCTTTGTTGTAGCTTAGTTTGTCGTTTTGATAGATAAAATGGGCCAACAGCACGCTAAAGAATGTCCCGGTCGCATTCATGATGGACCCTTTCACCCCCGTCGTGAACGCCAGGCCAATATAGAAGAAGATGTATTGCAGCGAGGTTTGCGTCAGCCCCAACAGCGTGAGTTGGCCGTACTGACGCGGGCTTAACCGGCCAATCGGTTTACGCTGCGCCATCGCCAACAGTAGCAGCAATAATCCCGCAAACAGGAAGCGATAGCCGGCAAAGACAATTTTTGACGGAATATCATCCGTGGCAATCTGGAAGATCTCATATCCGCTTTTGATCGCCGGATAGGCGCTCCCCCACAGCAGGCAGCAGAAGGCTGCGCTCAGATAGACAACATTTTTACGCGCGAACAGAGGTTGGTGCGTTGGTTCCATTCCATCACCACTTTGAAATAATGTTTTATTTTTATGATTATCCCGAAAAGGACAAAGAATAGCCAGAGCGAAAAACAGGAGGGTAGAAAAGCAAAACGCCGGCACAGGGCCGGCGCTTTTACGCGGTCATCAGAATAAAAACTTATTCTGCAACTACGTTTACAGTCAGCTTAGCAAACACTTCGCTGTGAACCTGGAAGCTCACTTCGTGCTCACCAGTGGTACGCAGAACGCCGTTCGGCAGACGAACTTCGCTCTTAGCAACTTCAACGCCAGCTGCAGTTACAGCGTCAGCGATGTCGCGAGTACCGATGGAACCGAACAGTTTACCTTCGTCGCCAGCTTTAGACGCGATGGTTACGGTTTCCAGTGCGTTGATTTTCTCAGCACGAGCTTCAGCAGCGGCCAGAACGTCAGCCAGTTTGGCTTCCAGTTCAGCGCGACGCGCTTCGAAAAATTCAACGTTTTTCTTGGTAGCAGGAACAGCTTTACCCTGTGGTACCAGGAAGTTACGAGCATAGCCCGCTTTAACGTTAACCTGATCACCCAGGCTACCCAGGTTTGCTACTTTATCAAGCAGAATAACTTGCATTACCTTATCCTCTCAAAGTCGTATTAATGGACCGTGACCGATTACTGATGACGATCAGTGTACGGCAGCAGGGACAGGTAGCGAGCGCGTTTGATAGCGCGAGCCAGCTGACGCTGGTATTTTGCACGGGTACCGGTGATACGGCTTGGGACAATCTTACCGCTTTCGGTGATGTAGTTTTTCAGCGTAGCGATATCTTTATAGTCGATCTCTTGAACGCCTTCCGCGGTGAAACGGCAGAACTTGCGACGACGGAAATAACGTGCCATATGGCTAGTCTCCAGAATCTATCAATTCAATCTGCTCGGCATGCAGAACCATTTTGCTCAGGCCGTTCTTTGCCTTGTGGCAAGAGATGAACCCCTGAACGGTCACTGCGCTACCGACCGTTATACTGTGAGTAATGGCCTGGTTTTCGTGTCCGCTAATAATAACGGGCATTTGGCACCACGCCTGCCGGTGAAACCCGGCTTCCTCCTGCACAGAACGATGCTCAAGCACGAACTGGCAATGAGGAATTCCTGATGGACTGACCTTTCGAAGGGGAGCCCTGCACACGGTGCCGGACAGCGCCAGACGGTTGGTCATCAGAAATTACTCTTCAGAATCCCCAGCTTCAGCATCATCTGCGGTTTCGTTAGCGAAATCATCGCGACGTTCACGACGCTCGTCTTTCGCTTTAACCATCGGAGATGCTTCGGTAACAGCGTGTTTAGTACGCATAACCATGCTGCGGATAACGGCATCGTTGAAGCGGAAGGTAGTTTCCAGCTCATCGATCACTTCCTGCGGCGCTTCAACGTTCATCAGAACGTAGTGAGCTTTGTGCAGTTTGTTGATCGGGTAAGCCAGCTGACGGCGGCCCCAGTCTTCCAGACGGTGGATCGTGCCTTCTGCACCAGTGATGGCAGCAGTGTAGCGTTCGATCATACCCGGAACCTGTTCGCTCTGGTCAGGATGGACCATAAAAACGATTTCGTAATGACGCATCGAATTGCTCCTTACGGATTATTCAGCCTCCTGTCTGGGTCAGCCGAGGCCCATGGAGGCAAGGAACGTGTTAAAGGTCGGCTGAAAAATGACGCGTCATAATACTGGGGTCAGCCGCTAAACTCAAGGTGCTTGTACGATTATTTATCGTGTCGCCATTAATACATATCCAGCAGCATTTTGACGCTGATGCAAATGGAGACAATGACAATCATCGGCCGGATAACTTTCTTCCCGCGCGTCAGTACGACTGTCGCGCCAAGACGTGCGCCAAGGGATTGCCCGGCAAACATCACCAGCCCCAGCGACCAGATCATTTTACCCCCGAAAATGAAGAACAGAATCGAGGCAACGTTCGACGCCAGGTTGATAAAATTCGAGTGAATTTGCGCCTTATCGATGCTGTATCCCCACAGCAGGATGTAGCAGAGCGTATAAAAGGAGCCGGCCCCGGCACCGAGAAAACCATCATAAAACCCAATACCTCCCCCGCAGATCAACGAGAAGAGAAACAGGGATACCTGCTGCTTTCTTTTCGGTTCGCTAAGATTAGGCGCAGAAATAAAGTAGATGGCGACCGCGATTATCAGGATCGGCAGCAGTTTCTTCAACACGTCCGGCTCAATAAACTGGATAAGCGTCGTGCCCAGCGCAGAACCGATAAAGGCAGATAAAAAGACATATTTGTGTTCCTGCACATTAATATGTCCCCGGCGTAAAAAGTAAATTCCGGAGGTCAGCGAACTGCCCAACGCCTGAATCTTATTGGTTGCCAGCGCGTTAGCCGGGGGTAAACCGGAAATCAATAATGCGCCAATAGAAAGAAACCCGCCGCCACCTGACACCACGTTAATAAAGCCAGCCACCAGCGCGACCATAAACATAATCACAAAGTAGCTGAAATCCATGAATGAAGTATCCATAAGTTTTTGCCTTATTATCATAAAGTTATATTAATTATCTGGCTCACTATAAACGGCGTACTCACCCGATTAAATTGACTATTTGGTAAGAGCTTATGCGCGTAAGGCAGGTATTTTTAACCGCAGCGGAAGGCATCAGCTGATTGTTAATTAAAGAAAAGATGACTTTGCGGTAATTTTTTGAACAACTGCATCAGAAATGGTCGCTATCGACAGCGCCGGCAGCGGTTAAAATTAAATCAGAAGTTATCCACTCACAGGAGAGAGCTAACCAGAGACCGCAGTCGAGGAGGTACCTATGCGAGCCCGTGTTTTGACCCTTCTGGCTGTACTTTTGCTCAGTGCAAATGCAACGGCAGCCATCAAAATTGACAATCATCAGGCCAGGAATATGGATGATGTGCAGAGCTTAGGCGTTATTTACATAAATCATAACTTCGCCACTGAAAGTGAAGCCACTCAGGCCCTGAATGAAGAAACCGATGCGCAAGGCGCAACCTACTATCACGTGATCCTCACCAGGGAACCCGGTAGTAACGGAAATATGCACGCCAGTGCAGATATTTATCGCTAGCACCCAGAAATAACCAACGAGAACATTGCCACAGTTTGACTTGCCCCCTTCATTGGGGGCTTTTTTTTGCAAAAAAATCCCGAAGCCAGACCGATCTCATCCCCATGAAGAGTTGGCTTCGGAACGTTTTTTCTTACTTCTGCCCGTAATAGGCGTTTGGGCCGTGCTTACGCATGAAGTGCTTATTCATCAGATAACCGTCAATAGCGCTGAGAGCCGGGTTAATGCCACGCGCAATCCACGCCATTTTTGCCACCTCTTCCATCACAACAGCGTTATGTACTGCGTCGTGAGCATCTTTGCCCCAGGCAAACGGGCCATGTTGGTACACCACTACGCCAGGCGTATGTAAAGGTTCCACCTCCCCGAGCGTTTCAATAATCACCCTACCGGTATTAAGTTCATACTCCTCCTGAACTTCAGCTTCAGTTAAAGCCCGGGTACAGGGAATATCGCCAAAGAAGTAGTCCGCGTGAGTGGTACCCAGTGCCGGGATCGCCAGCCCCGCCTGCGCCCAGGCCGTGGCATGAGTAGAGTGCGTATGCACGACTCCGCCCAGCGACGGATAACGCTGGTAGAGCGCCAGATGGGTGGCGGTATCGGAAGAAGGACGAAAGCCGCCTTCTATCACCTTCCCTGACATATCGACCACGACCATATCATCAACGGTCATGTGCTCGTAGGCGACACCACTGGGCTTGATCACCACCCGCCCGCGCTCGCGGTCAATGGCGCTGACGTTGCCCCAGGTAAATGTCACCAGCCCGTAGCGCGGCAAATCCATGTTAGCCTCAAAAACCTGCTGTTTAAGTTTTTGCATTACACCGCCTCCATCAGACCTGCGTTGGCCATACGCGCCTTCACCCAATCGCGCGCCTTCGCAACTTCACGTACCGGGTCATCCGACGTTTCACTCCACATCTCAATCAGGTATGGCCCGCAGTATCCACTCTGTTTGAGCGTCGCAAAACAACGTTCGAAATCAACGACTCCTTCACCAAACGGCACATTTTTGAATACGCCAGGTTTGGTATCCTTCACGTGTACCGCGACGATATGGCCTACCCCAGCCTGCAGTTCCATCTGCACGTCGTTATCCCACGCCGACAAATTGCCAATATCGGGATACAGCTGGAACCACGGATTGTTGAGATAGTGGGCGTAACCCAACGCCTTGCTGATCGAATTCATCAGCGGATAATCCATGATTTCCATCGCCAGCGTCACCTGCGCACGGCTCGCCATCTCCACACTCTCTTTTAGCCCATCGCGAAACCGACGACGCGTTTCGTTATTGGCCTGCTGGTAATAGACGTCGTAACCCGCCAGTTGAATAACGCGAATACCAATATCCTGCGCAAACTGAATGGCTTTACGCATAATTTCCAGCCCCTGTTCGCGCACCCGATCATCTTCGCTGCCAAGCGGGAAACGACGATGAGCGCTCAGGCATATGGACGGTACTCGTATCCCTGTCTCGGCGATAGCCGCCACCAGCGCCAGTCGCTGCTCGCGATTCCAGTCAAGACGCGCCAGACGGGCATCGGTTTCATCAACCGACATTTCGACAAAGTCAAAGCCCAGTTCCTTCGCCAGTTGCAAGCGTTCGAGCCAGCACTCCCCGCCGGGGAGTGCTTTTTCATAAATACCGAGCGGGACCTGTTTCGACAACATAGCCGCTCCTTATCCCCACAGCTGGGCGATGGAACGTTTAAACTGACGAGCGGCCTCAACCGGAGAAGCGGCGTCGCGAATGCTGCGACCAGCGATAAAGACGTGAATCGGGATCCCTTTGAACAGCGGCAGATCCTCCAGCGCCAGACCACCAGTAACGGTAACTTTAAAGCCCATATCGGCCAAACGCCTGATCGCAGTGATATCCGCCTCTCCCCACGCCACGCCTGCCGCCTGCGCATCACGACTGCGGTGATAGACAACTTGCCCAATACCCGCGTCACGCCACTCCTGCGCCTGCTCCCAGGTCCAGTAGCCGGTCAGTTCAATCTGTACGTCACCGTTAAATTCTTTCGCCACCTCCAGCGCACCCTTGGTGGTGTTGATATCGGCACAGCAGATGACAGTAATCCAGTCAGCGTTGGCTTCGAAACACATGCGGGAGAGGATTTTGCCCGCGTCGGCAATTTTAGCGTCCGCCAGCACTATTTTATGCGGGTAAAGCGCCTTCAGATCGCGAACGGCACGAACGCCCTCTGCCACGCAAAGAATCGTACCCACCTCAATGATATCGACCTCTTCGGCAATCAGACGCGTCGTTTCATACGCGGAAGACATTGATTGGTTATCCAGCGCTACCTGCAACATAGGTAATGACATTTTGGTATCCTTTTAAACAGCCGCCGCAGTGGCGTTATCAATTAAATCCAGCACTTCCTGCGCGGTGCGGCAGGCGCGTAAACGGTCGAAATTGGCTTCGTCGTCAAACAGATTCACGATCTGCATAATGCCCACTTCCTGATGCGTGTTGGCGTCAACTGCCGCCATCGTGATCAGAATATCGACCGGGTCGTTATCTTCGTGGTTAAACACCAGCGGCGTTTTCAGCGTCACCAGCGCAAAACCGGTTTTCTTGACTCCTTCCTCCGGACGGCCGTGAGGCATCGCCAGGCCTGGCGCAATCACAAAGTACGGGCCAAACTGCTCAACGCCATCAAGGATGGCCTGGTAGTAGCGTGGTTCAACCACATCAGCCTTAACCAGCAGATCCACGCCAAGCTTTACCGCTTCCTGCCAGGTGCTGGCCTCGGCCTGTAAAAGGATGGAATTATTGTTTGCCAGCGAATCACGTAATTTCATGGTGCGTCCTTACTTCACATCCTGTGGGAAATGCGCTTTGATCACTTCCAGCAGTTTTGGTCCAAAATCGGCGGGAGACAGCATGTTGCGCACGCCGACAACATATTTATTGCCAGATACGGTAATCTCGCCGGCAATATGGGTAGAGGCGATGATGATATCTGCGCCGCTCAGTTCACTTTTGTATTCCCCCACGGCACAGCTGTTTACCGTATGGTCGATATTTGACTGGGTTAAAAACTGATCCACCTTCATTTTCATGATCATGGAACTGCCCTGCCCATTGCCACATACAGCCAGAATACGTACGGTCATAATCGGAACTCCTTTTTAAGCAGAGTGTTCTGCCAGTTGTTTTTCTGCGTCTTCCTCAGCGCGCAACGTACGCCCTGCGAAAAACATATAAGCCAGTGCAATCAGAATAATGACGGCCATAAACACGATGCCGATGGAGGCGAAACCCTGCATCATCGGCGGCGCCAGAATTGACCAGTCCGCCATGCCCATCCAGGCACTCATACCGGTAAGCTTCACCGCCCAGACGCAGCCAAAGATTTCGATCATCCCCATCACCAGGCAAATCTTGAGCGCCGCGCGCCAGCCGCCAAAGTGGTTAGCAAATACGCCGATAGTGGCGTTCGAGAAGAACATCGGGATAAAGCCCGGGATAATCAGGATGGAGGAGCCGCAGCCCACAAGGATGCCCACCGCAATCAGTTGGCCGATAGTGCCCCACATAAAGCCCCAGACCACCGCGTTAGGAGCAAAGCTATAAATCGCCGCGCAGTCGATGGCCAGCACCGCGCCGGGAATCAAACGTTGAGAGATACCGTTGAACGCTTCTGAAAGTTCAGCAACGAACATACGTACACCCTGGGTGATGATGAAAATAGCGACGGCGAACGAAAAACCAGTCTGCAGGATATAGACTGTCCAGTGGGTTTTACCCGCCATAGCCTGAACCACATCAATACCAAAAGAGAGCAGGATCGCGCCGAAGAAAATGGTCATCACTATCGCGGTAGAAACGATGTTGTCATGGAAGATATTCAGCCAGCCTGGCAGCTTGAGATCTTCCACGCTCTCCTCTTTCTTACCCAGGTAAGGCGCGACTTTGTAGGCAATCCACGAGGCGAACTGCTGCTGGTGACCGATGGAAAAACCGCAACCGTCGGTCACTTCCTGGGTCGGTTTGTACATCATATTGGAGGTAATACCCCAGTAGAGCGACACCAGCACCGCAGTGCAGATAATGGTCGTCCACATGGAATAACCAAAGATGTAGAAAGAGACGGCAATCAGGCCCGCCTGCTGGAACATGATGTGCCCGGTCAGCATGATGGTTCGAATGCCGGTAATACGCCGTAGCAGTACATAACAAATGTTCAGCGCCAGCGCCAACAGTACGGCGTACCCTACCCAACTGTAGGCATCACCCATTCGTTCGATGGTTGCCATCATGGAGGCATAGGTATCGGAGATCGCGCCATTGATACCGTAAACCTCAGACATCTTCGCCACTACCGGTTTGAACGTGCTGGTGAGAATGCCAGATCCCGCCTGCAGCAGCATAAAACCGATAATCGTTTTGATCGTGCCTTTAATGATAACGCTGACACTTTTACGCAACAGGATATAGCCAAGACAGGTCACAATACCCAGCAACAGCGGGGCGTTGGTCATAACCTGATTAAAAAAGACGGTAAAGATGTTGTAGAGGATCTCCATAACGATCTCCAGTAGACGAAGTTGCCGGGCTTTCCACACGCCAGGATGTTGTGCACTCACTGTAATTTTCAAAAGTAATCACAACAAGATTAAATTTGATTAAATGTGATGAAGTACGCAAATAATTACCACATTTGAAAAATGGGTAATTATTCAATGCTATGAAAAACATTCAATACCAATTAAATCAATGAATTACAGAAAGCGGAATAGCGTAAAATCACCTAAAATCATTACATTACCTTTTCTGTTATCCGCACAAAGCTCAAAAATCCCCCATTGCCAATATGAAAAAATAATGTCAGGATTAATCAAAACAAATCATATATTGATTTAATTTGAACAAAAATGAAGGTAAATGCGATGAGTAAAGTAAAAAGCATCACGCGTGAATCATGGATCCTGAGTACATTCCCGGAGTGGGGAAGCTGGCTGAATGAAGAGATCGAACAGGAACAGGTCGCACCAGGCACTTTCGCTATGTGGTGGCTTGGCTGTACCGGAATTTGGCTGAAGTCGGAAGGCGGGACTAACATCTGCGTCGATTTCTGGTGCGGCACGGGTAAACAGAGTCATGGCAACCCGCTGATGAAAACCGGCCACCAAATGCAACGTATGGCTGGGGTAAAAAAACTGCAGCCTAACCTGCGCACCACGCCGTTTGTTCTTGATCCGTTTGCCATTCGACAGATCGATGCGGTACTGGCGACGCACGATCATAACGATCACATCGACGTGAATGTTGCGGCAGCCGTCATGCAGAACTGCGCCGACGACGTGCCGTTTATCGGCCCACAAACCTGCGTGGATCTGTGGATCGGTTGGGGTGTGCCAAAAGAACGCTGCATCGTGGTGAAACCGGGCGACGTGGTTAAAGTAAACGATATTGAGATTCATGCGCTCGACGCGTTTGATCGTACTGCATTAATCACCTTGCCTGCAGATCAAAAAGCAGCAGGCGTCCTGCCTGACGGCATGGATGCACGTGCAGTTAACTACCTGTTCAAAACGCCGGGCGGTACGCTGTACCACAGCGGTGATTCGCACTACTCCAACTACTATGCAAAACATGGCAACGAATATCAGATCGACGTCGCGCTCGGCTCCTACGGCGAGAATCCGCGTGGTATTACGGACAAAATGACCAGCGCCGACATGCTGCGTATGGCGGAAGCGCTGAATACAAAAGTCGTGATCCCTTTCCATCATGACATCTGGTCAAACTTTCAGGCCGATCCACAGGAGATCCGCGTCCTGTGGGAGATGAAAAAAGATCGCCTTAAGTATGGCTTTAAGCCATTCATCTGGCAGGTAGGCGGCAAATTCACCTGGCCGCTGGACAAAGATAACTTTGAATATCACTATCCGCGCGGCTTTGATGACTGTTTCACGATTGAGCCGGATTTACCGTTTAAATCCTTCCTGTGATCCACACAAAATGCCGGGCTATCCCGGCATTTTTTCCCTTTTACTTTAGTATTTCCAGGCTATTTCAAATATCATCTTTTCAAATCAATTTGTATCGGAATAGCTCATGACTGAAGCACAAAGACATCAAATATTGCTGGATATGCTGGCGCAGTTGGGCTTTGTTACCGTTGAGAACGTAATTGAGCGTCTGGGGATTTCACCCGCAACGGCGCGTAGGGACATCAACAAACTCGACGAAAGCGGCAAACTCAAGAAAGTCCGCAACGGCGCAGAAGCCATTACCCAGCAGCGTCCACGCTGGACGCCAATGAATTTACACCAGGCGCAGAACCACGATGAAAAAGTGCGTATTGCCAAGGCGGCATCCCAGCTTGTGAATACGGGAGAAAGCGTGGTGATCAACTGCGGATCGACCGCTTTCCTGCTGGGTCGTGAAATGTGCGGCAAGCCGGTGCAGATCATCACCAACTATCTGCCGCTGGCAAACTATCTGATCGACCAGGAGCATGACAGCGTGATCATCATGGGCGGGCAATACAACAAAAGCCAATCCATCACGCTTAGCCCGCAAGGCAGTGAAAATAGCCTGTATGCCGGACACTGGATGTTTACCAGCGGTAAAGGATTGACTGCGGACGGACTGTATAAAACCGATATGCTGACCGCGATGGCCGAGCAGAAGATGCTTAACGTGGTGGGCAAACTGGTGGTGCTGGTCGATAGCAGTAAGGTCGGTGAACGTGCGGGAATGCTGTTCAGTCGCGCCGATCAAATCGATACGCTGATTACCGGTAAAAACGCGAACCCTGAGATTCTGCAACAGCTTGAAGCTCAGGGCGTGAACATTTTGCGGGTTTAGAGGTGCTGGCGGAAAAATGCTACCGTCGCAGCCAGCGCTTCTGGCGTGATGCGGTGTCGGACACCCACTTCCCACAGGCAGGTCAGATGGTTATCCAGACCTGCCTGAATTAACGCCTGCTGCAAACGAAAAGTTTCCACAGCCGGAACCACATCGTCCTCCTGTCCATGCCACAGCAGCAACGGTCTGTCGGCCAGACGTTGCAGTTGATGCGTAACATCCCATTCGGCGAGCGGTGCAATAACGGCATCGAACTCCGCCTGCTGCTCTGGCGTCTGGACATGTAAAGGGGGAAAAAGCGTCTGCGCAAGCCGGGTAAAATAGCCCGACCCCATCAGGCTGGCTACACATTTAACCTCGGGGTGGCGGGCCATAATGCCCAACGCCGTCATTCCTCCCATTGACGCCCCCGCAACGGCAAGTCGTTCATCTGATAGCCAATTTTCTGCCACCAGAGCCGCACGTAACGTCGTAAACTCCTGCATGTTTTGCTGCAATATATGCCAGAAACGAAACATTCGCTCCTGAGCATTACCGTTAAAGCGGGCGCCATGTTCGGGCGCATCTGGCATGACGACGCGAAATCCGGCCTGAGCCAGCGCAACAGCAAAATAACTGTAGACCAGACTTGAAGATGTAAACCCGTGATAAAAGAGAATACAAGGGAGTGAACATTCGCGTTTGCCAGCCGGAACGGCGTGCAGGACAGGGATACCCGCCAACTGTCGTGTTTCAATTTCGATCATTTGTCGCCTCTTTCTTTCTGGTATGCCATGCAGCAATACTTAACGCAAGCGAATGTGTTCGGCAATGATTCATAATGTTGAGAACTGGGTTACGCTTTCGCAACATTTTCATTCGAAAATCGCGTGAGAGATAACAATTCGGGAACATTCCCCTAAAGGGAATTTAATAAGGCACTACACTATGGCTATCAGGAAACGAGATAGAGTTATGCGTCGGTTTGCCTCTTTGTTGCTGGTGACGTTTTTAAGCGCCTGTAGCGTGTTACAGGGTACACCACAACCTGCACCGCCCGTAGCCGACCACCCGCAAGAGATCCGCCGCGACCAAAGCAACGGGTTGCAGCGAATAGGGACAGTCAATGCGCTGGTAAGGGGCTCTCCAGATGATGCGCTGGCAGAGATCCGTGCCAAAGCCGTCGCGGCTAAAGCTGATTATTACGTTGTCTTATTAGTTGATGAGACTATCGTGACAGGCCAATGGTATTCACAAGCTATTTTGTATCGTAAATAACATTGGCTTGAAATTTAGTCAGCTTTACATTGCTTTGCGCCCCTATGCGTTTACCTGTGCACAATAAACCAACAGCAGGGAGCTTGAGGTTTATTATCGCGATGGAATGCCCTGCCATGTGTAGGGGTACGAATAATGGAGCTGACGATGAAACAATCACTTGCCTTATCCTCACTGCTGTTTTCTGCCGGACTGGTAGGTACAACGGCGCAGTCTGCCGAGTTCGCCAGTGCTGACTGCGTTACGGGCCTGAACGAAATTGGCCTGATCTCTGTCAGTAACATTGCAGGGAATCCGCAGGATGTAGAACGTGTAATCGCGTTAAAAGCGGATGAACAAGGTGCCTCATGGTATCGGATCATTCAGATGTACGAAGAACAGCAGCCAGATAACTGGCGCGTACAGGCCATACTTTATGCATAACAGATTGCCGGATGGCGTAAACGTATCCTGCCTGTATTGAACGTAGACAGGATACGACGCGACAGCATCGCCATCTGGCATAGTATTACCGTATTCCTCCCGTCGCCCGCAGCAGCAAATCACCCTGCACCTGTGCAGAAAACTGTGTTACACCACGCGTATCCAGCATCATCTGACACCAGGCTTGCGCGACTGGCGGAGAGGCATAACGCAACATCTGCGCCCCGCAGCCGAGCAGGAACAATTGCTGCGTAATCTCCCGTCCCAACTCCTCGCTGGGTTTACGTAAATGCTGCTGCAGCTTGCGCACCATTCGATCGTAATGCCGATCTTGTCCCTTTACCTCCGCAAAGGCTTCGCTGAGCATATCGTAGATGCCGGGTTGTTTTGTCAGTACCCGCAATACATCAAGGCACATAATGTTGCCGGAGCCTTCCCAGATACTGTTTACCGGCATCTCACGGTACAGGCGCGGTAGCTCGCTCTCCTCGCAGTAGCCAATCCCGCCCAGCACTTCCATCGCCTCGGCAACGAACGGCATGCCATTTTTGCAGATGGCAAATTTCGCTGCGGGTGTGAATAATCTGGCCCACAGCGCTTCTTTCGTATCGGTACGACGATCCCAGGCTCGCGCCAGCCGAAACAGTAGCGCGGTCTGCCCTTCCAGTTGCAACGCCATTCGGCTTAGTACCTGACGCATCATCGGTTGTTCGATCAAAGGTTTACCAAATACCTGCCGCTGATGCGCATGGTAAATCGCCACGGAAAAAGCACGTCGCATCATGCCGTGGCTGCCGAGCGCGCAGTCAAAACGCGTCATCCCGCCCATTTTCAGGATATGGCGGATACCTTCCCCTTCTTCACCCAATAGCCAGCCGATCGCATCGTGGAATTCAACCTCGCAGCTGGCGTTGGAGCGGTTGCCTAACTTATCTTTCAGTCGTTCAAGGCAAATCGCATTCCGGCTCCCATCGGGTAAAAATCGCGGTACAAAAAAACAGGATAAACCGCCCTTTGCCTGGGCCAGCACCAAATGGGCATCGCTTTGCGGCACGGAGAAAAACCACTTATGTCCCACCAGCCGATACGCGCCGTCTGCAAGACGTTCTGCCTGAGTGGTATTGCTCAGCACATCTGACCCCCCCTGCTTCTCCGTCATCCCCATACCGATCAGCAACCCACGCTTTTGCCCTCCGGGCAGTAAATGCGAGTCATAACGGTCGCTTAGCAGCGGCGTCAACCAGTCGTGAAATTGTGCAGGTAACATTTGGAGCAACAGCGGCGTGGCGGCAAACGTCATGGTCACCGGACACAACGTGCCTGCTTCAACCTGCGCATGCAGCATGAAACGCGCCGCCCGGGCAACAAATGTTCCCTGCCTCGCGTCTTCTTCCCAGGCCAGATTATGTACGCGGTTGGCGCACAATCCCTGCATCAGCAAATGCCAGGCAGGATGAAAACGCACATCATCCAGCCGCTGCCCCTGTGGGTCGTAGCGCAATAGTTCAGGTGGAAAAGCATTGGCCAGACGACCCAGTTCGAGCGACTCGGCAGTCCCTAGCTGCTGACCAATACTGGCGAGAAGATCGCTATCCCAGCCAGCGCCTTCACGGATAACCGCTTCGCACAGCGCGCCGTCGGACAAATATAAGTTACTATTATTGAGCGGTACAGGTTGGTTAAAAACGGTATGCGTTTGCCAGTGCATTGTGTCTCCCTCCGTCAATGGCCGTCGCCTTAAGTATGGTCAGAACCCCATGATTGGCGACGGAGGGAGATCACAAAAGTACGGTTAGCCCGCAATATAGTGAGGAATAAAACGAGAAGTATCTTTAGTGATCAACGTATTATCTTCGCGGATCCCCATACCACACGCTTCATCATCCACGATCCAGCTGCCGATCAGCGTGTAGCTGTCACCAAAGCGCGGTAACGGCTGAAATGCCTGATAGATCATCGGTTCTTCCGCGTAATCACCCTCAGCATGCTCCACTATCTGCTGCTGACCATCAAAAATGGTGACGTTCCCCCCCTCTCGAGAAAATATCGGTTTGCGTACATAGCTTTCACCAACCGCAATTTGTGGCGTTTCACCGTCAAACCAGGCAGGCAGCAGGTTGGGATGGTTGGGAAATAAACGCCACAGCAAAGGCATTAGCCCTTTATTGCTGAGCACACTCTTCCACAACGGCTCAACCCACTGTTCGCGGCGATGGCGCAGCAACGGACCGTTGTCATCACGCATCATCCACTCCAGGGGATAGAGCTTAAAGGCGCGACGAATGACGTTATCGTCAAGGTCAGTGAGAACGCCGCCAACGCCAAGCCCCAGATCCTCAACGTAAATAAATCGCGATTCTTGCCCGGCCTGCTGTGCGCAATCCTGTAAATACAGCACCGTGGTACGGTCTTCATCGGTATCTTCACAGCAGCAGAAATAGAAGGGCTCCGGGCTATAAAGTTCGGCAAAACGGGAAATAAGCCGCTCCTGAATAGCATTGTACTGGTCGGCGTCGCGAGGGATCACCCCCTTGCGACGCGCATCTTCCAGCCATAACCACTGGAAATACGCTGACTCATAGAGCGACGTTGGCGTATCCGCGTTGTACTCCAGCAGCTTGACCGGCGAGTTATTTCCGCACCAGACAAAATCCATACGGCCGTACAGAGAGGGATCGCGATTGCGCCAGCTTTCGGCAATAACGTCCCAGTACAGCGGCGGGATCGCCAGTTGCTGCATAATCTGTTCGTCGTTAACTGCTCGTTCGACGACATCCAGACACATCTGGTGCAGTTCCGCAGTAGGTTTTTCGATCTGCTCTTCCACTTGTCTGAGCGTAAAGCGGTAAGCCCGACTCTCATCCCAGTAGATTTCGTTATCGATAATATGAAAATCGAAACCGTGATCGTAAGCGATCCTGTCCAAATCTTGCCGAACAGGAACATCATGTCGCAGCATCGTTAACCTCCCCAGTGCCCACGCGCGCTGGACGAACGTCCGTAGCCACCGCGTGAAACCGTCGAAACTTTCTTTGTCGTATAGCTATGGCTGGTCGCGGTATCATTTTTTCCACTACCGGAACGCCAGCTGTAATCCCCAGAAGTCGTGCGCCAGACCGGGCGCGAAGCATAAGAAGAACCGCCGCTGCTGTAGACATACTGTTCGTCGCGATTTTTACGAATGACGCGACTGAGTAAAAAACCGGTGAATACCGGCACCCAGCTTTGATCGGTGCTGTCGAGATAGCAGTCGCCAAACTGGGTCTGACAGCTTTGCTTACTCATCTGCTTTGGCAGGTTGGAGTAGAACTCTGTTTTCGCATTGTTCCAGCCATCAGCACAAACGGTGGCGCTATTGCCATCATCAATACATTCACTCACCGCGGAGTAAAAGGTACCGTCGCCATCGTTATCGGTATTGCCGTCGTCTGCACATCCTTTAAGAACAAAAAATGCCGCTCCGCCCATAATGGCCAACGTCAGGTACTTTCCGCTGTAACGACTGCGTTTTTTGGCAAAAGGATCTATCGGGCGCCCGATTCGCGTGATGGCAGAATGCCCTGGCGCCCTGTTTTTGTTTCCTGATTTACGTTTTCTTGCCATGATCGTCCATTACCATGTCATGCAGGCGGCGTTAAAAATGCCACCCGCCAGCGCAGCGGTCCCCATAAATAATCCCGCTGCAGTATTATGATTAATAATTTTTTCACTCAGTGTCGGCATATATAAACGCACGCCACCGTAAACGATAAGTTGTATCACCAGCGCGATACCGCCCCAGGAAAAATAATCCGGAATGCTGACGGCGTTAATTGCCGCGCTGGATAACGGAATAACGTAGCCAAGCAACGTACCGCTAAAGGCCAGTGACGCTGCTGTATTATTATTTTTAATCAGTTGCCATTCGTTGTGCGGCGTGATTTTTGAGTAGATAAAAAGAAAAACGATCACCATGGCTGCGCCAATAAAAAAATAGGCGCAAAAAGCCAGTAATGAATCCAGTATGTGCATTGTGTAACCTTCCCTGAAATTAACCAATTACATTAAGTGATGTTAATGGAATATCCACACCCAGCGCCCGCGAGAATACCCACTCAGGCTCTCCCAGCTCATTAAACGACTCTTCACCGTTCAACAGCAGGTATTCCCATGTATCCTCTGTAACCTGGCGCTGATAACCCATGGTAAAATTATGTACATCCCATGTGGCATGCTGATGATTTTCCACTTTTTCCAGCATATAAACCGGCTCAATGTTCCCCGGCTCTTCCTCGTTAAAAAAGCGCAGCCAGCGCTCTTCCTGCCAAGAGAGCGTTGGCGTACCTATCGCGGATGGGCTAATGGCAGACTGCCAGTTTTTTTTCTGCGAAATCCCGTAGCTTTCTGCATAAACAAAAAATTTGATATCGTCGATATCATCAATGTCTGAGCCGCCCGTGGTATTGATTTGCAGAAACTCTTCTCCAGACGTGTAGTAGCGAAAAATCTGGCTTCCGCCGCCTAAATCGATGTGGCTAATCGCGGCGACGGTGTACTCTTCGCCGGGCAATTCGATCAATAAAGCCTCTTCTAACAGGCGAAACGCCAATGTATTGAGCGTAAACCCGGCATTCAGATGTAACCCCAACGGCCCGCGAACTGGCGCAGCAACATCCGCTTTACCAAATAAGCGCTGGAAAAAACTCATCATTATTTTCCTTTAATGACCTGCCAGCCTTCTTTCGAGGCTGGCGCATTTCACCGACGTTTACTCGCCTTGCTGGCGCTGCAGTCGTGCCAAAACATCCTGAGCCGAACTTTTATTGGCTGACCCAATGCCGGCTTCGGCCAGCTTCTCGTCCAGGTCACGCCCATCCGCAACCTTTTCCAGCTGCGCAGCGGCATCCAGACGGGCCTGACGCTCTGCCTGGCGCGTTTGTAAACGCTTGAGCGACTCTGCGGCTGTAGACACGCTGGAAGACGCGCCCACGGTCGACGTGGTCACGGCCTGCTGGGCGCGCTGCATCGCTTCTGTAGCCTTTACCACCTCCAGCTGCTGCTCGAACTGTGCAATCCGTTGCGCGGTAGCACTAACCGCTTTTTCAACGCCATCACGAGAGGTTTCAAGGTTAGTAAGCACTTGCTCTTCAGCGGTAATGACATTCTCCAGACGGGCAATTTCTTCTGCAACCTCGTTAATCAGAGACGGGTTAGCGTTTTTACTCAGAGCTTCCAGCGCTCGCGTTTCCAGACTACTTTTGCGTGCCTGCAGATCGCTCAACTTGTCATGACTCAGCTTCACGCGCGCCAGCAGGTCAACCCGCGATTTTCCGGCTTTATCCAGTTCACCCTTCGCATCACGAATATGTTGTTCCAGCATCCGCACACCCTGCGCTTCTTCAATTGACTCTTCCGCCTGAGAAAGTACGGACTTGCCGAGGGTAAACAGGCTTTTTAAAATTCCCATAAATAGCGTTCCTTGTTATTCGTGAGTGTATTCTTCAGTGATTTCAGCCAAATCCAGCGCGTTATCCGCAAGCGTCGTCATCTCCAGGACCACATCATCCAACGATGAGTTCAGGGAAAGCGCCCCAAATGCGACGTAATATTCATCATGCTGAACGCGTGAAATCCCCACGGAAGACAGAGGAAGGAGTTTCTGATTACGCAATAAGAAAACATTAAACTCATCTTGCTGATGAATACTACTGACAGGACAAATAATGGTTTCAATAATAATCTGGCTGGATGTAAATAAAACACTGAGCGGCAAATCGCCATAATCATTCATTTTAATAATTAATGATCGCTCATTATTTTCAATATCTATATTTAATTCATGAAGAGTTTGTAGTGCTTCAGCAAGCACCTGCGGATTCCATGCCATATATTTCCCATATATTAGTCAATTATAAATAAATATCGTTTTTCACCTTTAATCATACGCGTATAAGATAAAAAAAAGCCATCCTAATCAGGATGGCTTTTTCCGAAAAATAAGCTTAGCCGCGTTGACGAACAGCTTCAAACAGGCAAATTCCCGTCGCAACCGAAACGTTCAGCGACGAAACGCTCCCGGCCATTGGGATGCTGATCAGTTCATCACAGTGTTCACGGGTCAGACGGCGCATACCTTCGCCCTCTGCACCCATTACCAGCGCCAGACGTCCGGTCATTTTGCTCTGATACAACGTATGGTCAGCTTCGCCTGCGGTACCAACGATCCAGATGTTCTCTTCCTGCAACATACGCATGGTGCGCGCCAGGTTGGTCACGCGGATCAGCGGTACGCTTTCTGCCGCGCCACAGGCGACTTTTTTCGCCGTCGCATTCAGCTGCGCAGAACGATCCTTCGGTACGATAACCGCATGCACGCCGGCAGCATCGGCGCTACGCAAACATGCGCCCAGGTTATGTGGATCAGTGACGCCATCGAGGATCAAAAAGAACGGCTGATCGAGTGTAGCAATCAGATCCGGCAGATCGTTTTCCTGGTACTGACGACCCGGTTTCACGCGAGCAATAATTCCCTGATGTACCGCACCCTCGCTTTTCTCATCCAGGAACTGGCGGTTAGCCAACTGGATGACAACACCCTGTGCTTCCAGTGCGTGGATCAGCGGCAGCAGGCGTTTATCTTCACGACCTTTGAGAATAAAGACGTCCTGGAAGCGCTCCGGCGCACGTTCCAGCAAAGCCTGCACCGCATGGATGCCGTAAATCATTTCACTCATGAATGTACTCGTTAATAGTTTATGCGTAACGCGGGCAACGCGGGGTTGCCCGACTTACTGTTTGTGGCGGTTATTGTGCGACGCTCTTTTTCGCCGCACGTTTAGCTTTGGTGGCGGCAGCGATTTTAAGCGTTTTTGCCGATGGCTTTTTCGCTTTTTTGTCGCCTTTCTTCTCAGCCGCTTTCTTATCCGCCTGAGGTTTGGCTCTGCCTTTCTTCTCGCCGCGGAAAGCGCTGTCCGGCTCGAAATTCACCTTTTTGCCCATCTGACGACGTTTACCGGTATTTTTACCCGCATCGCCTTTTTTCGCTTTTTCGCGCGCGGTTTTACCTTCATTGCGCGGCGCACGTTCGCTGGAGATCAAACTGAAGTCGATTTTACGCTCGTCCATATTGACAGCTTCCACACGGACTTCCACCCGATCGCCCAGGCGATACATTTGACCGCTGGATTCCCCCGTCAGGCGCTGCCCAACCTGGTCGAAACGATAGTAGTCGTTATCCAGGGAGGAGACATGCACCAGACCATCGATAAACAGCTCATCAAGGCGGACAAAGAAGCCAAAACCCGTCACGCTGGCAATCACGCCTTTAAAGACATTACCCACCTGATCCAGCATGAAGTCGCACTTCAGCCAGTCAGAGACATCGCGCGTGGCTTCGTCAGCACGGCGCTCTGCCATTGAACAGTGTTGACCCAGTTGCAGCATCTCTTCCATCGAATAATGGTAGCCACCGGTTTCCGTGGTGTTGCCTTTATGGCCCTGCTCCTGCGCCAGCAGATACTTAATTGCCCGGTGCAAGGAGAGATCCGGGTAACGACGAATCGGCGAGGTAAAGTGCGCATAAGATTGCAGCGCCAGGCCAAAGTGCCCACGGTTTTCCGGATCGTAAATCGCTTGCTTCATCGAACGCAGCAGCATGGTTTGCAGCATTTCTGCGTCAGGTCGGTCAGCAATCGACTCCAGCAGTTCCGCGTAATCACGTGGCTCCGGTTTGTTGCCGCCAGGCAGCTCCAGTCCCAGCTCCGCCAGCACGGAACGGAACGAGTTAATCGCTTCGGTCGTCGGCTTATCGTGAATACGGAACAGTGCGGGTTCTTTGGCTTTCTCAACGAATCGCGCCGCTGAGATGTTCGCCATGATCATGCACTCTTCAATCAGTTTGTGCGCGTCATTACGTTGCGTCTGCTCGATACGCTCAATACGGCGTTCAGCATTGAAGATAAACTTCGCTTCTTCACTTTCAAACGAGATACCACCACGCTCTTCACGCGCTTTATCCAGCACTTTGTAGAGGTTGTGCAGCTCTTCAATGTGTTTAACCAACGGCGCGTACTGCTCACGCAGTTCCTGGTCGCCCTGCAGCATGTGCCAGACCTTGGTGTAAGTCAGACGAGCATGGGAACTCATGACCGCTTCGTAGAATTTAAAGCCGGTTAAACGGCCTTTCGACGAAATGGTCATTTCGCAGACCATACACAACCTGTCCACCTGCGGGTTGAGCGAACACAATCCGTTAGACAGCACTTCCGGCAGCATCGGAACAACCTGCGATGGGAAGTAGACGGATGTGCCGCGGCTGCGGGCTTCCTGGTCCAGCGGAGTCGGCGGGCGAACGTAATAGCTTACGTCAGCAATCGCCACCCATAAACGCCAGCCGCCGCCACGTTTCTTCTCGCAATAAACCGCATCGTCGAAGTCACGCGCATCTTCGCCGTCAATAGTGACCAGAGGGAGATCGCGCAGATCGACACGTCCTATTTTCGCCTCTTCCGGCACTTCTTCTTTCAGTCCGGCGACCTGTTTCTCTACTGCCTGCGGCCAGATGTATGGGATTTCATGAGTACGCAGGGCCATATCAACGGCCATGCTGGTTCCCATGTTGTCACCCAGCACTTCAACAATTTTACCCACCGCTTTGGTGCGGCGAGTCGGACGCTGGGTCAGTTCAACGACGACCACAAAGCCCATACGAGCCCCCATCACCTCTTCCGGCGGGATCAGGATATCGAAACTCAGACGGCTGTCGTCAGGGACAACAAACCCAACGCCAGCATCGGTAAAGTAGCGACCGACAATTTGGCTGGTTTTTGGCACCAGGACGCGCACAATACGCGCTTCGCGACGACCTTTACGGTCCGCGCCCAGCGGCTGTGCCAGTACCTGATCGCCATGAATGCAGGTTTTCATCTGCTCGCTGGACAGGTACAGGTCATCTTTGCGGCCTTCAACGCGCAGAAAGCCGTAGCCATCACGGTGGCCAATAACGGTGCCTTTCAGCAGGTCAAGACGTTCTGGCAGCGCATAGCACTGACGGCGGGTGAAGACCAGTTGCCCGTCACGCTCCATGGCGCGCAGGCGGCGACGCAGCGCTTCTTGCTGCTCTTCACCTTCAATGTTAAGTTCAGCGGCCAGCTCATCGCGGTTGGCCGGTTTTTCACGTTTAGTTAAATGTTCGAGGATAAATTCCCGGCTCGGGATAGGATTCGCGTATTTTTCTGCTTCGCGTTCCTGGAAAGGATCTTGTGACATCGAGGTTCCTCCATTGTCAGCTCTGATGGAATTCCTTCGTCTTTCACGACGCCTCTTTGTTGGCTGCCTTTGCTCCCCCTCAGTCACTTACTTTTGTAAGCTCCCGGGAGTCGCTCAGTTGCCGCCGCAATGCGACGCGAAATACTTTGGACTTCATTACTCCACCAGCAATAATTTATAAAGCGGTTGATTTTCTTCAACCAAATCAGCAAGTGTGTAGTTGTCCAGTTCCGTGAGAAAACTTTGCACTGCCTTAGAAAGCGCCTGTTTGAGTCGACAGGCTGGGGTAATGTGGCAAAACTCGCTGCTACAATTGACCAACGATAGCGGTTCCAGCTCGCGAACCACATCACCAATACCAATAGCTTTAGCCGGTTTGCCCAAGCGGATACCGCCATTTTTTCCACGAATAGCAGTAACAAAGCCCGCCCGGCTAAGTTGATTGATTATTTTGACCATATGATTACGGGACACGCCGTAGACTTCTGTCACCTCAGAAATACTGGTCATACGTCCTTCGGGAAGTGACGCCATGTAGATTAGCGCACGTAATCCGTAATCGGTGAAACTTGTTAACTGCACATCAACCTCAGGAAAAGGGATAAAACGGATAAACCTGGTGGTATTAATTATATTGATGATAAACCAGCCACCAGCCAGGTCGCTAATTTATTTCAGTTCAGGAAGGAAAAAAGCGAGGAACTTACGTGATTTTAAGCCGAATGCTGCTGCAAAGCACTCCATCCGGCCTAAGATAGTGCAAGCGCAGCGCCATTCGACGCCACGCTATAACCAGAATTATGCGTCGAACGGGTCGCGCAGGATCATGGTTTCAGTACGGTCTGGGCCAGTTGAGATAATATCAATCGGCACACCGGTCAGTTCTTCAATACGCTTGATGTAGTTCAGTGCTGCCTGCGGCAGACCGCTACGGTCCTTCACGCCGAAGGTAGATTCAGACCAGCCCGGCATGGTTTCGTAAATCGGCTCAATACCTTTCCAGTCGTCAGCTGCCAGCGGAGTCGTCGTGACTTCACGACCATCCGGCATACGGTAAGCGACACAGATTTTCACCTCTTTCAAACCGTCCAGTACGTCCAGTTTGGTCAGGCAGAAGCCAGACAGGGAGTTAATCTGTACTGCGCGACGCACAGCAACGGAGTCCAGCCAACCGGTGCGACGACGACGACCGGTGGTCGCGCCATACTCGTTACCTTGTTTGCACAGGAACTCGCCAACGTCATCAAACAGCTCAGTCGGGAACGGACCCGCACCGACACGTGTAGAGTAAGCTTTGATGATACCCAGAACGTAGTCCACATAACGCGGACCCAGGCCGGAGCCGGTTGCCACGCCACCTGCGGTGGTGTTGGAAGACGTTACGTACGGATAGGTACCGTGGTCAATATCCAGCAGCGTACCCTGCGCACCTTCGAACATGACGAAATCGCCACGCTTACGCGCCTGGTCCAGCAGATCGGAAACATCAACAACCATAGATGTCAGGATGTCGGCAATTGCCATCACGTCATCCAGCACTTTCTGGTAGTCAACTGCTTCAACTTTATAGAAATTCACCAGCTGGAAGTTGTGATATTCCATCACTTCTTTCAGTTTTTCAGCGAAAGTTGCTTTATCAAACAGATCGCCAACGCGCAGACCGCGACGAGCCACTTTATCTTCATAAGCCGGGCCGATACCACGACCGGTGGTGCCGATCGCTTTCTCACCGCGCGCTTTCTCACGAGCGTTATCCAACGCAACATGATAATCAAGGATCAGCGGACACGCTTCAGACAGCAGCAGGCGCTCACGAACCGGGATACCACGATCTTCCAGCCCTTTCATCTCTTTCATCAGCGCAGACGGAGACAGTACAACACCGTTACCGATGATGCTGGTTACATTCTCGCGAAGAATACCTGATGGAATAAGATGGAGGACGGTTTTTTCACCGTTGATTACGAGAGTATGGCCTGCGTTGTGACCGCCCTGGTAGCGCACAACATATTTAGCCCGTTCAGTCAGAAGATCGACGATCTTCCCTTTACCTTCGTCACCCCATTGGGTGCCCAGTACGACGACGTTGTTACCCATTTTTCAAAATCACCGTTTGCTTAAAAATGGATTCTACCACCGCTTTTTCAGATATACAGCACTTTTTGCATCCAAAATCCTGCAAATTAGTCTACTTATTGTTCAGCCAATCGTTTTCCTCAACATGTAGTAGACCACTACGCCCGCAACCACAAGACCTCCACCAAAACGACGTAAAATATTTTCAGGAAGTTGTGCCATCGCCGAGATCATTTTCTTCCAGGCGCGGGGATACAGCATAGGGCCCAGGCCTTCCAGCACCAAAACCAGCGCAAGCGCCAGCAAAATTGTTGAATTCATCCGTCGTCCTTATATAAAAAGAAAACCACCGCATCCCTGGGGATGCCGGTGGTTTTGCTGGTCTAAAACCGCTGGAGCTATTTTAGCGTGTTGCGCTATTCGGCGTCTTCATGTAACGGAAGAAATCGCTGTCCGGGCTCATGACCATCACATCCTGGTTTCCTTCGAAACTCTTCTCGTAAGCGCGCAGGCTACGGATGAAGGCGTAGAAGTCAGGATCCTGGCTGAACGCATCGGCAAACAATTTAGCGGCTTCTGCATCACCTTCACCGCGCATGATGCGGCCCTGGCGCTCAGATTCTGCCAGCGTTTTAGTGACTTCATAGTCCGCTGTTGCACGCAGTTTTTCCGCTTCTTCCTGACCTTGTGAACGATGGCGACGCGCTACCGCTTCACGCTCAGCGCGCATACGGTTGTAAATAGCCTCGGACACTTCAGCTGGCAGGTTGATTTGCTTGATACGCACATCGACCACTTCGATACCCAGTGCCGCCATACTGTTCGGGTTGATGACCGGTACTTTACCGTTCGTTTCAGCCTGAACACGTTCAGCCGCTTCGGCTATCGCACTATCCGCCGCCGGCGTCGCGACTTCATCTTCCGTGCCAGCAGAACCGGAGTTCAGCGCGTCACGGACTTCCAGGGTCAGACGACCGCGGGAATCGGTAACGATGTCTTTCACGTCCAGACGACCAATTTCAGAACGCAGACGGTCAGAGAACTTACGTTTCAACAGCACTTCTGCCTGAGAAACATCGCCACCGCCCGTTGCCAGGTAGTAGCGGCTAAAGTCACTGATACGCCACTTAATGTAGGAGTCAACGATCAGGTCTTTCTTCTCTTTGGTGACAAAGCGATCGGCCTGGTTGTCCATGGTCTGAATACGCGCATCCAGCATCTTCACGGATTCAATAAACGGAATCTTGAAGTGCAGGCCTGGTGCAACGACCAGCGGCTTGTTGTCATCGTCACGCAGAACTTTACCAAAGCGCAGTGTAATACCGCGCTCGCCTTCTTTGACCACAAAGACAGACATGAACAGAACTACCAGAACGATGATGATAATCGCAATAACTGACTTACGCATCGTTATTCCCCCTGACGCTGGTAGTCGTTACGCTGCGCGTTCGCGCGGCGTTGGTCCATAATATCGCCCTGACTGGTGGACGAGGTGTTGCTTGCCCCAGTGCTGGAAGACGTTACCGGTGGCAGACGCAGCAGATTTGAACTGCTGTCGCTCTTCGCTGCTGGCGCATTACCACCTTTCAGCATCTGATCCAACGGCAGAACCATCAGATTGCTGCCCTTATCGTTAACCAGTACTTTACGGGTATGGCTCAGCACTTTTTCCATGGTTTCGATATACAGACGCTCGCGAGTAATCTGCGGTGCGGCTTTATATTCCGGCAGAATTTTTGCGAAACGAGCCACTTCACCCTGTGCTTCCAGGATGGTCTGGGTCTTATACGCACGCGCTTCTTCCAGAATACGCTGCGCCTGACCGTTTGCACGTGGCTGAACTTCGTTGGTATACGCTTCTGCTTCACGGATGTACTGCTGCTCGTTTTCACGCGCTGCGATAGCATCATCAAACGCCGCTTTTACCTCTTCCGGTGGACGTGCAGCCTGGAAGTTGACGTCCAGCAGGGTGATACCCATGTTGTATGGACGAATGGTTTCTTCCAGTTCACGCTGGGTATCGCTACGAATAACGGTGCGCCCTTCAGTCAGGATACGATCCATGGTGTATTTACCGATGACCCCACGCAGGGCGCTGTCGGTTGCCTGACGCAGACTGTCATCCGCGCTGGTTACGCTAAACAGGTAACGCTGCGGATCGGTCACACGGTACTGCACGTTCATTTCAACGCGCACGACGTTTTCGTCTGATGTCAGCATCACGCCGGATGCGGCGAGTTCACGCACAGCTTCCACGTTGACCGGGGTCACTTCGTCGATAAAGGTCGGTTTCCAGTTCAGACCCGGCTCAACCAGATGGCTGAATTTACCGAAGCGTGTCACCACGCCACGTTCCGCTTCTTTAATGGTGTAGAAACCGCTGGCCGCCCAGATAATGACGATAGCTGCCGCTGCGATAGTAAAGACTCGGCCGCCCAGTTGCGGACGCGGGCCTTGTGATGAACTACCACCACCAGAACCCGTACCTTTACCGCCACCCAAACCACCGAGTTTTTTACTCAGTTTGCGGAAGATATCATCCAGATCGGGAGGTCCCTGATCGCGACCACCTTTGTTTCCATTTCCCTCTGGGTTGCCGCCAGGTTTGCTGCTTCCCCAGGGGTCGCGGTCTTGTCCGTTATTACCGGGCTGATTCCACGCCATGTTTGTGCTCCATATTTGTTATGCGATGCTATACCTGCGTTTTTTGCGCTGCAGATGCGTTGGCTACATCTTTCAACCCCAGTCACATAGTTGACTATGCACCTGGAGATTTCAGGACTTGCCGCCTTTCTGCCGCATAAAATCCACGAGGAATAGAGGCGAAAAAATCTTCAGGCCATATCCGTCAGGTCAGACAACATAGTCTTCCAGTGCCGGTTCTTGTTTACAGAGGCGACGCCAGTCTACGATCGGCATACGAACCTGCAGACCTACGCTGCCGTCCTCCTCCATCCACTCTTTCTCTATTGCCTGAAGTTGGTAAAACCGGCTTCTCAGTCGCCCTTCCTGCGGCGGCAAACGCAACGTATGTTGCGCAACCTCACCGGAAAGTCGCTCTGTCAAAGCCTGAAAAAGTTGTGGTATACCAATCCCCGTTTGCGCTGATACCCAAACGCGAATGGGTTTATTCTCTTCATCTCTGTCGATACGCGGTTCAAAATCATCCAGCATATCGATTTTATTCATCACCAGCAGGGTCGGGATCTCATGTGCATCGATCTCTTCGAGCACCGCGTCGACGGCCTCGATGTTTTCCTGCACACGAAAATCTGCTGCATCAATGACGTGCAGCAGCAAGGTCGCCTGACGAGTCTCCTGCAAAGTGGCCTTAAACGCCGCCACCAGGTCGTGCGGTAAATGACGGATAAACCCTACGGTATCCGCCAGCACGGTTTCACCGACATCCGCTACGTCTATTCGACGCAGCGTCGGATCCAGGGTCGCAAACAACTGATCCGCTGCGTAGACCCGGGCTTCGGTTATCTGGTTGAACAGGGTGGATTTTCCGGCGTTGGTATATCCCACCAGTGATACAGTTGGGACATCCGCTTTCTTGCGCGACTGCCGCCCCTGCTCACGTTGCTTTTCAACTTTTTCCAGGCGCGACTGTATTTGCAAAATGCGGTTACGCAGCAAACGACGGTCGGTTTCGAGCTGGGTTTCACCCGGACCACGCAAACCAATCCCGCCCTTTTGCCTTTCAAGGTGAGTCCAGCCACGGACCAGACGCGTAGCCATATGGCGCAACTGCGCCAGCTCAACCTGCAACTTACCCTCATGGGTCCGCGCACGCTGGGCAAAAATATCTAAAATAAGACCAGTCCTGTCGATAACAAGACACTGGCACAACTGTTCCAGGTTACGTTCCTGGGCAGGGCTTAGAGCATGATCAAAAATCACCACCGCAGCGCCAGTCGCTTTTACGGCTTCGGCAATTTCGATTGCCTTACCTTCACCAACAAAATACTTCGGGTGCGGTGCTTTACGGCTCCCGGTAATCACCTGCATTGCTTCGACACCGGCGGAAGAAACCAGAGATTCAAACTCCTGGAGGTCTTCCATATCTTTGTCTTGCGAAAAATAGATGTGTACCAGTACCGCCTGCTCACCGGCATCATAACGGTCAAACAAGCGTCAACCCCTTAATATATATCAACGGGGAACGCAGGATCGCTGGCTCCCCGTGTGTAAAACAGCTAACAACCTTATTCGGTTTCTTCGCTGTCCTGTTGCGCAGATGAACCTTGCGCGTTGCTACCGTGATGGTAGTTGCTGCCAGTGCCGCCGGTGGCATTATTGCTGTGATGAGAAACCGGGCGAGACGGGACAACAGTAGAAATCGCGTGCTTATAAACCATCTGGCTGACCGTGTTTTTCAACAGGATCACGAACTGATCAAAAGACTCGATTTGACCTTGCAGCTTAATACCATTCACCAAATAAATAGAAACTGGAACACGTTCCCGACGCAGTGCGTTCAGGAACGGATCTTGTAAAGATTGCCCCTTAGCCATTCTCTCTTTTCCTTATATGCTTATTTGTACTTAATACGCTTCATCCTTCAGGTTGCCTCTACGTTAGCGACGTTCGTTCCCCCCTGTCACTTACTTCAGTAAGCTCCTGGGGATTCACTCTCTTGCTGCCTTGATGCAACTTGAATGACTTTGCGTATTGAACCTTATGGTTCTGAAAAATTGCGCACGATACGTTTCAATTGTACACATTCAGTTCGCGATAGCACCAACAACCTGTAATACTTCGTTTCGCGCCTGGTCAGGCTTTTCACTGTCAAGCCAGTGCACCCCTTCCCAACCACGCAACCAGGTTATCTGCCGCTTCGCTAACTGCCTCGTGGCGCAAACACCTCTATAAACCATTTCATCGTATGAAATTTCACCTTCAATGTATGACCACATCTGGCGATACCCTACACAACGAATGGAAGGCAAATCCGTATGCAAATCTCCACGGGCAAAAAGCGCCCGGACTTCTGCTTCAAAACCTGAAGCTAACATCTGATGAAAACGCTGCTCAATTCGCTGATGGAGCAGTTCACGGCTCGCCGGGGCGATTGCAAACTGATGCACCTGATACGGCAAAGCATCTCCTGACGTTTGCGTCAGCTCCGTTAAAGTTTTACCCGAAATGAAAAAAACTTCCAGTGCCCGGGAAAGTCTTTGCGGATCATTTGGATGAATCCGCGCTGCAGCCACCGGATCGATGTCCTGAAGCTGTCGGTGTAACGCGTCCCAACCCTGCTCTGCCGCCTGCTGCTCAATTCTGGCCCTGACTTCCGGGTCCGCCGACGGTAACGGCGACAGCCCTTCAAGCAAGGCTTTGAAATATAACATTGTGCCACCCACCAGCAACGGGATACGCCCCGCGGCGGTGATGTCGGCCATCTCAGCTAACGCATCGCGACGAAAATCCGCAGCAGAATACGCTTGCGCCGGATCGCGAATATCCAGCAATCGGTGTGGTGCGGCCTTCAATTCATCAGCATCAGGCTTCGCGGTGCCGATATCCATCCCCTTGTAAATAAGGGCGGAATCAACGCTTATCAACTCTACGGGCAAAACTTTACGCAATTCAATTGCTAATGCTGTTTTACCGGAGGCCGTTGGCCCCATCAAAAAAATCGCCTTTGGCAGGCTCGCCTTACGGGTATCACTCATGTTTCAGGGCATTCATTACCGAATGTAAATCAACAGGTTGTAACAGACCACCCGGCGGTGCCTTCACGAGTTGTGGGCAGAGCCGCTCAACATCCGCTAACAGCGTAATCGCCTGGGCCATGCTCCACTGCGGATGCTCGCTCATCAGGTTACGTGCAATCCACTGCGCAATGTTGCCCGCTTCGAATACGGTTTGCTGCGCCAGGTAGCCTATCAGTTCAGGAATCAAGATTTGTAAATTTTGTTGGCGTAAGGGTAAAGGCACCGCCCGGATGGTCACATGCTGCGCATCCAGCTGAAATTCAATCCCCAAATCGGCCAGTTGGCTCTGCCCTTTTTGCAACGCTGCTTTTTCGTCAGCGGTGACTTTTAGACGTAACGGGATCAGCAATGGCTGAGCGCAAACAGGGGCCTGGCCGGGCGTAAGCTGCGCCTGCCGCAACCACCGTTCCGCAACAGGTAACGCCAGCAGCCGAATCTGGCTATCGCTTTCCAGTAATGCACAGTCGGTCCCTACGATAGTCAGCACCCTTCCAAACCCTTGACTGTTACCGGTAAGAGGTGCTGCCGGCGTTTCAGTGACCGGTGGTTTGTGCATTGGAGCCGGTGTCTGCAGCAGGCGCTGATAAATTTCGCCCTGCTGCTTTTGATATCCAGGCTGGGCATGCGGCCAGCTCGCTGCCTGACGGCCTGCGCCACTACTGCTGCTTCCAGCGCCAGTGGAAGCAGAGTAACGCGGTGTCGCTGGTTCGCGCGCGGGAGTCGGTTCGGCAAAATGGTTACGTCCGGCGGCGACACGGCTTTCCGGAATGTGCCTTGGGGCAGGCTCATTGTCGTCAGCCAACGGCAGCGATGTTTCAAGCTGCTGTTGCAGGACGCTCAACACGCCCTGGTAAATAAAATCGTGCACCAGGCGGGATTGATGAAAACGGACCTCATGTTTGGCAGGATGTACGTTAACATCCACCTGATGCGGGTCGATTTCCAGATACAGCACAAAAGCGGGTTGTTGATCGGCTCCCAGCTTATCTTCACAGGCCTGGCGGATAGCATGGTTGATCAGCCGGTCGCGCATCATCCGGCCATTCACATAGCAGTACTGGATTTCCGCCAGCGCTGCCGTTATGTGGTTCGGATCGGCCACCCAGCCGCGCAGGGTTAAATCGCCATGCTGCCATTCAATCGCCAGCGCATGTTCCAGAAACGGCGTGCCGCAAATCGCGCCCAGTCGGCGCTCTTTTTGTCCATCCGCCGCTACGGCACGATACTGGCGCACCATTTTGCCGTTGTGTGACAAATTAATTGTCACATCGAAACGCGCCAACGCAATGCGGCGAATAATCTCGTCGATATGATTAAACTCGGTTTTCTCCGTGCGCATAAACTTGCGTCGGGCTGGCGTGTTGTAAAACAGATCCAGCACTTCCAGCGTAGTACCCACCGGATGCGCGGCAGGTTTAACCGTCACATCCATGTCGCGCCCTTCAGCATAGGCTTGCCAGGCCTCAGGCTGCTCTTGTGTCCGCGACGTCAGGGTTAAACGAGAGACGGAGCTGATACTGGCCAGCGCTTCGCCGCGAAATCCGAGGCTCACGATGGCCTCGAGATCGTCAAGCGAGGCAATTTTACTGGTGGCATGACGCGCCAGCGCCAACGCCAGCTCGTCTTTTTTAATCCCGCAGCCGTTGTCACGAATACGGATAAGCTTCGCACCACCGCGCTCTATATCAATATCAATGCGCGTCGCACCAGCATCAATGCTGTTTTCCACCAGCTCTTTCACCACTGACGCAGGCCGTTCTACCACCTCGCCTGCGGCAATCTGGTTCGCCAGCTGTGGCGGTAGAACCTGAATCGGCATGGCTAATCCTTAATTTGTTAACGTGCTGCCAGGCGATACAGCACTGGCGGTTTGCGCCTGTGCGCCCTGCGGCCCGGTTTGCATCGGGTGCGCCTGGAAATAGTTACGCAATCCTTTGTAAATCGCCTCGGCCAGCTGCTGCTGATAATCATCACTCGCCAACAGACGCTCTTCGCTGTTGTTACTGATAAAGCCGGTCTCAACCAGCACTGACGGGATATCAGGCGAACGTAATACCCCCAGACTGGCGTGTTCAGGACGACGCTTATGCATCGAGCCAATACGTTCTAACTGGCCGATCATGCTGGTCGCCACATCATACCCGACACGTTGCGAATGGCCGAACTGCAGGTCCAGCACGGCCTGGCTGAGATAAGGATCGGACTGGCTGTTTGCCAGCACATCGCCCGCGCCGCCCAACAGCTCTGATTGCTTCTCGTGCTGTTCCAGCCAGCCGGCCATCTCACTGTTCGCCCGACGGTTTGACAGAACCCAGACGGAAGCGCCGGTGGCATCCCGGTTTGGCGCGGCATCCGCATGAATAGAGACCAGGAAATTGGCGTTTTGTTTACGCGCGACGTCTGAACGCCCCATCACCGAGATAAAGTAATCACCATCACGAGTGAGGACGCCTTTAAACATCGGGTCATCATTGAGCAAGCTGCGCAGTTTGCGCGCCACGGCAATCGTGACGTTTTTCTCACGCGTGCCGCCAGGGCCAATCGCGCCAGGATCCTGCCCGCCGTGTCCGGCATCAATGGCAATAACCACTTTATCACCGTTGCCAGTGCTGGCGCGCGCCGCAGGTCGTGTGGAGGTATTACTGTTAGTAACGATCGTCGTGCGATCATTTTCCGCTTTAAACGGGTTACGCGCAGGCTCGGCAGGACGAGGGGCGACAACCGGCGCTTCAACACGCTTCGCAACCACTGGCGGTGGTGGCGGCGGCGGCGCATCCGCTTTGATGGTAAACACAACGGTATAATTGCCACCGTTCTGACGTTTAACGGCTTCGGCTTTGCCGTTCTCGGTTAAATCCACCACCAGGCGCAGAGACTGCGCATCTTTTGGCGTGCCGGAACGGATAGATTTCACCAGATTATTGCCGCTAAACAGCAGCGGTAATCCCTGAATGACACCGGTTTGTTTAATATCCAACGAGACGGTGCGTTTCCCGTCCTGAGTCACGGCGTATTCAGGATCGCCAATAAAGCTCAGCGTAATCCGCGCCTGTTGATCGCCATTGGAAACCTGAAGATCGGAGAGGCTGGCGGCCCCTGCCTGCGCGCACAGCAGGACCAGGGTTGCCATCAGCCAGTTTCTGATGCGATAAATCATCCCGCCACCCTTAAGGTTAATCGGCTAAACGCGCCAGCAATAATTCACCCGATGAGGAGACTGCACTTACGCGCGCCTCACGACCTTGCGCCTGATATTCAATGTGTATTTCGACGTCCGGGTCTGGTAGTACACCTTTACCTTGTTGCGGCCATTCCACCAGGCAGATGGCATCATTGGCAAAATAATCGCGGATCCCCATAAATTCCAGCTCCTCCGGGTCCGCAAGTCGGTACAGATCGAAGTGATATACCATCAAATTATCGAGCGCATAGGGTTCAACCAGCGTGTAGGTGGGGCTTTTTACATTACCTTTGTGGCCTAACGCCTGCAGGAATCCCCGGCTGAAAGTGGTTTTACCCGCCCCCAGGTCGCCGTACAAATAAATTACCGTCGCGCCGTCACAGGCTTTAGCTACCCGCAGTCCCAGGTCTAAAGTCGCCTGTTCATCAGGTAGTGGAATTACTCGATTCATCATGATAAACGTCAATCACATCAGGGTTAACAATACGCTGTAGCGTGGTAAAGAGATCTGTCGCCAGCATGCCACGCGTACCAAAACGCGCCGCCAGCACATCCGCTGCCGCACCATGCGCAACACATCCCGCACAGGCTGCATCATACGGGGTAAGCTTCTGTCCGAGCAATGCGCCAATAATACCGGAAAGCACATCACCCATTCCGCCGCTGGCCATCCCGGCATTGCCGGTATCAATAATACCCAGCTCAGCCTGTTCAGCAGCAACAACCGTACCCGCGCCTTTCAGCACAACCACGCCTCCGTACCGTTTTACCAGACGTTGCGCACAAAGTAAGCGATCGTCTTCAATTTCTGCAATGGAACAGCCCAGCAGCCGCGCGGCTTCACCAGGATGCGGCGTGATCACGCGATTGTGACGTTTATCGGGATTGATTGCCAGCAGGTTCAGCGCATCCGCATCCCAGAGCATCGGTTTGCGAAAATTCTCTACTTTTTGCAACGCTTTTTTGCCCCACTCCTGCTGACCAAGCCCTGGTCCTATCACTACAACATCCGCCCATGCCAGACACTCTTCCAGAGTCTGCGGCGTCAGCGCATCGACCATCAGTTCTGGTCTGGCAGTCAGAACAGGCGCAATGTTTTCACTGCGCGTCAGCACTTTGACCAGCCCGGCTCCTGCGCGCAGCGCCGCTTCACCGGCCATGCGTATTGCGCCTGCCGTGCCGTGGTCGCCGCCGATAATCACCAGCCGACCGTGGGAGCCTTTGTGTGAGGTGGGACGACGCGGCGTTAGCCAGTGCGCAAGCTGTTGAGCATCAAAACGTTGCAGCGGCGCGTTCTGCCCCGCCAGCCAGTCGTCCAGCCCGAGTGCGTTAACATGCAGACGCCCGGTGACATCGCGTGCTTTACCGGTGAGCAGACCTGGCTTGAGCGCAATAAAGGTAACGGTGTGCGCAGCGTTGATGACAGCCCCCGGCGTCGCCCCTGTCTGCGCCAGTAGGCCGGATGGAATGTCGATTGCGATTGTAGGGGCTGGGTGGCTATTGGCACGTTCGATCAACGCCGGGAGAGGTTCACGCGGCGCGTTTTTTAAGCCAGTACCTGACAGCGCATCAATAATGACGTCCACGCTGTCTGGCCAGTTAATATCCGCAGCATGAATCACGCCACCGGCGTTAAGCCAGGCGTCGTGCGCCTGCCGCGCTTCCTCGGGGAGCGGTTTATCACTCTCGAGCGCCAGCAACGTGACTTCAAGCCCCAGCGCTTTGGCAAGCCTTGCCACCACGTAACCATCACCGCCGTTGTTGCCATGACCGCAGAGCACCAGCCAGTGTTGGGCATTCGGATAGGCCTCGCGGGTGACCTGAAACGCCGCCTCTCCCGCCCGTTGCATCAGCTCATACAACGTCAGCCCTAAACTGTCTGCCGCCTCTCGCTCCATCCGCCTGATGTCATCGGCGTGCCAGATGGAGTGTGGTATACTTGCGGGGTTTTTCTTCATTGTATGGTCCGTCATGTCAGAGCCCCTCGATCTCAATCAGTTAGCGCAAAATATTAAGCAGTGGGGGCTGGAGCTTGGCTTTCAGCAGGTCGGTATTGCCGATACCGACCTCAGCGAAGCGGAGCCCAAACTGCAGGCCTGGCTGGATAAACAATACCACGGCGAGATGGACTGGATGGCCCGTCACGGCATGATGCGCGCCCGACCTCACGAATTATTACCCGGTACGCTACGCGTCATCAGCGTACGTATGAACTATCTGCCTGCTAATGCCGCCTTTGCCAGCACGTTGAAAAACCCCTCACTCGGTTACGTCAGCCGTTACGCGCTTGGGCGCGACTACCATAAGCTACTGCGTAACCGCTTAAAAAAGCTGGGGGAGAGGATTCAACAGCACTGCGTTTCGCTGAATTTTAGACCTTTTGTCGATTCCGCGCCCATTCTTGAGCGTCCTTTGGCGGAAAAAGCCGGACTTGGCTGGACAGGTAAGCACTCACTTATTCTCAATCGCGAGGCGGGTTCATTTTTCTTCCTCGGGGAATTACTGATCGACGTGCCTCTGCCGGTCGATAAGCCAGTCGAAGAAGGATGCGGGAAATGTGTTGCCTGTATGACCATCTGTCCCACCGGGGCCATCGTGGAACCCTACACGGTAGACGCACGCCGCTGTATCTCGTATCTCACTATCGAACTGGAAGGTGCTATCCCGGAAGAATTTCGTCCCTTGATGGGCAATAGAATTTACGGCTGCGATGATTGCCAGCTCATTTGCCCGTGGAACCGCTATTCACAGTTGACGACAGAGGATGACTTCAACCCGCGCAAGCAGCTTCATGCTCCAGAGTTAATAGCGCTGTTTAGCTGGAGCGAAGCGTGGTTTTTAAAAGTCACGGAAGGTTCTGCCATTCGCCGTATTGGCCACCTGCGCTGGCTGCGAAATATCGCCGTTGCGTTGGGTAATGCCCCATGGGATGACGCGGTTATTCACGCTCTGGAAAGTCGCAGAGGTGAGCACCCACTTCTCGACGAACACATAGACTGGGCGGTTGCTCAGCAAATTGAGAAGCGAAATGCCTGCGTAGTTGAGGTGCAGTTACCGAAGAAACAACGTTTGGTCAGGGTCATTGAAAAGGGTCTGCCGCGCGACGCGTAAGTCATCCACAGCTTGTGTATAAAAATAAAAACACATTGATATTCAAGAGGGAAAAAATCGTCAAGTGATCGCATTAACAATTTGAAATGATAATTAGTTCAATAATTTCAAATAGTTAAAATGATACTATTCACCCAGCGAAGTTTTTTGTATTCCAGGAATAATACCCGAGCCTGTGGATAAGTCTGTTTACAAAAGTATGTCAATGACGAAACAAAACGTCCCCAACGCGATTATTCGTTGTGGATATTTTTATTGGGGTAAGAATTTGGAGCGGGAAACGAGACTCGAACTCGCGACCCCGACCTTGGCAAGGTCGTGCTCTACCAACTGAGCTATTCCCGCATAATCTTCGTCTTTCGAACCGCTACTGCGTTGGCTGCCTTCATTCACCTGAGTCACTTACTTCAGTAAGCTCCTAAGGACTCATTCAGTTGCCGCCTTGTCGCAATTCGAAATCCTGCGATTGGTGGTCTGTGCTTTATAAGCACTTTCAAATTTTGGAGCGGGAAACGAGACTCGAACTCGCGACCCCGACCTTGGCAAGGTCGTGCTCTACCAACTGAGCTATTCCCGCTTGGGTGTGTCTTTGCTTTACAAGCATTTTCAAATTTTGGAGCGGGAAACGAGACTCGAACTCGCGACCCCGACCTTGGCAAGGTCGTGCTCTACCAACTGAGCTATTCCCGCAAATCTGTACTGCTTTTGTTGCTGCCGTAACGCGTAATTCTCTGTCGTTACGGGAGGCGCATTATACGAGAAATCCGTTTAGCTGCAACCCCCCGAAAAGCGATTTTCTCATTTTTCTGTTTAAGTGCTGAATTTATCGGCAAGTCGTCTAATTTAGCGACAATTCTGCCTCAGTGCAAGCTCACAGGAACGATATTCGTAAGCCGGGTAAGGCGTAGCCGCCACCCGGCAATCCACAAAATCAAAGCTTAATGAAATGTTCGCGATAGTAAGCAAGCTCGGCAACCGATTCACGAATATCGTCCATCGCCTGATGCGTTCCCTGCTTGGTGAAGCCAGCCAGGATTTCCGGCTTCCAACGACGCGCCAGTTCTTTGAGCGTGCTGACGTCCAGATAGCGATAATGGAAATACGCCTCCAGCTCCGGCATGTATTTAAACAAGAAGCGGCGATCCTGGCCGATGCTGTTGCCACAGATAGGTGATTTCCCTTCCGGAACCCACTCTTTTAAAAAGGCCAGCGTCGCCAGTTCGGCTTCACGATCGCCCATGGTGCTCGCTTTTACGCGTTCCACCAGCCCACTTCCGGTATGCGTACGTACGTTCCAGTCATCCATTAACGCCAGTTGCTCATCAGACTGATGCACCGCAATTGTCGGTCCTTCAGCCAGGATATTCAGGTTGGCATCAGTCACTAGCGTAGCGATCTCAATAATGCGATCGCGCTCGGGATCCAGACCTGTCATCTCCAGATCGATCCAAATCAGGTTGTTTTCATTGGCACTCATGCTATTTTCCACCCTTCAGACGTCACATTCAGTGTGACTATATTCATCTAAAATTGCGTGTATCATAAATGTTTTGCCCATTATGGGCGACCAGGAGCCAGTCCGATTGAGTAAGAATAAACTCTCCAAAGGCCAACAGCGCCGCGTGAACGCCAATCACCAGCGTCGTCTTAAAACGTCCGCGGAGAAGCCCGACTACGACGACAACCTGTTTGGCGAGACCGCTGAAGGCATCGTTATCAGCCGTTTTGGCATGCATGCCGACGTAGAATCTGCTGACGGGGAAATTCACCGTTGCAACATCCGCCGTACCATTCGTTCGCTGGTTACCGGCGATCGTGTAGTCTGGCGTCCGGGTAAAGCGGCAGCAGAGGGCGTGAATGTTAAAGGGATCGTTGAGGCGGTACATGAGCGTATCTCAGTACTCACTCGCCCGGACTTTTACGACGGGGTGAAACCCATTGCGGCCAACATCGATCAAATCGTAATTGTCTCAGCCATCTTACCTGAGCTGTCACTGAATATTATCGACCGCTATCTGGTGGCTTGCGAAACCTTGCACGTAGAGCCCATCATCGTACTCAACAAAATTGATCTGCTGGACGACGAAGGTATGGCCTTCGTTAACGAGCAGATGGATATTTATCGCCACATTGGTTATCGCGTGTTGATGGTCTCAAGCCGCACTAAAGACGGCCTGAAACCGCTTGAAAAAGCGTTAACCGATCGCATCAGCATTTTCGCCGGTCAGTCGGGCGTAGGTAAATCCAGCCTGCTCAATAATCTTCTCGGCCTGCAGGAAGAGATCCTGACCAATGATGTCTCCGACAACTCTGGTCTTGGGCAGCACACCACAACAGCTTCTCGCCTGTACCACTTCCCTCACGGCGGCGATGTCATCGACTCCCCCGGTGTACGTGAGTTTGGGCTGTGGCATCTTGAACCGGAACAAATCACTGATGGCTTTGTCGAATTTCATGACTATTTAGGTCATTGCAAGTACCGCGACTGTAAACATGATGCAGATCCGGGCTGTGCAATTCGTGAAGCTGTCGAGGAAGGGAAAATTGCTGAGGTTCGGTTTGAAAATTATCACCGCATCCTGGAAAGCATGGCGCAGGTAAAAACGCGTAAAAACTTTTCTGATACAGACGACTGACAACTAAGCTAAGCATCGCTAGAATCGTCCCCCTTTTTTCAGGATCCGGCCCATATGCCGGATCGGGAACAAATTATGGCCTGGAGGCTACCTTGTTAAACTCATTTAAGCTTTCGCTACAATACATTCTGCCGAAACTATGGCTCACTCGCCTGGCGGGTTGGGGTGCGAGCAAACGAGCGGGATGGCTGACTAAACTGGTTATCGATCTGTTCGTGAAATACTACAAGGTCGATATGAAAGAGGCGCAAAAGCCGGACACTGCCAGCTATCGCACCTTTAACGACTTCTTTGTTCGCCCGCTGCGCGACGATGCTCGCCCGATTAATACCGATCCAAACGTACTGGTCATGCCCGCTGACGGCGTGATCAACCAGTTAGGCAACATCGAAGAAGACAAATTGCTGCAGGCTAAAGGGCATAGCTATACCCTTGAAGCGCTGCTGGCTGGCAACTACCAGATGGCTGACAAATTCCGCAACGGTACGTTTGTGACCACTTACTTATCTCCACGCGATTACCACCGTGTACACATGCCGTGTAACGGTATCCTGCGTGAAATGATGTATGTGCCGGGCGATCTCTTCTCTGTGAACATCCTGACCGCGCAGAACGTGCCGAACCTGTTTGCCCGCAACGAACGTGTTATTTGCCTGTTTGATACCGAATTCGGCCCGATGGTGCAGATTCTGGTCGGCGCGACCATCGTCGGCAGCATTGAAACCGTATGGGCTGGCACCATTACCCCACCGCGTGAAGGCGTGATCAAACGCTGGACATGGCCGGAAGGCGAAAGCGAAGGGTCGGTGGCGCTGTTGAAAGGTCAGGAAATGGGCCGCTTTAAACTCGGTTCCACCGTCATCAACCTGTTCGCACCTGGCAAAGTTAACCTGGTTGAGCAGTTGCAGGATCTTTCCGTGACCAAAATCGGCCAACCAATGGCCATCTCGACCGAGACTTTCGTGACGCCAGAGGCAGAACCGGCCCCGCTGGCGAAAGAAGAGATCGAAGCAGAACACGACGCCAGCCCGCTGGTTGACGACAAAAAAGACGAAAGTTAAACATAGGAATCGCTGCTGTGCGCCTGATTATCACTTTTCTGATGGCCTGGTGCCTCAGCCTGGGGGCGTACGCTGCGACGGCCCCCGATGCCAAACAACTCACCCAGGAACTGGAGCAGGCAAAAGCGGCAAAACCCGCTCAGCCAGAAACCGTCGAGGCGCTCCAGTCCGCGCTGAATGCCCTTGAGGAGCGTAAAGGCTCTCTCGAGCGCGCCCAGCAATATCAGCAGATTATTGATAACTTCCCCAAGCTGTCCGCAACGTTACGCGCACAGCTTAGTAACCTGCGCGATGAACCGCGCAATGTGCCAACCGGACTCACTACCGATGCGTTAAACCAGGAGATCCTCCAGGTTAGCAGCCAACTGCTGGAAAAGAGTCGTCAGGCCCAGCAGGAGCAGGATCGCGCCCGGGAAATCGCCGACTCGTTAAGCCAACTTCCTCAGCAACAAACCGATGCTCGCCGCCAGTTAAATGATATTGAGCGACGCCTGGGTACAGCTAACAGTAACTCAGCGCTCAATCAGGCGATGCAGGCGGAATCCGCCAAACTCAAAGCCCAGGTCGATGAACTGGAGCTGGCGCAGCTTTCCGCAAACAACCGCCAGGAACTGGCGCGAATGCGCTCCGAACTGGCAGAAAAGCAGAGCCAACAACTCGACGCTTATCTGCAAGCATTACGCAACCAACTCAACAGCCAGCGCCAGCGTGAAGCCGAACGTGCGCTGGAGAGCACGGAACTGTTGGCAGAAAACAGCGCAGGATTGCCGGAAGGCATCATTGACCAGTTTAAAGTTAACCGCGAACTGTCTCAGGCCTTAAACCAGCAGGCGCAGCGTATGGACCTGGTTGCCTCGCAACAGCGTCAGGCCGCCAGCCAAACGTTACAGGTGCGCCAGGCATTGAATACGCTGCGAGAGCAGTCCCAGTGGCTGGGGGTCTCAAATATGCTGGGAGAAGCGCTGCGCGCGCAGGTATCCCGTTTACCGGAAATGCCCAAGCCCCAGCAGTTGGATACCGAAATGGCGCAGCTACGCGTACACCGTATGCGCTATGAGGATCTCCTCAATAAACAGCCGCAATTGCGTCAGATTCATCAGGCCGATGGACAACCGCTAACGGCTGAACAGAGCAGCATTCTCAACGCCCAGCTACGCACTCAGCGTGAGCTGTTGAACTCTTTGTTACAGGGCGGCGATACGCTGATCCTTGAGCTGACCAAGCTCAAGGTCTCCAACAGCCAGTTGGAAGATGCGCTCAAAGAGGTCAACGAAGCAACGCACCGCTATCTGTTCTGGACGTCAGACGTCAGTCCCATCTCGCTCTCCTGGCCTGTCGACATCGTTCAGGATCTGCGGCGTTTGATCTCATTAGATACGTTTAATCAGTTGGGTAAAGCCAGCATCATGATGCTGACCAGCAAAGAAACACTATTGCCGCTTTTCGCAGCATTGGTGCTGGTTGGCTTTAGCCTCTCTTCGCGCAAGCACTTCACCCGTTTCCTTGAACGCTCGTCAGCGCGGGTTGGGAAAGTTACCCAGGACCACTTCTGGCTGACGATACGCACGGTATTCTGGTCGATACTCGTCGCCTCACCGCTGCCGGTGCTGTGGGCAACGCTCGGTTACGGGTTGCAGGAAGCTTGGCCTTACCCGCTGGCTGTTGCTATCGGCGATGGCGTTACCGCCACGGTGCCTATGCTATGGGCGGTAATGATTTGCGCCACCTTTGCGCGTCCCAACGGTCTGTTCATTGCCCACTTTGGCTGGCCACGTAACCGCGTCGCGAAGGCCATGCACTATTACCTGATGAGTATCGGGCTGATTGTCCCGCTGATCATGGCGGTGATTATGTTTGATAACCTCAATGACCGGGAATTCTCCGCCTCACTGGGACGTCTGTGCTTTATCCTGATTTGCGGAGCGCTGGCGATCGTAACCCTGAGCCTGAAACGCGCCGGCATACCACTGTATCTCGACAAAGAAGGCAATGGCGACAACATGGTCAACAGCATGCTGTGGAATATGCTGATGGGTGCACCACTGATTGCTATTCTCGCGGCAGCTGTGGGCTACCTGGCAACATCACAAGCCCTGCTGGCGCGCCTGGAGACTTCGGTAGCAATTTGGTTCTTGTTACTGGTGGTCTATCACGTCATCCGCCGTTGGATGCTTATCCAACGTCGCCGTCTGGCATTCGATCGTGCCAAGCATCGACGCGCCGAAATGCTGGCGCAACGCGCGCGCGGTGAGGAAGAGCCGCCACACTCAACCAGCCTCGAAGGAGCCGTTGATGTTGACGAAAGCGAAGTGGATCTTGATGCAATCAGCGCACAATCATTGCGCCTGGTGCGTTCTATCCTGATGCTCATCGCCCTGCTTTCGGTTATCGTGCTGTGGTCAGAAATTCATTCCGCTTTCGGCTTCCTGGAAAATATCTCACTATGGGATGTCACCTCCACGGTGCAGGGCGTGGAAAGTTTAGAGCCCATTACACTGGGTGCGGTGTTAATTGCGATTCTGGTGTTTATCATCACGACGCAGTTGGTGCGAAACCTGCCCGCATTGCTGGAGCTGGCGTTGCTGCAGCACCTGGATTTAACCCCCGGCACCGGTTATGCCATCACCACCATCACCAAATATCTGCTGATGCTGATTGGCGGTTTGGTTGGCTTCTCGATGATCGGTATTGAGTGGTCCAAACTGCAGTGGCTGGTGGCGGCTCTCGGTGTCGGGCTAGGCTTTGGCTTGCAGGAGATCTTCGCCAACTTTATTTCCGGCCTGATCATCCTGTTTGAAAAACCAATCCGTATTGGCGACACGGTGACCATTCGCGATCTCACCGGTAGCGTGACGAAAATTAATACCCGTGCCACCACTATCAGCGACTGGGACCGCAAAGAGATCATCGTACCCAACAAAGCCTTTATCACCGAACAGTTTATCAACTGGTCGCTATCCGATTCGGTTACCCGTGTGGTGTTAACCATCCCGGCACCGTCGGAGGCTAACAGCGAGGAGGTTACGCAGATCCTGCTGACTGCCGCACATCGTTGCTCGCTGGTTATCGATAACCCGGCGCCAGAAGTCTTCCTGGTTGACCTGCAACAAGGAATTCAAATCTTCGAACTGCGTATTTATGCCGCTGAAATGGGGCATCGCATGCCGCTGCGCCATGAAATCCACCAACTGATTCTGGCAGGCTTCCGCGAGCACGGTATTGATATGCCGTTCCCACCGTTCCAGATGCGTCTGGAGAGCCTCGGCGGTAAGCAAACGGGGAGAACGTTAAGTTCTGCGGGCAGAGGCAGTCGCCCGGCGGGAAGTTTGTAATACCTGAGTAGCCCGGACGAGGGGCGCTAGCACCGACGCCGGGGAAATCCCGGCGTCACTACGTTAGGCCGGGCTACCAGACTATTGGATTACAGGCAGAACTGGTATCGCAGGAAGAAGCGCCATAGCCAAAAGCAAACCAATACCGTCACCGTCAGTAACTGCCAGAAACTACGCTGCTTCCTGTATGCAATGACATAGATATAGGGAATAAAAAGCGGGAGCGTGAAGATAATACCAGCATCACGGATATCATCACTTTCAACATAGGTCATCAGGTCACAAATATTATTAACCCCCAGCCCATCGATAAACCTCTCTTTATCCTGGGTAGAGAAAATAATAATCAGAACGAAACTTACTGTTCCCCAGATAACATTCAGCGATATGGCTTTCGAATTCATTCATCCTCCTCGCATAATTTCCATTATTGCTGTCTTTTTCTCAATAATTCGCCGCCCATACTCACTGTATTCACGCTGTTTAGTACCAACCGGAGCAGAAATAGAATCAGTAATGCTTTGAATTTCTCGTTGGGTACCACGATTATATCTTGAACCAATAATAATAATTTGCTCATCGGTAAGATGAGCAGTATCTTTCCCAGGGTAACTTAACATAATAAGATCGCGCAAATGAAACGCGACAACCCGAATATTAAAGCGATTATCCAGCAGACAATTCGATAGCTGAAACTGCTCAAAAGAGGTCAACTTATCGGGCCTGATGCCCATCGTGCTAGCGGCCACACCCAGCTGTATTGCGATAGAACCAACTGAAGTAGCATTAGATAAGGCCTTATCCTCCCTTCGCGAGATAGTTTCCAGAATTTGTCTGACTTGTAATACACCCACTGACTTAAATCTTTCTGGCGTCCCCCCCACCTCTGCTGCAGCGACACCAGCCAACAACAATAGAGGGATTTGGGCTTCCTCAGCCGATTTTTTTAGCATATTTCTATGATAAACTAACCATGCTGTTTTATATATCCATAAATGTGCAGTCCCTGTATCAAAACGCCAATTTGTTGGAAGAGTTTTCCAACGAAGAAAATCCACACCATTCCAATGTGGAAAACCATAGCTGTCGACCTTACAGAAAATAACCGAATCACGCATGTCACTGTCCTTAGCTTAAAAGATAAGTAAACCACTGGATACTACATTAAGCGAGAAACAGAAACATAAAATATCAAAAACATTTAAAGCAATTGATTAAAGATATAATTCACAGTAAATAGCATTTATCTAAAAAATAATTACAACACTAATCTATCGTCCATAAATACCATATTATTTATGGACGATGTGTATGAGTAATAACGTCGCTAACACTCGCACCGGGAAATCCCGGCGTCACTGCGTTAGGCCGGGCTACAGTGTGGGTCTTGTAGGCCTGATAAGCGTAGCGCCATCAGGCAATTCGATACTGATTGCCGGATGGCGGCATTGCCTTATCCGGCCTACACGGCCCAATTTACTCTGTCACCAGAACCGGCTGACGGTCAACGCGGCGGCTGTAGTTCTGATAAATCGCCATCGCCAGCAGCGAGAAGAAGATCGGGCCGCCGGTCATCCACAAGGCACTGTTCCAGTCCCCGGCTTCAATTACCGGCTGGATGATGGTGAACACGTTGGCAAACGTCACCACCAGAACGACCACACCCGTTGCCAGCAGCGTCGCCGCTCGGGTTTTAAAGACCACAAACGGTCTTTCCAGACCCGGACGGGCTTTAAAGAACGGAAACGCCAGTGCCAGGAACAGATACGGCAGCGTCATGGAGACGTTCGCCATCAGCGTCAGTTTGTTATAGAACGCTGACGCCGTATCGCCACCAAATGAAACCAACAGGATAAACAGGCTCACCAGCAGGCACTGTAACCACATTGCCGTCGTCGGCATCCCTACGGCATTCAGTTTGGTCATCGGCGCGGGCCACAACGCCTTCGGCGTACCCTGAATAATCGCTTTCAACGGCGAGTAGCTAAGGGTAAAAAAAGCACCGGTATAGGCAAGGAACATCGAAAGCCCGGTAATACGTGCAAACCATACACCCATCACCATCGCGGTCTCAGGGGAAAGATGCAGCGCATTACCCAACGTCATCCCGAGGCTCTTCATCAGGATATAAGTAATATTGCCGAGGTTGACCGAGCTATTGCTTAATACCTGCTGCCAGTTGGTGCTAACGCCCCATAAAAAGATGGCCAGCGAATAACCCACAGAAATGACAATAGCGGCAAAAACAATGCCTTTAGCAAAGTTCTTTTCTGGTTTTTCTGTTTTATCAACCAGTCCCCCTACAGCTTCAATTCCGCCATAAGCAAAAATGGCAAACACAACAAATGACAACATTGCCAGCCCGGACTGATATCCGGGATTAGGTGAGGAGATGAAATTAATATCCTGTGCAAAGTGGCCACCAGTTAATAACAAAATAGCGACACTCACTAACAACAGAACTAAATTAAGACACATTACGGCAATTCCGCCTACTGCCGTAATACGCGCAATCTTATTAATACCCCGGGATGCCACACAGGTCACCAGAATCATCCAGCCAACAGCGAGCAGTCCGACGACTTGCGTAGGCTCAAGCCCCACGATACGCCAGTGCTGGGTCATGTCTGCGCCAAATAAGAAGGTTGAAAAAGGTACCCAGACTTTCGCGGCAGTACTGACCATCCAGATAACATAGGAGGAGAACCACATAAAGGTGCCGATAAAGGCATAGCGAGGTCCAACGCTATTATTCATCCACGAATAGATTCCACCCTCTTCTTTCCGATAGGCAGAACCCATTTCCGCCATCATTAAAGCAAATGGAATAAAGAATAATAATGCAGAAAATACATACCATGGAATAGCACTGTATCCCATTAAATAGAAAGCCGAAGGGCTATTGGCAAATCCAAAAACTGACGTAAATATCATAAGGATGAGACCTGGCAGGCTCATCTTCTTTATTGTTTGGGTCATTCAACTATCCCTTACTCTGGCAAACGTTTCGCAAACGCCGCTCACCGATTGGCACCGCTCTCTTTGCAGAGTTCAGCAATTAAAAATCAACACAGAATTGATACCTAAACGATATCAGATATCCAGATGTAAATTGTGGCCATTAGAGGGAAAGTGAAAAAATGTGCTACAAAGTGGCGGTTTTATCGCCACTTTGTATTGTAGAGGGATAACCCGTTATGCACGATCGACGGTAAAGGCGATAACGTCAGCCAGACTCTCAGCGCCCAGCGCCAGCATCACCAGACGGTCAACACCCAGCGCCACGCCAGAGCAATCCGGCATCCCAACCTTCAACGCTTCAAGCAGGTTGGTGTCAATAGGCTGCTGCGGCAGGCCGCGCGCGGCACGCTTACGATTATCCTGCTCGAATCGTTGCTGCTGTTCACGTGCATCAGTCAACTCATGGAAACCATTCGCTAGCTCAATACCTTTGTAATAAACCTCGAAACGTTCAGCCACGCGATGATCTTCGGTACTGATTTGTGCCAGTGACGCCTGACTGGCCGGGAAATGGTACACAAACGTCGGTTTGTCTTTGCCAATATGCGGCTCGACGCCCATCGTAAACAGCAGTTGCAGCAAGGTATCCCGGTCCTCTTCAGTATCCGCGATATTGCTGAGATCCAGCTTCGCCGCCACTTCCCGCAGTTGGGTTTTATCCGCAGACAGCGGGTCAATCTCCAGATGACGCTGGAAAGCTTGCTGGTAAGAAAGGCTTTCGGCAGGTGAACAGTCCAGCACTTGCTGCAGCAAATCATCCACTTCGTTCATCAGGCGATACATGTCGTAGTGTGGGCGATACCACTCAAGCATGGTGAACTCAGGATTATGATGACGTCCCATCTCTTCATTACGGAAGCTGCGACATAGCTGATACACCGGGCCACATCCTGCGACCAGCAGGCGCTTCATATGGTATTCCGGGCTGGTCATTAAATAGAGGTTCATCCCCTGGGAATGACCAGGGCCAACGAAACGCGTTTCGAACGGGAACAGGTGGATGTCCGTTACCGTCGCCTGACTCATGCAAGGTGTCTCAACCTCAAGCACTCCACGATCGGCAAAAAAGCGACGAATCTCCGCTATAATTGCTGCACGTTTTAACAGATTGGGGATGGACGCGCTCGGCTGCCAGGTTGCCGTTTCGCTCATGGTTGTTTCTCCGATTTCAGACAAGGGCACGAAGTCTACTCGTATCGCGCTAGCGAGACAAATTTCACGCGGGAATAATAAACACTGGCTGGCGGGTAAAAAAAGCAACATTGGGTGGTTTAGTAATTAAATTAATCAAATTCAATGATAATTCAGCCCTCTGATACGCTAAAAAAATCGAACACGTCAAATTTCCCTCACATCCCTAAGACTATACTATTGTACCTATAAAGGAGCAGTGGAAACGCGTTCATAACCTGTTTGAATCCGATTAAGCATCTGAATTCGGGCGGGGATGAAATAACAACAATCTGGAGGAATGTCGTGCAAACCTTTCAAGCCGATCTTGCCATTATAGGCGCCGGTGGCGCGGGATTGCGTGCAGCAATTGCTGCCGCACAAGCAAATCCCAACGCTAAAATCGCACTGATCTCAAAAGTGTACCCAATGCGCAGCCATACCGTTGCTGCCGAAGGCGGCTCTGCTGCTGTCGCGCAGGATCATGACAGCTTTGACTACCATTTTCACGATACGGTAGCAGGCGGAGACTGGCTGTGTGAGCAGGATGTCGTGGATTACTTTGTCCACCACTGCCCAACTGAAATGACGCAACTGGAACAATGGGGCTGCCCATGGAGCCGCCGTGAAGACGGTAGCGTCAACGTACGTCGCTTCGGCGGCATGAAAATCGAGCGTACCTGGTTTGCCGCGGATAAAACCGGCTTCCACATGCTGCATACGCTGTTCCAAACTTCTTTGCAGTTCCCGCAAATTCAGCGCTTTGATGAACACTTCGTTCTGGATATCCTGGTGGACGACGGTCATGCTCGCGGCCTGGTCGCCATGAACATGATGGAAGGCACCCTGGTACAAATCCGTGCTAACGCAGTCGTGATGGCAACGGGCGGCGCGGGTCGTGTTTACCGTTACAACACCAACGGCGGCATCGTAACCGGCGACGGTATGGGCATGGCGCTGAGCCACGGCGTTCCGCTGCGTGATATGGAATTCGTTCAATATCACCCAACAGGTCTGCCTGGTTCCGGTATCCTGATGACTGAAGGCTGCCGTGGTGAAGGTGGTATTCTGGTCAACAAAAATGGCTACCGTTATCTGCAAGACTACGGCATGGGTCCAGAAACTCCGCTGGGCGAGCCGAAAAACAAATACATGGAACTCGGTCCGCGTGACAAAGTTTCTCAGGCTTTCTGGCACGAATGGCGTAAAGGCAACACCATCTCCACCCCACGTGGCGATGTTGTTCACCTCGACCTGCGCCATCTCGGCGAGAAAAAACTGCTCGAACGTTTACCGTTCATCTGCGAACTGGCGAAAGCCTACGTGGGTGTCGATCCGGTTAAAGAACCGATCCCGGTACGCCCGACCGCACACTACACCATGGGCGGTATCGAAACCGATCAGCACTGCGAAACCCGTATTAAAGGTCTGTTCGCGGTGGGTGAATGTTCCTCTGTTGGTCTGCACGGCGCTAACCGTCTGGGCTCTAACTCCCTGGCGGAACTGGTGGTCTTCGGTCGTATGGCCGGTGAACAAGCTGCGGAACGCGCTGCAACAGCTGGCGCTGCAAACAGTGCAGCTCTTGATGCACAGGTTGCTGGCGTTGAAAAACGTCTGAAAGATCTGGTTAACCAGGAAGGTAACGAAAACTGGTCTAAGATCCGTGACGAAATGGGTATCTCCATGGAAGAAGGTTGCGGCATCTACCGTACACCGGAACTCATGCAGAAAACCGTTGATAAGCTGGCGGAACTGCAGGAGCGCTTCAAGCGCGTACGTATCACTGATACTTCCAGCGTATTCAACACCGACCTGCTGTACACCATTGAACTGGGTCACGGCCTGAACGTTGCCGAATGTATGGCGCACTCCGCGCTGGCACGTAAAGAATCCCGCGGCGCGCACCAGCGTCTGGATGAAGGCTGCACCGAGCGTGACGACGTGAACTTCCTCAAACATACCCTCGCCTTCCGCGATGCTGACGGCACGACTCGCCTGGAATACAGCGACGTGAAAATCACCACTCTGCCACCGGCTAAACGTGTTTACGGTGGCGAAGCGGAAGCAGCCGATAAGAAGGAGAAGGCGAATGGCTGAGTTGAAAAACCTGAAAGTTGAGGTGGTGCGCTATAACCCGGAAACCGATACTGCGCCGCACAGTGCTTTCTATGAAGTTCCTTATGATGAAACCACGTCTCTGCTGGATGCGTTGGGCTACATCAAAGATAACCTGGCACCAGACCTGAGCTATCGCTGGTCCTGCCGTATGGCAATTTGCGGCTCTTGCGGCATGATGGTCAACAACGTGCCGAAACTGGCGTGCAAAACCTTCCTGCGTGATTACACCAACGGTATGAAGGTTGAAGCACTGGGCAACTTCCCGATTGAACGCGATCTGGTCGTCGATATGACGCACTTCATCGAAAGTCTGGAAGCGATCAAGCCGTATATCATTGGTAACCCGCGTACTCCGGATCAGGGACCAAACACCCAGACTCCGGCGCAGATGGCGAAATATCATCAGTTCTCCGGTTGCATCAACTGCGGTCTGTGTTACGCCGCGTGTCCGCAGTTCGGCCTGAACCCTGAGTTCATTGGACCGGCTGCAATTACGCTGGCGCATCGCTATAACGAAGATAGCCGCGACCACGGCAAGAAGGAGCGTATGGCTCAGTTGAACAGCCCGAACGGCGTCTGGACCTGTACTTTCGTGGGCTACTGCTCCGAAGTCTGCCCGAAACACGTCGATCCGGCTGCGGCCATTCAGCAGGGTAAAGTTGAAAGTTCAAAAGACTTTCTTATCGCTACCCTGAAACCACGCTAAGGAGTGCATGATGACGACTAAACGCAAACCCTATGTGCGGCCGATGACGTCCACCTGGTGGAAAAAGCTGCCATTTTATCGTTTTTACATGCTGCGCGAAGGCACGGCAGTTCCGGCAGTCTGGTTCAGTATTGAACTGATTTTCGGCCTGTTTGCTCTGAAGCATGGTGCTGAGTCCTGGATGGGCTTTGTCGGCTTTTTGCAAAACCCGGTGGTGGTCATCCTCAACCTGGTTGTCCTGGCTGCAGCACTGCTGCATACCAAAACCTGGTTTGAGCTGGCGCCGAAAGCCGCCAACATCATCGTAAAAGACGAAAAAATGGGGCCAGAGCCGATCATCAAAGGTCTCTGGGTAGTTACTGCGGTAGTGACCGTAGTCATACTGTATGTAGCCCTGTACTGGTAAGGAGTCCGGGATGATTAATCCAAATCCAAAACGCTCTGACGAACCTGTATTCTGGGGTCTGTTTGGTGCAGGTGGTATGTGGGGCGCAATCATTGCGCCGGTAGTGGTTCTGCTGGTTGGTATTATGCTGCCGCTGGGTCTGTTCCCGGGCGATGCGCTGAGCTATGAGCGCATTATGGCATTTGCCCAGAGCTTCATCGGACGTGCGTTTCTGTTCCTGATGATCGTTCTGCCGCTGTGGTGTGGTTTACACCGTATGCACCACGCTATGCATGACCTGAAAATCCACGTGCCTGCTGGCAAATGGGTATTCTACGGCCTGGCTGCTATCCTGACCGTTGTAACAGCGATTGGCATTCTGACTATCTAATCGCAGCTGTTACCTATTGGGCCCGCCACTGGCGGGCCTTTTTATTTGTGCAATACGCCGATCAGCCAACGAGAAAACTCGCGCATCGCAGGTGTCTCCGGGCGAGATTGCAAACGCGTTATCCAGTAACTCCCCAGATCAATCTGCGTTAAAAACGGCTGTACGATACGCTCACTACTGAGTAAATGCGTGAACATTCTGACCGGGGCGATTGCCACACCAATCCCCGCCTGCGCGGCTTCCAGCATGGTGACCGACGAGTCAAACACCACCACGTTGTGCGTCGGTGACGGCGGCGCTTCTCCAGCGGCCTGCATCCACAGCGCCCATTCATCACGACGATACGATCGTAATAGCGGAAATTTCAGGATATCTGCAGGAGTCTGAATCTGAGAGGCCAGCTCGGGTGAACAAAGCGGAGACATCAGCGCGCTACATAAATATTGCGCATCAGTATCGTGCCAGGCTCCCCCTCCGTAGCGAATGGTATAATCCAGCCCCTCTGCAGCAGGATCAACACGGTTATTATGCGTGGAAATCTGTAAATCGATATACGGATAACACCGTTTAAAATCGTGTAGAAGTGGGAAAAGGCAACCCACCGCAAAAGTGCCCACCACACCAATTTTCAGTTTTTCCTGAGCCTGGTTACCGGCAAAACGGTCTAACATCGCAGCCATACGATCGAAAGAGTCATTAAGTACAGGTAACAGACTTTCACCTTCTGTCGTGAGCATCAGGCCCCGTGAAACGCGAATAAAGAGCTGACAATTCAGCTGTTGTTCCAACGCTTTCACATGCTGGCTGATGGCAGAATGCGTCACGTTAAGCTCAATTGCTGCGCGGGTAAAGCTGAGATGCCTGGCGGCCGCTTCAAAAGCCCGCAGAGAATTAAGTGGGATATAGCTACGCGTCATCATCTAACCTGTTAGAAAAACTTATATCTGCTGCTAAATTTAACCGTTTGTCAACACGGTGCAAATCAAACACACTGATTGCGTCTGACGGGCCCGGACACCCTTTCGCTTTTTATTACGGAAATGATTTCATGATGAAAAAATCGTTATGCTGCGCACTACTGCTGACAGCCTCTTTCTCAACGTTTGCCGCCGCAAAAACAGAACAACAGATTGCCGATATCGTTAACCGCACCATCACACCGCTGATGAAGGAACAGGCTATTCCGGGTATGGCCGTGGCCGTTATCTACCAGGGAAAACCGTATTACTTTACCTGGGGTAAAGCTGATATCGCCAATAATCGTCCGATTACACAGAACACACTGTTCGAACTCGGTTCAGTCAGTAAGACCTTCAATGGCGTGCTGGGCGGCGATGCGATCGCCCGCGGCGAAATCAAACTCAGCGATCCGGTCACCCGGTACTGGCCGGAACTCACAGGCAAACAGTGGCAGAACATTAGTCTGCTGCACTTAGCCACCTATACGGCGGGTGGCCTGCCGCTTCAGATCCCCGACGAGGTGACGAATAAAACTGCATTGCTGCGCTTTTATCAAAACTGGCAACCCCAGTGGGCCCCGGGCGCTAAACGTCTCTATGCTAACTCCAGCATTGGTCTGTTTGGCGTACTGGCGGTGAAACCCTCTGGAATGAGCTACGAAGGGGCGATGATCAGACGCGTCCTGCAGCCATTAAAACTCACTCACACCTGGATTACCGTTCCGCAGAACGAGCAACGAGATTATGCCTGGGGCTATCGCGATGGCAAGCCCGTACATGTTTCGCCAGGCCAGCTTGATGCCGAAGCGTATGGTGTGAAATCCAGCATTATGGATATGGCTCGCTGGGTTCAGGCCAATATGGACGCCAGCCACGTGCAGGAGAAAACCCTGCAGCAGGGCATCGGGCTCGCACAGTCACGTTACTGGCGCATTGGTGAGATGTACCAGGGCTTAGGCTGGGAAATGCTTAACTGGCCGGTAAAAGCAGACACTATTATCAACGGCAGCGACAGTAAAATCGCTCTGGCGGCGCTTCCGGCCGTTGAGGTAAACCCACCTGCCCCCGCAGTAAAAGCCTCCTGGGTACATAAAACAGGTTCGACTGGCGGATTTGGTAGTTATGTGGCTTTTATTCCGGAGAAAAATCTTGGCATCGTGATGCTGGCCAATAAAAGCTACCCGAATCCTGCTCGCGTCGACGCGGCATGGCGCATCCTTGAAAAACTGCAGTAACCGGCGTTGAGGTCCGATCCGTCGGGCCTCCTTTCTTCCACTTCTTTTCCTGCTGTCATCTACACTTAACAAAAATACAGCAAGGAATATCCCATGCGCATTCTGCCCGTTGTTGCTGCAGTTACGGCTGCATTTCTGGTTGTTGCCTGCAGTTCTCCTACACCGCCGAAAGGCGTTACCGTGGTGAATAACTTTGATGCCAAACGCTATCTGGGCACCTGGTATGAAATTGCGCGTTTCGACCATAGATTCGAACGTGGGCTGGAAAAAGTGACCGCAACCTACAGCCTGCGCGATGATGGTGGGCTCAACGTCATCAACAAAGGCTATAACCCGGACAGGGAAATGTGGCAAAAAACGGAAGGCAAAGCCTATTTCACCGGCGATCCTGGCCGGGCTGCTCTTAAGGTCTCGTTCTTTGGCCCTTTCTATGGTGGGTATAACGTGATTGCTCTCGATAGGGAATATCGTCATGCGCTGGTCTGCGGCCCGGATCGCGACTATCTGTGGATCCTCTCTCGCACCCCAACGATTTCAGATGAGATGAAACAGCAGATGCTGGCAGTCGCGACCCGGGAGGGATTTGAAGTGAATAAGTTGATTTGGGTAAAACAACCCGGCGCTTAGTGGGTGCTGAGCTTCAGGCCAATAATGCCGGCAATAATCAACCCCAGGCTGAGCAGACGTGCCGGACTGGCTGATTCACCCAATAGCAGAATGCCGGTAATGGCCGCCCCTACCGCGCCAATCCCGGTCCAGACGGCATAAGCCGTACCAACCGGTAGCGTTCTCATCGCCCAGGAAAGCATAGCGATACTGACGATCATCGCCGCAATGGTGATAATACTTGGCGTTAAACGGGTAAAACCGTGGGTATATTTCAGACCAATAGCCCAGACAACTTCAAGCAGGCCCGCGATAAGTAAAACGATCCAGGACATGACTGGCTCCAGTACACAATGGGGCCGTCCCCGGTTGAAAGATGCGTTTGCAGGTCGTCCTGCAAAGCGGATGTATGAAATGGCATTTTTGCCCGGGAGAAAATGAATTTCAACCTTTTTATTCATTGCTTACTTAAAGCAAGAATTAAGCCCAATTAGAGGCGTAGTTCCCGCATTTGGCTCACATTGGACTTCTCTATGATGAAGAGCTTTCTGAACTCAGAAAGCCATTTGATCCTCTTCTGAATGCGAAAGGTTTATGCTTAAAATTTTAGTGATTGACCGGTGCCACTTCACCCGCACAGGGATAGAGGCCTTGCTTAATCATTCTGGTATGTTCAACTCTTCATTTCTGGTGTCAGGGATTAATAATCTGATGTTGGCTAAAGAGCATATTTTGCAGTGGAAGCCACATCTGGTAATCGCAGATTTATGTAGTTTTCTCAGCGATATTCACTCCAGCCCCCCCATCGCACCATTTTTTATGAGCTGCGGCGCCATCCCGCTGATTTTACTACAATCAGGCGACCGATCGCATAACCCAATCGATCCCCCTCACTCTGCCGTTCACTCGACATTGTCCAAACACATCGCGTTGCATGATCTTTCGCGCACGATCCAGAATGCACTACAGATCCGCCCCGTATTGGATACACCTAAAAATGCCACACCGCTGCTTACACCACAGGAAGAGAAGGTACTGTCGTTGTGGATGGATGGCGTTGATAACAATGCAATAGCCGCCGCGCTCTGCATTCATGGTAAGACGGTATACACCTATAAGCGAAATATCCGTATGAAGCTGCACCTGGGGAACCGCTTTTCACCGTTTCTCTCTCTACCTGAGAAGATGAATTAACGGTACGACGGTGCGTCGTACCGTTCATAGCTATTGCTGAGCCTTTGTCGCTGCACCAGAAATGGCACTACCGCCCTCAGAAATATCCTGACCTACGCCTCGCGTCGTATTACACGCCGTTAATACGGAAGAAAGTACCAACACAGAAAAGATCGCAGCAATTGTCTTCTTAACCATAACGTCTTCCTTTTTTAGCCAATATTGTTTGTGTATAGCTACTTAATAATAGACAAGATCTGGGGGGGGGACGGATAAACGACCGTTTTTAAGACAACATGAGGGGACTAGCTGGCAGCGTGAGAAATTGAATTACCGAGATGTTTGATATCTTCACCGAAGCCGCGCGCCGTATTACAGCCCGCCAGGAGGGTGCTGGTGAAAAGGATAAGCATTACAAGACCGAGAAGACGTTTCATCATTCCTGCCCTGGAAAAGTATGGCGCAGCAATCTGCACCCACATCTTAGAAATACGCAAAATCATTCAGGCCGCCTGATGCAGCCTGAAAGATGAAGAATATTACTTCACGCGGGATACGTATTCGCCAGAGCGGGTATCCACTTTGATGACTTCGCCGATCTGTACGAACAGCGGAACTTTAACCACTGCACCGGTGGACAGCGTCGCTGGTTTACCACCAGTACCTGCAGTGTCACCTTTCAGACCTGGGTCGGTTTCAACGACTTCCAGCTCAACGAAGTTCGGCGGAGTCACGGAGATCGGCTGACCGTTCCACAGGGTCACGATGCATTCAGCCTGGTCCAGCAGCCATTTAGCGTTATCGCCTACCGCTTTCTCGTCAGCAGCCAGCTGTTCGAAAGTGGTGTTATTCATAAAGTGCCAGAACTCACCGTCGCTATACAGGAAAGTCAGGTTCATGTCGGCTACGTCTGCGCCTTCAGCGGAGTCGGTAGACTTGAAGGTTTTCTCTACGCGAGTACCGGTCAGCAGGCGACGCAGCTTAACGCGCGCAAACGCCTGGCCTTTACCTGGTTTAACGAATTCGCTGGCTTCAACCGCATAAGGTTCGCCGTCCAACATGATTTTAAGACCAGCACGAAAATCGTTGCTATAGTACGTTGCCATAAGGCCCTCTGAAAATTGTTAACTGGTAGCTAAGCCACAAAATGGCGCATATTGTAACCCTAAATACCCCATCCAGAGAAGATTGGTTATCGCAACTTGCCGATGTTGTGACCGATCCTGATGAACTTCTGCATCTTTTGAATATAGACGCAGATGAAAAACTGTTGGCCGGACGCGATGCGAGACGGCTTTTCGCCCTGCGCGTACCGCGTGCGTTTATTGCCCGCATGGAAAAAGGCAATCCAGACGATCCGCTTTTGCGTCAGGTACTTACTTCTCAGGAAGAGTTCGTTTCCGCACCGGGCTACTCGACCGATCCACTGGAAGAGCAGCACAGCGTCGTTCCTGGATTACTGCACAAATATCGCAACCGGGCGCTATTGCTGGTTAAAGGCGGTTGTGCGGTAAATTGTCGCTATTGCTTCCGCCGACACTTCCCGTATGCTGAAAACCAGGGCAATAAGCGCAACTGGCAGGTCGCCCTGGACTACATTAGCGCACATCCTGAGCTGGATGAGATTATCTTCTCCGGTGGCGATCCGTTAATGGCCAAAGACCATGAACTGGACTGGTTGCTCACGCAACTGGAAGCCATCCCGCATATTAAGCGTCTGCGAATTCACAGCCGTTTGCCGATTGTTATCCCGGCGCGTATTACTGAAGGACTGGTCGAGCGTTTTGCACACTCTTCCCTGCAGATTCTGCTGGTCAATCACATTAATCACGCGAACGAAATTGATGAGACATTTCGTCAGGCAATGGCCAGCTTGCGTAAAGTGGGTGTCACATTGCTTAACCAAAGCGTCCTGCTGCGTGGCGTGAACGACAACGCACAAACGCTGGCAAACCTGAGCAATGCACTGTTTGATGCGGGCGTAATGCCCTATTACCTGCATGTACTGGATAAAGTGCAGGGAGCCGCTCACTTTATGGTGAGTGACGATGAGGCACGGAAAATCATGCGAGAGCTGCTGACGCTGATTTCAGGCTATATGGTCCCAAAACTGGCGCGCGAAATTGGCGGTGAGCCAAGTAAAACGCCGTTGGATTTGCAGTTACGCCAACAATAGTCATTATTGAGTGTCCGATTTCGGACACTCGACACGATTACTTATCATTTAAATTCCAACAAGTGGAGCCACACTTTTAATCTGTGCTATTTTAGTTAGCGCTGTAAAATCATTCATTCGTAAATTTTATCAATAGTTTCAAATGCAGAACATCAATAAATATATGGTTAGGGAGAACCTTTGATGGCTATCAGTATTAAAGGTATTAATACCGGCGTTATTCGTCAGAAGAATGAATTTATTGCTTTGGCATTAAAGATAAAAGAACCAAGAAATAAAGAGCCGCTGTTTTTTCTTTCTCCGCTTGGGCTAAGAGACTTGTTTATTGCTCTGGAAAGCAAGCTATACGCCAAACATCAACTAAGCGAAGACGAGCGTGTGCAATATGAGAAAGAATGCGAGAAAGCCAGCAAAAATATGCACGAAAATATTCCTTTAATTCAGGAAGATGAGTTAAAGAATGCGGATATTAACCGTCGCATAAATTCACTGACGTTAGTGGATGATAAAGGGGATAACTTAGCATTTTCTCTGACGCTGCATGACGGGAAAACAGATGAATTACTGATTAATGAATTACAGATTCAGGTGTTGGCGCATGCAATTATTCATGCAATAAATAATGCTGGCATGCGGGATTTAGCGCTACGAATTACATCGCTGCTGGATTTTCTGCCGCTGTACGATGTGGATTGCCAGCAAAACGACAATCTGGAATACGATTCTTATACACAACCCGAATGGAAACATAACCTGTTTAATCATTATCTGGCGATTATTTACCGCTATACGGATGATAAAGGAAAAGCCCAGTACTGTGGTTCGGTAGTAAAAACTCGCGCCCTTTCCGGCAGCAAAGAGGCCGAAGCCATTACTCGCCGTCTGCTCGATTTCAGCCCACGGCTGAAAAAACTTGCCGGTGTACCGTGCCAGGTGTTTGTCAGAACGTTGACGGGTGATAAGACGCAAAAGCTCAATCAGGATCAGTGCCTGCGCGCGCTGCATCATTTACGCGTTCAGTCTGCGCATAAGACTCAGAATGCCTGATGGCGCTGCGCTTATCAGGCCTACGATTGCATGAGCCTGTCCAGGCCACTTTATTACACAAAATCATTCAATCTGCATCGCGGCGGCAAGCGAAGAAAATCCCCAGGAGCATAGATAACTATGTGACTGGGGTTTCACAGCGCAGCCAACAAAGGGGCTGGTTGAAGGATGAAGTGTAATCAGTTAGGGCACTTATAAACCTGCCCAATCATCTCACTAGCGGTAGGAACAAAGCTGGAGAGCATTCCCTGCGATGGGCTGCTGACGCCATAAATCACGTTACCGCCCATTGCCGCAGCCTGGTTACGCAGATCGTTTGCTGCGCCACGCATTGAGCCGCCCTCTTCGCCGTGCTGGCCAGAAAGCCAGTTGCTTTGCTTACCGGTTGCCGTGCCTATCAGTTGGCACTCTGCGCCAGGCTTGTCTTCGACAAAGCGTACGCTTTGCCCGGCTGAACTCAGTTCGTTGCTGGAGCTACAACCCGCCATCAGTAGCGCGGCACCAACGATCCCTGCTAAATATTTCACGTGCATGTCATTCCCCATAATCAATTAGTTGGACGTTATGTCCGTAGCTGAATCATATACTAAAAAGATGACCAAAAGAAAAACCCCCGGACATTTCTGCCCGGGGGTTTCTCAATTCTGGGAGATGAGCACCCAAATCATTCTGGTTGCAGGAAGGCGGCCAGTTTGTTAATCCCCAGGAGCTTACTCAAGTAAGTGACTGGGGTTAGCAAACGCAGCCAACGCGTCTGCAGCCTGAAGGATGCAGGGTGTGGGCAATTACATCATGCCGCCCATTCCACCCATGCCGCCCATACCGGCAGCACCTAAGTCAGGCGCATCGCCTTTCGGCAGGTCGGTAACCATGCACTCGGTGGTGATCATCAGACCCGCAACAGAAGCCGCGTACTGCAGAGCAGAACGCGTTACTTTGGTTGGATCCAGGATACCCATGTCGATCATGTTGCCGTATTCTTCAGTTGCAGCGTTGTAACCGTAGTTACCGTCACCCGCTTTCACGGTGTTAGCCACTACAGACGGCTCTTCGCCGCAGTTCAGCACGATTTGACGCAGCGGGGATTCCATTGCGCGCAGCGCAACTTTGATACCCACGTTCTGGTCTTCGTTCTGGCCTTTCAGGCCGGCAATTTTGCTTGCTACACGGATCAGCGCAACACCACCACCAGCAACCACGCCTTCTTCTACCGCAGCACGTGTCGCGTGCAGGGCATCTTCAACGCGAGCTTTCTTCTCTTTCATTTCAACTTCAGTCGCAGCACCTACTTTGATAACTGCAACGCCGCCTGCCAGTTTCGCTACGCGCTCCTGCAGTTTTTCACGGTCGTAGTCTGAAGTTGCTTCTTCGATCTGCTGACGAATCTGAGTCACGCGACCCTGGATTGCAGCTTCGTCACCCACGCCATCGATGATGGTGGTGGTGTCTTTGTTGATAACAACGCGTTTAGCCTGACCCAGATCTTCCAGAGTTGCTTTTTCCAGCTCCATACCGATCTCTTCAGAGATAACGGTACCACCGGTCAGGGTAGCGATATCCTGCAGCATCGCTTTACGACGGTCGCCGAAACCAGGTGCTTTAACCGCAGCCACTTTCACGATACCGCGCATGGTGTTAACAACCAGAGTTGCCAGCGCCTCGCCTTCAACATCTTCAGCGATGATCAGCAGCGGTTTGCCTGCTTTCGCAACGGCTTCCAGAACCGGCAGCATTTCGCGGATGTTGGAGATTTTCTTATCAGCCAGCAGGATGAACGGGCTTTCCAGTTCTACTGCGCCAGTTTCCGGCTTGTTGATGAAGTAAGGAGACAGGTAGCCACGGTCGAACTGCATACCTTCAACTACGTCCAGTTCGTCCTGCAGACCGGTACCGTCTTCAACGGTGATCACGCCTTCTTTACCGACTTTGTCCATCGCTTCAGCGATCAGTTTACCTACGGTTTCGTCGGAGTTAGCGGAGATGGTACCAACCTGAGCAATAGCTTTAGAGTCGGAGCACGGTACGGACAGTGCTTTCAGTTCTTCAACGGCAGCAGCGACAGCTTTGTCGATACCACGTTTCAGATCCATCGGGTTCATGCCCGCAGCAACAGCTTTCAGGCCTTCAGTGATGATGGACTGAGCCAGTACGGTTGCGGTGGTGGTACCGTCGCCTGCAGCGTCGTTCGCTTTAGAGGCAACTTCTTTCACCATCTGCGCACCCATGTTTTCGAACTTGTCTTCCAGTTCGATTTCACGTGCTACGGAAACACCATCTTTAGTGATGGTCGGTGCACCGAAAGATTTATCCAGAACTACGTTACGGCCTTTTGGACCGAGGGTAACTTTCACTGCATCTGCCAGTACATTCACGCCGCGCAGCATTTTCACACGAGCGTCGTTACCGAATTTTACGTCTTTAGCTGCCATTTTCTCTTTCCCTTAAATTCGTATGTTCAGTGTCGTTCGCGGATTAGGCTTCAACGATTGCCAGGATGTCGCTTTCGGACATGATCAACACTTCTTCATTGTCGATCTTCTCAGATTTAACACCGTAGCCATCGTTGAAAATGACGATATCGCCGACTTTCACGTCCAGCGGCTGTACAGAACCGTTGTCCAGGATGCGACCCTTACCGACAGCGATGATTTCGCCACGAGTTGATTTACCTGCAGCGGAACCGGTCAGTACGATGCCACCAGCAGATTTGGATTCAACTTCTTTACGTTTGACGATCACACGATCATGTAACGGACGAATACTCATTGATAGCTCTCCTTTGAGAAAGTCTTTATCAGTTATGGGTGACGCCGGCCCGTAAACGGTATCCCGGCTAGTGACCAGAGAGATGGGGATGGGCTTTTGTGCCTTCAAGGGGGCAAGCGAAAAAAAATTTTTATCAGCAGAAAATCCCGTCAAAACACCGACACGCCTCACATTTCATAACGATTTCAGCTACGTCGTCATAAGCAAATCCGATTGTGATACCATCGAAAATCTGCGCTGTAGCCCGGTACATGGGCATAACCGGATAACAACTTATGAGCGGATTAAAACAAGAGCTGGGACTGGCTCAAGGCGTTGGCCTGTTGTCGACATCATTGTTAGGTACAGGCGTTTTCGCCGTCCCCGCACTTGCCGCGCTGGTTGCTGGCAACAACAGCCTGTGGGCATGGCCGGTGCTGATCGTTTTAGTCTTTCCGGTGGCGATTGTCTTTGCCGTACTCGGTCGCCATTTTCCCAGCGCAGGCGGCGTGGCGCATTTTGTCGGCATGGCCTTTGGCTCACGGCTTGAGCGCGTTACCGGGTGGCTTTTTTTATCGGTAATTCCAGTGGGGTTACCTGCGGCGTTGCACATTGCCGCCGGATTCGGCCAGGCAATGTTTGGCTGGCATGGTTGGCAGCTTCTGTTAGCAGAGCTCGGCACGCTGGTATTGGTCTGGTACATCGGTTCGCGGGGTGCCAGCTCCAGCGCAAACCTGCAAACGGTGATTGCCGGACTGATCGTCGCGCTGATTGTCGCCATCTGGTGGGCTGGCGAGTTGAAACCGAGTGAGATCCCCTTTCCTGCCATTGACAAAATTGAGTTTCCCGGGCTTTTTGCCGCGCTGTCGGTGATGTTCTGGTGCTTTGTTGGCCTTGAAGCGTTCGCACACCTGGCCTCTGAATTCAAAAATCCGGAGCGGGATTTCCCGCGCGCGCTGATGATAGGTCTGCTACTGGCCGGTTCCGTGTACTGGGCATGTACCGTCGTTGTACTTCATTTTGGTGCGTACGGAGAGCAGATGGCGGCGGCGGCATCGCTGCCTGAAATCGTCGTGCAACTGTTTGGCGTTCACGCCCTGTGGGTTGCCTGCATCATTGGTTATCTGGCCTGCTTTGCCAGCCTCAACATTTATATCCAAAGTTTCGCCCGTCTGGTGTGGTCGCAAGCACAATATAAACCTGAGAGCTGTCTGGCTCGTCTATCCCCTCGCCATCTTCCGGGCAATGCGCTAAACGCCGTATTGGGCTGCTGCGTCGTCAGTACATTGTGCATCTATATGCTGCAAATCAATCTCGACGCGTTAATCATCTACGCTAACGGCATCTTTATTATGATTTATCTGCTGTGCATGCTGGCGGGATGTCGATTACTGAAAGGACAATACCGCGCGCTGGCGGTTATTGGCGGTCTGCTGTGTCTGCTGCTGTTGGCGATGGTAGGCTGGAAGAGCCTGTATGCGCTGATTATGCTGGCAGGGCTGTGGCTGTTTTTACCGAGCCGGAAAATGGCTGAGGCCAAATAAGCAATAAGAAAGCCCGGTAGCACTTACCGGGCCTGCAGGGTCAGTCGCGACGATCGTCGTCTTTATGATCAAGACGGTTGCGCTCATCGTCTTTACGCTGAAATTCACCGTCGAAGGTCTCACCGCCACCGGTTCCGGCACTAAATCCACCACCTGGCATACGCGAAAAACGCAAATGTGGCAGCAACTTCATGGTCAAATGTTTCTGCACCGGAGGTAATAAAAGAAGAAGACCGAGGAAATCGGTGAAGAAACCAGGCAACACCAACAGCAAGCCGGCGATAATCAGCGACACGCTCTTGATCATTTCTGCAGCCGGACTTTCACCAGCCGCCATTTTTTGTTGCATCAGTAAAAAGTTCTTAAACCCCTGGTTACGAACCAGAGACATACCGATAACCGAGGTAAAAATAACCAAAATCAGGGTCATCAGGACACCCAGCACATGGGCAACCTGGATAAAAATAGATATCTCTATGTAAACGTAGAGAAAAATGGCAAGTAATGGTATCCAGCGCAAAGGGCTCTCCTGTTGAAAACAGTCGTTTTCACCAACAACTGCTCGAAAATTGTGTGACTTGCATCACTCTAATATTGGGGTGATTAGCAAAATTTCAAGCTGCTTGTACACTAATATTTGGTGTTAATCCTAAAGGGGTGATCTATTTCACAGAATAATAAATAAGGGGTAAATTCCACGCTTTAAGTGATCCAGATTACGGTAGAAATCCTGAACCAGCATATGATCTCGGGTATCAGACCGATGCAGGGGATAATCGTCGGTCGAGAAACAATCGAAATCACATATATCCTGTGTGTTTAGTCAAATCATTGGCAGCTTGAAAAAGAAGGTTCACATGTTAAACAACATTCGTATCGAAGAAGACTTGTTGGGTACCAGGGAAGTTCCAGCGGACGCTTACTATGGTGTCCACACTCTGAGAGCGATTGAAAACTTCTACATTAGCAACAACAAAATCAGTGACATTCCTGAATTTGTTCGCGGCATGGTAATGGTTAAAAAGGCAGCGGCACTGGCCAACAAAGAGCTGCAAACTATTCCTAAGAGCGTGGCAAATGCCATCATCGCGGCGTGTGATGAAGTCCTGAATAACGGAAAATGCATGGATCAGTTCCCGGTAGATGTTTACCAGGGTGGTGCGGGTACCTCCGTCAACATGAACACCAACGAAGTGCTGGCCAATATCGGTCTGGAACTGATGGGTCACCAGAAAGGTGAATATCAGTACCTGAACCCGAACGACCACGTCAACAAATGTCAGTCTACCAACGACGCTTACCCGACCGGTTTCCGTATCGCTGTTTACGCATCCATCATCAAACTGATTGATGCTCTGAACCAGCTGCGTGAAGGCTTCGAGCAAAAAGCTGTTGAATTCCAGGACATCCTGAAAATGGGTCGTACCCAACTGCAGGATGCTGTACCGATGACCCTCGGTCAGGAATTCCGTGCTTTCAGCGTACTGTTGAAAGAAGAAGTGAAAAACATTGGCCGTACCGCTGAGCTGCTGCTGGAGGTTAACCTCGGCGCAACTGCAATCGGTACGGGTCTGAACACACCGAAAGAGTACTCTCCGCTGGCAGTGCAAAAACTGGCTGAAGTGACCGGTTTCGCCTGCGTTCCTGCAGAAGACCTGATTGAAGCCACCTCCGACTGTGGCGCATACGTTATGGTGCACGGTGCACTGAAACGTCTGGCTGTGAAAATGTCCAAAATCTGTAACGACCTGCGTTTGCTCTCCTCTGGCCCACGTGCCGGCCTGAATGAGATCAACCTGCCGGAACTGCAGGCGGGCTCTTCCATCATGCCAGCAAAAGTGAACCCGGTTGTTCCAGAAGTTGTAAACCAGGTGTGCTTTAAAGTCATCGGTAACGACGTCACTGTTACCATGGCATCTGAAGCAGGTCAGCTGCAGCTGAACGTAATGGAACCTGTTATCGGCCAGGCAATGTTCGAATCTATCCACATTCTGAGCAATGCTTGCTACAACCTGCTGGAAAAATGCGTTAGCGGCATCACTGCTAACAAAGAAGTGTGTGAAGCATTCGTTTATAACTCCATCGGTATCGTCACCTACCTCAACCCGTTCATCGGTCACCACAACGGCGATATCGTCGGTAAAATTTGTGCCGAAACCGGTAAGAGCGTGCGTGAAGTTGTCCTGGAGCGCGGTCTGTTGACCGAGGCAGAACTGGACGATATCTTCTCTGCACAGAACCTGATGCACCCGGCTTATAAAGCAAAACGTTATACTGATGAAAGCGAACAGTAATCGTGTAGGGTAGTACCAGAGAGGGCACGTCATGATGACGTGCCTTTTTTCTTGCACCAAGTTACTTAAAAACAACAATTTAATATCAACTTGTTAAACAACAAGGAAGGCTAATATGATAGTTTTAGAACTTATCATCGTTTTGCTGGCAATCTTTTTGGGTGCCAGACTTGGGGGTATCGGTATTGGATTTGCAGGTGGGCTGGGTGTTCTGGTTCTCGCCGCTATTGGCGTAAAACCGGGTAATATTCCGTTCGATGTTATTTCCATTATCATGGCGGTTATCGCTGCTATCTCCGCCATGCAGATTGCCGGTGGTCTGGACTATCTGGTCCATCAAACTGAAAAACTGCTGCGTAAGAACCCGAAATACATCACAATCCTTGCACCGATCGTGACCTATTTCCTGACTATCTTTGCCGGTACCGGCAACATCTCTCTGGCAACGCTGCCAGTTATCGCTGAAGTCGCGAAGGAGCAAGGGATCAAACCTTGCCGTCCGCTCTCTACCGCAGTGGTTTCTGCACAGATTGCGATTACCGCATCACCTATCTCAGCGGCCGTGGTTTACATGTCTTCCGTCATGGAAGGTCATGGTATCAGCTACATTCACCTGCTGTCAGTGGTCATTCCGTCTACCCTGCTGGCCGTTCTGGTGATGTCCTTCCTGGTCACCGCACTGTTCAACTCCAAACTGTCTGACGACCCGATTTATCGTAAGCGTCTGGAAGAAGGCCTGGTTGAACTGCGCGGTGAAAGACAAGTTGAAATCAAAGCTGGCGCGAAAACCTCCGTTTGGTTGTTCCTGCTGGGCGTGGTTTGTGTTGTCGTTTACGCCATCGTCAACAGCCCAAGCCTTGGCCTGGTCGCTAAACCGCTGATGAACACCACCAACGCCATTCTGATCATCATGTTGAGCATCGCGACGCTGACGACAATCATCTGCCGCGTTGAGACTGACTCCATCCTGAACTCCAGCACCTTCAAAGCCGGTATGAGCGCCTGTATTTGTATCCTGGGTGTTGCATGGCTGGGTGATACCTTCGTATCTCACAACATTGACTGGATCAAAGATACTGCAGGTAGCGTAATTCAGGGTCATCCGTGGCTGCTGGCTGTCATCTTCTTCTTTGCTTCTGCTCTGCTGTATTCTCAGGCTGCAACGGCTAAAGCACTGATGCCGATGGCTCTGGCACTGAACGTTTCTCCACTGACCGCTGTAGCGTCTTTCGCTGCGGTTTCTGGCCTGTTCATTCTGCCTACCTACCCAACTCTGGTTGCGGCGGTTCAGATGGATGACACCGGTACTACCCGTATCGGTAAATTCGTCTTTAACCATCCGTTCTTCATCCCGGGTACTCTGGGTGTGGTTCTGGCTGTCTGCTTCGGCTTCTTGCTGGGTAGCTTCATGCTGTAAGTTTTACCTGCGGGGTGCTTAGGCATCCCGCAGTACCTCCCCGCCTCGCTTTAACTAACATCCTTCCCTCGTCCGTTGTATAGTTACCGTTCTCTTGCTGGTTACTCTGTTCTTTCGAGGTGTTTATGCTTGATGTTAAGAGTCAGGATATCTCCATCCCCGATACCGTTGTGGTGCTCTGTACCGCCCCGGATGAAGCAACTGCCCAGGATCTGGCTGCAAAAGTACTGGCAGAAAAACTGGCCGCCTGCGTGACGCTGCTGCCCGGTGCAACGTCTCTCTATTATTGGGAGGGTAAGCTGGAGCAGGAATATGAAGTCCAGATGATTTTAAAAACTACCGTCACGCACCAGCAAGCGCTTCTCGATTGCCTGAAGTCTCATCATCCATATCAAACCCCTGAACTTCTGGTTTTACCCGTCACTCACGGAGACTTTGATTACCGCTCATGGCTCAACGCATCCTTACGCTGATCCTGCTGCTATGCAGCACATCCACTTTTGCCGGATTATTTGATTCGCCTGGCCGCTCGCAGTTTGTCCCTGCCGACCGGGCATTTATTTTTGATTTTCAGCAAAACCAACATGACCTGAACTTCTCATGGCAGGTAAAAGACGGCTACTACCTGTACCGCAAACAGATAAGCATTACACCGTCTCAGGCTGATATTGCCGAGGTAAAGCTACCGCCAGGCGTCTGGCATGAAGATGAGTTTTACGGCAAAAGTGAAATTTACCGTAAGCAGTTGAACGTTCCGGTAACGATCAATCAGGCCGCATCTGGTGCAACGCTGACCGTTACTTACCAGGGCTGTGCCGATGCCGGATTTTGCTATCCGCCGGAAACCAAAACCGTTCCACTCAGTGAAGTCATGGCTCGTACAGATGCGACGCCTACACCAACGCCTGATACAGTCGCCCCGGAAAAACAATCACAGCCAGCCGCCCAACTCCCCTTTTCCGCACTGTGGGCATTGCTGATCGGGATTGGCATTGCCTTTACCCCCTGTGTATTGCCGATGTATCCACTGATTTCCGGGATCGTACTCGGCGGTAAACAACGCTTATCAACCGGGCGGGCTCTGCTGCTGACCTTTATCTACATACAGGGAATGGCGCTCACCTATACCGCGCTGGGTCTGGTCGTTGCGGCTGCCGGGCTACAGTTTCAGGCCGCGCTACAGCATCCCTATGTATTGATGGGGCTTGCCATTGTCTTTACGCTGCTGGCTCTGTCGATGTTTGGCCTGTTCACGCTGCAGCTCCCTTCATCGCTGCAGACGCGTCTCACATTGATGAGTAACCGCCAGCAAGGCGGCTCTCCTGGTAGCGTCTTTGCGATGGGGGCGATTGCCGGCCTCATCTGTTCCCCTTGCACCACAGCCCCGCTAAGCGCGATTTTGCTGTATATCGCTCAGAGCGGGAACATGTGGCTGGGAGGCGGCACGCTGTATCTGTACGCACTGGGGATGGGATTACCCCTGATGCTGATTACCGTATTTGGTAACCGCCTGCTGCCTAAAAGTGGCCCATGGATGGAACATGTCAAAACCGCTTTTGGTTTCGTCATCCTTGCGCTTCCCGTCTTTTTACTCGAACGCATTATTGGCGACGAATGGGGCATTCGCTTATGGTCACTGTTAGGCGTCGCGTTCTTTGGCTGGGCGTTCATCACCAGCCTGCAGGCAAAGCACGCCTGGATGCGTATCGTGCAGATTGTCCTGTTAGCCGCAGCACTGGTATGCGTGCGTCCACTGCAAGACTGGGCGTTCGGCGCGCCGCATACTCAAACCCAGGCACACCTTAACTTCACGCCGGTGGCATCGGTAGATGTGTTAAATCAAGCGCTGGAGCAAGCTAAAGGCAGGCCAGTCATGCTGGATCTGTATGCCGACTGGTGTGTAGCCTGTAAGGAATTTGAAAAGTACACGTTCAGTAATCCGCAGGTTCAGCAAGCGCTAGGCAACACGGTGCTGTTGCAAGCTGATGTGACAGCAAACAATGCCCAGGATGTCGCTCTGCTGAAACACCTACAGGTTTTAGGTTTGCCGACTATCTTGTTCTTTGATGCCGAGGGAAAAGAGCATCCGGAGGCCCGGGTAACGGGTTTTATGGATGCCGCGACCTTCAGCGCACATTTGCGCGATCGCCAACCGTGAGCGACACTTGCAACAGGAAATACGGAGGAGAATACCGTGCAACGTGAAGATGTCCTGGGAGAAGCCCTGAAATTACTTGAGGTTCAAGGGATAGCCAATACCACACTGGAAATGGTGGCAGAGCATGTCAATTATCCACTTGATGAACTGCAACGCTTCTGGCCTGATAAAGAGGCCATTCTGTACGATGCCTTGCGTTACCTCAGTCAACGGGTGGATATCTGGCGGCGTCAGCTTTTGCTGGATGACACGCTGAGCGCTGAGCAGAAACTACTGGCACGCTATAACGCGCTGTCCGAATGCGTGAGTAATAATCGCTATCCAGGCTGCCTGTTCATCGCCGCCTGTACGTTTTACCCCGATCCCGGGCATCCGATCCATCAGTTAGCCGATCAGCAAAAAAAGGCAGCACATGACTTCACCCATGAACTGCTCACGACGCTGGAAGTTGACGACCCGGCAATGGTCGCCAAACAGATGGAACTGGTGCTGGAAGGCTGCCTGAGCCGCATGCTGGTTAATCGTAGTCATGCTGATGTAGAAACAGCACATCGTCTGGCCGAAGATATCCTGCGTTTTGCTCAGTGTCGTATGGGCGGGGCGCTGACCTAAGCGAGCATTATCTATTTTAGCCGCATCTGTCGGGGAGATTTGTGCAAACTTCAGGCACAACCATGCAGATTGCCGTAATTTTAAGCGGTTGAACAATGTTTCCAGAAATTTGATTGACTGACAGACGTGAATACGGTTTAATGCGCCCCGTTGCCCGGATAGCTCAGTCGGTAGAGCAGGGGATTGAAAATCCCCGTGTCCTTGGTTCGATTCCGAGTCCGGGCACCAAAATTTAGTTTCATGGCGTACCTGTGCGTCCTGAAACGTTAAAAAATCAGTAAGTTACAAAGAGTCTGGAGTATCAATAGATACTGCCAGATTTTTTGACACCCAGAGTTTTTGGGGGCTTAATTGGGGGCCTGTCGGTTCGATAAACTCTGGAGCCCCCGCTATGCCACTCACCGATACCGCCATTCGCAATGCAAAGCCGCTCGATAAACCCTACAAACTCAGCGACGCACAGGGCTTATACCTGCTGATTAAACCCAACGGCTCTAAACTCTGGCAACTCAAGTACCGCTTTGGCGGCAAGGAGAAGAAGCTGGCGTTTGGCGCTTACCCGACCGTGACGCTGGCGAATGCGCGTAAGCTGCGTGAAGAAGCTCGTACGGTACTCAGTGCGGGCGACGATCCGGGGGTGAAAAAACAGCAGGAGAAGCAGGCGAAGAAAAGCGGCAATACGTTCGAAGAGGTCGCCCGTAAGTGGCTGGCGGGCAATATCCGCTGGACGGAGCATCACGCGGCGAAGATCCTGCGCTCACTGGAGCTACGCGTTTTCCCGCTGATCGGTAAGATCCCCGTTACCGACCTGAAAACCGCCGATCTGCTAATCCCGCTGCGGGTGGCGGAGAGAAAAGGCAATCTGGAGACCGCCGCACGCATTCAGCAGCGCACCACGGCAATTATGCGCTATGCGGTGCAAGAGAGCCTGATCACCAGCAATCCGGCCAACGATCTGACCGGAGCCATCGCGCCGCCGCCGAAAAACCACTACCCCGCCCTGCCGCTGGAGAAAATGCCGGAATTACTGGAGCGGCTGGAAAGCTATTCCGGCAGATTACTGACACGGCTGGCGGTACAGCTTAACCTGCTGATCTTTTTCCGCTCCAGCGAACTACGTTTTGCCCGCTGGACAGAGATCGATCTGGATGGTGCCATGTGGACGATCCCCGCACAGCGTGAGCCGATTCCGGGCGTGCGTTATTCAGAGCGCGGCGCAAAGATGAAAACGCCGCATCTGGTGCCGCTGTCAACGCAGGCGGTGACAGTGCTGAAGCAGTTAAAACTGCTGTCCGGCAGCAGTGAGTTATTGTTCCCCGGCGATCACGATCCGCGCAAGCCGATGAGCGAAAACACCATCAACAAGGCGCTGCGGGTGATGGGGTACGATACGAAAGTAGACGTGGGCGGCCACGGCTTCCGCACGATGGCCTGTAGCGCACTGATTGAGTCCGGGCGCTGGTCGAAAGACGCCGTGGAGCGGCAGATGAGCCATCAGGAGCGTAACAATGTTCGCGCCGCGTATATCCACAAGGCGGAACACCTCGACGAGCGCACACAGATGATGCAGTGGTGGTCGGACTGGCTCGACGCCTGTCGGCAGAAGTTCGTTGCGCCTTATCGGTATGACAGGCAGGTTCAGGTGGCCTGAATTTGTTGATGAACCACGCCGTAAAGCAGATCTCAGCGGATCTGCTTTTTATTTGCACCAGTGCCAAACTCCGTTTAACTGCACCAGTTCCGCCTTTTAAGCCCTTTGGCCCTTTCCGGTCTGGTGCTGTTACCCTTAGAGTCCCCTTATCCCTTCGGCCTTTTCATGATTGCACCAGAACAGGAAATTATTCATCTTCCCGCCGCCCGTAGACCTGCGCCACATACCGCCCGCGCCCGTCGCCGTGGCCCAAATCCATCGCCGTCAGCGCCAGCGCTTCTTTGTCGCTGAATCCCTGCGCCAGATAATGGTGCATCGCATCCTGCGCCCACGCATAGCGCAGTGAGTGCGGACTGTAATCGCCCGTCAGGCCAGCCTTTGCGATCTCCCCGCGCCAGTAATTCATGGCTTTCTGGAGATTCGGCTGTTCGATCAGCCTACCGTCACGTTGCTCTGCGACAGATAAGGCATTATCCAGCGCTTTTTTGACTGCGCCAGCATCAAGAATAACGGTTTCGCGCGGACAATGGCCTTTGGTGCCAAACACCACGGTTAAGCGGGTTTCGCCGCGCTCCAGCGCCTGTTTCCACGTTTTCAGTGACTGACAGCACTGAACCGCTTCCTGCGAGCGCAACCCCATCAGCCTTGTCAGTTCCAGCGTTACCGCCAGCCCTGCGTCTTTATCGCGGACGGCTTCCAGTACCTTGCTGTAATACTCCGCCGTGATGGCCCGGTTGGTGCCGTTACGCGATGCGCCAGCCAGCCCTAATGCTTTATTGGTCAGTCGCTCATGTTCGGCTACCTGCTTACGTCCGGCCTGTTGCAGTACGCCACGCAGTGCGGCCATTTCATTTTGCAGCGTCCGCTTGCCAATCTCCTGCGCCAGCCGCGCCTGAATGTAGCATTCAACATGGCGTACCCTGATCTGCGCCACCCGCTGGATCTGGATATTCAGAGAGCGTAAATGGCGGCTGAACCGCTGCACAATATGAATGCGGTCATCCACCGTTTTAAAACTGCCGCCAGCCCTTTTCGCCAGCGCCTTCATTTCACCGCCTAATTTCCCCATAGCTACCCCTTGCCGCTATTAAAAAGCACAATCTGGCCCCGGCGTATGCTTTTTGGCTGCGCCAGAACGATACCTCCACGCCGGGGTGGCAGGTTGTTGAGGTGTAGGGAGTTTCAGACTGTACGCAGTACAGGCTGCCTGCCAAAGCAGGAGGTTCTCCGGGGCATCGTGCCCCCCTCGGTATCGATCTTTTTCTCCTATCTCTGAACCGACAGCAGCCTGAAAACGGCGTGTCAGTGTGGGGGATTGAGGGCACAGGCCAGATTTTTCGTGGCCTGCGTCGGCGTGGTGGAACGGCGTCACTTGCGTCCGTGATACGGAACTCAAGTGACGCCCGGTCAGGTGCCGTGCCCTGAAAGAGCACATTCTGGTGCAGGATTTACCGGAAAGTTTCCGGTGCGGTGAAGCATCAACCAGTGAACTGGTGCAGGTAAAAGGCGCTGAAATTCAGCTGATGTAAATGTACCGGGAAATCGGTGATTTTCCGTAGAGAGAAACAGCAACCGGTGAACTGGCGCAGTTAAAGAATGTATCGTGTATAACCTCAGACCTCCGCCGCGATGTTCTGCGACCCGGTGTTTGCAGAGGTTAGCACCGGTAAAAGGATCAACCATCTCCTGACGAGTCAGGCGCTTCTTTCAGGTCATGAAGCATTGGGAGCTGCCGGAGCAGCGGAGTGCAGGAAGGAGATTACACCCGGTTTTCGCGGATGAAAAGGGGAAACCTTTTTTCTGGAAATTGAGTTGTTTGTGGATTTTTTCGTCATTCTGTGAATGGCAGTCTGCCGCGCTTCGCTTGCCTTCTCCCGTTCTTCCGCCAGCAGAGCTGACAGAAGATCGGGAGAGTCTGTTTTAACGCGACCTGAGATAGCGCGAAGGCCAGATTTGCTCTGGCGCAATACCCAACGCTTCGGCGATCAGCCTTTCACCTTTGGGCCAGTGCCTTATCAGCGCATTTGCCAGCGTGGAGGATGCCAGCCCCGCTTGGCGGGAAACCGCAGACAGCGACGTCCCCTGCTTTTTCAGCGCCGCGATGATGTCGGCAGAATGCCAGTCCGGTTGCATCATTCCACCACCCCGTCAATAAACTTCACACCGTCGGCGGTGCGCGGCCAGCGCGGGGCTTTCATTTCCGCTGCGAAGTAATTGATCAGGTCATACAGCAGCCAGCTAAGGAATTTCTCCGTTTCAGAGGAAAATCCCTGCCCCGCCAGCGTCTGCGTCAGGGCAAGACAGTAGTTGCAAAGCTCGGTGCATTCTGGCCCAAACTGAGGGGCGTTTGCGGGGAGGGTATCAACAGTCAGGCTTTCAACAAGATGCGGCGGGACGGGTTCTAACAGCGTGGGCTGGAGCAGCGTCAGGGCGGTATTGAGTCTGCCGCAGAGCGCCATTTTTAACGCGATATCTTTACTTTCAATCAGGGTTTCGGCGAAGTTTTCGCAGTGGCTGGCAAGGACGGTGAAGTCCGTGGCGGCATTGAAGGGAACAGCAAGTAACGGATGTGTCTGGGTGGGGATCGTAGCCATGGTGGCAACCTCCTGTAACGGGTTTATATTTCCGCCACCGGAGAGGTCAATCCCACGGGTGGCGGAACCGGACGGGGTTGACCTTACCGGCGTTACAGGAAACCGGCGCACCTTGCGGTGCCCCCGCCCGGCCCGCCATAGAGGTGTAGCCGTGCGCACGACATAAAAAAAGACGCGGGCGCGTCAATATGTCGCCTGTAACAGTTTTCAGGAGGTCAAGCCCGGCACCTGATTTTGCAGGTGCCTGTAAACGATACCGTGATTGGCTTACTGCGGCAAGGCCATTTTTTTGAAGTCAGATCGCAGAAATGAACAAGCCACATCAGTAAGCTTATACAAAATCATGGTATGCTCAAAAATGTATTCTGATTTTCTCAGAAAGGAAAATGGACGTGGAAAAAATCCAAAACGATATTGATACACTTTTAGTTTTTATGAATGATGATTTAGAAAACCAAGGGATGACAATTAAGCAAGCATACTTTGACTTTACCGAAGGAGCTGGTGATTTTGTTTCTTTTACCAAAAAGAACGACTGGAATAAAGATGACCTCTACAAAATTATTAAAATATGTATAACACGTTCTCTTATTAAGAACGATTATGGAAATACTTTTTGTGAGATCAAAATTACAGAAGAAGGTCAAAGCAGAGCGATTTCCGTAAAGCATGGTAAAAAACGCGCTTATGAACTCGGAGCAAGTATGCAAATAGCAACACTTAACGTTAATGGCCCGGCTCAGGTTGGAAACGGAAACACCCAGAATTTCAACATGGTGTTTCATGAACTGGAGCAAAAAATTGATGCCTCTGGTGCTTCTGATGAAGAGAAAAAAGAAGCAAAAAGCCGACTCGCTAAATTACTCGAACACCCTCTGGTCTCAGCAATTGCAGGCGGTATTGCTGGTGGTATCTCTGGCATGGCTGGATAAACTTGGCAAGCACATGGACGAATTAAGAAAAAATATCAGTCTGCATTGTACATTTTGTCATTCTACACAATTCGCTATTCCCTATGATGGTTATGAACCTCATCATGGTAGTTTTGTTGTTTGTGCACAATGTGGGCGTGAAAATGATTTCACGTCTTTATTGCTCATCGTTAAATCTAAAGGAATGGATATGGCTAAAGAGTATGCTGAAAACGTTATTGAGGATATGAAAAAAGAGTTAATTAAATCCTTTAAAGGCAACAAGTTCATAAAAATAAAATAGTTATAACTTATTCCTTAGCAAATGAATTTAATCAAGAATATAAAATGCCAAATCTTATTTGGCATTTAAAGGCTCTGATAGGTAATCAAAGCCTTTACTTTTCAGAATACTACTTCAGTTTAAGCCAACAATCCCAAAACTCGTTGACCTCGGGGAAAACACCTTTTCCAGCCAATTCCTCTATCCGTGTTTTAAATGCACTAATATCTATAAATTGCCCTAACCTCTTAATATTAACATAAATTTTTCTTCTGGCAACTGCATCCCCCATCGTTTGGGTCCATCCGTAAGAGGTAAATGCAATTGCAATTGATTTAATATTTTCATCATCGTCAAGGAGGGTTTCCATCCATTGCTTTATTCGTAAATCATCTTCTCCGAGTAACTGTTGCCATTGATATATCAATAATGAAAAATCCTTATGCCTTAATAAAGCATAACCATTATCCTTATCAAGTTCCCTGGCAAAACAATCTGCCAACATCGTTCTCAGATACCCAGCATCTTCTTCAGTTGTTAAGCATTTGTCTTCACACTCGGGCGGTCTTTCATCAGTAGGATGATAATCAGTCCATGCTGAATTCGTAAAATCAGCCAACCAACCTAATGAGGCGTGCTTACAAGCAGAAACAAATATTCCTGAACGCTCCTCCAGCGACAATCGCTCTTTAGTCAGAGCACGCAATAACCAGTGTAGTCGGAATGCGTTATTGCTAAAATCTAACCCTTTAGCCTGATCTGCATCGATATCCATCTCGTCCGCAATTTCAAACAACGCAGTCAGAAGTGGTTCTATGTCATCTATTGAAATTTTCTCAGCATTCACTTTTAATTCGTCTAAGATAACAGCCGCTTTTGTACCACCAGTACTACGATTAATAGTAAGAGAATCTCGCAATACATTTTTAATATATTCGATATCTGATATTTTTGACAAAATATCATTAAGTTCCTCAGCGGATAAAACATCACAACCTATAGAAAAACGGAAATATGTATCAAAATGAGAGATTGAACATACACGTCGCTCTCTGGACCACACAAGTTCCCAATCATGCGAATATGTCATGTTTCCCCAGACACCTTCCAATACCGGGAATATTCGTTTTAACAAAGATCGCAACCTATTCTGGCATTCAAGTTCTTTGTCTTTAAAGAATAAGTTATCTAATCTTTCTGCGACCAACTTCTTATTGGCCTGATCTCGTAACTCTATACTACAAAGTAATGATTTATTCTGCCTTATCGCGCGGTAAATATTCGGATGAAGCAAACGTAATACTTCCAGTGCAACAAAATCGGCAACATTGACGTCCTCAGAAACAGCAGGCCATGTAACAGACAGTGAATTAACAAACCGGGCCACATCCCTTGGCGTTCGCATCTCAGTTGCAATTCCCTCATAAAATACATTCAAAAACCGAATAACCTGCTCATCGGGAATATCACCACAAATAGTACCCACTTGTTCTAACAGGTGCTGTTGCACATCAGTTATCACTGGTTCAGGTAACTCAAATGCTGCCTGAACAATTTTTTCTAAATAATGTGGTCCCTCGGAAGGAAATCGTTCACTTACAATTTTCTCTGCCAGAATCCGATCATATACGAGCAAATACATCACATTCGGAAGACGCCCAACAGATTTCACCAGACGAAAAATCAATAACGCTTCATCAGGAGAAAGTCTGTCAATATCATCAATCACCACAAGGAATCTCTTTGGTTGTTCTTGCAATGACGCTGATAGTTTTGCATGAAGCTTCTCGACACCTTCATCTTGCTCAATTAACCCTCCCAACCATTCCATTGCATTACCAGCAACGCTGCCTGTTCCACCTGCACCAGCCAAATCCGCTGCTCCACCTAATACAGAACCAGCCTTCAACAACCTTGCCCCCAACTTAGGAAGAGACTGTTTAAGTTTTTCCCCCAAAGATGGTGATAGTCCCGCATATAATTCACGAAAAAACGCTAATGCCAATGCTTCTTCGCCTCGAAACCACCAGCAAGCGAAATCAATAATAACAATATCGTCATCTCTAACAGGTTGTTCAAGATGATGTTTTATCAAATTCAATGCACTACTTTTCCCTGAGCCCCACGGGCCATTAAGCGCAATAACTGAACCTTGTGGCGACTTAATTTTAAGGATGCTGCTAGCCAGTGTTCTTGCAAAAGGATCTATACCAAACCGATCTTCTGAGGGAATTTGTATCGGTTGATCGTTATAGGATACATCATTCATAGATACTCCCATTTATTTTGCATCTACAGGTTAAGAGGAAAATTCTGGATTGCCGCTTTGAGTATTTCAAATAATTCCTACGGCATATGATTAAAAGATAATTGCTGATAATGTCAGATATGATTTAATACTTCCACAGTAAAACCCAACTCAAGTCCTCTGTTGACAGTTTTTTAATCCCGATATTCTTTCTTATTTCTATTGCCATTTTTATAAAAGCATTTCTTTGTTCATTAGTATTCATTATTACTCCTAATTGCTCAAATTTTGAAAATGAACGAATAACGGGACTGGAATCATACTTAATAATCTCAAACCTATAAAAATTTATTTTTCAAACTTATATTGAATATAAAATTCAATTAACATTATTGCAGCTAATGATATGGAAAGTTGATTACACAAATGTATATATCTACTATATGTTAGCTGTTTTCTCTCTCCAGTTCCTCCGCTTCGATACATGACTAATTCACCATCATGCCATATAGATGCATGATGGGAGCCATTACGCAAAGAGGAATCAACTCCATCAATAAAATTCCTAAAGTCACCATAATCCTTAAAAGGCTGATGCTTCTTCGCTTTCTCTACATCCTTGATATACTTATTCAAACTCATACTCTTAAAAGTATCAAATGAACGGCCAGATTTTATATTAAATAAGCAAGCTAAAATCACAAAGTTAGATGTTAAAGATTCATAAACCTGACCATAATAAAGTTTAATTTCATCAAAGTTCTTTGAACCTACTATTCTATCATCCACATCATCAGATGATATTCTTGAAAATACAACCAACTGCCCAAAGTGGTCCCTAAATCTAAAATAATCACTAAATGTAGTAATATATCGCTCCATATTTTCCAATCGAATATTATTTTTATAATATACATAAAAATCATCCAATTTTGAGTCTTTATGTAAACTATCTATCAGTGAAAATACAGGGTTAGTTAATGATGTTATTTTTGGATAAAACAATGAATCGAAAAATTCATTAATTATGTCATGTTTGTCTTCTATCTTAGCGGTTATGCTATTTTTCTTTCTTTGGTCTATATATGAAGAGAGAAGCTTATCTTGACTTTTATTATATGGCTCATCAGAAAATATGATTATCCTCTTAACCAATCCCCATAGATTAGGAGCATTTGGGACATCAAATTGAGTACTTATATCCTGAACTTGTTTTTCAGATAACCGAAGAAAAGGAGATATTAACCTCATCAATGACATAGATACAAACACTTTTGGATCGTGTAGTTCAAAAATATTAAACGAGAAATTAGGATGAAAATTCACAATTGTATGATGAAGATCTTCCATAGTGAATTTTATTAATTCTGAATTTTCAACAACTTCAATATAAGCTTGTAGCGGGATAGCCCTTACGGCAATAACTATAGGACTTTTGCATGTTATACAGTCGAAGTAATGTTTTTGATACGAATCGTATCCGACACCAATTCTAAGGCGATATTCGTGGTTACATATTAAGCACCGTATACAATTAGTCGTAACCATCAGTTTTTATCCCTCAGTTATAGTTCACTCTTGATATATAACATTCAAACCGCACTATAGCCCTGCTTCGGATCATTCTTATATTGCGGAAATGCCAGCTTAAGCGCCCCTTGATCCACCAGCGGTTTTAAGTACTGCTGACGCAGCGCGTTAGGGTTACGGCTAAGGATCTGTCCCAGAGCAGCAACGGAAATATACTGCCCCTGACACACATTCAGGATCACACTCTTCATCAGCGCTTTATCCCCAAGACGCAGCCTTTCACGTGGAACGGCAGCCAGAGCAAACAACGAATCCCGGAAAGCATCAGTAAGATTTTCAACATCATCAATATAAGGCCTGTCGATAAAGCGGTTAAGCAAACGGCCATACTCATCTCTGGACGCGGGCTGATCGTCCCCGGAGTTATATGTGGAGCTCTCTTCGCTATGTGTGGATCCCGGCTCGTTATGTGTGGAGCTCTCTTCGTTATGTGTGGACCTCAGCTCGCTATATGTGGAGCTCCCCTCGTTATGTGTGGACCTCTGTTCGTTATATGTGGAGTTCCCCTCGTTATGTGTGGAGCTCACCACCGCACCCAACGAGAAAACTGTAGTGGTCAAGTAATACTGGCCACAGTTTTACAGTAAAAATGGTATCTGTTCTCAGACTCTTCCGGCGTCAGTCCACCGTTATAATGGTGAGGTCTGACGCTGTTGTAGTAGTTCAGTATGTAATCATTAATTTGCTGCCGGGCCTCGTCCTTGCCTGCATAACCATGTGCTGGCACCCATTCTGTTTTCAGACTGCGGAAGAAGCGTTCCATTGGACTGTTATCCCAGCAGTTTCCCCGTCGACTGACGCTTTGTTTTATTCTGTAACGCCAGAGAAGTTGCTGATATTTCAGACCTGTATATTGGCTTCCCTGGTCGCTATGGAACATGACATCACGCGGTTGACCACGCGTTTCATAGGCCATCCGCAGGGCACTGCTTATCAGTGCGGTATCGGCATGTACTGACAGACTCCAGCCGACAACCCTGCGGGCAAAAAGATCCATGACGACCGCCAGATAGCACCAGCGATTTCCTGCCCAGAGATACGTAATGTCTCCGCACCACACCCGGTCTGGTTCGGGCACAGCGAACTGACGCTCGAGCAGATTCGGCAGGCAGGTATGCTCCTGACGGGCATTTTTGTACTGATGTTTTCCGGGCTGATAACTGCTCAGGTTCAGATATTTCATCAGACGTCCGGCACGGTAACGGCTCATCGCGACGCCGTTTTGGGTCAGCATGTCAGCCAGAGTGCGTGCCCCCGCAGAGCCCCGACTCTGGTTCCACGCCCGACGTATTTCGCTGCACAACCTGACGTGTACCGGATTAACCATATCGCGTCGTTTTCGCCAGTACCGGTAACTGCTGCGGTGTATTTCCAGCGCGGAGCACAGGCTGACAACCGTGTGGCTGTCACTCAGTCTGGCAACTATCGTGAACCGTTCAGCGAGTCGGACATCAAGAGCGCAGTAGCCTTTTTTAATATCGTATTTTGTTCCTCCAGACGGCGAACCTGCTTTTCCAGCTCGCGGATACGTTGCTGGTCTGGAGTAATGGGCGTGGCAGTGGGCGTAATCCCCTGGCGCTCTCGTCTGAGCTGGCGTACCCAGGACTCAAGCGTGGTAGAACCAACATTCATTGCTTCACTGGCTTGTCGATATGAGTAGCCTTTATCAACAATCAGCTGTGCACATTCCAGCCTGAACTCAGGGGTGAAAGTACGTTTAGTTTTCTTGTTCATTAAGTCACCTGTTTTATGTTGTGGTGAGAATATCACCTTTAATCAGGTGGCCAAATTTACTGTGCCACTACAGCTCGGGTAATGATGTAGACAGTTGTAGGCCGAATAAGGCAGGATGCCGCATCTGGCGGTTTTCACCCCACCCGGACGCAAAAAAGCCCGTCCGTCAGGATGGGCTTCTTCACTTATCTGAGGCCTGGCAGTTTATGGCGGTGCCGCTAAGATCCTGCTCTTTCGTGAAGGTTGCGGGCACAGTCCTGAAGAATTGGTGATAGACGAATATGTTATCGCGGTTGCCAGTGAAGTTCCGCTGGCAGTGGATGTTCCATTGCTAGATATCAACGACATACAGCAACTTACTGAGTTTGTTACGCAATGGGTAAGACAGTAACTGTGGTATTGCCTGCTTGCCTGATGCGCTGCGCTTATCAGGCCTACAAAATACATTCAGCTGTAGGCCGGATAAGGCGGGACGCTGCATCCGGCGGTTTTTACCCCGCACAGACGCAAAAAAGCCCATCCGTCAGGATGGGCTTCTTCACTTTAATTAATGCCTGGCAGTTCCCTACTCTCGCATGGGGAGACCCCACACTACCATCGGCGCTACGGCGTTTCACTTCTGAGTTCGGCATGGGGTCAGGTGGGACCACCGCGCTACAGCCGCCAGGCAAATTCTTTACTAAGTGCCAAACTTTAACCCGAAAAACTGGTGCTGATACCCAGAGTCGAACTGGGGACCTCACCCTTACCAAGGGTGCGCTCTACCAACTGAGCCATATCAGCACACTAAATTTGATGCCTGGCAGTTCCCTACTCTCGCATGGGGAGACCCCACACTACCATCGGCGCTACGGCGTTTCACTTCTGAGTTCGGCATGGGGTCAGGTGGGACCACCGCGCTACAGCCGCCAGGCAAATTCTGTTTATCAGACCGCTTTATGCGTTCTGATGTCATCTGTATCAAGCTGAATCTGATGTCTGTCTCTTCGCCAAAACATCTTCGGCGTTGTAAGGTTAAGCCTCACGGTTCATTAGTATCGGTTAGCTCAATGTATCGCTACACTTACACACCCGACCTATCAACGTCGTCGTCTTCAACGTTCCTTCAGGAGACTTATAGTCTCAGGGAGAACTCATCTCGGGGCAAGTTTCGTGCTTAGATGCTTTCAGCACTTATCTCTTCCGCATTTAGCTACCGGGCAATGCCATTGGCATGACAACCCGAACACCAGTGATGCGTCCACTCCGGTCCTCTCGTACTAGGAGCAGCCCCCCTCAATTCTCCAGCGCCCACGGCAGATAGGGACCGAACTGTCTCACGACGTTCTAAACCCAGCTCGCGTACCACTTTAAATGGCGAACAGCCATACCCTTGGGACCTACTTCAGCCCCAGGATGTGATGAGCCGACATCGAGGTGCCAAACACCGCCGTCGATATGAACTCTTGGGCGGTATCAGCCTGTTATCCCCGGAGTACCTTTTATCCGTTGAGCGATGGCCCTTCCATTCAGAACCACCGGATCACTAAGACCTGCTTTCGCACCTGCTCGAGCCGTCACTCTCGCAGTCAAGCTAGCTTATGCCTTTGCACTAACCTCCTGATGTCCGACCAGGATTAGCTAACCTTCGTGCTCCTCCGTTACTCTTTAGGAGGAGACCGCCCCAGTCAAACTACCCACCAGACACTGTCCGCAACCCGGATCACGGGTCCACGTTAGAACACCAGCCATTAAAGGGTGGTATTTCAAGGTTGGCTCCATGCAGACTGGCGTCCACACTTCAAAGCCTCCCACCTATCCTACACATCAAGGACCAGTGTTCAGTGTCAAGCTATAGTAAAGGTTCACGGGGTCTTTCCGTCTTGCCGCGGGTACACTGCATCTTCACAGCGAGTTCAATTTCACTGAGTCTCGGGTGGAGACAGCCTGGCCATCATTACGCCATTCGTGCAGGTCGGAACTTACCCGACAAGGAATTTCGCTACCTTAGGACCGTTATAGTTACGGCCGCCGTTTACCGGGGCTTCGATCAAGAGCTTCTCCTTACGGATAACCCCATCAATTAACCTTCCGGCACCGGGCAGGCGTCACACCGTATACGTCCACTTTCGTGTTTGCACAGTGCTGTGTTTTTAATAAACAGTTGCAGCCAGCTGGTATCTTCGACTGATTTCAGCTCCATGGGTAAACCACTTCACCTACATATCAGCGTGCCTTCTCCCGAAGTTACGGCACCATTTTGCCTAGTTCCTTCACCCGAGTTCTCTCAAGCGCCTTGGTATTCTCTACCTGACCACCTGTGTCGGTTTGGGGTACGATTTCGTGTTACCTGATGCTTAGAGGCTTTTCCTGGAAGCAGGGCATTTGTTACTTCAGCACCGTAGTGCCTCGTCATCACACCTCAGCGTTAAAAGAAGTCCGGATTTACCTAAACTTCCCGCCTACATGCTTAAACCGGGACAACCGTCGCCCGGCTAACATAGCCTTCTCCGTCCCCCCTTCGCAGTAACACCAAGTACAGGAATATTAACCTGTTTCCCATCGACTACGCCTTTCGGCCTCGCCTTAGGGGTCGACTCACCCTGCCCCGATTAACGTTGGACAGGAACCCTTGGTCTTCCGGCGTGCGGGTTTTTCACCCGCATTATCGTTACTTATGTCAGCATTCGCACTTCTGATACCTCCAGCATGCCTCACGACACACCTTCAACGGCTTACAGAACGCTCCCCTACCCAACAACACATAGTGTCGCTGCCGCAGCTTCGGTGCACAGTTTAGCCCCGTTACATCTTCCGCGCAGGCCGACTCGACCAGTGAGCTATTACGCTTTCTTTAAATGATGGCTGCTTCTAAGCCAACATCCTGGCTGTCTGTGCCTTCCCACATCGTTTCCCACTTAACTGTGACTTTGGGACCTTAGCTGGCGGTCTGGGTTGTTTCCCTCTTCACGACGGACGTTAGCACCCGCCGTGTGTCTCCCGTGATAACATTCTTCGGTATTCGCAGTTTGCATCGGGTTGGTAAGTCGGGATGACCCCCTAGCCGAAACAGTGCTCTACCCCCGAAGATGAATTCACGAGGCGCTACCTAAATAGCTTTCGGGGAGAACCAGCTATCTCCCGGTTTGATTGGCCTTTCACCCCCAGCCACAAGTCATCCGCTAATTTTTCAACATTAGTCGGTTCGGTCCTCCAGTTAGTGTTACCCAACCTTCAACCTGCCCATGGCTAGATCACCGGGTTTCGGGTCTATACCCTGCAACTTAACGCCCAGTTAAGACTCGGTTTCCCTTCGGCTCCCCTATACGGTTAACCTTGCTACAGAATATAAGTCGCTGACCCATTATACAAAAGGTACGCAGTCACCCCATAAAGAGGCTCCCACTGCTTGTACGTACACGGTTTCAGGTTCTTTTTCACTCCCCTCGCCGGGGTTCTTTTCGCCTTTCCCTCACGGTACTGGTTCACTATCGGTCAGTCAGGAGTATTTAGCCTTGGAGGATGGTCCCCCCATATTCAGACAGGATACCACGTGTCCCGCCCTACTCTTCGAGTTCACAACCTGTGCATTTTGGTGTACGGGACTATCACCCTGTACCGTCGGACTTTCCAGACCGTTCCACTAACACACAAGCTGATTCAGACTCTGGGCTGCTCCCCGTTCGCTCGCCGCTACTGGGGGAATCTCGGTTGATTTCTTTTCCTCGGGGTACTTAGATGTTTCAGTTCCCCCGGTTCGCTTCATTACGCTATGGATTCACGTAATGATAGTGTGACGAATCACACTGGGTTTCCCCATTCGGAAATCGCCGGTTATAACGGTTCATATCACCTTACCGACGCTTATCGCAGATTAGCACGTCCTTCATCGCCTCTGACTGCCAGGGCATCCACCGTGTACGCTTAGTCGCTTAACCTCACAACCCGAAGATGTTTCGTAAAACACCACCGTGTTGCGAAAATTTGAGAGACTCGAACACACCGCTTATCTGTTCTTATTACGGAGAACAGACATAGTGTGTCGTTTCAATTTTCAGCTTGATCCAGATTTTTAAAGAGCAAAACTTCGCAGTGAACCTTTTCAGGTACACTCTGAAGTTTTCTTGTGTTTTTGCAGTAAAGATGGTGGAGCTATGCGGGATCGAACCGCAGACCTCCTGCGTGCAAAGCAGGCGCTCTCCCAGCTGAGCTATAGCCCCATCGTAAAACTGTTT
>NZ_KQ089801.1:488269-490360 GCF_001034465.1 Citrobacter sp. MGH100
AGTTAAGACTCGGTTTCCCTTCGGCTCCCCTATACGGTTAACCTTGCTACAGAATATAAGTCGCTGACCCATTATACAAAAGGTACGCAGTCACCTAACAAGTAGGCTCCCACTGCTTGTACGTACACGGTTTCAGGTTCTTTTTCACTCCCCTCGCCGGGGTTCTTTTCGCCTTTCCCTCACGGTACTGGTTCACTATCGGTCAGTCAGGAGTATTTAGCCTTGGAGGATGGTCCCCCCATATTCAGACAGGATACCACGTGTCCCGCCCTACTCTTCGAGTTCACAACCTGTGCATTTTGGTGTACGGGACTATCACCCTGTACCGTCGGACTTTCCAGACCGTTCCACTAACACACAAGCTGATTCAGACTCTGGGCTGCTCCCCGTTCGCTCGCCGCTACTGGGGGAATCTCGGTTGATTTCTTTTCCTCGGGGTACTTAGATGTTTCAGTTCCCCCGGTTCGCTTCATTACGCTATGGATTCACGTAATGATAGTGTGACGAATCACACTGGGTTTCCCCATTCGGAAATCGCCGGTTATAACGGTTCATATCACCTTACCGACGCTTATCGCAGATTAGCACGTCCTTCATCGCCTCTGACTGCCAGGGCATCCACCGTGTACGCTTAGTCGCTTAACCTCACAACCCGAAGATGTTTCGTAAAACACCACCGTGTTGTGAAAATTTGAGAGACTCGAACACACCATTTTTCATTTCTTATTACGGAGAAATGAAACAGTGTGTCGTTTCAATTTTCAGCTTGATCCAGATTTTTAAAGAGCAAATATCTCAAACGTCACCCGAAGGTAAGTTTTGAGATATTAAGGTCGGCGACTTTCACTCACACATACCAGCAAGTGGCGTCCCCTAGGGGATTCGAACCCCTGTTACCGCCGTGAAAGGGCGGTGTCCTGGGCCTCTAGACGAAGGGGACGTATAAGTCTCAATCGCAAGACGCCTTGCTATTTACTTTTCATCAGACAATCTGTGTGAGCACTACAAAGAACGTTTCTTTAAGGTAAGGAGGTGATCCAACCGCAGGTTCCCCTACGGTTACCTTGTTACGACTTCACCCCAGTCATGAATCACAAAGTGGTAAGCGCCCTCCCGAAGGTTAAGCTACCTACTTCTTTTGCAACCCACTCCCATGGTGTGACGGGCGGTGTGTACAAGGCCCGGGAACGTATTCACCGTGGCATTCTGATCCACGATTACTAGCGATTCCGACTTCATGGAGTCGAGTTGCAGACTCCAATCCGGACTACGACGCACTTTATGAGGTCCGCTTGCTCTCGCGAGGTCGCTTCTCTTTGTATGCGCCATTGTAGCACGTGTGTAGCCCTACTCGTAAGGGCCATGATGACTTGACGTCATCCCCACCTTCCTCCAGTTTATCACTGGCAGTCTCCTTTGAGTTCCCGACCGAATCGCTGGCAACAAAGGATAAGGGTTGCGCTCGTTGCGGGACTTAACCCAACATTTCACAACACGAGCTGACGACAGCCATGCAGCACCTGTCTCAGAGTTCCCGAAGGCACCAAGGCATCTCTGCCAAGTTCTCTGGATGTCAAGAGTAGGTAAGGTTCTTCGCGTTGCATCGAATTAAACCACATGCTCCACCGCTTGTGCGGGCCCCCGTCAATTCATTTGAGTTTTAACCTTGCGGCCGTACTCCCCAGGCGGTCGACTTAACGCGTTAGCTCCGGAAGCCACGCCTCAAGGGCACAACCTCCAAGTCGACATCGTTTACGGCGTGGACTACCAGGGTATCTAATCCTGTTTGCTCCCCACGCTTTCGCACCTGAGCGTCAGTCTTTGTCCAGGGGGCCGCCTTCGCCACCGGTATTCCTCCAGATCTCTACGCATTTCACCGCTACACCTGGAATTCTACCCCCCTCTACAAGACTCTAGCCTGCCAGTTTCGGATGCAGTTCCCAGGTTGAGCCCGGGGATTTCACATCCGACTTGACAGACCGCCTGCGTGCGCTTTACGCCCAGTAATTCCGATTAACGCTTGCACCCTCCGTATTACCGCGGCTGCTGGCACGGAGTTAGCCGGTGCTTCTTCTGCGAGTAACGTCAATC
>NZ_KQ089801.1:493348-495199 GCF_001034465.1 Citrobacter sp. MGH100
TTCTTTAAGGTAAGGAGGTGATCCAACCGCAGGTTCCCCTACGGTTACCTTGTTACGACTTCACCCCAGTCATGAATCACAAAGTGGTAAGCGCCCTCCCGAAGGTTAAGCTACCTACTTCTTTTGCAACCCACTCCCATGGTGTGACGGGCGGTGTGTACAAGGCCCGGGAACGTATTCACCGTGGCATTCTGATCCACGATTACTAGCGATTCCGACTTCATGGAGTCGAGTTGCAGACTCCAATCCGGACTACGACGCACTTTATGAGGTCCGCTTGCTCTCGCGAGGTCGCTTCTCTTTGTATGCGCCATTGTAGCACGTGTGTAGCCCTACTCGTAAGGGCCATGATGACTTGACGTCATCCCCACCTTCCTCCAGTTTATCACTGGCAGTCTCCTTTGAGTTCCCGGCCGGACCGCTGGCAACAAAGGATAAGGGTTGCGCTCGTTGCGGGACTTAACCCAACATTTCACAACACGAGCTGACGACAGCCATGCAGCACCTGTCTCAGAGTTCCCGAAGGCACCAAGGCATCTCTGCCAAGTTCTCTGGATGTCAAGAGTAGGTAAGGTTCTTCGCGTTGCATCGAATTAAACCACATGCTCCACCGCTTGTGCGGGCCCCCGTCAATTCATTTGAGTTTTAACCTTGCGGCCGTACTCCCCAGGCGGTCGACTTAACGCGTTAGCTCCGGAAGCCACGCCTCAAGGGCACAACCTCCAAGTCGACATCGTTTACGGCGTGGACTACCAGGGTATCTAATCCTGTTTGCTCCCCACGCTTTCGCACCTGAGCGTCAGTCTTTGTCCAGGGGGCCGCCTTCGCCACCGGTATTCCTCCAGATCTCTACGCATTTCACCGCTACACCTGGAATTCTACCCCCCTCTACAAGACTCTAGCCTGCCAGTTTCGGATGCAGTTCCCAGGTTGAGCCCGGGGATTTCACATCCGACTTGACAGACCGCCTGCGTGCGCTTTACGCCCAGTAATTCCGATTAACGCTTGCACCCTCCGTATTACCGCGGCTGCTGGCACGGAGTTAGCCGGTGCTTCTTCTGCGAGTAACGTCAATCGCTGCGGTTATTAACCACAACGCCTTCCTCCTCGCTGAAAGTACTTTACAACCCGAAGGCCTTCTTCATACACGCGGCATGGCTGCATCAGGCTTGCGCCCATTGTGCAATATTCCCCACTGCTGCCTCCCGTAGGAGTCTGGACCGTGTCTCAGTTCCAGTGTGGCTGGTCATCCTCTCAGACCAGCTAGGGATCGTCGCCTAGGTGAGCCGTTACCCCACCTACTAGCTAATCCCATCTGGGCACATCCGATGGCAAGAGGCCCGAAGGTCCCCCTCTTTGGTCTTGCGACGTTATGCGGTATTAGCTACCGTTTCCAGTAGTTATCCCCCTCCATCGGGCAGTTTCCCAGACATTACTCACCCGTCCGCCACTCGTCACCCAAGGAGCAAGCTCCTCTGTGCTACCGTTCGACTTGCATGTGTTAGGCCTGCCGCCAGCGTTCAATCTGAGCCATGATCAAACTCTTCAATTTAAGTTTGATGCTCGTGAATTAAACTTCGTAATGAATTACGTGTTCACTCAGAGACTTGGTATTCATTTTTCGTCTTGCGACGTTAAGAATCCGTATCTTCGAGTGCCCACACAGATTGTCTGATAAATTGTTAAAGAGCAGTTGCGACGCGCTTTAGCGCTCTGTCGCGAGGTGGCGTATATTACGCTTTCCTCTTTCAGAGTCAACCCTCATTTTCAGGTTTTTCTCTTCAACCGGCCCGGCTGTTTGTGTGAAGTGATTCACATCCGCCGTGTCGATGGAGGCGCATTATAGGGAGT
>NZ_KQ089801.1:496596-1049849 GCF_001034465.1 Citrobacter sp. MGH100
AAGTCTCAATCGCAAGACGCCTTGCTATTTACTTTTCATCAGACAATCTGTGTGAGCACTACAAAGAACGTTTCTTTAAGGTAAGGAGGTGATCCAACCGCAGGTTCCCCTACGGTTACCTTGTTACGACTTCACCCCAGTCATGAATCACAAAGTGGTAAGCGCCCTCCCGAAGGTTAAGCTACCTACTTCTTTTGCAACCCACTCCCATGGTGTGACGGGCGGTGTGTACAAGGCCCGGGAACGTATTCACCGTGGCATTCTGATCCACGATTACTAGCGATTCCGACTTCATGGAGTCGAGTTGCAGACTCCAATCCGGACTACGACATACTTTATGAGGTCCGCTTGCTCTCGCGAGGTCGCTTCTCTTTGTATATGCCATTGTAGCACGTGTGTAGCCCTACTCGTAAGGGCCATGATGACTTGACGTCATCCCCACCTTCCTCCAGTTTATCACTGGCAGTCTCCTTTGAGTTCCCGGCCTAACCGCTGGCAACAAAGGATAAGGGTTGCGCTCGTTGCGGGACTTAACCCAACATTTCACAACACGAGCTGACGACAGCCATGCAGCACCTGTCTCAGAGTTCCCGAAGGCACCAAGGCATCTCTGCCAAGTTCTCTGGATGTCAAGAGTAGGTAAGGTTCTTCGCGTTGCATCGAATTAAACCACATGCTCCACCGCTTGTGCGGGCCCCCGTCAATTCATTTGAGTTTTAACCTTGCGGCCGTACTCCCCAGGCGGTCGACTTAACGCGTTAGCTCCGGAAGCCACGCCTCAAGGGCACAACCTCCAAGTCGACATCGTTTACGGCGTGGACTACCAGGGTATCTAATCCTGTTTGCTCCCCACGCTTTCGCACCTGAGCGTCAGTCTTTGTCCAGGGGGCCGCCTTCGCCACCGGTATTCCTCCAGATCTCTACGCATTTCACCGCTACACCTGGAATTCTACCCCCCTCTACAAGACTCTAGCCTGCCAGTTTCGGATGCAGTTCCCAGGTTGAGCCCGGGGATTTCACATCCGACTTGACAGACCGCCTGCGTGCGCTTTACGCCCAGTAATTCCGATTAACGCTTGCACCCTCCGTATTACCGCGGCTGCTGGCACGGAGTTAGCCGGTGCTTCTTCTGCGAGTAACGTCAATCACTAAGGTTATTAACCTTAATGCCTTCCTCCTCGCTGAAAGTACTTTACAACCCGAAGGCCTTCTTCATACACGCGGCATGGCTGCATCAGGCTTGCGCCCATTGTGCAATATTCCCCACTGCTGCCTCCCGTAGGAGTCTGGACCGTGTCTCAGTTCCAGTGTGGCTGGTCATCCTCTCAGACCAGCTAGGGATCGTCGCCTAGGTGAGCCGTTACCCCACCTACTAGCTAATCCCATCTGGGCACATCCGATGGCAAGAGGCCCGAAGGTCCCCCTCTTTGGTCTTGCGACGTTATGCGGTATTAGCTACCGTTTCCAGTAGTTATCCCCCTCCATCGGGCAGTTTCCCAGACATTACTCACCCGTCCGCCACTCGTCACCCAAGGAGCAAGCTCCTCTGTGCTACCGTTCGACTTGCATGTGTTAGGCCTGCCGCCAGCGTTCAATCTGAGCCATGATCAAACTCTTCAATTTAAGTTTGATGCTCGTGAATTAAACTTCGTAATGAATTACGTATGTTCACTCAGAGACTTGGTATTCATTTTTCGTCTTGCGACGTTAAGAATCCGTATCTTCGAGTGCCCACACAGATTGTCTGATAAATTGTTAAAGAGCAGTGCCGCTTCGCTTTTTCTCAGCGGCGCGGGGTGTGCATATTACGCCATCCCGCTACGAAGTCAAGCATTTAATTTCGCTTTCTTCGCCGGAGTTCTCAGTGGAACCCCGCTGACCCGGCGGCTTGCGTGCCGTTGTTCCGTGTCAGTGGAGGCGCATTATAGGGAGTTATTTCAGACTGACAAGTTAAAAATACAAAAAACTTATCAAGCGATTGCTTTTTAATCAACAGCTCTATTCTTGCCTGGTTATTAAACAAAAACGAGCCCCGCAGGGCCCGTTTATTGAGGTTTTGTGACTTACTGCACTGCCACAATGCGATCGTCATTCACTTCCAGACGAATCGTTTTGCCTGGAATCAGCTCACCAGACAGGATTTGCTGCGCCAGCGGGTTTTCGATCTGCTGCTGGATAGCACGTTTCAATGGACGTGCACCATATACCGGATCGTAACCATTCGCGCTCAGCAGTTTAAGCGCCTCGTCAGAGATGTGAATTTCATAGCCACGCTCTTCCAGACGTTTATACAGACGCTGCAGTTGGATCTGAGCAATAGAAGCAATGTGTTTCTCACCCAATGGATGGAATACAACAACCTCATCTATACGGTTGATGAATTCCGGGCGGAAGTTCTGGCTCACGACGCCCAGCACCATATCCTTCATGTGACCATAATCCAGCTCACCGAAGCGTTCCTGAATCAGATCAGAGCCAAGGTTCGAGGTCATGATGACAACCGTATTACGGAAATCGACCGTTCTCCCCTGCCCGTCAGTCAAACGACCATCGTCAAGCACCTGCAACAGAATGTTAAATACATCCGGATGCGCTTTTTCCACTTCATCCAGCAGAATGACAGAGTAAGGACGACGGCGTACCGCTTCCGTCAGATACCCACCTTCTTCATAACCGACATATCCCGGAGGCGCCCCGACCAGACGAGAGACAGAATGTTTCTCCATAAACTCGGACATATCGATACGCACCATCGCGTCGTCGCTGTCGAACATAAAATTAGCCAGCGCCTTACACAGTTCGGTTTTACCGACACCGGTTGGGCCAAGGAACAGGAATGAACCAATCGGACGATTCGGATCGGACAAACCCGCACGGCTACGGCGGATGGCATTAGATACCGCTTCTACCGCTTCGTTCTGGCCAATCACACGGCTGTGCAGCTCCTGTTCCATACGCAACAGTTTTTCCCGTTCGCCTTCCAGCATACGAGCCACCGGGATCCCGGTCCAGCGCGCCAACACTTCTGCAATTTCTGCATCCGTCACTTTATTACGCAGCAGACGCATGGTTTTGCCTTCAGACTGGGTGGCTGCTTCCAGCTGTTTTTCCAGTTCCGGAATTTTGCCGTACTGCAGCTCGGACATGCGCGCCAGGTCGCCGACACGACGCGCCTGTTCGATAGCGATTTTTGCCTGTTCCAGCTCTGCCTTGATGGTTTGCGTGCCGGAGAGGGACGCTTTTTCAGCTTTCCACTCTTCTTCTAACTCAGAGTACTGGCGCTCTTTGTCGTCCAGCTCTTCATTAAGCATATCAAGACGTTTTTTGCTCGCCTCATCAGACTCTTTCATTAACGCCTGCTGTTCCAGTTTGAGCTGGATAATACGACGGTCGAGTCTGTCGAGTTCCTCCGGTTTGGAGTCAATCTGCATACGAATGCTGGATGCCGCTTCGTCAATGAGGTCGATAGCTTTATCCGGCAACTGACGATCGGCAATATAGCGGTGAGACAGCGTAGCTGCCGCAACAATTGCCGGGTCAGTAATCTGTACATGGTGGTGCAGCTCGTAACGTTCTTTCAGTCCACGCAAAATGGCGATGGTGTCTTCTACTGATGGCTCAGCCACAAACACTTTCTGGAAACGACGTTCCAGCGCCGCATCTTTTTCGATATACTGGCGGTATTCATCAAGCGTGGTGGCCCCTACGCAGTGCAGCTCCCCGCGCGCCAGCGCTGGTTTCAACATGTTGCCGGCGTCCATCGCGCCATCGGCTTTACCTGCACCGACCATTGTATGCAACTCATCGATGAACAGAATGACGTTGCCTTCCTGTTTCGAGAGATCGTTGAGCACACCTTTTAAACGTTCTTCAAATTCACCGCGATACTTCGCCCCGGCCACCAGCGCGCCCATATCCAGCGCCAGCACGCGACGACCTTTTAACCCTTCAGGTACTTCACCGTTAATGATTCGCTGTGCCAGCCCTTCGACGATAGCGGTTTTACCAACACCTGGCTCACCGATCAAAACCGGGTTATTTTTAGTACGACGTTGCAGCACCTGAATAGTGCGGCGAATTTCTTCATCACGACCAATAACCGGATCGAGTTTGCCTTGTTCGGCGCGTTCGGTCAGGTCGACGGTATATTTTTTCAAGGCCTGACGTTGGTCTTCGGCCCCCTGGTCATTCACGCTTTCACCTCCACGCATTTGTTCAATTGCCTGAGTGATATTGGCGGTCGTCGCCCCTGCTGATTTTAATAAATCGGTCAGCGTACCGCGTGACTCAAGCGCCGCCAGAACGAACAGTTCTGACGAAATAAAGTTGTCCCCACGTTTTTGCGCCAGCTTGTCGCAAAGATTCAGTACACGCACCAGATCCTGAGAAGGCTGCACATCACCGCCGGTACCTTCTACCTGCGGCAAACGGCTCAACGCCTGGTCAATGGCTGTACGTAACTGGCCAGCATTAATGCCAGCAGACGTTAATAAAGGACGTACCGATCCCCCTTCCTGATTCAGCAAGGCGCTCATTAGATGAAGTGGTTCGATGAATTGATTGTCGTGCCCCAATGCGAGTGACTGGGCATCGGCAAGAGCAAGCTGGAATTTATTAGTAAGACGATCCAGACGCATAACTCCTCCCATAACAGGTCAAAATTGCTACTGGAGATTAAATGAGGTCATCCCTCAATTATTCAAGGTGAATGACCTGAATTATGTGAAAAGAAAATTACACGTACCGGATCGTCTTGATTCTTTAGGTTATATCAGCCAAATAAAACTTGCCATACGACCCGTAGTATTGTCGCGACGATAAGAGAAGAACGTCTCACTTTCGCTGAAGGTGCAATGGTCACCACCGTAGACGTTCTCAACCCCCACATTTGCCAGACGCTGGCGCGCAAGCTGGTAGATATCCGCCAGATATTTTTCACCACGCGGCACAAATGCACTGTCAGCGTGCGGATCTTTTGCCATAAACGCTTCGCGGACTTCTGCTCCCACTTCAAACGCGTCCGGGCCAATCGCCGGTCCTAACCAGGCAATAATGTTTTCCGGTTTATCGCCAAAGCACGCCACCGTTTCTTCCAGCACACCTTCACATAACCCGCGCCAGCCCGCATGGGCCGCCGCCACCTCTGTTCCAGCACGATTACAAAACAGCACTGGCAGACAGTCCGCCGTCATCACCGCACATACGGTGCCCGGCGTATTACTGTAGGACGCATCTGCACGTTTAGATAAGTATGGCCCGCCGCTCAATTTCAGGACGTCTTTACCGTGTACCTGTTCAAGCCAGACGGGTTTCGAAGGCAGATTACCCGCAGCAAACAGCCGCTTGCGGTTCTCTTCCACATGCTCCGGGTTATCACCACAATGGGCACCCAGGTTAAGCGAATCATAGGGCGACAGACTGACGCCGCCAATGCGGGTAGAACTACAGGCCGCGACACCCTGAGGTATCGGCCACTGCGGGACAATTAGCTTACTCATAGCCAGGCAACATCATCCTTATGCTCTTCGAAATCAGCGCGCATCACTTCGATAAGCTCCACCATATCTTGCGGAATCGGCGCATGCCATTCCATCTCAATACCGGAAATCGGGTGATACAAACGCAACATGGTCGCGTGCAGCGCCTGACGGTCAAACTTACGCAGCACGGAGATAAACTCGTCAGAAGCGCCTTTCGGTGGACGCGGACGACCACCGTAGACCTGGTCGCCCACCAGCGGATGGGTGATATGCGCCATGTGCACGCGGATCTGGTGCGTACGTCCGGTTTCCAGACGCAACCGCAGACGCGTGTGCACACGGAAATGCTCCATAATGCGATAGTGCGTTACCGCAGGTTTCCCCATTGGATGCACTGACATATGCGTACGTTTGGTTGGATGACGGCTGATCGGTTCTTCGACTGTACCGCCCGCTGTCATATGGCCAATCGCCACGGCTTCATACTCACGAGTGATTTCGCGCAGCTGCAATGACTCGACCAGGCGCGTTTGCGCCGGGACAGTTTTTGCCACAACCATAAGTCCGGTTGTGTCTTTATCCAGACGGTGTACGATACCGGCACGAGGAACATCCGCGATTGGCGGGTAGTAATGCAGTAACGCATTCAATACCGTACCATCAGGATTACCTGCGCCCGGATGTACCACCAGGTCACGAGGTTTGTTGATGACAAGAATGTCGTCATCTTCATAAACGATATCCAGCGGGATATCCTGAGCTTCAAAACGAACCTCTTCATCAATTTCAGCATTGATGGAGACACGCTCTCCACCTAACACTTTTTCTTTCGGCTTATCGCAAAGATTGCCATTTACCAGTACGCGCTGGTCGAGGATCCATTCTTTTATGCGCGATCGCGAATAATCAGGGAACAATTCGGCCAAAGCCTGATCTAAGCGTTGACCAAGCTGATTTTCGGAGACTGTTGCGGTGAGTTCTACTCGTTGTGCCATAAACTGCTTCTTCGTTTAACGTTGGGTTTTACGGCTTTGCCGTTTAATATAGTGTGCTATTGTAGCTGGTCTTAACCGGGAGCAGGAACAGAGAATCTCCCGTATTACATTTTGAGGAAAGTCAAAACGTCATGACGCGCATGAAATATCTGGTGGCAGCAGCCACGTTGAGCCTGTTTTTGGCGGGTTGCTCTGGTTCAAAGGAAGAGGTGCCCGATAATCCGCCAAATGAAATCTACGCGACTGCTCAGCAAAAGCTGCAGGACGGTAACTGGAAACAGGCAATAACGCAATTGGAAGCGTTGGATAACCGTTATCCATTTGGACCGTATTCTCAGCAGGTGCAATTAGATCTCATCTACGCCTACTACAAAAACGCCGATCTGCCACTTGCTCAGGCTGCCATCGATCGTTTTATTCGTCTGAACCCGACTCACCCGAACATTGATTATGTCATGTACATGCGTGGCCTGACCAATATGGCGTTGGATGATAGCGCGCTGCAAGGATTCTTTGGCGTCGATCGTAGCGATCGCGATCCACAGCACGCCCGAGCTGCGTTTAATGACTTTTCCAAACTGGTACGTGGTTATCCGAACAGCCAGTACACAACCGATGCCACGAAGCGTCTGGTGTTCCTGAAAGATCGTCTGGCGAAGTATGAATACTCTGTTGCTGAGTACTATACCGCCCGTGGCGCATGGGTTGCAGTCGTGAACCGTGTGGAAGGTATGCTGCGTGACTATCCGGATACCCAGGCAACGCGTGATGCCCTGCCGTTGATGGAAAACGCTTATCGCCAAATGCAGATGAATGCCCAGGCAGAAAAAGTAGCGAAAATCATTGCAGCTAACAGCAGCAACACCTGATTGACCTCAGAATGCAAAACGGCAGCCCAAGGGCTGCCGTTTTTTTATCCGTTAACACCACAACTGAAGCGGTTTAGCTGCGACGCATCCTATCAAATATGGCCTGCTTTCAGGTATTCCTCAAGTAAAAAATCGCCTGTTCCTGCGGTGCCTCACAAAAAGGTTTTCTTGACAAAAAGCGACAAAAATATGTGATCTAGATCGCATATTTTGACATTAGGAACGGTATGCTGGAATCACCAAGACGGGAAAGACAAGAGGTAAAATTTATGACAATGAACATTACCAGTAAACAAATGGAAATTACTCCGGCAATTCGCCAGCATGTCGCAGACCGTCTCGCCAAACTTGAAAAATGGCAAACTCATCTGATTAATCCACATATCATTCTGTCTAAGGAGCCACAGGGTTTCATTGCTGATGCCACCATCAATACACCGAACGGACATCTGGTCGCCAGCGCAAAACACGAGGATATGTACACCGCCATTAACGATTTGATCAACAAGCTGGAACGGCAGCTCAATAAAGTGCAGCACAAAGGCGAAGCCCGTCGTGCAACAACTTCAGTAAAAGACGCCAACTTCGTCGAAGCAGAAGAAGAGTAGTCCCTTACATTGAGTGTATCGCCAACGCGCCTTCGGGCGCGTTTTTTGTTGACATGGTGAAAACAGTACGGGTACTTTACTGATGTAGCCAAAGGAAAATTACATGAAACTTGTCCCGTTCTTCTTCGCATTCTTTTTTACCTTCCCCTGAATGGGAGGCGTTTCGTCGTGTGATAAAGAATGCGAAGACGAACAATAAGGCCTCCCACAACGGGAGGCCTTTTTTTTGATAACAAGAAAGGCAACACTATGACATCGGAAAACCCATTGCTGGCGCTGCGCGATAAGATCAGCACGCTGGATGAAAAATTACTGGCCCTGCTGGCTGAGCGACGTGGACTGGCCGTAGAAGTTGGCAAAGCTAAACTGCTTTCACATCGTCCGGTTCGTGATATCGACCGTGAGCGCGACCTGTTAGACCGCCTGATTCAGCTTGGCAAAGCACATCATCTTGATGCTCATTACATTACTCGCCTGTTCCAGCTGATTATCGAAGACTCCGTCCTGACCCAGCAGGCGCTCCTTCAGCAGCATCTGAATAAGATCAACCCGCATTCCGCTCGTGTTGCCTTCCTGGGACCAAAAGGGTCTTACTCACACCTCGCCGCCCGTCAGTATGCCGCACGTCATTTTGAGCAGTTTATTGAAAGCGGCTGCGCGAAATTTGCCGATATCTTTAATCAGGTTGAGACCGGACAGGCAGACTACGCGGTAGTGCCTATTGAAAACACCAGTTCCGGTGCGATTAATGACGTTTACGATCTGCTGCAGCACACCAGCCTGTCTATCGTTGGCGAGATGACGATTACTATCGATCATTGCGTACTGGTGTCGGGAACAACCGATCTGGAGAGCATCGACACGGTATACAGCCACCCGCAACCGTTCCAGCAGTGCAGCAAGTTCCTGAACCGCTACCCGCACTGGAAGATTGAATACACTGAAAGCACTTCAGCTGCGATGGAAAAGGTCGCCCAGGCTAATTCGCCACGCGTGGCAGCCCTGGGAAGCGAAGCCGGTGGTGTACTGCATGGTCTGCAGGTACTTGAGCATATTGAAGCTAATCAGACACAAAACATTACCCGCTTCGTGGTACTGGCACGTAAAGCAATCAATGTTTCTGACCAGGTTCCAGCGAAAACAACGTTGCTGATGGCGACAGGACAACAGGCAGGTGCGCTGGTAGAAGCATTGCTGGTGCTGCGTAACCATAATCTGATTATGACCAAGCTGGAATCACGCCCGATTCACGGCAATCCGTGGGAAGAGATGTTTTATCTCGATATTCAGGCCAATCTGGAATCACCCCAGATGCAAAAAGCATTGAAGGAGTTGGGTGAGATTACGCGTTCGATGAAAGTATTGGGATGTTATCCGAGTGAAAACGTGGTGCCGGTCGACCCGAGCTAACATGACAATGCCGGATGGCGCTACGCTTATCCGGCATCTTAATTAAGGACGGCTGTCATTCGCCTGGCGTAACAAAGTACGGCTTTCACTCTGGAAGCGCTGCGCATAGTCGCCAAACCAGTGTTCCACCTTACGGAAACTGTCGATAAAAGCCTGCTTATCGCCCTGCTCCAGTAAACCGATCGCCTCACCAAAACGTTGGTAGTAGCGCTTGATCAGCGCAAGGTTGCTCTCAGACGACATAATAATATCGGCATAGAGCTGAGGATCCTGGGCAAACAGACGGCCAACCATTGCCAGTTCAAGACGGTAAATAGGTGAAGAAAGAGCCAGTAACTGCTCCAGTTGAACATTCTCTTCCGCTAAATGCAGACCGTAAGCAAAGGTCGCAAAGTGACGCAATGCCTGAATAAACGCCATGTTCTGATCGTGTTCAACGGCGCTGATCCGATGTAGTCGTGCACCCCATACCTGAATCTGTTCCAGAAACCACTGATAGGCTTCCGGCTGACGTCCATCACACCAGACGACGACCTGTTTTGCCAGGCTGCCGCTGTCCGGACCAAACATCGGATGCAATCCCACCACCGGACCGTCATGTGCAGCCAGCATCGCCTGCAGAGGACCATTTTTCACTGAGGCCAGATCAACCAGAATACAGTCAGGCGGCAGGCGCGGTAATTTGGCGATTACCAGTTCGGTGACGTGGATCGGCACACTGACGATCACCATGCCTGCATCGGCGACGATCTCCGTGGCGCGATCCCAGTCCTGCTGTTCCAGAATCCGCACCTGATAACCAGACAGCGTCAGCATCTTCTCGAACAGCCGCCCCATCTGTCCGCCACCACCGACGATCACCACCGGACGCAAAGAAGGACAAAGCGTCTTAAAGCCTTTGTCATTCTCACTGGAATAAGACTCGCGCATAACCCGACGCAATACATCTTCGATCAGATCTGGCGGCACCCCCAGCGCTTCAGCTTCTGCACGGCGGGAAGCCAACATCGAGGCTTCCCGCTCGGGTACGTAGATCGGCAGCCCAAAGCGGCTTTTGACTTCACCGACTTCGGCAACCAGCTCCAGACGCCGTGCCAGTAAATCCAGCAACGCCTTATCAACTTCATCAATTTGATCGCGTAGTGCGGTCAATTCAGCAACCATACCAACCTCTTATGCTACACGCGCCGTCAGTTGGCCGTTTAAATCCTGGCTAATTTCACGCAGTAGCGCATCCGTCATTTCCCAGCTAATGCAGGCATCAGTTACGGAGACGCCGTATTTCATTTCGCTACGCGGCTGTTCGGAGGACTGGTTGCCTTCGTGAATATTACTTTCAATCATCAAGCCGATGATTGAGCGATTGCCATCTTTGATTTGGGCGATCACAGATTCAGCCACGGCTGGCTGGCGACGGTAATCTTTATTGGAATTACCATGACTGCAATCTACCATCAGAGAAGGTCGTAGTCCTGCCTGCTCCATCTCTTTTTCACACTGGGCGACATCCGCTGGGCTGTAGTTCGGCGCTTTACCGCCACGCAGGATCACGTGACCATCTGGATTACCCTGAGTTTGCAGTAGTGCAACCTGCCCCGCCTGGTTAATACCAACAAAGCGGTGTGATTGTGCTGCGGCGCGCATGGCGTTAATTGCCGTCGCCAGGCTCCCATCTGTACCATTCTTAAAACCAACCGGCATGGAAAGACCAGAAGCCATTTCACGATGCGTCTGTGATTCAGTGGTACGCGCACCGATAGCAGACCAGCTAAACAGATCGCCCAGGTATTGCGGGCTGTTTGGATCTAACGCTTCTGTTGCCAGCGGTAGCCCCATATTCACCAGTTCAAGCAGCAGTTGACGCGCAATTTTCAAGCCTGCTTCAACATCAAAAGAGCCATCCATATGAGGATCATTAATTAACCCTTTCCAACCGACGGTGGTACGGGGCTTTTCAAAGTAGACGCGCATCACCAGGTAGAGGCTATCGCTGACCTCTGCGGCAAGGGCTTTAAATCGACGAGCGTACTCAATAGCCGCTTCAGGATCGTGAATCGAGCATGGACCACACACCACCAGCAGTCGCGGGTCGCGCCCAGAGATAATGTCTGAAATGGTTTTACGCGACTGAGCGATTTGCGCCTCCTGTGCAAGGCTCAGCGGAAATTCCGCTTTAAGCTGCTCTGGGGTCATCAGAACCTGTTCGTCGGTAATGTGTACGTTGTTCAGCGCGTCTTTTTGCATGATGGTGATCCTGTTTAGCTCGTTTGCGATAGTTTTCCTCAGCGAGGAGATAATCACGATAACACAATAGGTAAAGATTTCAATCCACATTCCGTAAATTTTTATTTACGGAACACCTTTTTACAGCAAAAACACTGCAAGATTCCGTACAATTAAATTTACACCACTCTATATATGAATCCGCTATGCTTTAAAAAACGGGGAGAACAGGCAATGAAGCAACTCATCTGTACCTTATTTGTATTATTTCTCAGCGGATGTCAGATAGATCCCTATACTTTTTCCCCTACCTGGACAGGTACCGACTGGTTTGATGCCGGAATACAGGATGCCATTTCAGGCCATGTCGTTAAAGATAACGAGACACTTGCCGACAACTACAATGACCCGGAGGTCGATCGTGCCCAATATCTTAAGGGGTACGCCGAAGGACAAAGGAAAACCTGTCAGCAGGACTTTGTTTACGCGAGAGGATTGACCGGCAAAACCTTCCCCGCCAGTTGCGACACGGTAGACAATGTCAGCCGATTACATGAAGCATGGCAAAAAGGAGCAAACGAAGGAGCAGCCTCAACAAGGTTAAATTAAACAAGAGCTTAAATTTTATAAATTAATGAGATTTAGCTTAAATACTCAATGCACTCATTCCAGGAATAATGACGCCCTGGGAAAATAATGTTATTTTGTTGCAAACAATCTTGAATGTATATCGACGCAATACGGCAAACGCTGGTAGGTACCTATTCATGAGCTTTTCTTACCGACTCATACTTCTACTGGCACTGCTTCTGACCGGATTACCTCTGTACGCTCACAGCGTCACGGAAGAGGCAAAATCTGTGCGCTCTATGGTTTCCGGTATCGTCAGTTATACACGCTGGCCAGCACTTTCAGGGCCACCAAAACTGTGTATATTCTCTTCTTCGCGCTTTTCCAGCGTGCTGGAAGATACCCGAGCAGGAGCACTACCCTATCTTCCTGTCATCATTCATACGGAACAAGAAGTCTTAGTTGCGCAGTGTGATGGTTTTTATTTTGGAAAAGAAAGTCCTACATATCAGGCGGAACTAAAGAATAAATATCCTACTAAAGCATTGTTATTAATTGCCGAACAGAATCCCGAATGCGTTATTGGCAGCGCTTTTTGCCTCATAATTAAAGATGAAGACGTGAGATTTTCCGTAAATATGGATTCCCTGTCACGCAGCGGTGTAAGGGTAAGTCCAGACGTATTGATGCTTGCGCGGAATAAAAAGCATGAATAAGGGTCCTTCTCCCATAAAACGCCCAACGTTTAAGCGGACGCTGCGGCGTATCAGCATCGTCAGCGTACTGGTAACCATGACGCTGATTTGGCTGCTGCTTAGCATTTCGTCTGTGCTGGCTCTGAAGCAATACGCACAAAAGAATCTGGATCTCACGGCAGCAACCATGACCCGCACGCTCGAAGCAGCATTAGTCTTTTCGGATAGCGTCGCAGCGTCGGAAACGCTGGCGGCACTGGGACAGCAAGGGCAATTTTCAGTTGCAGAAGTCCGCAATCAAAAGCAGAAAGTGATCGCCACCTGGCGCTATGACGCGCAGGATACTACTGACAAAATCAGCAGTATCATCAGCCACTGGTTGTTCCCGCAACCAGTAACTCAACCCATTTTGCACAATGGCGACGTTATTGGTGAGGTGCGCCTGATTGCTCGCGACAGCGTTATTAGTCATTTCATTTATTTGTCGCTGGCGGTTCTTACCGGATGCATTTTACTGGCATCGGGTATTGCATTAATGCTTACTCGTTATTTACACAATGGTGTCGTGGACGCCCTGCAAAATATTACTGAGGTGGTACATGATGTTCGTACCAATCGTAATTTCTCACGGCGCGTATCTGAAGAACGGATTGAAGAATTTCATCTGTTTGCGCAGGACTTTAATAGCCTGCTGGATGAAATGGAAGAGTGGCAACTACGTCTCCAGGCAAAGAATGCCCAACTGTTGCGTACCGCGCTACATGACCCTTTGACTGGTCTTGCGAACCGTGCCGCATTTCGCAGCAGTATTAACGCACTGATGAACGACGACGCGGCCCACAGCAGCTCTGCGTTGTTATTCCTTGATGGCGATAATTTTAAATTTATTAATGATACCTGGGGACACGCTGCGGGCGATCGGGTCCTGATTGAAGTCGCAAAAAGGCTGGCCGAATTTGGTGGTAATCGGCATCACCCATACCGACTTGGCGGCGATGAATTTGCCATGGTGCTTTACAGCGTCCATTCTGAATACGAAGTTCAACGTATCTGCGCGGCGTTGTCGCAAGAGTTTAATCGACCTTTTGACCTGCATAACGGTCATCTGGCAAGCATGACACTCAGTATTGGTTTTGCGCTGACGTGGGAACATGCCTCTGCCGAGAAATTACAAGAACTTGCCGATCATAATATGTATCAGGCTAAAAATTTGCGCGCTGAGCGCATTATTAAAAAATAAGGAATTACACACATGCTAAGACGTTTATTATCCCCGTTTATTCTCATCATGCTGATTCTGGCAGGCTGTCAGGCACCTCAGGGGAAATTTACCCCAGAGCAAATTGCAGCTATGAAATCGTACGGATTTACTGAAGCTTCAGGAGACTGGTCTCTGGGTTTGTCTGACACCATCCTGTTTGACAAAAACGACTATAAACTCCGCCCTGAAAGTGAAAAACAAATCCAGGAAATGGCATCCAAACTGGCTGCTACCGGGTTAAACCATGCTCGTCTGGATGGTCACACCGATAACTATGGCGAGGACAGCTACAACGAAGCTCTGTCGCTCAAACGAGCCAATGTGGTTGCAGACGCCTGGGCTCGGGGTGCCAATATTCCACGAACTAACCTGACAACCCAAGGGCTCGGGAAGAAATACCCGCTTGCCAGCAACCAGACGTCAAAAGGCCGTGCCGAAAACCGCCGCGTTGCAGTCGTGATCTCGACACCGTAATCAATATCCAACTGGCTGCGCGTCGCGCAGTCATCTAACAAAAAATAAAGGTCGGAGTAAAAAAAGGGCCAGCCTTTCGGCCAGCCCTTTTCTAACAGGATGTCGCTTGCGCGAATCTTAGTTAAGACGCTCTTTGATACGAGCAGACTTACCAGTGCGCTCACGCAGGTAGTACAGTTTAGCTTTACGAACAGCACCACGACGTTTAACAGCAATGCTGTCAACTACCGGAGAGTGAGTCTGGAAGACACGCTCAACGCCTTCGCCGTTGGAAATTTTACGAACAGTGAATGCAGAGTGCAGACCGCGGTTACGAATAGCGATAACCACGCCCTCGAATGCCTGCAGACGTTTTTTGGAACCTTCAACAACCCATACTTTCACTTCCACGGTATCACCCGGACGGAAGGAAGGTACGTCCTGCTTCATCTGTTCTTGTTCAAGTTGCTTAATAATGTTGCTCATAATTTAATCTCTTATCCTGGGTAAACTGATATTGGGGGCTTACGCCTGCCCATCATGTTTATGTTGCTGTTGTGCGTGTTCCTTTTTGAACTCCGCCAGCAACCTTGCTTGCTCTTCAGTCAGAGCCAGGTTTTCCAGAAGTTCAGGTCTTCTAAGCCAGGTCCGGCCCAGCGACTGCTTCAAACGCCAGCGACGTATCTCAGCGTGGTTCCCCGACAGTAATACCGCCGGTACTTCCATCTGCTCTAACACTTCAGGTCGGGTATAGTGTGGACAGTCCAGCAACCCGTCAGCAAACGAATCTTCGATTGCCGAAGCCTCATGACCCAGAACCCCCGGAATAAACCGGGAAACGGAGTCGATCAGCGTCATTGCCGGTAACTCACCACCGCTGAGAACGTAATCGCCGATTGACCATTCTTCGTCAATTTCGGTTTGAATCACGCGCTCATCTATTCCTTCATAGCGACCGCACACCAGAATCAGCTTTTGATTCGTGGCCAGTTCGCTAACGCCCGCTTGATCAAGCTTGCGTCCCTGAGGTGACAGATAAATCACCTTTGCGCCTTCACCAGCCGCAGCTTTTGCTGCATGAATGGCGTCCCGTAAAGGTTGCACCATCATTAACATCCCCGGTCCGCCGCCGTACGGACGATCGTCCACGGTACGGTGCCGGTCATGAGTAAAGTCACGAGGACTCCAGCTCTGGATGTTCAGCAGGCCATTTTTTACTGCCCGGCCAGTTACCCCGTAATCGGTAATTGCGCGGAACATTTCTGGAAACAGGCTAACGATACCTATAAACACAAGCCAATCCCCATAACGCCGACTTTTACCGTTTATCCGGTGGTTTAAAAACCAGGATCCCAATCTACTTCGATAGTACGAGTAGCGAGATCGACTTTCTTGATAACCTGCCCATCGAGGAACGGCACAAGACGTTCCTTGATACCAAACGCATCTTTCAGGTTTGCCTTGATGACGATGACGTCATTAGAACCGGTTTCCATCATATCGACGACTTTACCGAGATCGTAGCCTTCAGTGGTCACTACCTGGCAGCCCATAAGGTCTTTCCAGTAGTAGGAACCATCTTCCAGCGCTGGCAACTGCGAGGAATCCACGACAATTTCGCAATTAGTCAGTAGATTCGCCGAATCACGATCGTCAACGCCTTTCAGCTTGATGATCAGATCCTGATTGTGGTGCTTCCAGCTTTCCAGCTGTACTTGCTGCCACTGACCCGCCTTCTGGATAAACCAGGGCTGATAGTCAAAAATGCTTTCGGCGTCTTCAGTGGAAGAAAACACTCTGAGCCAACCACGGATACCGTAAGAAGACCCCATTTTCCCCAAAACGATGGGTTCTACAGGAGCCTGTGCGGCGAGTTGCTTGCTCATCATGACCACCGTGACAGATTAAGCTGCTTTGTTTGCTGCTTTGATCAGCGTAGCTACGCGATCAGAAATAGTCGCGCCCTGGCCAACCCAGTGAGCGATGCGATCCAGATCCAGGCGAGTGCCTTCTTCTTTTTCGCTAGCGATCGGGTTAAAGAAGCCAACGCGCTCGATGAAGCGACCGTTGCGTGCATTACGGCTGTCGGTAACAACAACCTGGTAGAACGGACGCTTTTTAGCGCCGTGACGAGCTAAACGAATAGTAACCATAACATCCTCTTGTGTGAATAAAACACCCAGGCCCCATCGAGGAACGGAGCCCGGGTGTCATATTAAAAGCCCGAAAATTTTACTGATTTCTGGGGAAAATGCAATCAGCAGTTGATAACTCTGCTATAAAAGGCCGTCGGCGGTGCCGTCAGTTCGGTGCCGGCGTGCGCGCAGCCACCGGAGCGTACACGCAGTACGTGAGGATGGCGAGCACACCCCGGTGCCGAAATGGCAAACAAGCCAGGCCGATTAGCGACCGGGGAATCCTGGGGGCATCATCCCTTTCATATTCCGCATCATCTTCGCCATTCCGCCCTTCTTCATTTTCTTCATCATGCGCTGCATGTCGTCGAACTGTTTCAGAAGACGGTTAACGTCCTGTACCTGCATCCCGCAGCCCAGTGCGATACGGCGTTTGCGGGAGCCTTTGATGATTTCCGGCTTAGCGCGTTCTTTCATCGTCATCGAGTTGATGATGGCTTCCATACGCACCAGCACTTTATCGTCCATCTGCGATTTCACGTTGTCAGGGATCTGCCCCATGCCCGGCAGCTTGCCCATCAGGCTGGCCATGCCGCCCATGTTTTTCATCTGCTTAAGCTGTTCAAGGAAATCGTTCAGATCGAAGCCGTCGCCTTTTTTCAGCTTGCTTGCTAATTTCTCTGCCTGTGCACGGTCAACTTTGCTTTCGATATCTTCGATCAGCGACAGCACGTCGCCCATGCCGAGAATACGTGAGGCAATTCTGTCCGGATGGAACGGCTCCAGCGCTTCCGTTTTCTCACCAACGCCGAGGAATTTAATCGGCTTACCAGTGATATGACGAATAGACAATGCCGCACCGCCACGGGCGTCACCATCGACTTTAGTCAGTACCACACCGGTCAGCGGCAGTGCTTCGTTAAACGCTTTCGCAGTATTCGCAGCATCCTGACCGGTCATGGCATCGACAACAAACAGCGTTTCTACTGGATTGATAGACGCGTGAACCTGTTTGATTTCGTCCATCATCGCTTCATCAACATGCAGACGACCGGCGGTATCCACCAGTAGCACGTCGTAGAATTTGAGCTTAGCTTCTTTCAGCGCGGCGTTAACAATATCAATCGGCTTCTGGCCGACATCCGACGGGAAGAAGTCCACGCCGACCTGTTCGGCCAACGTTTCCAACTGTTTGATCGCCGCCGGGCGATAGACGTCGGCAGAGACCACCAGCACTTTCTTCTTGTGCTTCTCGCGCAGGAATTTACCCAGCTTACCGACGCTGGTGGTTTTACCCGCACCCTGCAGGCCCGCCATCAGCACCACGGCCGGTGGCTGTGCCGCCAGGTTTAGCGTCTGGTTCTCTTCGCCCATCGCCGAAACCAGTTCGCTACGAACGATTTTGACGAACTCCTGACCCGGGGTCAGGCTCTTGTTAACTTCGTGACCAACCGCTTTCTCTTTTACGCGATTGATAAACTCACGCACTACCGGCAGCGCAACGTCAGCCTCCAGTAGCGCCATGCGCACTTCGCGCAGCGTCTCTTTAACGTTGTCTTCAGTAAGGCGCCCACGGCCACTGATATTGCGCAGCGTGCGCGACAAACGATCGGTTAAATTATCAAACATTGTCTCTCGCCTGGGGTGGAAACGGTCGGTCGCAACAGCGACACATCAACAGAAATTTGTCGCAGTATAACATGAAGCCGCCTTTGTTGTTATGCAACGGTTGGAGCAGCGGTCACGTAACGCTATACTGCTTTTCTTTATCCCTGGCCAACTGTCGACACCCATATGCCCGTTTTTGCTCTGTTAGCCCTTGTCGCCTATTCCGTCAGCCTTGCGCTGATCGTTCCCGCCCTGCTGCAAAAAAACAGCGGCTGGCGGCGTATGGCTATTCTTTCTGCGGTTATCGCGCTGGTCTGTCACGCGTTTGCCCTGGAAGCACGTATTCTGCCAGGTGGTGAAAGCGGACAAAACCTGAGCCTGCTGAACGTCGGTTCTCTGGTTAGCCTGATGATCTGTACTGTCATGACCATTGTGGCCTCGCGCAACCGCGGCTGGCTATTGCTACCGATCGTCTATGCGTTTGCATTAATCAATCTGGCATGCGCTACGTTTATGCCCAACGAATACATCACCCATCTCGAAGCTACGCCGGGCATGATGATTCACATCGGGTTATCGCTGTTCGCTTACGCCACGCTGATTATCGCCGCGCTCTATGCGCTGCAACTGGCATGGATTGACTACCAGTTGAAAAACAAAAAACTGGCCTTCAGCAATGAAATGCCACCGCTGATGAGCATTGAGCGGAAGATGTTTCATATCACCCAGATAGGCGTGGTTCTGCTGACGCTGACGCTGTGTACTGGCCTGTTTTATATGCACAACCTGTTCAGCACAGAAAATATTGATAAAGCCGTTCTGTCTATCGTGGCATGGTTTGTCTATATCGTTCTACTGTGGGGACATTACCATGAAGGCTGGCGCGGACGTCGTGTCGTCTGGTTTAACGTCGCAGGCGCAGGTATTCTGACGCTGGCCTATTTCGGCAGCCGCATCCTGCAGCAGTTCGTGAGTTAAATCTTTAAGGAATCCTACGTGGAACACATCTCCACCACCACGCTCATTGTCACGCTCCTCATCATGGTGGTCATTTCCGCCTATTTTTCCGGTTCTGAAACCGGAATGATGACCCTGAATCGCTATCGTCTACGTCATCGGGCCAAGCAGGGAAATCGTCAGGCAAAACGCGTTGAGAAATTACTTCGTAAGCCCGACCGTCTGATAAGCCTGGTCCTCATTGGCAACAACCTGGTGAATATTCTGGCCTCCGCGCTCGGTACCATTGTCGGTATGCGTCTGTATGGCGATGCGGGCGTGGCAATCGCCACCGGGGTCCTGACCTTTGTGGTACTGGTATTTGCTGAAGTATTGCCCAAAACAATTGCCGCGCTGTATCCAGAAAAAGTGGCCTATCCCAGCAGCGTGTTGTTAGCGCCACTGCAAGTACTGATGATGCCGCTTGTCTGGTTACTGAATACCATCACGCGTCTGCTGATGCGTATGATGGGCATCAAAACGGATATCGTGGTGAGTGGTTCGCTGAGTAAAGATGAACTGCGCACGCTGGTGAATGAATCGCGCTCGCAAATCTCTCGTCGTAACCAGGATATGCTGCTGTCAGTGCTGGATCTGGAAAAAGTCAGCGTCGATGACATCATGATCCCGCGTAATGAAATTATCGGCATTGATATTAACGATGACTGGAAATCAATCGTGCGTCAGCTTTCGCACTCTCCGCACGGTCGTATTGTGCTGTATCGTGACTCGCTGGACGACGCTATCAGTATGCTACGCGTACGTGAAGCCTGGCGATTGATGGCCGAGAAAAAAGAGTTCACCAAAGAGACCATGTTACGCGCCGCCGACGAAATTTATTACGTTCCGGAAGGCACACCACTCAGCACCCAGCTCATTAAATTTCAGCGTAATAAGAAGAAAGTGGGCCTGGTCGTCAATGAATATGGTGATATTCAGGGACTGGTTACGGTCGAGGATATCCTGGAAGAGATTGTTGGTGACTTCACGACCTCAATGTCACCGACGCTTGCCGAAGAAGTCACGCCGCAGAATGACGGTTCAGTAATTATTGATGGCAGCGCCAACGTTCGTGAAATCAATAAGGCATTTAACTGGCATTTGCCGGAAGATGATGCGCGAACGGTAAACGGTATTATCCTTGAAGCACTGGAAGAGATCCCCGTTGCCGGCACGCGAGTGCGTATTGGGCAGTACGATATCGATATTCTCGACGTGCAGGACAATATGATTAAGCAGGTGCAGGTATTGCCGGTCAAACCGCTACGAGAAAGCGTATCTGACCAGTGAGGATAATCCAGACCGGGTAACGCATCAGCACTACCCGGTCTGAGGCTGATTAGCTTTTTGCTTTCGCCACAGACACCATTGCCGCGCGAATGGTACGTCCATTAAGGGTATAGCCTTTCTGCATGACCATCAGCACGTTACCGGCAGCAACTTCATCAGACTCAACCATTGCAATAGCCTGGTGTACGTTCGGGTCCATCGGCACATCGATATCCGCAACCACCTGCACGCCAAACTTCGCCACAACATCCAGCATCGACTTGCGGGTCAGTTCAATACCTTCAACCATCGCCGCCATCGCGTCATTATCTTTGTTCGCCACTTCCAGCGCGCGGTCCAGGCTATCCAGCACCGGCAGCAGTTCGTTGACGAATTTTTCCAGCGCAAATTTATGCGCTTTTTCTACGTCAAGTTCGGTACGACGACGCAGGTTTTCCATTTCCGCTTTGATACGCAACACGCTGTCACGCTCGCGCGTTTCAGCTTCTGCAAGCTGAGCCTCCAGATTCGCAATCTTTTCATCGCGCGGATCCACCTGCTCAGCAGAAGCGTCTGATTCTACCGCCTCAACTTCTTCGTGCTGATCCATGATAATTTCTTCCGGGGCTTGCCCCTCAGGCGTTTTCTGTTCTTTACTACTCATGAATTTCTCCGCGTTTTTTTCGCATTCATCTCGCTAACCTGGATTATTATGGGGATAAGATTCAGGGTTTCAAGGGAAGTACTCACATTGTCACTAATCTTCGTTACAAGGACCTCGAGAAAATGAACAAACATTTCAAGTGTATTGGCATTGTGGGGCATCCACGTCACCCCACTGCACTGACCACACATGAAATGCTCTACCGCTGGCTGTGCGTCAAAGGTTATGAGGTTATCGTGGAGCAACAAATCGCCCACGAGCTGCAGTTGAAAAATGTGAAAACCGGTACGCTCGCAGAAATTGGTCAGCAAGCAGACCTCGCCGTAGTCGTCGGTGGCGACGGCAATATGCTGGGCGCCGCACGCACCCTGGCACGTTATGACATCAAAGTTATTGGCATTAACCGCGGCAATCTCGGTTTCCTGACCGACCTTGACCCAGACAATGCACAACAACAGTTAGCTGACGTACTGGAAGGCCACTACATCAGCGAAAAGCGCTTTTTACTCGAAGCCCAGGTGTGCCAGCAGGATTGCCAGAAGCGTATTAGCACGGCCATCAATGAAGTTGTGCTGCACCCCGGTAAAGTGGCGCACATGATTGAATTTGAAGTCTATATCGATGAAATCTTTGCCTTCTCCCAGCGTTCAGACGGGCTAATTATCTCCACCCCGACCGGCTCTACCGCCTATTCGCTCTCTGCCGGAGGTCCCATCCTCACCCCTTCCCTGGATGCTATTACGCTGGTGCCGATGTTCCCGCATACGCTTTCCGCGCGACCGCTGGTAATCAACAGTAGCAGTACCATTCGCCTGCGCTTTTCTCATCGCCGCAACGATCTTGAGATCAGCTGTGACAGCCAGATCGCCCTGCCTATCCAGGAAGGTGAAGACGTATTGATTCGCCGCTGTGATTATCATCTGAACCTGATACACCCAAAAGATTACAGTTATTTCAATACATTAAGCACTAAATTAGGCTGGTCAAAAAAATTATTCTAATTTAACGTCAACCTCTTTACTGTATAAAAAACCAGTTTATACTGTATGTAATCACAGTTATGGTTTTTCATACAGGAAAACAACTATGTTGGCACAACTGACCATCAGCAATTTTGCTATCGTTCGTGAACTGGAGATCGATTTCCAAAGCGGAATGACCGTCATCACCGGCGAGACCGGTGCGGGTAAATCCATTGCCATTGATGCTCTCGGGTTGTGTCTGGGCGGGCGGGCAGAGGCCGACATGGTACGTACAGATGCCACACGCGCCGATCTGTGCGCGCGCTTCTCTTTAAAAGATACCCCTGCGGCGCTACGCTGGCTGGAAGAGAACCAGCTTGAAGAAGGTCGTGAGTGTTTGTTACGCCGCGTAATCAGCAGCGACGGACGCTCCCGCGGATTTATCAATGGCACTGCCGTTCCCCTGTCACAGCTCCGTGAACTGGGCCAGTTGCTTATTCAAATCCATGGCCAGCATGCGCATCAACTCCTGACAAAATCGGAACACCAAAAGTCCCTGCTTGATGGTTACGCTAATGAAGCATCCCTGATTCAGGAAATGTCCGCGCGCTACCAGCTTTGGCACCAAAGCTGCCGCGACCTGGCGCATCATCAGCAACAAAGCCAGGAGCGCGCTGCCCGGGCGGAACTGTTGCAATATCAGTTAAAAGAGCTGAACGAATTCAACCCCCAGGCAGGCGAGTTTGAGCAAATTGATGAAGAGTACAAGCGTCTGGCTAACAGCGGGCAGTTGCTCACCACCAGCCAGCAAGCGCTGGCGATCATGGCAGACGGCGAAGACGTTAATCTGCAAAGCCAGCTGTACACGGCAAAACAGCTGATCAGCGAACTGGCGGGAATGGACGGTAAGCTCTCCGGTATTCTGGACATGCTGGAAGAGGCGACCATCCAGCTCAGCGAAGCCAGCGATGAGCTGCGCCACTATTGCGATCGTCTGGATTTAGACCCTAACCGTTTGTTCGAACTTGAGCAGCGTATTTCCAGACAAATTTCATTGGCGCGAAAGCATCATGTTGCCCCTGAAGCGCTGCCACAGTTCTATCAGTCATTGCTGGATGAACAACAGCAGTTAGACGATCAGGCCGACTCTCTCGAAACCTTAACCCTGGCGGTAAACACGCACCACCAGCAGGCGCTGGAAACGGCAAAAATGCTGCACCAACAGCGCCAGCATTATGCTCAGGAATTGGGGAAACTCATCACAGAAAGCATGCATGCTCTCTCGATGCCGCACGGTGTCTTTTGCATTGATGTGAAATTTGAGGAACACCATCTGAGCGCAGACGGTGCCGATCGTGTGGAATTCAAAGTTACCACTAACCCGGGTCAGCCGTTACAGCCGATTGCGAAAGTCGCTTCCGGTGGTGAGTTGTCGCGCATTGCGCTGGCTATTCAGGTGATTACCGCGCGTAAAATGGAAACTCCTGCGCTGATTTTCGATGAAGTCGACGTTGGTATCAGTGGTCCGACGGCAGCGGTTGTGGGTAAGCTACTGCGTCAATTGGGTGAATCAACCCAGGTGATGTGTGTGACTCACCTGCCGCAGGTTGCTGGCTGCGGTCATCAACATTTCTATGTCAGCAAAGAAACTGACGGCGCAATGACCGAAACACACATGCAGCCGCTGGATAAACGCGCTCGCCTGCAGGAATTAGCCCGCCTGCTTGGCGGTAGCGAAGTGACGCGCAATACCCTCGCAAATGCAAAAGAACTGCTGGCGGCATAAGCTTTTTTACCTTGTGAAGGTCTGAGTTCAACATAAAATCGCCGACCGACCCGACAGCAAAAGGTTTTAAAGTGGTGAAAGGTCTATTATCATCGGCATATTACATATGAGCCGCGTACTGCTCGGGCCCGAAAAGGAATCAAATCACTATGCGCTGTAAAACGCTGACTGCTGCTGCAGCAGTACTACTGATGTTGACTGCAGGCTGTTCCACTCTGGAGCGAGTGGTTTACCGCCCTGACATCAACCAGGGAAATTATCTGACACCTACCGATGTCGCCAAAGTGCGTACAGGTATGACGCAGCAACAAGTTGCTTATGCACTGGGTACACCAATGATGTCCGATCCTTTTGGTACTAACACCTGGTTTTATGTGTTCCGTCAGCAGCCAGGGCATGAAGGCGTTACTCAGCAAACGCTGACGCTGACCTTTAACAGCAGCGGCGTATTAACCAACATTGATAACAAACCTGCTCTGACCGACAACAAGTAGGTTTGATAGATCAAAAAAAGGTGCTCAATGAGCACCTTTTTTATTGTCTGTTATTTTTTAGCGGATTTCTCTGCTCGCTGCCTGCGCAGTTCTTTCGGATCAGCAATCAATGGCCGATAAATTTCCACCCGATCGCCGTCATGCAAAACATCAGCAAGCTTAACCGGACGGCTGTAGATGCCCACCTTATTTTTGCTGAGATCGATATCAGTACGTAGCTCCAGCAATCCCGAAGCGCGAATCGCCTCTTCGACGGTTGCGCCCTGCTGCAACGTCACGCGCTGCAGATACTGTTTCTCGGGCAGCGCGTACGCTACTTCAACGACAATTTTAGCCGACGCTGACACTGTAAACCTCTTTCGCGCGAACCGTGAAGGCCTGCACCATATTAGAAGCCAGCTCTTTAAAGATGCGGCCAAACGCCAGTTCGATTAACTTATTGGTGAACTCAAAATCGAGATGAAACTCAATACGACACGCTTCATGACTTAGTGGCGTAAACTTCCAGCCGCCAATCAGTTTCTTGAACGGTCCATCGACCAGATGCATCAGGATGCTCTGGTTACTGGTCAGTTGATTACGCGTGGTGAACGTTTTGCTGATCCCTGCTTTCGAGACATCCACAGCGGCCGTCATTTGCCCCGGAGTCGACTCCAGGACGCGGCTTCCGGTGCAACCCGGTAAAAACTGAGGATAGGATTTAACATCATTCACTAACTGATACATCTGTTCCGCACTGTAAGGTACTAAAGCGGTCCGGCTAATCTGAGGCATAACAATTTCCATCAATATCAATCGTGCAAATAATACCATTTATCATCCGCTAAAAAAAACGCTATAGCCCAACTCGTGCTAAGATAGCGCCTTGCGCCCCGCTGGATGAAATGGGGTGTTTTTCAATTCCAGATTACCTATACTGAGCGGCATTATGACGAAGAAAAAAGCACACAAACCTGGCTCAGCCACAATCGCGCTCAACAAGCGCGCACGACACGAATACTTTATTGAAGAAGAGTTCGAAGCTGGACTCGCACTGCAAGGCTGGGAAGTCAAATCCCTGCGCGCAGGAAAGGCCAATATTGGCGATAGCTATGTCATTCTCAAAGACGGCGAAGCGTTCCTGTTTGGCGCCAACTTCACGCCGATGGCCGTTGCCTCAACGCACGTCGTGTGTGACCCTACTCGCACCCGTAAGCTTCTGTTAAACCAACGCGAACTTGACTCCTTATATGGACGCATGAATCGTGACGGTTACACCGTCGTGGCACTTTCGCTATACTGGAAGAATGCCTGGTGCAAAGTCAAAATTGGCGTCGCAAAAGGGAAGAAACAGCACGACAAGCGTTCCGATGTAAAAGAACGTGAGTGGCAGTTGGACAAAGCTCGTATTATGAAAAATGCAGGTCGATAAATCCCCTCTCAGCGGCCAGTCTCTCATCATGAGGCTGGCTCTTATTGTTTAGTTATTGAAACCCACCCATTATATTCACCAAAATTATAGTTTTTACACCGCTGAATCGTTCAAACCTAAAATAGTCTTTTCATTATTTTATCGGGTCCATAGCTTAATAAAATAAAACTTCAAGAGCGTATCGTTTATATTTTACGCCTCACCAATAACACTATTATTACTGGTGTTTATTAGATTTATAAAAAACCAAAAAGAAGAAAAACAACTTTATATACAGCGCGTTAGATTTCAACAACAACCAAAACACGTACTGGAAAGTATCCTTTTCAATTACCTCAATGTATTTTTAATATAGATAATTTGCGTAATACATCCTTTCTGACTATATCATCTAATACGAAAGAACTATTCAGACTCAGAGGCCCTGACGTATTCGAAAAACAAACTGATACCTGCGTGACCTAATCAATGAAACCACATGTGCAAACTCATCTATACGATGAACGGGCACCTGTCAGCTCATTCTCCCAACACGCTATTGTGGATTAATACTCTCGGCCTGCCATCAGGAGTGAATATATGCGTCTACTCGCCGTTGTATCAAAATTGACTGGTGTTTCCACAAATATTGAAGCTTCAGAAGTCACGCTCAATTCACCTTCCATCGTGAAGCTGTCTGTTTCTCGTGAAGAAATCAGTCAGCTTACCCGCGTAAATCAGGATCTGATTGTCACACTCCGCTCTGGTGAAACTATCACAATTAAAAACTTTTACGTTGGCAAAGGTGATGAACAAAGCCAGCTCGTACTTGAAGATAGCAACGGCGCACTATGGTGGGTTCAGGATACGGATGGCGCATTCCACTATCAGCATCTGGACGATCTCACCCCATTGATGGCGAGCGAAGGCAGTCATGAAGGAGGCGCAGTTTGGCCCTGGGTTCTTGGCGGGATCGCGGTCGCTGGCGGAGTTGGCCTCGCTGCAGGTGGCGGCGGTGGCGGTGGCGGTGGCGGTGGCGGTGGGGGGAGCGATAACAACGCCGGAAACGATAATGGTGGGAACGGCAATAGCAATGGCAATGGCAATGGCAATGGCAATGGCAATGGCAATGGCAATGGCAACGGCAATGACAATGGCAATGGCAATGGCAATGGCGATGGTGGCGATCCGCCGACAACAACCCCTAACATGCCAGACGTGCCCGTTATTACCAGCGTGATCGATAATCAGGAGCTGATTACAGGTCCTGTCAATCAGCAGGAATCCACCAACGATAATACGCCTACTCTTCAGGGCACTGGTCCCGCAAATGCCACCTTACATATTTTTGATAACGGTGTCGAAATAGGACAGGTCACTATCGATGCCAACGGCAACTGGACGTTTACTCCATCTTCCCCGCTCGCGGAAGGCGCTCACCAGTTTACGGTCAGCGCATCAAACAATGCGGGCAGCAGCGCAATCTCAGACAGTTGGGTCATTACCGTCGATACCACCCCACCTGCCGCCGCAGTAATTTCTTCAGTGAACCTGGAAGGCACCATGGTGACGGGTAGTGCAGAGCCCGGAAGCACTGTCACCATCATTGGCAGTAACAACCAGGTTCTGGGTTCAGCAATCGTCGGTTCAGGCGGCACCTTCACTATTGGCATATCACCCTCGCAAACACATGGTGAAACGCTGACAGCAAAGATTCAGGATGAAGCAGGCAATATCGGGCCAGATACCTCATTCAGTGCCTCAAATTCCGGTTATCCAGGCGTCCCCGTGATTGTCAGCGTTATGGATGATGTCGCGCCCTCCGTTGGGTCATTGACCAACAATCAGTCCACTAATGATGCGACCCCAACGCTTTCCGGAACAGCTGACGCCAACAGTACGGTTAAAATTTACAATAACGGGGCATATATCGACAGCGTCGTCGCCGACAGCAACGGTAGTTGGGACTGGACCTCCAGCACAAACTTGCGGGACGGCTCATACGCCTTCACCGCTACGGCAACCAACCACCTGGGTACGGGGGGAATATCGACGGCATTCAATATCAATATCGATACTCAGCCGCCGTTATCACCAGACAATCTGAACGTATCTGCCGATGGTGCTGTCGTCACTGGTACGGCTGAACCCGGCAGTACCGTGACTATAACCGACAATAATAATCATTTAATCGGCAGTGGCGTTACCGGGCCAGATGGCTCGTTTACTATCACCATAAACCCACCACAAACCAATGGCGAAACCATAGCCGCTATCGCTACCGATCCAGCAGGAAACCCGAGTTTGCCAGAAACAGCACTCGCTCCCGATATCACCGCCCCGCTACCGCCCGCAAACCTGACAATCAATAACGCGGGCGATGAGGTTTCCGGCACGGCAGAGCCCAACAGTACCGTACATATTCTCAATCCTGGTGGCACTATCATTGGCACGACCACCGCTGATGCTGACGGAGATTTCACCGCCACACTGGTTCCGCCACAAACGAACGGCGAACATCTTGTCGCCAATGCAACGGATGCAGCAGGTAATACCAGTAATAACACAGCAGTCACCGCACCAGACAGCACCGCCCCTGACGCACCGACAGGGGTAATTGTCGCCGGGGATGGTGGTTCAGTCAGTGGACATGCTGAAATCGGCAGCACTATCACCGTAAAAGACAGCAACGGGAATACGATTGGCGTGGGTCAGGCAGACAGCGGCGGTCACTTTGCCGTGTCGATCACCCCGTCACAAAACAATGGTGAAACGGTAAAAGTGACCGCAACGGACAGCGCAGGCAACGAAAGTCTGCCCGCTTCCGCGCTGGCTCCGGATATTACCGCGCCAGACCAACCGATTATTATTGCCGTCTTAGATGATGTTCCCGACGTCATCGGAAAAATTGATAACAACACGCTGACAAACGACGATAAACCGGAAATTAAGGGCACCGCCGAAGCGGGCTCGCAGGTAAAAATTTATGATAATGGCACCCTGCTAACCACCGTTACCGCCGATATCAATGGTAACTGGGACTACACGCCGACCACCGCGCTGAGCCAGGGCGCACACGTGTTTACGGTTACGGCAACTGATGCCGCCAACAACACCAGTAGCGCCGCCAGTTGGAAAATCATTGTCGATAGCGTCGCACCGACCGTCCCGGTTATTACTCTGATTAACGATGACGTCGGAACCATCACCGGTAACATCGCGAATAACAACGGGGTAACCAACGACAACACGCCGACCCTCTCCGGGACCGGCGAGCCAGGCTCGCTGGTGAACCTGTATGATAACGGTTTGCTGATGACGGTGATGCTCATCGACAAGTCAGGTACCTGGAGCTATACCGTCCCGGACAACAAGCAGCTTGCCGATCGCGACCATCATTTTACAGTATCCGCAACAGATGCCGCCGGTAACGTCGTCACCTCCCCCGTCACTGTCACCATTACCGTTGACACCCAGCCTCCTGGGGCTCCGGTCATTTCAGCCGCCACAGATGACATCGGCAATGCACCCGTTGACTTGCCTTCTGGTAGCCGTTCAAACGATAACCTGCCGTCACTGAAGGGGACCGGAGAAGTTGGCTCCACCATCACTATCTACGATGGTGCCACACCGATTGGAACGACCACCGTTGTGGCCGGAGGAAGCTGGAGTTTCCCGGTCACCCAGCCACTTAGTGAAGGCTCGCACACGTTGTCAGCTATCGCGACAGATGCGGCGGGTAACGCCAGTACCGCCGGAAGTTTCATGCTGACTGTCGATACAACACCACCCGCGGCCCCGATCATCACCTCAGCGGAAGGGCTTATTGGCATTGAAACTAAAGCACTGAGTAATGGCGGCAGCACGAAAAGCGACAACCCTAAACTGTCCGGAACAGGTGAGCCGGGTGCGACAATTACGATTTATGAGAATGGCGGTCTCGCCGGCATCACTACCGTACAGCCAGACGGCACCTGGACATTTACCCCGACCTCACTTGCCGATGGGCCGCATAAATTCACCGCCACGGCGACCGACGCGGCGGGCAACACAGGGATCCCATCGGCGGGCTTTACGCTGACGGTGGATAATCTGCCGCCAACGCAACCGCTCCCGCCCACCATTACGGACGACGTCAATCCGATAACCGGGGTCGTGACAAACGGCATGACTAACGACACCACGCCAACGTTCAGCGGCACGGGGAGTGTCGGCGATCTCATTACCCTCTATCTTAATGGCAACTCTTCGTCGCAGGGTACCGCAACGGTTGGGGCAGACGGTAGCTGGAGCTTTACACCATCAGTGCCACTTCCCCAGGATGTTTATCAGGTGACCATTACGGCGACCGATCCGGCTGGCAACGTCAGCCCGCCATCAGATGCCATCCTCCTGGAGATCGATACAACGCCCTCTGCCTCCCCTGTTATTCTTGCCGTCAATGATAATGTCGGTGGTTTCCAGGGCGATCTTGCACCTGGCGCAATAACAGATGATACGACGCCAACTATTCGCGGAACCGGCACTGACGGCGACACGATCACGCTGTACAACGGCAGTACGATTATCGGTACCACAACGGTGGTTGGCACCACCTGGAGTATTACTCCTGGGACGGCACTGGCAAACGGAAGTTATACGCTAACGGCCATTGCAACCGATGCGGCGGGGAACGCCAGTACCCCATCAAACAGCGTAGCGTTTACGGTTAGCAGCACCGTGCTGACCCTACCGCAGGTTACAGATATTGAAGATGACGCTGGCGTCATTATCGGTTCATTGACCAACGGTAGCGTCACGGATGATACCACCCCAACAATCAGCGGGACCGGTGCGCCGGGCAGTACGGTAGTCATTTTCGATGGCGGCAATCCCATTGCCGAAACCCTCGTTGCGGCGAATGGTAGCTGGAGTATTGAGATTACGCTGACGGGCGATGGCCCGCACACGCTGACGTTCGGCGCCAGGGATCCCGCGGGTAATTCCCTGGCGGCAGGAAACCCTGTGATGTTGATACTCGATACGCAGCCTCCTGCCGAGCCAATCGTCACCTATGTTGACCCGAACGGCACGCTGGTGAGCGGGACAGCCGAGCCGGGCAGTACCGTCATCATCAGAAATGGTACCACGGTACTGGGCCAGGGCATTGCGAACAGCGTTACAGGTGTCTACACCGTCACGATATCACCCGCACAAACTACAGGGCAGAATCTGAATGCAATCGCCCAGGATCAGGCGGGCAATAGCAGCGACCCTACGCCGTTTAACGCGGCCACTTCCAGTATTCCGCATCCGCCAACTCTCGAAATCATTGATGATGTCTCTCCCGTTACAGGAGTGATTGGCAACGGTAAATCCACCAATGACACCTTACCGCTGTTACAAGGAACCGCCACGGCAGGAGCAACGGTTACAATTTATCAGGATGGGAATGTAATCGCTACGGTCACCGCCGATGCCGTTTCCGGCGCATGGCGCTATCCATTATCCACTCCACTGACAAACGGCACGACCTACAATTTCACCGTATCGCAAACTGTAAACTCAGAACCCAGTGGGTTGTCGCCCAATTACGCCATCACTATTGATACTGCCGCCCCACAAGCACCCGCGATCACCAGTGTGATTGACGACGTGTTACCAGGTACAGGATCGTTAGATACCGGACAAATTACTAACGATGCACGCCCGACCTTCAATGGAACCGGCGAAGCGGGTGCGACTATCACCCTTTACGATAAAGGTATCGCGATTGGCACAACCACCGTGAGTGGCAGCGGATACTGGAGCTATACTCCGACAAATGGGTTGGGAGAAGGCGAGCATATCTTTACCGCACGCGCAACGGATGCGGCAGGCAACCAGGGCGATCTATCCAACAGCTTCCGAATTATTGTCGATACGTTAATCCCAAGCGCGCCCTCTATTGTGACGGTAACGGACGACGTCGGTACCCCGCAATCCCTTACATCCGGACAGCTAACCAACGACAACACCCCAACGCTTGCTGGCGTCACCGAGGCCGATTCAGTGGTTACCATTCGCGATAATGGCGCGGTAATTGGCACAACCACCAGCGATGAAAACGGCAACTGGAGCTTTACACCGGCTCCAGCACTTAGTGAAGGCAATCATTCGTTAACCGCAACCGTCACGGATGGCGCTGGCAATATCAGCCCGGCAAGCCCACCTTTCGTTCTGGTAGTTGATACGCTGCCGCCCGCGGCGCCGAACATTACCTCGGTGATTGACGATCAACCCGGCAACACATCGCTGACTAACGGACAATTGACTAACGATGCACAACCCACGCTGAACGGCAAAGGAGAGATCGGCGCATCTATCACCATCCGCGATAAAGGCGTTGATATTGGTACAACTCAGGTTGATGAATCCGGCAACTGGAGCTTCACGCCGGATGCCCCACTGACTCAGGGGCAACACATCTTTACCGCCGTTGCCACCGACCAGGCGGGCAATATGGGGGGGGTATCTTCGTCCTTTACCCTCGAACTGGATTCTATCACCCCGCAGCCCCCCATCATTAGCACGGTGCTGGACAATACGGCGCCCACAACAGGCGCGATAACCAATGGGCAGACGACAAACGAAACACGTCCGGCACTGAGCGGCACGGGCGAAGTGGGAGCGACCATTACCGTTCTGAGCGATGGTCAACCCATTGGCACTACCACCGTGGGTGCGGGAGGTATCTGGAACTTTACCCCAACGGATGCTCTGAGCAACGGACCACATACATTGACCGTCACCGCGACCGACAGTGCAGGTAACACCAGCCTTGCGTCGAACGGCTTTGGGCTCATCGTCGATACCATATCGCCGGGTATACCCGTCATTTCTCAGATCGCAGATGATGTCGGCCCGCTGACGGGCAATCTGAACAACGGCCAGGTCACAAATGATGCGCAACCCACGCTCAGTGGTACGGCAGAAGCCAATTCCACGATCAAAATTTATGACAATGGCACCTATCTCGGTACCGCTCCGGTAGACGCCAATGGAGCCTGGAACTTCACGCCAACAGCCGGACTTGGAAATGGTAACCATGCGCTCACGGTGACCGCCACGGATGCAGCCGGAAACGTCAGTCAGTCATCCGCCGCATTTAACATCATTGTGGATACCGTTGCCCCGCTTGCCCCCACCATTATCCAGGCCGTCGATGATGTACAGCCCGGCACCGGGACTCTGTCCAGTGGAGCCTGGACCAATGACACCCGTCCGCTGCTCAGTGGCTCAACGGAAGCGAATGCCCGGGTCGCGATTTACGATAACGGCACGCTGCTGGGGACGGTAACAGCCACAATAGATGGGACGTGGGAATATCTGCCATCCACACTGAGCAACGGCCAACATACATTCACTGCTATCGCCACCGACGCCGCAGGCAATATCGGTGCCACCTCAAGCGGATTTATTATTAATATCGATACGACCCCACCGCCAATCCCACAACTGATCTCGGTCATAGATGACATCGCAGGGGGAGTTTTCAATACAGCGCTGAACAATGGGCAGCTAACCAACGATGCCCGCCCAACGCTCAACGGTACCGCCGAAGCCGGTAGCACTGTCAGCATCTATGACGGGAACACTCTGCTTGGTACTGCGCTGGTGCAAAGCAATAATAGCTGGACATTTACTCCGACCACGCCGCTCGCGACCGGGTCCCATACCTTCACTGTAACCGCTACCGATGCGGCAGGTAATACCAGCGGCGCAACAGCAGGTTTTACCGTGGTGGTGGACACCACAGCCCCGGCACAGCCTTCAATAAGTAGCATTATTGATGATGTTGGCCCCAACACCGGTGCGATTGGCAGCAACCAGCCCACCAATGACTCACGCCCAACCCTGAACGGATCCACAGAGGCCAACGCGCGAGTCGATATTTATGATAATGGCAGTTTTGTTATCAGCGTAACGGCTGACAGCACCGGCAACTGGAGTTACACGCCGTCCACTGCTCTGGCTCAAGGGGCTCATTCTTTTACCATCACGGCGACAGATGCGGCGGGGAATACCAGTGGATTATCGTCTGCGGCAGCCATTGTGGTCGATACCATCGCGCCCGGTGTTCCAACCGGGCTGGCGGTCAACGCCAATGGTACGGCGTTAACCGGCGTGGCCGAAGCGAACAGTACGGTCATTATCACCTCTGGTAGCGGAACGGTACTCGGCACCACGACAGCGAATGCTTCCGGTAACTTCACCTTTACCCTGAATCCACCGCAAATTAGTGGACAAACGCTGCTGGTTAGCGCACAGGACGCCGCAGGCAACATCGGTACGGCGGGTAACGTGCTGGCCCCGTTTACCGGCGTACCGCCTGCGCCAGTGATCTCCAGCGTATTCGATGATGTCGGCACTATCACGGGCCTGGTCACCGCCGGGAAAACCACGAATGATACCCGCCCAACACTGAGCGGAACTGCGCAGGCAAACGCCGTTATCAACCTGTATAACAACGGCACGTTGATGGGGAGCACAACCGCAGACGGGAATGGGATCTGGAGCTTTACCCCATCCGGTGCGCTCAGCGAAGGCAACCACGCGTTTACTGCCAACGCCACAAATGCCAACGGCTCGAGCGTTTTGTCTGGCTCGTTCAGCGTCATTGTGGATACCACGCCACCGCCACCTCCTACGATTTTGATCAGCGCCGATGGCGGAACAGTGAGCGGCATTGCCGAAGCCGGCAGTACGGTGACGATATCCCTGCCTGGCGGCACCAGCGTGACAGCGGTCGCCAACAGCAGTGGCGTCTACAGTGCCGCCTTGCCTGTACGCCAGATTGAAGGTCAGTCGTTATCTGCAACGGCAACCGACGCGGCAGGTAACACGTCATCGCCTGCCAGCGTCATCGCGCCGGTACTCCCCCTGCAGGCTGAAGATAATGTCACCCGTTTGCCGCTACAGACTGACGTGACAATCAGCACTGAGCATCAAAGCGATTACGGTTTCCTGCTGGTGAACGCACTGGGTAATGTCGCCAATGTGCTGGGTAACGATACGGCAAGTGTTAATTTCAGCATCCAGTCTGGCGGTAGTGGCTCCATCACCATTAACGCCGCGGCGACCGGCATTGTGCTGTCACTATTAAGCTCAATGGAGATTGTTATCCAGCGCTATGACTCCTTGCTCAACACCTGGATAACCGTGGTCGATACCTCAAAACCCAATTTTGCCAGTTTGCTGACCATCGGAGCCTCTGGAGTGACGCTCAATTATGATGGGCTGACAGGCGGGGATTATCGCGTGGTCAGCTTCAACACTAACCTGCTGGCGACTGGCGCATACACCAGCCTGGACGTTGCCGTGGTGAAAACCAACGGCGGAACCATCACTGGGGGGACCACAGAATCCGGTAACATCATCACCGATACCGATCCAACTAACGGTCAAGATAACGCCCCTTCCGGCACGCTGGTCACCGCTATCACTGACGGTAACGGCAACGTCGTGAACGTCCCGGCGGGCGGCATTGATGTGCAGGGGAAATACGGCATTCTGCATATCAATCAGAATGGTAGCTACACCTATACCCTGACCAATACGTCAATCTCAGTGTATGGCCGTTCCGAAAGTTTCACTTACACGCTAACGCATGGTAGCGATCACTCCTCGGCAAAACTGGTGGTCACGCTGGGTCAGGCCCCGACCACCAGTACGGTAACGGCGGCAGACGATGTGGCTGCGCTGACTTACGGGACGCAGGTCATCGCAGTCGACAACCATCCATCACAACAAACCGGCTTCACGCTCGCCAGTGTTGGTTTGGGACAATTGCTGGATGTCAGCCTGGTCAACGGTTTGACCAACCCGATTAAATTCAACGTTGATGACGGCGCGACCCGAACGATAACGGTTCAGGCCAGCGTACTTGGCGTAACGCTGGGCGGCTTTGATCTCTATGTCTACCGCTTCAACGAGTCTATTCAGCAGTATGAGCAGTACCGGGTACAACCGAACTGGGTAACCGCCCTACTGAGCGGCAATTCACCCGCGTATACCATTACGCTGCCGGGCGGTGACTATCTGTTCCTGCTTAACGCTTCCGGCGGCCTGACGCTGCTGACCAGCTATACCCTGAATATTCAGGCCGATCACACCTACGCCGTCGACAGCCTGAGTGCGGCAACCAATGGAAATCTGCTGGCCAACGACTCGGCTCCGGCTAATACCGTTATCACCGAAGTGAACGGTGTCGCCGTTAACGCAACGGGCACTACCACCATTAACGGACAATACGGCACCCTGACTATTGATGCAAAAGGGAACTACACCTACACGCTGAAAAGCGGACTGGGCGCAGACGGTATCAGCACACCGGACAGTTTCGTCTATACGGTCAAAGCCCCCAATGGCGATACAGGTAGCGCCTCGCTGAACATTACGGCGACCCCGCAAGCGCTGGACGCAGTAAATGACGTCAGCAGCATGATGGCGGTAAGTACCATTCAGGACTCTGCGGCATATGGAAGTGGCGCGCTGGGCACCGCGACAATTCCGACGCTGGGGAGCAAAGCAACCGGTACAGGTTCGTTTGATATCGCAACAAATGACGTACTGAAAGGTGCCACGCTCAACTTTAGCATCGGCACACTTATCACCGTCGGTACGCTGGGCGTAACCTGGACAATCACCGGTCCTGACGGATTCTCGCTTTCTGGCTCTGTACCCGCCAGCTCTATCAGCCTGTTAGGCAGTTCAATTGCCGTCTCGCTGGGTAATGCTGAGCTAGCCGCTGGTCATTACAGCATCAGCTTCACAGGAACAATGGGGGGACTGGCCGTTGGCAACGTCAGCATTACGCCAAACGTCACGGGTACGACATGGCACCTCAATACCTGGGACGTTAACACCACGACGGTGAATGGCAATATTTTTGATGGCAGTGATGCCGCTGGCGCGCACGATCAGCTCTCAACCGTCCATACCCAGCTCACTGTCACCGGTTTTAACGGCAGTACCGCCACCCTCAATCCGGCCGGCAGCGCCAGTAGCGCAACCATTCAGGGTCATTATGGTTCACTGACCATGAACCTGGATGGTTCATACATCTACACGCTGAAGCCGGGTACAACCGTAGCGTCGATAATCAGCAAAGAGACCTTTACCTATACGCTGAACGACCAAAACGGGCACACGGACACCGCTACGCTGACCATCAATATGAACCCGCAGATGGCAAGCACCGCACAGCATGACGTCATCACCGGATCGGTCTACGGCGATACGCTGATTTATCACCTGCTCAATGCCAACGACGCTACCGGCGGTAACGGGACTGCGGACAACTGGACCAACTTTTCACTGGCTCAGGGCGACAAAATCGACATCGGCGACCTGCTGGTAGGCTGGAACGGACAAAATGCCACGCTCGGCAACTACCTCACAGTGACCACCAGCGGTAACAACACCATCGTGTCCATTGATCGCGACGGTACAGGCAACACGTACCACACCACTAACCTCGTAACGCTGGAGAACGTACACACCACGCTCGATGAGCTGATCCAACAAAATCACATTGTGACCTGAAACGAACGCCATACCACTATAACGATATAACAACAGCCCCGGATGCCATGACGTCCGGGGCAATAACAATCGTCACTGCCCTATTTTGCAAGGGATAAACTATGAGAAATGTCGCCCCTGTTGCTGTACTGCTGGCATTAACGTTTTGTTCCGTTCGTGCGAATGCCGAAGATGAACCGCAAATTATTACGCCGGAAGGGCTGGCAACCAGTCAGATGCTTCCCTCTCTGGATGGTTCTGTGGCCGATCTACCGCTAAGCGTTGCCGCTCCCGGAAGCCTGACGCTTAACGACGCGGTGAGTCGCGCCGTGAGCTGGCATCCTTCTATTCGTGAATCCATTGGCAAACTGCTCTCGCAAAATGAGCAGATAGACGTGGCGAAAGCGAAATATTACCCGCAAGTTACAGCCGGAATGAACAACGGCTACAGCAATACCTACACTGACCATGGCTTCAGCCCTGCACTGGTCATTTCGGTGTCACAAATGCTGTATGACTTCGGCAAAGTCGCCAGCCAGGTGCGCGCCGAAACCGCCGGTTCAGCGCAGCAACAGGCAAACGTGTTACTCAGCATCGATACTGTCGCTCACGCTACCGCCAATGCCATCGTCCAGGTTCAGACATGGCAACAGATGGTGGATGCCGCCGAAGAGCAACTGGTCGCGCTAAACGGTATTGGTCGACTGACCAGAGAACGTAATGATGAAGGGGCGACCTCGCTGTCAGACGTAGTGCAAACCGATGCGCGTATCGAGTCCGCACGTTCTCAACTGGCGCAATATCAGGCCAATCTCGACAGTAGCAAAGCGACATTGATGAGCTATCTCGGCTGGAACTCGCTTAACGGCATCAGCAATGAGTTTCCGGTAAAACTGGACAGCAGTTGCGATGTGGTAAAACCGGAGGATAAGTTAGTTCCTGCAGTGCTGGCGGCCTGGGCGCAGGCGAACGTCGCGCAGGCCAACCTTGATTACGCCAACGCGCAGATGACGCCAACCATTTCCCTGGAGCCATCTGTTCAGCACTATCTCAACGACAAATACCCCAGCCATGAGGTGCTCGACAAAACGCAGTACTCAGCGTGGGTAAAAGTCGAAATGCCGCTGTATCAAGGAGGCGGGCTCACCGCCCGACGCAACGCCGCCAGCCACGCGGTAGAGTCCGCACAGTACTCTATTCAGCGCACCCGACTCGAAGTACGACAGAAATTACTGGAATCCCGCAGCCAGGCAATGAGTCTCGCAACTGCATTGCAGATCCTGCGCCGCCAGCAGCGGCTGAGCGAACAAACGCGCGAACTGTATCAACAGCAGTATCTGGATCTCGGCTCACGCCCATTACTTGATGTTCTTAACGCCGAACAGGAGGTGTACCAGGCCCGTTTTGCCGAACTCCAGACCCAAAGCCAGCTTCGCCAGCTACAACTGAACTGCCTCTACAACACTGGATCGTTGCGCCAGGCGTTCGCCTTAAATAACCGCAGCATTCAATCGGTGGAGATCCAGCTATGAGCGACGTCGAGCCTGTTGTTGAAGATGCTATTGGCGAACCCACCCTGAGCCAGTGGGCACAGGCAATGACGCATATTGCCAGCCACTATCGCGTTGCCTGTTCGCCTGGTGCTATTCAGGCTAACGCCCCGTGGTTTGAGGGGAAAAGCAAAACCCTTGCTTTGACGCAATTAGCGCGCCAGGCGGGACTTTCCTTTCATACGCTGGATACCGCAAAGCAGGTACTTAACCAATGGCGTTTACCGGTGGTGGCGGAACTGCACGACGGCCAAATCATGGTGATCGAACATTTTAACGGTGAAGATGCCCTGGATGTTTTTATCATCGCCGACGAGGGACAACGCAACCGGCTGGCAGTGGCTGAGCTTCTGCCAGAAATCCATACTATCACCGCACTGCGCCCGTTATCGGCGTTAAAAGACGGTCGGGTTGATCGCTATATTTCGCGCTTTAGACCCGACTGGATACGCGAGCTGGTTTTACAAGATATCCGCCCTTACCTGCCGGTCATGATTGCCGCCTTTCTGATTAACGTCCTGTCGCTCGCCGGGATTATTTTTTCGATGCAGGTCTATGACCGGGTGATCCCCGCCCAGTCTTATCCAACGCTGTATGTTCTCTCTACCGGTGTTCTGGTCGCGGTGCTGTTTGGCTTTTTGCTGCGCGAAGCGCGTACCCACATCATGGACCTGCTCGGCAAACGCGCCGATATGCGCATTTCCGATCGCGTGTTTAGCCACGCATTGCGGCTGCGCAACAGCGCTGTCCCCCGCTCGACGGGGAGCTTTATTTCTCAACTGCGCGAGCTGGAACAAGTTCGCGAGATGATCACCTCCTCAACCATGTCGACCATTGTCGATCTGCCGTTTTTCTTTCTGTTCATCGTGGTGCTGGCATTTATCGCCCCACCGCTGGCGTGGATTGCACCTGTCGCGGCCCTGCTGATGATCCTGCCTGGCTTACTGTTACAGAAGAAGCTGGCGGTGCTCGCCAACCAGGCTGCCCATGAATCCACCCTGCGCAACGCGGTGCTGGTCGAGAGCGTTCAGGGTCTGGAAGACATCAAGCTGATGCAAGCTGAAAACCGCTTTTTACAGCAGTGGAACAGCTATATCCGCATTACCGGAGAGTCCGGGCTGCGCACGCGCAGGCTGACTCAGGGGCTGATTGGCTGGGGGATGTCAGTACAAAGCCTGGTCTACGCCGCCATCATTATGTTTGGCGCGCCGATGGTCATTGAAGGCACGATGACCACCGGCGCCGTGGTGGCGGCCTCAATGCTCGGTTCCAGAATGATTGCTCCGATGGCTAATCTGTGCGGCGTGCTGGCCCGCTGGCAACAGGTCAAGGCGGCGAAGATGGGATTAGACAGCATCATGCAGCTTCCCACCGAAACGCAGTACGACGAAGACCGGGTGCATCAGGAGATTTTTCACGGCCATTATCTGTTTGAGAACGCACACTTTCGCTACCACAGCGACGATCAGCGCGTTCCGCTGCGGATCTCGCGCCTGGAGGTCATGCCCGGCGAACGGGTGGCGATCCTCGGGCGTAACGGCGCCGGGAAATCAACGCTGCTGCAGGCCATGGCGGGTGGTGTGGAGATTATCCAGGGCGATGTCCGGCTCGACAACCTGAGCCTGGCGCAGATCGATATGGCCGATTTACGCCGCAACATCGGTTTTCTCAGCCAGAATGCGCGGCTGTTTTTCGGCACCCTACGCGAGAACCTGACCCTCGGCGCACCGCATGCCAGCGACGCGCAGATCTTCGAAGCGCTGGAGGTCAGCGGCGCGGCGGCTTTCGTTAAACAGCTCGCCAAAGGGCTGGCGCACCCCATTATGGAAGGCGGCAACGGTCTGTCCGGCGGCCAACGGCAGTCGATCCTGCTGGCAAGAATGCTGCTACGCTCACCCAATATTGTCCTGCTCGACGAACCCAGCGCCTCGCTGGATGAACATACCGAACGGGAGTTTATTCAGCGCCTGAACCTGTGGCTGGGCAACCGCACATTGATTGTTGCAACCCATCGCGTACCGGTTCTGGAACTGGTCGAACGCGTGGTGGTGCTCAAAGAAGGTCAACTGGTCATGGATGCCCCGAAAGCGCAGGCGTTGAATGCGAGCCGGGCACCAGCCCCTACTCACGGTCGGGAGTGGAAAAATGAAAACCAATCCGCATGACGCCGCCATGGACGACCTCGATATCCGCCGGGAACACCGTTTTTCCGGGGCCAGCCGCGTTATTCTGCTCAGCACGCTGCTGTTTGCAGTCCTGGGGATCTGGGCATATTTCGGCAAGCTGGATGAAGTCTCAACCGGCAGCGGGAAAGTGATCCCCAGCTCGCGCGAACAGGTATTGCAGTCGCTTGACGGAGGGATCCTCGCCGAACTCAGCGTGCACGAAGGAGATAAAGTTCAGGCCAACCAGATTGTCGCCCGTCTCGACCCAACGCGTTCGGAGTCCAACGTGGGTGAAAGCGCCGCCCGCTATCGCGCATCTTTAGCGTCAAGCGCCAGACTGAATGCCGAAGTCAACGATTTGCCGCTAACGTTCCCCAGCTCGCTGCAGGCCTGGCCGGATCTTATCGCCTCTGAAACACGGCTGTATAAAAGCCGTCGCGCGCAGCTTGCTGATTCTATGGTGGAACTGCAGGATGCGCTGGTCTCGGTAAATAAAGAGCTGGCCATTACCCAACGGCTGGAGAAAAGCGGTGCCGCCAGCCACGTAGAAGTGCTGCGCCTGCAACGACAAAAAAGCGATCTTGGACTCAAAATAACCGATCTGCGCTCGCAATATTACGTGCAGGCGCGTGAAGCGCTGTCGAAGGCCAACGCCGAGGTAGATATGCTGGCGGCTATCTTAAAAGGTCGCGAAGACTCCGTCACCCGCCTGACCGTTCGCGCCCCGATGCGCGGTATCGTAAAAAACATCCAGGTCACCACGATTGGCGGCGTGATCCCTCCTAACGGCGAAATGATGGAGATTGTCCCGGTAGACGATCATTTGCTGATTGAAACCCGCCTGTCACCGCGCGATATCGCGTTTATCCACCCCGGACAGCGGGCGCTGGTGAAGATTACTGCCTATGACTACGCCATTTACGGAGGGCTGGAGGGCGTGGTCGAAACCATCTCCCCGGACACCATTCAGGACAAAGTGAAACCGGAAATTTTCTACTACCGCGTGTTTATCCGTACCCATCAGGACTTCTTGCAGAACAAGCTGGGACGCCATTTTTCTATCGTACCGGGCATGATTGCCACTGTGGATATAAAAACAGGTGAAAAAACCATCGTCGACTATTTAATCAAACCATTTAATCGTGCAAAAGAAGCACTGCGCGAGCGGTAAATCCTTGCGGTTAAAGGGTTGTGGGGGCTGGTCACGCGTGTCACAAGTCTGTTATACTTGTTCTAACACATTGGGGCTGATTCTGGATTCGACGGGATTCGCGAAACCCAAGGTGCATGCCGAGGGGCGGTTGGCCTCGTAAAAAGCCGCAAAAAAATAGTCGCAAACGACGAAAACTACGCTTTAGCAGCTTAATAACCTGCTCTGAGCCCTCTCTCCCTAGCTTCCGCTCTTAAGACGGGGATCAAAGAGAGGTCAAACCCAAAAGAGATCGCGTGGATGCCCTGCCTGGGGTTGAAGCGTTAAATCTAATCAGGCTAGTCTGGTAGTGGCGTGTCTGTCCGCAGGTGCCAGGCGAATGTAAAGACTGACTAAGCATGTAGTACCGAGGATGTAGGAATTTCGGACGCGGGTTCAACTCCCGCCAGCTCCACCACTTTTTAGTAAAATGACGTCTACTCAAGTCTACTAAGGCCGCATTCCACAAGGGTTTGCGGCCTTTTTCATGTCCAGTGAAGTCTACTGAGAATTGCTAGAAACCACTCCTTATGGCACCCTCCTATTATCCCTCGTCGATGAGGGAGTAAAAACGAGGGAGCAAAAATGCCGAAGGTAGCAACAAAACTCACTGACACAGAGATCAAAAAGGCCAAGCCCACAGAGAAAGAGTTCACGCTATGGGATGGAGATGGCTTGTTCCTGCGTATCAAACCAAGTGGCAAAAAAATCTGGCACCTCGGCTATACCGTTCCTTTAACCAAGAAACGGGCCAAAATGAGTCTTGGGTTCTATCCCTACCTGACACTTGCTCAAGCAAGAGCGCTACGGGATGAATACCTCTCTTTGCTTGCACAGGGTATCGATCCCCAATCCCACAATGAGCAAAAAGCTCAAGCGCTCAAAGATGCCACTGAACACACATTCCAAACAGTGGCGAAAAAGTGGCTTGATGAAAAAATTAAAACATCAGGCATATCGCAAGATCATGCTAAGGATATCTGGCGTAGCCTTGAACGAAACATCTTTCCAACTTTGGGGGATATTCCTATTAAAGAGATCCGCCCTAAGATGTTGAAACAACATCTTGACCCTATCGAGCAAAGAGGTGTTCTTGAAACTCTACGCCGTATAATTTCCCGACTGAACGAAATTTTCCGTTATGCGGCCACAGAAGAGCTTATTGAGTTCAACCCTGCAGATAACCTCACACAGCGTTTCAGCAAGCCAAAGAAGCAAAACATGCCAGCCCTCCCCCCCAGCGAGTTACCAAGGTTCATAGTGGCTTTAGCAAACGCATCTATACGCTTAGAAACACGCCTGCTAATTGAATGGCAACTTCTTACATGGGTTCGCCCCGGAGAGGCTGTCCGTGCTCGTTGGACTGACATCGACGAAGAGAACCGATTCTGGAACATCCCCGCTGAGTTCATGAAGATGAAACGGCCCCACAAGGTTCCATTGAGTAAGGAAGCTATGCGTATTCTTGAATCCATGAAACTAATCAGCGGTCATCGTGAGTGGGTTTTCCCCAGCATCAAAGCTCCTCTTAGCCATATGCACGAGCAAACAGCTAACGCAGCAATCATCCGCATGGGTTTTGGCGGTGAACTGGTGGCACATGGTATGCGTTCTATTGCAAGAACAGCAGCAGAAGAGTCTGGTAAATTCAGAACGGAAGCTCTTGAAGCGGCCCTTGCTCACTTGAAAAGAGACGAGATCGTCGCAGCTTATAACCGTGCCGAATATCTTGCTGAAAGAGTGGCGTTAATGCAGTGGTGGGGAGATTTCGTTGCGGCGCAAAAAAACAAGTCTATAGCAGCCTGAAAACCCCATCGAATTTGAGCCTATCTGCACGATGAGATAGAATCAGCAACAAAAGATGTTAAACTCATTGACAAAACTGGGAGGTTTGCGCATGTTTTATTCAGATAAATCGCAGACAATCCTATCGAGGATAGACAGACATTTTAGCTAACATTCTCACTATTTGAATATGGAAATTTTATGGCTACTACACAACAATTGAAAGTAAAAGAACTAGTTTTAGATCTTAAAAATTTTCGAACAGTCGCCCAAGATAACGAAATTGATGCCATCAAAGCTATGATTACTATTAGTCCTGATTATTTTTGGGGGCTCATGAATAGCTTACTTGATGATGGATACCTTCCGACAGAAAACATTATCATACTTCGCGAAAATAACATATATCTTGTAAAAGAAGGGAATCGTCGCATCGCTTCACTTAAAATAATACATGGATATGTAGATAAAAATAATTTTGACTTGCCATCAGAAATAGAAAGTAGAATAAATGCGTTGCCGAATACATGGCAAGTTCAAAATGAAATGATCCCATGCACAATTTATGATACAGATGAGGCTGATTTAGTCGATAAAATTGTTACTCTTACTCATGGTAAAGGTCAAAAAGCTGGACGCGATGACTGGGAAACCGTTGCTCGAGCGAGACATAACCAGCAAGTAAATTCAGCCCCTGAGTATGGCTTAACACTGCTTGAGAAATACCTTGAACATGGTCAAAACCATTCAAATGAACAAAAGCTAAGATGGTCGGGAAAATATAACCTATCTGTTTTAAATGAAGCACTCCCTAAAATATATGAGAGAGTTGACTGCACTTCAGTTATGGATCTAGCACTGAACTATCCAAACATAAAATTTAAAAAAGAATTAGAATCAGTTATCTATGCCATTGGTTTAGAGGAATTGAAATTTCCTGATATTCGTACATCCAGTGATTTCTTAATACGGTACGGGTTCCCACCGCTGAACACGAAAAAAAACACAACCAATACCAACTCAAATAATACATCTTCATCTACCCAAAATGGTCCTACAGGGACTACTAACTCATCCGCAAACAATTCATCACAGAATAGTTCAGGTAGTTCTGGAACAAATGGAACCGCCGCTAATAGCTCAACGCCAAATAGCAATACTTCTGCAGCTAATAATGGTTCTTCGTCTACAAAAAAAACAGCCACCTCAACAAACGACATAAAAACAGTAAGAAAATTATTGCGCAGCCTGAAACTATTTGGACCAAATAGATCAAAACTATTCGATATTAGAAAAGAAATGGAAAAATTAAAGCCTGAGGAACATCCCATCGCATTTATTTTTCTTCTAAGATGCATGATTGAAATATCTGCTAAGGCATATTGTGATGACATAAGTTCATCCCAAGGCTCTCCAAAATATGTTAAAACAGATGGTAGCGACAGAAACCTAGCCGATGTATTAAGAGACATTGTAAGTTATTTAACCCAAAATAAAACTGACAAACAAATGGTAAAATTATTGCATGGCCCATTAACAGAAATAACGCGCCAAGATGGTTTATTGTCAATAACCTCGATGAACCAGCTAGTGCATAATCCAAACTTTGTTATCCGTAGTAATGATATTCCGGGTCTTTTTGTATGCATTTTCCCACTAATTGAAAAAATGAATAACTAATTATGGCTAAATATAGAACACCACTAAGATACCCCGGCGGGAAACAAAAGCTAACCCCTTTTGTTTTGGAACTAATTATTGCGAACGGAATGGAAGGCTGTCAATACGTTGAACCGTATGCAGGTGGAGCCGGTGTTGCAATGCAGCTTCTCATTGATGGACATGTGAAAAATGTTCATCTCAATGACTCATCTTATCATATCTATGCATTTTGGCATTCAATATTAAACAATACGGAAAAATTCTGTAATCAGATATCTAAGTCATTATTAAATATTGATGAATGGAAAAAGCATCGTGAAGTAGTACGTCATCCATCAGAGCATAGTATTTTTGATGTTGGTTTTTCGACCTTTTATTTAAATAGAACTAATCGCTCAGGAGTATTAACTGGCGGGGTTATTGGTGGATTATCACAAGAAGGTAAATGGAAAATTGATGCAAGATTTTCACATTCAGAGCTAATAAATCGTATAGAGTTAATTGCATCCAAAAAAGACAGTGTTTTTGTTTATAATAAAGATGCAGAGGATTTTTTTGCTGAAAATGTTATAGCCTTTCCCGAAAATACTTTCATGTATTGTGATCCGCCTTACTTTGATAAAGCAAGTGGCCTATATCTTAATTATTATAAGCCAGAAGACCATGAGAGAATAGCTAATACAATACAAACAATCGATAATATCAAATGGATTGTTTCATATGATGGTGTTGAAAACATACTCAGCTATTATAAAAACAGGAAAAAATTCCTCTATCAGCTTCAATACAATGTTGCTAAAGTATATAAAGGAAACGAAGTTTTCATTTTTTCAGATGACATGGTCATTCCTAGAGATTCTGGCTTGAACTATATTTCTCATGCATTGAAGAATAATCCACAAGTATTTGAAGCACGTGTTTGATTTAACGCACTATGAACATGTTATAACATATGTTGCTAAAAGGGCTTTTCGGCCCTTTTTCCCCCACTAATTAATATACTGATCCTCCCTTTACTCAGAGCCAACTATCAAATCTCAGTGTGTGCTTTTTCATGTAAGCCCACCTAATATAGCTTAACAGGTGGAATGTCTCACTACGTGAACCTCCCACCTATACAAATGTTTTTTAATCTATGTGTCATCAAGAACAATAGCGGAACCCTTAAAAGGGAACCCCCACCATTCTTCTTGACGTCCTAAATATAGGAGTTGTCATTTAGTCTTATTGGAGATATTGCGGCGTTCCATGAATGACTTATAACGTTCTTCAGCTTCTTTTTGAAACTTTTCAGCATCAAATGTTGACGTCTCTATTTTTATCTTTTGTTTTAACTCCGCATCTAATCTTTTATTCTCTCTCAACCTTTCCTTTTCGGATAATATAAGTTTATAGTATTTTAATTTAATGTTAAAACTTTCTTTGACTAACTCATTAGGATCAAAATCTATTTTATATTTTCGTAGAAGCCTCAATATATTATCTATAGTCATTTTTTTCGCTTCCTTTTTTATTCTCTTTTCTTCATGATCTTTTCTCCTTTTTCCGTATTTTAACCAATGCTTAAAATTATAGCCGCTGTAATGCTGCCATTGATATATTTCAGCGGCATACATCACCGACAACATACAAATAATAAAAAATACAACCATAAAAACCACACATATTAAATAATACATATCAGCCCCCGCCTTTCCTTCTATATTGTTCTTTTATTAATGCTACATGATATTTTTTTGCGTTGCTTATACTTACATCAGCAGAGTTTCTAGCAGAAGCAAAAGCACTTGAAACAACAGAAGCAATAATAGCAACTAAGAAAGCAGCAACAAAAAAACCCATCGCTGGCCCCATAAAACTAGCCCCACCGTCATCTATTGCTGGTTTTGCTTTTGCTAATAATGATAATAGGCTCATATATTTCTCTCTTCTTCAATGTTTTTAATCGCTGTTTCTATTCTTTGTTTTACAAAGTCTCTAAACGCATAACCTATTATTCGCGCGTCTTCACATATATCTAACTCATCTTTTTTATGAAAATATAAATCAGCGTTTAAAAGCTCTTCGCTTTGAATATTTAACATTTTACTAGCAAGTGATATTCTAATAATATTTCGCACTTCTAAATCCAAGCTTGCTCTATTATGCTTATTCAAAAGCTGGAGCGGATGAAAATCTTTTTTTCTTTTCATTTCTTGCATATCATTATCAAAATCTATCATTAAAAAATGTAAGCAAGTAAAAGACGTATCATAGAAGTTTAAGCGGTTCATCATATCCGCCGCCCCCTCTTTTCGAGGGTTCGGGTTAGGTCTTAAGTTATTCATCTGCTTTACTCCTTTTCTTGTTGTTTTTTAGCTTCCATTCATTCAGTCTTTTATCGCCTTCAACTTTTAAGAACTCACGCTGATCGTGTATTCTTTTCAGTATTAGACTATTAGTTAATGCTCCTATTAACAAAGAAATATCATTCGCAAAATCTAATGTCTCGATGTTATTCTCTCTAACTATTCTTATTAGTTCAGCGCCGACTTTTATTTTACGTGTCGCATCTTTTTTCCTTTCTTCTGCCTTCATTTCTTGCTCCATTCTATTCAATAAGTTTGCTCTTTGCTCAATTTCTTTTTTTACTTTATTATATTTCTCTATATTAAACGCCATTTTTTGAACCTCTCTTTTCTTTTATCGTAATAAAAAAAGCAATCAACCCACTGATCAATAAAATTGGTAAAGTTAAAATAAACCCTACCAATAACACTAATGAAAATCCGATCACGCCGGACATCTCATAGAGATTTCCGAACAATATGCTTTCGTTTTTATACTCAATCATATTCTGTAAAACAGACCTTTTTTCAAAATCTTTTTCTTTTAAATAGTCTTCTCTATATTCATAATCTTCACAACTCAAAGGAATTTCCACAGTGTTATCATTCAAATACTCATTATCATAATAGTCGTAATCATTATTCCCAATCATTCTAGAGCTCCTCCTAACGTGTCATAAACAACAGTAAAATCATTCTCATGAGAAAGAAGATTGTAAGTTATAAATAAGCTTGTCCTATAAACAATATCTGTATTTTCATCCTGTAGTTTTTGAATAATCAACTTAACAAGATCAGACGCTGCCACTTCAATTTTTTTATCAATATCATTCATGTTCCACCTCTTTTATTTTTTTGATTTCTGTTATATATATTAAGTAATATAATTATTTATTTAAGTAAAGCGCGATATATATTTTTTTGTTTTTATAACGCATCTTTCAGATAAAAGGTTCACGTGCGGCGGCTATTTTAGTTTTACTAAAAACTACAATAGCGCACTTATACATTCTTCGAATGTGCGCGCCCCATAAATGGGGATTTACTAACGCATAAAAATAAAAAGCAACATTCGCTTTATGCTCAATATTACTTAATCTATTTTTAAAAAAGCAAATATATTTTGCTTATTTTAAAAAGTATGTGCTTTCAATATCAGGAGATAGAAACAATGGCAATATTTCATACGAGTGCTCAAACAATAACACGCAGTAAGGGGCATAGTAGCGTAGCTGCGGCAGCTTATCGCCACGGCGAAAAGTTAACGGACGAACACACAGGAGAAATCCACGACTATAGCAAAAAGAAAGGTATTTCAGACAGTGTGATATTAATGCCTGAAAGCGCAGACCGTAATTTTTTAAAACCTGCATATTTATGGAACACGATAGAAAAAAGCGAAAAAAGAAAAGATGCGCAGTTAGCACGCGAGTTTAATATTGCGCTTCCTGTCGAAATGACAGACGAACAAAAAAAGGCGTTAGCAATAGATTTTTGCCAAGAGCATTTTGTAAAAAATGGAATGATTGCTGATATAGCTTTTCACAAGCTCGATAGCGACAACCCACATTTTCACGTAATGCTAACTACTCGCCGCCTTACTCCTGATGGTGCAGGGTTCGGGCAAAAGGTCAGAGAATGGAACAGCAAAGAGCAGCTACAAGAATGGCGCAAGAGCTGGGCAGACACAGCGAACGAGCACATGCAAAAGGCTGGCATCGATGCGCGTATTGATCATCGTTCATTGAAAGAACAAAAAACAGAGCTTGACGCTATCCTCCCCCCTCTCAGAACGGTTGAGCAAGAGGCGCAGTCTATCAGCTTAGACAGACCGCCGACTATCCATAGAGGCCATAGCCGCAATCCAGAGCGACAAGCACGCTTTGACGTGCTCAAAGAAGTGAAAGTATCACAAGAGGCAAAAGCACTTAACCACATTGAACAGAAACAGCTTAAGCCCTCGCCGCTGGCTCCTACTTCCTCCCCTGCCGCATCTTTGCAAGATGCTACACAGGGAGGCAATGAAAACAACCCGCAAAATAAACTCGACGAAGTTGGCGAATATCTTCAATCTGAACTCAATAAAGCAGATCTTAATGCGGATAATGAAATCAAAGTTCACACTACTAAAAATAATAGTAAAAGCAGTTCAGCAGCAGCTATAGGTTCAACATCAAATATTAATTTAACCGATGAGAAGGTAGATAAGAATCTACACTTAACAGAAGCACAAAAAGAAGAGTTAGAGGATTTAGAAAATAAAGAAGCAGCAGCGAAGAAAAAAGCTTATCTGATGGGCGGCGCTGTCGTTCCTGAACTTTCTCAAGATAACAAAACACAGTCAAAAAGTGAGTTTAAAAATAAGCTTCATACAGCTAAACAATCATTATCATTAACTGAACAGAGATTTAATGAAGAACGTGAAGCATATGAGAACAGAAGAAACCGACCAATAACGCCCTAAATATTTTGCTCATTTTTTATCCTCAATGAATGACTTAGAGTCATATTCACTTTAAACAATTGATAGTATTGGTTTATTTCCGCCTACCGTCGTATCGTTTATATCGATCAAAATCGACATAATGATAGTTATTACCTATCATAACGACTCTATCGATCGATTAAAACAATTAAAACACCGATCGATAAGCACTTTTTAATCGTTAGAAACTATCAATATTAAATAATTGATCTGTAATAACGATCATTTTACTTGAGAGCAGCCCTCCTCATGGTATGCTCGGAGCGTGGAAGATCGGGCGAATCACCTTGGTATCTTCATGATTAAGCTAAAAACTATCGCTCTATGAGGAATGAAATTTTATGAAAACCGAAAACATTATTTTTCTTTTTTGGGCAGTGATTTTTATCCTGATTCTCTGCCAACTGTTTTACTTTGGCCCTAAAAAAAGAAGATATCTCAATACTTACACAGAGGTATTAGATGGTGATGTCCTCTCATATGAATGTCAAAACACCGGTGTAGTCATTGATACTAAAAAACACACAGTACGTATTTTCAATACAGATAAGGACAGCACTTTCAAATACGACAACATCAGGGAAATAAATTATACGCTATCCGAAGCCGGAAAAATTTATAGCACAGGTAATAATCTAAACTCTATGATAAAGTCCGCTGGGGCTAACAGTAATGAACAAATGTTAGCTAATCAGCGTTCCGGTATTTTTATACTGACAGATGATATAAAAAATCCTTCATGGAAAATCAATCTACCAATGAAAAACAAAACATCATCGACCAATCAAGAGATCTGCGATCGCTGGCTTCTCATTTTTAATAAATACGTTTTATAACCTTGTTATGTTTTATAATTTATATTTGGAGTTGATATGAAAAGATTGATTGCGGCAGCATTTATTATTCTTCCTTTGGCGAGTTGTACCGTTTATGGAAACAAATCTATTAAAGACGAGACACAGCAGAATATAGCATCTAAGATTATCAAGGGTAAAACTACTCAACAAGATATCCTTCGTTTTTATGGGGAGCCTCAGACTAAAGAAACTAACGATGGTAAAGAAATGTGGGGGTATTCCGTTATGTCCGGTGAATCCCAGATTTCAAATTACATACCGGGATTAGCATTATTAAAGAACAGCAGCACAGCGCACATGAAAGATCTTGAGATCTGGTTTAAAGGTGATGTTGTTGAACGCTATACCTTTAGACAAACGGCTGGTAAAACTTCTCGCGGTTTGTTAGATTAATCTAAATCGAATACCATTTTATCTATTAAAGAAGTTGGCGTAATCCGACTTCTTTAACTTTTATCCATGATCTGACTTCACTTATATTTCCATTAGCTCTTCATTAAATAGCACTTTACTTTTTATTTGTGGTTTTATATTTATTTTTATTAAAAAACTTTTGTACTAGTAGTACTAATTAATTAATTTAAAAGTTTTTGGTTTTAAGGTTTTGGGGTTTGTGTTTTAGCGGGGCGGCTTTCAGCCGTAGTAGTTTTCCTCCGAAGGAGGAAATAGTTTTTCTTTAAGCATTCCCCCCCTACCCCCCACGCCAAAAAGGCTAAAATAGAGAGATAGGAGATGCTCATTGCGCCTTGAAAATATTCAGAACATTTCCATCCTGATATTTCCCCCACGACCCGCGCAAACACAAATCATGAAACTTTCAAACAACTCTCGTTTTACTAAAGAGCCTATACTACCGTCTGTAAATTTTTTAGATTGTGCGATTCAGGTTGGCAGCTACGCGTCATCCGGCACTGCCACAATAACATAAGAATTGCCAAACACTTGAGGAACCTTCATTCTTATACCCGATACACAGGATTAGCGTTATTGCTTTATTAAAGATTAAAATCTTCTGGAAGTGGTATTTAACATGAGTTAAAAGTCGGCGAAGAGTTTTTAATATTCTGTATCTTTATATTATATAAATCTATATATAATATCAGTCAATAGATAAAATCAAAAATATTTCAAAAACACGATTAGATAAAAATAAAAAAGACCAGTTCAAAAACCAGTCTTTTATTTTAAATAAATGATATTTTTCATATGTGGCTCTAAAACGCTCTATCCGCGATTTTGAGAGATTTTCTACTTTTAATGACTAATCCCGTCAGGAATAAATCAAAAAGCATGTAATAACATTCAGGCGGCTTTATTTCTTGAGAAATAAATCTTTTCATCAATCCACGCATCTATTTCACTTTCGACGAACCCGATTGCACGATCACCGATTTTTATAGGTGAAGGGAATTCGTCACGACTAATCAAACGATAAATCCAAGCTTTACAAAATCCTGTTCTTTCCAGAACTTCAGGTAGACGTATAAAGTTGTTTTTTTCTTTCATTTATCTCTCCCATTGTTTTTCGACAGAAGCTATTATTCGAATATCGCTTATGACGATCAACAATTTTTTTAGCAAAAAGTGCTTTTTTAGTTGACTATTTTAAATTGACAGTCATTCAATCCCCTTCGGAAGTTGAACTCATGAGTTCAACTCCTCACCGCTGTCATGACATTCAAAATGTGACTGATTTTTAGCCACAATACTTTTTTTATCCCTCTATTGCACCTTAATGTAAAATACAAATAATTAATATATCTAATAATCAAAGTATTAAAGTATGGATTACAGGGACGCCAGCCCAAAATTCTCCATCGATGATTACCAGAGTCATCCGATGAAGTCCTAAGAGCCCGCACGGCGCAAGCCCTGCGGGCTTTTTTGTACCCGTTACAGACCGAGAACATCCAGCCAAATCCAGAGAAAATTGGGCACCTATGCCGTCGTGCTTTCATTGTTTATCAGCGTTGCCAGGCGCTTAATCTGTTGTCCTTTGCTATCAAAATTACCCTCATCAAGCCACAGAGTGAACGCTTCGCGTAGCGCTGGGTATTCACTATCAATGATCGAATACCACGCGGTGTCCCGATTACGCTGGTGCACAACAACGGCCTGCCGGAATATGCCTTCAAAGGTAAAACCAAAGCGTGTTGCTGCCGCACGAGAAGGCGCATTAAGCGCATCGCATTTCCATTCAACGCGGCGATACCCCAGCCCCTCAAAAACATAGTCTAACAGCAGCGACATGACCTCCGTTGAAACCCGCGAACGTTTCATGCGTGATGAATAGGTCACCCAACCCACTTCTATTACGCCATTCGTTGCATCAATGCGCATAAGTGCCAGCGTGCCGACAGCCTGCATGCTGGCCAAATCGATTACAGCAAAATGCATGGGGTCGGTCTGCGTCGCAATCTTCGTTAAATAGCTTAAGAAAGAATCAAAGGTCGTGAATGGCCCTGTCGCGAGATAGGTCCAGTCGCGAGAGTCAGGCGTATCGCAATAGGCGTCATAAAGCGTCTTTGCGTGGCGTTCGACGTTAATACGCTCAAGTTTGCAATAACGACCGGTGATGTGCTGAGCCGTAGGAAATCGCGCACCTTGCCAGTCAGGTAACGCTAAACCAACGGGTTGCTGGAATTCATTAAACGTGGATGACATGCTATTTACCTCTCATAATAGAGTGTCAAATGACTGCAGAGTAAGAGACAACTGACAGGGTAAAAAGAACCACAATGGATGTTTTTAACAGATCCACATGACGATGCTATACCGAACATCAGCACCGTATTGCTTATCCGCAATTAAAAAATGCCGGTCATGCCACTGTTGTGGAAATAAGAAATACTGACATTATTACGTGCCATCGCTATCAGCATCAAAGCGACGCTACATGGCATGGGCAAGACGACGAATACCCTCAACAATAACCTCTGGCGGGTGATTCGCAAAACCGATCAAAATCCCCTGCCGGGAGATATCCCCATGATAATAATGACTCAATGATTGAATCCCCAACCCCAGCATTCTGGCTTTCAGTTCGACCTCATCTCCGGTCAACCCGGCATGCAACCAGCAGACAATATGCACCCCAGAATCAGAAGGCTGAACGGTCATTTTATCGGCAAGATAGCATTGAATAGCATTGACCAACGCCGTTCGCCTCTCGTAGCATGCCTTACGAACCCGTCGTACATGGCTGGCGTAATGTCCTTCTTCAATAAAACTCGCCAGTACCGCCTGCTCAAGATAACTGGAGCCAATATCGGAAAAATATTTTGTCACGATAAACTGTTCTTTTAATCCTGGCGGAACAACTAAAAAACCTAAACGAAATTCTGGGTACATCATTTTTGAAAATGTCCCTGAATATATTACCCGCTGATGCTGATCTAACCCCTGCAAGGCTTGCAAAGAGCGTGCGGCATAACGAAACTCACTATTGTAATCATCTTCAAATATCCATGCCCGGTTAACCCGAGCCCATTCCAGTAGCTCAAGTCGTCGGGATAAACTGAGTGTCCCGCTAAGCGGGTACTGATCGGAAGGAACAACATAGGCCAGTTTCGCATGAGAGAAATGATTAATGCCGTATTGAACATTCATTCCTTCGTTATCCACCGGCACAGGTCTCACAGTTGCCCCTGTTGACATAAATACCCCGCGCGCACCTTTATAACCAGGGTCGTCCAGCCAAACGTCATTTCCTTTTGTAAGCAACGCCCGGGCAGTAATATTTAACGCCTGCTGAATACCGTTTACGATAATTATCTGATCTTCACTACAGTTAACCCCTCGCGTTGTTTTCACGTAGTGACAAATTGCTTTCCGTAAGGGATAAAACCCGCAGGGGCTGGTATGAGAGCCGAGTTGATGCCGGGATTGTCTCCAGACTCGTCCCAGTAACTTGCCCCATAATGAATGAGGAAAGAGATCGGTACAGCCCACACCGACGGCAAACAGACGGTTCATTTCACGCCCTTCAACATCGCCAGACCATAAACCACGAACGGATACGATATCCGCATTTAGCTGCCCATCAACAGGCAGTTCATCTCCTTGCTGTAATTCAGGATAAAGACCGCTGATGCTGCGGTCAGGAAGACTTGGCGTGACAAAGGTTCCAGCGCCTTTGCGCGTCTGAATATACCCTTCGTCTAACAGCCGGTCATAACCCGCAATTACCGAGTTCCGTGAAATTGACATCATCTCGGACAGTCCCCGGGTTGAGGGTATCTTTGTCCCTGGCGGCAAACGGCCTTCTACGATTGCGTTGCGTAGCGCATGGTACACCTGTTCCTTAATAACGCCTTGCTCTAAAAAAAGCTCCTGAAATAAAGGTGCACTATTTTTTTTCATTGCACTCACTCTTACGTTAAAAGTGGATCCTGGAAATATTTGCAAAGTGTCTCTTTGCGGTGGCTTACGCAATATTTAGGATAACCGCCATAGAAAACCACTCTGACTAAAATTATCAGGAGACCTATGAGTAACCAAAACACAACTGCACCGATTACTATCGAACCCGTCACCCAGCAAGACTACGCGGGCTGGCTACCGCTTTGGATAAATTACCAGATTTTTTATCGTACTGAAATTTCAGACAAGGTCACACAATTAACCTGGGGGCGTTTTCTCAATCCTGTGGAGCCTGTTTTCTGCGCTGTCGCAAAATCTGACGGTAAAATTGTCGGTCTGGTACATTATCTCTTTCACCGCTCAACCTGGGCGGAGTCTGATTATTGCTATCTGGAGGACTTATTTGTTAGTGAAGAAACCCGGGGCAAACACATCGGCAAGCAGCTTATCGAGTATGTTCAAAAACACGCCCGCAAGCGCCATGCGGCAAGATTATACTGGCACACACATGAAACAAACCTCCGCGGTCAGCGCCTTTATGACTGGGTTGCCAGCAAGAGTGGGATGATCGAGTACCGTATGTAAAATAAATAATACCCATTTAATCGGGTAGTTCTATGTAAACATCCCCCCGTACTGTACCTTCATTTTTCAACACATCGTCTGCGGCTCTGTTTCGCAAAGCCGCAGAATCCGAAATCATCAGATTTCTGAGACCAAATACCCGCTACGCTAAAAAGTGATATATTCATATATTTTAAACTTTCCATCAATAAACAAACATTAATTTTCAACACGTTGCACATATCTTACTGCTCATGAGTTTTATTTTCACATAAAATGTCCCTACACTTGTTTTGCATCTCTATATTGCCGGAGCGACCTCTAAACAAGCCGCCGGGTTGCATCGGTGCGGCATGAGATAATATATCAGTAAATATACTTTCGCATACTTTTGGGTGATATCAATTTGGCTAACTGGCGATCTGGAGATGTTTGAGGCGCTGGGTAGTGAAATAATAGTGTAACCAGGCGGGATGTTTTCCCAACATTAACGCGTTACTTTCACACATAAAGGAGAAAAACAGGGTGCCGGAATAGCAACTTACGCAGCCCTGGCTTTGTCATAGTCTCCTGTTTTATTATTAATAATTAACCCTGAAAATATAGAGTGACAATGCAATTGTTCTAAATGTAGTTCATCCACCAAAGAGATATATAAAATAGCCAGAGTTTTAAATCACCTTGACGCCTATACAAATTGTTACCCTAATAACAATGTTATACGCACCTATCCCGACCCAGGAGAAATAAACAGTAAGACATCTTATTTTTGCAGTTTAAAAAAACTACTATTGTTTTTCTTAGAGAGAGCGATTAAAGGTTTAATTTAACAGCATAACTGTAAATCCTGTGGCTCTGGAACAGCAGAACCACAGGCGTTTGACACTAATCAGGCTTTACTGGGTATTGCACCTACGGCATGCGAACCTTTTACGGTCAACGTCACCACGGCGGAACATAACAGTGCGGCGATCATAAAGATAAATGCACTGTTGTAACTTCCGCCGCTGCTTTGGATAAGCCAGCCAATAATCGGCGCAGAAACCACCCCCGCCATCTGACCGCCAAAGTTAACAATACCGGAAGCCCGCCCCATGATATTGCTGGGGATGGTATCCATTAAAATGCCCCAAAATGTCGCCATGGCAAAAAACATAAACAGCGCAGAGATACACTGATAAACCACCGCCATATCCGCGCTGCTGACGCTGAAGGTCAGATACAGGAAGCCCGCCGCAATAACCGACGTCACGACATACAACGTCTTGCGCATCGGTTTGAATTTATCTGAGCAATATCCGCCGATTAATGTCCCACCCGCGCCAAACAGGAACGGAATTGCCGCCATCACTCCCGTCTTCGCCAGTGAGAATTCACGCACGGTAATCAGGTAGCTTGGCAACCAGGTTGAAAACCCCCAGAAGGTGATATCAAACAAGAACCAGATACTGGCCATCTGCCAGAGCACCGGCATCTTGAGCACGTCTTTAAACGCGATAGCGCTCGTATTTTGCAGGCCGCCCTGATCGTCAGCGGCTAAATCGGCCAGATCCTGTTGCGTAATCGCAGGGTGATCTTTCGGGTTGTCACGTGTGAATAAGTAGATACCCGCAGCAATAAACAGGCCCGGGATCCCCAGCACAATAAAGACCATGTGCCAGCCAAACGCCCCGATAATACTTGCAGCGACCACCACCGCCAGTGCGGGGCCTAAGGTATTTACCGTTGACTGAATTGCTGTAGCTCGACCGCGTTCTTTCGAAGGGAAATAGGTGGAAATCATTTTCCAGGAAGCTGATGGGAAGCACCCTTCGCCAATACCGAAGAAGAAGCGAACAGCCAGCATCAACGGCAGCGTTAATACCGCACCGGTTAAGCTGGTGAAAACTGACCACCAGGCAATACCAATAGCCATAATTTTACGTGAGCCAAACTTATCCGCCAGTAAACCACCGGGGATTTGGAACGCGGCGTAACCAATGAAAAAGGCGCTAATAATTAAACCTTGTTGAGTTGTATCAAGATTTAAATCTTTGCCGATATAAGGCAACGAAACGCTCATGACCATTCTGTCGAGGAACGAGAGTAGCCATGCCAGCCAGATTAATGTCAGGACGGTATATCTTGCTTTCCAGGTCTTAGGTTTACCTGAAGGTAAAGATGTTTGTAGGTTCATTGTGATGTCCTTGGGGTGTAGTGATCTACCGCGGCCATAAATGGTCGCGATAGATCCATGCGTGTTTAGCGTTATTTATTAATATTGTTTTCTGATAACAGTACCGCTACAGGCATAACTTTCCGTGCCATTAATTAAGGCTATGCGTCCATTAACCATCACGATTTCAATCCCTTCCGGATACTGATTAGGTTCAACAAATGTCCCCTTATCCGCAATAGTCTTGGGATCGAACATCACAATATCCGCCGCATACCCTACCTTCAGCAGTCCGCGATCCTGCAGACCCAACACCTCAGCGGGTTTGCCTGTCATCTTGCGGATTGCCGCTTCCCAGCTCAGGCATCCTTCTTCACGCACGTATTTACCCAGCACGCGCGGGAAGGCGCCAAACACACGTGGGTGTGGTTTACCCGCGCCCATCAGTCCGTCAGTGCACACGTTCTGTTCCGGCCGGCAGAGAAACTTAATGACGTGTTCTTCAGTGCCGTAAAAGTCGACCATGCCAACGGCGTTTTCTTCTTCAAACAACAGATCGAAGGTAGCGTTGTACGGATCTTTACCGCGCAATTCCCCCAGTTGAACAAGGTTCAGACCAACAGCATCCTGATTTTTCTCTGTCTTGACGCTGGTGACAAAAATCTGATCCAGGCCTGCAAAATCAATGAAGTTATCCCAGCCAGGAATGCCCTGCTGGATATCCTCTATCATTTTGGCGCGCAATTCAGGCGAGGCCAGACGCTCAAGTAATTTGTCCGTCCCGCCAGAGTGGACCCACGGAGGCAGGATCACGCCGAGCATGGTGCTTCCCGCCACGTACGGATACTGGTCGTAAGAGATACGGATCCCCTCTTCCTGGGCCTGCTCCAGCATGCCCAACATCTGGTCAATCAGCCCCCAGTTTTTCTTCCCACAGACTTTCATATGTGAAATATGCAACCAGACACCGGTGGCTTTAGCGATATCGATCAGTTCCTGCGTTGAACTGATGATATCGTCAGCCTCACTGCGCTGGTGTACCACAAAGATCCCGTCATATTTCGCCGTGACCTTGCACAACTCAATCATTTCAGCGGTATCACCAAAAGCACACGGCATATAGATAAGCCCAGTTGAAAGACCAAACGCGCCGGCTTTTAGCTCACGTTCAAGGACTTCACACATCTTCGCCACATCTTCAAGCGTGGAAGGGCGTCCATCCAGGCCCATCGCTTCCATGCGTACGTTACCGTGTGGCACCAGATATGCCAGGTTTGTCGCCGGATGTCGGGATGCCAACAGGTTGAGATAACCGTCCGTGTTTTTATATTTCCAGTCAATTTTGTCGGTGTCGCCGTCCAGTCCAGCAATATTTTTACGCCATGCCGGAATATATTCCTCCGGCAATGGTGCCAGCGCTACGCCATCCTGCCCCAGCAACTCGGTAGTAATCCCCTGGCGGATTTTCGCTGACAGCGCAGGATTAATAATGGCTGACAGATCAGAGTGTGTGTGAGTATCAATAAAGCCCGGGCAAATAATTTTCCCTGTTGCATCAATAACCTGTTCATTGATGCCAACATCAATTTGACCAATTTCGACAATATGCCCTTCATCAACCATTACATCGGCAATTCGGCCTGGATTACCCGTTCCATCAATCACATTTCCGTTTTTAAAAATGGTTTTCATCGTTATTCTCCATTGCGGTGCCGCGTAGCAGCACCACCTGTAAGGTAAGAGGTATTTATCTTTATTTTTTAACGGCGATAGAGTGTCTGGATTATGCTGTAATAGCCGCGGGCCGATCCGGTCAACTGATCAATCTCGATATACTCGTCGATGGTATGCGCCAGGTTTTCACGCGACGGCCCAAACCCGATGGTTTTGATTCCCGCTTCGCCCGCATAGTGGCTGCCGTTAGTGCAAAATGAGTACTGAGTAATCGTTGGCGAGAAACCCGCTTCGCGAACGCCTGCCAGAGCGGCCTGCACGAACTCGTCAGACTCGTCGTACACCCAGCCAGGGAAGAACCGCTCTCCCTCAATGGTGGCGCCGGTATAGCAAGACTCCTTGCCAACCGCGTAAGAGACGCGGGCTTTGAACTGCGGGTCTTGGGCGGTTAGCTCCGCAAGTGCATTTTCCAGTGGCGCAATAACACTTTCTTTGGTTTCGCCCACCAGCAAGCGGCGATCGTAAGTGGCGCGGCAGTAATCCGGCACCACTGATGCGCCAGGATACGGCGACGATTTAATGTCTGTCAGTTCCAGGATACCGGGGCCAAGAACCGGGTGGGTTGGCGGAGTAATGGTGCGAATTTTGTCGATCAACTGCGCCATTTTGTACACCGCGTTAATTCCTGCCTGCGGGTTGGCGGAGTGGGCAGGTTTACCAAAGGTTTCAACCACAATTTCAGCACGACCACGCTGGCCGATTTTCAGATTCAGTTCAGAAGCTTCGCCAATAATGACGTAATCAGGCTGATAGCGCTCACTGACCAGACGAGCGGCAATGCCTTCAAAACACTCTTCATGAACGATACAGGCGACGTAAATTTTCCCGGCGAAATTACGCTGAGTATCCTGGCCGAAAAAACCTACGGCAGAGATCATCGCAGCAACAGCACCTTTCATATCGGTGGTGCCACGGCCATAAATTTTGCCATCGTCAATATCACCGCCGTACGGGTTGCGGGTCCACTTCTCTTCGTTCACCGGCACAGTATCAATATGACCATCCAGAACCAGCGTTTTCCCCGGCTGATTTCCCACAATACCGCCAACGATATTGCCGTATTTATCAACATGGATGTCGTCGAACTGGTAATGCTGCATCATTATTTTTATGGCATTTACCACGTCCCCTTCCTGACCTGAATAACTTTTTTGCTGGATCAGCGCCTGGCAATTTTTAATAACTTCTTCAATACGGGTTGCAGATAACATGGGGTTTCTCCGTTAATACTCTCAATCAGGAAATTATTTATTGATGCGCGGGTACTGACCGCCCCAGACAATATCCAAATATTGTTGCGGGTCGGTATCACCTTCAGTACTTATCAGCAACACGCGGGAATGCTCATCAAGACCCAGTTGCTCACGGGTTTGGGCCAAATCCGGGGAGGTCATCAACAGCGCCAGAAGACCTGTCGTGACGGCCCCAGACTCACCTGAAATAATTTGTGGGTCGCCCGCCAGCGGGTTGCCCAACATACGCATGCCCAGCGCCGCGACTTCATCAGGGCAGGAAGCAAATGCGGTGGCATAATCACGCAGTAACTTCCAGCCAATGCTGTTTGCCTCACCACAGGCCAGACCCGCCATCACGGTCTGTAAATCGCCGCCTACCGCAACAGCATCCCCCTCTTTTGCACGGGCTGAACGGTAGAGACAGTCGGCAATTAACGCTTCGGCGACGATCACTTTCGGACGATTTTCGCCCCATGCGGCCGTCACCATACCCTGCACCATTCCCGCAAATGAACCCACACCAGCCTGAACGAAAACATGCGTCGGGGCGACCTGATGGAGTTGATCAATCGCTTCCAGCATCAGCGTGCCGTAGCCCTGCATAATCCACTGCGGGATCTTTTCGTACCCTTCCCAGGCCGTGTCCTGCACAACGATCCAGCCATACTTTTGCGCCTGATCTGCGGTCATACGCACGGCATCGTCATAGTTCATATCCACGATTTCAGCGGTAGCGCCTTCATTGCGGATAGATGCCAGCCGCTGCTGTGAAGATCCTTTCGGCATGTAAACCACCGCATTTTGCTTTAGCTGGCGCGCCATCCACGCCACTCCGCGCCCGTGGTTACCATCGGTGGTGGTGGCAAACGTCACGGTCTTCAGGTCATGGCGTACTGCTTCACTGGTCATGACATCAAACGGCAATTCACTGATATCCTTCCCCACTAATTCCGCGATATGGCATGCCATCGCGTAGGCGCCGCCCAGCGCTTTGAACGCTTTCAGGCCAAAACGTTGAGACTCATCTTTGAGGTAAATATTTTTTACGCCCAGTTTTTGTGAAAGTGCCGGCAACGTATACAGCGGTGTTGGAGCGTATCCCGGAATAGACCGATGAAAATTCAACGCTTTTACCAGTTCCTGGCGACTAAAGGGGGCCAGAGGTGCGTTAGGGTGCTCGGTAAACGGCGTCTGGTTGATAAAAAATGATAAGTTTTGCTGCATCATAAAACCTCATTATCCTGGTAATTCATTCCCTGTAATCGGTGTAATACAGAGTTATTTACGCTATCGGTAATCCATAAAAGCAAAATGCTTACCAGTTTTTTAGAGAATGAGGAAAAAACTAGAAATAATTTAATAAATTCTTTTATTTCAATAAATTAATCAACTTTTAATGGTAGCAAGGTAAAAACAGCCGTCATTAGTTTATCGCCTGGTTTTGATAAATTCTCATAAATGATAAATAGTGTGATCACGAAGGATAAAATTAAAAAAACATCCAAAAACAATACGCTAGATTGATTTTTCGCAAATCAATTTTGCAATGATTCGCCTATTTATCATTTTCCTTGAGAAATGAGACACCTTACCGGAGAAGTATCATGATTTCAGTACTGAGCAATATCCAGGATGATATATGCAATTATGCCGACGCTATTTCCGGCATTACCGGGACTGATGTAGAAATCATTGATGAATCTTTAATGCGCATTGCTGGCACCGGTAAATACCGACATATGCTCAATGAGAACGTGGCAAAAAATGGTTATATCTATCGGCATGTTTTGCAGGTCCGTGAGACGGTTTTGATCAAAAACCCCGGTGAACATCCTCTATGTCAACTGTGTGAAAAACACCATTACTGCTCTGAAATGCTGGATTTGAACGCCCCTATTTTTCTCAATAACCGCGTCATTGGGGTGATCGGCATTATTTGCTCAACGCAAACACAGCGTGACACTTTGCTTAGCCAGATCGATAAATTTGTCACGTTTATAGAGCAAATTGCCGTCATGATCTCCAGTAAGGTCTTTGAATGCCTGGAACGCTTACGCGCGCAGGAGACGCTCGGTGCCTTTCGTCGTCTGATTGATGCAATGGATCGCGGCGTTGTGGCCATCGATGGCAAGGGCCGCATCTGGCATGCCAACCATTCAGCAGATCGCATACTTAACCGTGAAGTTCAGGGATTACCTCTGACCATTGAAACGACCGGAGACAGTTTGTATGGCGATGAGGAAGCATGGCTGACGCTTGAAGGGCAAAAACACCATGTGCTGTGTAAACAAATCTCGCTCTCGTCACTGGATAACGACCGATTAACTATGGTTATCTTTCGCGATGCGCACGACTATCTGAGCACGATTGCTCCCTCGCCATATGAGTCTGACACACAGGTGCGTCTTATTGGCCATTCCCCCTCAATGGAACAACTCAGAAGTACCATTAGCAAAATCGCCAACAGCTACGCCAGTGTACTGATCACCGGGGAAAGTGGTTCAGGTAAAGAAGTTGTGGCATTTGCTATTCATCAGAGCAGCCCGCGTAAAGCCGCCCCTTTCGTGACCATCAACTGCGCCGCTATCCCTGAACAACTCCTGGAAAGCGAACTGTTTGGCTACGTACGCGGCGCATTCAGCGGTGCCGATCCCAAAGGCCGTGTGGGAAAATTTGAGCTGGCCAATGGGGGTAGCCTGTTCCTCGACGAGATTGGCGATATGCCACTGCATTTGCAGGCCAAGCTGCTCAGGGTACTGCAGGAAAAAGCCATCACCCGTGTGGGGTCTAACAACACCATCAATATTGACGTGCGGATTATTGCCGCAACCAACAAAAACATCAGCGCGATGGTCGAGAATAATCAGTTTCGTGAAGATCTTTTCTATCGCCTGAACGTGGTGCCATTGGTTCTCCCTTCCCTGCGCGAGCGACGGGCGGATATCGCCGTCCTGGCACAATATTTTGCCGATGAATTCTCGCTAAGCTACCAGCGACCGCCGCAAAAACTTCCCGATGATGTTATTAACCGCCTTTATGCCTGGCACTGGCCGGGCAACATCCGTGAACTGCGCAACGTCATCGAGTACATTTTTGTCATGCGCGGAGAAGCCGCCGGGATCAACGCCAGCCATCTGCCCCCTTACCTGCTTACCGCAGCCGATGGCAGAAAAAGCACAATGATGGCGCAACCTCGCCAGCTTGCCCACCAGGGCAAACAAGCAGAAAGAGATGCCATTGAAAACGTCATACAGCGATTTGGTTCAAGCGTTGAGGGTAAGAAACAAGCCGCGACAGAACTGGGGATCAGCATTGCGACGCTGTACCGAAAAATAAAACTCTATGGCTTATGAGCCTCGCCTTCTCAACGACAAAATCCGCATTATCCAATACTGCCGATCATCAATGCTCGCTTATCGGCCTACGGTTTACAGGCTTTAGTAGGCCGGATAGGGCGTCAGAGCCGCCATCCCGCAGATACAGCAAAGTCCCTTATGGTTGAGCGCTTTTAAAATTAAAACTCGCCATTCCCGCTATCTCAGATCGGCAATCAACAGGCACAGGATCTGAGTTTTTGGGAATAATTTCGCGAAAATGGAGAGAAAACGGTGATTTTTTTCGGTTAAGCTATGTGCATGCTTTGGCGCTACCTCATGGTCAAATTCACTCTTCAGGAACCAACCCGTAATGGCTAAAAGTATTCCGCAGCTGCCGCATGATCCCCATATGTGTCGCAGCTATGAAAAAAAGACTCGTAGCCCACTGGCACTCTATTCAGAGTATCAGCGTATGGATGTCGAGTTGCGGGAGCCGCTGGCCATGACTTACAGTCACTGGCATGGCCAGGTTGAAGTGAATGTGCCATTTGATGGTGATGTTGAGTACCTGTTCAATGACGAAGTGGTACAGAGCAAACAAGGCTTTATCACACTGTTCTGGGCGTGTACCCCTCATCAGCTCACGAATGCCGGGCACTGTAAGCAAATGGCTATCTTCAACTTGCCCATGCATTTATTTTTGTCCTGGCCGCTGGATAGAGAGCTGATTAATCACGTGACGCACGGCAGGGTGATTACCTCATCGGCATCCCAGCAGCTTAGCGTTTTTGAGGTTCAACGTTGGCAAAATGAACTCAACAGCGATAACGAACAGATTCGTCAGTTAGCCATTGATGAAATCGCCCTGATGCTCAAGCGGTTTAGCCTCTCAGGCTGGCGGACAGTATTGGGAAACCAAACTGCACGAACCCAGAAGAATAGCATTTCGCGGCATTCACAATTTTACGTCAGCCAGATGCTGGAATTTATTGCCGCCAACTGTGACAAATTGCTGACCGTCGAGGCCATTGCCGATCACGTCAAACTTAATCCTAATTATGCGATGGGTATCTTTCATCGCGTAATGCAACTGACGATGAAACAATATATTACGGCGATGCGCATCAACCATGTACGGGCATTACTCAGCGACACCGATAAAACCATTCTGGATATCGCGATGATTGCGGGTTTTCGCTCCAGCAGTCGATTTTATAGCTCATTTCATAAATACGTCGGTATGCCGCCTCAGCAGTATCGCAAGCTCAGCCAGCAACGCCGAAATCATCCACCTTATGCGGAGGGATAATTGACTATCAAATCTATCTCTTATTTTACTGCTGAAATATGAACATCATAATAGCAGGCCAGAAAAGATCGCCTGAAACAGTTAATAAAATAGAGTTCGTTCAACAACTCACGTAACTACGCCACTCCGTTATTGATTGGCCTGTAGCAGGTATTTCTTTGGCTTGTTCAACCGTTAACGATTGGGATGGAATTATGGAACAAAATAGCTGTACCTCACACTACAGAAAAAAACTCTCTTTCTTTTGGTCAGTATTACCTATGGTGATCATGCTGGGCGGGATTAGCATCGGATATTTTATATTCAATATTCGTGCCGAACCTATGATCCTGATGGGAACGGCAGCCGCTTCATTTATCGCCATTGCTCATGGTTATACATGGGATGATATTCTGCAATCGATTTGCAATAAAATATCAGAAGCACTGCCAGTCATTCTAATTGTCGCCAGTATCGGGTTTTTGATTGGCTCCTGGATGGCATCAGGTACCATCCCGATGATGATCTATTATGGTTTGAAGTGGATTAACCCTCAGTATTTTTATATTTCAGCATTTATGCTGGGGGCATTGATCTCAGTGTGTACCGGCACCTCATGGGGTTCCATTGGTACCGTCGGAATTGCCATGATTGGTGTGGCCATTGGCCTTAATGTCTCTCTGCCCATCGCCGCTGGAGCCATTGTTTCAGGTTGCTGGTTTGGCGATAAACTCTCGCCGGTCTCTGATTCAACCAATATGGCGGCGCTGGCTGCCGGTGTAAATCTGTACTCCCATATTGGCCATTTGCTGTGGACTACCGGTCCGGGATTCATTATTTGCTGCGTGGTTTATAGCTATATGGGAATGGGCATTGATGCCGCTGTCAGTGCACCAGAAAATATCACCCAGTTAATGAACGCTATCGGCCAGATTTATCAGTTCAACCTTCTGTTGTTGCTACCACCGATTATAGTTTTGTACGGCTCACTGTCGAAAAAACCGCCTATCCCGATGTTGTTTTTGTCCACCATCGTATCAATGATTCTGGCTCTGGTTTTTCAACAATTCAGCGCATCTTCGGTCGGTGAATCCGTGGTCAGCGGCTTTAAGCTCGCGATGCTTACCGGAGACCCTGTTCCTGCACTGTCATCTGATGTCTCGCGCTTATTAGAGCGAGGCGGCGCAATCTCTATGTTCAGCAGTTTTGTGACCGTCTTCAGCGCCTTTAGTTTTGCTGGCGCCATGAGTGCGACTGGCTCCCTGTACACGGTTATTAACGCGCTGACAAAAGGGGTTAAATCAACATTCCGCCTGGTCGCTACCACCATTGTTACGACGTTCACCATCTGCGCCTGTACCGCCAATGGAACCTTACCGTTGTTATTGTGCGGCGATGCCTTTAAAGATGAATACAAAAAACGTGGACTGGCCGCGAAGAACCTTTCGCGAACCACCGAAGATGCCGGAACCGTTGTCGAACCTATTATTCCATGGTCTGCTTCTGGTGTTTATTGCGCCACGATGCTGGGCGTGACAACTCTTGATTACCTGCCATGGGCAATTCTATGTTACAGCGGCGTCATCTTTGCATTGCTGTGGGCAGCAACCGGTATTGGCATTGCTAAATATGAGTCTAATGAACTGACTACCAATAGAGTTGAACAAGAATCATAAAGTGATAAATAGCTAAAGACAGCTATCACCAGGGGTATTTTACTATATCAACCAGATATGTACATGACGTGTGCATAAAAATCTCTGGTTTATTTCACGCGGCTTAAATTATTTATTTCAGAGACTATCCAGGAGTTAGCAATGTCTTTGTTTGATGATATTGTCACAAGGGATGTTAATTGTCGTAAATACGGGCAATTACAACAGATGTACGGTACCACCGATGTATTACCGCTGTGGATTGCAGATATGGATTTTGCGACACCAGAGCCAATTATGAGCACGCTGCGTTCGGTGGTGTCGCAGCCTGTTCAGGGCTATAACCTGGATTATCCGCAATGGAAAGAGTCCGTTATCCAGTGGTACGCAAAACAATATAATGCAGAGATTAAATCGCACTGGCTGCATTTTGTTCCCGGCGTTATAAAAACCATTGTCATGTCCTTGCTGGCACTTACCCGCACGGGAGACAATATATTAACCTGTACCCCAATATATGACCCCTACCCTAACCTGGTGAAAACCAGCGGCAGGCATTTACTCCAGACCCGCCTTATTGAAAAAGACGGTTGCTATGAATTTGACTGGCAAGATTTCGGCGAGAAACTTAAACAGTGCAAAATGTTTCTTTTTCCCTCGCCACACAATCCTGGTGGAATGGTGTGGTCACGGGAAACGCTTGAAAAAATCAGCCACTATTGCCAGCAGGCTGGCGTCATCATTCTCTCCGATGAAGTGCATAGCGATTTAACCCTGCCAGGTAAGCAACACCTACCCTTTTTTACCCTCGATGACGCAGCAGGGTGTCAGTCAATCGTACTGACCTCTGTTAGCAAGACCTTCAACACGGCGGCGATCCAGGGAGGGATAGCCATTATAAAGAATGATGAACTGCGTCACCGGTTCTATCATTTTCTCGATAACTGTTATCTTGCAGAGACTCACTCACTGCAACAGGCAACGATTTATAGCGCCTATACCCATTGCGGTGACTGGCACCGGGAGTTATTGGATTATCTGGCTGATAACGTGGCATTTGTTAGAAATGAAATCGAAATGCACTGTCCGTTGATCTCGATTGTCTATGGTGGCGCATCCTATTTGCTCTTTCTGAATGCCGAAAAAATGGCGCTTAGCGAGACGCAGCTAAGCGATTTTTTTGTCCATGAAGCCAGACTTGGCCTGTCACCGGGGTCACAATATGGTCCCGGCGGAGAGGGGCACATGCGTCTGAACGTTGGCTGCCCGCGCGCCGTCCTGGTGGACGCAATGAACAGACTAAAAACGGCATACCAGAAACGGCAGAACATGTAACGCAGACCGCTACGCTTGCCCTGCACCGTCAGGGCAACATTGCCCAAAGATAGTGACCGAACTGCTATAAAGTCTTTCCCTTCTGTCGGCTGGTGTTAAACTGGAAAGTGTGATCTTCATCATAACCTGCTTAAACAGAGAAAAGAGACACTGCTATGCAACATATCATTGAGGGCTTCCTCAACTTCCAAAAAGAGATTTTCCCTCAACGTAAGGAACTCTTCCGCAGCCTGGCATCCAGCCAGAATCCTAAAGCGCTTTTCATCTCCTGTTCTGACAGCCGACTGGTGCCAGAGTTAGTGACGCAGCAAGAGCCAGGACAGCTTTTCGTTATCCGTAACGCCGGTAATATCGTACCGTCTTTTGGCCCGGAGCCTGGCGGCGTGTCTGCGACCATTGAGTACGCGGTCGTTGCTTTAGGCGTGACGGATATCGTTATCTGTGGTCACTCCAACTGCGGCGCGATGAAAGCCATCGCAGAAAGCCAACCCCTGGATCCGATGCCTGCTGTCGCCCACTGGTTGCACTATGCCGATGCCGCGAAAGCCGTGGTTGAAAAGAAAACCTGGGCTAACGAAATCGATAAAGTGAATGCCATGGTGGAAGAAAACGTGATTGCCCAGTTGAACAACATTAAAACGCATCCTTGCGTGGCTGTTGGCCTGCGTAACAACGCGATTCGTCTGCACGGGTGGGTCTACGACATCGAAAGCGGAGAAATTCGTACTCTGGATAAGAACAGCAAAACTTACGTTTCGCTGGCCGATAATCCACACGTCCATTTCGAGTAAATCAGTACTGGAGCACGGATGCTCTGGCAATCCTCCCACTACGATTTCTGTCAGTAGACAAACATGGCTCTTGCGACTAGCTTTTAAACTAGCCATCAGTGTGGCCGTCGTGGAACCCGCAATAGATTAAGCGATAAAAAGGAGCAGGTACGCATGCGAACGAAAAATAACAGACTGATTAATATGTTATTTTTTCATGAGTCGTGGGATATTATGATCCTGAAAAATAATGGTTCGCATACCTTTCCCACTAACACGCTGGAAATTCTGAACCGCACCCGAGCCCAACAGCTCAAAAAGAAATATACCTTTCAGGCCGATCCTTTCATTATTGAAAAAGACAATAAAGTTTATGTTTTTTATGAAGCACTAAGCTTTCGTAATTCGCAAGGTATTCTGCGCTGCCGTATCCTTGATGCTAACCTGGTTGAGCTTGAGGATGTGAAACTCGACGGTTTTGATAACCTAAAATGCCATTTATCATTTCCTTTTTTATTTTACAGCAACGATCAGCTTTTCATGATCCCGGAGTCTTCAGAAAGGAAAGAGGTTATCTTATTCCAGTCGATAGAGTTCCCTACGCGCTGGAAACAGGTAAAAGTATTAGTACCTGACCAGGCGCTCACCGATAACGTCGTCGTCTCGTTGCATGAAAATCTTTATCTTTTATCCACCACGATGGAAGATGAGTTAGTTATCCATACAGCCAGTGATGTAACCGGGCCATGGCAAAAAATAGTGCCAACGCTTAACCTGTCGAATCAACACCCCCGGGGCGCTGGCGCACCACACTGCGTTGATAATAAACTCTATTTCCTCACTCAGGAATGCACACCAGAGACGTACGGAAAGTCTGTTTATATCAAAGAGCTAATCACGCTTAACGCATCCAGCTTTGATGAGCGTTTGATTGCGCAGATCAATGCCAGCATCAACCAAAGCGAGGGCGTCCACACGCTGAACTTCACCAATAACTATATCGTGTATGACAGTAAGATAAGCAAATTCAGCCTGTTTTCTATACTTAAAAAAATATCTTATAAATGCCGGGTGAAATATCGGAATTTTTACCTTAACCGACGCCACCAATAACGTTTATTTATGCGGTGGCATTAATGAATTAATGATAGTTTGCAAAAAATATATCTGGAGACTGTATGGCAATTTTAGTCACTGGTGGTGCTGGTTATATTGGCTCACATACCGTGCTGACGCTTCTGGAAAGAGGTGATGATGTTGTGGTCATCGATAACCTTTCCAACTCCTCACAAACATCCCTGGACAGGGTTGCGGAACTGACCGGTAAAGCGCCCATCGTTTATATTGCTGATGTGCTGAACAACGATGTTCTGAAAACGATTTTCTCTAACCATAACATCACCGATGTCATTCATTTTGCTGGATTAAAATCAGTTTCAGAATCCATAAAAGAGCCGCTTGCCTACTATGACAATAATGTCACCGGCACGCTGGTTTTACTGCGTGAGATGCTGGCTGCGGGAGTGAAGCACTTTATTTTCAGCTCTTCCGCCACGGTATACGGCAACCCGGAAAGCGTTCCATTAAGTGAACAATCGCCAACCGGTGGTACCACCAATCCGTATGGCACATCAAAATTCATGGTCGAGCAAATTCTGGCAGACTTTTCCCGCGCACAGCCCGATTTCCGAATCACCTGCCTACGCTACTTTAACCCAGTCGGCGCGCATCCATCGGGCAGGATTGGCGAAGATCCGAATGGTATCCCCAACAATCTGGTACCGTATATTTCTCAGGTGGCGATTGGCAAGCTGGAAAGCGTGTCGGTCTATGGAAATGACTATCCAACCCCTGACGGCACCGGTGTGCGTGATTACATCCATGTGATGGATCTGGCAACTGGCCATTTAGCGGCACTGGATTGCCAGGAAAAAGGTGCGGCATACAAAGTCATCAACCTCGGTACCGGTATCGGGTATTCCGTACTTAACCTGATTGCAGCCTTCGAGAAAGCGGCGCAAACCCGCATTAATTATAAGATTGTGGCCAGAAGGCCCGGGGATATTGCCGAGTGTTGGTCAGACCCGTCGTTAGCACGAAAAGAGTTGGGATGGCAGGCCATCTACACCCTGGATGAAATGATACGCGACACCTGGAACTGGCAAAAAAACAATCCAGATGGCTATCACGTTTAATTTTTAACGATAAGGAGCCTGGTTGCCAGGCTCCTTACTATGGCAGGCTATTTCACCGTTACCGCAGAGACGCGATACCAACCGTTGCTCTGCTTCCCTTCATTGGCAAAGTGAATTCTTGCCGCACCGGTTTTATCCACTATCGCCGTCTCAATAGCATATTTCCCTTTCGGCAGCGTCCCGGGCATCGGCATCGGGTAACTCAGTGAGTACTTTCCGGGCAGCCAGTGACGTATATCTTCCGGGGCATTCCCTTGTGCCACCACCTTATTGGCCTCATCGACCAGACGAAATGCCAGCGTGTAGGGCAAGTAAATCGGCGCGTTACCCTCATTATACCAGGTGCTTGTCAGGGTGAATTCTTGTCCACCTTCCCAGACGGACTCGTGGCTCAGAGATGCTAAGCGAAACCGATAGCCCAGTTTTGTCAGTGCCTCGTCGACAATCGGACGATACTCACGGGGCACTGTTCTTGATTTCAGGTTAATCGTACTGGTATGTTGCTTCACCGCCCAGTCAAAAATCCCCTGCACTTCCGCTCGCGTATAGTGAAACGTATTTTTCCAGTCCTGCATGTACGAGCAGATCTCAAAGCTCACTGGCGCATGTTTCCAGGCATCATTAAATCCTGAATAGCTTTTCTGTGCGGCCTGCAGCCGTTGCGGATAATCATCCGCCATATGGTTCCAGGAAGCAGAAAACACGCGGAGATCGCCCAGGCAGTCCGCACGCCAGCCTGCCCCGCGCGCGACCGCATTCGCCAGACTTTGCCCACCACTCATCAGCATGATTTTTGGCGTACTGGGGAAAGCCGTAAAATGCATCGTCACATAGCGGTCCAACTGTGCCGTGGTATAGCGCTCCAGCAATGGCTTCAGCATCGGGAAGTTGCTGTTATGCCACTCTCCCCACGACCCCACCATGCCGATATCCACGAAAGCCAGGTTCTCGTTACCATCATAGCGTTTACCCATCGCGTTCAGCAGGCGCTGGCTATATTCAATAAATAGGGGATCGTCTAAATCAGGGATAAAGGTTTTTTTGTCAGGCGTCCAGGTTCCCTTTACGCCTTTGTTAATCAACCAGTCAGGAATTTGTGAACCGGTTTCCGGCTCAGCAAGCGCCATAAACCGCAGTCCGACGTTCATCGCTGGTCGATGCGCCGCGGCATACTTAAAAGCGTCATCAACCAGTGAAAAATTGTACTGGCCTTCGACAGGCTCAAGGTCACGCCAGTAAAAGCGCTCATATTCAAAGCCGGTGTCGGGATAATCCGCCAGTCCAAGCGTTTCACCATATCCTTGATGAAAGCTGGCGACCCCGATACCTGGGTTTGTCAGTGGGCCCGTCAATGCTTTGGGGGTTACGGTCGTTAATGCGGCCAATACCGTCAGCGGACAGAACAGACACAACAGCGCAGAAAACCATTTACACTTCATCGCAGTGACGCCCTCCACAGGTTTGATAACACTAGCGGTCTTTCAGGCTTAACCACCAGTCCCAGATACCAACGTGAAAATGTTGGAATACATCAATACCCAATGCGGATTTGATCATATATAGCGTCAGTAATACGCAGCAGGTGACAAACAACGTGCCTAGCAGCAGCAAAAAAGTGAGCAACATGGTCGATAAGGTCGACTCCTGACGATGCCGCTGACGTAAGTCTCTGCCGAATAAAAAAACCAGATAAAAGCGTTTACCGAAAAATGGAAAACTTCTGCGAATATCGATCCGATGTCTTGATGCCAGAGTGCTGGCGACGATCGCTTTCTCGATCCCGCCTTTTTGTTCCGGAGTCAGTCCCTCCGATATATGCTCATCAAGTTGCGCATAAAATCGTTCGATGACGGGGGGGCGATTCTGAGGACTGGTCAAAATTAACCTATATCTTTATCAATTGAGTGATAGACATTGACTGTTTTTCTGGCAATTTCCTGCCAGTCATAATTTTGCAAATAGACACGATAGTCCACGCTATTTGCGCTGGCCCAGGCGGTTAATTTCTCAGCAAGGCTGGACAATGAGCCGACCCGAAAATAGGCCTCAGACGGCAACTGCACTTCCAAATTTGCGGGAATGTCGCTCACCACCGCCGGAAGGGAATACGACATCGCCTCCAGAAGTGCAATCGGTAGCCCTTCATGGTAGGAAGGCATAACGAACAGCCTGGCCTGCGAAAACACCGCCTGAAGTTCATCTCCCCTTAAAAACCCGGTCATCACCACACCAGGGGTATCAGCGGCAAGTTGCTTGAGTCGAATACTGTATTCCGTTGGGTGATCTGCATCGCCAATGAGCACTAGCGGCTGTTGCAAACCACTTAGTTTGTACGCAGAGATGGCATCATGCATCCCCTTTTCTTCCACAAACCGTCCGACCACCACGAAATAGTTTTTCGCCTCGAGTCCAAAGCGGGAAAGCGTGGCATGAAGGGTTTGATCTGACAACGGACGGGGCTTATTGACGCCGTTGAAAATCAAATGCGCATCATAGCGAGCATGTTTTTTCTGAATTAGTTGGTTAATAACCTCAGAAATCACTATCACCTCATTGGCATATCTCACCGCCCAGCGTTCACCCAGCAGCAATATTTTTTTGGCGACGAATCCCCATTTTTGACGATCGTAATCAGGTCCGTGGTGGGTAAAAACCACCTTCTTACCTAACACGCGTAATAATGGGATCACCAAACCCGGTCCTATCGCATGGACATGCACAATATCAGAACGGTCGACACAGGTTCTAAACGCCGCTAAAACGGAATGCACAATCGCTTCCAGTGACCGTTTTTTGGGAGCCCATAGCGCATAGGTCTCAACTTTCTTATAAGAAGATCGTTTGTAGCTAACATACGGCGAGCGGGCGATCACACAAATATCAACGTCAAACTGTTGTTTAATCGCCGGATAAAGATTCTGGCAGTGGGTTTCCACACCGCCCAATACATCCGGAATACCGCGGGTACCAAAAACCGTTATTTTTTTACTCATTCTATGGCCTGCCCAGAAGTTCTTTATATAACGCCTGTAAGGTATCCATATGTTTGCTAAGCGCATATTTTTCACTCAGGCGTGCGCGCCCCCGTAAGCCCATGACACGAGCTTTATCCGGGTCATCAACCAGAGTATCCATCGCCTTCGCCAGTTCCTGCGCATTACCCGGCTCAAATAAAACCCCTTCAATACCGTCACGTATTTGTTCGGGGATCCCGCCAATGCGCGCCCCGATCACCGGTTTCGCGAAAGACATCGCCTCCAGCACCGCCATTGAGCAGTTTTCATAACATTCAGAGGGGAGGATCACCACACGGGCATGCTTAATGAGCTGATTGAGGGCATCCCCTTGTTGTACATAACCTAAAAACTCAGCTTCCGGGTATTTCGCCACTAACTCGTCATGCAACGGACCGTGCCCCACTATTTTCAGCGGAGCCGGGTTACGCATTTTCTGATGAGCGGCCAGCAACGTTGCCACACCCTTTTCACGGCTCAGGCGGCCGAAGTACAGTATATAACCGTCATCGACGACCTCATCGATGGGCTGGCTATCATCAACACCATTGACGATCACATCGATTCGTGATTTCGGCAACGTGCGGAGTAACACGCCGCGTAGAAAGACGCTCGGTGAAACAATGACATCCAGAGCCTGATAATTTTGGGCAATGTATTGCCAGGTCGCTTCTAACGAGAGCAGCAAGCTTTTAGAGGCAGAGCCTTCCTGGCAGCGATAGCGGAAGGCATTGAAAACGGTACCGGTGATACAGGCATCACACACCTTCCCATCGCGTAACATGGAGTATGCAGGACAGACAATCTTATAGTCGTGCGCCGTCAGCACCGTTTTACAGCCAAAATTGCGCGCCACTTTAATCAACGCCGGCGTCAACTGATGGTAAATATTATGAAAGTGAACGATATCAGGGCGTTCTTTTTGTAAAAGCGCCAGCATTTTTTTGCAGGCCTGGGTGTTATGAATAAAGTTAACCGCGGTTTTGATGCCCCCCAACAGATTACTCTCTTTATGGTAATCGACATTGCTGACGAAATAATCCGCATAATCAGAGGGGAAATTTTTCTCATGCTGCATGGAAAAATCAATGACCTGCACACCAGCCTGTTTCAGCATGTCGCGTTCTTGAAAATAAACCGTTTCCGCGCCGCCTTTGATGAAAAAAAACTTGTTAACTAATAATACTTTCATGGCGCCTGCCCCGGTTATTCATGAATGATTTTATTGCTGGGCGGAGTCAGCGGATCGCGTACCGGATAAAAAATACCTTTGATCAACCCCGCTGAACGTACGATTAAATTAATAACGCTTTGCAGCCCATCTGTTAACGAGCGGTTTTGCACAATCTTCAACAAGGCAAATGCCAGTAAGGGTAGAAGCGCAACGGCAAACACGTTGATATTAAAGGTGAGCAGCGCAACAAATAAGAGAATAAGGTAGAGCGCAAATACCGCCTCATTCCTCACGATGTTGAATGACTGGGAAAACCAGGGTTTCCCCCAACTACAACGCAAAAGCTCACCCGGAGCCTGGTAATAACCGCTGGTCCAGCGGCGCGCCAGCATCTTAAACGTCGACAGCGTGTGTGACGTATGGCTGAAGTAAGGAATATCCAAACGCCGCAGTTTATAACCCGCTTCGATTAAACGCAGACCCAGCTCAGCTTCTTCATAAGCGTGCAAATTACGGTTGGTCAGATAACCAATTTTTTCAATTGCCGACCGACGATACAGTCCACCGCCTCCCAGATGATCGCTATCGCCAAGAGGATAGATTTTATTGATCCGCTGCTTACGAGACTTAAACTCATAGTTAACGGCATCATCCATTTCGACGGTACCGGCCACCCCGGCATAGTCCGGTTCCGCCTGCAAAAAGGCAACAGCCTGGTCAATGAAGCCATCTTCCAGCTCCATATCTCCATCCATCAGTAATAAATATTCCCCTTCGCTGTACAGATAGCCCAACTGATGGCCCACCCCACAACAGCGATCGCCTGGATCGGTGAGTGACACTACCGTGACGCCTTTATTGGCTGCCAACTGCTGGGTGTTATCTGTCGACAGACTGTCAGCCACAATAATTTTATGCGGATACCCGACCAACTGACGCCGAATGCTGTCGATCGTTTTCTCAATGCCTTTAGATTCGTTGAGCGTCTTAATACTCACTGAAATAAATGGCTTATTGTCCATACCATCCCCCTGCACTGCGAAGTACGGTTCGACGAATCACTAAGCTCGCCCCCAGCGATAAATAGAACAGGAACTGTAACATCGGCGTAATCATCAATATCTGGCTGTAAGGTAAGCTGATTAAACAACTGATAGCGAAAGCGTTAAACGCGGGCGCAAAGCTCAGTAACTGCAGATCCTGTTTATCCAGCTGTTCAAGCATCAATACTGGTTTTGGCTGACATACTTTCAGAATATAAATAAACAAGCCAATAAACAGCAGCGTGCCAATAATGCCAACTTCCCACAGCAGCATACTCAGCGCAGTCGAGTCTAAAATCAGGTTATAGATAATGTTCAAAAACCCAGGGGAGACCGTACTACCACTGTTTGTGGCATTAAGCCCATAGCCAAATAATGTGCCCGACAGTCCCCATAGATCGTTATTTTTTAACCAGAACAGAAACGTTGTGAAACGCCCCAACTCTCCGGTCGACATGATGTAGTTCGGATCAAAGATATAGCTCAATGAATCAATAAAAATGCTTAATGAGCCTTTTGTCGGATCGCTGCCAAAAGCGGAAGAGTAGTACCAGGCCAGTATCATAATCGACAGGCCGATGAGCACCAGCATTCCTGCCACAATGATAAATAACGTCTTCAGGTTTACCTTACTGACATCTTTAACATAGCTCGGCGATATCCACACCCATGCAAGAAATATCGGTGACAGCAGGATGACAAACTTGACCTCGCCAATGATGCATAACCCTATTCCAAGGATGATATGCAGCGCTGCGGATTTAAATGTCGCAAGCCCGTGCTTATATTCAGAGAGTTTCAGCAACATAATTAACAGGCAAAATAACCCCATCGCCGCCGTATTGCCGCCACCCATTGGATCTCCGCCGAATGTTCCGACCACGGAGTCCCATTTTTCATCTTCCCCGCGTACGGCCACACGCTGAGGAACAACCAGCAAAACCTGATAAATCATCACCGGGATTTGCGCATAGAACACCCAGTACAGATAGCGCGTCGCCCGATATATCTGCGATTCACGGCAAAAACCCAACAGCAAACAAACCATCACCAGCGATAACGCGATTTCGTTTTTGAAGGCCACAATTGCCACGGTGACCCCGCCCTGAATCAGGGTCGATGTTCCCGCCAGCACCAGAAAGGAAAAATACAGCGCAAGGATAATGGTTTCCTGTGCATCCAGACGCAGCGCCCCGTCTCGCGTCTGCATCACCAGTAATCCCACCATCAGCAATGTCAGGAAAAACGGGATCCACAACACGGACTGCATGCCGGTGAAATACTGCACCAGACCACACAGGATCAGCGTTATAAAGGTGTAGACCTGTAAATAATTTCCGGTATTCAGTGTCATGGCGTCACCGGCTTGTTTTTCAGGAGATTGGCCCGCTTGTTCATTTTCAGGTAAATGAACGCATAGCGAATAAATGTCAGTGAAGAGAACAATATTACTGACGCCGCATAATCATGGTAAAAATAGGGAACGACCACAAACGCCAGTAGCACAATCGCCAACTGTTCAAGTTGGATACGCAGAAAATAGCGGTGCGAGCCAAAAATAAGCTCAATCACCGTTAAAGGACTTATCGCCAGCGCCGGGAACAAATAGGGCAGCATGTAGCGCGACGTCTCAATGGAGTTAATCCAGTCTTCGCTAAAACCCAGGCGCATCACAATGGGATAGAAAATAAAGACGCCTAAGGTACAGACAACCCCCAACACTAGCAGCAGCATACGCACCTTCGTATACTCCTGATAATTGAAGGTGTTATTTCTAAAGTCGATGGACCATTTAGAAAAAATGGTATTGCGTACCGCGTTGCCGATAATCACTACCGGTGCCAGACAGAACCGGCTTACAACGGAAAAATACCCCGCCGTCAGCGCCGAAAACCAGAAGTTAATCAGCATAATAGGCAAGTTACTGCTCGCCATTGCCAGCACCTCAGCACTACCAACTTTAGTGATATGATGAATATTCTGTTTAAAAAATCGCAAATTACTTGCCGGGCGCAAATGCTGCGACGTCACCGAACGAATATCAAACGAATGAAAAATACAGCTAGTGGTCAGCAAAATCATGGCGCAGGCCCACGACCAGTAAAATGTCTGTACCTGGTGCGTGAGCAGTACCGAGAGCACCACCACCACGGAGACAGAAATACGCTGAAAGATTAGAAAATAAAAGTTGGCTGTCCGCAGCGATAAGTTTTCCGATATTAACGCCCACGCCGTTGAAAGCGTCAGCAAATAGAGAAACAGTATGTTCTGGTGAAACAACCACGCGGTCAGGACGGCATACGGTAACGCAATGAGCGCGCTTTGCAGCAAACAGAACACCACATTTTGCGCCAGCTCGTCATCCTGCTGTTTGGGAATCAACAGCTGTGAGGCAAAGGTACACACCTGTGCCCCCACCACCGCGATACTGTAGTTGAGCGCATACAGCCCAACCTCAGCCATATCGTACTTATGTGAGATCAACCAGATAGACAGCGCACCAATCAGCTGCGAAACGACTGATGAACTGGCTATCGTAGAAGCGCTCTTCAGTAAACTCATACACGACCTGGCGTAGTCATCAGTTGGTCAGTATTGAAGTTCAATGAGCGCAACCCTTCCTGCGTTTCAAGGTTTTTTTCTTCGACCGCATTCAACACTGCGCCAATCACCACGCCCTGATAATCCTCAATCTTATCCAGTGCGCTGGCGATATTCTCCGCAGAACCGGTTCCGGCTTTCACGATAAAGATAACCCCATCAACGGCTCGTTTGATCAGTTGGATATCCTGACTTTGATTCACCGCTGCAACGTCAATAATAATGCGTTGATACTGCGACTTCAGTTCGCGCATCACGGGTTCAACGCGCTCTGACGACAGCATCAGTAACGAGGAAATAGTCGTCTTACCGTGGGGAATGAAATCAAGATTTTCAGTGATCTTAACCCGTACCTTTTCAAGTGGAGCCTCTCCCTGCAACAGCTCCGCCACACCCGCAGAAGTCGCTGATGCCAGTTCAGAAGACAGGCCGTTGGTATTGAAGAAATCAGCATCAATAAGCAACGTTTTCTGATCGAAGCTGAATGAACTGGCCAACAGATTCGCCAACAGGGAGCGCCCTTCACCCTGCTCCGCCGAAGTAATAGCGACCGTCTGCAGCGATCGATTATCCAGCATAATTCGGGTGCGAATACCGTGGATGATATCGGCATTCAGCGGGTTCTTCAGTATCATATCCCGAACCTGCGCGCGTCCCGAAGTGCCGGTAAACCGACGAATTTCGCCCAATGGCTCGACATTGAGACGTTTCTTCAGACGGCTCAGGGTACTAATTGAATTATCCATTGCCGCTTTGACGATGAAATACATGATGCTGAATACCACAACCAGCATCACCACCATCACGAGCAGCAACGATTTATTCGGCTTAGACGGCTTTAACGGGGGAACGGCTGGATCATACAGCACCGCATCCGCATTAACCCCGGACAGCGACAATTCCTGAGTCCTCTGATAAAGCGTCTTATACAGATCTTCCATTTTATCTAACGCCAATTTTTGGCTGTTCCAGGCATCCCGTTTTGATGCCATCTTCTGGAAGATCTCTTTTTGCTCAGCAACCTGCTGCTGGTAATTCTTTTCATCGGCCAGCGCAGCCAAATACTGCTGACGTAAGCCAAGTTTTAACTCACCCAGTACCCGACCCGTTTGATTTTGGATTGATTGCACATCGGCTTCTGCTTTTAAAATATTGGCACTTTTAGGCCCATACACTTTGCGCAGTTCCGACAACGTGCGCTGCGCCTGAATCAGCGCAATGCGTAAATCCTGAATTTGCGCATGATCAGAAACTGATGGCAGCGAAATGATATCGCCTGAAGATTTCCCTCGGCTATTTACTTCATTGTAAACAGACTCCGCGGCGACACGGCGTTGGGTCGCATCGGCAAGACGGTTGGTCACAATGCTTAACTGCTCTGTTTCAAAACCATCAATACCACGGAAGGTCAGCAGCCCAGAGTTTTTCAGGTAGCTATCCATTTCCTCTTTTTGTTTCGCTATCGATTTCTGAATCTCTTCCATTTTTTCAAAGTTGAGATTGCGAGCCTGCTCTGCTTTCAGACGCTTTTGTTCTACCGTGTAGTTGATAAAGGCCTGAGCGACACCATTGGCTATCTCAGCTGAAAGTTGAGGCGAGGAAGATTCATAAGAAATAGAGGCCAGATTAGTGGTACGGATACCGATGACCTTCAGATCTTTCGACAATGTTTTCAGCGCCTGATCAACCCTCAGTTGCTGATCTTCACTACCAGAGCCGGGCTTCACCCCGGTAAAATCCGGGTTTTCATCCAGCTTCAGATCGCGGACCGCCTGCTCGAGGATAATGCGTGACTGCATCAGCGCATATTGCGTTTCGTAATATCCACTACGCGTTGAATCAAAACCATCCACCTGTGGAAACGGCGAAACGTTATCAGCTTGTGCCTTAATCAGCACCGTCGCCGTCGAGACATATTTTGATGACATCATGCTGATCAAGGGATACGCCACTACCCCGGCAATAATGCCGGCCAGCGCGATTTTCCAGGCATTCTTTTTCAGTTCTTTGGCAAAGCGGGAGAAATCGACGGAGTTTTCTCGTTGCTTGCCGTTTTCCACTATAGATAGTTTCATCGTTAGAAGAACCCCATGCCAATAATCACGACATCCCCAGGACGAACAGAGTGCGTTAAATCAACATTCTCAAGTAGCTGATTACTACCGGAGAGGCGAATGTTGATATCTTTGCGATCTGCACGGTCAGTAAATCCCCCCGCCTGAGCAATAGCTTTCTCTACGGTAAGTCCCGGCTCCCAGGCGAATCCATTCGGGCTTTTTACTTCCCCTGACACGTAGAATTTGCGGAACTCGGCAAGACTCACGGTCACCATGGGATTAACCATGTACCCGTTGCGTAAGCGTTGAGTTAATTCAATATTCACCTGTTCTGGTGTTTTATCTTTTAAACCCAGCACGCCGATATAAGGGAAGTTTATTGTTCCACTCTTATCCACGATAAATTTCATCGTCATTTCGGGTTCCCCGTAAACAACGATATTGACAGTATCCCCCGCCCCAATTCGGTAATCCTCTGCCACCGCAGCAGGATCGTCCATTAATGGTGGCCTGGACGTTGTGCATCCGACCAACAGGATACTGAATAGCAAAAACGCGCACAGTTCTATTATTTTCATTTTAGATCTGAACCTTAGCTTTAAGCATAATCATAGAATTATCATAACCCAACGTTCTAATGACTTCCTTACTGTCGTCGGGACCGATATAAAACGAATCAGTATCCTTATTTGAATTCAAGGTATCTAATTGATATTTAATCTCAAAATTGACAGACGGCGTGTAGTCATAGCTCATGGTTACACTAAATACACCATTTTTATCATGTCGATCCTTGTTCTGTTTTTTATAGTCTTCCGTGGTGTATGAGTAGTCCAGCAAAGTAGAAAAACGATTGCCCAGCCAGAAATGCTGGTAAGAAATCCCATACTCAGTCACTAAGATATACCCCCCAACTTCCGAGGGATCTTTAATACTTTGAGCAGAATGGGCGGTGAAGACTGACTGATTTAACGGCTTCCACTCCCCCTTTATATCCCAGTTTAGACCATTAAAATCACTCGAGTTTGCGGCATTTTCAAATGTTTTGTACAGCCATGAAATATTCATGTCGACGTTGGTTTTCCCCGTCAACTGCGATTTCAGACCGTAAAGCAAATAGTATTCATTACTGTCTTTTTCTGAGTTGTTATCATAGTGACGCTGATTAGTAATAAAACTATAGCGAAAGCGCGTTCTGGAGGTGTATTGGTCAAAAATTTCAGCCACCAGACTATTTTCATGCCATTCCTGCTGCTGAATATAATTGTAAAAATCCGGGCTGGTATCCTGCACATCCGAGGTATTCCCGAACGTCAGTTTTTTATACAACAGTGCCAGTTCCGCTTTGCCGCGTCCATCTGGTGCGCCATAGCTATAGCGCAACTCACTGTTGATAAAATTATTCGTCAGCGGAGAGTTAATTCCATACTGGCGGAACTGGTTCGGCAAAAAGCCCTCTGTGATATCGCGGCCGCGAGATTCATGCCCAATTGAATCTTCCAGATTCAGGGTTAAGCCGTGCATTTGCCCATAACGCCAGGCACCGTTAAAACGGAAAAAATGGTCGTTATAGTTATCGGCAGAATCGCTTGAGTAGTTACGATAATCGCCTGAATACATTAGCAAATACTTATCCTGTCCGCGCTCACCGATCATACTAAACACAGGTGCCGCGCTCTGGAACGCTGAACCTATCGCATCGCGGTTATGGGGCTGATAAGTTACGTTATCATCATAACCGTAATCCACAGCAGCTTGGCCCTGGAAGTCGATCCCCGCAAAGCCAATGTGTGATTTCGGTGTTAGATCAGCCCATGCGGACTGCGATATCACGATTCCGGTAATAACTATTAATTTAGTATGCATTCTTACCGACAAATCCTTTGAAAATAGTTTTAATAATAATTTTTATATCCAGCCATAACGACCAGTTTTGAATATATTCAATATCATACTGAACGCGCTTTTCCATCTTATAAAGTGCATCGATTTCCCCACGGAAACCGTTAATCTGCGCAAGCCCGGTGATCCCCGGCTTAACTTTATGGCGGATCATGTAGTTTTCGACCTGTTTGCGGTACTGTTCATTATGCGTAACCGCATGAGGTCTGGGACCGACAATAGACATACTTCCCTGCAATACATTAATGAATTGCGGGAGTTCATCAAGAGAGGTGCGTCGCAAGAAACTACCAAATTTTGTCACGCGCGGATCATTCTTAGTGGCCTGGATAACCGTATCGGAATTCTCCATAACTCGCATCGAGCGAAACTTCCATACCTTAATTTTTTGTCCGCTCAGGCCGTATCGATCTTGTTTGAAAAACACCGGACCACGGGAGGTAAGTTTAATACCAATAGCTATCGCTAACATCAGTGAGGAGATCATCACCATAATGATGCTACCGAGAATCAGGTCTTCCGCACGTTTAATAAATGAACCGGCCCCTTCAAACGGTGAGCTAAAGATGCCAATGGTTTGCAGGTTGTGGATCGAGCGCAGCTTGGACATATTGTTACTGTAGGTATAAAAATCAGGAACAATATAGGTATCTACCGTGGTATCCGACATCATGGCCAAAAAGTGACGAATACGATGTAATGCCACCATCGGCAATGCGATATAGATCTCGTCGATATTCCCTTGCTTAGCCTCTTCAACCAGATTAATGACAGGACCGCGAAAGGGACTTTTTATCTTATCCACGATATCACCACAGCGGGACAACGCGCGTTCATCATAAAAAGCCAAATCTAATTTGATATTGGAGTATTCAGCTATCAATGCTTTTTCTGCTGCCACGCCGTTGTCGGTAAGACCAATAATCGCCACACGAATGTTTTTTTTCGTTGAATATTTAAAAATGAAAAAACGAATAAAATAAAGAAAAGGTAAAGGAATGAAATACCAGTAAACAATAGGGGATAAAAATGACGGTGTCAGGCTTGTCAGGTATCCAAGTGACTCCGGTTCGGCCACCGTCATGCTGATCACTTCGTTGAACGAGATTGCCAGCAGCGTACAGAAAAGCAGCCGTTTTTGGTTACGTATGCCGATGGTTTTTATCTTCTGCTGGTACATTTTTGTGTATTCAGCAAGCAACAGGAAAAACACTGAGAAGAGGATGCTCAGAATGACAATGGTCTTAAACGGCACCATATTTAACAGATGGGCGCTAAAAATTAACGTAATATTGATTACAATAAAATCGACCAGCTTTAAAAAGACTGGATATCCTTGACTGCTAATCTTTAGCGAATTTTTAAGCATATCTCAGCCCATTATTTATTGATATTTAATTGTTTTTTTCTCTTTTCATGTTGCTAATTATATCACAAGTCTAAAAAACGCAATGGTACATTGTCAGTAAATGTAAAAAATAATGTTGACTAGTGTGACTATCACCCACGTTCCATTTATATCATTATGATTTTCATCATTAATTTCAGAATGAACGTTTTATCACCACCGCCAAAAAAGATGAGAATTTACAACACAACCGTTATTGACAGATAGCACTTCGTAGACTATGAAAAGCCGTTATATGTATGACGAATAGCATAAATCGTTTCTCTTTTTCCCCTAAATAGCCGTTGAAATTAATTAACTGCACCGCAATACAAATAAAATCAATAAATCACTTTCCGTTATTATTAATAATGATCGGCTTTCTTATCTGTAATTTTCTTAAGAATAATCTGCACCAGTGAAATAAAGATATCAGTTCGTGATGCTTAAAAATCGTACTCGTACGCTCAGTCCTCCTAACGTATCGCTGCGCGACAACTGCGGGTGTGTACGGTGTAGACGCGCAATATCGTTGACCAGAGCCAGGCCTATCCCTGCCCCCGGGACGTTGCCGACGTTATCCAGGCGATGAAAGGGCTGTAACGCCTGATGCACCTGTTGTGCATCAATACCTGGCCCGCTATCTTCAACCACCAGCATCACAGCTTCTCCCTCGCACATTAAACGCGCCGTCACCACGCCCTGCGCTGGCGTATATTTCAGCGCATTATCCAGCAGATTTCCGCACAGTTCACCGAGTAGCACCTCATCCCCTTCAATCCACAGCGCCTCCTGCTTCCCTTCATAGCCCAGATCGATCCCTTTACTACGCGCCTGCGCCAGTCGGGTAAAACAGCTGGTTTGCACCACCTCATACAGATTAACCGGCGAGAAATGCCTTTCCCCTTGCTCTTTGCGCTTCACCGCTGAAAGCTGTAACAACCTTTCCGTCAGCTGAATAGTGTTATCCAGCGTTGAACTCATCGCCTGTAAGCTTTCATACCATTGCTGCGGTTGCGGGCTCGCCAAAGCCACTGCCGCCTGCGTTTTTAGCACTGCCAGTGGTGTTTTGAGCTGATGGGAAGCATCTGCGCTGAAGCGTTCCTGGCGGGAGATAAGCCCTCGCAGTCGATCGATATAGCGGTTGAACGCGACAATCAGCAAACGGGTTTCCGACCACGGCAGCAGCTCAGGCAGCGGCGTCAGTAGCCCCGGCTCACGACGCACCATCAGCGAAGACAGCTGGCGCATCGGGCGTAACACCCGGCGCAGCAGCCAGCCGACCAGAACCAAAGTGAGCAGCACCAGCAGCCCTTGTGAAACCCACGAGGAAAACAGCAGCTGTCGCGCCAGATAGCGCCGCGATTGCAGCGTTTCGGCGACATAAATTTCAGCCATGCCGACAATACCGCCCTCATTGACCGGCTGGAGCAGGCGTGCCACGCGGATCGCCTCACCGCGATATTCCGTGTGATAAAACCACGCTAACGCCGGATACAGCCGGGTACGCGAGGTCGCGGGCGGCATGGCCGGTAAATCGTCATAACCCGAGATAACCTTCCCCGCCGGATCGACCACCTTGTAATACAGCCTGTCGTTCATGTTCAGTTCAAAGCTGTCCAGTACCACCCACGGCACGTTGACTTCCAGGTGTTTATTGCGCACCACCAGCCGCTCAGAAACCGTTCTGGCCGATGAGAGCAGCGTCCGGTCATACGCCTGCGTCGCGGCCTGTAATGCGCTAACGTAGCTGTTAAACGCCGAGAGTCCCCACAGCAACAGCAGCGGTAGCCCCAGAAACATCAGCAGTTGCAGGTACAACGACTGGGGCTTAACCCATCTCATCGCAGCGTTCCAGCACATAACCCAGGCCACGCAGCGTGGCTATACGCACGTCGCTCCCTTGCAGTTTCTTCCGCAACCGATGGATATACAGCTCAATGCTTTCGGGGCTGACCTCATCGCTCAAACTGAACACCTGCTCAAACAACTGTTGACGTGAAACCGGACGCAGTCGACGGTACATCAGGACTGTCAGCAGGGCCTGCTCACGCGGCGTAAGCGCCAACGGTTGTCCTTGCAACAGAAAGTAACCTTCATCATGAAACGCTAACGCCCCCAGTTGCTGTATCCCTTGCACCTGGCCTGCGCTACGCCGCAGCAAGGCCCGCAACCGGGCATCAAGCTCTTCAATCTCAAACGGCTTAGCCAGATAATCATCGGCCCCGACGTTCAGTCCCTTCACCCGATCGGCTACCGCGCTGCGCGCCGTCAGTAACAAAACCGGCAGCGTCTGCCCGCGTTTGCGTAGGCGCTGGACGACTTCCAGACCATCCAACCCCGGCATGTTGATATCCAGTACCGCCAGCGCGTAGGTTTCACTGTGTAAAAGATGATCGGCCGACTGGCCATCAAACACGCAGTCAACGGCAAAACCGTTTTGCACCAGCGCTTTCTCCAGCCAGTGAGCTAACTCACGGTTATCTTCCGCTAATAAGAGACGCATATCACATCCTGTAAAGTTTCTGCCGCATTGAAAGGGAATTGAAAGGTTAATGTTTTAACAATCACGCAACCGAACTGCTACACATCGGCTCACATAATCACAAAAATCTTCTTCCGTACCCGAAAATCCGGTTTTCCGGCGTGAGGATAAACAATGAAAAAACAATTACTTCGTACCCTTACTGCAAGCATTTTATTGATGAGTACTTCTGCTTTAGCCGAACAAGCGCCATCGCGCACCGAATGCATTGCTCCGGCAAAACCCGGCGGTGGGTTCGACCTCACCTGTAAGCTGATTCAGGTGAGCATGATGGAAACTGGCGCCATCGAAAAACCGATGCGCGTGACCTATATGCCCGGTGGCGTGGGTGCCGTGGCCTATAACGCTATCGTCGCGCAACGTCCTGCCGAAGCCGGAACCGTCGTGGCCTTCTCCGGCGGCTCCCTGCTAAATCTGTCGCAAGGTAAATTCGGCCGCTATGGCGTCGATGACGTGCGTTGGCTGGCAAGTGTAGGCACTGACTACGGCATGATTGCCGTGCGTAGTGATTCCCCCTGGAAGACGCTGAAAGACCTGCTGACTTCCATGGAGAAAGATCCCAACAGCGTGGTGATTGGCGCGGGTGCTTCTATCGGTAGCCAGGACTGGATGAAGTCGGCGCTGCTGGCGCAAAAAGCCAACGTTGATCCGCACAAAATGCGCTACGTCGCCTTTGAGGGGGGTGGCGAACCGGTGACCGCGTTGATGGGCAATCACGTCCAGGTGGTTTCCGGCGATCTCAGTGAAATGGTGCCCTATCTCAGCGGCGACAAGATCCGCGTGCTCGCGGTGTTCTCTGATGAACGTCTGCCGGGCCAGTTAGCCAATGTCCCTACCGCCAAAGAGCAGGGCTATGACCTTGTTTGGCCGATTATTCGTGGCTTCTACGTTGGGCCAAAAGTGAGCGATGCGGATTACCAGTGGTGGGTTGATGCCTTTAATAAGCTCCAACAGACCGACGAATTTAAAAAGCAGCGTGATCTGCGTGGCCTGTTCGAGTTCAACATGAGCGGTAAGCAACTCGATGACTACGTGAAGAAACAGGTCACTGATTATCGTGAGCAGGCAAAAGCCTTCGGTCTGGCGAAATAAGCCCGGGGGCAAAGATGATGAGCGATCGTATTTTCGCGGGTATCTGGCTGTTGCTCTGTATAGCCGGGCTGTTCGTGGCCTGGCAAATCAGCAGCGAATACAGCTATGAACCCGTTGGGCCGCGTCCCTTTCCGCTTGGCATTATTAGCTTGATGCTCTTGTGTGCCGTCGCGCTGCTGTTGCGCCACCCGGACACCATCAGTTGGCCTCGCCGCCACGTGCTGAAAAAGTTGCTCACGATGGTGATTGTGCTGCTGATGTACGCCTGGGGGTTTGAATGGTTGGGCTTTCCCATTGCCACTGCCATTCTCACCGTGGTGATTGGCATGCTGTTCGGCGCAACCATCCCGGCAGCGGGCATTTCCGGTTCGGTTCTCGGCATTCTGTTGTGGTACGCCTTCGACCGACTGCTTGACGTCACCTTACCACTCGGCGCCTGGCTGGGTTAACGGAGAAACGATGGATACCTGGATTTATCTTTCTCAGGGTTTCGCAGTGGCGATGACGCCGGAAAACCTGGTTATTGCCTTGATCGGCTGCTTTGTCGGCACCATCGTTGGGTTGCTGCCTGGCCTGGGGCCGATCAATGGCGTGGCGATCCTGCTGCCGCTGGCCTTCGCTTTGCATCTCCCTGCGGAATCTGCGCTGATCCTGTTGGCGACTGTTTATATCGGCTGCGAGTACGGCGGGCGCATCTCCTCTATCCTGCTCAATGTTCCTGGCGATGCGGCAGCCATTATGACCGCCCTTGACGGCTATCCAATGGCCCAACAGGGACGCGGCGGCGTGGCGCTTTCTATCTCAGCGGTCAGTTCTTTCTTCGGTTCGCTTATCGCTATCGGCGGCATCATTCTGTTTGCCCCGGCGTTAGCACAATGGTCGCTGTCATTCGGTCCTGCAGAATACTTTGCCTTAATGGTCTTCGCCATTGCCTGTCTCGGCAGCATGATGGCGCAGAACCCACTGAAATCATTTCTGGCAGCGCTTATCGGTCTCGGACTCGCGACCGTCGGCGTAGACGCCAACACCGGGGTTTATCGCTTCACCTTTGACAGTGTTCATCTCTCCGACGGTGTGCAATTTATCGTGGTAGTGATTGGGCTGTTCTCTGTCTCAGAAATATTATTAATGCTGGAACATACCAGCAGTGGCCAAACGCTGGTACGTAAAACGGGCCGTATGCTGTTCAATGCCAAAGAAGGTATGCAGTGCGTAGGCACAACGCTGCGCTCATCGGTGATTGGCTTTTTCGTCGGCGTCCTGCCCGGCGCCGGGGCCACCATCGCCAGTGCTATCACCTACATGACCGAGAAGAAGCTCAGCGGTAACAGCGACAGCTTTGGGAAGGGGGACATTCGTGGTGTTGCCGCACCTGAGGCGGCCAACAATGCCTCGGCCTGTGGCTCGTTTATCCCAATGCTGACGCTCGGCGTACCAGGTTCGGGCACCACGGCGGTAATGATGGGTGCGCTGACGCTGTACAACATCACGCCAGGCCCGGCAATGTTCACCGAACAACCGGATATCGTCTGGGGACTGATTGCGGCGCTGCTGATTGCCAACGTGATGCTGCTGGTGATGAACATTCCGTTAATCGGTCTGTTCACCCGCATGCTGACCATTCCGCTGTGGTTCCTGGTTCCGGCCATTGCGGCGGTTTCGGCGGTCGGCGTGTATGCCGTCCACAGTACGACCTTTGATCTGGTACTGATGGTCGGTCTCGGCGTACTGGGATACATTTTGCGTAAAATGCACTTCCCGATGTCTCCGTTAATTCTCGGATTTGTGCTCGGGGAAATGCTGGAGCAGAACCTGCGTCGCGCCCTGTCCATCAGTAATGGCAGCATGGATATTCTGTGGGCCAGCGGCGTGGCGAAAGTCCTGCTGGTGATGGCGGTCATGGTTATCGTTATCCCGCCAGTACTGCGCCTGATCCGCAAACACAACAATAAGCCGCAGGTGGACATCGGCTAACAAATTGCCGGATGGCGGCGCTATTGCGCCCTATCCGGCCTACAATTTGGCTCGGTTGTAGGCCGGATAAGCGCAACGCCATCCGGCATTTTTATTTTCCGCGCAGCCCCAGCGTTCCTTCCAGCACATGTTCAACAAACTGCGTCAGCTTGGGCAGTGGACGCAAATCCTGGCGCCACAACAAATGAATTGGCCGCGGCTCTGGCGTAAACCCCTCCAGCACCCGGACCAGCCGACCATTCGCGAGCTCTTCTGCCAATAAAACCTCTGGTTGTAACAGCAGCCCGGCTCCCGCTACCGCCGCCATACGCAGGCCGTGGCCATCATTACAGCGTAGAATCGCATCACGTTTCCACCTGACCTCACCCGCCACACCCGGCAGTTTCCATTCATTACGTGCCGTCCACACGGTATGCGACAAACACAGATGATCCACCAGATCCACGGGCGTTCGAGGAGTGCCGTATCGGGCAAGATAGTCCGGCGACGCACAGATGGCCATACGGTACGGACACAGATATTTCGCCACCACATCCGTCTGATGAATATCACCAATACGTATCGCCAGATCGACCCCTTCATCGACCAGATCCACCATTCGGTTAGTCAGATCTAACTCAATGCGTACCTCTGGCCAGGTTTGCAAAAAACCCGCGGCCAGCGGCGAGATAACACAGGCGCCAAAAGACGTGGGCGCGCTTATGCGTAGCGTCCCTGCTGGTGCCAGCCGCAGACGCTCTACCGAACGTTCGGCTATCGATACCTGCTCCAGCACGCGACGGGCTTCTTCAAAATAGACGCGCCCGGCGTCGGTCAGACTCTGACGGCGTGTGTTACGTTCCAGCAGACGCGTACCGAGCTGCGCTTCCAGCAGGGCGATATATTTCCCCACCATCACCGCAGATATCTCCAGTCGCGTTGCCGCACCGGTAAAGCTTCCACTTTCCACCACCGCGATAAACGTTTCCATGCTGCGCAGCTTATCCATATTGCAAACCTCTGGTTAGTAATCATCTAACTTTTAGCCAGTTTATCTGATTTCATTTTCATTAAAGAATAGCGGCTCACACTATTGCGGAGGTGGTTATGAAAATCGTCATTATTGGTGCCAGCGGTACAGTGGGTCGTGCAGTCACAGAGACGTTGAGCCGTAAACATGAGGTTATCCGCGTGGGCCGCACGCAGGGTGATTATCAGGTCGATATCACCTCACAAGAGAGCGTACAGGCGCTATTTGAAAAAACAGGACGCGTGGATGCGATTGTTTCCGCCACCGGCAATCTGTTCTTTGGCCCGCTATCAACGATGACCGACAGTGAATTTAATCAGGGCCTGCAGGATAAGTTGTTAGGCCAGGTGCGTCTGGCCTTAACCGGGCAACATTACCTGAATGATGGCGGTTCCATTACGCTTATCAGCGGCATTATCGCCCATGAGCCCATTGCCCAGGGGGCAAATGCGGCAACGATCAATGCCGGGCTGGAAGGATTTGTGCGCGCGGCTGCCTGTGAGCTGGAACGTGGTCAGCGTATTAACCTGATAAGCCCGACCGTACTGAGTGAATCTGCTGAAGCCTACGATGGATTCTTCCCAGGCTTTGAAAGCGTGCCAGCGGCAACTGTGGCCAACGCTTACCGCCGCAGCGTGGAAGGCATTCAAACCGGACGTATTTATAAAGTCGGTTACTAACATTTTTACTGCCGCTGTGCCCCTGCAGCGGCAGTATTATTAATCTTCTGTTTCTAAATAACATTCTCCAGTTTATCTCCCGCGTTTTTCATTTAACCTCACTCTTTATAATGTTAAATATTTGTTGCTTTTGATCACAAATAATAAACAAATAAGCTCATTCTGTGCGCGTTTTTCAAAAATGTAGATATTTTTAATTTATGGCTACGAAACGAGCTGCGCCATATCTCCCTGACAATCTACTGAGAGGAACGATTTGATGAACGCACTGACTGCCGTAAAACCGAACGCTGAAGATCCAGCCCAGCACTACAGCGGTTTCACGCTGAAACCTTCAGCCCAGTCCCCACGCCTGCTGGAGCTGACTTTTTCCGCTGAGACCACTGAGCAATTTCTGCAGGCCGTCGCGCAGTGGCCGGTGCAGGCGCTGGAATACAAATCTTTCTTGCGCTTCAAAGTCGGCAAAATCCTCGATGACCTGTGCGGCAATCAGTTGCAGCCTCTGTTGCTGAAAACGTTGCTCGATCGTGCCGAAGGCGCACTGCTGATCAATGCCGTGGGCGTGGATGATGTGGCGCAGGCAGAAGAGATGGTCAAGCTGGCCACGGCGGTAGCGCATCTTATCGGACGCTCCAATTTTGATGCGATGAGCGGTCAGTACTATGCGCGCTTCGTGGTAAAAAACGTTGATAACTCAGACAGCTATTTGCGCCAGCCGCACCGTGTTATGGAGCTACACAACGACGGAACCTACCTCGAAGAGATCACCGACTATGTGCTGATGATGAAGATTGACGAGCAGAACATGACCGGCGGTAACTCGCTGCTGCTGCACCTTGACGACTGGGAACATCTGGATCAGTACTTTACCCACCCGCTGGCGCGTCGCCCCATGCGCTTTGCCGCGCCGCCAAGCAAAAACGTGAGCCAGGACGTGTTCCATCCGGTATTTGACGTTGACCAGCAGGGTCGTCCGGTGATGCGCTACATCGACCAGTTCGTCCAGCCAAAAGACTATGAAGAAGGCGTCTGGCTGAGCGACCTGTCCGACGCGCTGGAAACCAGCAAAAGTATTATTTCCGTACCGGTTTCAGTGGGTAAATTCCTGTTGATCAACAACCTGTTCTGGCTGCACGGTCGCGATCGTTTCACCTCGCACCCAGACCTGCGCCGCGAACTGATGCGCCAGCGTGGCTATTTCGCTTACGCGACAAACCACTACCAGACTCATCAGTAAGCGCGAAGGAAAAAAGCGGATGTATGATTTTGTGATTATTGGCGGCGGCATTATCGGCATGTCGACCGCCATGCAACTGATTGATGTCTATCCGGACGCCAGAATCGCGCTACTGGAAAAAGAGTCCGGCCCGGCCTGCCACCAGACGGGCCACAACAGCGGTGTCATTCATGCCGGGGTCTATTACACCCCCGGCAGCCTGAAGGCGCAGTTTTGCCTGGCCGGAAATCGCGCCACAAAAGCCTTTTGCGACCAAAACGGCATCCGCTATGACGTCTGCGGAAAGATGCTGGTCGCCACCTCAGAGCTGGAAATGGAGCGGATGCGCGCGTTATGGGATCGCACTGCCGCTAACGGTTTAGAGCGCGAGTGGTTAAACGCCGAAGAATTGCATGAGCGTGAGCCAAACATTACCGGGCTGGGCGGGATTTTTGTCCCGTCGAGCGGGATCGTCAGCTACCGCGGAGTCACCGCCGCGATGGCGAAGATTTTCCAGGCCAAAGGTGGCGAGATTGTTTATAACGCCGAAGTCAGCGCGCTGAAAGAGCATGCGACGGGCGTGATTGTCCATACCCGTCAGGGCCAGGAATATGAGGGCGCGACGCTGATTACCTGCTCAGGCCTGATGGCCGATCGGCTGGTGAAAATGCTTGGCATCGACCCCGGATTCATTATCTGCCCGTTCCGCGGCGAATATTTCCGCCTGGCGTCAGAACATAACCAGATAGTCAATCATCTGATCTACCCGATCCCCGACCCGGCAATGCCATTCCTTGGTGTACATCTCACCCGGATGATTGACGGCAGCGTCACGGTCGGCCCCAACGCCGTGCTGGCATTTAAACGTGAAGGCTACCGTAAGCGTGACTTCTCGCTCAGCGATACGCTGGAGATCCTCGGCTCTTCTGGTATTCGCCGCGTGCTGCAAAACAACCTGCGATCCGGGCTTGGCGAAATGAAGAACTCGCTGTGCAAAAGCGGATATTTGCGGCTGGTGCAAAAGTATTGCCCGAGCCTGACGCTTAACGATCTGCAACCGTGGCCTGCGGGCGTGCGGGCACAGGCGGTATCACCTGATGGCAAGCTAATTGACGATTTCCTGTTTGTCACCACGCCACGCTCAATTCACACCTGTAACGCGCCTTCTCCGGCGGCAACATCGGCAATCCCTATCGGTGCACATATTGTCAGCAAAGTTCATGCGCTGCTGGAGAACCAGAGTAATCCCGGACGCACGCTGCGTGCGGCACGTAGCGTGGAGACATTACACGCCGCATTCACCCGTTAACCTTTTTAAGACAGGAAGCAATTATGCAACTTAACGATCCCACCTTGTTTCGCCAGCAGGCACTGATCGACGGCCACTGGCGTGACGCCAACAGCGGCGAGACCCTCGCGGTGACCAACCCCGCCAACGGTCAGAAATTAGGTAGCGTACCGAAAATGGGGGCGGATGAAACCCGCGAAGCGATTAACGCCGCGAATCGCGCCCTGCCCGCGTGGCGGGCGCTAACCGCCAAAGAGCGGGCCAACATCCTGCGCCGCTGGTTCAACCTGATGATTGAACATCAGGACGATCTCGCCCGCCTGATGACCCTGGAACAGGGTAAACCGCTGGCGGAGGCCAAAGGCGAAATCACCTACGCCGCTTCCTTTATTGAGTGGTTTGCCGAAGAGGGCAAACGCATTTATGGCGATACGATCCCTGGCCATCAGGCCGACAAACGCCTGATCGTCATCAAACAGCCGATCGGCGTTACCGCCGCGATTACGCCGTGGAACTTTCCCTCAGCGATGATCACCCGTAAAGCCGGTCCGGCGCTGGCGGCAGGTTGCACGATGGTGCTTAAACCCGCCAGCCAGACGCCATTCTCCGCGCTGGCGCTGGCAGAGCTGGCTAATCGCGCCGGGATCCCGGCAGGTGTTTTCAGCGTGGTGACCGGTTCTGCGAGCGCGGTCGGTAATGAGCTGACTGGCAACCCGCTGGTACGCAAGCTGTCGTTTACCGGCTCAACCGAAATTGGCCGTCAGTTAATGCAGCAGTGCGCCAAAGACATCAAAAAGGTATCGCTGGAACTGGGCGGCAATGCGCCGTTTATCGTCTTTGACGATGCCGATCTTGATAAAGCCGTGGAAGGTGCGCTGGCCTCGAAATTCCGTAACGCCGGGCAAACCTGCGTCTGCGCCAACCGCCTGTACGTTCAGGACGGCGTGTATGAGCGTTTTGCCGAAAAACTTCAGCAGGCGGTGAGCAAACTGCATCTCGGCGATGGTCTGCAACCAGAGGTCACTACCGGACCGCTGATCGACGATAAAGCGGTTGCCAAAGTGCAGGAACACATCGCCGATGCTCTGGATAAAGGCGCGCGCATTATCGCGGGCGGTAAACCTCATGCGCTCGGCGGTAACTTCTTCCAGCCCACCATTCTGGTAGATGTGCCTGACAACGCGAAGGTCGCCAAAGAAGAGACGTTTGGCCCACTGGCGCCGCTGTTTCGTTTTAAAGACGAAGCCGACGTCATCGCTCAGGCCAACGACACCGAGTTTGGTCTGGCCGCCTATTTCTACGCCCGTGATTTGAGCCGCGTCTTCCGCGTTGGCGAAGCGCTGGAGTACGGCATCGTCGGGATTAACACCGGCATTATCTCCAACGAAGTCGCCCCGTTTGGGGGAATCAAAGCCTCCGGTCTTGGCCGTGAAGGATCAAAGTACGGCATCGAAGACTACTTAGAAATCAAATATATGTGTATCGGCCTTTAATAAAATAAATACTGGAGAACACCTGATGAGCACCAACAAAGAACTCATGCAACGTCGCAGCAACGCCGTTCCCCGTGGCGTAGGCCAGATCCATCCAATTTTCGCCGAGCGTGCAGAAAACTGTCGGGTCTGGGACGTTGAAGGCCGTGAATTCCTCGATTTTGCCGGAGGTATTGCAGTGTTGAATACCGGGCACCTGCATCCGCAGATTGTCTCTGCGGTAGAAGCGCAGTTGAAAAAGCTGTCCCATACCTGTTTCCAGGTACTGGCCTATGAGCCATACCTGGAGCTGTGCGAAATCATGAACAAGAAAGTGCCGGGTGATTTCGCCAAGAAAACACTGCTAGTCACCACCGGCTCCGAAGCGGTGGAAAACGCGGTAAAAATCGCTCGCGCCGCCACCAAACGTACCGGGACCATCGCCTTTAGCGGTGCTTACCACGGCCGTACCCACTACACCCTGTCGCTGACAGGGAAAGTGAACCCATACTCTGCCGGAATGGGACTGATGCCGGGCCACGTGTATCGCGCGCTTTACCCGTGCCCGCTGCACGGCATCAGTGACGACGATGCTATCGCCAGCATTCATCGCATCTTCAAAAACGATGCCGCGCCGGAAGACGTTGCCGCCATCGTGATTGAACCCGTTCAGGGCGAGGGGGGTTTTTACGCCGCCTCGCCGGCCTTTATGCAGCGCCTGCGCGCCATTTGTGACGAACACGGGATCATGCTGATTGCCGATGAAGTACAGAGCGGCGCGGGTCGTACCGGTACGTTGTTTGCCATGGAGCAGATGGGCGTTGCGCCCGATCTCACCACCTTCGCTAAATCCATCGCCGGAGGCTTCCCACTGGCCGGCGTGACCGGACGCGCCGACGTCATGGACGCTATTCCACCGGGCGGTCTGGGCGGTACCTATGCCGGTAACCCAATTGCCTGTGCCGCTGCGCTGGCGGTACTAAACATTTTCGAGCAGGAAAATTTGCTGCAAAAAGCCAACGAACTGGGGCAAACCCTGCGTGAAGGCCTGTTGGCTATCGCGGAAACCCACCGCGAGATTGGCGACGTACGCGGGCTGGGTGCGATGATTGCTATCGAACTGTTCGAAGATGGCGACCATACGAAACCAGACGCCAAACTGACCGCCGAAATTGTCGCACGTGCGCGAGATAAAGGGCTGATCCTGCTCTCCTGCGGGCCTTACTACAACGTGCTGCGCATACTTGTCCCACTCACCATTGAAGATGCGCAAATCCGTCAAGGGCTGGACATTATCGCTCAATGCTTTGATGAAGCTAAGCAAGGTTAAAACGCAGGCACCCGTGCCGGATAGCGACGCAAAAGCGTCCTATCCGGCCTACAAAAAGTACCACCTGTTTGCCGGATAAGCGAAGCGCCATCCGGCAAACAGGCCAAAAACAATAACGGGGTAAGAAGATGGGGCAACTGTCACAATCACATGATTTAGGGGGCGGGCTGAAATCACGCCACGTCACCATGCTGTCTATTGCCGGGGTAATCGGCGCAAGTCTGTTTGTCGGTTCAAGCGTGGCGATTGCAGAAGCCGGTCCCGCAGTATTATTAGCCTATCTGTTCGCCGGATTGCTGGTGGTGATGATTATGCGCATGTTGGCCGAAATGGCCGTCGCCACACCGGATACCGGTTCTTTTTCCACCTACGCCGATAAGGCCATCGGCCCTTGGGCGGGTTACACCATCGGCTGGTTGTACTGGTGGTTCTGGGTGTTGGTTATCCCACTGGAAGCGAATATCGCCGCCATCATTCTGCACTCCTGGGTGCCTGGCATCCCCATCTGGCTGTTTTCTTTGGTTATCACGCTGGCATTAACCGGCAGTAATTTGCTGAGCGTCAAAAATTACGGTGAGTTCGAGTTCTGGCTGGCGCTGTGCAAAGTGGTTGCCATTCTGGCGTTTATTACCCTCGGCGCAGCGGCGATTAGCGGCTTCTATCCCTACGCTGAGGTCAGCGGGGTTTCGCGCCTGTGGGATCAGGGCGGCTTTATGCCCAACGGTTTTGGCGCCGTGATCAGCGCAATGTTAATCACCATGTTCTCCTTTATGGGCGCAGAGATAGTTACCATCGCCGCCGCCGAATCCGATACCCCGGATAAACATATCGTTCGCGCCACCAACTCGGTTATCTGGCGTATCTCCATCTTCTATCTGTGCTCTATTTTTGTGGTGGTGGCGCTGATCCCGTGGAACATGCCGGGACTGAAAGAAGTCGGTTCTTACCGCTCGGTACTGGAGCTACTGCATATCCCACACGCGAAACTGATCATGGATTGCGTCATTTTGCTGTCGGTGACTAGCTGTCTCAACTCCGCGCTGTATACGTCCTCGCGTATGCTCTACTCCCTGAGCCGCCGTGGCGATGCCCCCGCTTTTATGGGGAAAACGAACCGCAGTAAAACGCCTTATGTGGCGGTGTTGCTGTCTACCGGGGCGGCATTCCTCACCGTTATCGTCAACTATTACGCCCCGGCCAAGGTGTTTAAATTCCTGATCGACAGTTCCGGTGCCATCGCACTGCTGGTCTATCTGGTCATTGCCGTTTCTCAACTGCGGATGCGCAAAATCCTGCTGGCGCGAGGCGGCGAAATTAAACTGAAAATGTGGCTCTATCCGTGGCTTACCTGGCTGGTGATCGCGTTTATTATCTTTGTGCTGGTGGTGATGCTGTTTCGCCCGGCACAACAGCTGGAAGTTATCTCTACCGGATTGTTAGCCATAGGCATTATTTGCACCGTGCCCATTATGTCGCGCTGGAAAAAACTGCTATCGTGGCAAAAAGCACCATTGCAAAATACGCATTAAATCTGATCCCGGCGCAGGCCGGGACATTTATTCAGGAGTAAGACCATGACCGCCATTTCCCAACCGACGGCCATTGATGGGTACCGCTGGCTGAAGAACGATATCATCCGCGGTGTGTATCAGCCTGATGAAAAACTGCGTATGAGCCTGCTGACCTCGCGTTATGATCTTGGCGTTGGGCCACTGCGCGAAGCGCTTTCGCAGTTAGTTGCCGAGCGGTTGGTGACGGTGGTAAATCAGAAAGGGTATCGTGTCGCCCCGATGTCAGAGCAGGAGTTGCTCGATATTTTCGATGCCCGCGCCAATATGGAAGCCATGCTGGTCGCGCTGGCCATTGAACGCGGCGGCGACGCCTGGGAGGCTGAAATTCTGGCGCGCGCGCATATGCTTAGTAAGCTTGAAGCTATTGACGCCAGTGAACAGATGCTCGACGAGTGGGATCTGCGCCATCAGGCGTTTCACTCGGCGATTGTCGCCGGTTGCGGTTCACAATATTTACTGCAAATGCGCGAACGACTGTTCGATTTGGCGGCGCGCTACCGGTTTATCTGGCTGCGAAAAACGGTGCTGTCGGTGGAGATGCTGGAAGACAAACACGATCAGCACCAAACACTGACCGAAGCTATTCTGGCACGCGATGCCGCGCGCGCCAGCGAATTAATGCGCCAGCACCTGCTGACGCCGATTCCGATTATTCAACAGGCGATGTCCGGTAAATTGCTGACGGAATAAGCCTGAATAATATTACTGCTCCGGAATACGTAAAACCTGCCCGGGATAAATTTTATCCGGGCTTTTCAGCATTGGTTTATTCGCTTCAAATATTTGATTATACAGATTGGCGTTACCGTAAACCTGTTTGGCAATCGCGCTCAGGGTATCCCCTGATTTCACGGTATAAAACTGGCTTTCGCTAGCGGGCGCAGAGGTTTTAACCTGATCATCGACGCTGGCGATACCAGAGATATTACCAATCGCAATCAGGATTTTTTCTTTCGCTTCCTGACTTAATCCATCACCAGAAACGGTGGCTTTGCCTTCGTTAATTTGGACGTCCACTTTATCCGCATCCGGAATACCGGTTTTATTCAGATGTTCCTGCACTTTTTTTGCCAGATCGGCTGTGTCATGATTTCCAGTGACCGCATCCCACAGTTTTTCACCCGCATCTTTTACAAAATTGAAGAGTCCCATATCCACCTCGGTAATTAACAATCAACCCCAAAAGTGTAGCAGAGGAGAACGAGGCGCAAAGAAAACGGCGCCAAAGCGCCGCTGTAGAAGGGGAATTAGTTACGCGTCTGTATCCAGAAGGCGTGGATCAGACCAGGGATGTACCCCAGCAGCGTCAGAACGATATTGAGGATGAACGCCCAACCAAATCCTTTACCCAGCAACACGCCGAGCGGAGGCAAAATAATAGTAAAAACGATTCTCCAGAAACCCATACACACTCCCTACAAGCAAAAAATTAATCATTGTTTAAAAAGAGATTTTATCTCTAAGAGTAGCCATTCTACCCAACTCCGCCAGCATTCCGCGGCTGCTTTACCCTCCTTTACGCTCTTTACGCTGGCGTACGTTGGTTATTTATTTTAGAATATACTTAATTTAGATTATGCTTAAATACATATGACTGAACTTGAACAACTCCAGGCCAGCGCGGAACAGGCTGCCGCGTTGCTTAAAGCGATGAGTAACCCGAAACGGTTGCTGATTTTGTGCATGCTCTGCGGTTCACCCGGTACCAGCGCAGGCGAGTTAGCCCGTGTTACCGGCCTTAGCCCTTCCGCCACTTCCCAGCATCTGGCGCGTATGCGTGAAGAAGGTCTGATAGCAAGCCAGCGCGATGCCCAGCGCATCCTCTACTCCATTAAAAATGCGGCCGTGAATTCGCTGATCGCCACATTAAAAACACTGTATTGCCCATAAGGAGCCATCATGACTATTGGGACGATTTCCCCGCGCGAGGCGCAGACACTGGTCGCACAGGGTGCAAAACTGATTGATATCCGCGACGCTGACGAGTATCTGCACGAGCATATTCCTGAGGCTCATCTGGCACCGTTGCCCGCGCTTGAGCAGGGATCGCTGCCTGCGAATTTACGCGCCGAGCAGGTGATTTTTCACTGCCAGTCAGGCAAACGTACACAAAATGCGGCAACAAAACTGAGCGCCATTGCTGCGCCCGCGCAGGTCTGGCTGCTGGAAGGTGGAATTGACGGCTGGAAAGCCGCAGGGTTGCCGGTGGCGAAAGACAGTTCACAACCGTTACCGCTGATGCGTCAGGTGCAAATAACCGCAGGTAGCCTTGCCTTGCTTGGCGTCATTCTCGGTTACGCCGTTAACAGCGGCTTCTTCTTACTCAGCGGTTTTGTCGGGGCCGGGCTGATTCTCGCTGGCGTGACCGGCTTTTGCGGCATGGCGCGTCTGCTGGACAAAATGCCCTGGAACCGACGTACTCATTAAGCAGTAATCATTGAAACAGCACTGTACCCGCCGGTTGACGTGATCTATGGTGAGTTCTGCGATAAATGATAAATAAAGGAGCGCAACAATATGTTTAAACCTGGCGATCTGGTTCAACCGCGTATGGGCGGTCCAAAACTGAAGGTTGTTGAAGTCAATGACGATCAAATTGTGGCGGTACAAGCCAGCAATGAAAGTGGCGAAAAATACACCCTAAAAGTTGCTGATGTCACGCGATATTCTGAAGAAGGCGATTTCGGCGTCTGCTGAAAATAAGCGGTGAGGTTCCCCTCACCGCATTGATATTAGATCAAAAAATCATCGAGAGATTTACCGGCAGCCAGCGCCTGTGCAATCGGCTTTGGCGTGCGGCCTTGTCCTGTCCATGTTTTTGTTTCACCATTAGTATCCGTAAAACGATATTTCGCCGGACGCGGCTGACGTTTCTTAACCGAACGCGATGTTGCCGCCGACATGCTCAACAGTTCTTCAGGATCAATCCCATCAGCTCTCATCATCGCCAGCAGTGTATTAATTTTTTCCTGCTGTTCTGCACGTTGGCGCTGCAGCAGTTCTTCTTCGTCACGTCGTTCTTTGGTGACTACCCGAAGTTTTTCCAGCATATCGTCCAGAACCTCGACGGATAATTCACGCGCCATGACCCGTAGCGATCGAATATTATTTAAGTTTTTTAACATTGAACTCATATTAATAAAACCTCTTTAACGCAAAAACAGAAATAGGTATTACGAAGCAAATTGTATGCGAGTGTTTTTTCTTTTTCCAGTCTCTTTTTTGTCGCAAGATATTAAAACGACAATCGCTATTATTATTTATCTTGTCATACGGTGATCTTTAGTCAGCGATATTTTATATTCGGCCAGCAACCAGAATAAATAGACTTTGGATATCTCGCTGCCGCACCAGATAAACCAATACAGGCATCGCGCAGGCGTTGCGGTAGATATGCGCAATATTCGTCAACATTCAAAAAGGAGCGCAAAAAGTTCAGAAAAACAAGTCAAAACAACCTATTGATTTTTAATGGTTTTAATTTTCATGACAACGAAAATACCAAAACGAACAAAAAACAAACCACTGCAGAGCATTTTATCGACAAAAAGGCAATAAATAAAAATTTTAAGCTAGTTGATAGTTATTATCCAGGCAGATATCCTACTCAAACGCGAAAGCAGCAAGACAAATCACTAGCAAGAAGGCATTGAAAACCTTTTTCCCCCTTTTTACAAGGAGCATTAACATGTTCTCTCCGCAGTCACGCTTGCGTCATGCAGTAGCAGACACGTTCGCGATGGTTGTTTATTGTTCTGTCGTGAACATGTTGATCGAGATATTCCTTTCAGGAATGAGTTTCGAACAGTCACTGTACTCCAGACTGGTCGCTATCCCCGTCAACATCCTGATCGCCTGGCCATACGGTATGTACCGCGATTTGTTTATGCGCGCGGCACGCAAAGCCACGCAGGCAGGATGGGGGAAAAACCTGGCGGATGTGCTGGCCTATGTCACCTTCCAGTCACCGGTATATGTGATTATTCTGCTGACGGTTGGCGCAGACTGGCACCAGATCACAGCTGCGGTAAGCTCCAACATCGTGGTCTCAATGCTGATGGGTGCAGTGTATGGCTACTTCCTTGATTATTGCCGCCGCCTGTTTAAGGTCAGCAGCTACCACCAGGCTAAAGCGTAAAAAACATCTCATCGCGACTGGCGCTGCCAGTCGCGTTATCAGTTTGAACTCACGTCGCCAAACAACCCACTCAGATAACGTTCCAGCGCGATACGCGAGCTAAAGCCGTGTGGAATACCATAATGTTCGTGAGTATCGCCGGCTAAATACAGTGGGAATTGCTGATAGTGATCGCAGGTTTTAATATCCGTCGCGGGTTCTGCCAGCGAAGAGCTGCGCTCTTTTAGCGTGGGATGGATAATTAATGCGGTACGTCCCATACGTGCTTCACGGTTAACGTATACATAATTCTCACCACGTCGATAACCGTATGTTTTCTGTGTGACTACATCAACGGTAAAGCCCACTTTTTCAAGTACGCGCGCCACCTCATCAGGTCGTAAATACATATTATTTTCCTCGTTATCTTTTACTGCGGGCTTACCTTACCTGATTCAGCATTAGCAACGCTTTCAGAAAAGTCCATAAACGCGTGGCCAGGGTGGGACGAATATCGTAAGAACCGTACAGATTTATGTCAGTGCCAGCCGCAGTTGATTTGCCGCCTGCTGCGCCATTGCAACCGAGCTGATGTTGGTAAATGACAGCAAGATCCCCCCTTTTCCTGCTGAAGTCATTCGCCAACGGCTTAAGGCCTGAACCGCCAGCCCGGCCTGATTCGCTTTGCACACTAGCGCAACATCATCGCCGTCTACGGTCATCACCAGTTGGATCCCCCCTTCCTGAGGAATGACATTAAATCCTTGTTCGGTCAGGGCGTTTTCCATCCATTGACGCCGCTCGGCATAATGCTGGCGCATGCGTTTTAAGTGCCGCCAGAAATGACCGTCTTGCATAAAATCTGCCAGCGTTTGCTGCCATAAAACCGGAACGCTACAGGCCGTTAGCGACGCCTGCTGGCGAAAACGTTCAACCTGGGTCAGGGGTACCACCAGCCATGCCGTGCGCAACGCCGGAAACATCGATTTGCTGAACGTGCCGGCATAAATCACCCGCTGGGGCGCATCCAGACTTTTAAGCGGCGGCAACGGTTTACCGTGGTAGCGAAATTCACTGTCGTAATCATCTTCAATAATCCACGCCTGTTCGCGAGTCGCCCACTCCAGCAACCGATGACGGCGATCTAATGACAGAGCCACGCCCAGCGGACTTTGGTGTGCGGGGGTGAGCATGACAAAACGCGCCTGTGGAAAGTCGCGGATCCCGGCGCAGACATCCAGACCATCAGCATCAACCGCCACCGGCATCAGCTCAATGCGTTCCTGAGCCACCACGGGCCGAATCAACGGAAAGCCGGGATCTTCGACCCACATTCCCTCACCGGGTTGAGACAGGGCGCGCAGAATTAACGTCACTGATGCCGCGTAGCCTGACGTAATAAAAATCTGCTCCGGCTGGCACTCAATGCTGCGTGAAACGCGCAGGTAATCCACAATCGCCTGACGTAACGCGCGTTCGCCGCAAACATCTCCCACCGCAAGGTCAAAACGCGTTTGGGTGCGTAAACGCCGTCCCATCACCCGCGCCCAGACGTCACGCGGGAAGAGATCGAGTGCGGGTAATCCCATTTGAAAAGGGTGCGGTCTGGGGTTTTCTCCGGCGAAGATCGCGGGAGACGCAGGCGCCCTTTCGGGTCGCAGTTGCTCACTGACAAATGTTCCGGCCTGCCCACGTCGCGCAAGCCAGCCCTGCGCCACCAGCTCGGCGTAGGCATTTTCCACCGTCGAGCGTGACACACCCAATTCCTGGGCCCAGGTCCGACTTGATGGCAATCGGGTTCCGGGTTTGAGTTCACCTTTCTCAATTGCGTTTTTTAACTGACGGGCGATGTGCTGATAGCGCGGCATTTATGGTCTGCTTTTTTGGCAACAATATGGCTCTCTGTAGCAGTCCATTATAGTGCTACATTGCGGGTCATCCAAACGAGGAGAAATACTATGACCATGTTACGCCAGCCCTATTATGAACTCAGCCCTGAAGTCTATAACGCTCTGGTTCAGGCAAGCAAAGCGCTGGAGAACTGCGCGCTGGAACCCACGCTGACGGAACTGATTTACCTGCGGGTCTCGCAAATCAACGGCTGCGCCTTTTGTCTGGAAATGCACAGTAAAGCGCTGCGCAAATCCGGTGTTGCGCAGGCCAAACTGGATGCGCTGGCAGGCTGGCGGGTGAGTCACCACTTCAGCGAGCAGGAACGTGCGGCGCTGGCGTGGGCCGAATCCGTCACCGATATCGCCAGCACCCATGCCGAAGATGATGTTTATCTGCCGCTGCTCGACCATTTTAGCGCGAAAGAAATTAGCGACCTGACGTTTGCCATTAGCCTGATGAACTGCTTTAACCGTCTGGCGGTAGGGATGCGCATGTGATTCTGCGCTGCCGGATGGCGGCATAAACGCCTTATCCGGCCTGGGATGCGCTCTCCTGTTGCCCGTAGGCCCGATAAGCTTAGCGCCATCGGGCAATTTAGAACCACCAGTTAGCCTTCCCCCGCCACGCTCATCACCCAGTTCATCATTAATCTAAAATTCCCATATCTTGTATGGTTGAATCTTTTTAAAACTACATCTAGTATTCCTCCTATCAGGACACACACAACCCGACGCCCTCTATCGCGCCGATCTTTTATTTTTAAATGGAAATACGAATCATGCGTATTATTATTTACACTCGCAATAACTGTGTTCAGTGCCATGCCACCAAACGGGCAATGGAAAGCCGTGGTTTTGACTTTGAGATGGTAAACGTCGATTTGCAGCCTGAACTGGCAGATAGCCTGCGCGAGCAAGGTTTTCGCCAGTTACCGGTCGTAGTCGCGGGTGAAACCAGTTGGTCAGGGTTTCGCCCGGACATGATCAACCGTCTGCATCCGGAACCACGCGTGGCCAGCGCATGACGACGCTCGTCTACTTCTCCAGCAGCTCCGAAAATACGCACCGATTTATGCAGCGTCTGGGGTTACCTGCCATCCGCATTCCGCTTAATGAACGCGAGCGGATCCAGGTGGACGAGCCTTACATTTTAATCGTGCCGTCTTACGGCGGCGGCGGTACGGCAGGCGCAGTCCCGCGTCAGGTGATCCGCTTTTTAAACGATCCTCATAACCGGGCATTAATCCGTGGCGTGATCGCCTCCGGCAACCGCAATTTCGGTGATGCATACGGTCGCGCGGGTGATGTCATTTCACAAAAATGCGGCGTGCCGTGGCTTTATCGTTTTGAGCTGATGGGCACCCAAAGCGATATCGACAACGTTCGAAAAGGAGTGAGCGAATTTTGGCAACGACAACCGCAGAACGCGTAATCCAGCCCGCACTGGATTATCACGCCCTGAACGCCATGCTAAATCTGTACGATAAAGCCGGGCGTATTCAGTTCGATAAAGACCATCAGGCGGTGGAGGCTTTTTTTGCTACCCACGTCCGCCCTCATTCAGTGGTCTTTGCCAGTCAGCAGGAACGCCTGGAAACGCTGATTCGTGAAGGCTATTACGACGAAAGCATTTTAGCCCGCTACAATCGCGCATTCGTGCTGAAACTATTTGCCCACGCCCACGCCAGTGGATTCCGTTTTCAGACGTTCCTTGGCGCATGGAAGTTCTACACCAGCTATACGCTGAAAACGTTCGACGGTAAGCGCTATCTCGAAGATTTTGAGGATCGGGTGACGATGGTGGCGCTCACGCTGGCGCAGGGCGATGAAGTGCTTGCCATGCAGCTCACTGATGAAATGCTCTCTGGTCGTTTTCAACCCGCCACGCCAACCTTTTTAAACTGCGGTAAGCAACAGCGTGGCGAACTGGTTTCCTGCTTCCTGCTACGCATTGAAGACAACATGGAGTCCATCGGTCGGGCGGTTAACTCAGCGCTGCAGCTCTCTAAACGCGGCGGCGGCGTGGCATTTTTACTCTCGAATCTGCGCGAGGCCGGAGCGCCAATTAAGCGTATTGAAAACCAGTCCTCCGGGGTGATCCCGGTCATGAAAATGCTGGAAGATGCGTTTTCTTATGCGAATCAACTCGGGGCACGTCAGGGTGCAGGCGCGGTGTATCTGCACGCACACCATCCGGATATTTTACGTTTTCTCGATACCAAGCGCGAAAACGCCGACGAAAAAATCCGTATCAAAACGCTTTCGCTTGGCGTGGTGATCCCGGATGTTACCTTTCGACTGGCGAAAGAAAATGCCCGGATGGCGCTGTTCTCGCCGTATGACGTGGAACGGATTTACGGCAAACCGTTCGGTGATATCGCCGTGAGTGAGCGGTATGACGAACTGGTGGCCGACGAACGCGTGCGCAAAAAATACATTAACGCCCGCGAGTTCTTCCAGCGGCTGGCCGAGATCCAGTTTGAGTCTGGTTATCCTTACATCATGTTTGAAGATACGGTGAATCGCGCCAATCCGATTGCCGGTCGGATCAATATGAGCAACCTGTGCTCGGAGATTTTGCAGGTTAACAGTGCCTCCACCTACGATGAAAATCTCAATTACGAGCAGACCGGGCACGATATCTCCTGCAATCTCGGCTCGTTGAACATTGCCCATACCATGGATTCACCCGATTTTGGCCGCACCGTGGAGACGGCAGTTCGTGGCTTAACCGCCGTTTCGGACATGAGCCATATCCGCAGCGTGCCCTCAATTGAAGCCGGGAACAGCGCGTCGCACGCGATTGGCCTTGGGCAGATGAACCTGCACGGGTATCTGGCGCGGGAAGGGATTGCCTACGGTTCGCCCGAAGGGCTGGATTTCACCAATCTCTATTTCTACACCATCACCTGGCATGCGCTGAATACGTCAATGAAGATCGCCCGCGAGCGCGGTAAAACCTTTGCCGGATTCCAGCAGTCCCGCTACGCCAGCGGCGAGTATTTTAGCCAGTATCTGCAGGGCGACTGGCAGCCAAAAACCGACAAGGTACGCTCACTGTTCGCCGCCAGCGGCATTACGCTGCCGACGCGCGAGATGTGGGCGCAACTGCGTGAAGATGTGATGCGCTACGGCATTTATAATCAGAATTTACAGGCGGTTCCGCCCACCGGTTCTATTTCCTACATCAACCATGCCACGTCAAGCATTCACCCGATTGTATCGAAAGTGGAGATTCGCAAAGAGGGCAAAACCGGGCGCGTTTACTACCCTGCCCCGTTTATGACCAATGAGAATCTGGCCTTGTATCAGGATGCCTACGAGATCGGTCCACAAAAAATTATTGATACCTACGCTGAAGCAACGCGGCATGTCGACCAAGGGCTTTCACTGACGCTCTTTTTCCCCGATACCGCCACCACGCGCGATATCAACAAAGCGCAGATTTACGCCTGGCGTAAAGGCATCAAATCCCTGTACTACATCCGACTACGCCAACTGGCGCTGGAAGGCACCGAAATCGAAGGCTGCGTGTCATGCGCGCTGTAAGGAGAATCAAATGAAACTATCTCGCGTCAGCGCCATCAACTGGAACAAGATTGAGGATGATAAAGATCTTGAGGTATGGAACCGTCTGACCAGTAACTTCTGGCTACCGGAAAAGGTCCCGCTCTCCAATGACATTCCGGCCTGGCAAACGTTGAACGCTGCCGAGCAGCAGCTCACTATCCGCGTATTTACCGGTCTGACGCTGCTCGACACGATTCAGAATATCGCCGGAGCCCCCGCGCTGATGGCGGATTCAATCACGCCACATGAAGAGGCGGTACTGTCGAATATCAGCTTTATGGAAGCCGTGCACGCGCGTTCCTACAGTTCTATTTTTTCCACGCTTTGTCAGACCAAAGATGTGGATGCGGCTTACCTCTGGAGTGAAGAAAAAACTCCACTCCAGCACAAGGCACAGATAATTCTGACGCATTACGCCGGCGCGGAGCCGTTGAAAAAGAAAATAGCCAGCGTATTTCTGGAATCCTTTCTGTTCTATTCCGGCTTCTGGCTACCGATGTATTTCTCCAGCCGCGGCAAGCTGACGAATACCGCTGACCTTATCCGCCTGATCATTCGTGATGAAGCGGTTCATGGTTATTACATTGGCTATAAATATCAAAAAGGTCTGGAGCACGTTTCACCCTCGACGCGTGAAGCGCTACAGAATTATGCCCTCGATCTGTTGATGGAATTATATGACAACGAAGTTCGTTATACGGAGGAATTGTATGCGGAAACCCCGTGGGTGGAAGACGTCAAAGCCTTCCTTTGCTACAACGCCAATAAGGCGTTAATGAATTTAGGTTATGAGGCCCTGTTCCCGGCAGAAATGGCGGATGTGAACCCGGCAATCCTCGCTGCACTCTCACCCAACGCTGACGAAAACCACGATTTCTTCTCGGGTTCTGGCTCATCCTATGTGATGGGAAAAGCGGTCGAAACCGAAGATGACGACTGGAATTTCTAGCAATCATTCCTACGGGAAATACCGTACATTTTTCGCGGAAATATTTTAACAGGATCACACTTTTGTCGTGCAAATATAATTGTGTGATCTACACTCAATATCAGCCGCAATATTCGCCTGTATTTCAACAATTCAGGCGCATTTTCAGTGTCATTTACAAAAAATATCCCTCACGGCTCATCCGCGCTCAGCCCTTATATCATGGGAAATTCCGCCATCTGACGTTTGGCAATATTCATGCCACAACCAAATTCAGGGTTGTCTCAGATTCTCAGTATGTTAGGGTAGAAAAAGGTCACTATTTCCATCAGGTAATATATCGATATAAACAAATAACAGGAATCATTCTATTGCATGGCAATTAAATTAGAAGTTAAAAATCTCTATAAGATATTTGGAGAGCATCCCCAGAGAGCCTTCAAATATATTGAAAAAGGACTTTCAAAAGAGCAGATTCTGGATAAAACGGGGCTATCGCTTGGCGTTAAGAACGCCAGTCTGGCCATTGAAGAAGGCGAGATATTTGTCATCATGGGATTATCCGGTTCGGGTAAATCCACAATGGTACGCCTTCTCAATCGCCTGATTGAACCCACCCGCGGGCAGGTATTGATTGACGGCGTAGACATCGCCCGGATATCCGATGCTGAGCTTCGCGAGGTGCGCAGAAAAAAGATTGCGATGGTGTTCCAGTCCTTTGCCCTGATGCCGCACATGACGGTGCTGGACAATACGGCATTCGGCATGGAATTAGCCGGTGTTGGTGCGGATGAACGTCGTGAAAAAGCGTTAGATGCGCTACGTCAGGTTGGTCTGGAGAATTATGCTCACGGCTACCCGGATGAACTTTCCGGGGGGATGCGCCAGCGTGTGGGCCTCGCCCGTGCATTAGCCATTAATCCTGACATCTTATTAATGGATGAGGCCTTCTCAGCCCTCGATCCCTTAATTCGTACCGAAATGCAGGATGAACTGGTAAAACTACAGGCGAAGCATCAGCGCACCGTGGTCTTTATTTCGCACGACCTCGACGAAGCCATGCGTATTGGCGACAGAATTGCCATTATGCAAAACGGTGAAGTGGTGCAGGTCGGCACGCCGGATGAAATTCTGAATAATCCGGCCAATGATTATGTACGCACCTTCTTCCGTGGCGTTGATATTAGCCAGGTCTTCAGTGCGAAAGATATATCCCGTCGTAGCCCTGAAGGGCTAATTCGTAAAACACCAGGCGTCGGCCCCCGTTCAGCCCTGCAATTACTGCAGGACAAAGATCGCGAATATGGTTACGTGATTGAACGCGGTAATAAATTCGTTGGCGTTGTTTCAATCGACTCCTTAAAAACAGCGTTAAGTCAGGCGCAAGGTATTGAAGCGGCATTGATCGATGAGCCGTTAGCCGTAGATGCACAAACTCCTCTCAGCGAGTTGCTTTCTCATGTCGGCCAGGCCCCGTGCGCGGTGCCGGTTGTTGATGAGGAACAGCAGTATGTGGGCGTCATTTCAAAACGCATGCTGTTACAGGCTTTAGATCGTGAGGGGGTAAACAATGGCTGATCAAACTAATCCGTGGGATACCACACCTGCGGCCGATAGCGCCGCGCAATCTGCTGATGCCTGGGGGACGCCCGCAGGCACGCCTGCCGACGGTGGTAGCGCAGACTGGCTGACCAGCGCCCCCGCGCCGGCACCAGAGCATTTCAATATTATGGATCCGTTCCATAAAACGCTGATCCCGCTGGATAGCTGGGTCACCGAAGGGATTGATTGGGTGGTCACCCATTTCCGTCCGGTCTTCCAGGGCATTCGTGTCCCGGTGGATTACATTCTCAACGGCTTTCAACAACTGCTGTTGGGTATGCCTGCGCCGGTCGCCATCATCATTTTTGCGCTTATCGCGTGGCAAATTTCTGGCGTCGGAATGGGCGTCGCCACGCTGATTTCACTGATTGCTATCGGTGCTATCGGTGCCTGGTCGCAAGCCATGATCACCCTGGCGCTGGTACTGACCGCGCTGCTGTTCTGCGTGGTGATTGGCCTGCCGATGGGGATCTGGTTAGCGCGTAGCCCTCGGGCAGCAAAAATTGTTCGCCCGCTGCTGGATGCGATGCAAACCACACCTGCGTTCGTCTATCTGGTGCCGATTGTCATGTTGTTCGGTATTGGTAACGTCCCGGGCGTAGTGGTGACGATTATCTTCGCCCTGCCGCCAATCGTACGTCTGACTATTCTGGGGATTAACCAGGTGCCAGCCGATCTGATTGAAGCCTCGCGCTCGTTTGGTGCCAGCCCGCGTCAGATGCTGTTTAAAGTGCAGCTCCCGCTGGCGATGCCCACCATTATGGCCGGGGTGAACCAGACGCTGATGCTGGCACTCTCCATGGTCGTCATCGCGTCGATGATCGCCGTCGGTGGGCTGGGTCAGATGGTTCTGCGCGGTATCGGTCGTCTGGATATGGGGCTTGCCACCGTCGGCGGAGTTGGGATTGTGATCCTCGCCATCATTCTGGATCGCCTGACGCAGGCCGTCGGTCGCGACTCACGTAGCCGTGGCAACCGCCGCTGGTACACCACCGGTCCTGTTGGGCTTATCACTCGCCCTTTCACGAAGTAATTCACCCGTTGCCCGGTAGCGCATTGCTTACCGGGCCGACAATTCATTAACTTGCGCAAAATCGTTCAAGTTGCATCGCGGCGGCAAACGAATGTATCCCCTGGAGCGTACAAGTAGTACGTGACTGGGGTGCATGAATGCAGCCAACAAAGAAGCGGCTTGAAGGATGAAGTGCAATAAGGAACAACGATGCGACAGAAAATCATTATTGCCACAGCGTTTGCCACCCTTGTCTCCACCAGCACTTTCGCTGCCGACCTGCCGGGCAAAGGCATCACTGTACAGCCAATCCAGAGCACTATCTCTGAAGAATCCTTCCAGACGCAGTTAGTCGCCCGTGCGCTGGAGAAACTGGGTTACACCGTTAACAAAACCAGCGAAGTTGACTACAACGTCGGCTATACCTCTATTGCCTCTGGCGATGCAACTTTTACCGCCGTGAACTGGCAGCCGCTGCATGATGATATGTACGCCGCAGCCGGCGGAGACAAAAAGTTTTATCGCGAGGGGGTATTCGTTACGGGTGCCGCACAGGGTTATCTGATCGACAAAAAAACCGCTGAGCAGTACAAAATCACCAACATCGCCCAGTTAAAAGATCCGAAGATCGCCAAAATCTTTGACACCAACGGTGACGGTAAAGCCGATATGATGGGCTGTTCGCCGGGCTGGGGTTGTGAAGCAGTAATCAACCACCAGAACAAAGCCTTCGATCTGGAAAAAACCGTCGAGGTCAGCCACGGTAACTATGCGGCGATGATGGCTGACACCATTACCCGCTTTAAAGAAGGCAAACCCATTCTTTACTACACCTGGACACCGTACTGGGTCAGTGACGTGATGAAACCGGGCAAAGATGTCGTCTGGCTGCAGGTCCCGTTTTCTTCTCTGCCCGGTGAACAGAAAGATATCGATACCAAACTGCCGAACGGCGCGAACTATGGCTTCCCGGTAAACACCATGCACATTGTCGCCAACAAGGTCTGGGCGGAGAAAAACCCAGCGGCGGCGAAACTGTTTGCCATCATGAAATTACCACTGGCAGATATCAATGCGCAGAACGCAATGATGCATGATGGTAAAGCCTCAGAAGCTGACGTTCAGGGCCACGTTGATGGCTGGATAAAAGCCCACCAGCAGCAGTTCGACGGCTGGGTAAAAGAAGCGCTGGCTGCGCAGAAATAACCCACTCGTAGGCCTGATAAGCGCGACGCTATCAGGCCCGGTAACCACACCAATGCCGGATGGTGGCGCGATGCGCCTTATCCGGTCTACACGCCCCTCCCTCACCGCACAATCCATCACCCAACAAATCAGCAACATTTAATCACTTCCGTTATGATTGTTTTCTGCACCCCATTATTCAGTTGAAAACAATGACCAAACCCACTCACGGGCTTAGCCCGGCACTGATTGTTTTAATGTCTGTGGCGACCGGCCTCGCCGTTGCCAGTAATTATTACGCCCAGCCGCTGCTCGACACCATCGCGCGTAACTTTTCGCTGTCTGCCAGTACCGCAGGGTTTATTGTCACCGCCGCACAGCTTGGCTACGCGGCTGGCCTGCTGTTTTTAGTACCGCTTGGCGATATGTTTGAGCGTCGGAGGCTGATCGTTTCCATGACGTTGCTCGCAGCAGGTGGCATGTTGATTACTGCCAGCAGTCAGTCGCTGGGCATGCTGATCCTCGGTACTGCGCTAACCGGGTTGTTCTCAGTTGTCGCACAGATCCTGGTTCCGCTGGCGGCGACGCTCGCCACGCCAGACAAGCGCGGTAAGGTTGTCGGCACGATTATGAGCGGCCTGTTGCTGGGGATTTTGCTGGCGCGAACGGTTGCAGGATTGCTGGCGAATCTCGGCGGCTGGCGCACCGTGTTTTGGGTGGCCTCAGTATTGATGGCGTTGATGGCGATTGCCCTGTGGCGTGGTTTGCCAAAGATGAAATCAGAGACCCATCTTAACTACCCGCAGCTATTGGGCTCCGTGTTTAGCCTGTTTATCCACGATAAATTACTCCGCACCCGCGCGATGCTGGGCTGCCTGACCTTTGCCAACTTCAGTATCCTCTGGACATCGATGGCATTTTTACTCGCCGCACCGCCGTTTAACTATTCAGAGGGGATGATTGGTCTGTTCGGTCTGGCCGGGGCCGCCGGTGCGTTAGGCGCTCGTCCGGCGGGCGGTTTTGCCGATAAGGGTAAATCACACCTCACGACTACCGCAGGCCTGCTGCTACTGTTGCTCTCCTGGCTGGCTATCTGGTTCGGACATACTTCAGTGCCGATACTGATTATCGGTATCCTGGTACTGGATCTGACCGTTCAGGGGGTACATATCACCAACCAGACCGTTATCTATCGCATTCACCCGGACGCACGTAATCGCCTGACTGCCGGGTACATGACCAGCTATTTCATTGGTGGTGCGGCAGGTTCGCTGATTTCAGCTTCAGCCTGGCAGCATGCCGGCTGGGCTGGCGTTTGTCTGGCAGGTGTGACTGTTGCCGTACTCAACCTGCTGGTCTGGTGGCGAGGTTTTCACCGCCAGGAAGCCGTAAATTAGGCGTATAACGTCTGTTTATCTTTGATTGGGCTCCTCAGGGTGTTAAGGAGCCCATCAGTCTGCTAAGGTTATAACGCATTGAGCCAGGTTATTTTAATTTCGGTAATGAAGCCTATAATCCTATGGAAAGCCCTGTTCCCCAGTCTGAATCCCGTTCTGCAACGTTAACTGAAGGATTCAAAGACAGCCTACCGATAGTTATCAGTTATATTCCGGTCGCATTTGCATTTGGTATGAATGCGACTCGCCTGGGCTTTACTCCCGTTGAAAGCATTTTTTTCTCCTGCATCATTTACGCCGGCGCCAGCCAGTTTGTCATCACAACCATGCTCGCCGCAGGCAGCTCACTGTGGGTCGCGGCTCTGACCGTCATGGCGATGGATGTTCGCCACGTTTTGTACGGCCCTTCTCTGCGTAGCCGTATCGCCCGACAGCTGAGCAAACCTAAAAGCGCGCTATGGGCCTTTGGCCTCACCGACGAAGTCTTTGCCGCGGCAACGGCGAAGCTGGTGCGGGATAACCGGCGCTGGAGTGAAAACTGGATGATCGGCATTGCGCTATGCTCCTGGGCCTCCTGGGTGTTTGGTACGGTGCTCGGCGCGTTTTCCGGCACTGGCTTACTGAAGGGGTTCCCGGCGGTAGAAGCGGCGCTGGGGTTTATGCTCCCGGCACTGTTTATGAGTTTTCTGCTGGCCTCTTTCCAGCGTAAGCAAACGCTATGCGTCACGGCGGCATTAGCCGGTGCGCTGGCTGGCGTGACGCTGTTCTCTATCCCGGCGGCCATCCTGGCGGGCATAGCCTGTGGATGCCTGACCGCGCTCATTCAGTCGTTCTGGCAGGGAGGTCCTGATGAGTTATGAGGTTCTGCTGCTCGGCCTGCTGGTCGGCTGCGTCAATTACTGTTTTCGCTATTTACCACTGCGTTTGCGAATGGGGAATGTGCGCCCGACAAAACGCGGAGCCACTGGAATATTACTCGACACCATCGGTATTGCATCAATTTGCGCCCTGCTGGTGGTGTCTACTGCGCCAGAAGTGATGCACGACGCCCGTCGTTTTGTGCCTACGCTGGTGGGGTTTGTGGTACTGGGTGCAAGCTTCTATAAGACCCGCAGCATCATCATTCCGACCTTACTGAGTGCCCTGGGCTATGGATTAGCCTGGAAAATGTTGTTTGTCTTATAGATTAAAATAATCATTTTAAATAAATAATACATTTACTTTATTTGTCACTGTCGTTACTATATCGGCTGAAATTAATGAGGTTATACCCAAATGGATAGTTCGTTTACGCCCATTGAACAAATGCTAAAATTTCGCGCCAGCCGCTACGAAGAGTTCCCTTATCAGGAAGTGCTTCTGACTCGTCTTTGCATGCATATGCAGGGCAAGCTGCTGGAAAACCGCAATAAGATGCTGAAAGCTCAAGGGATTAACGAGACGTTGTTTATGGCGTTGATTACGCTGGAGTCTCAGGAAAACCACAGTATTCAGCCTTCTGAACTGAGTTGCGCACTTGGCTCGTCACGGACTAACGCCACCCGTATCGCGGATGAGTTAGAAAAGCGTGGCTGGATCGAGCGCCGCGAAAGCGATAACGATCGCCGCTGTCTGCATCTGCAATTGACCGAAAAAGGCCATGCTTTTTTGCAGGAGGTATTACCGCCTCAGCATAACTGCCTTCATCAGCTTTGGTCATCTCTCAGCACCACCGAAAAAGATCAACTTGAGCATATCACCCGTAAACTTCTGACCCGTCTTGATCAGATGGAGCAGGATGGCGCGGTGTTAGAAGCGCTGCGCTAACGCGCTGACTCGCTCAGAAATCCAGATTTATAAATGAAAAACCGACAGGCCAGCACGCATACTGCTGGCCTGTCTGATAAACAGGTCGGCTCAGCCGATGTGAAAAAATAAGATCGTGGAGAACAACATGAGCGCAAATGCGGAGACTCAAACCCCGCAGCAACCGGTCAAGAAGAATGGCAAACGTAAAAGTATGCTACTCCTGCTGACCTTGCTCTTTATTATCATTGCCGTGGCATATGGGATTTATTGGTTTTTAGTACTGCGTCATATCGAAGAGACAGACGATGCGTACGTGGCAGGGAACCAGGTTCAAATTATGGCGCAGGTATCAGGCAGCGTGACGAAAGTCTGGGCTGATAACACTGACTTTGTAAAACAGGGCGATGTGCTGGTCACTCTCGACCAGACAGATGCCAAACAGGCATTTGAAAAAGCCAAAACTGCGCTGGCCTCCAGCGTGCGCCAGACGCACCAGTTGATGATCAACAGCAAGCAACTGCAGGCCAGCATTGAAGTGCAGAGAACTGCACTGGCCCAGGCACAAAGCGACTTTAATCGCCGTGTCCCGCTGGGTAATGCCAACCTGATTGGCCGCGAAGAACTGCAACATGCCCGCGATGCCGTCGCCAGCGCTCAGGCTCAGCTTGATGTCGCAATCCAACAATATAATGCGAACCAGGCAATGATTCTGGGTAGCAAGCTGGAAGATCAACCTGCTGTACAACAGGCTGCCACCGAAGTGCGTAATGCCTGGCTGGCACTGGAACGTACCAAAATTGTTAGCCCGATGACCGGCTATGTTTCCCGTCGTGCCGTGCAGCCTGGCGCGCAAATTAGCCCGACTACGCCACTGATGGCGGTTGTTCCGGCCACTAACCTGTGGGTGGATGCCAACTTCAAAGAAACACAGCTGGCGCACATGCGTATTGGCCAACCGGCGACCGTTATCAGTGATATTTACGGCGATGACGTGAAATACACCGGGAAAGTCGTCGGCCTGGATATGGGTACGGGCAGCGCGTTCTCCCTGCTGCCGGCGCAAAACGCGACCGGTAACTGGATCAAAGTCGTCCAGCGTTTGCCGGTACGTATCGAACTGGATGCGCAGCAGCTGGCACAACATCCACTGCGTATTGGTTTGTCAACACTGGTTACGGTAGATACCGCTAATCGTGACGGGCAGATCCTGGCAAGCCAGGTCCGCACCACGCCAGTATCAGAAAGTAATGCACGTGAAATCAACCTTGATCCGGTCAATAAGATGATCGAAGAGATCGTGCAGGCCAACGCGGGCTAATTTAAAGGTGCGTGTGATGCAACAGCAAAAACCGCTTGAAGGCGCGCAGCTCGTCATTATGACGATTGCGCTGTCCCTGGCGACATTCATGCAGGTGCTGGACTCCACCATTGCTAACGTGGCGATCCCCACTATCGCCGGGAACCTCGGCTCTTCGCTGAGCCAGGGAACCTGGGTGATCACCTCATTCGGGGTGGCGAACGCTATCTCAATTCCGATCACCGGCTGGCTGGCCAAACGCGTTGGCGAAGTCAGACTATTCATGTGGTCAACTATCGCCTTCGTCATTGCGTCGTGGGCATGCGGGATGTCCACCAGCCTGAACATGCTGATTTTCTTCCGCGTCATTCAGGGTATTGTCGCTGGTCCATTGATTCCGCTGTCACAAAGCCTGTTATTGAATAACTATCCACCCGCCAAGCGTTCCATCGCCCTGGCGCTATGGTCGATGACGGTGATTGTTGCCCCGATATGTGGTCCTATTCTGGGGGGCTATATCAGCGACAACTATCACTGGGGCTGGATATTTTTTATCAACGTGCCAATCGGTGCTGTAGTGGTATTAATGACGCTGCAAACTTTGCGAGGTCGGGAAACCAAAACCGAGCAGCGGCGTATCGACGCCATTGGTCTGGCTTTGCTGGTCATTGGTATCGGCAGTTTGCAGATTATGCTCGACCGCGGCAAAGAATTGGACTGGTTCGCCTCGCAGGAAATTATTATCCTGACGGTTGTCGCCGTGGTGGCAATCAGCTTCCTCATCGTCTGGGAGCTTACCGATGAGCACCCCATTGTCGATCTCTCGCTGTTTAAGTCGCGCAACTTTACCATCGGCTGTCTGTGTATCAGTCTGGCCTATATGCTCTACTTCGGCGCAATCGTCCTGTTACCGCAGTTATTGCAGGAGGTGTACGGATATACGGCAACCTGGGCAGGTCTGGCGTCTGCGCCGGTTGGGGTGATTCCGGTGATCCTGTCGCCGATTATCGGCCGTTTCGCACACAAGCTGGATATGCGTCGGCTGGTCACGTTCAGCTTCATCATGTATGCCGTCTGTTTCTACTGGCGTGCGTGGACATTCGAACCCGGTATGGATTTTGGCGCATCGGCCTGGCCGCAGTTTATTCAGGGGTTCGCGGTAGCCTGCTTCTTTATGCCACTGACCACCATCACGCTATCGGGGTTACCGCCTGAACGAATGGCGGCAGCATCGAGCCTGTCTAACTTTACGCGAACGCTGGCGGGTTCTATTGGCACATCGATCACCACAACGATGTGGACTAGCCGTGAGTCGCTGCACCATGCGCAACTGACGGAGTCAGTAAACCCCTACAACCCAAATGCTCAGGCAATGTACGACAAGCTGCAGGATTTAGGGATGACGCACCAGCAGGCGTCAGGGTGGATAGCCCAGCAGATCACTAATCAGGGTCTGATTATTTCCGCCAACGAAATCTTCTGGATGTCGGCGGGGATCTTCCTGGTTTTGCTTGGTCTGGTGTGGTTCGCCAAACCGCCCTTCGGCGCGGGCGGCGGCGGCGGTGGAGCGCACTAACTCTCTAATAAAAGGGATCTGCGGATCCCTTTTTTATTGTGGCCAGCATTAGAAATAATATTTGAATCTCAGGCGTCCACCGTAACGTGCATCTTCGCTGTTGTCGCCATTGTTCGGATCGGCCTCAACCCATGAGGCATAAGCACCGAGATAGATATTAAAGTTTCTCATATTCATTACGTTAGGGAATAAGTATGAGGCATGAATGGTGTGAATGTCATAGCTGCCCGGATCGGTGATCCAGCAGTCTTCCTCGCAAACGGCCTCCAGGTTAGTGGCATTGAAAGCGTCAATGTTGTTATGCGCATAGATATAGCCCAGTTCGAATCGATGCCACAACGCGTTCACCCCAGCGGTAAAATCGGTCTCATCGGTCGCGTCCATATAAGCAGTATTCAGGTTAATCACCGCGCCGTCTTCCGGATCGGTTTTTTGTCCGTCCCAGGTCATGGTAAAACCATACCCCGTACGATCGGACTGATCGATCCACTTCCCGTTCTCATAATAGCCGTAGGCGTTGTTAACGACGTTACTTTCCATCGCCACTGCCGTCGAGAAACGCCCGTTTTGCCAGGCGATCACCGGGCGCACGTAAGCCACGTTTTTATCATTGGTTAAGTCCATCCCGTGGTACTGCTCCTCGGTATAGAGCGTACTGGCATTTTCCATCAATGTATTCACTTCAAAATACCAGTTATCGATGGTTTTACTTATCAGGAAATTACCGCCGCTGTCGCTACGCCCACGCCCCTCTTTCATCATATAAATATAGCCATAGCCATCGCTGTAAAGGTCATTCGCCGTATTACCTGAATATTCAATAAACGTATCCTGATTCAGCGGGAACATATCGTACGCTTCAAAACGTCCGACCTTAATTTGCCAGTCTTTTTCCTGGCCAAAAAAGAACACTGCATCATCGAGATTCATTTTTCCGGTCAGGTCTGCCAACGGCTGAACTGAGAATCCGGCGAAATTACCGTTGTTCAGTCGTTGGTAGCCATCAAACCCTAATAGCAGACGCCCGTTGATATCCCAACGCTCATTCGTTCCCGGCGCCCAATCTTTATTTGCCGAAGTTCTGGTTGATGTCAGACTACCAGAGCGGCTTGCCGCATCCATATTAAACTCAACGTCGCCATAGAACTTGATATCGCTAAAACCGGATAGCGTTAACTTGGGTGGATTTTCCGTAGAGGCGGAGGGTTCAGCAGACTGTACTTGCACCGTCGGCGCTGCGGCTACCTGCTGCTGCCTCAGCGAGCGAATTTGCGATTCAGCATCTGCGGCTCGCTGTTCGGCATTAATCACGCGCTGCTCCAGTTCGGCAAGACGCTGTTCAATAGCAGTATTTGCTGCCCAAAGGTTATGCGAAAAGCAAGCGCCGACCACAAGCGCTAAATATTTCACCTTCATTTTTTATCCCTAAAGTTTAATGTATACCAGATAAGATTTGATAAAAACCCCATCCACCAGCGATGAAAAGAGTCTTTTTATTACCTGGATACCTGACGTATTCCATTATGTTTTTCTATTAATTATTTATGTTTTTTGATTTATGTGATCGGTGTGAGCTGGCATCGTTAATTATCCATTACTTTCTGTTTACCAGATCACGTTTTGTTATTTAACAGGCCCCACATTAATTAGCTTAAATTATATTCCTGTCTTAAATATAATAGATGTGGATTATATTAAGTAATAAAAAACCCCGGACATAAACCGGGGTTAATTTAAATACTGGAACAGCTAATCAATAAGACTAAATATGCAATTCCTGCAGTTTCTCTTTCGGCAGCGCCAGCTCCTCATTGCTGTTAACGCGGACATCACGTTCCAGAATATGACGTGCAATGTCCTGCGCTTCGCTGAGGGAGTGCATCTGATACGTACCGCACTGGTAGACGTTCAGTTCCGGGATCTGATTCTGATCCTGCACTTTCAACACATCTGCCATTGCCGCTTTCCAGGCATCAGCTACGCGTTGTTCGTCCGGCGTTCCAATCAGGCTCATGTAGAAGCCGGTACGGCAACCCATTGGCGAAATATCGATAATCTCGACACCGTTGCCATTCAGGTGGTTACGCATAAAACCAGCAAACAGGTGTTCCAGCGTATGAATACCTTTCTCAGGCATCACTTCTTTGTTCGGAATGCAAAAACGCAGATCAAACACGGTGATTGCGTCGCCATGCGGGGTATTCATCGTTTTTGCAACCCGGACCGCGGGAGCTTCCATCCGGGTGTGATCGACAGTAAAACTATCTAACAACGGCATTTAGCCACCTCCGATAAATTTTTTTAAAATATTCTGAACTCTTTGTTCCGGGGCGAGTCTGAGTATATGAAAGACGCGCATTTGTTATCATCATCCCTGTTTTCAGAGATGAAATTTTGGCCACTCCCGAGTGGCCTTTTTCTTTTGTATCAGGCGTGCTTTTCCAGCCACACACCAAACGGCTCAGTATCTGCCGCTTCAATCTCCTGCTGACGGCGCTTAGAAGCCACACTTTCAGCAATAAATTCGTCTTCCTGCAGCAGTTCCAACGGCTCTTCGCGCAACAGGTTACGGTACGCTTCACCCAACGCTTTACCCGTGCCACCGATACCAGTATCAATCATAGACCGCAGGATCCGCGCTGAGAATGTCAGCTCAGGATTATCAAAGCAGGCAACCAGTTCGTCACATACTTTTTGATATTCCTCTCCTCCGTGAATGCCGTCCAGCGTTTGTGCCACACGTTTCAGATCACGGAACAGATCTTTACCCACTTTAGGCAACGGGAACTGAGCCGTTTCACAACCAATACCTAACGTCAGGCCTGGCTTGCGCCCTTCCAGAATAACGCGATTCCAGTTAGTACGCGTACACAGCAGCTCGTCGCTACTCATTTCCGGGGCATCAGCCAGAACGCACCAAACCATGAACAAATCGAGGAAGCGCACCTGTTGTTCATCTACGCCGATTGGCGAGAAGGGGTTGATGTCGAGCGAACGCACTTCGATGTACTCAATGCCGCCGCGTAGAAGCGCATCAGACGGCGTTTCACCGCTGCGAGTCACGCGTTTCGGACGAATTGGCGCATACAGTTCATTTTCGATCTGCAAAACGTTGCTGTTGATTTGCAGGCGCTTACCGTCTTTCTCCAGACCGATCGCCGCGTACTCCTCTGAAGGCGTTTTAATCGCGCGCTTCAATCCTGCCACATACTCATGCAAATCGTTAAACGTAATTCCGAGATTGCTTTGCGACTTATTGGTATAACCCAGGTCACTCAGACGCAGCGACGTGGCATAAGGCAGGTAATACATACCACAATCGGTTTTTTCAAACGGCAGCGTTGTCGGTTTTCCTTGCAGGAAGGAGGAACAAATGGCCGGAGAGGCGCCAAACAGATACGGGATCACCCAACCAAAACGGTAGTAGTTGCGAATCAGACGGAAATACCCTGCTGACACTTTTTCTTTAGCGTCTTCATCGCCATCTGTTACGCCACATTTCGCCTGCCAGAAAGCCATTGGCAGCGAGAAGTTGTAGTGTACGCCGGAGATAGTCTGCATCAACGCGCCGTAACGGTTTTTGAGGCCTTCACGGTAAAGGGTTTTCAGACGACCGATATTCGACGTACCGTACTGCGCCAGCTCGATATCCTGACCTTCGGCAATATAGCAAGGCATGCTCAACGGCCACATACGCTCATCGCCAAGATTCCTGGCAGTATAGCGATGCAGATCGCGCATGAACGTGAGCATTTTGTGAATGTCATCGCCCGGTGGAGTAATAAACTCCAGCAGTGTTTCGGCAAAGTCAGTGGTTATCCATTTATGCGTTAGCGCTGAGCCTAACACTTCAGGATGGCCTGTCGTTGCCAATGAACCATCAGCATTAACACGCAGCGTTTCGCGCTCGAGCCCGCGTTGAATCCCCTCTAACGCATGAGGATGTTTTTCCAGCCAGGCCAGTGCCTGTGATACGTCCGGGATCAAATTGACCTCCCGCCTGTCAAAATCGTTTTAATTAGCATAATGGTATTGGTCAACCTGCAGGTTATTCCACAACACAATTAGTGCCACCACATAATGCCTTGCGTCGTAACCGCCGCGACCACAACATAGCGCAGCGCTTTGCCAAGACATAAAAAAAAGAGAACTGGGCCCCACGAGATGCGCATCCATCCCGCTAACAAGCACAGTAAATCACCCACAACCGGCATCCAGCTTAATAATAGTGTGACAGCGCCATAGCGCCTCAGCCAGCCAGTGGCTTTTTCTTGCCAGCGCGATGTTTTACGCAATGGAAAGAAACGCCCAAGGATAACGTTAGTTAACCCTCCAAGGCTATTACCCATTGTTGCTGTTAAAACTAAGACCCAGGGATGACTCGCTCCAGAAACCAGTAAGGCAACTAAAACAACTTCAGAATTTCCAGGTAATAGCGTGGCGCTGAGAAAGCTGCTGGCAAACAGCGAGAGGAGCGACAGTCCATCACTCACAATAACCGGACATCCACGGCGTCCATTCCTGCGGCACGCGCCGCCTGAAGTCCAAAATCGGCATCTTCAAACACGACGCAACGCGCCGGTTCAACGCCCATACGTTCAGCACAGAGCAAAAACGTATCAGGAGCCGGTTTGTGGCGTTGTACGTGATCGGCCGCCACCACGGCATCAAAATAACGACGCAGCCCAAGGTGAGTAAGCAGCGCTTCTGCAATCGCGCTTTCACTCCCCGTTCCTACCGCCATAGGCCGACGACCATGCCAGGCTTTCACGACGTCAACCAACGGCAGAGGCTGGACGCTATCCAGCAACATGCTTCTCACCTTGTCGGTTTTTTCACGCGCTAAGGCATGGGGGTCGAGATCGGCATGATTCAATTCAATTACCGACTGGGCAATACGCCACGTTGGGGAGCCGTTGAGGGCGACCATGGCTTGTTCATCAAAACGCAGCCCATAATGTCCCAATACCTCATGCCACGCCTTACGGTGCGTTGGCTCAGTATCCAGGATGGTGCCATCCATATCAAAAATCAAACCCGCATAACGTTCGTACATCGTCTTCTCACAAGCCGAATGACCAGACGTTATTTTATCGTAATTGATTGATTTTGTCGCTGACAGCGAATTGAGGGGCATTCAGAGAATATGTGGAAATAATTTAAAGGGGGAGATGGTGCATCCGGGAGGATTCGAACCTCCGACCGCTCGGTTCGTAGCCGAGTACTCTATCCAGCTGAGCTACGGATGCATCGGGAATTGCTGTTTACTACTGATACTGCGAAGAAGATGGTGCATCCGGGAGGATTCGAACCTCCGACCGCTCGGTTCGTAGCCGAGTACTCTATCCAGCTGAGCTACGGATGCATCAGGAAAACTTACTTACTGCAGATTTGATATCGCTGCTAAAGTGATATCGATTTCCGTAACAACGCTAATGCGTTATTGCAGATAAGATGGTGCATCCGGGAGGATTCGAACCTCCGACCGCTCGGTTCGTAGCCGAGTACTCTATCCAGCTGAGCTACGGATGCAAATGGCGGTGAGGCGGGGATTCGAACCCCGGATGCAGCTTTTGACCGCATACTCCCTTAGCAGGGGAGCGCCTTCAGCCTCTCGGCCACCTCACCAACACGCCTCTTGCGAGTGCTTCGAAGAACTTGTTTCTGCTCATCGTCGCTGCGTGGCGCACATATTACTTTCTGGGACTTATAAGTCAAACAATTTTTCCAGAGCTTTTATCGTTTGCACATTTCACGCGCAATTAGTCTGCAAAAACGGCAAAAAGAGTGTTTTATCAACAAATAAATTGGCAATTTCCTGAAGCAGTGAACAAACGGAAACTTCGTAGGGAAAGGCATTACGCCCAGTGGAATCGAAAAAATGGGGAGGACGAAGAAGAACAGAGAAGAAAAAGGGTAACTCAATCAGGTTGCGCCTCACCAGAAAGGTGAGACGCGAAAACCTTAGTAACTGGACTGCTGGGATTTTTCAGCCTGGATACGCTGGTAGATCTCTTCACGATGGACAGAAACTTCTTTCGGGGCGTTGACGCCAATGCGCACCTGGTTGCCCTTCACCCCTAAAACTGTCACGGTGACCTCATCGCCTATCATGAGGGTCTCACCAACTCGACGAGTCAGAATCAGCATTCTTTGCTCCTTGAAAGATTAAAAGAGTCGGGTCTCTCTGTATCCCGGCATTATCCATCATATAACGCCAAAAAGTAAGCGATGACAAACACCTAAGTGTAAGCAGTCACGGCATCACATTCTGTTAAACCTAAGTTTAGCCGATATACACAACTTCAACCTGACTTTATCGTTGTCGATAGCGTTGACGCAAACACTGCGGATTGAAGTCCGCAGCGTCGGCTTACGCTTATAATTTTTACAGTTTTGCGCTAACCCAGCCTTTCACACTGGCTAACGCTGCCGGCAGAGCCGCAGCATCCGTACCACCGGCTTGCGCCATGTCCGGACGACCACCACCCTTGCCGCCTACCTGCTGAGCGACCATCCCAATCAGTTCCCCTGCTTTCACGCGGTCTGTCACATCCTTAGACACGCCCGCAATCAGAGAAACCTTACCTTCAGCAACTGTTGCCAGTACGACAACAGTAGAACCCAGCTGATTTTTCAGATCATCAACCATGGTACGCAGCATTTTCGGTTCAACGTCCGCAAGCTCGCTGACCAACAGCTTCACGCCATTGATATCAACGGCTTTGCTGGAAAGGTTCGCACTTTCCTGCGCTGCGGCCTGTTCCTTCAATTGCTGCAATTCTTTTTCGAGCTGACGCGTACGTTCCAGTACGGAACGAACTTTGTCACCGATATTCTGGCTATCGCCTTTCAGCAACTGCGCAATATCGCTTAAGCGATCGCTTTCAGCATGCACGGTATTAAGAGCGCCTTCACCGGTCACGGCTTCGATACGACGAACGCCTGCCGCAGTACCAGACTCGGAGATAATACGGAACAGACCGATATCGCCCGTACGGCTGGCGTGAGTACCACCACACAGTTCGGTAGAGAAATCACCCATACTCAGTACACGCACGTGGTCATCGTATTTCTCACCAAACAGCGCCATTGCACCTTTGGCTTTCGCCGCCTCAAGATCCATGATGTTCGTTTCAATCGGCAGGTTGCGACGAATTTGCGCATTCACCAGATCTTCAACGGCACGGATTTCAGCAGGCTTCATCGCTTCGGTATGAGAGAAGTCGAAGCGCAGAATTTTATCGTTAACCAGCGAACCTTTCTGTGCCACGTGCGTGCCCAGAACCTGGCGCAGCGCCGCGTGCATCAGATGCGTTGCGGAGTGGTTCAGGCGAATACGTGCACGACGCGCTTCATCCACATCAGCCTGCACTGCATCGCCAACTTTCAGAGAACCCGCAGACAGTTTGCCGATGTGGCCAATCGCCTGACCATATTTCTGCGTGTCGCTAACGGCAAACGCGAAGCCCGCACCTTTCAGTTCGCCTTTATCGCCAACCTGACCACCAGATTCCGCATAGAACGGTGTCTGATCAAGAACGACAACGGCATCCTGACCTGCGTTAATGGCGTCTACCGCTTTACCATCAACAAACAGCGCGGTGACTTTGCCGTTCAGTTCCAGGTGCTCGTAGCCTTTAAATTCAGAAGCACCATCAACGCGAATCATCGCATTGTAGTCTGCACCAAAGCCGCTGGCTTCACGTGCGCGACGGCGTTGTTCTTCCATTGCGGCTTCAAAGCCGGCTTCATCAACCTTAATGTTACGCTCGCGGCAAACGTCTGCCGTCAGGTCAACCGGGAAACCGTAGGTGTCATACAGACGGAATGCGGTTTCGCCGTCCAGCGTATCGCCGGACAGTTTTGCCAGTTCTTCATCCAGCAGCGCCAGGCCACGCTCCAGCGTACGCGCAAACTGCTCTTCTTCGGTTTTCAGAACCTGCTCAACCATAGACTGTTGACGCTTCAGCTCTTCGCCCGCGGAACCCATTACATCTACCAGCGGACCAACCAGCTTGTAGAAGAAGGTGTCCTTCGCGCCCAGCATGTTGCCATGACGAACTGCGCGACGAATGATACGGCGCAGCACATAGCCACGGTTTTCATTAGACGGAACAACGCCATCGGCAATCAGGAACGCACAGGAACGGATATGGTCGGCGATAACGCGCAGTGATTTATTGCTCAGATCGGTCGCGCCGGTGACTTTCGCCACGGACTCAATCAGTGAACGGAACAGGTCAATTTCATAGTTGGAGTTAACGTGTTGCAGCACGGCCGCAATACGCTCCAGACCCATACCGGTATCCACGGACGGTTTCGGCAGCGGTTCCATGGTGCCGTCAGCCTGACGGTTGAACTGCATGAAGACGATGTTCCAGATCTCAATGTAGCGATCGCCATCTTCTTCCGCGCTTCCCGGAGGGCCACCCCAAATATGGTCGCCGTGGTCGTAGAAAATTTCGGTGCACGGACCGCAAGGACCGGTATCACCCATCTGCCAGAAGTTGTCGGAAGCATAAGCCGCGCCTTTGTTATCACCGATACGGATGATACGTTCGCGCGGAATACCGACTTCTTTTTCCCAGATTTCATAGGCTTCATCGTCAGTTTCATAGACGGTGACCCACAGACGCTCTTTTGGCAGGGCAAACCAGTTTTCACCGGTCAACAGTTCCCATGCGTATTGAATGGCGTCGTGTTTGAAGTAATCGCCGAAGCTGAAGTTGCCCAGCATTTCGAAAAAGGTATGGTGACGTGCAGTGTAACCGACGTTTTCCAGGTCGTTGTGCTTACCGCCCGCACGTACGCAACGCTGCGAGGTGGTTGCGCGGGAATAATTACGCTTGTCGAGGCCAAGGAAAACATCCTTGAACTGGTTCATCCCGGCGTTGGTAAACAACAAAGTAGGGTCATTGTTCGGTACCAGGGAGCTGCTGGCAACTACCTGATGTCCTTTACTATGGAAAAAATCGAGAAACGCCTGACGGATCTCAGCGGTGCTCTTGCTCATAATTATCCTGAAGAAATCAAGCTAACGAAATGTCATTACCAGCATCGGCACGTAAACTGCGCCTCTGGCAATCGAAAAGTGGGAATAAGATAAGTTTTCTTTACTGGGAAGTAAAATCCCGTATGCGCTCAATCGTCAAAATTTCGCCATATTGCCTGAATATCTTCCATCAGATAGCCGCGATAGAGCAAAAAACGCTGGACCTTTACCTTATCTGAAAATTCCACAGGTAAAGGTTCACCGTACTTCCGGACGGCCTGCTCGCGCGCAAGCACTGCCCAGTCAATTTCACACTCGCGCATAGCACGCTCAATGGACTCACGCGCGACCCCTTTCTGATTTAATTCCTGACGCACGCGGGCAGGTCCGTAGCCCTTACGACTGCGGCTGGCGATAAACTGCTGAACGAAGCGGTCATCATCCAGATAGCGACTTTCAATACACCAGGCGATGACCTTGTCGTAATCCTCCGGCGTAGCATCAATGTCTTCCGGTCCATTTTTTCCCATCACCGGAGCGGCCAGCTTGCGCCGCAGTTCCTGCTCACTGTGGTCGCGCATCGCAAGTATTCGCACGGCGCGGTCAAGTAATCGGGAGTAAGCAGAGCGGCGGGAAGTTGAATCTGTCATAGTGAGCCTTCAGAAATGAAAAAGGGCTGCATGATATGCAGCCCTTTACTATATACGATTCAAAACATGCGATTCAAAACAGGTTATCAGAAATCTTCGTTCGTTTCTTTTACGTCTTCACCACTGTCATCAACGGAGAAATCAGGCGTTGAATCCTGGTTATTGAGCAGTAACTCACGTAATTTCTTCTCAATTTCTTTCGCGGTTGCCGGGTTTTCTTTCAGCCAGTTGGTTGCGTTCGCTTTACCCTGACCGATTTTCTCACCGTTGTAGCTGTACCATGCACCCGCTTTTTCAATCAGCTTCTCTTTCACGCCCAGGTCAACCAGTTCGCCGTAGAAGTTGATGCCTTCACCGTAAAGAATCTGGAATTCAGCCTGTTTGAACGGCGCTGCAATTTTGTTTTTCACAACCTTAACGCGGGTTTCGCTGCCAACTACGTTGTCACCTTCTTTCACCGCACCAATACGACGGATATCCAGACGAACAGACGCATAGAATTTCAGGGCGTTGCCACCGGTGGTGGTTTCCGGGTTACCGAACATAACGCCAATCTTCATACGGATCTGGTTGATGAAAATCAGCAGCGTGTTGGACTGCTTCAGGTTACCGGCCAGTTTACGCATTGCCTGGCTCATCATACGTGCCGCAAGGCCCATATGAGAGTCACCGATCTCACCTTCGATTTCAGCCTTCGGCGTCAATGCGGCAACGGAGTCGACCACGATAACGTCAACCGCGCCGGAACGCGCCAGCGCATCACAGATTTCCAGCGCTTGCTCACCGGTATCCGGCTGAGAACACAGCAGATTATCGATATCAACACCAAGCTTACGGGCATAAACAGGGTCCAGCGCGTGTTCCGCATCGATGAACGCACAGGTTTTACCTTCGCGCTGTGCGGCGGCAATAACCTGCAGTGTCAGCGTTGTTTTACCGGAGGATTCAGGCCCGTAGATTTCGACGATACGGCCCATTGGCAAACCGCCCGCGCCCAATGCGATATCCAGAGAAAGCGAACCGGTGGAGATGGTTTCCACGTCCATGGAACGGTCTTCACCGAGGCGCATGATGGAGCCTTTACCGAATTGCTTTTCGATCTGACCCAGCGCTGCCGCCAACGCTTTCTGTTTGTTTTCGTCGATAGCCATTAATTACTCCTGTCATGCCGCTTTCGGGTTAAACCGCGAAACGTGATAGATAATGTTCTGTTGAGGCAATTATACTGTATGCTCATACAGTATCAAGTGTTTTGTAGAAATTGTTGCCACAGGGTTTGTAACGCGTAGACAGTCGCCTGTCGACGTACCGCATCGCGATCGCCGATAAAGCATTCCCGGCGGGTAATCCCCTCGCCGCTTGCGCTGGCAAAGGCAAACCATACCGTCCCCACGGGCTTGTCTTCACTACCGCCATCGGGTCCTGCGATACCGCTAATCGAGACGGCGAAGTCTGCACGGGCGGCTTTTAGCGCGCCAATCGCCATTTCAACGACCACCGGTTCACTCACCGCGCCATGCTGGGCCAGCGTCTCTTCACGCACGCCAATCATCTGCGCTTTGGCTTCATTGCTGTAGGTCACAAACCCGCGTTCAAACCAGGCGGAGCTTCCGGCAATATCCGTAATCGCTTTGGCTACCCAGCCGCCGGTGCAGGATTCCGCCGTCGTCACTGTTGCCCCGCGCGCTTTCAGCGCCAGGCCAACCTGCTCGCTTAACTGCATCAGTTCACTGTCGGTCATTTCAGCCTCTGTCAGTTAAAAAATATGCCGGACAAGATAGCACTTTCATAACCAATATGGGGATGGGGAGAACGTTTTACGAGGGGGGTTCCAAAAATTGCTCCGTTGCACAAATAAGACCTGCCGGATGGCGATGCCAGGACATCTTTTCCGGCCTACAAGAGATATCTTCCGGTAGGCCGGTGGAGCGATTACTGTACGCGCGCCAGCGCCACCGCCTGACCTAACTGCCAGACTGCCATCGCGTAATGCGTGCTGTGGTTGTAGCGGGTGATGGTGTAGAAGTTCGGCAACCCATACCAGTACTGGTAGCCGGTACCGATATCCAGGCGCAGCAGGCTGGCCTGCTGATGATTCCCCAACGACTGCTGCGGCGTCAGGCCCGCGGCGGCAAGCTGAGAAATGCTGTACTGGGTTTTAAAGCCGTTAGCCAGCCCAGGCGCCTGACCATTTGCCGGAACCGCGACCGTATCGCCTTTCACCCAGCCGTGACCTTTGAAATAGTTCGCCACGCTACCGATGGCATCAACCGGATCCCACAGGTTAATGTGCCCATCGCCATTGAAATCAACGGCATATTGTTTATAGGAAGACGGCATAAATTGGCCGTAGCCCATTGCCCCCGCGAAAGAACCTTTCAAATCGAGCGGATCGTCGCTTTCATCTCGCGCCATCAGCAGGAAGGTTTCCAGTTCACCAGAGAAGTATTCCGCCCGACGAGGATAGTTAAACGACAGCGTCGCCAGCGCATCCAGAATCCGCGTTTTACCCATCACGCGGCCCCAGCGAGTTTCTACGCCAATAATACCAACGATAATTTCCGGCGGTACGCCGTATACCTGCCACGCGCGGTTCAGCGCATCTTCGTATTGATTCCAGAACGCCACGCCGTTTTGCACGTTATCCGGCGTGATGAACTGTTTACGATACCGCAGCCATGCGCCGTTAGGTCCGGCTGGCGGTTGCGTCGTCGGCGCCTGGCGGTCCATCAAACGCAATACCGAGTCCAGACGCTTGGCCTGCGACAGGATCTCCTGCAATTGCTGGCGGTCAAAGCCGTGCTTGTTCACCATTTTCTCGATGAACTGCTGTGCATTCGGATTATTGGCGAAGTCGCCGCTTGTTTGCATGACGTTGTGCTGCGGCTCAAGCAGGAAGCCGCCGGATGGCGTACCCGTAGTCGTTTGAGTCTCTGAAGGTTTGGGTTTGCTGCTACAGGCAGCAAGCAGTACGAAAAGGGGGAGTAACGCTACATAACGACGCTTGAACATGAGACATCCATTAAACAAATTCAGCCTGGGGGAAGTATGGTAAAGCATCCTCCGTCATACAAGGAAGCGGTAGTCGCTCTCCTTCACAGAATTTACATCCCCTTTCATCTCTGAGCCGCACATTTGCGAGCACTCACGCAATAACTTTCAAATTAAAATATTTTCCTTTCATTTTGAGATCAAAATAACACTTTTAAATCTTTCGATCTGATTAAAATTGGTTACCGTTTGGCAAGGTAACTAAAATCCCTACAGGAGAGAATAATGATCGACACCATCACACTCGGTGCGGAGTGGTTTATCGGGCTGTTCCAGAAAGGCGGAGAGGTCTTTACCGGCATGGTGACCGGTATTCTTCCACTGCTGATTAGCCTGCTGGTCATCATGAATGCGCTGATTAACTTTATTGGCCAGCAGCGTATTGAACGTTTTGCCCAGCGCTGCGCCGGAAACCCATTGTCCCGCTACCTGCTGCTGCCGTGCATCGGCACATTCGTTTTTTGTAACCCCATGACGCTGAGCCTGGGCCGTTTTATGCCAGAGAGATATAAGCCCAGCTATTACGCAGCAGCGTCCTATAGCTGCCACTCAATGAACGGCTTGTTCCCACACATTAACCCCGGAGAGTTGTTTGTCTATCTGGGGATTGCCAGCGGCTTGACGACGCTGGGCCTCCCGCTCGGCCCGCTCGCGGTGAGCTATTTGCTGGTCGGTCTGGTGACCAACTTCTTCCGTGGCTGGGTGACCGATTTCACCACCGCCATCTTTGAGAAAAAAATGGGCATTCAACTTGAGCAGAAAGTGCATCTGGCGGGAGCAACATCATGACGCGTATTCGTATTGAAAAAGGCACCGGTGGTTGGGGTGGTCCGCTTGAACTGGAAGCAACGCCCGGGAAGAAAATTGTCTATATCACTGCCGGAACGCGCCCGGCGATTGTCGACAAGCTGGCGAACCTGACCGGCTGGCAGGCCGTTGATGGCTTCAAAGAAGGTGAACCACCAGAGAATGAAATCGGTGTAGCGATCATCGACTGCGGCGGCACACTGCGCTGCGGGATCTATCCAAAACGTCGTATCCCGACGGTGAATATTCACGCGACCGGGAAATCCGGCCCTCTGGCACAATACATTATTGAAGATATCTATGTCTCTGGCGTGAAAGAAGAAAATATCACCGTTGTCGGTGAAGCATCCGCTACCCCAACGCCTGTAAACAGCACTATCGGTCGCGATTACGACACCAGCAAAAAAATCACTGAACAGAGCGATGGCCTGCTGGCAAAAGTTGGCATGGGCATGGGTTCAGCCGTTGCAGTGCTGTTCCAGTCTGGGCGCGACACCATCGATACCGTCCTGAAAACTATTTTGCCATTTATGGCGTTCGTCTCGGCACTGATCGGCATCATTATGGCTTCCGGTTTGGGTGACTGGATAGCCCATGGACTCGCACCGTTAGCCAGCCATCCGCTGGGGCTGGTGACCCTGGCGCTGATTTGTTCTTTCCCGCTGCTGTCGCCTTTCCTCGGCCCCGGTGCGGTTATCGCCCAGGTTATCGGCGTTTTGATCGGCGTACAGATTGGTTTGGGGAATATTCCCCCTCATCTGGCGCTACCTGCCCTGTTCGCCATTAACGCTCAGGCTGCATGCGACTTTATTCCTGTCGGGCTGTCGCTGGCCGAAGCGCGTCAGGACACGGTTCGCGTCGGCGTGCCATCCGTTCTGGTGAGTCGTTTTCTCACCGGCGCGCCTACCGTTCTCATCGCCTGGTTTGTTTCCGGCTTTATTTACCAATAAGAGGCACTCAAAAATGACCGTGATTTATCAGACCACCATCACCCGTATCGGCCAGAGCGCCCCGGATGCACTCAGCGACCAGATGTTGATTACCTTTCGTGAAGGCGCGCCAGCGGATATCGAGGAGTTTTGCTTCATTCATTGCCACGGCGAGCTGAACGGTTCGTTGCAAGCCGGGATCCAGTTTGAACTGGGCCAGCATCACTACCCGGTCACCGCCGTTGGCAGCGTAGCGGAACAAAATTTACGTGAACTGGGGCATATCACCCTGCGTTTTGACGGACTGAGCGAAGCGGAATTCCCCGGCACCGTACACGTTGCAGGCCCCGTACCGGACGGTATCGCGCCGGGCTGTATTTTGAAGTTTGTCGCTTAAGAGTAAAGGAGAGAAAAATGAATCAAGTTGCCGTTGTCATTGGTGGAGGCCAGACCCTGGGGGCATTCCTTTGCCGTGGGCTTGCAACAGAAGGTTACCGCGTTGCGGTCGTCGATATTCAAAGCGATAAAGCGGCGAATGTGGCACAGGAAATTAACGCCGAATTCGGCGAAGGCACCGCCTACGGTTTTGGTGCCGATGCCACCAGCGAGCAGAGCGTGCTGGCGCTATCACGCGGAGTGGATGAAATATTTGGCCGTGTCGATCTGCTGGTTTACAGCGCCGGTATCGCTAAAGCCGCATTTATTAGTGATTTTCAGCTTGGGGATTTCGACCGCTCGCTGCAGGTGAATCTGGTCGGCTACTTCCTCTGCGCACGTGAGTTCTCACGCCTGATGATCCGCGATGGCGTTCAGGGGCGCATTATCCAGATCAACTCCAAATCAGGGAAAGTGGGCAGTAAACACAACTCTGGCTATAGCGCGGCAAAATTTGGCGGCGTGGGCTTAACCCAGTCGCTGGCGCTGGATCTGGCGGAATACGGGATCACCGTGCATTCATTGATGCTCGGCAATCTGCTGAAATCACCGATGTTCCAGTCGTTACTACCGCAATATGCGACCAAGCTTGGCCTTAAGCCAGACGAAGTTGAGCAGTACTACATTGATAAGGTTCCACTCAAACGCGGCTGCGATTATCAGGACGTGCTGAACATGCTGCTGTTTTACGCCAGTCCAAAAGCCTCTTACTGCACCGGGCAGTCCATCAACGTGACCGGCGGTCAGGTGATGTTTTAATGTTGAATTGCCGGATGGCGGCTACGCTTATCCGGCAAAATCAAAGGAGTACATTATGGTTTCCGCACTGATTACCGTCGCCGCTATCGCCTGGTGCCTGCAACTGGCGCTCGGTGGCTGGCAAATATCCCGCTTTAATCGGGCTTTCGATAAGCTCTGCCAACGGGGTCGGGTTGGCGTGGGGCGCTCCGGCGGACGTTTTAAACCCCGCGTGGTGATCGCCATTGCGTTAGATGAGCAGCAGCGGGTTACCGATACGTTATTTATGAAAGGTCTTACGGTATTCGCCAGACCCGGCAAAATTGCCACAATAATGGGCAAACATCTTGATGAATTACAGCCTGATGTGATCTTTCCCCATGATCCGCTATCGCAGAATGCACTATCATTAGCGCTTAAACTGAAACATGGGTAATTTCGTTGTGAATGCTAATAGCTTGCGAAATTATCATTTTGCAACCTATAGTCAGGGTAATCACGCCTATGAAACCTCGTCAGCGTCAGGCTGCCATACTGGAGCACCTGCAAAAGCAGGGAAAATGCTCGGTTGAAGAACTGGCCCACTACTTTGACACCACCGGCACGACCATTCGCAAAGACCTGGTCATTCTGGAAAATGCCGGCACCGTCATTCGTACCTATGGCGGCGTGGTATTAAATAAAGACGAATCCGACCCGCCAATCGATCACAAAACGCTAATCAACACGCATAAAAAAGAGCGGATTGCCGAAGCCGCCGTCCGTTTTATTCACGATGGCGACTCGATTATTCTGGATGCGGGCAGCACCGTACTGCAGATGGTGCCGATGCTCACGCGCTTTAGCAACATCACCGTTATGACCAATAGCCTGCACATTGTTAACGCCCTTTCGGAGCTGGACAACGAGCAAACCATCCTGATGCCCGGCGGGACCTTTCGCAAAAAATCTGCGTCATTTCACGGTCAGCTGGCAGAAAACGCCTTTGAGCAGTTCAGCTTTGATAAACTCTTCATGGGCACCGACGGCATTGACCTCAATGCTGGCGTGACCACTTTTAATGAGGTGTTTAGCGTCAGTAAAGCGATGTGTAATGCCGCTCGCGAAGTGATTCTGATGGCTGACTCGTCAAAATTTGGGCGCAAAAGCCCTAATGTTGTATGCAGTCTGGAAAGCGTCGACAAGCTGATTACCGATGCGGGTATCGACCCTGCATTTCGTCAGGCGCTGGAAGCAAAAGGGATTGAAGTAATCATAACCGGAGAAACCAATGAGTGATGCACTACTGAACGCGGGCCGTCAGACGTTAATGCTGGAACTACAGGAAGCCAGCCGTTTGCCTGAGCGACTGGGCGATGATTTTGTCCGCGCTGCCAATACTATCATCCACTGTGAAGGCAAAGTGATTGTCTCCGGGATTGGCAAATCCGGCCATATTGGCAAAAAAATTGCGGCGACCCTCGCCAGTACCGGCACCCCCGCCTTTTTTGTGCATCCGGCAGAAGCGCTGCACGGCGACTTAGGCATGATTGAAAGCCGCGATGTCATGCTGTTTATCTCCTACTCCGGCGGGGCTAAAGAGCTGGATCTCATCATCCCACGCCTGGAAGACAAATCCGTCGCCCTGCTGGCCATGACCGGAAAACCGACCTCACCGTTGTGCCTGGCCGCCAAAGCCGTGCTGGATATTTCCGTTGAGCGCGAAGCCTGTCCGATGCGCCTGGCGCCGACCTCCAGCACCGTTAACACGCTGATGATGGGCGACGCGCTGGCCATCGCCGTGATGCAGGCGCGCGGCTTTAACGAAGAAGATTTCGCCCGCTCGCATCCGGCGGGTGCGCTGGGCGCTCGTCTGTTAAATAAAGTGCATCATCTGATGCGTCGTGACGATGCCATCCCGCAGGTGACGCTTACCACCAGCGTCATGGACGCGATGCTGGAACTTAGCCGTACGGGTCTTGGCCTGGTGGCAGTCTGCGACGACCAGTCACTGGTGAAAGGGGTCTTTACCGACGGCGACCTGCGCCGCTGGCTGGTTGGCGGTGGAGCGCTCACCACTCAGGTTAGCGAGGCGATGACCCACAATGGCGTTACGCTGCAGGCACAGAGCCGCGCGATTGACGCCAAAGAGATCCTGATGAAGCGCAAAATCACTGCCGCACCGGTGGTCGATGAAAACGGTAAACTCACCGGTGCTATCAACCTGCAGGATTTCTATCAGGCCGGTATTATCTAATCCTTCAACCCCAGACGCTTCGCCAGCCGGTGCAGGTTGGCGACGTCTGTTTCCAGCGCCCGCGCACTTGCCGCCCAACTATGGTTATTTTGTGCCAGCGCCCGGCGGATCATCTCCCGCTGGAATGACTCCGTTGCCTCACGCAGATTATGCTGCTGCGGGATCTCTGCAACAACTTCCGCCGCCGGTGTTACTGGCGCTTCATCCTGCAGGGCAAAATGCTGCGCCTCCAGCACCACTTCATCCCCTGCCCTGGTGGCTCTTGCCAGAACGACCGCGCGGTGAATGGCATGTTCCAGTTCACGCACGTTCCCGGGCCAGGCGTAGCTCAACAGATGACTACGCGCACCGGGGCTTAACACCACGCGGGACAGTCCCAGCCGCAGCCGACATTGCTCGCAAAAATAGCCTGCCAGCAGCACCACGTCTTCGCCGCGTTCACGAAGAGGCGGTACCGAAAGGGGAAAGACGCTCAGCCGGTGGAACAAATCCGCACGGAAATTCCCGGCCAACACCTCTTCGCGTAAATCACGGTTCGTCGCCGCCAGCACTCGCACATCCACGCGCAAGCTGCGATCGTCACCCACGCGCTGAATATCGCCGTACTGCAATACGCGCAGCAGCTTAGCCTGTAGCGCCAGCGAGAGTTCACCTATCTCGTCGAGAAATAGCGTCCCATTGTCGGCCATTTCAAACTTACCGCTACGATTGCTGATAGCCCCGGTAAACGCGCCTTTTACGTGACCAAACAGTTCGCTTTCGGCAACGCTTTCCGGCAACGCCGCGCAGTTCAGATACACCAGTGGATTCACCGCGCGCGGCGAACCTTCATGGATAGCTTTAGCCACCAGCTCCTTCCCGGTCCCTGTTTCGCCGCTAATCAGCACGTTGAGATCGGACCCCGCCACAATCTCAATCTCTTTTTTCAACTGCATCATATTGGGCGACAGGCCAATCATCTGGGTTTCCGTCACCTGCTCAAAGTTGGTTGACGAACCTGGCAGCATATTCTGGCTTTCCAGCTGTTCAATCAGCAGCGCATTGCTCAATGCGCCAGCCGCCAGTGCGGCAATCAGCCTAAGCTCCTCATCGCTGAAAACATCGAACTGATCCGGTTCCATGCCATCCAGCGTTAACGCACCAATCAAATTTTGACCGGCGAACAACGGCAACCCAATACAGGCATGTACCTTCAGACTCTCCTGCCCCGGAATCAGACCATCATACGGGTCTGGCAAATCGCTGTCGGCAGGGAAACGAACCACGTCCCCGGCGCGGGCAATCGCCTCCAGACGCGGATGCCCTTCCAGAGTAAAGCGTCTGCCGAGAACATCCTGCGCCAGCCCATCGATCGCCAGCGGAATAAACTGTCGCGACTCGTAGCGCAGCAGTGCCGACGCGTCGCACTCCAGCACCTGACGCAAGGTGGTTATCAGGCGCTGAAAACGGTCCTGATGCCCAATACCGCTTTGTAATTCAATGGCGATGCCCGCCAGCACGTCTACGGAAAAGCTCATGGCTACCTCATTGTCATTTTGACAATTCATATTGTCATATTGACAATAAAACATATAGTCATTTTGACTACCACCTTATAGGTGTAAAAATATTAATCCTTTAAAATCAAACAAATAAAAAGTTGGCACGCAACCTGCAATTAGCAAAACATCTTTTTTGAAAAACGCTGAATTAATTGAGGTTGTTATGTCTATTCTGGTTAAAAATAACATTCATTGGGTTGGCCAACGTGACTGGGAAGTGCGTGATTTCCACGGAACTGAATACAAAACGCTGCGCGGCAGCAGCTACAACAGCTATCTCATCCGTGAGGAAAAAAATGTCCTGATCGATACCGTAGACCACAAGTTTAGCCGTGAATTCGTGCAGAACCTGCGCAGTGAAATTGACCTCGCGGATATCGACTACATCATCATTAACCATGCAGAAGAAGACCACGCCGGGGCGCTGACCGAGCTGATGTCCTGCATCCCGGACACGCCGATTTACTGCACAGCCAACGCCATTGACTCTATCAACGGGCACCACCATCACCCGGAATGGAACTTTAACGTGGTGAAAACCGGTGATTCGCTGGACATTGGTAACGGCAAGCAGCTGATCTTCGTTGAAACGCCGATGCTGCACTGGCCGGACAGTATGATGACCTACATGACCGGCGATGCGGTGCTGTTCAGTAACGACGCCTTCGGTCAGCACTACTGTGACGAACGCCTGTTTAACGACGAAGTTGACCAGACCGAGCTGTTCGAACAGTGCCAGCGCTACTATGCCAACATCCTGACGCCGTTCAGCCGTCTGGTGACGCCGAAAATTACTGAGATCCTCGGCTTCAACCTGCCGGTCGATATGATTGCCACTTCCCACGGCGTGGTATGGCGCGACAACCCAACACAAATCGTTGAGCTGTACCTGAAATGGGCGGCGGATTATCAGGAAGACCGCATCACCATTTTCTACGACACTATGTCCAACAACACCCGCATGATGGCGGACGCGATTGCCCAGGGCATCAACGAAGTTGACCCGAATGTAGCGGTGAAAATCTTTAACGTCGCCCGTAGCGACAAAAACGAAGTTCTGACCAACGTCTTCCGCTCTAAAGGCGTGCTGGTCGGGACTTCCACAATGAACAACGTGATGATGCCGAAAATCGCCGGTCTGGTGGAAGAGATGACCGGCCTGCGTTTTCGTAACAAGCGTGCCAGCGCCTTTGGTTCACACGGCTGGAGCGGCGGTGCGGTAGACCGTTTGTCCACGCGTTTGCAGGATGCGGGCTTTGAAATGTCCCTGAGCCTGAAGGCCAAATGGCGTCCTGACCTCGATGCGCTGGAACTGTGCCGCCAGCACGGCCGTGAAATCGCGCGTCAGTGGGCATTGGCTCCATTGCCGGAAACAACCGTGAAAGCCGTCGCCCAGGAAGAAGCCTGTGCCTGTGCCGCTGCGGCTGCCGCCGATCTTGGTCCCAGCATGCAGTGCAGCGTGTGCCAGTGGATTTACGATCCAGCAAAAGGTGAACCGCTGCAGGACGTTGCACCGGGTACGCCGTGGAGCGACGTGCCGGATAACTTCCTGTGCCCGGAATGTTCATTAGGTAAAGACGTCTTTGACGTACTGGCAACGGAGGCAAAATGAGCCACGGAATTGTCATCATTGGTTCGGGCTTTGCCGCCCGCCAGTTAGTCAAAAATATCCGTAAACAGGATGCGGCTGTTCCGCTGACCCTGATTGCCGCGGACAGCATGGATGAGTACAACAAGCCCGATCTCAGCCACGTTATCAGTCAGTCACAGCGTGCAGACGACCTCACCCGCCAGTCGGCGGGGGAGTTTGCCGAACAGTTTAATTTGCGCCTGTTCCCACATACCTGGGTAACCGACATCGACGCCGATGCCCACGTAGTGAAAAGTCAGGACAAGCAGTGGCAGTACGACAAACTGGTGCTGGCGACGGGGGCTTCAGCCTTTGTACCTCCGGTTAGCGGGCGTGAGTTAATGCTTACATTGAACAGCCAACAAGAGTACCGCGCCTGTGAAACGCAGCTGCGTGACGCCCGGCGGGTACTGATTGTTGGCGGTGGCCTGATTGGTAGCGAACTGGCGATGGATTTCTGTCGTGCAGGTAAAGCGGTGACGCTTATCGACAACGCCGCCAGCATTCTGGCCTCGCTGATGCCGCCGGAAGTCAGCAGTCGCTTACAGCATCGTCTGACCGATATGGGGGTCCATCTGCTGCTGAAATCACAGCTTCAGAGTCTGGAGAAAACCAGTACCGGTATTCGCGCCACGCTCGATCGTAGCCGCAACGTCGAAGTCGATGCGGTGATTGCCGCCACCGGCCTGCGCCCGGAAACCGCACTGGCGCGTCGCGCCGGATTGAACATCAATCGTGGCGTCTGCGTCGACAGCTACCTGCAGACCAGCCACCCGGACATTTATGCCCTCGGCGACTGTGCGGAAATTAACGGTCAGGTCCTGCCGTTCCTGCAGCCGATTCAGTTGAGCGCCATGTATCTGGCGAAAAACCTGCTCGGCGGCAATGCGCCATTGAAACTGCCAGCCATGCTGGTAAAAGTCAAAACACCAGAGCTGCCTTTGCATTTGGCCGGGGAAACTCAGCGCCGCGATCTGAATTGGCACATCGCCGCCGAAGCACAGGGGATGGTCGCCAGAGGGATGAACGACGAAGGCCAGCTGTGTGCGTTTGTCGTCAGTGAAGACCGCATGAAAGAGGCCTTTGCGCTGCTGAAAACGTTGCCCGTGTAAGTCTGTGATGCCGGATGGCGCCACTTCGCGTCTTATCCGGCCTACGACTTTGCCCGGCAACGCTGCTACTGATTTATTAACCTCACGCACATGGATGTGCGTTGCCACTTGTCGGTATGCCCCGACATGTTTTTCTTGCCCCGCCAGTCCCGGGGCTTTTTTTATTTTTGCGTCAACACCCGCGCCGCAGCAATCACGCCCTGCCCCAATGACAATCCGCCGTCGCCCGCCGGTAAACGCTGTGGGAACAGTAAGGTAAAATCACGCAGATAAAACGCCAGCCGGGATGACAATAAGCGGTTATGCATCACGCCGCCGCTGAAGACTAACGTTTTAATTCCGCGCGTTTCGGCCTGCTCACGCATCAGTGTGGCAAACCCACGCGCCAGCGCGTCGTGAAATGCCCACGCTCTTTCAGCAGGGGCGGTCTGCCAGGTTAGCCATTGCTGCCAAAAAATCGCTAAGTCCAGTTGATTGCCATTAAGCGGCACCGTAACAGGGTGATCAACGCCTGCACACTGCGATGCCAGCGCCTCCAGCGCGCAGGCAGCCTCACCTTCATAACTCAACGATTCCGGCGCACAATGCAACGCGGCGGCAACCGCATCAAACAAGCGTCCGCACGACGATGCCAGCGGGGCATTGATTCCCCGCTCGATGGCGCGCGCCAGTACGTTCCAGTTTTGATGTTGCAGCGCCGATGTTTCCGGATAACGCTGCCAGTCAGGAACAAAACGCAGGCACTGCGCGAGCAGATTGCGCCATGGCTGTTTTGCCGCTAAATCGCCACCCGCCAACGCTACCGCCGGTAAGCCGCCAAGGTGTTCGCATTCACGATAGTTGACCCGCAGACATTCGCCGCCCCACAGCTCGCCATTTTCCCCCATGCCGATGCCGTCCAGCGTCAGAGCAATCACGTCGCCGCCATCGAGCGGCCAGCCGTGCTCGGCAAGACATGCAGCGGCATGAGCATGGTGATGCAGTACCGTTTCGGTTGGCAGATTCATCTCGCTGGCCCACTGGCTGGAAACATAGCCAGGGTGCGCATCATGCACGATACGCTGTGGCATAAAATCATAAATATTCTGGATCAGGCGTAGCGCATCACGCCACTGCTGCTGAATGCCGTCATCGCTGAGATCGCCTAAATGCTGGCTGATAACCGCCTGTTCGCCACGCACCAGGCAGAAGGTATTTTTCAGATCCGCGCCTAAGCACAGCATCGGCGGCACGTCGCGAAATCCTGGCGGCAGCGCGACCGCATCCGGAACGTAACCCCGGGAACGACGCAGCATTTCCCCGCTATCACGCACCACGGAGTCATCCATCCGCTGCACAATTTCGCGGTTATGCAGCAGGAAACCATCAGCAATCGCACTTAAATCTTCCAGCGCCTGGGCATTGGTAATGGCCGGAGGCCTGCCGCTGAGGTTGCCGGAGGTCATTACCAGCGGACAATTCATCTCTTGTAAGAGCAGATGCTGCAACGGATTCGCTGGCAGCATAACGCCTACTTCCGTTAACCCTGGCGCAATGCCCTCGCTCAATGCAGCGACATAGCGTTTCTGCATCAGCACGATTGGCGCGGCAGGGGTTGTCAGCAAATGACGTGCGGGTTCAGGTAATCCGTCATCAGCAGGCAGCATTACCGCCAGCGGTTTCGCCGGACGGTGTTTACGCAGCCTGAGCAGTGCGACGGCGTCATCATTGCGCGCATCGCACACCAGATGAAAGCCGCCAATGCCTTTCACGGCCACAATGCCGCCCGCTTTCAGCTGTGCCACCGCCGCCTGCAGGGCGTCTTCTTTTTCAGCCCGCACGTCAGTACTGATCCATTCCAGATGCGGGCCGCATGCCGGACAGGCAACAGGCTGGGCATGGAAGCGACGGTCATACGGGTCACGATACTCTTTGTCGCATTGCGCACAGAGCGGGAACGACGCCATCACGGTCAACGGACGGTCATACGGCATGGCGCGGATAATGGTAAAACGTGGGCCGCAGTGGGTGCAGTTGATAAAGGGATAACGATAGCGGCGTTCGCCGGGAGTGTTCATTTCAATCAGACATTCGGGGCAGGTCGCGGCGTCCGGAACGATCTGCGTATTCATCGAACCGCCAGCGCTTTGACGAATCGAGAAATCGGCAGGCTGCTGCGTCCAGACGAACGGTTCGCTCTCAACGCTGTCAATGCGCGCCAGCGGTGGGCAGTGTTGATGTAACTGCGCAATAAACTCCGCCGGATCTTCCTGCAAGCGCACAACCACACCGTCACCGTCGTTACACACGTCGCCATGCAGCTGTAACCGTTGCGCCAGTTGCCAGACGTAGGGGCGAAATCCGACGCCCTGTACCTTGCCGCGAATACGCAACTGTACGCCGGAGGGGGTGTTTATTGTCATTAGATTTTTCCCGCAGTCATCAATCCCGGTTAGCCTGATGGCGCGATGCTTATCAGGCCTACGGGGATGCGAACAGTAGGCCGGATAAGGCGAAGCCGCCATCCGGCATAAGTACTACCGTATTTTACGCGGATTTGCAGATATCAGAACAGCAAAGATGCGGTGGAATCCAGCGCCGCGCGACGGCGTTTTTCCGCGCTCAGTTGCTCAAGCTTGTTGCGATCCACATAAATCAGCGCGTGAGTCGGGCAGACTTCCATACAGGCAGGACCGGCCTCACGGTGGTGGCACAGGTCGCACTTATTGGCTTCGGCTTTTTCTGCACGGACGTTCAGACCCGCGCCGCTGTTACGCACAACCGGACGCACGACCACTTCCATTGCGCCGTAAGGACAAGCCACAACGCAAGTTTTACAGCCAATGCAGCGTTCCTGCATTACGTGAACAAAACCTTTATCACGGCTGATCGCACCGTTCGGGCAGACGTTAGCGCACGGCGCGTCTTCACACTGGCGGCACAGCGTCGCCGTGGAGACATTAACGCCTTTGATGACGTGAATGCGGGGTAAAAAAGTTTCAGGGGTCAGCGATGCGCAGTCCTGGTTATCCTGATGGGATACCACGCAGGCCACTTCACAGGTACGGCAACCAATGCATTTATTGGCGTCTGCAATGATGAAACGGTTCATCAATTTCTCCAGCAATGACAGAATATCTGCCGAAGCATTCACAAATCGTGCCAGATTTTAATTTACTGTTATTAAAGGATTTTTATTATAATGAATACAAGGATGGCGTGTCATCGTCACTAGTGACGATGACAAATGACAGCCGTCAGCGCTAAGCGGGCGGCGCAACAGAGTCGCGCTGGATGAGTTCACCGGTGAAAGTCTTTGGCGGCGTAAACGCCCCGTCACCCAACATAAAGATCAGGCGCCCAATCGTTTCCTGAATCATTTCTGTTACCGGAATTTTTACGCTGGAAAGCGCCGGAATAGTGTATGGCGCGAGGGTGATATCATCGAAGCCAATCACCGACACCTGTAAAGGCACCCGCACACCATGGGCGTGTAACTGCTTCATCGCGCCGATCGCCATATCGTCATTGCTGGCCACCAGCGCGGTAAAATTGACCTTACGTGAAAGCAACGCATCAACGCCCGCAGCACCGCAGGCTGGCGTCCACTTTCCCTTAACAATCAAGTCATTATTAAGCGCAATACCATGATGTGCCAGCGCGTCTTTATAACCTGAAAGTCGCTCCACGCCGGTTGGAGAATCCATCGAGCCAGTAATAAAACCAATCTCTTTATGCCCGGCGGCAATGAGCTGAGTAACGGCGTTAAAGCTGGTCTGCTTTTGATCACACCATACGCTGTGGCTACTGTTTTTCCGCAGGCGTCGGTTAAGCACCATAATCGGCTGAGTATGGGCGTCGATGATATCGTCTATCTCATCCACGCTGAGAAAACGCGGATAAATCATAATCGCGTCGCAGCGTAAGTCCAGAAGGTACTGGATCGCCTGGCGTTCTTCCTCAGCGCTGTGCTTACCGTCAGCCAGCAACAGCTGACGCCCCTTATCCTCCGCCATGCGTGCGGTATGAAACAACAGTTCGCTGAAATAGACGCCGTGATAAAGGGTGTTCGTCACCACCAGTCCCAGCGTCTGCGTGGTTTTCGCCGCCAGGCTACGCGCCAGCAAGTTAGGGCGATAACCACTCTCTTCAATGGCCTGAAACACGCGGTCTTTGGTCTCCTGGCTGACATAGCCGTTTCCGGAAAGCACCCGGGAAACTGTCGCTTTCGACACCCCGGCACGCTTCGCCACCTCCAGCATCGTGGTCATATTACTCATCCCTATTCTCTCAATGTGACGCAGTGTACTGCACCGTTTCGCCGCTGTCCTTGCTGCTAAATCGCAGACGCTGATATCTGGTGATCGGAGTCACAATTACAAAAAATGATCAAAATTAAATCTTGCTCACTACTAATATTTTAAACATTATTTTGTGGAACCGGTTTCCTATCTGCGTTTCATAACCCAGAAAAGCGACCCAACGTAAACGGATAAAACATAACGTACCCTACTGATAAAACAGGATTAAATCCGATGTCCAAGAATTATGCAGCGCTGGCGCGCTCCGTTGTGACGGCTCTGGGAGGCGTCGACAACATCACAGCAGTGACCCACTGTATGACCCGTTTGCGTTTCGTTATCAAAGATGACTCGCAGGTCGACAGCGCGACGCTGAAGACACTCTCTGGCGTGCTCGGCGTGGTGCGCAACGAGAACCAGTGCCAGGTGATCATCGGCAACACCGTTTCGCAGGCGTATCGCGAAGTGGTCAGCCTGTTGCCTGCCAATATGCAGCCTGCTGAGCCGCAAACCAAACCCCAACTGACGCTGAAGCGGATTGGTGCGGGGATCCTTGATGCGCTGATCGGCACAATGTCGCCGTTGATCCCGGCAATTATCGGCGGATCAATGCTCAAGCTGCTGGCAATGATCCTCGAAATGACCGGCGTGCTGGAGAAAGGATCGTCCACGCTCACCATTCTGACCGTTATCGGTGACGGCGCATTTTTCTTCCTGCCGCTGATGGTCGCTGCGTCGGCCGCTATCAAATTCAAAACCAACATGTCACTGGCAATCGCCATCGCGGGTGTACTGGTGCATCCCAGCTTCATCGATCTGATGGCGAAGGCTGCGCAGGGTGAGCACGTTGAGTTTGCCCTGATCCCGGTGACGGCGGTGAAATATACCTACACGGTGATCCCGGCGCTGGTGATGACCTGGTGCCTGTCATACATCGAACGTTGGGTGGATCGCATCACTCCGGCAGTCACCAAAAACTTCCTGAAACCAATGCTGATCGTGCTGATCGCCGCGCCGCTCGCCATCGTCATCATTGGCCCGATCGGCATCTGGATCGGTAGCGCAATTTCAGCGCTGGTGTATACCATTCACGGCTATCTCGGTTGGCTGTCAGTGGCCATTATGGGCGCATTGTGGCCGCTGCTGGTAATGACCGGTATGCACCGTGTCTTTACGCCAACCATTATTCAGACCATTGCCGAAACCGGAAAAGAAGGCATGGTGATGCCGTCGGAAATCGGTGCCAACTTGTCGCTCGGCGGCTCGTCGCTGGCGGTGGCATGGAAAACCAAAAACCCGGAACTGCGTCAAACGGCGTTAGCGGCAGCCGCCTCCGCCATTATGGCGGGGATTTCCGAACCCGCGCTGTATGGCGTGGCGATCCGCCTGAAACGTCCGCTGATTGCGAGCCTTATCAGCGGTTTTATCTGCGGTGCCGTTGCCGGAATGGCCGGACTTGCAAGCCACTCCATGGCGGCTCCTGGCCTGTTCACCAGCGTCCAGTTTTTCGATCCGTCCAATCCGATGACCATCGTCTGGGTATTTGGCGTGATGGCGCTGGCGGTAGTGCTTTCCTTTGTATTAACGCTGATTCTCGGCTTTGAAGATATCCCTGTCGAAGATGCAGCCGCGCAGGCCAGAAAAAATCAGGCCGCACAACCGGGCAATATCAATGGAGCCAGCATTTGACTGGTATGAACTGAGGTTAATTATGTCTGTTTTTCCGCAAGGATTTTTATGGGGCGGCGCACTGGCCGCCAACCAGTCTGAAGGGGCATACCGGGAAGGCGGCAAAGGACTGACTACCGTCGATATGATCCCCCACGGCACACACCGCATGCCCGTCAAGCTGGGTCAGGAAAAGCGCTTTGCGCTGCGGGATAACGAATTTTATCCCAGCCATCAGGCGATCGACTTTTATCATCGCTATAAAGAAGATATCGCGCTGATGGCGGAAATGGGGTTTACGGTATTTCGTACTTCCATTGCCTGGAGCCGTCTCTACCCTAACGGCGATGAGCTGACGCCGAATAAAGAGGGCATCGCGTTTTACCAGAACGTGTTTGCCGAGTGTAAAAAATACGGTATTGAGCCATTAGTCACGCTGTGTCACTTCGACGTGCCAATGCATCTGGTCACCGAGTACGGCTCCTGGCGTAACCGCAAAATGGTTGAGTTCTTTACCCGCTACGCCCGTACCTGCTTTGAGGCCTTTGACGGACTGGTGAAGTACTGGCTGACGTTCAACGAAATCAACATTATGCTGCACAGCCCCTTTTCAGGCGCCGGGCTGGTATTTGAAGAAGGTGAAAATCAGGATCAGGTGAAATATCAGTCCGCTCACCACGAACTGATAGCCAGCGCCCTGGCGACTAAAATAGCCCATGAAATTAATCCGCAAAACCAGGTCGGTTGTATGCTGGCTGGCGGTAATTTTTATCCTTATTCCTGTAAACCAGAAGATGTGTGGACCGCGCTGGAAAAAGACCGCGAAAACCTGTTCTTTATTGATGTGCAGGCGCGCGGGGCCTACCCGGCTTATTCTGCCCGCGTGTTTCGCGAAAAAGGCGTGGTCATAGAAAAAGCCCCGGAAGATGACGACATCCTGAAAAACACCGTCGATTTCGTCTCGTTCAGCTATTACGCATCGCGCTGCGCCTCGGCGGAAATGAACACCGGCAATACCAGCGCCGCCAACGTGGTGAAATCGCTACGTAATCCATACATTGCCGCCAGCGAATGGGGCTGGGGCATCGATCCGCTTGGTCTGCGCATCACCATGAATATGATGTATGACCGCTACCAGAAACCGCTATTTCTGGTGGAGAACGGGCTGGGAGCGAAGGATGAAATCGATGCCAATGGTGAGATCAATGACGACTATCGCATCAGCTATTTACGCGAGCACATTCGCGCCATGGCAGACGCGATTGAAGATGGCGTGCCCCTGATGGGCTACACCACCTGGGGCTGTATTGACCTGGTTTCTGCCTCAACCGGTGAGATGAGCAAACGCTACGGTTTTGTGTATGTGGACCGCGATGATGCGGGCAACGGCACGCTGGCGCGCACCCGTAAGAAATCATTCTGGTGGTACAAAAAAGTAATCGCCAGCAACGGTGCCGATCTGGCATAACAGATCTGCCGGAGGGGGTTACAGCCTTCCGGCAGAATTACATATTTTCATTTCATTTATTACATTCCAGATGTGGAATCGTCCTTCCAGTTTCAGGTTTGCCCTCATCCTTTTTTACTGGCATTTTATTCAGTAGTTTTTAATCCTGGCCGTTCACCACAAGGAAACGTGCATGTCTGATAAAAATGGCACAACAGCAGTGGCTATCACTAAACCCGTACGTCGATTGAAAGTTGGCTATGTCAGAAAACTCCATGAAGATCCCAAAACGGGTTACACGCGACGAATCAGTCGGCACGCCTCACTCACGCTGAACGGCGACTGGCTGGAACAAGCAGGGTTTCCTACCGGTACGGCAGTGAGTGTGTCAGTGATGCAGGGGAAATTAATTATAGAGCAGGCCATTGAGTAACGAGGAAGGCGGGAAACAGGCCGGATGTCACTCACATCCGGCACTGATACGGTTTACTCTTCTGGCGCTTCCAGCTCGGAGAATCCACCGTGTCCTTCCCAACCGGCTAATTGCTGATAGACGGTATCAACAGCATCTTTGATCGGCTGTGTCATCGGGTAGTAAAAACCGACGATGTCCGGTTGAATGCCGAGGAAAATCACCTCACCAACGTCGTCTTTCAACTGATCGACCAGGTAATTCAGCGGCATGTTATGGGTGGTCATCATGAACATCTCGGCAATGTCATCGGGATCGATAATGCGGATTTCACCTGGGTTCAGCCCCATATCGGTGGCATCAACAATCAACAAACGTTGCGGACGCAGTTCACGGATGGCGACAATATCGTTCTCCGGCGCGCTACCGCCGTCGATGACAACCCAGTTGCCTTGAGGATTTGCAGCACACATTTCAGCCAGCAGCGGGCCCGCGCCGTCATCGCCCATCATGCTGTTACCCACACATAATAAAACGTCAGTCACGGTGTCTCCTCACCATCAGATAGATGGCGCTTTCCTGGTGTATGTCGTGCAGCATGCTAAGCATCAGCTTGCTCCACTCCTGCTGCTGCGGGGTCTGTACGGCACGCGCATCATCGAACGCGCGTGCCAGCATTTGCACATGGTTGAAATCGATAACGATCTCGCCGTATTTCGGCACACCTTCCATTTTCCGGCGGGCTTCGCTTCCCTCAGCAAGGGTAGCAATCCATGCCAGATATTCGTCCCATGGACAAGTTAACGCCGCTTCCAGGCAATCGATGATCCCAAGGTGGTGACCAATCGCCAGGCTGTAATAGACAACCTGCTGCGCCTCGGCGGGCGTCGCATCGTTCTCATCAATAAACTTACGGCTCAGTTGACTGAACACCACCGTTTCACTCATCGGATACGCGCCTCTTCGACAACATGGTTAAGATGCGTGACGATCTCGGTCAGACGCGGATCGTTTTCCGCCTCCAGCCAGCGCGCCACCTGATGCTCGCCCTGCCCTAACTGCGTCATATAGTCATCAGCAATCTGGCGACCATAGCGGTATCCCGCCAGACGGCGAGCCTCGCGATCCACCTTCACTCGCAGCGGCTGAACCATATCCGGATGCAGAATTTCAGCAGGTTGTTCGTCCAGTTCGCCCGGCGCACGTGCATGAATTTTCTGTTCCAACAGGCCAAGCGCCATCGCAAAACCATACAGCGTGGCTGCAGGCGTTGGCGGGCAGCCAGGGATATACACATCCACCGGTACGATTTTGTCCGTGCCGCCCCATACGCAGTATAAGTCGTGGAAGATACCGCCGCTGTTACCGCAAGCACCGTAAGAGATACAAATTTTCGGGTCTGGCGCAGACTGCCAGGCGCGCAGCGCCGGAGAGCGCATGGCACGGGTTACCGCGCCGGTAAACAGCAGGATATCCGCATGGCGCGGGGACGGTACCACTTTGATGCCAAAACGTTCGGCGTCAAACAGCGGAGAAAGCGTGGCGAAGATTTCGATTTCGCAACCGTTGCAGCCGCCGCAGTCCACACGGTAAACGTACGCTGAACGCTTGATGCTTTTTAGCAGCGACGCTTTCATGCTGGCAATGGATTCATCCACCGTCATCGGTACCGGAATACCGTTGGCGTCACGTGGGCCTAATAAATTGCTCATCAGCTGGCCTCTTTCATATAGCGAGTCAGTTCAATACGGTCAGACGGCACCAGGCATTTCTGGCGCTTACAGTCCGGGCAGGTCTCAAAGCTTTCACGGTGGTTTTCCGCGCGGCTATCACCGTTGTGCTTAAGCAGCGCAATGGCGTAATCAATCTCTTTTTGTACCGCAAACGGACGGTTACATACGCGGCAATTACACAGCGCAAAGCGGGACTGCTGCAGGAAATCCTCTTTCTTCCACACCGCCAGCTCATACTCCTGCGACAGCTTGATCGCCGCCGTCGGGCAAACTTCTTCGCAACGGGCGCAGAAGATGCAGCGACCGAGATTGAACTGCCACGCCAGCTCATTGGTGGCCAGATCGGTTTCTACCGTCAACGCGTTCGACGGGCACGCATTCACACAGGCCGCGCAGCCAATACACTGCTGCGGATTATGTTCCGGTTTGCCACGGAAGTTTTTATCGACCGCGATCGGCTCCAGCGGATACGACGACGTCGGCGCCCCGGTTTTGATGACTTTTTTGATAAAGGTAAACATGGCGATTCCTTATTTCAGCGGCGAGTTTTTACGCTCGATGCTGTAGCGCTCAAGTTCTTTGTACGGCACGACTTTGCTCTTCTTCTTACGTACATCGACCACGGTCATACGGTCAGTACAGGAGTAGCAAGGATCGAGGCTACCGATAATCAGCGGCGCATCGGAAACGGTATTACCACGCAGCATGTAGCGCAGCGTCGGCCAGTTGGCGTAGGTCGCCGCACGGCAGCGCCAGCGATACAGTTTCTGGTTGTCGCCGGTCATGCTCCAGTGGATGTCATCTCCACGCGGCGCTTCAGCAAAGCCCAGTGCGAAACGGTGAGGAATGTAGGTAAAGCCTTCCACCATCAGCGGGCCGCCCGGCAGGTTATCCAGACCAAAGTCGATCATATTCAGTGCGGTATAGACTTCATTAATACGAACTTTCAGACGAGAAATAACGTCGCAGCCTTGCTCGCTATGAACTTCCATCGGCAGCAGACCATAGCCGACAAACGGGTGATCGGCGCGGGTGTCACGCGCGTGGCCGCTGGCGCGAACCATCGGGCCGACGTTACTGAAGTCACGGGCAATTTCCGGATCCAGACGACCAATACCAACGGTACGCTGTTCCATGTTCGGTGTGCTGAGCAGCATATCGACCAGTTCCTGCACGTCACGACGCATCTGCTGCGCCAGTTGACGGGTCTGGATCATATCTTCTTTCAGCAGATCACGACGGATACCGCCGATCAGGTTCAGACCGTAAGTTTTACGTGCCCCGGTGAGGATCTCCGCCATCTTCATCGACGTTTCACGCACGCGGAAGAACTGCATAAAACCGGAGTCAAAACCGGTGAAGTGACAGGCCAGACCGAGGTTCAGCAGGTGCGAGTGCAGACGCTCAACTTCCAGCAGAATGGCGCGGATCATCTGCGCACGTTCCGGCACCACGATGCCCATCGCATTCTCAACGGAGGTGGTATAGGCAGTGCTATGCGCAAAGCCGCAGATACCACACACGCGATCTGACAGGAACGTCACTTCGTTGTAACCCATACGGGTTTCCGCCAGTTTCTCCATGCCGCGGTGGACATAGAACAGACGGTAGTCGGCATCGATAATGTTCTCGCCGTCCACGAACAGGCGGAAGTGACCGGGTTCATCGGAGGTGACGTGCAGCGGGCCAATCGGCACCACGTTATTTTTCTTGTCGCCCAGTTCGTTGATGAACTCGTAGGTTTCCGCATCGGTAGTCGGCGCCGGACGCTGACGATAATCCATGCTGTCTTTACGCAGCGGATAGAGTTCGTCCGGCCAGTCATCCGGCAGTACCAGGCGACGCTCATCCGGCAAACCAACCGGGATTAAACCGTACATATCGCGCACTTCGCGCTCGCCCCAGACCGCAGCCGGAACGCGTGGCGTGACGGACGGGAACTCCAGTTTATTGGCATCGACTTCAACGCGGACAGTTATCCAGCATTTGGTGCCCTGCTCCATCGACATCACGTAGTAAACAGCGTAATGACCGCACAGCTGGCGCTCGTCGTTACCAAACAGCACGGACAACCAGCCGCCCTGTTTGTAGTACAGGAATTCCACCACTTCCGGCAGGTAGTTCACCTTGACGGTGATCGTCAGCTGATCTTTGGTCTGCCAGGCTTCATCCAGCACCACACCCGGGAAGGCCTGGTGCAGCGCAGCGAGATAGTGTTGACCTAATTTTTCTTCAGACATGCTCAAACTCTCTTAAATCACGCCACCAGCAAGGAGACGAACGCTAAAAACGCAAACCCAAAACCGGCCCAGGTCACGCGTGAAGTGGCGCAAAAACGCAGACGCGCCATGCTGTTTTCGAACAGGGCGATGACCAGCACGCCGAGGACCAGTTTGACGACGGCAATCACCAGCGCCAGCAGCAGCCCCCCCGCGGTGAAGGTTTCCATCTGTCCCCACGGCAGGAACACACCAACGAACATTTGCAGAACGACCAGTTGCTTGAGGCTAATGCCCCATTTCAGCACGGCAAAACCGCTGCCGCTGTATTCAGTCAATGGACCTTCCTGCAGCTCTTGCTCTGCTTCTGCCAGATCGAACGGCAGTTTGCCCATTTCGATAAAGGTGGCGAAAGCACAGGCGCACAGCGCCAGAATCAGCGGGATGCTATACGCGGCAGGCCAGTGATAAACGGTATCGGCAATGTTGCTGATGTGGGTCGAACCGGCAACCTGCGCCGCCACCCACAGCCCCAGCAGCAGGATAGGTTCAACCAGCACGCCGAGCATCGCTTCACGGCTGGCACCAATGGCAGTAAACGGGCTACCAGTATCCAGTCCCGCGATAGAGAAGAAGAAACGGGCAATGGCGAACAGGTAAATTAAGGTGATCAGATCGCCCAGTTGTGGCAGCGGCGAGCCAACGGTCACTACCGGCAACGCAGTGGCGATAGTCAGCATCACGCCCACCATCACAAACGGCGTCAGGCGGAAAACCCAGCTGGAATCCGCAGGCGCAATGCTCTGACGACCCAGCAGTTTGATAATGTCGCGGTATTCCTGCAAAACGCCCGGACCGCGGCGATTGTGCAAACGCGCACGCGCCACGCGGGTAACACCGGACAGCAGCGGCGCAACGGCAAACAGCACCAGCGCCTGAATTAACGGATATAAAACACTCATTCTCAGGCTCCTCGTGAAACCACAATCACCACCAGCACCGCCAGCTCAATTAGCGCCAGTCGACGGAACAGCACCGGCGCAGCCGCATTCTGCCAGCCCGGAATCAGTGATACCGGGTTTAGCCATTTACGCAGTTTGAGTACCGGGGCAAAGGCTTCTTTCACCGGCATGGCAAAACCGTGCGCGGTAATGACCATTGACTGCTCGTGATCGTAACCACACACCCATGCCGCACCGCGTGAACGCGACGGCAGACGGTTGCCTTTAAAAATTGCCATGATGATGAACGGCAGCAGCGGACATGCGATCAGCAGCAGCGTGATCATTGGCTGAGAAACGGTGGTGTTCGCAGTTTCCAGCGGCAGCGGAACGGCAGAGGAGATCATCGGCAGCAGCCACGGCGCAGCCACGCCGCCAATCACGCAACAGATAGCCAGCGCAACGACGCTCACACCCATCAGGATTGGCGCGCAGCAGGCGTTTTCAGCTTCCTTCGTGCGCGGTGCGCCAAGGAAAGTAACGCCATAGACTTTCGCCATACACATCACCGCCAGCGCGCCGGTAATCGCCAGTCCTACCGCCAGCAACGGTCCTAAAAAACGGCCGACAAATGCGCCGCTGTTGCCAAGCTTAAAGAAGGACTGGTAGATAACCCACTCACCGGCAAAACCGTTCAGCGGCGGCAGTGCGGCCATCGCCATCAGACCAACCAGCATCGCCAGAGAGATAACCGGCATGCGTTTGCCGATACCGCCCAGTTTTTCGATATCACGATGACCGGTACGGAACCAGATGCTGCCTGCGCCCAGGAACAGAACGCTTTTGAACAGGCTGTGGTTTACCAGGTGGTACAGACCGCCGGTCAAACCCAGCGCAATCAGCGCCGGTTGATTCAGGGAAATCCCGGTCACGCCAGCGCCCAGCCCCAGCAGAATAATGCCGATGTTTTCCAGCGTGTGGTACGCCAGCAGACGCTGGATGTTGTGCTCCATCAGCGCATACAGACCGCCGACAAACGCGGTGATCATCCCCAGCACCAGCAGCGTAACGCCCCACCACAGCGGCGCGTTACCGCCCAGCAGCGACAGCGACAGAATACCCAGCAGACCCACCTTCATGACGACGGTAGAGAACAGTGCCGCAGCCGGTGCGCTGGCATTGGCGTGAGCCTGTGGCACCCAACCATGCAGAGGAATAATTCCGGCCAGCAGGCCAAAACCCGCCACGCCCAGCAGCCAGATGTCGGCGCCGAGCGGCAGCTCCTGGGTACGCAGATCAAGCAGACGCAGCTCCAGGGTGCCGTAGCGTTGCCACACAAGGTAGCAGGCAACCGCCAGCAGCAGCGTACCAATACGTCCCAGCGCAAACCACAGTTTGCCTTCTTTACTGCATCCGGTGAGGAACACAGCACACAGCGCCATGATTTCCGCCATCACCACCAGCGTACCGAGGTTGCTGGCAACCACCGCACATACCGCCGCGGCCATCAGCAGATTCACCAGCAGGCCGTTAGCTAAAACCAGCGGATGACGATGCCAGTCAATGTTGTACAGGCTGACAAACAGACCGCACAGACCCAACGTAATCAGCCAGATAGCGTTCAGCGGCGTCATTTGCAGACTGTGACCAATAAACGGCATCACGCCGCTGACCGCCAGCCCATTAATCAGTACGCTAAAACCCGCAGCCGCCGTATACAGGCTGCCCACCGCACCGCCAACCCCGGCAATCCAGCCACTCAACGATTTATGAAATGAAAACAGAAATGCCAGAACCGCCGCCGCTGTAAACCAGGCCACGCCGCTGTTAATTAGTGAAATTGCGCTCATTTTGCATCCCCACTCTGAGCCTGCTGAAACAAGGTGAGATCGCCGAAATCGGTGTTGAAAGTCAGCTCACGCTTACGTTTGCTGGCGCGGGCGATATCCATGTTGCTCACCAGGTGCAGGGCTTTGGTTGGGCACATGCGCACGCAGGCCGGACCTTGCTCGTCAAAACTGCACAGATCGCATTTCACCGCGATGGCGCGAACGCCCGGAACCCAGTCCAGCAGCGTGCTCACACGCGCAGGCGCCGGCGGAGCCGGAGGCGCTTTTGGCGTATTGGCGTTCGCCGGGATGTGCAGCGGACGGCTGCCGGAAAACTCAATCGCGCCGAACGGACAGGCAATCCCGCACAATTTACAGCTGACGCACAGGCTTTCATTCAGCTGTACGGCGCCATCAACGCGGTTAATGGCATTAACCGGACAAACGGTGGCGCAAGGCGCATCTTCACACTGGTGGCAAAGCTGCGGCGCGGATTCTTTTTCATTTAACATCACTTTCAGGCGCGGCATTGACTGCAGGCCATGCTGGCGATGTGTCTCTGAGCAGGCGGCCTCACAGGTGTGGCAGCCAATGCAAAGAGTGGAGTCAGCAATTACAAAACGATTCACCAGGCATTCCTCAGGTGATAGTCATTTTTGACGAAAACATGTCTGCGAAATGTCATTTCGACATTTTTCGACATGCCCATCCCCTAAACTGTCGTGACGCAGAATGAAAGCGCATCATGACAAAAGTGGGCAGCCCCCGAGGCTTAAGCCGGGTTATGTCCTTCAACCAGCTGGCTTAAATTCACCGGCATATTGTTTTCAACCGCGGTGTACAGGCTGTCGTAGACGCTGGCGATTTTTTCGAGATAGTGCTCCAGCACCTGCTCGCGATCGCGGTTGCTGATACGCTCATCGACTTTACCGTCGAGGGTCAACTCTGCTTGTGCAATCAGTTGCTTATCATCACCGTCTTTCGTTTCGACGTAGTACTCGATGGTGTGGCTATTGAAGCCGTCCGCCAGCGTGACGTAGATAGTGAAGTGTTCAAAAAGGACAAAGCACAAATCCTTGTCCGGCGCGCAGCTCATCGCATGATGCAAACGCGCTTTTGACAGGGTGATCCCCTGAACCAGCGAGTTGCAGTAAATACGCCACTGGTCCTGTAGGCGACGATGCCGTTCAGCGATGTAATCGGCTTTTTCGCTTATTTCCCAAATAGTCATGTCAGGTTACCCGTTTAGCAGAGATGAACAGCCTTAAGCACATTTCATGCCAAAATTAAATCACTTATTTTTCATATAGATAAAAAATCAAAGGCGGGTGACGACATGTCATTTCGTCATCGTCGTCATTGTCACGAATGAAAAAACTCAACCTGGCATGCTTATTGCTTTTGATACGGCAACTTCACAGGAGGCGGTATGCACGAAATAACCCTCTGCCAACGGGCACTGGAATTGATTGAACAACAGGCCACGCAACACGGTGCTCAGCGAGTAACTGGGGTCTGGCTCAAAATTGGCGCATTTTCTTGCGTAGAAACCAGCGCTCTCGCCTTTTGTTTTGATCTGGTATGCCGTGGCACCCTTGCAGAAGGTTGTAAACTCCACCTCGAAGAACAAGAAGCCGAATGTTGGTGCGAATCTTGTCAGCAATACGTCACGTTACTGACGCAACGCGTGCGCCGATGTCCGCAATGCAACAGCGATATGCTGAGAATTGTGGCCGATGACGGCTTACAGATTCGACGTATTGAAATAGATCAGACTCCAGCGCCGGATGGCGACGCTTAAGCGTCTTATCCAGCCTACACAAAGAGCTCGTTTGTAGGCCGGATAAGGCAAAGCCGCCATCCGGCAACAGATATACCGCAAGATAAAGATCAGGAGTGAGCGATGTGTACGACATGTGGTTGCGCTGAAGGCAACCTATATATAGAGGGTGATGAACATAATCCCCACTCGGCGTTTCGCAGCGCGCCATTTGCCCCGGCGGCTCGTCCGGCGCTGAATATTACCGGTGTGAAAACCTCAAATTTCACACCGAGCCAGACTGAAGAAGGTGATTTGCACTACGGTCACGGTGAAGCAGGCACCCACGCGCCAGGCATGAGCCAACGCCGTATGCTGGAAGTGGAAATTGACGTACTGGACAAAAACAACCGCCTGGCCGAACGCAACCGTGCCCGCTTTGCGGCCCGTCAGCATCTGGTACTGAACCTTGTTTCAAGCCCGGGTTCCGGTAAAACCACGCTGCTGACCGAAACGCTAATGAAGCTCAAAGACAGCGTGCCATGTGCCGTCATTGAAGGCGACCAGCAAACGGTGAACGATGCTGCCCGTATTCGCGCCACCGGCACGCCCGCCATCCAGGTCAACACCGGTAAAGGTTGCCACCTCGACGCCCAAATGATTGCCGATGCCGCGCCGCGTTTGCCGCTTGACGATAACGGTATTTTGTTCATTGAAAACGTCGGCAACCTGGTGTGCCCGGCCAGTTTCGACCTCGGCGAACGTCATAAAGTCGCCGTGCTTTCCGTCACCGAAGGTGAAGACAAACCGCTGAAATATCCGCATATGTTTGCCGCCGCATCGCTGATGCTGCTCAACAAAGTGGATCTGCTACCGTACCTCAATTTTGACGTTGAAAAATGCATCGCCAGCGCCCGGGAAGTGAACCCGGGAATTGAGATCATCCTGATTTCCGCCACCAGCGGCGAAGGGATGGATCAATGGCTGTCATGGCTGGAGAATCAGCGATGTGCATAGGTGTTCCGGGTCAAATCCGCACCATTGATGGCAACCAGGCTAAGGTCGACGTTTGCGGTATTCAGCGCGACGTCGATCTGACGCTGGTCGGTAGCTGTGATGAACATGGCCAACCGCGCCTCGGCCAGTGGGTACTGGTTCACGTCGGTTTCGCCATGAGCATCATTAATGAAGCAGAAGCGCGCGACACGCTCGACGCGCTGCAAAACATGTTTGACGTTGAGCCGGATGTCGGCGCGTTGCTGTATGGCGAGGAAAAATAATGCGTTTTGTTGACGAATACCGCGCACCAGAACAGGTGATGCAGTTGATAGAGCACCTGTGTGAACGTGCTGCACTCCTCCCCTACACGGCTGAACGCCCGCTGCGCATCATGGAAGTTTGTGGGGGTCATACCCACGCAATCTTCAAGTTCGGTCTCGACCAGTTACTGCCTGAAAACGTCGAGTTTATTCACGGTCCAGGCTGCCCGGTGTGCGTTCTGCCGATGGGCAGAATTGACAGCTGTGTCGAAATCGCCAGCCACCCGGAAGTGATTTTCTGCACCTTTGGCGACGCGATGCGCGTCCCGGGTAAACAAGGTTCTCTGCTACAAGCCAAAGCGCGCGGCGCGGATGTCCGTATCGTCTATTCCCCAATGGATGCGCTGAAGCTGGCCGAGGAAAACCCAACGCGTAAGGTGGTGTTCTTTGGCCTGGGTTTTGAAACCACCATGCCGACAACCGCCATCACTCTGCAGCAGGCCAAACAGCGCGATGTGCAGAACTTTTACTTTTTCTGCCAGCACATCACCTTGATCCCAACGCTGCGCAGCCTGCTGGAACAACCGGACAACGGCATTGATGCCTTTTTAGCGCCGGGTCACGTCAGCATGGTGATTGGCACTGACGCCTATAATTTTATTGCCTCAGATTTCCATCGTCCGTTAGTGGTCGCTGGCTTCGAACCGCTCGATCTCCTGCAGGGCGTGGTGATGTTGATTGAGCAGAAAATTGCCGCGCACAGCCAGGTAGAAAACCAGTATCGTCGCGTGGTACCGGATGCCGGTAACGCGTTAGCCCAACAGGCTATCGCCGACGTGTTCAGCGTGAATGGCGACAGCGAATGGCGCGGTCTGGGCGTCATTGAATCATCAGGCGTTCACCTGACGCCTGACTATCAGCGCTTTGACGCCGAAGCGCATTTCCAGCCAGCGCCGCAGCAGGTGTATGACGATCCGCGCGCGCGTTGCGGAGAGGTATTGACCGGCAGATGCAAACCGCATCAGTGCCCGCTATTTGGCAAAACCTGTAACCCGGAGACCGCATTTGGCGCCCTGATGGTCTCCTCCGAAGGCGCATGTGCCGCCTGGTATCAGTATCGTCAGCAGGAGTGTGAAGCATGAACAGCGTACAACTCGCCCACGGTAGCGGCGGCCAGGCTATGCAGCAGTTGATCAACAGTCTGTTTATGGAGGCATTTGCGAATCCGTGGCTGGCGGAACAGGAAGATCAGGCGCGCCTGGAATTGGCGCAACTGGTCGCAGAAGGCGATCGCCTGGCGTTTTCAACCGACAGCTATGTTATCGATCCGTTGTTCTTCCCGGGCGGTAATATCGGCAAGCTGGCTATCTGTGGTACGGCTAACGACGTGGCAGTCAGCGGCGCGATCCCACGCTATCTCTCCTGCGGTTTTATCCTCGAAGAGGGGCTGCCAATAGACACGCTGAAAACCGTCGTGAACAGCATGGCGGCAACCGCGCGCGAAGCGGGTATCGCCATCGTCACCGGCGACACCAAGGTTGTACAGCGCGGTGCCGCGGACAAACTGTTCATCAATACTGCCGGCATGGGCGCGATCCCCGCCAACATTCACTGGGGCGCACAGACCCTGAGCGTGGGCGATGTGCTGCTGGTCAGCGGTACGCTTGGCGATCATGGTGCAACTATCCTTAACCTGCGCGAACAGCTGGGTCTTGATGGCGAACTGGTCAGCGACTGCGCGGTATTGACGCCGCTTATCCAGACGCTACGTGATATCCCCGGCGTGAAGGCGCTGCGTGACGCGACCCGTGGCGGCGTGAATGCGGTAACGCATGAATTTGCCGCATCATGCGGGTTTGGCATTGAGCTGTCTGAAGCGGCCCTGCCCGTGAAACCCGCGGTGCGTGGCGTTTGCGAACTGCTGGGTCTGGATGCGCTCAATTTTGCTAACGAAGGTAAGCTGGTGATTGCCGTTGAACGTCAGGCTGCTGAAGCCGTGCTCGCCGCACTCCACGCCCATCCTTTAGGACGCGATGCCGCGCTGATTGGTGAAGTGGTAGAACGCAAAGGTGTGCGTCTGGCCGGACTGTACGGCGTGAAACGGACCCTCGATTTACCACACGCCGAACCTTTACCTCGTATATGTTAGCAGCCAGTTGGCAGCATACTGTAGGCCGGATAAGACGCATTTGCGTCGACATCCGGCATTAACGCTGCATTATCGCCTGATGGCGCTTTGCTTATCAGGCCTACGGATTGCGTGACCAGCGAGTTCGCGGTCAGCTATCCGGCAATGATTTACGACTTATACCTATAATTCATTTACCGTTTTCGCACCGTTCTGCGGTGCTTTTCCTGGAAAAGCAATATGTCGTATACACCGATGAGTGACCTCGGACAGCAAGGCCTGTTCGATATTACTCGTACATTATTACAGCAGCCCGATCTCCCGTCTCTTAGCGAGGCGCTTTCGCAGCTGGTCAAGCGTTCAGCGCTGGCCGACTGTGCGGCTATTGTGTTATGGCAGGCACAAACGCAGCGTGCGCGTTATTTTGCGACGCGTGAAAATGGTAAACCCATCGATTATGAAGATGAAACGGTACTGGCCCATGGCCCGGTACGCCGTATTTTGTCTCGCCCCGATGCGCTGCACTGCAACTATCATGAGTTTACGGAAACCTGGCCACAGTTGGCTTCAGGTGGACTGTATTCTGAATTTGGCCACTACTGCCTGCTGCCGCTGGCGGCGGATGGACGCATCTTTGGCGGCTGTGAATTCATCCGCAACGAAGATCGTCCGTGGAGTGAAAAAGAGTACAACCGGCTGCAGACCTTCACCCAGATAGTCGGCGTCGTTGCGGAACAAATTCAGAGCAGAGTCAGCAACAACGTCGATTACGATTTGCTGTGTCGCGAACGTGACAACTTTCGTATCCTCGTCGCCATCACCAATGCGGTGCTCTCCCGCCTGGACATTGACGAGCTGGTCAGCGAAGTCGCCAAAGAGATCCATCACTACTTCGACATTGATGCCATCAGCATCGTGTTACGCAGCGATCGCAAAAACAAGCTCAGCATTTATTCCACCCACTATCTGGATGAACATCATCCGGCGCACGAACAAAGTGAAGTGGATGAAGCAGGTACGCTTTCTGAACGCGTTTTCAAAAGCAAAGAGATGCTGCTGATTAATCTGAGCGAACGCGATACGCTCGCCCCTTACGAACGGATGCTGTTCGAAACCTGGGGCAACCAGCTACAGACTCTGTGCCTGCTGCCGCTGATGTCCGGCAACACGATGCTTGGCGTGCTCAAACTGGCGCAGTGTGAAGAAAAAGTTTTCACCACCGCCAACCTGAAACTGTTGCGCCAGATTGCCGAACGCGTAGCCATTGCGGTAGATAACGCGCTTGCCTAACAGGAGATACACCGCCTGAAAGAACGTCTGGTCGATGAAAACCTGGCGCTGACCGAGCAACTGAACAATGTGGACAGTGAGTTCGGCGAAATTATCGGTCGCAGCGAAGCCATGTACAGCGTACTCAAACAGGTCGAAATGGTGGCGCAAAGCGACAGCACCGTATTGATTCTGGGTGAGACAGGTACGGGTAAAGAGCTGATCGCCAGAGCGATTCATAATCTGAGTGGGCGTAACGCCCGCCGGATGGTGAAGATGAACTGCGCGGCAATGCCTGCCGGATTACTGGAAAGCGACCTGTTTGGTCACGAGCGCGGCGCGTTTACCGGGGCCAGCACACAGCGAATTGGTCGTTTTGAACTGGCGGATAAAAGCTCGCTGTTCCTCGATGAAGTAGGTGACATGCCGCTGGAGCTACAGCCTAAGCTGCTGCGCGTACTGCAAGAGCAGGAATTTGAACGCCTGGGCAGCAACAAGCTGATCCAGACCGACGTTCGGTTGATCGCCGCCACTAACCGCGATCTGAAAAAGATGGTTGCCGATCGGGAATTCCGTAACGATCTGTATTACCGGCTGAACGTTTTCCCAATCCATTTACCTCCGCTGCGCGAGCGCCCGGAAGATATCCCACTGCTGGTGAAAGCCTTTACCTTTAAAATTGCTCGCCGGATGGGACGCAATATCGACAGTATTCCTGCCGAAGCGCTTCGTACCTTGAGCAGCATGGAGTGGCCGGGTAACGTGCGCGAACTGGAAAACGTGGTGGAGCGCGCGGTTCTGCTTACCCGAGGCAACGTGCTACAGCTGTCCCTGCCGGATATTGCCGCGTTGACGCCGTCCGCACCGCCGGTAGCCACCGAAGTTGCGCAGGATGGCGAGGACGAATACCAGTTGATCATGCGCGTCCTGAAAGAGACCAACGGCGTGGTTGCCGGTCCTAAAGGTGCTGCGCAGCGATTGGGGCTAAAACGAACCACGTTGTTGTCGCGTATGAAGCGATTAGGTATTGATAAGGATGCGCTGGTTTAGCCATTGTGGCTATACTGGGTGATAACTCAACGAAAGGAGGCAGTATGGCGGTATCAGCACGTAATCAATTAACCGGTACAGTCAGTGCAGTTGCCACTGGTGCAGTGAATGATGAAGTTGAACTGACGCTGGCTGGCGGCGCAAAACTGGTCGCGATTGTGACCCATAGCAGCCAGCAGGCACTGGGTCTGGCGAAAGGAAAAGAAGCCATTGCGCTGATTAAAGCGCCGTGGGTGACGCTGGCGACTGAAGACTGTGGCCTGAAATTCTCTGCCCGTAACCAATTTGCCGGTAGCGTTTCACAGGTAACCGAAGGCGCCGTTAACGCCACCGTACACATCAAAACTGATGCCGGTTTTGACATTGTCGCGGTCGTGACGAACGAAAGTCAGCAAGAGATGAAACTGAGCCAGGGAAGCCGGGTCATCGCGCTGATCAAAGCCTCGGCCATTCTTATTGCCACCAAAGCGTAACCGCCATCCGGTACCGGATAGTTAAATTGCCCGATGGCGCTACGCTTATCGGGCCTACGCGACAGGTGAGCCTGCGCTTGCTGGCCGGATAAGGCATCGCCGCCATCCGGCACAAAATAACCAGATTACTTCTTGCGCTGATATTTCTCAGGTAATTCCGGGACGGGACGCTTGTCATCAATCAGATGGCGAACGGTCAGAATCGGGTGACGCCAGAGCATTCTCGGCCCGGCCCAACGCATAATTTGCTTCATCTCTTCGCGTTTAGCAGGTTGATAGCAGTGTACCGGACACTGTTTGCAGGCCGGTTTTTCCTCGCCAAACACGCACTTGTCCAGGCGCTTTTGCGCATAAGCAAACAACGCATCGTAATGCCCCTGTTCATCTGAAGCTTCCGGACACTGGCTTTCGTACAGCGAGATCATCTTTTGGATCGTCATTTTTTCACGAGCAATACGTTTGCCGGACATGATGCCTCCATAATTAAGTTGCATAAATAATACACCTTAAAAATACGCAGCACTATTACCTGAAGGTGATACATCCTTACCCTACGCAAATAAGAATTATTTTCATTTATTTATGCCATGTGCTATATAACATAGCAAAGGCTATATTCGATGATTAATTAACCACTTTGTTGTGAGGGATACTATGCCGCATCTGCCTCGTCTGAAGTCAGTTCTCCTTGCCAGCCTGTTGACGGCACTTACGCTGTCGCCTGCCTGGGCGAAAGAAAAGTTCAAGGTCATCACGACGTTTACGATCATTGCTGATATGGCAAGCAATGTGGCAGGCGATGCGGCAGACGTCAGTTCAATCACCAAACCCGGGGCAGAGATTCACGAATACCAGCCCACGCCAGGCGACATTAAGCGGGCGCAGGGCGCGCAGTTAATTCTCTCTAATGGTCTCAATCTGGAACTCTGGTTTACCCGCTTCTACCAACATCTGTCCGGCGTACCGGAAGTGATGGTCTCAAACGGCGTAAAACCGATGGGCATCAGCGAAGGGCCATACAATGGAAAACCCAATCCGCATGCCTGGATGTCAGCAGACAACGCACTCATTTACGTGGATAACATTCGCGATGCGTTAATGAAATATGACCCGGAAAACGCAGCGACCTACCAGAAGAATGCCGATCGCTATAAAGCAGAAATTCAGCAAACGCTCGCGCCGCTCCAGGCCGAACTTGCCAAAATTCCTGCCGATAAACGCTGGCTGGTCACTAGCGAAGGGGCGTTCTCCTATCTGGCGCGCGATAACGACCTGAAAGAACTGTACTTATGGCCGATCAACGCCGATCAACAAGGTACGCCGAAGCAGGTACGCAAGGTGATCGATACCTTACGTGCGCATCAGATCCCCACGGTATTTAGCGAAAGTACCGTGTCCGACAAACCCGCGCGTCAGGTAGCCCGGGAGTCTGGCGCACATTACGGCGGCGTGCTGTACGTCGATTCACTCAGCGCTGCCGACGGCCCGGTCCCGACCTATCTGGATCTACTGCGCGTCACCACACAAACCATTGTTAACGGCATCAATAACGGCCTTGGGAGTCAACCATGAGTCAATCTGCGATTACCGTGAATCAGGTTACGGTGACGTATCGCAACGGCCACACTGCACTGCGGGATGCCACGTTTCAGGTTCCGGGCGGCTCGATTGCCGCACTGGTTGGTGTCAACGGTTCCGGGAAATCAACACTGTTTAAGGCGTTGATGGGGTTTGTCCGGCTGGCACAGGGGGAAATCTCTATCCTGCAACAGCCGGTCAACAAGGCGCTAAAACAGAATCTGATTGCTTATGTGCCCCAGTCTGAAGAGGTGGACTGGTCATTTCCGGTACTGGTGGAAGATGTGGTGATGATGGGACGCTTTGGCCATATGGGCTGGCTGCGTCGGCCAAAGGCGCACGATCACGCCTGCGTGGATGCGGCGCTGGCGCGGGTTGATATGCTGGAATATCGCCATCGCCAGATTGGTGAACTTTCCGGTGGGCAGAAAAAACGCGTTTTCCTGGCAAGGGCCATTGCACAAGATGGGCAGGTCATTTTACTGGATGAACCCTTCACCGGCGTGGATGTAAAAACCGAAGCCCGTATCATCGACCTGCTGCGCGAATTGCGTGATGAGGGCCGAACCATGCTGGTCTCCACCCATAACCTGGGCTCGGTCACCGAGTTTTGTGATTACACGGTAATGATTAAAGGCACCGTGCTGGCAAGCGGTCCAACTGACACCACCTTTACCACCGAGAACCTTGAACAGGCATTTAGCGGCGTTCTGCGTCACGTCGCATTGAGTGGGGGTGAGCAGCATGTGATTACCGATGATGAGCGCCCGTTTATTTCGCGCCGCGCGGCACGCGAGGGGGAATAGTCATGAACTGGCTGACAGAACCCTTTGGTTACCAGTACATGCTCAACGCCATGTGGGTTTCGGCGATGGTCGGCGGCCTGTGCGCGTTCCTCTCATGCTACCTGATGCTCAAAGGCTGGTCGCTTATTGGCGATGCGCTATCGCATTCCATCGTTCCCGGTGTTGCTGGGGCATATATGTTAGGGCTTCCCTTCGCGCTGGGGGCATTTCTCTCCGGGGGACTGGCTGCGGGCAGTATGCTGTTTCTCAATCAGCGCTCACGCCTGAAAGAAGATGCGATTATCGGACTGATATTTTCCTCTTTCTTCGGTATCGGGCTGTTTATGGTGTCGCTCAATCCGATGTCGGTGAACATCCAGACCATTATTCTCGGTAACGTGCTGGCGATTGCGCCGGAAGATATTTTGCAACTGGCGATCATCGGCGTCATCTCACTGACTATCCTGCTGCTGAAGTGGAAAGACCTGATGGTGGTCTTTTTCGATGAAAACCATGCACGCTCTATTGGTCTGAATCCTGGTCGGCTGAAGCTGCTATTTTTTACGCTGCTCTCCGTTTCCACCGTTGCTGCACTGCAAACCGTCGGCGCATTTCTGGTCATTTGCCTGGTGGTCACGCCTGGCGCGACCGCATGGCTGTTGACCGATCGTTTTCCTCGTCTGCTGACGATCGCTGTGGCTATCGGTAGCCTGACCAGCTTTTTCGGCGCCTGGCTAAGCTACTGGCTGGACGGCGCAACCGGCGGAATTATCGTCGTACTGCAAACGCTGCTGTTCCTGCTGGCGTTTGTCTTCGCCCCCAAACACGGTCTGCTGGCGAATCGCCGCCGCGCCCGGCAGGTGAACAAGGAGTCCTCATGTTCTTAACCACATTACTGGAACCCTTTCAGTTCAGCTTTATGGTCAACGCGCTGACCATCTCCGTTATCGTCGCCGTCCCCTGCGCGCTGCTGTCGGTATTTTTGGTGTTGAAAGGTTGGGCGCTGATGGGGGATGCCATGAGCCATGCGGTCTTTCCGGGGATTGTACTGGCCTGGATTGCGGGTATTCCGCTGGCGATTGGCGCTTTTGTCGCCGGATTGTTCTGCGCGGTCGCCACCGGGTATCTTGACGATAATAGCCGTATCAAGCGCGATACCCTGATGGGGATCGTCTTTTCCGGTATGTTTGGCGCCGGACTGGTGCTGTATGTGTCAATCCAGTCTGAAATTCATCTGGACCATATTTTGTTCGGTGACATGCTGGGCGTTTCGCTGGGCGACATTGCGCAGACTGCGGTTATCGCTTTGGGGATAGCGCTTATCATCGGGCTTAAATGGAAAGATCTGCTACTGCATGCGTTCGATCCGCACCAGGCAAAGGCCAGCGGTCTTAACACCACACTGCTGCATTATGGTCTGCTGTGTATGATAGCCCTGACTATCGTCGCGACGCTAAAGTCGGTAGGTATTATTTTGTCGATCTCCTTGCTGATTGCCCCCGGAGCGATTGCGATTTTAATGACGCGCAGGTTCGCCCAGGCATTATTACTGGCTACCGCCATATCGGTTGCAACGTCATTTCTGGGTGTATACCTGTCATTTTTCATCGACAGTGCCCCCGCGCCGACCATAGTCGTTTTATTTTCCCTGCTGTTTGTCATCACCTTTATTTATTCAACGCTGCGCGATCGGCGTTTAGAGAATCAACTTCAGCTGCATGATGTATAAATAATGCTTCATGATATGTCAGCTAATGATGCTTATGCCTCTAAAACCTCGTTTCCGCATCCTGACGGGTATTATCGATATTCAATAAGATAAAAAAGAGCAACCACGAAATGAATGAGTAATTTGATACAAACTTCACCAGCCACACTTCAATAGTACATTGGGGTGTGGTGTAAATAGACCCGTTTTAGTTCCAGGCATTTTTTGAGATCCCGGCCAGATAATAGTGCTGTCGGTATTCCTCCGGTGTCATATTGTTCAGTGATTCATGCGGGCGTTCACAGTTATATTCAGATAACCATTTCTCCGTGATTTCCCGCACTTCATTCAGCATTCTGAACAGATAAAAATCGGGTATTTCTGTACGGTATGTTCGGTTAAAGCGCTCAATAAAAGCGTTCTGTGTCGGCTTACCCGGCTGGATAAACTCCAGTTTTACTGCATGTTTCTCTGTCCATTCAGCCAGTGCCAGTGAGATAAATTCCGGACCATTATCCATGCGTAGCGTGACCGGATCGCCGCGATTTGCCGCGATCCTGTCGAGCACACGGACCACGCGCAGAGCTGGCTGATTCAGTTCGATTTCAATCGACAACGCCTCACGGTTAAAGTCATCAACGACATTGAACGTGCGAAAACGACGGCCACAGACCTGGGTATCAGGCATAAAGTCGATAGACCAGTTCTGGTTCAGACTCCGGCAGGCCTGACGGAGAAGCTTTAATTCGTGGAGTTTAAAACGTGCAGCAAACGAGAGAAGTTGTGGAAAGTTACCAATTTTAAACTGAACAAGTTTACCAGTCGGGGACTCGCGTAACGGTAGGAAAAAGACTTCATCCCGGTGGCACCACATGAGAGACGTAAACCACGATTTTCGCCCACGTCAGCTTCATCTTTGCCACCAGGCTTCATCATTTTTACCGCTTTAAACGAAAGTGGCTTTCCCTCTTGTTTTACTACCATAAAGACTCCGTTATCATGCACCGTATGCAGTCATGAATTCCTACTGTTAAATGTAGGATGTCATGATATTCGATGAGACACCGTGAAACCTAATGATAACCACAAAAATCACTAACTCATTAAAAATTAAGAAATATGGACATCACACTCCAATGAGTACAATAGAAAATCTAGACTCTCACACCCCCATGATGCAGCAGTACTTTCATTCAACATCTTACCTATTGATATTATTGAATAATTCAATATTTAACCAAATTTGGTATACATATGGGCTACTATATCTTAAAAAAAAGCAATGATAGATAGCTTAGGGGAGTATACCAAGTCATCAAAAAATAATGGAACGATACTTCTTGTTCACACAGATTTAAGTTATATTCTGAATAAGTATAGGTCATCATCCTATTAAATAAAAAATAAATTTAATTCAGATGGAGAAAGAAATGTTCAGTAGAGGCTCAGAATGGAATAAATGGGATCTTCATGTCCATACTCCTGCATCAGTTTTGAGAAACGAATATAGAGACGACTGGGATAAATATATTATTGATTTATTCACTAAAGCTATCGAAGAAAATATAAAAGTAATAGGGATTACTGATTATTTTTTCATAGATGGATATAAAAAGATAAAAAATGACTACTTATCTAACCCTGAAAGAATGGAGCAATTATTAGGTGCTGAAAATTATGAGTTAGTTAAAGAAATAAGGGTATTACCAAACATCGAGTTCAGAATTGATAAATTAGTTATCGGAAAGGAATCAGATTTAAGGTGGAATAGAAAAGTAAATTACCATCTCTTATTATGTGATTCTGTTTCTCCAGAAACCATAGAAAAAGAAATTATAAACTGTCTGAAATTTGATTTTTATTCAGAACCAGGTGCCAGAACAGACAGAAGAAACTTCACAAAAGAGAATATAATCGAATTTGGCGAAAAACTATGCCAACATCAACATAATTTTGCTGGACAAAATCCTTTATTTGTAGGGATGATAAATTCATGCTTCAATCTTGATGAACTCAAAGACATATTAAACACGAACGGAAAATTCAAAGGAAAATATATATTAGCTTTACCAGCAGACGAAGATCTAAGTAAAGTCAGTTGGAAGAGTCAAGGCCATGCCGTTCGGAAGCATCTCATAATGCAATCACACATGCTCTTCACTTCAAATAGTGGCACTATTGATTTTTGCAAAGGTGAAAAACACGAGACGATAAGAGATTATCTGAAAGAGTTTGGAAACATAAAACCTTGCGTTTGGGGTTCAGATGCACACTCCTCAGATAAAATGTTTAAACCTGACGATAACAGACACACCTGGATAAAAGCTAATCTCAGTTTTGATGGGCTAAAACAAATAATATATGAGCCTGAGTCGAGAGTTAAAATCCAAGAATCTCACCCTCAGACAAAAGCTGGATATCAAACGATATTAAGAGCAAGATTTATATGTGAAGATAAAAAATTCCCCAAAAATTGGATATATTTAAATAAAGATTTGAATACAATAATAGGTGGAAAGTCTTCTGGAAAATCACTTTTACTTTACTTCATTGCAGCGGCTATAAATAAAAGTGCTGTTTTAGAAAATATAAACTTAGCTGACACCGATAACTATAATACACAAGGTGTTGACTTTGAGGTAGAATGGGATGATGGAAGTATTAGTTTGCTCTCTGACTTAGAGGATACAAAACCTATAACTTACATACCTCAATTGTATATTAATAAACTTGCGGAAGTTGAAGGAAAAAATCAGCTCAAAAAACTTATCGAGTCAATTCTGAAGCAGAATAGAGATTTTTATGAATTCAGTGAAGTAAAAGACTCTGAAATTAAATTAAAAAACAAAGAGATAAAAGAAAAAATTGAACTTCATCAGACATTTTCAGATAATTACACAACATTATGTGATGAAAGAAATAAGATTGGTGATAAATTCTCTATTGAAAAGGAGATCAGTTCATTAGAAGAACAATGTAAAAAACTAAGAGAAAAATCAGGATTCAATCAGCAAGAAATAATAAAATACAATAAACTCAACACCATTCTAAAAAACTCTGAGAATAGACTAAGAGTAGTTGATAACTATCATTTAAACTCCACAAAGCTAATAACTGGCCTACACGAAAGGTTTCTAGATTACACTAATGCTTTAAAATCTGATTTAGCATCCTCATTAAGTGTTGCGGATACTGCTATTTTTTCCAGAAAATACTATTCCATTATTGAAAAAGGTATGGACAGTATTCGCTTAGAAACTCAAAAGCATTTTGAGTTGAAAACAAATAAAATACCAAAACTCATCGATAAAATCACACAAATAAAAGAAAAATCAGAGTTAGAGATCACTCCTTTATTATTAAAAGTTAAGGAAAAACAAAGCCTCGACTTATTTACCAAAAAAATAAGTATCGAAAGAGAAAAACTAAGCAAAATAAATGGACTGCAACAAGTAATAGATAAATTATTAGTAGATGCAAAAGACAACCTTTCTAATTTACAAACAAACTATGCAGAATTAATGTCTTTATATCAAGACTATATTATTGAGTTATCATCCGAGCAATATAGTATTTCTGATGATATGAAAATAATCCCTAAACTGAGTTTCAATAAAGATGGATTTGATAAATTCATAGATAATTATGACATGAGAGGCAATTTACAACCTTTAATGGGTGATGCATATGATCCTAAAGAGATTTTTGCTTTTGATGTAGTAAACCATATAGAAAAAATAAATACCATTTTAGCAAATACAAAAAAAGAAACCTGTCCCAAAGTGAAGAAAGGGATTACTAAAAAGGATATCCTTTACACACTCTACGATGACTATTTCTTCATTGATTATGAAATTATCTATAATAATGATGAAATAATAAAAATGTCTCCCGGTAAAAGAGGGTTAGTTCTTTTGAATTTATTGCTGCACCTGAGCAATGCATCGCATCCAATACTCATAGATCAACCAGAAGATAACTTAGATAACAGAACTATTTATGAACAGTTGAACAGGTTTATTAAGCAACGCAAAAAAACGAGACAAATAATATTGGTTACTCATAACGCAAACCTTGTTGTTTCCGCTGATTCAGAATGTGTTATTGTTGCAAACCAAACTGGTCAAATTAAAGATGGTGAGAATGAAGAGTATCAGTTTGAATATATCAGTAATGCACTTGAAAATACTTTTGAAAAAATACAGGATACTTGCCTTCTCAAGAGTATGGGTATAAGGCAACATGTATGTGAAATTCTGGAGGGAGGCCAGGATGCATTTAAAGAAAGAGAAATAAAATATGGCCTAAGATTCTAAATGATATATAGGAATGTTAGCAAGGTATGACTAAGAGAAGCGGAGCTTCTCTTGTCCCTTGCTCTTTTCACCGTTCTGTTGAAAAAATCAAAATCTAAGCACGAAGATTGACCTACACTGAGATTCTTAATGCTAAACGTGGAAACAAAAGCAAGGCGAATGGCTTCGATTAACCTCTTTGATAGGCTTCCTCCTGTCGTTCCTGCTATCAATGTTGAAGCTTGGAAATCACAGTCTAACATATCCCAAAAGCTGAACCGCCTTATAAGCCATCTTGATGCAAAAAGTAGCAATAGTGAGTTAGCTAAAACAGAGATCTTCGCAGTCAAGAAACAGATCAAAGAGCTTCGCTCGTGCCAGACAGCCTCTATGAGTAGGTATTCCTATGAAGTGAATGCAACAGCCCCTCATCCCTCTAAAAAATGGTCATGAGAGCATGATTGTCAGGATTGCAATTAACCATCAAATTCTTTTTATGTTTTTAGCTTTATCTGAATTTTCTAATATGATTGAAGAAATTATTTTTTCTTCTTTTTTTGCAATTAGAGATTGGATATTAATAGTACCATAATCTAAATTATCTCCCCACCAGTACATGAATTCTTTTATTACGGAAGTCATATTGTCTATAACCTCTTGAGATCCTTCGTTATAAATAAAAGATAGTATTTTTAAATTTTCAACATCAATCTCTTGCACAATTATCCGAAACATATCATCAGTTGGATATAAATTCGTTTCATTTAATGATATATTTAATTTCTCAAGCATCTCATTCATAAGCAAGTCTACTTCATTGAAGGCCGTATTATATTCAGTCATTATTTAACCTCTTGTTTTAAATTTATACAACATTACAATTAATCACTTTAAGAAAGAATGTCAAGCGTTTTTGTTAAATAAATAATATTTATTATAAAAAGAATTGCTTGAGTGAATAATTTTTTAATTATAAGCACCATACAGTGTCATCTATTCAACCGAAGCGGAAATTTATAGCATCTTCTGTGCTGCAAGAGAAGCTTTAAAATAAATGCAAGTTAAGCTGTATATCTTTATATAAAATATCAGGCACTGCGATTTTTTATTATTATAGCGAAATGAAGCAAGGGCTAACTCTGCGAAGCCGCTGCGCTTGCTTCTTCGAGTTCCCCTTGCTTTTCTTCCCTTCGGTTAGAAAAGAAAGAAAACCTCTGCCAACCTTGCATATCAATAATTATATTCAGGCAAATATCATATATACTTCTCTTAAGCATTTCTTCCAAAAATAAACCTCTCACTTTACAAACAACTTGACACATCATTTTAGCTTGACATCCTATTCGTTTAGAATATTAACACCCGATGAATTTTAATGACCAAGTAAAAATTTTCACCATGACAAAAAATTTAATAACTAAACGTGATGTAAGTACATTAAGACAGTTTTTTGATTACAAAGTTTTGTATCTTTTGCTTTATCTTCCTGTAAATATGCAAGAAGAGGATAGAGTGAAGGGTACAGAAAATTCTCACAGTTATGTAGTATGGAACTCACTTGGTGTTAGTCCGAATAGTAGAAATTCACCCAGACAAACATTAACAGCTATACAGCAATTATGCCTATGACCGTGACTCCATTGAGGGCCAACGACTGACATCAACAACCCTGTTACAAAGCACTTACCCCATGAGTCATTGCACTTGCTGAGCTGAACGAAAACACTAAAATCAGATAATAATTAATCGCTGTATAAGCTCGTAACAAGCGGAACTTTAAGGCAAAATAGGGCTACCATCCTAATTCACGAAGTTACGCCAATGGCAAGAAAACCTAAAGAAATCAAAACAGATCCGTTAGAAGTCATCCTGTGGAAAGCGGCAGACAAGCTGCGTAAAAACATTGATGCAGCCGAGTATAAGCATGTCGTGCTGGGCCTCATTTTCCTTAAGTATATTTCTGATTCTTTTGAATCTCATTATGAGTTGCTGAAGGCTGGTGAAGGCGAGTTCGCAGGCGCTGACCCGGAAGATAAAGACGAGTACACCGCTTACAACATTTTCTTTGTCCCTGAGCTTGCACGCTGGAACTATCTAATATCTAAGGCCAAGCTACCTGAAATCGGTAAGCTGGTTGATGATGCTATGGAGCTTATCGAAGCGGGTAACCCACAGCTAAAAGGTGTGCTGCCGAAAGTCTACGCTCGCCAGAACCTCGACGCCACCGTGCTGGGTGAACTGATAGATTTGATTGGCAACATTGCACTGGGAGATGCCAAAGCGCGTTCTGCTGATGTATTAGGCCACGTATTCGAATACTTCCTTGGTGAATTTGCACTGGCAGAAGGCAAACAGGGCGGTCAGTTCTATACGCCAAAATCCATCGTAAGCCTGCTGGTTAACATGCTGGAACCCTATAAAGGCCGAGTCTTTGACCCCTGCTGTGGTTCTGGTGGTATGTTCGTTCAGTCAGAAAAATTTGTGGCAGCACACCAGGGAAATATTGACGATATTTCGATCTATGGACAGGAGTCCAACCAGACCACCTGGCGTTTGGCAAAAATGAACCTAGCAATTCGTGGCATTAACTCCGAACACGTTCGCTGGAATAATGAAGGTTCATTCCTTAACGATGCTCATAAAGATTTAAAATCTGATTTTATCATTGCTAACCCACCGTTTAACGTTTCCGACTGGTCCGGTGAGCAGCTTCGTGGTGATGCCCGTTGGCAATATGGTATCCCTCCTGCCGGCAATGCTAACTTTGCCTGGATGCAACACTTCCTGTATCACCTGTCGCCAAAAGGTCAGGCTGGCGTTGTGCTGGCAAAAGGGGCTTTAACCTCTAAAAGTTCGGGTGAAGGTGATATTCGTGCAGCACTGGTCAAAGATGCCAATGTGATTGATTGTATCGTTAACTTACCCGCAAAACTGTTCCTGAATACCCAGATCCCAGCGGCCTTATGGTTTATGCGCCGAGATCGTGAAAACAGCAGTCATTATCGTGATCGCAGTAAAGAAATTCTGTTTATTGATGCCCGTAATCTTGGTCATTTAATCAACCGCCGTAGCAAAGTGCTTTCTGACGAAGATATCAAAACTATTGCTGACACCTACCATAACTGGCGTAACAAAGGTGGCGACTACGAAGATGTGGCTGGTTTCTGTGCATCTGTCGATATCAATGAAGTCGCTAAACTTGATTATGTGCTGACGCCTGGCCGTTATGTTGGCCTTGCTGACGAAGAAGACGATTTTGACTTTAAAGAACGTTTTACGGCTCTTAAAGCGGAGTTTGAAGCACAATTGGAAGAAGAAGCGCATCTGAATAAGTCTATCGCTGAGAGTCTGGCGAAGGTGGTTTTATGAGTCAGTGGATAAAAACTAAACTTGGTGAGATTGTCATTCTTAATTATGGTAAAGCATTAAAGGCACAGGATAGGAATGCTGGCTCTATACCTGTATATAGTTCAGGTGGATTAACTGGTTGGCATAACAAAGCATTAATAAACGAACAAGGAATTATTATTGGTCGTAAAGGAACTGTTGGGAAAGCGTACTTAACTTATGGACCATTTTGGTGTATTGATACTGCTTATTATATTTTACCTAACCCTTCGAAATATGATTTTGTTTTTTTATTCTATTTGTTGAAAACATTAGGGCTGGAAGAACTGAACGAAGATAGCGCTGTTCCTGGACTAAACAGGGATACCGCTTATAGTCAAGAGATCCTATTACCTTCACTGCCAGAGCAAAAAGCCATCGCCTCTGTACTGTCCTCTCTTGATGACAAAATAGACCTGCTTCATCGCCAGAATAAAACGCTGGAATCTATGGCTGAAACACTGTTTAGGCAATGGTTTGATGTGGATAGCAATGATGAATGGCAAGAAAAAAATGTCCTAGATATATTCACATTAGTTGGAGGTGGAACGCCAAAAACTTCAGTTGCTGAATATTGGACCGATGAGATACCTTGGATTTCCGGAGGAGATATTTCAGCAGCTCATCAAGGCTATCTGTATAGCACAGAAAAGTCTATAAGCTTAGCGGGACTTCAAAACAGTTCAGCTAAATTGCTGCCTAAAAACTCAACCGTTATAAGTGCTCGTGGTACAGTGGGAAAGTACGCTCTTTTAGCAAGAGATATGGCTTTTAGTCAATCCAATTATGGCATTGTTTCAAAAATTGGAAGCTATCCTTTCTTCATATATCTTCTGGTTGGATTTATTGTCGATGATTTGCTGACAGCGGCTTATGGCAGCGTATTTGACACTATTACGACAAGAACTTTCGAGTCTGTAAACTTGAAGTTTCCTTCTTTAAATTCAATTGAGAAATTTAATGAAGAAATATCTCCGATATTTAGTAAGAAAGAGACGAACACTCAGCAAATTAAAACACTAGAAAATCTCCGCGATACCCTACTTCCCAAACTGATGAACGGTGAAGTACGGGTTCAGTATGCAGAAGAAGCAATCGCATCAGTAGCATAAAATAATTATGCGGGTGTACAGCCCGCTCTCTGGTTAAGCGGCAATAAGGACAGTACGCATGGCAAAGATGACCGAATCCGATATTGAAGTAATGGCAATTGAGCACCTGCAAGGGCTGGGCTATGAGTATGTTTACGGCCCGGACATTGAACCCAGTGGAATCAATCCGTTACGTAGCTATCAGCAGGTTATCCTTGAAGATAAAGTGCGTACAGCATTGCAACGAATTAATCCGCACCTTAGTGAGCAGAAGTGTGAGGAAGCTCTAAAACAGGTGATGCAGATCAGCTCACCTGACCTAATGGCAAACAATCTAACCTTTCATCGCCTTTTGACCGAAGGAATCAATATCGAAGTCAGCAAGGATGGTAATACACAAGGGGAGCTGGCCAGCCTGATCGACTTTAACGATCCCACTAATAATGCATTTCTGGTCATTAATCAGCTCACCATCAAAGAAGGCAACCATACCCGCCGGCCGGATCTTATTTTGTTCATCAACGGTCTGCCGTTAGTCGTTATTGAACTAAAAAATGCTACTGACGAAAATGCTACGGTATTGGGCGCTTATAACCAGATTAAAACCTATCAGAACCAAATACCCAGCCTGTTTACCTACAATGCGTTTAATGTTATTTCAGACGGACTGGAATCCAAGGCGGGTACAGTTTCTGCTGATTTCAGTCGCTATATGACGTGGAAAACAGCTAATGGTAAAACACAAGCCACCAGTACCCAACCACAGCTTGAGGTTTTATTACAGGGGTTACTTAATCCTGTAACGCTGTTGGATGTGATCCGCCACTTTATCGTGTTTGAAGCCAGTAAACATGAAGACAGCCAAGGGATTATCAGTATCCGCACTGTTAAAAAAATGGCCGCTTATCACCAGTATTACGCGGTCAATGCAGCAGTTCTTTCCACTATTCGTGCCTCAGCGGTGAATGCGGACTCCCCCTCTGCCGAAGTGGCACTGCGCCAGCAGGGACGTAACAGTAAAGATCTTGTTAATGCGCAAAAAACCGGAGATCGCAAAGCGGGCGTAGTCTGGCATACTCAGGGTTCCGGTAAATCGCTTTCGATGGTGTTTTATACCGGGAAAATTGTGCTGGCGCTGGATAATCCGACAGTTGTTGTGATTACTGACCGTAACGATTTGGATGATCAGCTATTCGGTACGTTCTCTTCCGCGACCCAGCTACTTCGTCAGACACCAAAACAGGCCGACAACCGGGAAGAACTCAAAGAATATTTGCGCGTAGCCTCTGGCGGTGTGGTGTTTACCACTATTCAAAAATTCCAGCCTAATGATGGCAGCAATATCTATGAGTTGTTGTCAGACAGAACCAATATTGTCGTTATCGCTGATGAAGCCCACCGTTCACAATACGGTTTCAGCGCCAAAGAAGTTGACGTGAAAGACAGTGAAGGCAACGTTACAGGTAAGCGCACTGTTTATGGCTTTGCCAAATATATGCGTGATGCCTTACCTAATGCGACCTATCTCGGCTTTACCGGAACCCCCATAGAAAAAACGGACGTCAACACGCCTGCTGTTTTTGGTAACTATGTTGATATCTACGATATCTCGCAGGCCGTTGAAGATGGTGCAACAGTTCGTATCTTTTATGAAAGCCGTCTTGCCAAAATTGCCATCAGTGATGAAGGTCGTCAGCTTATTGAAGACTTTGATGATGAGTTTAACGAGGACGAACTGACGCTCACGCAAAAAGAACGTTCTAAATGGGCCAGAATCGAAGGTTTGATTGGCAGTTCAAAACGTATTAAAGCGATTGCGGCGGATATGGTTCTGCACTTTGAGCAGCGCTTAAAATCCAATGCCGATCATGGTAAGGGCATGATTGTTACCATGTCCCGCCGTATTGCTGCTGAACTATATAAAGAAATCATAGCCTTAAAACCTGAATGGCACAGCGATGATTTAAATGACGGTATAATAAAAGTCGTCATGACCTCTTCTGCTGCTGACGGGCCAGAAATTGCCAAACACCACACCACAAAAAAAGAACGTCAGGTTCTGGCTAACCGTATGAAGGATGACGACGACAAGCTGAAACTGGTGATAGTGCGTGATATGTGGTTAACCGGCTTCGACGCTCCCAGCATGCATACGCTGTATATCGACAAACCAATGAAAGGCCACAACCTTATGCAGGCAATTGCCCGTGTGAACCGTGTGTATAAAGATAAGATAGGCGGTCTGGTTGTTGACTATCTGGGCATTGCCTCTGATTTAAAAGAAGCCCTCTCCTTTTACTCTGATGCAGGTGGACGTGGAGATCCTGCTGAGGTTCAGGAAGAAGCCGTAACGCTCATGCAGGAAAAGCTGGAAATCCTGGAAGGCATGATGCATGGATACGATTACAAAGCTTACTTTGCCGCAACTACCTCACAACGCCTGACAATTATTCTTGAATCAGAAAACCATATTTTAGGGCTGGATAACGGTAAAGGTAAAATGCGTTTCCTGGCTGCGGTTGCAGCCTTATCGCAGGCATTTGCATTGGCGACACCGCACGATAAAGCAATGGAAGCGGCACCCGAAGTAGCATTCTTCCAGGCAGTAAAAGCCAGACTGAATAAATTTACTGAAAACTCAGACGGATCAGAAGAAGAACACAATGACAGTCTCGAAGTTCGGGTAAAACAGACTATCGATCAGGCTCTGGTTACCGATAAAGTTGTTGATATTTTTGACGCTGCTGGGATACAAAAGCCTGATATTTCCGTTCTTTCTGAAGAATTCCTTCAGGAAATGAAGGATTACCAACACAGAAATATTGCTTTGGAAACGCTTAAAAAACTGCTTTCTGACGAGATCAAGGTTCGCTCGAATCAAAGTATCACCCAAGGCAAAAAACTGATTGATATGCTGACCTCTGCAATCAATGGCTACCAGAACAAGGTACTGACCGCAGCGGAGGTAATTGATGAGCTAATCAAGCTTGCCAAGACTATCCAGGAATCTGACAGCCTTGCCACCCAGTTAAACCTCAGCGCTTATGAATATGCCTTCTATTCTGCTGTTGCAGATAACGACAGTGCTCGCGAGTTAATGGAAAAGGAAAAACTACGAGAACTGGCAGTCGTACTTACGGAGGCTATCCGCAACAATGTCAGTCTTGACTGGACAGTGAAAGAAGCAGCAAGAGCAAAAATTCGCGTGGTGGTAAAACGTCTGCTCAAAAAATATGGTTATCCACCCGATATGTCCTTGCTCGCCACAGAGACCATTTTGAAGCAGGCTGAACTTTTAGCTGGAGAATTAGGAAAATGATTCCCTAAATTTTTAGCATATAAACTATTTGGTAATGGTCCCAACTTATTGATAGTGTTTTATGTTCAGATAATGCCCGATTACTTTGTCATGCAGCTCCACCGATTTTGAGAACGACAGCGACTTCCGTCCCAGCCGTGCCAGGTGCTGCCTCAGATTCAGGTTATGCCGCTCAATTCGCTGCGTATATCGCTTGCTGATTACGTGCAGCTTTCCCTTCAGGCGGGATTCATACAGCGGCCAGCCATCCGTCATCCATATCACCACGTCAAAGGGTGACAGCAGGCTCATAAGACGCCCCAGCGTCGCCATAGTGCGTTCACCGAATACGTGCGCAACAACCGTCTTCCGGAGCCTGTCATACGCGTAAAACAGCCAGCGCTGGCGCGATTTAGCCCCGACATAGCCCCACTGTTCGTCCATTTCCGCGCAGACGATGACGTCACTGCCCGGCTGTATGCGCGAGGTTACCGACTGCGGCCTGAGTTTTTTAAGTGACGTAAAATCGTGTTGAGGCCAACGCCCATAATGCGGGCTGTTGCCCGGCATCCAACGCCATTCATGGCCATATCAATGATTTTCTGGTGCGTACCGGGTTGAGAAGCGGTGTAAGTGAACTGCAGTTGCCATGTTTTACGGCAGTGAGAGCAGAGATAGCGCTGATGTCCGGCGGTGCTTTTGCCGTTACGCACCACCCCGTCAGTAGCTGAACAGGAGGGACAGCTGATAGAAACAGAAGCCACTGGAGCACCTCAAAAACACCATCATACACTAAATCAGTAAGTTGGCAGCATCACCCCTTCCTGGCTGTTGAAAAAGACTACGCTGCTTAAATTTTAAATGAGCATCCTCAAGCCGAATAACTTAAAGGATGCTCTTCAAATTTTTATAAGAATTATCAACAGCAAAAAACCTCATAAAAAACACTACTCATTTAATTTCCAAAATTAAGATGAACATTAATAACCACCATTATATTACATGATCTTTTCCATATCCTATAGCATTACTCTCTATAGTATTAATATCTGAGCCTCTAATTATCTCCTTTATACAGATTAGCTCCAATATGGATAAATATTCTTGTGAAAATGGTTAATCCACATCACATAGGATAACCTTAACGTCCCTATGTTCCATTAAGTTAAGAATAACCTTAAGCAAACAAAATCAGATACCCCCTAATAAAACAAAAATAAATTTGAATACCGTAAAATCTGGTGTCATTAATATCTTGAAAACAACAAAAAAGGAGATAAACAATGATATCAAGAGAAAATAATAAAAATAACCTATTCCGTGTAAAGTCTAAAAATGGTGTCCTTCGTTGCCTTAAGGCTGGCATGGATATAAATATGTGCAATAGTAAAGGTCAAACTGCTCTTTTTACCTGTAATGTACCTGAAGCTATACAGGCAATGATTGACGCTGACATTGACATTCACCACTTGGATAATGACGGTAATAATGCATTATTCTATGCTCAAAATGTTGAAACAGTGGAACTTCTTGTCAGCAATGGTATTAATGTTAACCACCGGAATAAGTCAGGCACCCTTGCGATTCAACATATTGATGTTTCACCAGGGTTAGTAAAATATCTTATCAAAGCAGGACTAGATATCCATACCAAAGATAGCTATGGCAATTCCTTTCTTTTCATTCCATTTGAAGGATATGTGTACGATGCACTAATTGAGGCTGGTTGCGACATTAATCATAAAAATATAAGTGGACAGACAGCATTCGATCACTGGCAGTCAGAAAATAATAGCATAGTTGGTAAATATACGCACTGGGAATCTAAAAATGATAACTACATGCGCTTCCTTATCCGTAATATTCACCTTACAAATAGTTCAAAAATTGTATTCAAGAACATTACATTTAAATCAATTGAGCTGTTGTCATTGCTTATAAAACAAAAAAATGAATTTGAGATAAGTGATAAATGTATCATAACACCAACAAATGCCGACGCTAAAAAATTAATTTTACAACTAAAGAAGCTGACAGACATTAGTCATGTTTGGTTTTACATAAGCAGTACATATCTACTGACGCACTATGCAGGAAGACTGCTAATTAAATGGTTAATACGTAATGATATAAAAGTTGATATAGAATCGCTAAAAGAACGCTACTTTTATGAAGAAATCCTCCGGGACAAATTACAGAGAGAGCAAAAGGTTTTACGAACAACGCTTCAACCAGTTACCTGTAAAGCAATTACAAAAAAAAGATTATGAATTGAATCTGCCTGAACACTCTCCCCTTGGCTTTAACCTTTAGTTAGATAGCCAAGGGGCGCTAACATCATTAATTTAATACAAAGCCCCACATTGCACCTTTGCACTTTGATAAATTTATTTTTTAAAACACCCTCATCGCCAATTCATACTATATCAATCACTACTCTCAAACCAAATCAATCAAATAAAACACAGCACTTTTTGATAAAAATAAAATAACAATGAAAAACAACACCTTATATGAAATATAATAAAAATATAACTATTTAATTAAATAAATATAAAAATATATTTGCATTTTGTTTATTTAATAATATATATTTCCTTTGTTAATTAAATAAAGGAGAACTAAAATGAATAAAACAAAATATCCAAGCCTGACTAACTATCTCGCCAAAACAAAAAAGAACGCAGATCTTTATAGATTATATAATCCACAATTTTCTTTTTTCTGCAAAAGTGACACTCAGGAGCAAAGATTTTATTTCGATTATTTCTCAAGACATATGGTCTCGAAGAGAAATATTTTAACCGTATTCTCTATCTATACATTCACCTCTTATAACATGAACAAAAAAGAGACAATAAAAAATTTCATTCGATTTCTCAAAACGACGAATGAAAGTACATTCCATAATGCTTTTTCATTTCGCGGTGGTAACATTTTGTATGTAAGCAACAAAAACATGTTGAAAGAGATCTCATGGTTTTCACTCGCTCGAATTTACGAAGACATTAAAAAAATAAAGGAATATAAAACCAACCATGACAACTATATCAGATTAGTCGCTTAACAGAGGAGAAAAATTATGAATAACAACGCAATAAATACATTACTCTCTTGTAAAACTCCAAAAGACATTCAGGCTTGCATTAATGCAGGCTCCGATATTAATACACTGGATTCGTTTGGAAGAAATATACTGTTTTACTGTAAAAACCCAAGAATGATTGACACTCTGGTTAAAGCAGGAATAGATTTTAACCATGCTGACAACTATGGTCACAATGTTTTGTTTAACCAGCGAAATCCTCACATACTGAAAAAATTGATTGATTCCGGCGTAGATATACACCATAAAAATGGTCTCGGCCAAACCTGTTTATGCTCGTTAGCTGATAATATATCCTGTTGCAAAACCCTGATCAATGCTGGAATTAATGTCAACAATGTGGATAAATGCGGAAGAACAATACTTTTTTACGTAAAAAATCACTCTATCTTTGATTTGATGGTACAGGCCGGTTGCGATATAAACCACAGAGATAACCAGGGTCACGGTATTTTTGAAATTTGCTATTCATTAGGCGATTTCAAAGCCAAAATGCTCATTCGTCATATTAGTATGAAGGATAGCAGTCCAGTAATTTTCAACTACCTCAACAGCGAAAGTCTGCAGATAATGGATTTGCTTCAGAAGAAAAACCTTAACTTTACTATCTCTGATAACTGCCAGGTTTATCTAAGTGCCAATGAAAATGAAATGAGCTCTTTCTTCAGTGAACTAAAGAAGAAGACAGATATCAGCAACACACATTTTCGCCATATTGTACTGCGAGGTTATGATTTACGCGGGGACATTGAAACCATTAAATGGTTTATCCGCAATGACATCAAAATGGATAAAAAAAAACTGGAACAGCATATTCGACATGATGAGATTTGTAAATATATAGCAGAACATGAGAAAAAGAAACTTAGCGAAATTATGAAACAAACAATCTCTTTAATGCCAGTAAAACGTAGATTGTAACCTCCGCCCCTCCTCACTGTCATAATGAATTTAATATGAACCCTATTTTTACCCAGAGCAGATTACCTAATTAGCAATCTGCTCCACCTATCTTATTTATAAATTTCGACACTGCCTTGACTTATTTTACCAATGCGCTAACTGTAGATCATGAACACATTTTAAAAAAGGTTAGATATGCATAAAAATGAAAGTAAAGAAGATCTATCAAGAAGCTCAAGAAGAGGTAAATTCCATACAGCAAAATATTCACCTAATGAAGTTCGAACTCACTGCGTCAGCGTTCAGTTAAACGAAGAAGAATTATCTATTCTCGATAGTAAAAGAGGCCCTTATAAAAAAGGGGAATGGCTAAGAATGGCATCCCTCAACAAACTCCCACCGGTATTACCTGAAATCAATCGTGAAGCATGGGTTAAACTCGGCAACCTTTCACAGGATTTAAACCGCCTGCTGAATCATCTCGACAGCAAAAGCCCTGACAGCGAACTGACCCGTACAGAACTCTTCGCCCTGCGCAGACAAATCAAAACTCTCAGGGATCACCTTATTCCATCAACCTTTCTGGAGCAAGACCAGTGAAAGGCATGCAGAAAATAAAGCGGGGTAAACAGTTTGCAGGTGTGGTTCTCTATAGCCTTAAGTCAGGATCTCACCACAAAATCACGCCTTATATTATCGGTGGCAACATGACGGGAAGCACTGCTGCTGAACTTATCAGTGAATTTGAAGGCACAAGACTACTGCGCCCCGGTGTCGCCAAACCTGTCTGGCATAATTCGCTTCGCCTGCCAAAGGGAGAAACACTGTCAGTCAGACAATGGGCGGCATTCGCTGACGATTATATGACCCGGATGGGATTCACTGAAACCCATCTTCGCTGCTATATCATGCACGATGATTCGGACGGGCAGCATATCCATATAATAGCTAACAGAATTAACATGGTCGGTGGGAAGCTGTACCTTGGGAAAAATGAAAATCTTATCAGTACCCGGATTATCAGCGAGCTGGAGAAAGTCCACAAACTCACTCAAACCACATCTGCAATCAGTAGTCATAGTCAGGAGAAAAGAAAGCCTTCCCGCAACGAGCTGATGATGGCTGAAAGAACGACAACTCCCTGCCCCAGGTCCACTCTGCAGAGCCTGATTGATAATGCGTTAACCGGCCGCCCTGATTTGCTGACTTTTATCACTATGCTGGAAAAGGAAGGCGTGAACTGTAAACCTAATATCGCCTCAACGGGAAAAATGAACGGCTTTTTATTTCAGTACCAGGGCATTGCCTTTAAAGCGTCTCAGCTTGGAAAAAAGTATGGCTGGTCTTCTCTGCAAACACAGATTGATTTTACACCAGAGCACCTGGCTTTACTGAAAAAAGAGCAACAGCAGACTGTGCCAGTGCCAGTGCCAGTGCCAGTGCCAGTGCCAGTGCCAGTGCCATCATGCGAGCCTGAAGAACAGGCTGCAAACCGGGAAACGATTCTGGAGAAAATCCTTCAGCTTGAAGAAAAAATTCGTCTGGAAAGACAACAGGAAACAGTGGGTGTCATTCAGCTCAGGAGCAAGCTGCACAATACAACCCGTCAGATACCCCGCCAGCGTCGCCTGAAGGCGTGGCTTTTACTACTCAGCCAAATTGTTGTACTTCTAAGGCGCAAGGGACTGTCACTGCTGCATGCCACAATACATCATTTCCGCAAGATTCTTCATCTGCACCTATTAGAACCCATTCCTTTCACAGCCGGTCATTCCCTTCAGGAACAATCAGTTAGTAATAACCAGCACCTCACACCATAAGAATCCCTAGTTTATAATGTAATGATAGTCAATAAATTATTGATCGTTTATATAGATCGATAATTTGATTACAATAGCTAAAATCTATCGCAAAGCAATCATCGATCGGTACAAGCAATTTTACTAAAGCGGGTCATTCATCGAAAATGTTCAAAAATACATCACCTTAAATCAGGCCATGGAGTCATGATGGATAATAAAACGATTAGCTGCCCCTTCTGCTTTACACAAAGCCCGCACGGCGTGCGGATTTGCAAAGGCTGCCATGCAAAAGTGGCCTATGGTGAAAGTCCGCTCAGTGTGGCATTCCTTTTTCAATTCGTGGCATTAGCTCTCGCCTGGTTAGTATTTTCATTGACTGGCAGCACTCCTGTCTCAGTCATTACGTTTTTTGCCAGCGTCATTATTCTTATCTGCATTATTAAACAGAAATATGCAGACAGAGTTGTTTTTATACGGTGATATTAATTTCATACCACCGCAAACATAAAAAATTAATATGAGAGAACTTATGAACAGATTCATGATTTCTGTGTTTTTTATTTCTTCTTTACTTATTTCTGGCTGTTCAACATCAGGCAACCAGCATCTAAAAAAAGAAACATCACAAAGTCTGCTGTCGAAAATCATCAAAAATAAAACAACGAAATCAGAAATCATTACCGCATTCGGTCAGCCCGAAACCAAAACTACACTTGATAGTGGCAATGAAGAATGGACTTACTCGATGGACAACAATCAGTTTGATGCCACCACATTCATTCCCGTGATTGGACTGCTGACAGGGGGTTCACAGACGCAGGCCAAAACGCTGGAAATCGAATTTAAAGGCGAAACGGTCAGCAATTGGACGTTCTCTGAAAACAACAGCAAGATGAAAACCGGTCTTATTCAATAACGTACTCTACAGTCTGGGATTATTTTATGAAAACATATGCATTTACCACACTCATTGCGTCCATTTTTTTGCTGAGTGGCTGTACCGGTGAACCGTCTGAGCAGGATATTTACACTGCGATGAATAAGGTCGTGGAGCAGACGAATGCCATCGTTAAATCCATAGCAGGTAAAGATGTCCCGAAAGACGCACTGCGGGAATTAAAATCTGTCAAAAAGCATGACTGCGTGAAAGTATCGGATAAAAGCTATAAATGCAATGTAACAGCTGTTGTCGATAACGAAAAACGCACAGCGGCTGTCACGCTGGTCAAAACGGATGATGGCTGGCAGGTCGTTGATAAGTAAACCCACCTTAAAGCCATCACGACAGGCGGGACGCCAACTGGGTGGCTCCTGCCTTTTTAATACTCGATTATGACCTGCCGGAAACGCCAGCTCCATTTCTCTCCACCATTCAGCATCCCATTCCTTGTACACGCTGCTGCCGCTATCAAAGTCTTTTCCTGATCACTGAGCCTGGCGGAGTATAAGCCAGAGAGCCTGCAATGCGTTTCTTTTCATACTGAGCCAGCAAATCAGCATAAATATGCTCTGCTTCGTCCAGATTGCCTGAAATATAATTCACAAGTGAATTCAGGCAATGCAGCAATGTATTGCTGTTTGCAAGCTTCCTGAGCAGAGTTGTGTTCAGGGTTGAAACGACTCCTGTAAACATCTGCATAATATTATCAACGTGATAACATGAATTGCGATACTGCGCCCGTGAATAAAAATACTTCAGATGATACCCGGCGAAGAGAACATAAAGTTTTTTGTAAAAGACATTGTTATTAACGCTGTTGTGATGATGGGTTATAAATTTATCAACAACATGTATAAACTTTTCCTCCTGAGATAAAACATCAATAGCACTCATAATTTTCTCCATTTTTTGTTTTTATAATTAAGTACTATCATCTTCAAAAATAAAATCAATAGTAATTTAAAAATATTTTTATAAAACAATATTTATTCTATTCTCACTTAAAACAGCTTTCACTGTGGAGATATTGAGTCCTCCAGATTGCATTACTATTTCATATTTCAATTATCTGAGTCATTTCCATATTTCAGATAAAAAAACCACAGGAATTTTTTTGAGAGCGTGCTACGCACTGGCTTACGCCCCGACTACCGATAAATGTTAATTATTTTTACCAAACCGGTGAAAACCATAATTTTGTTTCCCTGGCAGCGCCGCTGAGTGCCCACAGCACTCACTCGCTGAAGCAGAAAGGGTTTTTCCGAAGGGTCCCGGCGTGAGCCGTACTCAGCAAATGGGCAAATCATGTATCTGTGTTCGCTTTCCCGATCAACTCAGCCTCCTGATTTTTTGCGCGAAGCGTATTTGTAATGACAGTTAACCTCAGGTCTATGAACTCGTGCGCGAAGCGTATTTATACTTACAGAAAATACTGTAGTAATGTTCTGAAGCCCAATGGCGCAACACACAGTTGCGCAGGCTTCACTTAAGAAATGATATTATGTAAGAAAAACAATAATAAAAGTGTTTTCATCAGGTACACCAAGGCCTTGAGTATCGTTCTAATGCAAAACTGTGGTTTCTTATTTCTTTATCACTCTTTTATCTTGCAGAACACAATTGAAAATTAACCAATAAAATCAAATAATTAAACAAACCCTGCCGTTATTAATTTCAGAACCAAAAATCATTAATTACATAACAGGTGATGGTGAAATTTAGCACCCCTTGTTTTAAATTTGATAACCAACCATCTCACACTAAATAACAACCGTAAAATCTCAAAAGTAAATACAATTAAATAATGCTACCAATCAAGTTGACAAATAAATTAAATGTGCCATATATGTAATCACAACAATAAAAAAGGAGCCATCATGTCAATCACAAGCGTTGTATTAACTAAAGAACAAAAGTCCATTATTGCAGAAGCATTAGAGGTTATGCCCGAAGATCTGGAAGAAATAAAGATTAAAGCAAATAGCTATAAAAAAACGTCATTCAGAGACGATTTCTCAATGATATTCAAAGGCAATATGGCCACACTCGCCAGGATGGATTTGACGCCCACAGCGTTTAGAATTGTGCTTTATCTCTTCTCAGTAATTGATTATGGAAATATTATCCCTGATTTTTCACAGTCACGTATAGCCAAAGATCTTGGGCTGAATAAATCAAATGTCTCACGCGCATTCAAAGAGTTATTTGAGAGAAAAATACTTATTCGTGACGCCATAGATAACCAAGTATACCTTAATTCAAACTTGTGTGTTAAAGGAATCCCTCGTCGTTTCAATGAAGATCTGATGGATAAATTTAGAAAGTCCAGACTGGAGACAGAAGACTTTGCCAATTCGTTTAACTTTTATCGTGCAGGGAGTAAAACAAAGCCGGTTAAAAACCCCAAAAGAAGATATCCTACAGACGGCATTCCATTTGATTAAAATAATAAATAATGCTGTTGAACAATTTATACTTCCGCAAATGACTATTTCCCAACATAAATTCAATTTTATATTGGGAATGAAATTAATCATAAAATATCATTAAGTATATGACGTTCTTGTTCAATTTCACATGATTTAACCATCCCACTTAGTACACTAACAAAAACGTCATTCCATTTCTGGCGCTCTCTCGAAGCATGCCAGTTCTCAAACAACACTTTCTCAAGAGAGATCCAAATAACTTCTGCGCGAGAGGTATTTAATAGCTCCTTGAATACTTCGTCAGATACAGTAAGGGCATGAGAATAAATTTTATTATCAATAGTCCAGAAAGGCTCTGGCTTGGTAAAATCAGCCAAAGAAGCAAAAGCCAACCCACGGACCTGTGCTGCTTCCATTGTGCTGTTCACTTTATGATTATCCCGCCAGGTTTTTAAATCACCCAACAGATAATTTACGCGTTGATTTCTTGCTTTGCTATCTTCAGCTTGGTATTGGATATAAGCAGGGCCATTACCAGTCTGGCGATAACGAGCCAATGTTTTGACACTTACACCAAGGTAAAGGGCCGAAACTTCAGCACTCAGGGTTGCATCATCTGGCATACTACCAAATAGCCGCCATACTTCAGCATATTCTCTTAAAGTATCGATTGCACTCATTCCCTGTCCCCCTAATTTGTTGGCAATGGTTGATATTTCGCCGAAGCCAAAAGTGTATTATACAACTCAGGTACTGTCATCAGCATATGAAGCTCAATCCGTTGAAGTGCCTCAAAAACTCGCTCGTTATCAGGCTCAGCATATCTTTCAGTAGGGTCCGTGGTATTACGGTGGTTAAGCAATCTTTTCACCACTGCATACGAAGTTAGTTCTTCTGCAACACGGCCAAAAGTTCTTCGCAGATCGTGCATTCCCAGCTTCATTATTCCAGCTTCCTGACAGATATACTCGCGCAAGCTTTTACTGTCAGAATAATGTCCAACCTTGCTTCGTGATGAACGAGCCGGAAAAACCCATTTGCGTTTATCTGCCCGTATTTCGGTATCGTTGACGATATCTCGTCGGTCTTCCAGAATTCGCTTTGTAGCATCACAGATTGGAAGCTCATGGTCGTTACGATTTTTCGTGTCGTAAAAGCGAATAACCCGGTTTTCGAGATCGACATAGCTTGTCGTTCTGACTTCCTCTTCTGTCAGGGCCTCTCGCCAGCACAGTGTTGCTGTCTCTTCTTTCCTGGCTCCTGTCAAAATGGTCAGCAACAGATAATCACAACCCAAACGATTAAAACCTCTCTTATTGTGTAATGCAGCTAGAAACCGTCCCAAAGTATCTTTGGGGGACAATGGATTTCGTACGCCCTTGGCACGATAGCTATCTTCCAGCTCAGATCGTGTTCTGAACTTCTTCTGTACCTTTAAAATTGAAAAAGGATTATAGGACAACGAAGGTTGTCGTTGCTGGGTCTGAGCATTCCCAGCTTCAATCTCGATTGCGTGTTTTACAGCAACATTGGCCCACCTAAAAGTCTGTTCTGCTGCTGTTCTGGCTCTTGAAGCAATCTCGTCAAACTTTCGAAGGATTTCATTACCAGTAAGATCCTTGATTCGAAGGTTTTGCCATTCTTTCAACCGATTCTCAGCTTTGTCTAACACATTGAGAGTGTTTGGTTTAGCAGGTTTGGTTCTGCCAAGTAAGTGACTCCTGTATTGGGCAAAAGCTTCACTCACGGTCAATTCAGCCAGATCGAGTTCCCTTTTAATCTTGTTGGGATTTCTCTTTGTTGCAATCATTGTCTGAACCAACTGCCGAGCTGCCTCACGGGCTTGATCGATACTCGGAAAATCGGACACATTCCCAACCTTTACTTTCAAGACAGAGCTTGGCTTCTTACCCTCACTGACATTACGATCTGAAGAGGCTACTCTTCGCTGGATTACATAGGTTTTTTTCGTCAAACTGACCTTCACACCGAAGCCAACGGGTGAATCTCGATGATCGTCAAAAACTATGTAAGGTTTTTGGTCAGGGTTGGCTTCGAAAACGACTTTTCCAGAGCTACTGAGCTCAGGCTTAACATTAATACTTAACTTGTTGATAATAAAAGCCTGATTGAGAGTTGTTTTCAAAGTATCACCACCATTTGTAACCCAAAGAAGGAGTACAACCAATCTATCACGCTTTGGGCTACAAGTGAGCTACAAATTTATGGGTTTATGTGGGTTTAAAGGGGTTTTACCTGGGGCCATATGAGCACTTGAAAGAATTAAAAAATGAGTAAAATCAATATGAATGAAGACATTGATAAGGACTTCTCTAGCCATACCCCCATGATGCAGCAGTATCTCAAGCTGAAGGCTCAGCACCCGGAGATCCTGCTGTTTTACCGCATGGGCGACTTTTACGAACTGTTTTATGACGACGCGAAACGTGCGTCGCAGTTGCTCGATATCTCGCTGACCAAACGTGGCGCATCGGCAGGCGAGCCAATCCCGATGGCGGGCATTCCCCACCATGCGGTGGAAAACTACCTCGCTAAGCTGGTCAATCAGGGGGAATCTGTCGCTATTTGCGAGCAGATTGGCGATCCAGCAACCAGCAAAGGGCCGGTTGAACGCAAAGTGGTACGCATCGTCACACCGGGCACCATCAGCGATGAAGCACTTTTACAGGAACGTCAGGACAACCTGCTGGCCGCCGTCTGGCAGGACAGTAAAGGCTTTGGCTACGCCACACTGGACATCAGCTCCGGGCGTTTTCGCGTCAGTGAACCCGCAGACCGTGAGACGATGGCTGCGGAACTACAGCGCACCAATCCTGCCGAATTGCTGTATGCCGAGGATTTCGCAGAAACGTCGCTGATCGAAGGCCGTCGCGGCCTGCGTCGTCGTCCGCTGTGGGAGTTTGAAATTGATACCGCCCGCCAGCAGTTAAACCTGCAGTTTGGCACACGGGATCTGATCGGCTTTGGTGTGGAAAACGCGCCGCGTGGATTATGCGCTGCCGGCTGCCTGCTGCAATATGTAAAAGATACCCAGCGCACCTCACTGCCACATATTCGCTCCATCACCATGGAACGCCAGCAGGACAGCATCATTATGGATGCCGCCACGCGCCGCAATCTGGAAATTACCCAGAACCTGGCCGGTGGCGTAGAAAACACGCTGGCATCGGTGCTCGATTGCACCGTGACGCCAATGGGTAGCCGTATGCTCAAACGCTGGCTGCATATGCCAGTCCGCGATACGCAGATACTGATCGAGCGCCAGCAGACCATCGGCGCGCTGCAGGATTCCACCAGCGAATTGCAACCCGTACTACGTCAGGTGGGCGATCTGGAACGTATTCTGGCACGTCTGGCACTGCGTACCGCGCGCCCACGCGATCTGGCGCGGATGCGTCACGCCTTCCAGCAATTACCGGAACTGCGCGCTCAACTGGAAAACGTAAACAGCGCTCCCGTACAGATGCTGCGCGAGAAAATGGGCGAGTTCACGGAACTGCGTGAACTGCTGGAGCGTGCCGTGGTTGATGCCCCGCCCGTGCTGGTACGCGACGGTGGCGTTATCGCACCGGGCTATAACGAAGAGCTGGACGAATGGCGAGCGCTGGCTGATGGCGCAACCGATTATCTGGACAGACTGGAGATCCGCGAGCGCGAGCGCACCGGCCTGGACACATTGAAAGTTGGATTTAACGCCGTCCACGGTTACTACATTCAGATCAGTCGTGGACAGAGTCATCTGGCACCGATTAACTACGTACGCCGTCAGACGCTGAAAAATGCCGAGCGCTACATTATTCCTGAGCTGAAAGAGTACGAAGACAAAGTTCTGACCTCAAAAGGCAAAGCGCTGGCACTGGAAAAACAGCTGTATGACGAGCTGTTCGACATGCTGTTGCCGCATCTGGCTGATTTACAGCAGAGCGCCAGCGCACTGGCAGAGCTTGACGTGCTGGTCAACCTGGCCGAACGCGCTTATACCCTGAACTACACCTGCCCGACATTCAGCGATAAGCCCGGTATCCGTATTGCAGAGGGTCGCCATCCGGTGGTGGAACAGGTGCTGAGTGAGCCGTTTATCGCCAACCCACTTAACCTTTCCCCGCAGCGGCGGATGCTGATTATCACCGGGCCAAATATGGGCGGTAAAAGCACCTATATGCGCCAGACCGCGCTGATTGCGTTGCTGGCCTACATCGGTAGCTATGTGCCGGCACAAAAGGTAGAAATAGGTCCAATCGACCGTATCTTTACCCGTGTGGGCGCAGCGGATGACCTCGCATCCGGTCGTTCAACCTTCATGGTAGAAATGACCGAAACGGCCAATATTCTGCATAACGCCACTGAGAACAGCCTGGTGCTGATGGATGAGATTGGGCGCGGGACCTCAACCTATGACGGTTTATCTCTGGCCTGGGCTTGTGCTGAAAATCTGGCGAATAAAATCAAAGCACTCACGCTGTTTGCTACCCACTACTTCGAACTGACTCAGTTACCGGAAAAAATGGAAGGCGTAGCGAACGTACATCTGGATGCGTTAGAGCATGGCGATACCATCGCCTTTATGCACAGCGTACAGGATGGCGCGGCGAGTAAGAGCTATGGTCTGGCGGTCGCGGCACTGGCTGGCGTTCCGAAAGAGGTTATCAAACGCGCACGGCAAAAACTGCGCGAGCTGGAAAGCATTGCGCCAAACGTTGCCGCGACCCAGGTCGATGGTACACAGATGTCGCTGCTTTCAGTGCCTGAAGAAACCTCGCCCGCCGTTGAAGCGCTGGAAAACCTCGACCCGGATTCGCTAACACCGCGCCAGGCGCTGGAGTGGATCTACCGGTTGAAGAGTCTGGTGTAGTATGAAAGTGCCCGATGGCGCTTTGCTTATCGGGCCTACGGCAACGCGAGAATGGGTGCGAGAGGCCGAAACCAAGCCATCAAGACGCGGGGTTTCCCCCGCGTTGTTGCTACTTCTTCGGTTCGTAAGCGAGAACAGCTTTAAACTCCATACCACGTTCTTTAATACTTAACTCGCACAACGAATCTCGCACCATTAACGTGAATCCCAGCGCCGTGAAACACAGCACTACAATTGCCACAAGGGCATATTTTGTCAGCATGTCTTGCCTCCCTGCAAAGAAGAGACTAACATCCAAATGGTCTAGGTTTGAACGCTAGCCTCAGGTTGATAGAACTATCTCCTGGGGCTTTTGTCTTTCCGGGACCTTACAAATGCTCAAAGCCCAGAAAGCCTCAAGCACCCGCAGCTATTCTATTGCAGAAGTCATCTCTTCGAACAAATTAAGCCATTTGCTACGAGCCTGCTCGCAAAATAACAAGCCCCGGATATTCCGAGGCTTAATATTGGTGTGTCCTTCCCGATGGCGCTATGCTTATCGGGCCTACAAAATACCGCTATATGTAGGTCGGGTAAGGCGAAGCCGCATCCGGCGTGTTGATTAGCGCTTATCTTCTGCCAGCAGCGGTGGAATACTCGGCACCATCGGTGCGTCATCAATATCCTTCTGCGTCATGCGAAACGCCTGCGGGTAGTGCTCACGGCTGGTACGCCGTAGCGGTTCGGTATCGCGCCAGGTGTACAGACAATGCTGACACTGATAAACCGTCCAGACACCTTTTACCGGCGAGACCGCCATCAATTCTATGTGTTCATCAGCACAACGTGGACAAATCATCTGCATCTCCTTATTTACGGTTGGCCAGCATGGCGGTCAGCTTTTCAGCCCAGGCTTTCGTTTCCGGTAAATCACATACCGGCTGGCTGTAATGGCCACGGTTATCCGGGGCAACCGGGGTAGTGGCATCAATAATCAGCTTGTCAGTAATACCTGCCGGGCTGGAGCCTGGGTCCAGTTCCAGTACCGACATATTCGGCAACTGCACCAGATCGCCCGCCGGGTTAACCTTCGACGACAGCGCCCACATCACCTGCGGTAAGTTGAACGGATCAACATCCTCATCAACCATAATCACCATCTTCACATAGCCCAGACCATGCGGCGTCGTCATCGCCCGCAGCCCCACCGCACGGGCAAAGCCGCCGTAGCGTTTTTTGGTGGAGATAATCGCCAGCAAACCGTGGGTATACATGGCGTTAACCGCCTGCACTTCAGGGAATTCTGCTTTCAGTTGCTGGTACAACGGCACACAAGTCGCCGGGCCCATCAGGTAATCGATCTCCGTCCACGGCATGCCGAGATAGAGTGATTCAAAAATCGGCTTCGTACGGTAAGACACTTTATCAATGCGCACCACGGTCATGTTGCGCCCGCCAGAGTAGTGACCGGTAAATTCGCCAAATGGCCCTTCTATTTCACGTTTGCGGCTTTCGATGACCCCTTCAAGGATCACCTCAGAGCCCCACGGTACGTCAAAACCAGTGAGCGGTGCGGTGGCGATCGGGTACGGGCTTTCACGCAGTGCCCCCGCCATTTCGTATTCAGACTGATCGTACTTCAGCGGCGTCGCCCCCATCAGAGTGATGATCGGATCGTTGCCAAGGGTGATGGCAATTGGCAGATCCTCGCCGCGCTCTTCCGCCTTATGCAGGTGCAGCGCGATATCGTGCATCGGCACCGGTTGCAGGCCCAGCTTACGCTTGCCTTTTACTTCCATACGGTAAATACCGACGTTCTGCTTACCGAAATTGTCGACATCCAGCGGATCGCGCGAAACCACGCAGGCTTTATCAAGGTAGAAACCACCGTCACCATCGTTCAGACGAAACAACGGCAGAATATCAAACAGGTTAATATCGTCGCCGTCGACGCTGTTTTCCGCCCACGCCGGATTGGCGCGACGTTCTGGTGCAACCGGAAATTTATCCCAGCGGCGAATAAATTCATCGATCTGTTTTTTCACCGGCGTATTCGGTGGCAAACCCAACGAGATTGCGTGGTTCTGCCAGGAGCCGATAGTGTTCATCGCCACACGGGCATCGGTAAATCCACGAATGTTGTCAAACCACAGCGCAGGCGCGCTGTCACCAATACGCCCGGTGGCATTGGCAGCAGCCGCTAAATCCGGTTCAGCGTTCACTTCTTCACTGATTTTCAGCAATTGTCCCTGGTCGTCCAGCGCTTGCAAAAAACTGCGCAAATCATCAAATGCCATTACTCATTCTCCTGTGAAAAATTCTGCGCCTGCCGTAATCCCTGCCAGCGACGGGCGTTTGGGTGTTCCAGACCAAACTGATCGAGAACGCGAGCGACAATGTGCTGCGTAATGTCATCGACCGTTTGCGGATGGTTATAAAACGCGGGCATCGGCGGAACCATTGCGACGCCCATACGGGAAAGTGCGAGCATATTTTCCAGATGAATGGTGCTCAGCGGCATTTCACGCGGAACCAGCACCAGCTTGCGCCCTTCTTTTAGCACCACATCAGCAGCACGCCCCACCAGCCCGTCCGCATACCCAGCCCGAATACCGGCCAGCGTTTTCATGCTACAGGGGATAACAACCATGCCGTCGGTCCGAAACGACCCGGAGGAAATACTCGCCGCCTGGTCCGCCGGATGGTGGCAGTAGTCCGCCAGCGCAGACACATCGTGAACGCGGTACGGCGTTTCCAGCTCAATCGTCGTTTTCGCCCACTTCGATAACACCAGATGAGTTTCCACATCCGGCATTTGTCGCAGCGCCTGTAGCAGCGCCACACCAAGCGGCGCTCCTGTTGCCCCGGTCATTCCTACGATGAGTCTCATTCAACCCCTCAATATTGTTCGTGTACGAACATTTTACTTAACATACTCCCACAACCGACTCCGGGCAAGGACACCTGGCACAGATAGCTAAAGTCGCGCTTGTTAAAAAATCACGCGTTACCCGCTATGATAGAGACCGATCGTTTGCCCGGAGTTCCCATGGAGTTACGAAATACCGCGTTTCACTTACTACGTCAGCTTTTTCAAAAGCATACGGCTCGCTGGCAGCATGCATTACCGGAACTGACCAAACCTCAGTACGCAGTGATGCGGGCCATCGCTGAACAGCCCGGCATTGAGCAGGTTACCCTGACCGAGGCTGCAGTCTGTACCAAGGCGACGCTTGCGGAAATGCTGAGCCGGATGGAAAAACGCAATCTGGTCAGGCGTGAGCACGACCCGGCGGATAAGCGTCGACGGTTTGTTTATTTGACCGCGCAAGGAGAAGCGTTACTGGCCAGCGCAACCCCGTTGGGAGATAGCGTGGATGATGAGTTTCTGGGCCGACTTAGCGGGGAAGAGCGCGAACAGTTTACGCAGTTGGTGCGTAAGATGATGAACTGATTTGCCGGATGGCGACGTAAACGTCTTATCCGGCCCACAAAGCCCTGCTCTCCGTAGAGCCTGATAAACGCAGTGCCATCAGGCAACAAACAAAGAAAAAGGCCAGCCTCACCGAGACTGGCCTTTCTTGATAGAACTTGTGCTTACTCGCGGAACAGCGCTTCGATATTCAGCCCCTGTGTCTGCAGGATTTCACGCAGACGACGCAGGCCTTCAACCTGAATCTGACGAACACGTTCACGGGTCAGGCCAATTTCACGGCCCACATCTTCCAGTGTCGCAGCTTCGTACCCCAGCAGACCAAAACGACGTGCCAGCACCTCACGCTGTTTGGCGTTCAGTTCGAACAGCCATTTGACGATGCTCTGTTTCATATCATCGTCTTGCGTGGTGTCTTCCGGACCGTTTTCCTTTTCGTCGGCCAGAATATCCAGCAACGCTTTTTCGGAATCGCCACCCAGCGGGGTGTCTACCGAAGTAATGCGCTCGTTGAGTCGGAGCATACGGCTGACGTCATCAACCGGTTTATCCAGTTGTTCCGCAATCTCTTCTGCGCTCGGTTCGTGGTCCAGTTTATGCGACAACTCACGCGCGGTACGCAGATAGACGTTCAGCTCTTTTACAATGTGAATCGGCAGTCGGATCGTACGGGTTTGATTCATAATCGCCCGTTCGATCGTCTGGCGGATCCACCAGGTTGCGTATGTTGAGAAGCGGAACCCGCGCTCAGGGTCAAACTTCTCGACGGCACGGATAAGCCCCAGATTGCCCTCTTCAATCAGGTCCAGCAATGCCAGACCACGATTGCCATAACGACGAGCAATTTTCACCACCAGACGCAGGTTACTTTCAATCATGCGGCGGCGAGAAGCGACATCTCCACGCAGTGCGCGACGCGCAAAATAAACTTCTTCTTCGGCTGTTAACAGTGGCGAATAACCAATCTCACCAAGGTAAAGCTGAGTCGCGTCCAACACACGCTGTGTGGCCCCCTGCGATAACAGCTCTTCTTCAGCCAGGTCGTTATCACTGGGTTCCTCTTCACTCAAGGCTTTCTCATCAAAAGCCTCTACTCCGTTCTCATCAAATTCCGCATCTTCATTTAAATCATGAACTTTCAGCGTATTCTGACTCATAAGGTGGCTCCTACCCGTGATCCCTAACGGAACTAGCACGTGAAAGCCTGGTTCCGCCGAATTATCGCTGCGGTAAATAGCGCAGCGGGTTTACGGATTTCCCCTTGTAACGAATTTCAAAATGCAAGCGTGTAGAACTGGTTCCGGTGCTACCCATGGTAGCTATCTTCTGCCCCGCCTTGATTTCTTGTTGTTCCCGAACCAGCATTGTATCGTTATGGGCGTAGGCACTCAGGTAATCATCGTTGTGTTTGATGATAATAAGATTACCGTAACCACGCAGCGCATTACCGGCATATACGACGCGTCCATCTGCGGTCGCGACAATAGCCTGTCCTTTGCTGCCTGCAATGTCGATCCCTTTATTGCCACCTTCGGTAGCTGCGAAGTTTTCGATCACTTTGCCGTCAGTCGGCCAGCGCCAGGTAGAAATCGGCGAACTGGTAGAAGTTGAGCTTGCAGTCGATTCGGTTGCACTAACTGCCGGAGCCGTTACAGGCGCTGTGACGACGGTCCCAGCAGGCTTGTTGTTCGGCAACATTTTGTTAGCACTTTGTTCACCTGAATCCTCAGAATACGTAATTGTTGGTTTCGAAGCAACAGCAACGGTGGAATTTTGTGCAGGGTTGGTCACAACTCCTTGCTGTGCTGCATCCGCCTGGGTGATGGCATTACCACCGGTAATCGGTGCGCCCGACGCGTTGCCCACTTGCAGAGTTTGTCCGACATTCAGGCCATACGGGGCCGGAACGTTATTGCGTTGTGCGAGGTCACGGAAATCGTTCCCGGTAATCCAGGCAATATAGAAAAGCGTGTCGCCTTTCTTAACAGTATAGGTACTGCCACCCGTATAGCTACCTTTCGGAATATTCCCATACTGACGATTGTACACAATCCGCCCGTTTTCCATCTGGACAGGCTGTTCTGCAACCGGCTGAACCTGTGTTGGCTGAGTCGCCGGGCGTTGCACCGGTTGAATCTGTGGCGTTTGTTGTACTGTCGCCGTTGATCCCATTTTTGGTGGAGGCGTGATCAGCATGCCGGAGCTGGTGTTCGATGATGCATTGCCGCCAACAGAGCTGACCGGTGCTGGTGGATTCGAAGTGTTTGAACAACCTGCCAGCCATAACGAAACCAGTGACAATGCCGCCATGCGGCGAACGGTAAATTTGTGGCTTCCCGCGCTCATTTATCCCCCAGGAAAATTTGGTTAATACCCAGTGACGTAATCACCGTGCAAGGCATCGGACTGGACACTGGAAAATGTGACCACGATACGCTTACTAATTCCAGAATATCCAGGAAAACTCCAGGTATTCAGCAGCGTTAGCTACGCCAGCTCCCCTTTGACTAAGGGAACAAAGCGTACGGCCTCCACGGTGTCGATAATAAATTCGCCTCCCCGACGACGCACCCGTTTCAAAAACTGGTGCTCATCGCCCACGGGCAAGACGAGAATGCCGCCTTCATCCAACTGCATCATCAATGCCGTTGGGATCTCCGGCGGTGCTGCCGTCACAATGATAGCGTCAAACGGAGCTCGCGCCTGCCAGCCTTGCCATCCATCACCATGACGGGTCGAAACATTATGTAAATCAAGCTGTTTCAGGCGACGACGCGCCTGCCATTGCAAACCTTTAATGCGCTCAACAGAGCACACGTGCTGCACCAGATGCGCCAGGATCGCCGTCTGGTAGCCAGAGCCGGTACCAATTTCCAGCACCCGAGACTGCGGTGTTAGCTCCAGCAGCTCGGTCATGCGAGCCACCATATAGGGCTGTGAGATGGTCTGCCCCTGGCCAATCGGCAGGGCGATATTATCCCAGGCCTTATGTTCAAACGCCTCATCAACGAACTTTTCACGCGGCACGGCGGCGAGCGCATCCAGGACATGCTCATCTCTGATGCCCTGCGCACGTAATTGTTCAAGAAGAGTGTGTACGCGTCTGCTTACCATTGCGTGTCGGCTCCCACGCTGTCTAACCAGTCAGAAACCACCTCATGCGCGCCATATGCGGTTAAATCGACATGCAGCGGCGTGATGGAAACATAACCTTCATCAACGGCAGCAAAATCCGTATCCGGACCGGCATCGCATTTTTCGCCCGGTGGTCCTATCCAGTACAGCGTATTGCCTCGGGGGTCCTGCTGTGGAATCACCTGATCCGCCGGATGGCGGCTGCCGCAGCGGGTAACGCGAATACCTTTGATCTGATCCAGGGGTAAATCCGGCACGTTGATATTCAGAATGCGACCGGTGCGCAGCGGTTCGCGGCTTAACGCGCGTAAAATTCGGCAGGTTACTGCGGCAGCAGTATCGTAGTGTTTATGCCCATCGAGTGAGACCGCCAGCGCAGGGAACCCCAGATGACGACCTTCCATCGCCGCCGCCACGGTACCGGAATAGATAACATCATCGCCGAGATTAGGACCTGCGTTAATACCAGACACGACAATGTCCGGACGCGGACGCATTAATGCGTTCACGCCCAGATAGACGCAGTCGGTGGGTGTCCCCATTTGTACGGCGATATCACCGTTATCATAGGTGAACGTGCGAAGTGAGGATTCCAGCGTCAGCGAGTTGGACGCGCCACTGCGGTTACGATCCGGGGCAACCACCTGTACGTCAGCAAACTCACGCAGCGCTTTCGCCAGCGTTTGTATACCGGGTGCGTGGACCCCATCATCGTTACTCAGCAATATACGCATAATCACCCATTGTGTTAATAAGTTCCCTTACAACACTGGTGGCGAAGCTACCTGCCGGTAGCCAGAAGCGCAACTCAACGGTTACGTCATCCCACCAGTTCCAGCTTAATTGTTGTGGATACAGCAACATAGCGCGTCGCGACGCGTCGACTTTCTCGCGCAATAACAGAGACTGTAGCGCGGTTTCATCAGCAATAGCGGCTTCTTCAAACGCCAGCGCATCGCGCTGAGTTCCCCACTCACCGCTGCCCGGCAATGCCGCTGTTATCATCAATTCTTTCTCATCGACGCGACGCTGTAATTCAGTTTGTTCTTCCTGTGTGGCGACAAACCAGCTTCCGCGTCCCGACAATTGTAGCGCATCGCCGTCAACAACTTGATTAAAGTCTGTTTTTTTCAGGCGTTCACTGACTATCTGATTAAACAACGCGCTACGGGCCGCCGACAACCAAAAACTGCGTTTATTGCGATCGCGCACCGGCGCATCGCTTTGCGCCCAGCGCAACGCCCCTTGCAGGTTGCTGCCGCCGATACCAAAACGCTGAGCGCCGAAATAGTTCGGTACGCCGCGCTCGCTAATCGCCTGTAAACGCGCTTCAACATCATCACGCTCGCTCACTTCACGCAACACCAGCGTAAATTCATTGCCTTTCAGCGCCCCTAAACGCAGCTTACGCTTGTGGCGCGCGTACTCCAGCACTTTACAGCCTTCAAGCTCAAATTTGCTTAAATCAGGCATCGCATTGCCCGGCACACGCGCACACAGCCACTGTTCCGTGACCGCATGCTTGTCTTTCTGGCCAGCAAAGCTCACTTCGCGGGCATGAATTTTCAGGAATTTCGCCAGCGCGTCAGCCACAAAACGGGTGTTACAACCGTTTTTCAGGATACGCACCAAAATGTGCTCGCCTTCGCCATCGGGTTCGAAGCCTAAATCTTCGACGACGACAAAGTCTTCCGGATTCGCTTTCAGAACGCCATGGCCTTGTGGTTTGCCATGGAGATAGGTCAGATCTTCAAACGCAGTCATTTCGTTGCCTTAATGAGTAACGCCACCGCTTCACAGGCAATCCCTTCCCCACGCCCGGTAAAACCGAGTTTTTCCGTGGTGGTCGCTTTCACGTTAACATCATCCATATGGCAGCCGAGGTCTTCGGCAATAAACACACGCATTTGTGGAATGTGCGGCAGCATCTTCGGCGCCTGGGCAATAATTGTCACATCCACATTACCAAGCGTATAGCCTTTGGCCTGAATACGCCGCCAGGCTTCACGCAATAATTCACGACTATCTGCACCTTTAAAGGCCGGGTCGGTATCAGGGAAGAGTTTACCGATATCCCCCAGCGCAGCCGCACCCAGCAGAGCATCGGTTAGCGCGTGTAACGCTACATCACCATCAGAATGCGCCAGCAAACCTTTTTCATACGGAATGCGCACACCACCAATGATAATTGGGCCAACGCCGCCAAAAGCGTGTACGTCGAAACCGTGTCCAATTCGCATTATGTCTTCTCCTGGTATACACAACATCCTGCAGGCTGCCTCGTTGCAGCGTGAAGGATGAGGTGTCTAGATAGTTCGGGTCAGATAAAATTCCGCCAGCGCCAGATCTTCCGGGCGGGTGACTTTAATGTTGTCAGCGCGTCCTTCGACCAGCAGCGGATGAAAGCCGCAATATTCCAGAGCCGAAGCCTCATCGGTAATGGTTGCGCCTTCGTTGAGCGCTCGCGTCAGGCAGTCGTGCAACAGCTCGCGTGGGAAAAACTGCGGCGTCAACGCGTGCCATAAATCGGTGCGTTCGACCGTATGAGCAATCTCGGTCTTACCAGGCTCGGCACGTTTCATTGTGTCGCGTACGGGAGCCGCCAGGATACCGCCGATACGGCTGGCTTCACTTATTGCCAGTAAGCGGGCTAAATCATCCTGATGCAGACATGGCCGTGCGGCATCATGCACCAGTACCCACTGAGCCTCCCCTGCTGCTTGCAAACCGGCAAGGACAGAATCAGCACGCTCGTTGCCGCCATCCACTACGGTAATTTGCGGGTGCGCAGCAAGTGGAAGTTGGGCAAAGCGACTGTCGCCTGGGCTGATAGCGATGACTACTCGCGTCACCCGGGGATGAGCCAGCAGCGCATCCACCGAGTGTTCAAGAATGGTTTTATTGCCAATAGAGAGATACTGCTTAGGACACTCTGTTTGCATTCGGCGGCCAAACCCGGCAGCCGGCACCACGGCGCAAACGTCCAATAAAGTGGCTGCCATGTTAAATCCCTGGACGGTTTATCGATTGTTTTGCCCTGTAGTCTGAGCGCGTTTAGACGCGTCAGGCACCAGACGATAAAAGGTTTCGCCCGGCTTAGTCATACTGAGTTCGTTGCGCGCACGCTCCTCAATAGCCTCTTGTCCGCCATTGAGATCGTCAATTTCAGCAAAGAGCTGATCGTTACGCGCTTTAAGTTTCGCGTTTGTAGCTTGCTGCGCAGCAACATCATCGTTGACGCGACTATAGTCATGTATGCCGTTCTTACCGAACCACAGCGAATACTGCAGCCAGACTAATAAAGCCAGCAACAGCAGCGTTAGTTTACCCATCCTGCCCCCTGAAAAACGGCATTTACATCCCATAACTTCCGCAGACAACTTTACATCAACGGTCGGGAATGCCGCGACAACGCGGGCAAATGTACCACATTTGCCCGTTGTTACGTATACCCCGTGTAAGGAGAACATAATCTCATTGTTGGTTACGGTTTGAATTAGAGCTGCCGGTATGCGGCACCACTCACCATGAAAAAAGGGAAGTGAACCTAGCCCAGCAGCCACAGGAACAATGCGCCAAACATCGACCCGACCACCAGCAGGGTAAACGTAACGCTTAGCAGCAGCCGTCCCTGCATAAGCGAATGCAGGGCAATACCCGCCACAATGGCGACGGGCAGCAACGCGAGGAAAAAGGGCCAGGTATAAATGAAAAAAAACAGTGTATTAGGGCCATACATCAGACACGGGAATCCCAGCGCCAACAACCACGCAATAAAACCGACCACGGCCCCCGGTAGTGACCAGGTGGTTTCGTCGTCGGCAGCGAAGGTATCTGACTCTGTAATAGTAATGTTATGGCTGTTACGCATATCTAATCCTGTGACCGTGACTGACCGGGCATGTGAGCTCGGGTGTCTCAGGATCTGATAATATCTTCCTGCCTCAGCAGGTCTAATAATTGGGGTACCAAATTTGTTACCAATTGTTCACCATCAAGATGAATTTCTGGCGATTCAGGCGCTTCGTATACCGAGTCAATGCCAGTAAAATTGCGCAACTCACCCGCCCGCGCTTTTTTATACAGCCCTTTTGGATCACGTGATTCACAGGTCGCCAGCGGCGTATCGACAAACACCTCTATAAAACGCCCTTCGCCAACCCGCTCACGAACCATTTTGCGCTCGGCGCGATGCGGTGAAATAAAGGCGGTCAACACCACAAGGCCCGCATCCACCATCAGGTTAGCCACCTCACCAACCCGACGAATATTCTCCTTACGATCGGCATCGCTAAATCCAAGATCGCTACACAGACCGTGGCGCACGTTATCGCCATCCAGCAGATAAGTGCTAACCCCCAGCTTGTGCAACGCTTCTTCCAGCGCTCCCGCTACCGTGGATTTACCCGAACCAGAGAGTCCGGTGAACCACAGCACAACACCACGATGCCCGTGGTGTTGCTCCCGCTGTTGCGGCGTAACAGGATGGGCATGCCAGACGACGTTTTCGTCATGCAGCGCCATTATTTTCCTCCCAGCAGATCGCGCGCACCCCAGTGTGGGAAATGGCGGCGCACCAGCGCATTAAGCTCCAGCTCAAACGCGCTGAACTGGGATGTCGTGGCCTGCTCCTGGACGATCGGCTCGCGTACCAGTCCAGCCCCGACGGTAACGTTAGTCAGACGGTCAATGATAATCAGGCCGCCCGTGACCGGATTATGCTGATAGGTATCCAGCACCAGCGGTTCATCAAAGGTCAGATTAACCAGGCCGATGCCGTTTAGCGGCAGCGCTTCAACGTCACGTTGGGTAAGGTTGTTAATATCGACCTGATACTCCACGCTATCAACACGCGCACGCGTCTTCTTGCCCGCCACTTTGATGTCATAGCTCTGCCCTGGCGACAACGGTTGTTCCGCCATCCACACCACATCAACGGCAGCGCTTTGTACCGCCGGCAACGCTTCACCGGCATCAAGTAACAGGTCGCCACGGCTGATATCGATCTCATCTTTCAGCACCAGGGTAATGGCTTCACCCGCGTGCGCTTCCTGCAAGTCGCCATCGAAGGTCACGATCCGCGCTACGCTGGACTCAACGCCGGACGGTAGCACTTTGACGCGCTGTCCCACCTTCACACTACCGGAGGCCAACGTTCCGGCATAACCACGAAAATCAAGATTTGGGCGGTTCACATACTGCACCGGGAATCGCATCGGCTGAGTATCGACAACGCGCTGGATTTCAACAGTTTCAAGCACTTCCAGCAGCGTCGGGCCGCTGTACCACGGCATGCTGAAACTTTGCGACGCCACGTTGTCACCTTCCAGTGCTGAAAGCGGTACAAAACGGATATCCAGGTTGCCCGGCAACTGCTCTGCAAAGGTCAGATAATCTTCACGAATCCGGTTAAATGTCTCTTCGCTAAAATCCACCAGATCCATTTTGTTGATCGCAACGATCAGATGTTTTATTCCCAACAGCGTGGAGATAAAGCTGTGACGACGCGTCTGATCCAGCACGCCTTTACGTGCATCGATCAGCAGGATCGCCAGATCGCAGGTCGACGCACCGGTTGCCATATTGCGGGTGTACTGCTCATGGCCGGGGGTATCCGCAATGATAAATTTACGCTTCTCGGTAGAGAAATAACGGTAAGCCACGTCGATGGTGATGCCCTGCTCGCGCTCGGCCTGCAAGCCATCAACCAACAGCGCCAGATCGAGCTTTTCGCCCTGGGTGCCGTGACGTTTGCTGTCGTTGTGCAGCGATGAAAGCTGATCTTCATAAATCTGACGCGTGTCGTGCAGCAGGCGACCAATCAGGGTACTTTTCCCGTCATCCACGCTACCGCAGGTTAAAAAGCGCAGCAGACTTTTGTGTTGCTGGGCAACCATCCAGGCTTCAACGCCGCCTTCATTAGCAATTTGTTGTGCAAGTGTCGTATTCATGGCGGCTCCTTAGAAATACCCCTGACGTTTCTTCAGCTCCATGGAGCCCGCCTGGTCGCGGTCAATCACGCGCCCCTGACGTTCACTGGTGGTTGAGACCAGCATCTCTTCGATAATTTCCGGCAGCGTCTGCGCGGCCGACTCCACCGCGCCAGTGAGCGGCCAGCAGCCGAGCGTGCGGAAACGCACCATGCGTTTTTTAATCACTTCACCGGGTTGCAGATCGATTCTGTCGTCATCAATCATCATCAACATGCCATCGCGCTCAAGCACCGGACGCTCTGCAGCAAGGTACAGCGGAACAATGTCGATGTTCTCCAGCCAGATGTACTGCCAGATATCCTGTTCCGTCCAGTTAGAGAGCGGGAATACGCGAATGCTTTCGCCTTTGTTAATCTGGCCGTTGTAGTTATGCCACAGCTCCGGACGCTGGTTTTTCGGGTCCCAGCGATGAAAACGATCGCGGAAGGAATAGATGCGCTCTTTCGCGCGCGATTTCTCTTCATCACGGCGTGCGCCACCGAATGCTGCGTCAAAACCGTATTTGTTCAGCGCCTGCTTCAACCCCTCGGTTTTCATAATGTCGGTATGCTTGGCGCTACCATGGACAAACGGGTTGATGCCCATCGCCACCCCTTCCGGGTTTTTATGCACCAGAAGTTCGCAGCCGTAGGCTTTTGCCGTACGGTCGCGAAATTCGTACATCTCGCTGAATTTCCAGCCGGTATCAACGTGTAGCAGAGGAAACGGCAGTGAACCAGGATAAAACGCTTTGCGCGCCAGATGCAGCATTACGCTGGAATCCTTGCCGATGGAATACATCATCACCGGATTCGAAAACTCGGCGGCCACCTCACGAATGATATGGATGCTCTCCGCTTCCAGTTGCCGCAGGTGGGTAAGTCGTTTTTGATCCATAACCGTTCCTATGTATTGCCGTTATTTTGCTAACGAAGTTCAGATAACCTGACTATAGGGAGGGCAAGAGAGCGAATGAAATTACGAATTGGAATGAGTAGTTCCTCAAAGGAATAACGATTTGGAAAAGCAAAGTTCAAAAAGTGCTTAAGCCGCCGGATTTCGGGCATTTAGGAGCAAATGAAATTGTTTTACCTCGATCACAGTTTCATACTAGCGGCTGAAAATTTCTGCTTGGTATTTAAGGACTCATTATGTTTTCCGCAACGCGCCACCTTATTGCTGCCATGGCGCTCGGCGCGTGTTTTATCCTTCCTGCACAGGCAACATCCTCCAGACCTGGAGATATCGCAAATACTCAGGCCCGATATATCGCAACATTCTTCCCTGGCCGCGTGACGGGCTCTCCGGCAGAAATGCTATCTGCTGATTATTTACGTCAGCAATTTCAGCAGATGGGCTATCGCAGTGATATTCGAACGTTTAATAGCCGTTATGTTTATACCGCCAAAGACAACCGTAAGAACTGGCATAACGTTACGGGCAGCACCATCATTGCAGCGCATGAAGGCAAAGCGCCGCAGCAGATTATTATCATGGCGCACCTCGACACTTACGCCGCGCTGAGCGATGCCGATTCCGATGCTAATCTGGGCGGATTAACCTTACAGGGCATCGACGATAACGCCGCAGGTTTGGGTGTCATGCTGGAATTGGCTGAAAAACTTAAAAATGTGCCGACACAGTACGGCATTCGGTTTATCGCCACCAGCGGCGAGGAAGAAGGCAAACTCGGCGCAGAAAATATCCTCAAGCGCATGAGTGCGGCTGAGAAGAAAAATACGCTGCTGGTTATCAACCTCGATAACCTGATCGTCGGGGATAAGCTCTACTTCAATAGTGGGAAAAGAACCCCGGAAGCCGTACGAAAACTGACGCGCGACCGGGCGCTGGCAATTGCACACAGCCGCGGTATCGTCGCCAGTACCAACCCGGGCCTGAACAAAGACTATCCGAAAGGAACCGGATGTTGTAACGATGCCGAGGTCTTCGACAAAGCGGGAATCGCCGTGCTCTCGGTAGAAGCAACCAACTGGAACCTGGGTAAAAAAGACGGCTATCAGCAACGCGCTAAAACCGCCTCTTTCCCCGCAGGTAACAGCTGGCACGACGTGCGTCTGGACAACCAGCAGCATATTGATAAAGCGCTTCCAGGCCGGATTGAACATCGCAGCCGCGACGTCGTACGCATCATGCTGCCGCTGGTAAAAGAACTGGCGAAAGCAGGTAAATCCTGAAGAAGAAGCCCGGTAATATGTAAACGTTACCGGGCTTTTAGCCGTTACCCTTCGTGCAGCCCGCACTCTCTTTTCAGCCCAAAGAACCGCGTCTCTTCTTCCGCCATCCCCGGCTCCCATTTGCGGGTGGTATGGGTATCGCCGACTGACAGATAGCCTTGATCCCACAGTGGATGATACTTCAGACCGTGTTTTTGCAGATACTGGTATACCGTACGGTTGTCCCAGTCGATAATCGGCAGCACTTTAAATACGCCACGCTGAATAGCCAATACCGGTAAATGTGCACGGCTACCGGACTGTTCGCGGCGCAGACCCGCAAACCAGGTTTGTACATTCAGTTCTTTCAGCGCCCGGTTCATGGGTTCGACTTTGTTGATGTCATTGTATTTCTCAATGCCTTCGACGCCCTGTTCCCACAGCTTACCGTAGCGTGCCTCCTGCCAGGCGGCGCTCTCTTTCGCGCGATAAACCTGGAGATTCAGCTTGAGTTTGTCCGTTAACTCGTCAATAAACTGGTAGGTTTCCGGGAACAGATAACCGGTATCGGTCAGGATCACCGGGATATCCGGGCGAACCTGGTTCACCAGATGCAGGCTGACCGCCGCCTGAATACCGAAGCTTGATGACAGAACATATTCGCCGGGCAGGTTTTCCAGCGCCCACGCCACACGATCCTCGGCACTCAGTTTTTCCAGTTCGGCGTTGGTTTCTGCCAGTGCTAATACGCGTTCGACTTTCGGCAGTTCATTCAGCGTGTTTAGATCGAGTTTGGACATAAGTTCCTCGCTGTATGCCTTGCCTGATGGCGCTGCGCTTATCAGGCCTACCGTCTGCGTAGGCCTGATAAGGCATTTATGCCGCCATCCGGCAATTCATGTTATTCCCAGAAATCACGCGCTGGATCGAGCACCGGGCGAATGATGCCCGCACGCACCGTAAAGTCGCCGAAGCCTTCACCCGCTTCACGCTCTTTCGCCCAGCGCCCAACCAGTTCGTCAACGGCGTCGAGAATTTCCGATTCCGTAATGTTTTCGCGATACATACGCGGAATACGTGTTCCCATGCGGTTACCGCCCAGGTGCACGTTGTAGCGCCCCGGCGCTTTGCCCACCAGCCCCAGCTCGGCCAGCATTGCGCGGCCACAGCCGTTCGGGCATCCCGTCACACGCATCACGATATGCTCGTCAGGAATGCCGTGTTTTTCCAGAATCGCTTCCACTTTGTCGGTGAACGACGGCAGGAAACGCTCGGCTTCGGCCATCGCCAGCGGACAGGTCGGGAACGACACGCAGGCCATCGAGTTTTCACGCTGCGGTTTCACCGAATTCATCAGCCCATGATCGCGCGCCAGCTTCTCTACCTTCGCTTTCTGGCTTTCCGGTACACCGGCAATAATCAGGTTCTGGTTAGCGGTAATACGGAAATCGCCCTTGTGGATCTTCGCGATCTCCAACAAGCCGGTTTTCAGCGGACGGCCCGGGTAATCCAGAATACGGCCATTTTCAATAAACAGCGTCAGATGCCAGTTATTGTCGATCCCTTTCACCCAACCAATCCTGTCGCCACGACCGGTGAACTCGTATGGGCGGATCGGCTCAAATTTGATCCCCGCACGACGCTCCACTTCCTCTTTGAACGTGTCGATACCAACGCGTTCAAGGGTGTATTTGGTTTTAGCGTTTTTACGGTCGGTACGGTTGCCCCAGTCACGCTGCGTCGTCACCACCGCTTCCGCCACCGCCAGCGTGTGTTCAAGCGGCAGATAGCCAAATTCGCTCGCCGTACGGGCGTAGGTTTTCTTATTGCCATGCTCAATCGACAAACCACCGCCGACCAACAGATTAAAGCCTACCAGCTTGCCGTTTTCGGCAATCGCCACGAAATTCATATCGTTGGCGTGCAGATCGATATCGTTCTGCGGCGGGATCACCACGGTAGTTTTAAACTTACGCGGCAGATAGGTTGAACCGAGGATCGGCTCTTCGTCCGTCGTCGCAACTTTTTCCTGATCCAGCCAAATTTCCGCATAGGCACGAGTGCGCGGCAGCAGATGCTCGGAAATCTTTTTCGCCCACTCGTAGGCTTCGGCGTGCAGCTGCGATTCATACGGGTTGGAGGTGCACAGCACGTTACGGTTCATGTCGTTGGCGGTCGCCAGTGCGTCCAGCCCCACCGAATGCAGCATCTGGTGTACCGGCTTAACGTTCTTCTTCAGAATGCCATGGAACTGAAAGGTCTGACGGTTGGTCAGACGAATACTGCCGTAAATGGTGTTATCAGCGGCAAATTTGTCGATGGCCTTCCACTGGGTTGGGGTGATCACCCCGCCCGGCAGACGGCAGCGCAGCAGCATCGCGTGGCGCGGCTCCAGCTTCTGCTCGGCACGTTCGGCGCGAATATCGCGGTCATCCTGCTGATACATACCGTGGAAACGGATCAGCAGGAAGTTATCGCCATGGAAGCCGCCGGTCAGGCCGTCGTTCAGGTCTTCCGCGATGGTGCCGCGCAGGAAATTACTTTCACGCTTCATGCGCTCGGCGTCAGTCAGTTTGCCTTCGACCACTAAAGGCCCTGGGTATTTTTCGCTCATTAGTAGACATCTCGCTGATAACGGCGCTCAACGCGCAGCTCACTTAAAAATTCATCCGCCGCTTCGATGTCCATTGCACCGAATTCAGCAATCACTTCCAGCAATGCCTGCTCAACGTCTTTCGCCATGCGATTAGCGTCGCCGCAGACATAAATGTGGGCACCGTCATTGATCCAGCGCCACAGTTCCGCGCCCTGTTGGCGCAGTTTGTCTTGTACGTAGATTTTTTCTTTTTGGTCACGCGACCAGGCGAGATCGATCCGGCTCAACACGCCCTCTTTGACGTAGCGCTGCCATTCCACCTGATACAGGAAATCCTCGGTGAAGTGCGGGTTGCCGAAGAACAACCAGTTTTTACCTTCTGCGCCATCGGCAGCACGCTGCTGCATAAAGGCACGGAACGGTGCGATACCGGTACCCGGGCCAATCATGATCACCGGCGTCTGCGGGTTCGCCGGCAGGCGGAAGTTATCGTTATGTTCGATGAAGACGCGAACTTCGCCCTCTTCTTCCACACGATCGGCGAGGAAGCTGGAGGCACCACCGGCGCGGGCGCGGCCTTCAATGTCGTAACGCACGACGCCAACAGTCACGTGCACTTCACTTTCGACTTCCGCCTGGGAGGAAGCAATGGAGTACAAACGCGGGGTCAGCGGGCGCAGAAGATCAACTAACGCCTGAGCGTCCAGTTGTGCCGGGGAGAAACGCACCATATCGACGATTGGCGTGGTGGCGGCGTAATGCTGCAACTGCGTTTTATCGCCCACCAGCGGCAGCAGCGATTCACTGCGCGTCAGCGTGGCGTAGTTTTCCACGATATTGGCGGTGTTGACCGTCAGCTCAAAGTGCCACTGTAAGGCTTCCGCCAGCGGCAGCGTTTTGCCATTAACCGTGACCGGTTCATCACCCTTCAGCCACAGCAGCTCTGCCAGCTCTTTGACCAACGCGGGATCGTTCTGATACCACACGCCCAGCGCGTCGCCCGGCTGGTAGCGCAGGCCGGAATCGCCGAGATCGATTTCGATATGGCGCACATCTTTTAGCGAGTCGCGACCGGTGATTTTCTGATTCACCGCAAGTGACGCCGCCAGCGGCGCTTCTTTGGTGTACGGGCTGGTGTGTACTTCGTTTACCGCACCACTCACAGCAACTTGCACAGACGGTGCAGCCGGCGCACGCGCTTTCAGAACCTCAACCAGACGCTCACGCCACTGCGCGGCAGCGGCCTGGTATTCGACATCAGCATCCACCCGATCCAGCAGGCGCTCGCCACCCAGTTCAGCCAGCCTGCTGTCGAAATCTTTCCCCGCCTTGCAGAAGAACTCATAGGAGGTATCGCCCAAACCAAATATGGCAAAAGCAGTGTTCTCAAGCTTCGGCGCTTTTTTCGAAAACAGGAATTTATGCAACGCCACGGCTTCTTCCGCCGGTTCACCTTCCCCTTGCGTCGACGCCACCATGATCAGCAATTTTTCATTGGCGATTTGTTTGAATTTATAGTCGCCAGCGTTGATCAGAGTGACGTTGAGCTTCGCGGAGATCAAATCATCGCGCAGGGCTTCCGCCACACGACGCGCATTACCGGTTTGCGAGGCGGAGATAAGCGTAATACCGGGCATTTCAGCAGCAGGCGCAGGGGCCGCCGCATTGCTGCCAGGCTGCTGATTCAGCACGCCCCAGAAATAGCCAGAAACCCACGCGAGCTGTGCGGGAGTGAAGTCAGTCGTGGCTGCCTGAAGGCGTGCCAGTTGCTCCGGATTTAGCGGTAGCAAAGCGGAAGGTGGGGCCTGTGTCGTCATGCGTTGTCATGTTCCAGTAAGCAAAGCGGATTTCAGCAATAAAACCCAAACTGAAGATAAGGTTAACGGCGGGGATAGTAACAATTAAAGAAGGGATAGAAATAACAAATAACCAAATGGACTAACCTGTTTTAGTTATAGTCATTAACGACAAAAACGATTTAATAACTATATGATATATAAATAGTTATCAAACATTAACAGCGTAAATATGACGTTCTGATGCTTAGCGCCCTTTTAACTAATGATAAAAATTGTACTTTACGGTACCCTACGGCGGTTTTTCGCATTCTTGAGAGTAAAAAATGTCCACCACCTTGTTTAAAGATTTCACCTTCGAAGCCGCTCACCGCCTGCCGCATGTACCAGAAGGGCATAAATGTGGCCGCCTGCATGGTCACTCATTTATGGTGCGTCTTGAAATTACCGGTGAAGTCGATCCGCATACCGGTTGGATCATGGATTTTTCTGAGTTAAAAGCGGCGTTTAAGCCGACCTACGACAGACTCGATCACTACTATCTGAACGATATTCCGGGCCTCGAAAACCCAACCAGCGAAGTGCTGGCAAAATGGATTTGGGAGCAGGTTAAACCGGTGGTTCCACTGCTGAGCGCAGTAATGGTAAAAGAAACCTGCACAGCAGGCTGCGTGTATCGCGGCGAGTGATCCCGACCTTGCCGGATGGCGACGCACCGCGACTGATCCCGGCCTACCTTATTAGCAAGCGTAGGCCGGACAAGCGAAGCGCCCCGGCAAAACTTATCAGGCAATATTCAGATATTTGTGGGTTTGCATCGACAAACGCCAGTTACGCGCAATACAGGTATCAATACACAAACGCGTCGCATCTTCTTTCTGACTGATTGGCTGTAAGGCGATGATTCGTGGTTTTTCGTCGCTCAACGTGGCCAACAGTTCATCCAGTGCTTCAATATCGCGAACGCGACCAACCGGATGTTTGATTTCATTCGCGCGCTCCAGCGCCTGCGACAGCACATCATAACCGCCGCGCATATTTACCTTCGGCGATACGGTCACCCAGGTATTCGGCGTACAGCGCACTTCATGGGTGCCGCTTGTTTCAATCTGGCAGCTAAAGCCGTTCTTTTCCAGCAGGTCAGTCAGCGGCATCAGGTCATGAATGCAGGGCTCACCACCGGTTATCACCACATGACGGGCGGTATAGCCCTGACGCTGAATAACAGCCAGCAGATCTTCACTGCTCGCCGCCCCCCATTTATCACTCTCTTTCGTCTTAGCCAGGATGCTGTACAGGGAGACTTCCCGATCCTCAAGCTTATCCCAGGTGTGTTTGGTATCGCACCAGGCACAGCCAACCGGGCATCCCTGTAAACGAATAAAAATGGCGGGGACGCCGGTAAAGTAACCCTCACCTTGCAGGGTCTGGAACATCTCGTTAATCGGGTACTGCATAGTCATCTCTGTTTAGGGTTATGGACGCGTATTATTGCAGATTTGCACGCTCAGGTCTTGCCCCCGGCTGCGCTGTCCCCTGAGTTAAAAATCATGAAACATGATCTCGTGTTTGCGCCTGAAATGATCGAATAGCTGTGATCTAATTTCATAGCTGTTCAGGCAGCGTTTTGATGTAACAAAATATTATTGATAATAACCTTATAAAAATAGTATAAATATTTTAAAAGTAAAATATTTCAAGCATGTACAAACGGATACATGAAATTATGAATTTATTAGTATCACGCATAGTCAAATTCGATCCGCGGTATCTTTTTATATTAGAATAGGCTTAAGAAACCTAAACTTACGCTAATTTTCCATTTAATCTCCGTTTAATTATCCGCGCCTAGAATCCAGTCAACCACCCCTAATGAGACTGCATTCATGAATACACTATTAATTACTGGCGCAACCGGTTTTTTGGGCGGAGCCGTTTTAGAAAACATTCTGAATCAGACAAATGGATTTAATCTGCTGCTTTTAGTACGTGCCAGTAATGATGTATCAGCGCTGGAACGGATAAAGGAAAATCTGCGCAAATTCAATATTGCAGAAGAAAAACTGGCCACACTTAGCCCGCGGAATATCCTGTTGGGTGATTTAGTAGAACCTGAAGCGTTTCTTAACGACCCGCGTCTGGGCCAGGTTACTCATGTCATCAATTGCGCCGCCGTCGCCTCTTTTGGCAACAACCCGCTTATCTGGAAAGTCAATGTCGAAGGAACGCTGAAGTTCGCCCGGAGAATGGCCTGTGTCGGCAGCCTGCAGCGTTTTCTTCACGTTGGTACAGCAATGTCATGCTCCCCAGACCCCGATTCACTGGTGGCCGAAAGTGCAGAGTTTCGCGAGCGTGCTGAGCATCTGGTTGAGTATACGCACTCTAAATCCACGATAGAACGTCTGATGCAACAGGAGTGCCCAACATTACCACTGGTTATCGCGCGGCCTTCGATCGTTGTTGGCCATACTCATCACGGCTGTAAACCCTCCAGCAGTATTTTCTGGGTATTCAGCATGGGTCTGATGCTACAAAAATTTATGTGTTCGATGGAAGACCGTATTGACGTGATCCCGGTTGATTATTGCGCCGATGCATTGCTGATGTTACTGAGCAGTCCACTTGCTCGCGGTGAAGTGGTGCACATCTCAGCAGGAGAAGAAAATAGCGTGAGGTTTGCAGATATTGATAACGCGATGGCATCTGCGCTGGAACAAGCTCCCGTCGGCAATAAATACGCACAGGTCAGCTATGAAACGCTGGTCCAAATGCGCCGTGAACTGAAGAATATTTTTGGCCCCTGCAACGAACGACTAATGCTGAAAGCCATGCGTCTTTACGGCGCGTTCGCAACGCTGAACGTGCGATTCAGCAATGATAAGCTGCTCAGCATGGGGATGCCGAAGCCGCCGCGTTTTACCGATTACATTGAGCGCTGTGTACAGACGACACGTGGGCTGACTATTCCACAGCAAATGGCAGTGGACTTTAAATAGGTTGCTATTGTGCAGGCAAAAAAATGCCAGCCCGAAGGCTGGCATTTTTAAATCAGAGAAAGAACAGGATTACGCCTGACCTTTGATCTCTTTACGACCGTTGTACGGAGCTTGTTCACCCAGAGCTTCTTCGATACGAATCAGCTGGTTGTACTTAGCAACGCGGTCAGAACGGCTCATAGAACCAGTTTTGATCTGGCCTGCAGCGGTACCAACAGCCAGGTCAGCGATGGTAGCGTCTTCAGTTTCGCCAGAACGGTGAGAGATGACAGCGGTGTAGCCAGCGTCTTTCGCCATTTTGATCGCAGCCAGAGTTTCGGTCAGAGAACCGATCTGGTTGAATTTGATCAGGATGGAGTTAACGATGCCTTTTTCGATGCCTTCTTTCAGGATCTTGGTGTTGGTTACGAACAGGTCGTCACCAACCAGCTGGATTTTGTCGCCCAGTACTTTAGTCTGGTATGCGAAACCATCCCAGTCAGACTCGTCCAGACCATCTTCGATGGACACGATCGGGTACTGTTTGGTCAGTTCTTCCAGGAAATGAGTGAATTCTTCGGAGGTGAATGCTTTGTTGCCTTCGCCAGCCAGAACGTATTTACCGTCTTTGTAGAATTCAGACGCTGCACAGTCCATCGCCAGAGTGATGTCTTTGCCCAGCTCGTAGCCAGCTGCTTTAACCGCTTCAGCGATTACCGCCAGAGCTTCAGCGTTGGAACCCAGGTTCGGCGCATAGCCGCCTTCGTCACCCACTGCAGTGTTCATACCTTTGGCTTTCAGAACTTTAGCCAGGTTGTGGAACACTTCAGAACCCATACGTACAGCTTCTTTCAGGGTTTTAGCGCCAACAGGCTGAATCATGAATTCCTGGATGTCGACGTTGTTGTCAGCGTGCTCACCACCGTTGATGATGTTCATCATCGGAACCGGCATGGAGTATTTGCCCGGAGTGCCGTTCAGTTCAGCGATGTGTGCATACAGCGGCAGGCCTTTAGCAGCAGCTGCTGCTTTGGCGTTCGCCAGGGACACAGCCAGGATGGCGTTTGCACCGAAGTTAGATTTGTTTTCAGTACCGTCCAGATCGATCATGATCTTGTCGATGCCAGCCTGATCTTTAGCATCTTTACCCAGCAGAGCCTGAGCAATCGGGCCGTTAACAGCTGCAACAGCTTTCAGTACGCCTTTACCCATGAAGCGGGATTTGTCGCCATCGCGCAGTTCCAGTGCTTCGCGGGAACCAGTAGAAGCACCTGACGGAGCTGCTGCCATACCAACGAAACCACCTTCCAGGTGTACTTCGGCTTCAACAGTCGGGTTACCACGGGAGTCGATGATTTCACGACCGATGATTTTAACGATTTTGGACATTAGGTTTTCCTCAGTACAAGTTAAACTAAAACTCCAGACAAACAATGCACCCTGATGGGTGCATTGCCGTTCTAACTTTTTACTTCTTACTTCGCCTGACGCTTCTGATGTTCACTGGCGGCTTTCACAAAGCCGGCGAACAGCGGGTGCCCATCACGTGGCGTGGAAGTAAATTCCGGGTGGAACTGACAGGCCACGAACCACGGATGATTCGGTACCTCAATGATCTCGACCAACTGATCATCACCGGAACGGCCTGCAACACGCAGACCCGCAGCTTCAATCTGTTTCAACAGCATATTGTTGACTTCGTAGCGGTGGCGATGGCGTTCAACAATTGTCGGCGTACCGTACAGTTGACGAACCAGACTCTCATCGCTCAGCTGACACTGTTGCGCACCAAGACGCATTGTGCCGCCCAGATCGCTCTTCTCGGTACGGACTTCGACGTTGCCGTCTTCATCACGCCATTCAGTAATCAGGGCCACCACCGGGTACTTACAGTCTGGCACAAATTCTGTGGAGTTGGCGTTGTCCATTCCCACGACGTTACGAGCAAACTCAATCAACGCAACCTGCATACCCAGGCAAATACCCAGATAAGGAATATTGTTCTCACGCGCAAAGCGCGCTGTCGCGATTTTACCTTCAACACCACGGTAGCCGAAGCCGCCAGGGATCAGGATTGCATCAAGACCTTTCAGGATCTCAACGCCGCGCGTTTCGACATCTTGCGAATCAATCAGCTTGATGTTGACGGTGACACGATTCTTCAAGCCACCGTGCTTCAGCGCTTCGATAACTGACTTATAGGCATCCGGCAGTTCAATGTACTTGCCGACCATACCAATAGTCACTTCGCCTGCCGGATTCGCTTCTTCGTAGATAACCTGTTCCCATTCTGACAGATTCGCTTCCGGACAGTTCAAGCTGAATCGTTTACAAATATAATCGTCAAGGCCCTGAGATTTCAACAGGCCCGGAATTTTATAGATGGAATCGACATCTTTCAGAGAAATCACCGCTTTTTCCGGAACGTTACAGAACAATGCAATTTTTGCACGTTCATTAGCCGGAACTGCGCGATCGGAGCGGCAAATCAGGATATCTGGCTGAATACCGATAGAAAGCAGCTCTTTTACCGAGTGCTGAGTCGGTTTAGTTTTGACTTCACCTGCCGCCGCCATGTACGGAACCAGCGTCAGATGCATAAACAACGTGTGCTCACGGCCAATTTCTACGGCCATCTGGCGAATCGCTTCAAGGAACGGCAGAGATTCGATATCCCCAACGGTTCCGCCGATTTCAACCAGAACAACATCATGACCTTCGCCGCCTTCCAGAACGCGTTCTTTAATGGCATTCGTGATGTGCGGGATAACCTGAACGGTCGCGCCCAGGTAGTCGCCACGGCGTTCTTTACGCAGAACGTCGGAGTAGATACGACCGGTGGTGAAGTTGTTACGGCGGCTCATTTTCGTACGAATGAAACGCTCATAGTGACCCAGGTCCAGGTCGGTTTCAGCGCCGTCTTCGGTAACGAACACTTCCCCGTGTTGGATAGGGCTCATAGTACCTGGATCGACGTTGATGTACGGATCCAGTTTCATCATGGTTACATTGAGGCCACGGGCTTCAAGAATGGCTGCCAGGGAGGCTGCGGCAATGCCTTTTCCCAGAGAGGATACGACCCCGCCGGTCACAAAAATATAGTTCGTTGTCATGCTGGACCTGAGAAGTTAGGGTGAAACGATGGAATTACCAAGACGGGAAAGTAGTATACCCGAACATGACGAGCGCCACAAACTTTCATTATTCCTCCTCTTCACCAGGCTCACATTAACATCGGGAGTGAGAAAATAGCCCCTTTGGGGTAAATGTTTTTGACGTAAATCAAGCGCTTGTTATTTAAAAAATCACACAAATCGCCCTTGACCGACGAAATCCCTTAGAGATCAATTTCCTGTCGTTTTACCTGTTGCCAGACTTCTTCCATTGTTTCCAGATCAACACCTGTCATTTCCAGACCGCGGGCAGCCACAATTCGCTCAACCTCACGAAAACGGCGCTCGAATTTTTCATTCGCTTTCTGCAATGCCGTCTCTGCTTTTGTCCCTAAATGACGGGCCATATTGACCGTGGCAAACAGCAGGTCGCCCATTTCCTCCTCCAGTTTAGCCTGGTCAACGACAGCCTGCTTCGCCTCGAACATGACTTCGTCAATCTCTTCGTAAACCTTGTCGACAACCGGCCCTAATGTTTTCCAGTCGAAGCCAACATTTGAGCAACGTTTCTGGATTTTCTGGGCGCGCATTAGCGCCGGTAAACTACGAGGAATATCGTCCAGCGCGGAATGTTGTGACTTCTCGGCACGTTCTTCTGTTTTGATTTGCTCCCAACGGGTTAGCACCTCGGTGCTGTTACTGGCAGAAACATCTGCGAAAACATGCGGGTGGCGGCGTTCAAGCTTATCGCTTATCGCAGCACAGATATCATCAAAGTTGAAGCGCCCTTCTTCCTGTGCCATCTGGGCGTAAAACACCACCTGGAACAACAGATCGCCTAATTCACCACGCAGATCGTCGAAGTCTTCGCGCGCAATGGCATCAAGTACTTCATAGGTTTCTTCGAGGGTGTAAGGGGCAATAGTGGCGAATGTCTGCTCTTTATCCCACGGACAACCGTTTTCCGGGTCGCGCAGGCGCTGCATAATACCGAGCAGTCGATCGATTTGGTTCATTGGAATATCCTGAAATTTCAATACGGTAGGCCGGATAAGGCGACAGCCAACATCCGGCGATATAGCAATGCCTGATGGCAACGCTGACGCGTTGCCATCAGGCCTACAAGATCATCCGGCCTACAAAATAATTAATTACCGTGCAGACGGCGTGCGTCGATCACATCCGGCACCTGGTTCAGCTTGCCGAGCACACGTCCGAGCACCTGCAGGTTGTAGATTTCGATGGTCATATCAATGGTGGCCAACTGTTGTTTGGTATCACTCCGGCTGGCAACCCCCAGCACGTTCACCTTTTCGTTGGCAAGAATCGTCGTGATATCACGTAACAAGCCGCTGCGATCGTTAGCCTGGACGCGAACCACCAGCGAATACCCTGCCGAGTAGCTTTCGCCCCAAACCGCGTCAACAATTCGTTCCGGCGCATGCGAGCGCAGTTCATTCAGCTGTTCGCAATCCGCCCGGTGGACGGAAATACCGCGTCCCTGGGTGATAAACCCGACAATCTCATCGCCAGGAATCGGCTGGCAGCACCGAGCGATGTGGTGCATCAGGTTACCCACCCCTTCAACCACCACGCGACCGTCGTCTTTTCGGCGACTCTGCGGCGCCTGCGTTTTCTGCTGAAGTTGTTTCAGCGCGGCGGCATCCTGTTCGGCAGCGCTTGGTTTATTAAACTGCGCCTGCAGGAAGTTCACCATCTGGTTGAGGCGGATGTCTCCTCCGCCAATCGCCGCCAGCAGCTCATCCAGCTCATTGAAGCTGTAGCGCGGCAGCAGATGTTTTTCCGCTTCTTTCAGGCTAATACCTAAATGTGCCAGCTCATCGTCGAGGATCTGGCGGCCCGCCAGGATGTTTTTGTCGCGATCCTGTTTACGGAACCAGGCGTGGATCTTCGAACGCCCACGACTGGTGGTTACGTAGCCAAGGTTAGGGTTCAACCAGTCGCGGCTTGGGTTTGGCTGTTTCTGGGTGATAATTTCAATTTGATCGCCCATCTGTAGTTGGTAGGTAAACGGTACGATGCGTCCACCAATTTTCGCGCCAATGCAACGATGCCCCACATCACTATGAATGTGGTAAGCAAAATCGAGCGGCGTGGAACCTGCAGGCAGATCCACAACGTCGCCTTTCGGTGTAAAGACGTACACGCGGTCATCAAAGACCTGGCTACGCACTTCATCCAGCATTTCACCGGAATCCGCCATCTCTTCCTGCCAGGCGATCAGCTTACGCAGCCACGCAATGCGGTCTTCATGACCAGAGCGCGCCGCGCCTGAAGCAGTACCTTCTTTGTACTTCCAGTGCGCGGCAACACCCAGCTCAGCATCTTCGTGCATCTGTTTGGTACGGATCTGGATTTCAATGGTTTTACCGCCAGGCCCCAGCACAACCGTATGGATTGACTGGTAACCGTTAGGCTTTGGATTGGCAACGTAGTCATCGAACTCATCAGGCAGATGGCGATAGTGAGTATGCACAATCCCCAGCGCGGCATAGCAATCCTGTAAACGCTCAGCCACGATACGCACCGCGCGCACATCGAACAGTTCGTCAAAAGCCAGCTGCTTTTTCTGCATTTTGCGCCAGATGCTGTAGATGTGCTTCGGACGTCCGTAAACTTCGGCTTTGACGCCTTCCGTTTTCATCTCTGAGCGCAAATGACCGACGAATTCATCAATGTAATGTTCCCTGTCGATACGACGTTCATGCAGCAGTTTGGCAATACGTTTGTATTCAGCCGGGTGCAGGTAACGGAAGCAGTAATCTTCCAGTTCCCATTTTAATTGCCCGATGCCTAATCGGTTAGCCAGCGGGGCGTAGATATTGGTGCACTCTTTTGCCGCCAGTACGCGTTCATCTTCCGGCGCATCTTTCACTTCTCGCAAATGGGCAATACGTTCCGCCAGCTTGATGACCACGCAGCGGAAGTCGTCGACCATTGCCAGCAGCATGCGACGAACGTTATCGACCTGCTCGGAAGAGACTGAATCGGTATGCGTGGCTTTAAGTTGGCGTATCGCCGCCATATCACGCACACCATGGATAAGGTTAACGATTGACGTGCCTACGCTCTCGCGCAGGATGTCTTCACTCACCACATTGGCATCCGCCAGAGGGAACAGCATCGCCGCTCGCAGCGTGTCGATGTCCATGCTCAGCATGGAGAGTATTTCCACCATTTCGACGCCACGCCACAGCAGCAGATCCGCATCCGGATGCCCCTGTGTCTGCTGCAGGCAATACGCCCAGGTTTCGGCTAAGCGTTCACACGACTGCTGGCTGGAGATCCCAAGACTCGCGATCCATTTCTTAGGATCAAACTCACCAGCTTTATTTATATGTGCACTTCTTACCGCAACCATCGTCCTCTCCTTAAGGGGCATGGCCTGTCGAAGTCGACAAGCCGTACCCATTGTCTTTCACGTTGCATTACAACCCGAAATCCAATGGGTATAAAATTCATTACAAACGCTCAAACAGGACCATCGATTCCAGATGTCCAGTGTGCGGGAACATATCGAGCATCGCCAGTCGCCGAACGGTATATCCTGCATTGAGTAACGCTTCGCTGTCACGAGCCAGCGTAGCAGGATTACAGGATACATAAACAACGCGGCCAGGGTTTAACTTTATAATATGTTGCATCACGCCGGCAGCCCCCGCACGCGCAGGATCGAGCAATACTTTATCAAATCCGTTCATTGCCCATGGTTGTTTGGTGACATCTTCTTCAAGGTTTTCATGAAAGAATGTCACATTGTGTAGTCCGTTATTCCGCGCATTTTCCCGGCCTTTTTCCACCAGCGCAGGGACACCTTCAACACCCACAACGCTCGCTGCTCGTACGGCCAACGGCAACGTAAAATTCCCCATACCACAGAACAAATCGAGCACCCGGTCCTCTGGCTGCACATCCAGCCATTCCAGCGCACAGGAAACCATTTTTTGGTTTACCCCTTCATTGACCTGGATAAAATCACGCGGGCTGAAGGTTAAACGTAGTCCATTTGAATCATACCAGGGCGATTCTTCTGAATTTGATTCCAGTATCTCGCTTTGCGGAGCCAGAAACAAAGACAGTCCCTGAGAATGCGAAAAGTGTTCCAGTTTTTCTTTATCCGCGGCACTCAATGGTGCGGTGTGGCGCAAAATCATCAGAGTTCCACTTCCAGCCTGCACCAATTCGACATGCCCCAAGTGACGCAGCCCCTGCAGACTCTGCAGGCATGCCCGAATTTCAGGCAGCAACGCCTCAAGTTGGGGCACCAAAATAGGGCATTGCTTCACATCAATAATGTCGCTGGAGCCGGACTTGCGAAATCCCATCTGCAATTGCTGCTCTTTCGAGCGATAGTTCAGACTTAAACGCGCGCGGCGTCGATAGCCCCACGGGGTATCGGCGATAACTTCTGTCACCTCACATTTCATTAAACGCGATAACGCTGCACTTTTGCTACGCTGCTGCAACGAGATGCTGGCGTGCTGCTGTTGACAGCCACCACAGACCCCAAAATGTGGACAACGTGGCACTTCACGTTCCGAACTGTCGTTTAAACGACGTTTGACTTGCGCGCGGGCGAACTGTTTTTTATCTTCAGTTATCACCACTTCTGCGCTTTCCTGAGGCAGCAATTCCGGTATAAACAGGGCTTTCCCGTTATGACGAGCAACGCCCTGACCAAAAGAATCAAGGTCATTGACGGTAACGGTTATGATCTGACGCGTCGTCACGCGTCGTTTTGCAGAGTAGAATTGCGCCATCGACGAGATATTTCTCTATTTAACAGTGTGACCCTAATTGTCCCATAACGGAACTCCATGACCAACTACAGCCTGCGCGCACGCATGATGATTCTGATCCTGGCCCCGACCGTCCTGATAGGTTTGCTGCTCAGTATCTTTTTTGTTGTGCATCGCTATAACGACTTGCAGCGTCAACTGGAAGATGCTGGTGCCAGCATCATCGAGCCACTCGCGGTTTCCAGCGAATACGGCATGAACTTGCAAAACCGGGAATCCATCGGCCAGCTTATCAGCGTGTTGCATCGTCGCCATTCCGATATTGTGCGGGCAATTTCCGTCTATGACGAAAATAACCAACTGTTCGTCACCTCCAACTTTCATCTTGATCCGTCAGAGATGCAATTGGCTACCGGATCGCCGTTTCCGCGAAAGCTGAGCGTAACCCGGCACGGGGATATCATGATCCTGCGTACCCCTATTATATCGGAAAGCTATTCACCTGATGAATCTGCCGTTAGCGATGCCAAAAACACCAAAAATATGTTGGGGTATGTGGCGCTTGAGCTGGACCTCAAGTCCGTGCGATTACAGCAGTACAAAGAGATCTTTATCTCCAGCGTCATGATGCTGTTTTGTATTGGCATTGCGTTAATTTTCGGCTGGCGTCTGATGCGCGACGTGACCGGACCAATTCGCAACATGGTGAATACCGTTGACCGAATACGTAGAGGTCAGCTCGATAGCCGCGTGGAAGGTTTCATGTTGGGCGAACTGGATATGCTGAAGAATGGCATCAACTCGATGGCAATGTCTCTCGCCGCCTACCATGAAGAGATGCAGCACAATATCGATCAGGCGACTTCAGATCTGCGCGAAACGCTGGAGCAGATGGAGATCCAAAACGTTGAGTTGGATCTGGCGAAGAAACGCGCCCAGGAAGCTGCACGTATTAAATCAGAGTTCCTGGCGAACATGTCTCATGAGCTACGTACACCGCTAAACGGTGTCATTGGCTTTACACGCCTGACACTGAAAACCGAGTTAAATACCACCCAGCGCGATCACCTGAATACAATTGAGCGCTCTGCTAACAACCTGCTTGCTATCATCAATGATGTGCTCGACTTCTCTAAACTGGAAGCGGGTAAACTGATTCTGGAAAGCATACCGTTCCCGCTGCGCAGCACACTGGATGACGTCGTAACGCTGTTAGCGCACTCCTCCCATGACAAAGGGCTGGAGCTAACACTGAATATTAAAAATGACGTTCCGGACAATGTGATTGGCGATCCGCTGCGCCTGCAACAGGTCATTACCAACCTGGTCGGCAATGCCATCAAATTTACTGAGAGCGGCAATATCGACATTCTGGTTGAAAAACGCGCGCTCAGTAACACCAAAGTCCAGATTGAAGTTCAAATCCGCGATACCGGTATTGGCATCCCGGAACGCGATCAGTCACGTCTGTTCCAGGCTTTCCGTCAGGCTGATGCCAGCATTTCGCGCCGTCACGGCGGTACCGGACTTGGCCTTGTGATCACACAAAAACTGGTCAATGAAATGGGTGGGGATATCTCGTTCCATAGCCAACCCAATCGCGGTTCCACTTTCTGGTTCCATATCAGTCTTGATCTCAATCCTAATGTTATCAGCGATCGTTCAACCACCCGCTGTCTGGCCGGAAAACGACTGGCTTACGTTGAACCAAATGCTACCGCCGCGCAATGCACGTTAGATATCTTGAGTGAAACGCCGCTGGAGGTGATTTACAGTCCTTCATTCTCTGCATTACCGGCAGAACACTACGATATTCTGCTACTTGGTGTCCCCGTCACTTTCCACGAGCCGCTCACCATGCAGCATAAACGTCTGGCAAGCGCAGCCGCAATGACCGATTTCCTGTTGCTGGCGCTGCCTTGCCATGCGCAGATTAACGCTGAAAAATTAAAGCAAGGCGGCGCGGCGGCATGTCTGTTAAAACCGCTCACCTCAACCCGATTGCTGCCTGCGTTAACCGAATATTGCCACCTGAACCAGGGTGCAGAACGCCAGTTGTTAGATGAAAGCAAGATTGCGATGACCGTGATGGCGGTGGACGACAACCCGGCGAACCTGAAGCTTATCGGCGCATTACTTGAAGATAAGGTTCAGCACGTCGAGCTGTGCGACAGCGGACAGCAGGCGGTGGACAGAGCCAAGCAAATGCAGTTTGATCTGATCCTGATGGATATTCAGATGCCAGACATGGACGGTATTCGTGCCTGCGAACTGATCCATCAGCTTCCACACCAGCAGCAGACACCGGTTATTGCGGTAACAGCACATGCCATGGCAGGGCAAAAAGAGAAGTTACTCAGCGCCGGAATGAATGACTACCTGGCTAAGCCGATTGAAGAAGATAAATTGCACAGTTTGCTGTTGCGCTATAAGCCCGGTGCCGGCACATCAGCCCGGGCTATCGTGGCGGCCCCCCCTGACCCCGTGGTCAACCCGAATACGACCCTCGACTGGCAACTGGCGTTGAGACAGGCTGCCGGTAAAAACGATCTGGCGCGGGATATGCTGCAAATGCTGATCGATTTCTTGCCTGAAGTCCGTAACAGAATTGAAGAGCAACTGGTGGGTGAAAACCCTGAAGGGTTGGTGGATTTGATTCATAAACTACACGGCAGCTGCGGTTACAGCGGGGTTCCCCGCATGAAAAACCTGTGCCAGCTTATTGAACAGCAGTTACGTAGCGGGACCAAAGAAGAAGATCTGGAACCAGAGTTTTTAGAGCTTCTTGATGAGATGGACAACGTCGGGCGAGAAGCGAAACGGATATTGGGGTGATATTCGCCGATGCGGCGTAAACGCCTTATCCGGCCGACAGGTTTCGCTGTTTACCGTAGGCCCGATAGGCGTCGCGCCATCGGGCACATCGCCGGAGCGGCGTAAACGCCTTCTCCGACCTACAACTCAGCGTAATTGCTGCCCTGCTTTAAGCGTTGCGGCCACGTTGCGTGCCGTCATCCGCACATTTTCACTCGCATTATCCAGCGCCTCATCCAGCGTGCAAATGGTATAAATCACGCTAAAAACAGCATCAATTCCATGCTCATGCACCACGCCAACATCTGGCGTCAGGCTGCCTGCAATACCAATGACAGGCTTATTATATCGCTTTGCAACGTTCGCTACGCCTACCGGGACTTTGCCATGGATCGTCTGACTGTCAATACGCCCTTCCCCGGTCACAACTAGATCTGCATCCGCAACGCAGTCGTCAAGGTGTAACGCATCCGTCACGATCTCGATACCACGGCGTAGCTGCGCGCCGCAAAACGCATACAGTGCAGCCCCCATGCCTCCGGCAGCGCCTCCACCGGCCAGATCCAGCACGTTAACGTCCAGATCGCGGGCAATCAGTTGTGCATAGTGCGTCAGCGCATTATCCAGACGGGTGATCATCTCTGGCGTTGCCCCTTTTTGTGGACCAAATACTGCAGAAGCGCCCTCTTTACCGGTCAGCGGATTCGTGACATCACAGGCCACTTCGATACGACAGGTGGCAAGGCGCTTATCTAACGCTGAAATATCGATCCTGGTGAGCGCTTCCAGACCGATCCCGCCTTGTGCAATCTGGTTATTCTGTGCATCCAGCAATTTGGCGCCCAGTGCCTGCACCATACCGGCACCCCCATCATTGGTCGCACTACCGCCAATCCCGATGATGATGTGTTCTACACCCGTATCCAGCGCATGGCGAATCAACTCTCCGGTCCCCCATGAGGTGGTTTTCAGCGGGTCGCGTAACCCTGCCGGAACTCGCTCTAACCCACTGGCGGCCGCCATCTCGATAAACGCTGAGCGCTCATCTCCTGATACCCCATAAAATGCCTGTACCTTACTTCCCAGGGGCCCCGTAACATCAACATGCACAAGGTGGCCCGCCGTAGCGGCAACCATCGCCTCGACCGTTCCTTCACCACCATCAGCGACCGGTATCTTTACGTAATCCGCATCAGGCCAGATCTCACGAAAACCCTGCTCAATGGCAGTTGCCACCTCAAGCGCACTCAAACTCTCTTTATAAGAATCCGGTGCAATTACTATTTTCATAAGCCGTCCTTACGCATGTTGATTCTGTTAATCATACACCTGGAGATGTGCCGGTTCCTGTCAGAACCGGCATAACACTTAGCGCACCATGCATGGGCGTTTATTATCGAAGGTCCAGTTCGGGATCAGGTACTGCATTCCCATCGCGTCATCACGCGCTCCCAGGCCATGTTGCTGGTACAGTTCGTGCGCTTTCATCACCTGGTCCATATCCAGTTCTACACCCAGACCCGGTTTTGCCGGAACCTGCACCATGCCGCCTTTGATTTCAAATGGCTCTTTGGTCAGGCGTTGATTGCCTTCCTGCCAGATCCAGTGGGTGTCAATCGCGGTAATTTTTCCCGGAGCCGCTGCCGCTACATGCGTAAACATCGCCAGCGAAATATCAAAGTGGTTGTTAGAGTGCGACCCCCAGGTCAACCCAAACTCATGGCACATTTGCGCCACGCGGACAGAACCCTGCATGGTCCAAAAGTGCGGGTCCGCCAGTGGGATATCCACAGACTGCAACGACAGCGTGTGCCCCATCTGACGCCAGTCGGTAGCAATCATATTGGTCGCCGTCGGCAGGCCAGTAGCGCGGCGGAATTCCGCCATCACTTCACGCCCAGAGAACCCCTGCTCTGCGCCACATGGATCTTCAGCATAAGCCAGCGATCCTTTCAGATACTTACCGATCTTGATCGCTTCATTCAACGACCAGGCGCCGTTGGGATCGAGCGTTACGCGGGCCTGCGGGAAACGCTTCGCCAACGCGACGATAGATTCCGCTTCCTCTTCCCCTGCCAGCACGCCGCCTTTCAGTTTAAAGTCGTTGAAACCATACTTCTCATACGCGGCTTCCGCCAGGCGTACTACCGCATCCGGGGTCATCGCCTCTTCATGACGCAGACGATACCAGTCGCACGTCTCATCCGGCTGACTCTGATACGGCAGCGGCGTCGCTTTACGGTTGCCGACGAAGAACAGATACCCCAACATTTCCACTTCGCTACGCTGCTGACCATCACCCAGCAGAGACGCGACATTCACCCCCAGGTGCTGGCCTAACAGATCCAACATTGCCGCTTCGATCCCGGTAACCACATGAATAGTGGTACGTAAATCGAAGGTCTGCAAACCACGCCCACCGGCATCCCGATCGGCAAAGGTATTGCGTACCGTATTCAGTACGTTTTTGTATTCACCTAACGTTTTGCCCACCACCAGCGGAATCGCATCTTCCAGCGTTTTACGGATTTTTTCTCCGCCGGGAATTTCACCCACGCCGGTATGACCGGAGTTATCTTTAATAATCACAATATTGCGCGTGAAGAACGGAGCATGTGCGCCGCTCAGGTTCATCAGCATACTGTCATGACCCGCAACCGGAATAACCTGCATAGAGGTAACCAGTGGGGTAGAAAATTGTGCGCTCATAATTAAGTCCTTATTCAAAATTAGTGGCGGCCGAAAACGGGACGTTTACGGTCAAAAGTCCATCCGGGGATCAGATACTGCATTGGGCCTGCGTCATTACGCGCGCCGCCGGGCAGCGCCTTATAGGCTTCATGCGCTTTCTGCACCGGATCCCAGTCCAGTTCCACGCCCAGACCGGGCGCATCGGGTACCGCAATTTTTCCGTTTTTAATCTCCAGCGGATTTTTGGTCAGGCGGCAATCACCCTCCTGCCAGATCCAGTGGGTATCAATAGCCGTTGGATTACCCGGTGCAGCCGCACCGACGTGGGTGAACATCGCCAGCGAAATATCAAAATGATTGTTAGAATGGCAGCCCCAGGTCAGGCCCCAGTCATCGCACAACTGCGCCACGCGTACCGCGCCGGAAAGCGTCCAGAAGTGCGGATCGGCCAGCGGAATATCGACTGCATTCAGCATTACCGCGTGGCCCATTTCGCGCCAGTTGGTAGCAATCATGTTGGTCGCCACCGGCAAACCAGTCGCGCGGCGGAACTCGGCCATCACTTCGCGCCCGGAAAAGCCCTGTTCAGCGCCGCACGGATCTTCGGCATAGGTCAGCACATCATTCAGGCCTTTACAAAGGGAGATGGCTTCATCCAGCAGCCAGGCACCGTTTGGATCGACGGTAATACGCGCATCCGGGAAACATGCTTTCAGCGCACGGACGGTTTCAATTTCTTGCTCACCCGGCAGCACACCGCCCTTCAGTTTGAAATCTTTAAAGCCATAACGATCCTGTGACGCCTGCGCCAGACGCACCACCGCGTCGCTGGTCATCGCTTGCTGGTGACGTAATTGATACCACTCATGTTTACCCGGCGTACTTTCCAGATACGGCAAATCGGTTTTGCAGCGATCACCTACATAGAACAGATACCCGAGCACGGTCACTGCATCACGCTGCTTACCCGGACCTAACAGCTCGCAGACCGGTACATTCAGCGCTTTGCCCAGCAGATCCAGCAGCGCGGCCTCCAGCGCCGCCACCGCATTGACGCGCAGCTCAAATGTCCAGGCACCTTTGCCGAAAGTATCAAAGTCAGCAGCCTGATTGCCTTTATGTACCTGCTGGACCACCTTATTCAGGCGGGCCACTTCCTGACCCAATACCATCGGGATAGCGTCAACCAGAGTCTGATAAATCACTTCACCGCCCGGCGCTTCACCGACGCCGGTATTACCGGCGTTATCGGTAAGAACCACAATATTGCGAGTGAAATATGCGTTGTGCGCACCACCAATATTGAGCAGCATGCTGTCATGCCCGGCCACCGGGATGACCTTCATATCGGTAATAACGGGGCTTGATTGTGTTGTCATCATCATTGTCCTGCGACAGGTTTCAGTTCGATACGTTTAATATCACCGACCAGCACCAGATAGCTCACCACAGCAATCAGCGCATGCACCCCAACGTAAATCAAGGCACCATTAAACGACCCCGTCGTGCCCACAATGTAGCCAATAGCAATCGGTGTCACGATGCCGGAGATATTACCGAACATATTGAACAGGCCGCCGCTCAGGCCGCTAATCTCTTTGGGGGCCGTGTCTGCCATTACCGCCCAACCCAGTGCACCAATACCTTTACCGAAGAAGGCCAGCGCCATAAAGCCGATAATCATCCACTCAACGTTGACGTAGTTACAGAACACCATCACCATTGACAGCAACATACCCAACACGATTGGCGTTTTGCGGGCGATATTCAGCGAACCGGTGCGACGCATCAGCCAGTCGGAAATAATGCCGCCGAGCACGCCGCCTGCGAATCCGCAAATAGCCGGGACCGACGCGACAAATCCCGCTTTCAGAATCGACATACCGCGCGCCTGTACCAGATAGACCGGGAACCAGGTGATAAAGAAGTAGGTCAGCGCGTTAATACAGTACTGACCGATGTAGATACCGATCATCATCCGTGAGCCAAGCAGTTGTTTGATTTGTCCCCATTTCACGCTGAACGGAACTTTAGCTTTAGCGGCTGCCTGATCCATGTTGATCAGTGCGCCACCTTCGGCAATGTAGTCCAGCTCTTTTTGGTTTACACCCGGATGCTGGTTTGGTTCATGAATCACCTTCAGCCAGACAAAGCTGATGATGATCCCGAGTCCACCCATAAAGAAGAATACGTGTGACCAGCCTACTTCGTGGGTCAGCCAGCCCATGATTGGCGCGAAGATAACGATGGCAAAGTACTGCGCAGAGTTAAAGATTGCGACCGCCGTGCCCCTCTCCTGTGCCGGGAACCATGCCGCAACAATGCGACTGTTGCCGGGGAAGGATGGCGCTTCAGCTAACCCCACAAGGAAGCGCAGGGTAAACAACGCAACGATAATGCCGAAGCCGCTAAAGATATCGACGAAGCCCTGCAGCAGGGTAAACATGGACCAGATAAAGATGGACCAGAAATAAACGCGTTTTGAACCAAAGCGGTCAAGCAACCAGCCGCCGGGGATCTGGCCGATAACATAGGCCCATGAAAAAGCGGAAAATACATACCCCATCCCGACGGCATCAAGGCCAATGTCTTTGGCCATCTCCGAACCGGCAATGGATAAGGTGGCGCGATCGCCGTAGTTGAAGGATGTGACGATAAACAACATCACCACTATCCAGTAGCGAGCGTTAGTGCGTTTTTCCGCGCTGCTCGCCGCCTGACTTAATGAACTCATTGTTGCACTCCTGAATCGTGGCTTTCGCCAGTTCATTCTGTACAGCACCTGTAGGGTGATCAGAATGAGAGGTTAGTGTGTGGCAGTTTTGGTACAGCTCAGGGCCGTTTTATTCTGACTCGCTGCCTTTTCGGGAACTGACGGGAAAAGTATATGAAGGAGTGCCTCTTACCCTCACCGTGCAAAAACACAACATTGCGAGGGGTGAATGAGGTTGTTTATGGCATAAGCCTAAGGGAATGGAAGATGCTTCACGAAATTGGCGTTTGAGGGGGATTTATTGCCGGGTAATGGCGACGCCTTACCCGGCTTATGATTCGAACTGTGCGGATGGTTGGGTAATATTCTATTTGAGGAGCGTTGCCCAGTGTTCTACCCACGGGTTGGATTCGCTTTCCGGTTCCGGATGTTCACCGGCATCAATCAGCAGCATCTCACCTACACGCTGGGCGCTCTGTTCCTGCAAAAGCGCATCAAACTGCTTACCACCGCCGCAGAAATTGGCATATGAACTGTCACCGAGTGCAATAATGCCGTAGTGAACGTCGGGCTGATAACCCAGTTGGTCTTTAATTCCCTGAAACAGCGGCACGATGCTGTCCGGCAGATCGCCTTGTCCCGTCGTTGACGTTACGACCAGGATGTACTTGTCTTTGTACTTTTCCCAGTCAGCCAGTTCCGGATCTTCATAAACCGTAGCTTTATGCCCCTGATTTGCGAGGATAGCTTCGGCCTCTTCGGCAACCAGCAGCGCGTTTCCGTACATCGTGCCGACAAAAATTCCAATTTCCGCCATAACCGTAATCTCCTGGGACTTAAGAATCTATCTGCTTATCCTGACCTGACAGCCCGCTGAACTCAACCCTTTCATTCTCAGGGAGAAGTCCACGCCAGCCAAACTGTGATAGCGCCTGCATCCAGACGTCATCCAGCCCGGCGCGAATAACCAGAGGTTCACCGGTGAAGGGGTGCGTAAGTTCAAGCTGGCTGGCATGCAACATCAGGCGCTGGCAACCGAAATGCTCCGCGGCGCTGCGGTTTTGTCGCAAATCACCGTGCTTGCTGTCGCCAATAATCGGATGACGCAAATGCGCCAGGTGACGTCTGAGCTGGTGTTTTCGACCGGTTTTAGGATCCAGCTCCACCAGCCCGTAACGGGTGGTCGGATAACGTCCGGTCGCCACCGGCATTTCAACCGTCGCCAGGCCGCGATAATGGGTTACCGCAGGCTGTGGGCCTTTGTCGTCACGGGCAAATTTATCGGCAATCTTGTCCAGCTCTTCCACCAAAGGATAATCCAGCACGGCATCATCCATCAGCCAGCCACGCACAATCGCATGATAGCGTTTTTGGATTTGATGCTGCTCAAACTGCTGTGCCAGCCGTCGTCCGGCCTCGCTGGACAGCCCCATCAACAGCACACCGGATGTCGGTCTGTCGAGTCGGTGGGCGGTAAAAACGTGCTGACCAATCTGGTCGCGCACCGTTTGCATGACCACCACTTTCTCATCGCGGTCGAGCCAACTGCGATGAACCAGCCAGCCCGAAGGTTTGTTGACTGCAACCAGCCATTGGTCCTGATAGAGAATCTCCAGCATCAGGCGTTATCACTGGTAAATAGCGCATCCAGATCCTGCAATGCAATCAGGATCACATCGCGCTGTGGATGATCGGCTGCCAGCGCCATTTCATAATATGGCGCAATAGCGAACGCTTCTGGAAGTGGCTGCGCATTATCAAGCAGCGCATGCATGCGGGGAATCAACACCCACTGCAGCCATTCAACCGGCTCCATGGTATCCATACAAAAAGGCTGCGTGCTGGAAAACAGATGCGCTTCTGGCTCATCCATCCGCCAGTGATTATGTTCACGCAGCAGTGCTTCAAGCGCATGCAACTGCTCGCGCACACGGTCATGAGTCGTCATGAAATTAACCTCAATGATGAAAAATCTGGCGCGAAGAATAGCACCAGTAGAAAGGAAATAAAAAAAGGGAGCACTGTAAAAACAGTGCTCCCGGTTCGTTTCGCAGCATTCCAGCTACTTTTAGTGCTCCCTGCTCATCCGTGACAACTTTTCCTGTGGTCTTGCGACCGCGTTCATCCTGAACTTTTGCATCCTGCTCACATCACCCCGATGTGAAAACTTCATCCTGAAGTGTCCTGGCCATCCTGACCCGCCGAACATCCTGACCGGCTCTCGTTCTCCATCCTGGAGGTGTCCTTTAACGCTTCCCGCGTTTTCCTCTTTGCTTCATCCTGAAACCTGTCCTTGCAGCACCGTCCTGGTGTGTCCTGCCGAAGTGTCATCATCCTGATGTTCACTTCGTTGTGCGACTCCTTGTCGACAGAGATAGAATCGCCTGTTTCGCATTGTCTTACAAGACACTTACAGACATACCCTAATGATTATTTTCATATGAAAGTTATCAATAAAACATTAACCAATTGAATTATAAATAGTTAACATTATATCGGTCGATGAAGTCTTTACTGATCACCTGGCAATCTCCTACAGGGTTTGTAAGAGATCTCTCACACGCCCTAGGGCAAACTGGATTACAGAACAGGCTTAAGTTGAGTAAGAAATTCCGCAAGCGAGGCCGCCAGAACCGTCCGTTTACGGGTTCCCAGCGTTTCCTTGCAGACTTCCCCAGACAAGTTGCACACTGAAATAACATCAAGTTCATTGTCCAGTGTGGCAATAAAAAGTGTAGGAGAGAGCTTAAGGCGTTTTTGCGTAACCAGGTGGCCGATCAGGTTTTCCTGTACGCGCCTGAAGTCATCTTCAGACCAGGTTTGCAGCAGAGTAAGTTTCTCATCCGCAAATTGTGCGTGCATGTCCCCGGCAAACTGGGTGGTATAAAACGCATGAACAGCGGGTTGTACCACAATATCAAAGGCGCGTTCAACCGCGTTTACATTCGGCTCGCCCACAAAAGGCTGCGGTTGCCAGTACACCGCATCGTTCGTGGAGGAGATGATGCACGGAGACGGTACGCCATACAGCTCTTCACTCAGCGGCCAGCTGCCGTTTTTTTCATGCCATGCATCGCAATAACGCGTCGTAAAGGCTGCCAACGCCTGTGCTGTCAATTCGTCCACTGATTTCTCTCTTCACAAAAGCCAGGATACACTTGTCGCATAGTGTATCTGGTTTATGACGGTGAAACATGTCCTCTTATGAAAATCATCAGGCGCTTGACGGCCTGACTCTCGGAAAATCAACGGATTACCGGGATATTTACGACGCCAGCCTGCTGCAGGGTGTTCCGCGCAGCCTGAACCGCGACCCGCTGGATCTTAAGGCCGATAATCTGCCTTTTCACGGCGCCGATATCTGGACGCTGTATGAACTGTCATGGCTGAATGCCAACGGCTTACCGCAGGTTGCGGTCGGCCATGTGGAGCTGGATTACACCAGCGTTAATCTGATTGAATCAAAAAGTTTTAAGCTGTATCTGAACAGTTTTAATCAGACGCGTTTTGACTCATGGGAACACGTCCGTCAGACGCTGGAACACGATCTACGCGCCTGCGCGCAAGGTGATGTCAGCGTAGCGCTCTATCGTCTTGACGAACAGGAAGGGCAGCCGATAGCCCACTTCAATGGCACCTGTATCGACAATCAGGATATCGTCATCGATAACTACCAGTTCAGCACCGACTATCTGGAAAATGCCGTAAGCGGTGAAAAAGCGGTGGAAGAGACGCTGGTCAGCCATCTGCTAAAATCCAACTGCCTGATCACTCACCAGCCAGACTGGGGTTCCATACAAATTCAGTATCGCGGTCGCAAAATCGACAGGGAAAAGTTGCTGCGCTATCTGGTCTCCTTCCGCCACCACAATGAATTTCACGAGCAGTGTGTGGAACGCATTTTCAATGACCTGCTGCGTTTCTGTCAGCCGGAGAAACTGAGCGTATACGCACGCTACACGCGACGCGGCGGCCTCGATATCAACCCATGGCGCACCAACACAGATTTCACCCCCGCAACAGGCAGACTGGTGCGTCAGTAATCTTTTTTCTCAATTTTGCGTGTCGGATTCCGCGCGCAAGGTTGTGAAAGGTCATAAGCCAGGGCTATTGTAATCAGTAGAGGATGATATCTCTCGTCCCGTAAGGAGTTTACTTGATTACACATATTAGCCCGCTTGGCTCAATGGACATGTTGTCGCAGCTGGAAGTCGATATGCTTAAACGCACGGCCAGCAGCGACCTGTATCAACTGTTTCGTAACTGTTCGCTTGCCGTTCTGAACTCCGGCAGTTTGACAGACAACAGCAAAGAGCTGCTGTCTCGTTTTGAAAGTTTCGACATTAACGTGCTGCGCCGTGAACGCGGCGTGAAGCTGGAACTGATCAACCCACCTGAAGACGCGTTTGTCGATGGGCGCATCATTCGCGCGCTGCAGGCCAACCTGTTTGCCGTACTGCGCGACATTCTTTTCGTCAATGGCCAGATCCATAACGCGGGTCGTTTCCAGCATCTGGATCTCGAAAGCTCGGTTCACATCACCAACCTGGTCTTCTCCATTCTGCGTAACGCCCGGGCGCTTCACGTCGGTGAAGCGCCGAACATGGTCGTCTGCTGGGGCGGTCACTCCATCAACGAGAACGAATACTTGTATGCGCGTCGCGTGGGCACTCAGTTAGGCCTGCGTGAACTGAACATCTGCACCGGGTGTGGTCCGGGCGCGATGGAAGCGCCAATGAAAGGCGCCGCGGTCGGCCACGCTCAGCAGCGCTACAAAGACAGCCGCTTTATTGGTATGACCGAGCCGTCAATTATCGCGGCGGAACCGCCTAACCCGCTGGTTAACGAACTGATCATCATGCCGGACATTGAAAAACGTCTGGAAGCGTTCGTGCGTATCGCTCACGGCATTATCATCTTCCCGGGCGGCGTAGGGACAGCAGAAGAGCTGTTGTATCTGCTGGGTATCCTGATGAATCCGGCCAACAAAGATCAAGTTCTGCCACTGATCCTGACCGGGCCAAAAGAGAGTGCGGATTACTTCCGCGTGCTGGACGAATTTATCGTGCACACGCTGGGGGAAGATGCGCGTCGCCACTATCGCATTATCATTGACGATGCAGCGGAAGTCGCTCGTCTGATGAAAAAAGCGATGCCGCTGGTGAAAGAGAACCGCCGAGACACCGGCGATGCCTACAGCTTTAACTGGTCAATTCGTATCGCACCTGATTTGCAGATGCCGTTCGAACCGTCCCACGAAAACATGGCGAATCTGAAACTGTATCCAGACCAGCCTGTTGAAGTGCTGGCTGCAGACCTGCGTCGCGCATTCTCCGGGATTGTCGCGGGGAACGTGAAAGAAGTCGGCATTCGCGCCATTGAAGAGTTTGGCCCGTACAAAATCCACGGTGACCCTGAGATGATGCGCCGCATGGACGATCTCCTGCAGGGCTTTGTTGCACAACATCGTATGAAGTTGCCGGGCACTGCGTATATCCCGTGCTACGAGATCTGCGCATAACCTTCAACACCCGCTAGCAGCGCTATAGCGGTGACAGTTTTGTCCATATCAAAGCCGGATTTGGCGCTTCAGCCAACCGGCTTTTTTAGTGATACCAATCACATAGCTCACGCAATAACATAAATATCAATTATCTTTCGTCTGGCGAGCCCCAAAACGCAAACGATTACCTCCCAGGGGAAACCGTGATTTATCACCGCAAATTATAATTAGTCATCAGAATTCACTAAAAACAACAGTTTTTATAGCGCAACCCTCGTATCTTCGCGCCCTGTCTTTCATGCCATATGTCGTTAATGTTAGCCTTCACGCCCGTAAATTCGCTTTGACTATTTTTTAACAGATTAATGGTCCAAATTTATCCACATAAAAGGTGGATTATTGCATTTGAGATCGCGATCACTGATACATTCATTACTTAAATGTATCTTTCCGCCCGAAAATTATTACGGCGAAAAATTATATAAAAATCGCTAAACGAATTTCGTTTTACAGTCGGGTATTTTTTCATTGGATTGAACCCAAACCCGACTTTTTAAGCTTCCTCCAGGAGAAACAGATGGAAAACACGCAAACCAGCACTATCGTTACGGGCCAGACCCGCAGCGCATGGCGCAAGACAGACACCATGTGGATGCTGGGCCTTTACGGCACGGCGATTGGCGCGGGTGTATTATTCCTGCCAATTAACGCAGGCGTTGGCGGTATGATCCCGCTGATCATCATGGCCATTCTTGCCTTCCCAATGACCTTCTTTGCTCACCGTGGTCTGACCCGCTTCGTGTTGTCCGGTAAAAATCCGGGTGAAGACATCACTGAAGTTGTAGAAGAACACTTTGGCGTTGGCGCAGGTAAACTGATTACTCTGCTCTACTTCTTCGCTATCTACCCCATTCTGCTGGTATACAGCGTTGCAATCACCAACACCGTTGAAAGCTTCCTGACTCACCAGTTGGCGATTACGCCGCCGCCGCGTGCAATCCTCTCTCTGATTCTGATTGTCGGCATGATGACCATCGTGCGCTTCGGTGAGCAGATGATCGTGAAGGCGATGAGTATCCTGGTATTCCCGTTCGTTGCGGCTCTGATGCTGCTGGCGCTGTACCTGATCCCTCAGTGGAGCGGTGCGATTCTGGAAACCATGTCTTTTGACTCTGCGGCAACCACCGGCAACGGCCTGCTGTTGACCCTGTGGCTGGCGATTCCGGTAATGGTGTTCTCCTTCAACCACTCCCCGATCATCTCCTCCTTCGCCGTGGCGAAGCGTGAAGAGTACGGTGATGAAGCTGAGAAGAAATGCTCCAAGATTCTGGCATTCGCTCACATCATGATGGTACTGACCGTTATGTTCTTCGTCTTCAGCTGTGTATTCAGCCTGACCCCGGCGGACCTGGCAGCAGCAAAAGAGCAGAACATCTCGATTCTGTCTTACCTGGCGAACCACTTTAACGCGCCGATTATTGCCTGGATGGCACCGATCATCGCGATTATCGCTATCACCAAATCCTTCCTCGGCCACTACCTGGGCGCACGTGAAGGCTTCAACGGGATGGTGATTAAGTCTCTGCGCGGCAAAGGCAAATCCATCGAAATCAACAAACTGAACAAAATCACTGCACTGTTCATGCTGGTAACCACCTGGATTGTGGCGACGCTGAACCCGAGCATCCTCGGTATGATTGAGACCCTGGGTGGCCCAATCATCGCGATGATTCTGTTCCTGATGCCGATGTATGCGATTCAGAAAGTACCGGCAATGCGTAAATACAGCGGCCATATCAGCAACGTTTTCGTTGTGATTATGGGCCTGATCGCTATCTCCGCTATTTTCTACTCTCTGTTCAGTTAATTCCCCTGCGCCGCTCTTCGGGGCGGCGCACCTCGATACACAATGGACGCCTCATGATTAGCGTATTCGATATTTTCAAAATCGGCATTGGCCCTTCCAGCTCCCATACTGTTGGCCCGATGAAAGCAGGCAAACAATTCACGGATGACCTGATTGCACGCGGAATTCTCACTGACGTAACCCGCGTAGTGGTTGATGTCTATGGCTCTCTGTCCCTGACCGGGAAAGGTCACCATACCGACATCGCGATTATTATGGGCCTGGCGGGTAATCTGCCGGATACCGTAGACATTGATGCTATCCCGGCCTTTATCCAGGATGTGAATACTCATGGACGTTTGCTGCTGGCGGACGGTCAACATGAGGTCGAATTCCCGGTTGATAAGTGCATGAATTTCCATACGGACAATCTGTCCCTGCACGAAAACGGGATGCGTATTACCGCACTGGCAGGCGAAAAAGCCATTTACAGCCAGACGTACTATTCCATCGGCGGTGGATTTATCGTTGATGAAGAACACTTTGGTTTGCCGAATAACAATCCGGTAAACGTGCCATATCCGTATACATCCGCAGCCGATTTGCAACGACACTGTCAGGAAACCGGACTGTCACTTTCCGGCCTGATGATGCAGAACGAACTAGCCCTGCACAGCAAAGAAGAGCTGGAACAGCACTTTGCAAACGTCTGGGAAGTGATGCGCAGTGGAATTGAACGCGGTATCACCACCGAAGGCGTATTGCCGGGCAAACTGCGCGTTCCGCGTCGTGCGGCAGCACTGCGTCGTATGCTGGTTAGCAGTGACAAAACCACGACTGACCCGATGGCAGTTGTAGACTGGATCAACATGTTTGCGCTGGCCGTGAACGAAGAGAACGCTGCCGGTGGACGTGTAGTTACCGCCCCGACGAACGGCGCATGCGGGATTGTTCCTGCAGTGCTGGCGTACTATGACAAGTTTATCCGCGAAGTGAACGCTAACTCACTGGCACGCTATATGCTGGTCGCGAGCGCCATCGGTTCCCTGTACAAGATGAATGCCTCAATTTCGGGTGCTGAAGTGGGCTGTCAGGGTGAGGTCGGCGTGGCGTGTTCTATGGCGGCAGCGGGTCTGGCAGAACTGCTGGGCGGTAGCCCGACGCAGGTATGTATCGCCGCAGAAATCGGTATGGAACACAACCTGGGTCTGACCTGCGATCCAGTTGCCGGACAAGTTCAGGTTCCGTGCATTGAGCGTAACGCCATTGCATCGGTGAAAGCGGTGAACGCTGCTCGTATGGCGCTGCGCCGTACCAGCGAGCCTCGTGTATGCCTCGATAAAGTTATCGAGACCATGTACGAGACAGGTAAAGATATGAATGCCAAATACCGCGAAACCTCACGTGGCGGTCTGGCGATGAAGATCGTTACCTGCGATTAATCCCTGGCGCAAGCTTATCCGGCCTACAGTGCCACAGTCATTTGTAGGCCGGATAAGGCGTCAGCCGCCATCCGGCAAAATGTTGTTTCAGATCTTCGCCTCCCCCCACTGTGAATGTTACCCTACAGCCTGATTTATCAGGGAGAACACCGTGGCCGTCCATCTGCTCATTGTCGATGCACTCAATCTCATTCGTCGCATTCACGCCGTCCAGGGGTCGCCCTGCGTGGAGACGTGCCAGCACGCGCTCGATCAGTTGATTGTGCACAGTCAGCCCACACACGCCGTGGCGGTATTTGATGACGAAGCGCGCAACAGCGGCTGGCGTCACCAACGCTTACCTGACTACAAAGCCGGTCGCCCGCCAATGCCTGACGATTTACACAAGGAAATGCCCGCCTTACGCGCCGCTTTTGAACAACACGGCGTCTGTTGTTGGGTCTCGAGCGGGAATGAAGCCGATGATTTAGCCGCAACGCTGGCGGTGAAAGTCACCCAGGCGGGACATCAGGCCACCATCGTTTCGACAGATAAAGGTTATTGCCAACTGCTCTCCCCAACATTACGCATTCGCGACTATTTCCAGAAGCGCTGGCTGGACGCGCCGTTCATTGAGAAAGAATTTGGTGTAATGCCTCAGCAATTGCCAGATTATTGGGGACTGGCCGGGATCAGCAGCTCAAAAGTGCCGGGCGTTGCAGGTATTGGTCCCAAGAGTGCAACACAGCTACTCGTGCAGTTTCAGCATCTGGAAGGGATTTACGCACATCTGGAAGACGTGCCGGAAAAGTGGCGCAAGAAACTGGAGATGCACCAGGAGATGGCGTTTCTGTGCCGTGATATCGCGCGGCTGCAAACGGACTTACATATTGACGGAAATCTCCAGCAGCTTCGGCTGGCACGGTAGTCTTATTGCCGGATGGCGCTGCGCCTATCCGGCCTACGCATCGTACCCTCCTGTAGGCCGGATAAACGCCAGGTGATTACCAGGCGGTGTGGTACAGCTCGACAATATCGGCAATGCTTGCTTCACGCGGATTACCGCCAGTGCAAACATCGTCAAATGCCGCCTGCGCCAGCGCAGGAATATCTTCCTTACGTACCCCCACATCACGTAAGTGCGGCGGGATCCCCACATCGCGGTTAAGCGCAAACACAGCATCTACCGCGGCCTTACGCGCCTCTTCCAGCGTCAAACCTTCCACTTTCACCCCCATAACCCGGGCGATATCGCGGAATTTCTCTCCGGTGTATTCGGCGTTGTAGTGCATCACGTGCGGTAACAAAATGGCATTGGCGACGCCGTGCGGAGTGTTATAAAAGGCCCCTAGCGGGTGCGCCATCCCATGCACGAGTCCCAGACCGACGTTTGAAAATCCCATCCCGGCAACGTACTGACCAAGCGCCATTGCCTCACCGGACTGGCTGTCACCATTAACAGAGCCGCGCAGCGCCCCGGCAATGATCTCAATGGCTTTGATGTGCAACGCGTCAGTGAGTGCCCACGCCGCCCGCGTAATATAACCTTCAATAGCATGGGTCAACGCATCGACCCCGGTCGCCGCTTTTAACGCGGCAGGCATACCGTCCATCATATCGGCATCAATAAACGCCACCTGCGGGATGTCATGCGGATCGACGCAGACAAATTTACGCCGATTTTCTTCGTCCGTGATCACGTAGTTAATGGTCACTTCCGCCGCCGTCCCTGCCGTCGTAGGGATAGCCATCACCGGTACGCTCGCAGCACGTGTTGGCGATAACCCTTCAAGGCTGCGTACATCGGCAAACTCAGGGTTATTGTGGATAATGCCAATCGCTTTGCAGGTATCCTGTGGGGAGCCGCCGCCTATAGCTATCAGATAATCAGCACCACTTTGCTGAAAGACTCCCAATCCCTCCTTCACCACTGCAATTGTAGGATTTGGGATCACGCCGGAATAGATTTCCCACGGCAAACCGGCGGCATCCATACGGGATGTCACCTTATCGACAACGCCGCACTGTACCAGGTTTGCATCGGTGACAATCAAAGCCTTGCGATAACCCCGACGGATAACCTCATCCGTTAATGCCCCAACAGCTCCCCGGCCAAACCATGCCGTTTCATTCAGAATCATTCTGTTCGCCATCGTATTTCTCCTTTTCGCTATGCGAAATTACTCTTCAATTCGTAATCCGTAAGATTTGAATTTCTCCAGCACAATGGCGATCTCTTCGTCATCCAGCACTGGCACCGGGTCGACAATCGCCAGGGTGCTCAGATAAAGGCGGGCCAGGACTTCTACTTCATGCGCCAGCCATAGTGCTTTTTCCAGATTCGCTTCACAGGCAATCAACCCGTGGTGCTGCAACAACGTTGCCTTACGGCTTTTCAACGCGACGCTCACATGCTCTGACAGCTCTCGTGTACCAAACGTCGCATACGGCGCACACGGGATAGAGTTCCCCCCAGCCGCGGCAATCATGTAATGGATTGCCGGAATAGGACGGTTCAGAATCGACACGGCGGTGCAATGAATCGCATGGTTATGAACGACTGCATTGGCATCCGGGCGCGTCTGATAAGCCGCCAGGTGAAAACGCCATTCACTGGAAGGTAATTGTCCTTTATCATATTTGCCGTCGTTATCTACGAACACGATCATGTTTTCAGTGAGTCTTTCGTAAGGGATACCGCTGGGTGTGATCAGCATTCCATTTTCATAGCGCGCACTTACATTTCCTGCAGTCCCCTGATTCAACCCAAGCCGGGTCATTTCAAGGCAGGTTTCGATGATTTCACGTGATAAACGCATTCTTTCCATAATGATTCTCCGGGTACAGTTGCCCCTCGTCTTTATTGCGAAAAAATGCAGCCGCAGAGTAAGACGGGTCAGGTTTCAGGTATGAGCAGCCACTGAACATATTTATTCAGATTCAGTTGGCCGATTTAGTTAGTGCGACGAATTATTGTTGTCTTACACGCTTAATTAGTTTCATCTCAACTTTTACAGTTTCTTTAATTGGCTGGTCATCAATAGCACTCATCATCATAGCGAAGGCTTTTTCCGCCCAGACATTTTCATCCTGCTGCATTGACCAGACATTATTCGCGAGGAATCCCAGCATGGGATGTTCATCAAATGTCCCGATATTAATATCCGGTGGGATCACACCAAAACGATTGCGAATAGCAACAACGGCACCTTCCAGCACAGGTAATGATGAGGCAATAAACGCCTGCGGACAGCCCTGTTCGTTGATCAATTTATCCATCAACCGATAACCACCCTCCGGCGTATTATCCGGACCTTCACGCACCCAGTCACGATGAGAAATCCCATTATTGTTCAATGCGTTAAGATAACCTTTTAAACGATCGCCAATACTGGGCAATCCGGTATCCCCGACTAAAAACCAGATCGGAGATTTGCCTGCATCAAACAAACTTTGCGTCAGCTTTTCACCGCCTAAAATGTTATGACTTTCAACCAGCGCGTTATCGGTATACTTAAAATCCCTGTCGAGTAGCACCATCGGTTTTCTGACCTGACGCAAATGGTGTTGCTGATTCTCTAATGTTGAGGGAACAATAAAAAGACCGTCAACATTACGAGCTATTAACGCTTTCGTTAATTTGTTTTCATAATCAACATCATCGTAGGTACAACTAATCGTTAATTGATATCCAGAACGACGGCAACGTTGTTCAAGTTTCTCGGCCAGTGTGGCAAAAAAGACGTTAGATATATTGGGTACAATCAGCCCCAACGTATCTGTTTTATTCAGTTTCAGGCTGCGGGCTGAATGGTTTATGACATAACCATACCGTTCAACGTATTCATTAATACGCGTTTGGGTTTTGACACTGATACGATATTGCTCAGCCTTCCCGTTCAGCACCAGTCGCACGGTCGTCACCGATAAATTCAGATCGCTGGCTATCTGTTCTACTGTTTTAGCCATTTATATGTCCCAGTTCACATCCAAAAACGTCAATTCTCAATCATAAAAGTATTTTAAACTTTTGTCTTACTGCATAACCTGGTTAAGCGCCTGCTGTTGATCCCACATCATCAGATATGCCTGGTATTTACGGTCATAGAAGTCCTGTCGTGCCGGATTCGCTTTAATCACCCCGCCTGGACGAACCATCGCCCGGCAGGCGGAGGGAACATCTGCCCACACCCCGCAGGCTACCGCACCGGTGATAGCCGCACCTAACGTCACCGCATCTTCTTCCTGCATAAGATGAATATCGCATCCGGTGGCGTCTGCATACTCTCGCAACCACAGTGGATTATGTGTTGCACCGCCGCACAGCGTCAGTCGAGAAATGGTATGACCGTTGTCGCGCATCACTTCCATAATGTGTCGGGTACCGCAGGCAATCGCCTGTAATGTCGCCAGATACAGACGAGCAATCTGCTTCTCGCCTCGTTCAAGCGTCAAACCACAAACGCTGCCCCGGGCATCGGGTCGCGCACGCGGGGAACGGTTACCATGATGATCGGCCAGGACATGCAGATAACGACCAGGCTCTGACTCCTGCGCTTCCAATGCAGCCACCCATTCATTAACTAACGCTATCGGATGACAACCCCGCGCCTCAGCCTGGTGATACAACTCAGCGCTGGCACCCGACTCCTGAAGCGTCCAGTCAACCAGCGCCCCAGCCGCGCTTTGCCCCCCTTCCGTCAGCCAGTAGCCAGGCAGCATGGCAGACCAGTACGGCCCCCATACACCCGGTGTATGAATCTCCTGCTCGCTGCACAACATATGGCAATTTGATGTTCCGCTGATCAACGCCAATGTTCCCGCAGGCTCAACCCCGGCAAGCGCAACTCCGCCAGCATGGGCATCAATCATACCACTGGCAACTACCACCGCTGTCGTCAGTCCCAGCGCCTGTGCCGCATCGGGGCTGAGCGTCCCAACGGCCGCGCCTGGGGGCAGGATCCGCGACGGAATTTTGTTCAGTAAATCAGTTAATTCAACCGCATCCAGCAGGGAGTGGCTAAAGCGTTGCTCATGTGCCAGATAGTTCCATTTACAGGTTAAAGTACACAGACCAGCAACATCACGAGCGGTGGCTTTCCAGACCAAAAAATCCGCCAGGTCGTAGAAGCGGTGTGCACTCTGCCAGGTCGCGGGGAAATGGTTTTTTAGCCACAACACTTTGGGTAGTTCCATTTCGACACTGACTTCACCACCGACATAACGCAACGCCGGATCCTGCGTAGCGTTGATACGCAGTGTCTCCTGCACCGCACGATGATCCATCCACATGATGATGTTGTGGTCTGACGGTTCACCAGGTGAAACCGCCAGACCCTGCCCCTGTTCATCCAGAGCCACTAACGAACAGGTGGCATCAAACCCCAACGAGCGGATCTCCTCAACGCCAACCCCGGCTGACGACACAGCCTCCTTCACGGCATGGCAAACCTGCTGCCAGATTTCGGCAGATGACTGCTCTACCCGCTCGGGGCCTGGTCGAAACTGCGAGATAGGGAATGTCGCAAAAGCCAGCCGTTTGCCACTGGCATCAAAAACACCAGCCCTGACACTGGCGGAACCGACATCCACTCCGAGGAAATATCCACTGCTCATAGTAGCTCCCTGACGCTGGCTAATAATGGGGCGAATGTACCGTCCCCGCGGTCTTATTTTTTACCGAATGGGTGCAACAGCTTGTCGATTTCCGGTGTATCAATGTTCTGCGCACTGACAAACTTCACCGGAATATCAATTTCTTTCGGCACAGACTGACCCGATACCGCTGCATTCAGCGTCTTGATGCCCTGATAGCCAATCTGATAAGCGTCCTGCACGACAAAGCCCTGAATAACCCCAGACTTCAGGAAGGCAATGATTGCCTCAGTGCTATCAAAACCAATCACCTTCACTTTGCCTTTCAGGTTCTGACTATCAATAGCGTTTGCTACGCCCAGCGTTGAACCTTCATTAGTGCCATAAATCCCCGCAATATCGGGGTTGGCCTGGATCATATCGATGGTTTTATCCATCGCTTTTTGCGGATCGCCATCACTGTACTGAACCGGCAATACTTTGATATCCGGATATTTTTCCTTCATGCGGGCAATAAACCCTTCCGAACGCTCAATCGCTGAGGAGGTCCCCGCCACGTGCGCAATAATGCCGACTTTCCCTTTGCTACCCACTTGTGCAGCGAGAGCATCTGCCGCTTCAGCCCCTGCTTTACGGTTATTCGTTGCCACAAAGCTGACAGGAATGTCAGAATTTACGCCTGAGTCAAACGTCACCACCTTGATGCCGCGTGAATTCGCTGTTTCCACTAATGGCGCAAGCGCATTGGCGTCCAATGCCGCCAACAGCAATCCATTAGGTTTTTGCGCCATTGCGTTTTCAACCAACTGAATCTGCTCGGCAATCTGAGTTTCATCGGCAGGCCCAACATAGCTGGTCTTATCGCCCAACTCTTTCGCTGCCGCTTCGGTACCCATTTTTACGGTCTGCCAGAATTCATGCTGGAAGCCTTTACTGACCACAGGAAGGTTCATATCTTTAGCCAGTGCGCTGGATGTCATGCAGGCCAGCAGGGATAACGCATAGACAAAATTCCTGGTTCTCATTGTTTTACTCCGTTCTGAGTGAGTCACCCTAAACGTCAGGGTTATGTTGTCCCGTGACTTCCGGGTGCGTAAATCAACGAATTTTTTTGCGTAAAGTATCGAGATAAACCGCGGCGATAACGACTACGCCCATGGCCACCATTTGCCAGAACTGCGAGACGCCCATCAGGTTCAGACCATTTTTCAACACGCTCATAATGAATGCGCCGATAATGGTGCCGCCAATAGTGCCAATCCCCCCCATCAGGCTGGTACCGCCAATGACCACCGCTGCAATGGCTTCCAGTTCATAGCCCACGCCGACGGTTGGCTGGCCCGAGTTCAAACGAGAGGCCAGAATGACCCCGGCAATCCCGGTCAGCAGACCACAAAATGCGTAGACGAAAATTTTCACGCGCTGGACTTTAATCCCGGAAAGATGCGCAGCAACCTCATTACTGCCCACGGCATAGACATAGCGACCAATCACCGTTTTCTTGAGGATATATGCGGCGATCAGTGCGACAACCACGAGGTAGAAAACGGGGTAAGGCAGCACATCGAACAAGCGTCCCTGTGCCAGCATCTTGAAGGTGGGATAATCAGCAAAGTAAATTGCCCGGCCGTCAGTCATTACCATATTGATGCCTCTGACGGACATCATCAGACCCAGGGTGGCAATAAAGGGCGGAATAGTCATTTTAGTGACCAGCAACCCATTGATATAGCCGCATAATCCACCCGCCAGCACACCCGCCAAAATACATACGGGCAGAGGTAATCCCAGCGTGGCGCTGATACCTACCGCAACACCAGAAAAGGCCACTACCGAGCCAAGAGAAAGGTCGATTCCTGAAGTGATAATGACGAAGGTAACGCCAATCGCCATGATGCCAATCACCGAGGTTTGCAGGGCAATTGTCATAATGTTTTCAGTGTTAAAGAAGAAAGGTGATCCAAAACTAAAAAATATCACCAGAATAATCAGACTCAAAAGCGGCGCCAGGCGCATTAAAAGCTCTTTGTTAATTTTTATTTTCTTATTATTGCTGTCTGAAGAGGTTACAGAGATAGTCATAAATTAGTCCTCTAACGTCGCATATTGCATGATTTTTTCTTGTGTGGCGTCATCAGAAGCTAACTCTCCGGTAATACGCCCATTACGCATAACTAAAATGCGATCGCACATACCCAGCACTTCCGGTAATTCAGAGGAAATCATGATGATTGATTTCCCTTTTGCCACCAGTCGATTCATTAATTCATAAATTTCAAGTTTGGCTCCCACATCAATACCGCGGGTGGGTTCATCAAAGATGAGAATGTCGGTGTCTTTGCATACCCATCTGGCAATAATAATTTTTTGCTGATTACCGCCACTTAAATTCAACGCAGCCTGTTCAAGATGCGGCGTCTTAATACGCAGTGCTTTCACCTGCTCTTCGCTGGTTTGCTGACAGCGTTTACTATCCACGTTGCCATATCGGTTGGAATATTCGGGGTAATTTCCTAGCATAATATTGCGTTCAACGGACAACCCTAATGCCAGCCCCTCTTTTTTTCTGTCCTCGGTTAAGTAGCTAATACCCTGCTGGATGGCATCAGGAATATCCTTGATTACCGTCTCTTTACCGTTCAACTTGATGGTTCCGCTGTCGATGGGATCGGCACCAAAGATAGCCCGTGCCAGCTCTGTTCTCCCGGCCCCCATCAGCCCGGCAAAACCTAAGATTTCCCCCTGATGCAAGGTAAAATCGATATTGTTCAGTACGCCTTTGCGCGTCAGTCCACTGACTTCCAGCACCGGTTTACGCTGGGGTTGCGGCTCCCGACGGGGATAGATATTGCCAAGGTCACGCCCAACCATCATGGCAATCAGGTCGCTGATTTTGACCGAATCATAATCCACGGTGGCAATAAACTGTCCATCACGCATGACGGTAGCGCGATCGGCTATCAGCGCCAGTTCCTCCAGTCGGTGCGAGATATAAACGATGCCCGTTCCCTGTTCTTTAAGTAAGCGTGTAACCCGGAATAAACTGTCAATTTCGGTTTCCGTCAACGCCGCCGTTGGTTCATCCATAATAAGAATCTTGGCATTCACCGATATCGCTTTCGCAATCTCAACCATTTGTTGCTGAGCAACAGTAAGATCGGCAACCAGTGTGTCTGGGGAGATATTCAGGTTTAATTTTTGCAAAATATCGATCGCAGCCTGCCGCTGTTGTTTCTCATCCAGACGCCAGCGATTATTTTTGCAAAACTCCCTGCCAATAAATATATTGTCTTCGACCGTCAGTTCAGGAAAAAGGTTAAACTCCTGATGAATAATGGTGATACCTACGCTTTGTGCTCTCAATGGGTTTGCAAACGAAACGGGTTGGTTCTCAAAAATAATATCCCCTTCATCAGGTTGATATACACCGGATAAAATTTTCATCAGGGTAGACTTTCCCGCGCCATTCTCCCCCAACAGCGCATGAACCTCACCTTTGCGTAAAGTAAAATCCACATTACTCAACGCTAATACGCCGGGAAAACGTTTCGTAATATGACTCATCTGTAAAAATGTTTCAGACATTGCTGCTTTCCTCAATATACAGAAACTGTAATCAGTGAATCAGGCGAAAAACAGCGTTGCCAGGAAGCCATCGTCACCGTTAATGCGAATGTGTCTACAAGATCATATGCGTTTTATCAACAATGCTAACTCGAGTTAGCGATTGCCTTTTAAAGCTATTTTAGCTGCCAAAAATAGCCAAATCATTTGGTTTAAAACTGTGACACTGAACAGACAATTTATTTTATCTTATTAATTTAAAAAGAATTTAATGAAAAAAACTGTATTTGTTTATTTGACGCAGATCGAATTTTAACCACTTCTCGTGAGGCTTCTCACAGTTCCATAACAAAAAAGTTGTGCAAAAAACTCTCTAATACCTAAGCTAACTCGAGTTAGCAAAAATGGGTAATTCAGCCAACTGCGACAGTGGTGTCCGACATCCGCTTTTGCAGCACGGCATAAAGTGAGATGAGGAACCTCGAATGAAAAAAAATAGTTTACCGAGAATCGGTATTCGTCCGGTGATTGATGGGCGTCGTATGGGTGTACGCGAGTCGCTCGAAGAACAAACCATGAACATGGCAAAAGCCACTGCCGCACTGATTTCCGAGAAACTTCGTCATGCCTGCGGGGCACAGATCGAGTGCGTTATCGCAGACACCTGTATTGCCGGATTGGCTGAATCTGCCGCCTGTGAAGAAAAATTTAGTAGCCTGAACGTCGGCGTGACAATTACCGTCACGCCGTGTTGGTGCTACGGCAGCGAAACTATCGATATGGACCCTATGCGCCCGAAAGCCATCTGGGGTTTCAACGGGACGGAGCGTCCAGGTGCCGTGTATCTGGCTGCAGCACTGGCTGCACATAATCAAAAAGGGCTTCCCGCCTTCTCTATTTACGGTCATGACGTGCAGGATGCAGGTGATACCACTATCCCTGCCGATGTTGAAGAAAAACTGCTGCGTTTCACTCGGGCAGGTTTAGCCGTTGCCAGCATGAAAGGTAAAAGCTATCTGTCCGTCGGCGGCGTTTCAATGGGAATTGCAGGCTCTATTGTCGACCATAACTTCTTTGAATCCTGGCTGGGAATGAAGGTTCAACCTGTTGATATGACCGAATTGCGTCGTCGCATTGACCAGAAGATCTATGACGAAGCGGAGCTGGAAATTGCCCTGGCATGGGCGGATAAACATTTCCGTTATGGCGAGGATCAGAACGCACAACAGTATAAGCGAAATGAAGAACAGAGCCGTGCAGTGCTGAAAGAGAGCCTGCTGATGGCCATGTGCATTCGCGACATGATGCAGGGTAACCAGAAACTGGCAGAGAAAGGCCGGGTTGAAGAGTCGATGGGGTACAACGCGATTGCCGCCGGTTTCCAGGGCCAGCGCCACTGGACGGATCAATATCCAAACGGCGACACCGCCGAAGCGTTGCTCAACAGCTCATTTGACTGGAATGGCGTGCGCGAACCGTATGTCGTCGCCACCGAGAACGACAGCCTGAACGGTGTCGCAATGTTGTTTGGCCACCAGCTCACCGGCACGGCACAGGTCTTTGCTGATGTACGAACCTACTGGTCACCGGAAGCAGTAGAGCGCGTCACAGGTAAACCGCTGACCGGTCTTGCGGAGCACGGCATTATTCACCTGATTAACTCCGGCTCTGCGGCACTGGATGGTTCCTGCAAACAGCGTGACAGCGAAGGCCAGCCAACCATGAAACCACACTGGGAGATCTCACAGCAGGAAGCAGATGATTGCCTGGCGGCGACGGAATGGTGTCCGGCGATCCACGAGTATTTCCGAGGCGGCGGCTACTCTTCCCGTTTTCTTACCGAAGGTGGCGTACCGTTCACCATGACCCGCATCAATATCATCAAAGGTCTGGGTCCAGTGCTACAAATTGCGGAAGGCTGGAGTGTGGAATTACCGAAAGAGGTACATGCTCAGCTTGATGCTCGCACCAACTCTACCTGGCCGACCACCTGGTTTGCACCGCGCTTAACCGGCAAAGGTCCGTTCAGCGATGTCTATTCCGTAATGGCTAACTGGGGTGCCAACCACGGTGTGCTGACGATTGGCCACGTTGGTGCGGACTTTATTACGCTCGCCGCCATGCTGCGTATCCCTGTGTGTATGCACAACGTGGAAGAAGAGAAGATCTATCGCCCTTCCGCATGGGCGGCGCACGGTATGGACAGCGAAGGCCAGGATTATCGCGCCTGCCAGAACTATGGCCCGCTGTATAAGCGTTAAACATCAAGCGATTGCCTGATGGCGACGCTTACGCATCTTATCGGGCCTACGAAGTGCACGGTTTTGTAGGCCCGATAAGGCGAAGCCGCCATCCGGCAATAGGTAATATCCCAGGAGCAATTATGAAACAAGAGGTTATCCTGGTCCTTGACTGTGGCGCGACCAACGTGCGGGCTATCGCTGTTGACCGCCAGGGAAAGATTGTCGCTCGTGCGTCCACCCCAAACGCCAGTGACATCGCTGCAGAAAATAGCGCCTGGCATCAGTGGTCCCTCGACGCTATTGTGCAGCGCTTTGCCGATTGCTGCCAGCGGCTCTCCGCGCAACTGGCCGCCTGCCAGGTCCGTGGGATCGCCGTCACCACCTTTGGCGTAGACGGCGCATTGGTTGATCAGAACGGCAAGCAACTGTATCCGGTAATCAGCTGGAAATGCCCACGCACCACGGCAGTAATGGAGAATATCCACCGCTACATGCCGTCGCAGCAGTTGCAGGAAATTTCCGGCGTCGGCGCGTTCAGCTTCAACACGCTGTATAAACTGGTTTGGCTAAAAGAAAACCATCCGCAATTACTGGAACAGGCGCACGCCTGGCTGTTTATTTCATCACTGCTCAACCATCGCCTCACCGGTGAGTTCACCACAGATATCACCATGGCCGGTACCAGTCAGATGCTGGATATTCATCAGCGAGATTTCAGTGTTGATATTTTGCAGGCAACCGGGATACCACGCCGACTGTTTCCACGTTTAGTTGAAGCGGGAGAGCAGATTGGAGTACTGCAACACGAGGCCGCCAGCCTGCTCGGGCTACCAGTGGGTACTCCTGTGATATCTGCCGGACACGACACGCAGTTTGCGCTATTTGGCGCTGGAGCCCAGCCAGATGAACCCGTGCTCTCCTCCGGTACATGGGAAATTCTGATGGTGCGCAGCGCGCAGGTGGATACATCCCAGCTTAGCCATTATGCGGGTTCAACCTGTGAACTGGATAGCCAGCCCGGACTCAATAACCCCGGAATGCAGTGGCTTGCTTCCGGTGTCCTCGAATGGGTACGCAAGTTGTTGTGGACTGCTGATACCCCATGGCAAACGCTGATTGACGAAGCCAGGGCAATCCCGGCAGGTGCCGAAGGCGTGAAGATGCACTGCGACCTGCTGGCCTCTCAGAATGCGGGCTGGCAAGGGGTTACGCTCAATACCACCCGTGGGCATTTTTATCGCGCCGCGATGGAAGGACTGACAGAACAGTTGCAGAGAAATCTGCACACGCTGGAAAAAATCGGTCACTTCCAGGCGACCGAACTGCTTCTGGTTGGTGGAGGAAGTCGTAATGCACTATGGAATCAGATAAAAGCGAACATTCTGGGTATTCCCATCAAAGTGCTGGATGATGCCGAAACGACGGTTGCCGGTGCAGCGATGTTTGCCTGGTCCGGTATCGGCGAATTTGCCTCTCCGGAACTGGCTCGCGCGCAGGTGGACTATCAGTATCGTTACTTCTATCCACAAACAGAACCCGTATTCACAGGAGTCGAGTGACATGCTCAAAACGATTTCCCCCTTAATTTCCCCGGATCTGTTAAAGGTGCTGGCTGAAATGGGTCACGGTGATGAGATTATTTTTTCCGACGCCCACTTTCCGGCCCACAGTATGGGCCCGCAGGTTATCCGGGCCGATGGTCTGCAGGTCAGCGACCTGTTGCAGGCGATTATTCCGCTGTTTGAACTGGACAGTTACGCCCCACCACTGGTGATGATGGCCGCCGTCGAAGGAGACTCGCTCGACCTCGACGTAGAAGCGCGATATCGGCAGGCACTGTCATTACAAACACCTTGCCCGGACATCACTCGCATTGACCGTTATGCATTTTATGAACGCGCACAAAAAGTATTCGCAATCGTTATTACAGGGGAGCGGGCAAAGTACGGAAATATCCTGTTAAAAAAAGGGGTAACGCCATAATCTCTTACCTGAATGCCCGACAGGTACGGGCATTCATCGCATGATGGGGTGAGAAAACATGAAAGCAGCGCGCCTGCAAGCAATCCTGGATCTGTTGAGCAACCATAAAAGTCTGACGACTGAAACCTTATCCTCACAGCTCAATGTCAGTAAAGAAACTATCCGTCGCGATCTTACGCAACTGCAGGCGCAGGGTAAGGTACTGCGTAATCACGGGCGCGCCAAAGTGATACATCGGGTAAACCAGGACTGCGGCGAGCCGTTTCATATCAGACTGAAAAGCCATTATTCCCACAAAGCAGATATCGCCAGAGACGCGTTAACGTGGATAGAGGAAGGTATGGTGATCGCGCTGGATGCCAGTTCTACTTGCTGGTACCTGGCTCGCCTGTTGCCAGACATTAACATTCACGTATTTACGAATAGCCAACCGATTTGCCTCGAATTGGGTAAACGTGAAAATATTCAGTTGATCAGTTCCGGCGGTCGCCTTGAGCGTAAATACGGTTGCTACGTTAATCCATCGCTCATCTCACAGCTAAAGTCACTTGATATCGACCTGTTCATCTTTTCCTGCGAGGGGATCGACCGTGGCGGTACACTTTGGGATTCCAACGCTACCAACGCCGATTTTAAATCCATCCTGCTTAAGCGTGCGGCGCAGTCATTATTATTGATTGATAAGAGTAAATTTAATCGCTCGGGTGAGACGCAGATTGGGCATCTGGAAAATGTGACGCATATTATTTCAGATACAGAAATGATTGAAACAACCCACGCCGGATGAGGCGTTCACGCCGCCATCCGGCATATAAGTATTATCGTTCGTCGCGACGACCACCGACGGCAGCCCACAGACGACGCACGTGAACAGTTACTTCTTCACGGTCATGATACAGCTGACGCGCCTGAATCTGGGCATTTACGCCATGTTCATCAAGCTGGGCCTGAATGTAAGCCAGGTTCTGTGATACCTCTTCGTAGCGTTTTTTCATCGGCAGCTTGAGGTTGAAAATCGTCTCACGACACCAGCCGTTGACCAGCCATTGTGCCATCAGCGCGGCAACCTTCGCTGGCTTCTCCACCATGTCGCACACCATCCATGAGATGTTGTTGCGATTCGGGCGATACTTAAATCCATCCTCCCGCAGCCAGGTGACCTGCCCGGTATCCATCAGGCTTTGTGCCATCGGACCGTTATCCACGGAGTAAACCCACATGTTGCGTTTAACCAGCTGATAGGTCCATCCGCCCGGGCAGGCCCCTAAATCCACCGCATACATTCCATTGGCCAGACGCTCATCCCACTCATCGGCAGGGATAAACACGTGCAGCGCCTCTTCCAGCTTCAACGTTGAACGGCTCGGCGCATCCGCCGGGAATTTCAGACGCGGAATCCCCATGTAGAACGGGGAGTTATTGTCAGGCCAGGAATAGCCGGTATAGCAACAGCCTGGCGCAATAAAGAAGACGTGCACTACCGGACGTTTTGGCGTTTCATGTTTTGCCAGCACGCCCGCTTCACGCAGCGCGGCGCGCAGCGGTACGGTAAATTTGCGGCAAAACTTAACCAGCTCTTTGCTTTCATTCGTGTCGGCAACTTCGACACGCAAATCGCCGCCTTTCTCCACCACGCCCTGCAGCATACCGACGATCGGTGTGATGCGGTCTTCCGGCGGCAAATATTGCAGTAGCTCGCCGACAACAAACATTTGGCGAGCAAAAATCAGTGAGCTAAACGGCAACTCTTTAACCAGCTTTTCCGCATCTTCCTGCTGATAGCATTCAAAGATGACATAACCCGCATTTTCTTTGACGCGGGCGAAACCAAAGATTTCGCGACGCCCTGCTTTATCCGTAATTTCTGCAGCGCACTCTTTTTCAAAACCCGGGCGACACAACAATACAACCTTATTCATGGCTTACGCCCTTACGTTTCAATCGAATAGCGCCCACTAACATCAGTGCCCAGCCTACAAGGAAGCTAAAACCACCGACAGGGGTAACAAACGCCCACAGGCGTAAATGAGAAAGCGCGAGGCAATACAGACTGCCGCTAAACAGCACAGTCCCTAATGCCAGGAACACGCTACTCCAGTAAAACCAAATGCTGATGCGTCGCTGCATGGCGACGGCCAGACCAAAAATAGCCAGCGTATGAAATGCCTGATACTCAAGGCCAGTCTGGATCCACCCCATTTCAACAACGCCGAGGGTTTTACTCAGAACATGTGCCCCAAAGGCTCCCAGAGCTACAAAGATAAAGCCACTGACGGCGGCAAAAATCAGCATAAAACGGCTGGTCATGTTAATACCCTACGTAAATTATTGTTCATAACGAAAGCGGAATTTTTCTTGTTCCGTGGCCGCTTTCGCCAGTATCCACTGACGGAAGGCGGCTATTTTACCCAGTTCTGCCTGACTGTCATGACAAACCAGATAAAATGCGTTTTTGCTGACCAGAACATCATTAAATGGACAAACCAGACGTCCGGCTTCAATTTCGGACTGCGCCATAACGTTATTGGCCAACGCAACGCCCTGTCCATGGATAGCGGCCTGTAGCACCATGGCGCTATGGCTGAAGATAGGTCCCTGCTGTACGTTGATATGATTCAGCCCAAGCTGGCGTGTATAAGCTTGCCAGTCACGCCGTGACGCATCGTGCAATAACGTATGTTTTGCCAGATCTTCAGGCGTCTTCAGCGGTTTATCACCGGTAAGCAACAGCGGCGAGCATACCGGCAATAAATATTCTGCGTACAATTTTTCAACGCGCAGACCCGGCCAGTTGCCGCGTCCGTAGAAAATCGCCACATCCACATCGTCAGCCAGTTTGTCTTCCTGACGGTCCACCGCCTGGATCCTGACATCGATTCCCGGATAAGCTGAGTTAAAGCTAGAGAGTCTGGGCACCAGCCATTGGATCGCAAAACTGGGCAATAAACTGACCGTAAGCGCACCTTTTGCACTGCGTGCCTGAAGTTTACGCGTCGCGTCGGTTAATTGCGAAAAAATCTCTTTGATGTCGAGGAAGTAGCTTTGGCCTTCTTCCGTCAACAGTAAAGATCGATTGCGTCGACGAAACAGCTTCAGCCCAAGGAAATCCTCGAGTGACTTGATTTGATGACTTACTGCGGCCTGCGTCACAAAAAGCTCTTCTGCTGCACGCGTAAAGCTCAAATGACGCGCTGCAGCATCAAAAACACGCAACGCATTTAAGGGTGGTAATCGTTTTGACATGACTTTTAGGCTTTGATGTTAAATGAATTTAACAATTAGCTAACAGGCTGTAACCTATTAGTTTTTTTTATCTGAGCCATTATAAATTGTCCGTTGAGGTTCTACCAGCAAATACCTATAGTGGCGGCACTTCCTGAAGCCGGAACGAAAAGTTTTATCGGAATGCGTGTTCTGGTGGGCTTTTGGCTTACGGTTGTGATGTTGTGTTGTTGTGTTTGCAATTGGTCTGCGATTCAGACCATGGTAGCAAAGCTACCCTTTTTCACTTCCTGTACATTTACCCTGTCTGTCCATAGTGATTAATGTAGCACCGCCAAATTGCGGTGCTTTTTTTTGTCCGTGTGTCTGCCAATGACGACCGGCTATTTCTCCAGTTCTACCATCTCTTTCACATCGGTACGGTTAATCTGCTGTTTGTTGCCGTTAGCGTCTTTATACGAAATCATTCCTGTCTCATTATCGGTCTTTGGCTTACCGTCAGACACGATTGTCCGGCCATCGTTGGTGTGCATCACGTAATTCGGACCGGAACAGGCGCTCAGGGCAAAAGTCAGCATACAGGCAGAGATTATGGCGGTAGTCTTTTTCATATTCTTCTCCTCACAGCAATTTATGCCAGATAAAACGAATTTCATAACAGGCAAAATTATTCGCCTAACACTATCTAGCATAAGACACTGCACAGACTTTGCGGGGATATCCAGAGGATTCCGATGGTTAGCGCAACCCTTGTGTCTGCGCCCTTTTTGCGCCACGATCCGTTTACTGAACTGAGGAATACCATGAACGCTTTTAACCCCACGCAGTTTCGCGCACAATTTCCCGCACTCAACGATGCAGGTGTCTATCTCGACAGCGCCGCGACGGCATTGAAGCCGCAGGCAGTGATTGAGGCGACCCATCAGTTTTATAGTCTGAGCGCCGGGAACGTCCATCGCAGCCAGTTTGCTGAAGCCCAGCGTCTGACCGCGCGCTATGAAGCCGCGCGGGAAAAAGTCGCACGGCTGATTAACGCGCCGGATGACAAAACAATCGTCTGGACCCGTGGCACGACGGAAGCTATCAATATGGTTGCCCAAAGTTATGCGCGTCCGCGCTTACAACCGGGCGACGAGATTATCGTCAGCGTAGCGGAACATCACGCCAACCTGGTTCCCTGGCTGATGGTGGCGGAGCAAACGGGGGCCAACGTCATCAAGCTTCCGCTCAATGCCCATTTGCTGCCTGACACTGAGCGTCTGGCGGACCTCATCACCCCACGCAGTCGCATTCTGGCTCTCGGTCAGATGTCGAACGTCACCGGTGGCTGCCCTGACTTAGCCCGCGCGATTACGCTTGCTCATGCGGCAGGCATGGTGGTGATGGTGGATGGCGCTCAGGGAATTGTACATTTCCCCGCTGACGTTCAGCAGTTAGATATTGATTTCTATGCCTTTTCCGGACACAAATTATATGGTCCGACGGGCATTGGCGTATTGTATGGTAAACCAGAACTGTTGGAGGCCATGTCACCGTGGCTCGGCGGCGGTAAAATGATTAGCGAAGTCAGCTTTGATGGTTTCTCCACACAAGCGGCACCGTGGAAGCTTGAGGCAGGCACGCCGAACGTTGCGGGCGTCATTGGATTAAGTGCGGCGCTTGAATGGCTTGCGGATATTGATATCGTGCAAGCCGAAAACTGGAGCCGCAGTCTGGCGACGTTGGCAGAAGATATGCTGGCAAAGCGGCCAGGATTTCGTTCCTTCCGCTGCCAGGACTCCAGTCTGTTAGCCTTTGATTTCGCAGGCGTTCATCACAGCGACATGGTGACGCTACTGGCCGAATATGGCATTGCGCTGCGAGCGGGGCAGCACTGCGCACAACCGCTGCTGGCGGAGCTGGGCGTCTCCGGGACGCTGCGCGCCTCATTTGCACCTTATAATACGCAAAGCGATGTGGATGCGTTGGTCGCAGCCGTCGATCGCGCACTGGAAATATTGGTGGACTAATGACAAGCCCTCTGCTCGCCGGACACCCGTTTGGCACAATCGTAACGGAAGAGACGTTACGGAATACTTTTATCCCACTCACCCAGTGGGAAGATAAATATCGTCAACTTATTTTACTGGGCAAGCAACTTCCGGCCCTTTCAGATGATCTGAAAGCGCAGGCAAAAGAGATTGCCGGATGCGAAAACCGCGTTTGGCTGGGGTACAGTCTGCATGAGAATGGCACACTTCACTTCTTCGGTGATAGTGAAGGCCGAATTGTGCGCGGCCTGCTGGCGGTACTACTCACGGCTATCGAAGGTAAAACTACCGCGGAGTTACAGACGCGTTCGCCGATGGCGTTATTTGATGAGTTGGGCTTAAGCGCACAACTGAGCGCGTCACGTAGTCAGGGGCTGAATGCGCTCATTGAGGCAGCTCAGGATGCCGGATGGCAACGCTGATGCGTCTTATCCGGCCTACAACGCTGCGTGAACCGTAGGTCGGATAAGCGTCACGCCATCCGATACAATCAGGCCTGACGCGCGGCTTTCGCCATCATTTTCTTCAGCGCGTGAGAGACCGCAACAAAACCAAAGGTCGCCGTCACCATGGTGGCAGCGCCAAACCCGGATGCGCAATCCATACGCTTCGGCCCTTCCGCCGTAGCCTTCATTGCACATACCGAGCCATCTGCCTGCGGATACACCAGCGCTTCGGTCGAAAACACGCAGTCCACGCCCAACTTGCCTTTGCTGTTTTTCACCACCCCAAAATCACTTTTCAGCCGCTCACGTAGCTTGGCCGCCAGCGGATCCTGGATGGTTTTTGCCAAATCAACGACCTGTATCTGCGTCGGGTCGATCTGCCCGCCCGCACCACCGGTGGTCACCAGCGGAATTTTGTTACGCCGACAGTAAGCGATCAGCGCCGCTTTTGGGCGCACGCTGTCAATCGCATCAATGACATACGCATAACCCACACTCATATACTCAGCAACGTTATCCGGCGTGACAAAATCATCGACCACGTTAACCCGGCACTCCGGGTTAATCTGACGGATACGTTCAGCCATCACTTCAGCTTTTGCCAGACCGACGTTATCGCGCAGAGCATGGATCTGGCGGTTAGTATTGGTGACGCACACATCATCCATATCGATGAGCGTGATGGCACCAATGCCAGTGCGCGCCAGCGCTTCCGCCGCCCACGACCCCACGCCGCCAATTCCAACGACACAGACGTGCGATTGGGCAAACAGTTGCAGCGCATTTTCGCCATACAGACGCGCCGTACCGCCAAAACGCTGACGCCAAGCATCACTTATAACCACAGACATAGAACCTCAGATATAGAAAACAAAAAGAGCGGACAAATGCCGCCCTTGATGACTGCATCACTGCCTGATGGCGGCTACGCCTTATCAGGCCTACTCAATAATCCAGGCCGGATAAGCGAAGCGCCATCCGGCAATTAACCGCTGAATACGTTACCCGCGTTGGCCGCTGTTTTCAGCACCCACACGCGTCCGTAGTGATTATACCACCCCGCACGGTGTCCGGCGTCTGCACCAATACCCTGGTAGATATCGAAGTGCTGTCCTTTTATCGCCCCACCGACATCTAACGCCACCATCAGACGTAATTCATACTGACCGGTGAATTTCCCGTTATTGTCCAGCAGCGGAACTTCCGCCAGTAACGTTGTGCCCGCAGGAATGATGCTGCGATCAGAAGCCACGGATGCGCGACCAATCAGCGGTACCGCGCTGGCCCCTTTGACCGGCGCAAAAGATTGCGGTTTAAAGAAGACAAACGATGGGTTCTGCTCCAGAAGCTCACGCACTTCAGCTTCGCTGTGCGTTTCACCCCAATGGCGAATGGCCTGCATCGACATATCTTCTTTTTTCACTTCACCACGGTCGATAAGCACCTTACCGATGCTGCGATAGGCGTGACCGTTTTTCCCGGAATAGCTAAAAAAGTTCAGCGGACTGCCATCGCCGAAATCGATGTAACCACTGCCCTGAACATCCATAATGAAGTTATCCATTAGGGAGTTGCTGTACGCCAGAATATAATTGTCGCTCAGGGCGCCCGCATAAATCTCGGCACGGCTTGGTAAGCGCCCACGTTTTGGCGGCATGCGGTAGATAGGGTACTGAAATTCGCCCTGACGCGTATGGCGCGCCTGGATAACCGGCGTGTAGTAGCCCGTAAACTGGACGTTACCGTAGTTGTCCGCCCCTTCCATTTGCCAGGCATCAATACCAAACTGGCGCATACTGCGCGTATCACCGCCCGCACGTAGCCACTGCTGGATAGCGTTGTAAACGTTACTCTGGTTACCGTACAAACGTGGCGATGCGCTGCGAATTTGATTAACCTGCTCGGCGAAATCACCGGCGTTAATTGGCGCGCCAACCGCATCAGGCTGGTTCACCAGTGAGAAAGGCTGGGTAAATTTCCCGTCTTTATACTGCTGCCCACGATCGGTGGGTTTTGAGGAACATGCTGCGAGCATCGCGACGACTGCTCCCGCCAGAAGATATTTTGCCCAACGTCCTTTCATTGTTCTCGTCTTATGTTGCCTGAATGCGAGACGAAGATAACAAACCCCCGAACCTAATGAAATGCGTATACCTACCTGAACGCAAATTTTGCGCAAAAAACAATCCAGAATGCGTTGTTTTTGTTCGTTTTCGCCCTAAAAACGTGATCAAGGTGAAAAAAGGGTTGCATGAAATCATTAGCAGAGTATAGTGCGCATCCACGGACGCGGGGTGGAGCAGCCTGGTAGCTCGTCGGGCTCATAACCCGAAGGTCGTCAGTTCAAATCTGGCCCCCGCAACCAATTAAAATCAGAAGCAGTAACGTTACTCGATGGAAGAGTAATGACGGACGCGGGGTGGAGCAGCCTGGTAGCTCGTCGGGCTCATAACCCGAAGGTCGTCGGTTCAAATCCGGCCCCCGCAACCAATTAAAATCTGATGTAATATTTTTGCAAAGTGTTTGAAATACGAAGCAAAAAGACGGACGCGGGGTGGAGCAGCCTGGTAGCTCGTCGGGCTCATAACCCGAAGGTCGTCGGTTCAAATCCGGCCCCCGCAACCAACACATTAAACACCTTAACGGGTGTTTTTTTGTATCTGCGATCCGTAAAAAAAGCGCTTTTCAGCGCTTTTTTGTTATCCCCTTCTCGCCAGCGTCGCCCCATCGGCAAAGTAGGCTTTAATCCCCGCCAGAATCGACTCTGCAACTTCCTGCTGGAAGGTCGCCGTTTTGAGTTTGCGCTCTTCCTCAACGTTACTGATAAACGCTGTTTCTACCAGAATGGACGGAATATCCGGCGCTTTTAGCACCGCAAACCCGGCTTGTTCAACCTGATTCTTATGCAGATTGTTGATTTTACCAAGCTTATTCAATACCGCTTTACCAAACTTCAGGCTGTCGGCGATGGTCAGCGACTGCACCATATCGAACATGGTATGGTCGACGTAGCGGTCGCCACTCTTGCTGACGCCACCGATGAGATCCGAGGCGTTCTGGGTCTGCGCCAGATATTTCGCTGCGGTACTGGTCGCGCCTTTGGTCGAGAGCGCAAACACCGACGAACCGCTGGGCTGTCGACTGGTAAAGGCATCGGCGTGAATCGAGACAAACAGGTCTGCGCGCTGCTTCTGCGCTTTTGCCACACGGACTTTAAGCGGAATGAAAATATCTTCATTTCGCGTCATAAAGACCTTCATGTTGCCCTCTTTCTCTATGAGGGCTCGCAGACGGCGGGCAATCTGCAGTACCACATCTTTTTCACGCGTCTTGTATTTCCCCACCGCGCCGGAATCTTCCCCACCGTGGCCCGGGTCCAGCATAATGACAATGGGGCGATCGCGTCCCGCTTTGCCCGGCTGTGGGCCACTCTGCGCAGGTGGAACCTGTTTATCCAGATCGCCCTTGTTGTAATCTTCCAGCAACGCCAGCAGAGGATCCTGAACATCCTGGGCATTCGCGGGATAGAGATCCATCACCAGACGTTCTTTAAAGCCCGCCACCGGCGCCAGAGCAAAAAGTTGCGGCTTCACATTCTGTTTCAGCTCGAACACCATCCGCACGGTTTGTGGATCAAACTGGCCAACGCGCGCCGATTTAATATACGGGTCGTCAGGACGAATCTGCGCTCCCATGCCCTTGAGCACCGAGTTCAGATTAACGTCTTCAATATCCACAACCACACGCTCAGGATTACTCAGGGCAAACTGTTTGTATTTCAGCAGACGGTTAGATTCTACCGTGACGCGGGTATAGCTGGACGCAGGCCAGATACGTACGGCAACGACCTGACTCGTGGCTGCCAGACCAACCTGGCTGACGCTTAAAAGCCACATAGCACCCGCACCTTTCAGTAAACGGCGGCGACTGATTGCTGAGTTGGATCCCGACATGCTTCTCCCGAGCAAAAGAAATCTGTATTGAGGTAATACGTAAAACGTCCGAATTGACCGGAAACTTTAGCGAATGACGCATAATCTGTCATCTATAAAAGGGTAAACATTCTTTTTATATTCACGGTATTACTGATAAAAATCTTCGGTATGGGTAAAAATTACGCTTGCGTACAGCGCAAAAACAGAATAAAAATACACAAATTACGAATAATCATGCAATGAGGGTGTGCCGTGGTGAAGGAGCGTAGAACCGAACTGGTACAGGGATTCCGCCATTCTGTTCCCTATATCAATACCCATCGGGGAAAAACGTTTGTCATTATGCTGGGCGGCGAAGCCATAGAGCATGAAAACTTTTCCAGTATCGTCAATGACATTGGTCTTCTTCATAGCCTCGGCATCCGCCTGGTCGTGGTCTATGGCGCACGACCGCAGATTGATGCCAATCTTGCGGCGCATCATCATGAACCGGTGTACCACAAAAACACGCGCGTCACCGATGCGAAAACCCTGGAGCTGGTCAAACAGGCTGCGGGTTTACTTCAGCTTGATATTACCGCCCGCCTGTCGATGAGCCTGAATAATACGCCGTTGCAGGGGGCGCATATCAATGTGGTCAGCGGTAATTTTATTATCTCCCAGCCGCTGGGCGTTGATGACGGCGTAGATTACTGCCACAGCGGGCGTATTCGTCGCATCGATGAAGAGGCGATTCACCGCCAGTTAGACAGCGGCGCGATTGTGCTGATGGGCCCGGTCGCCGTTTCCGTCACTGGTGAGAGCTTTAATCTGACGTCAGAAGAGGTCGCCACGCAGTTGGCTATCAAACTGAAGGCGGAGAAGATGATCGGCTTTTGCTCCTCTCAGGGCGTCACCAACGATGATGGCGATATTATTTCCGAGCTGTTTCCCAACGAAGCCCAGGCTCGCGTTGAATTGCAGGAAGAGAAAGGCGATTACAGCTCCGGTACGGTGCGCTTCCTGCGCGGCGCAGTGAAAGCCTGTCGCAGTGGCGTACGCCGTTGCCATCTGATCAGCTATCAGGAAGATGGCGCATTACTGCAGGAACTGTTCTCCCGCGACGGGATCGGGACGCAGATCGTAATGGAAAGCGCCGAGCAGATCCGCCGCGCCACCATTAACGATATCGGCGGGATTCTGGAGCTTATCCGCCCGCTGGAACAGCAAGGTATTCTGGTCCGCCGCTCCCGCGAACAGCTGGAAATGGAGATCGACAAGTTCACCATAATTCAGCGCGATAATCTGACCATTGCCTGCGCCGCCCTGTACCCTTTTCCGGAGGAGAAGATTGGCGAAATGGCGTGCGTGGCAGTGCATCCGGACTACCGTAGCTCATCACGCGGCGAAGTTTTGCTGGAGCGGATTGCTGTGCAGGCCAGACAAATGGGGCTGAGTAAGCTGTTCGTGCTGACGACGCGCAGCATTCACTGGTTCCAGGAGCGCGGCTTCACGCCGGTCGATATCGATCTGCTGCCGGAAAGCAAAAAAGAGATGTACAACTATCAGCGGCGGTCAAAAGTGCTGATGGCGGATTTGGCATAGGAGTGGTTGCCGGATGCGGCATAACTGCCTTATCCGGCCAGCAAATGTTATTGATTAAACAGCGCCGACAATCCGCTTCGGCGTTCGGTTCGGGTGGCAATGGCGCTACTCAATATCCGTTCATCGGCATACAGTGACAAACGACGGCGTGCGCGGGTGACGGCGGTATAGACCAGCTCACGGGTCACCACGGGTGAGTGCTGGTTGGGTAAAATTAACGCCGCGTGGTCAAACTCAGATCCCTGCGATTTGTGCACCGTCATTGCCCAAGTGGTTTCATGTTCAGGCAAACGGCTGGGCTGGACCGATTTGATAGAACCGTCCGGCAGCGCAAACCACACTCTCAGGCCCTGCCCACGATCGAGGGCAATACCAATATCACCGTTAAATAATCCCAACGAACTGTCATTGCGCGCGATCATTACCGGCCTTCCCTCATACCAGCGGCTATGCGTCGAACGGTGAATTTTGCGCTTTTGCGCCATCACCTGCTCAATGCGTTCATTCAAGCCACCCACGCCAAACGGGCCTTCCCGCAGGGCGCACAATAGCTGATACTCATTGAAGGCCTGAATGACAGCATCCGGCTCGGCACGATCGCGCAGTAAATCGAGATAGTTCCCATAACCCGCCAGCGCTTCTTCCAGCATCGCGGCGTAATCCTCGCTGCTGTGCAGAGCGCGTTTTTCGATGTCGCTAAATCCCTGCTGGAAGACCGTTTTTATCGCGGCTTTATCACCACGATTAATCGCCGCAGCCAACTGGCCGATTCCGGAATCGCTACCGAAACGGTAGCTCTTTTGCAGCAGGCACAAACTGTCGCGCAGAGCAGCCGCCTGAGTTCCCGAACCTGCCGGAATAGCGCTTTCGGTCAGGCGACTAAGCTGGCGGGCACGTTCCGGGGTAAAGCCATCACCGACGAAAGCACAGATATCCCCCAGCACCGCCCCCGCTTCAACGGAAGCGAGCTGGTCGCGATCGCCAAGAAAAATCACCCGCCCATGTGGCGGTAGCGCATCGATAAGGCGCGACATCATCGGCAAATCGATCATCGAAGCTTCATCCACCACCAGCACGTCCAGATGCAGCGGGTTTCCTGCATGATGCCGCAGGCGTTGGCTTCCAGGTTGAGCGCCCAATAATCGGTGCAATGTACTGGCATCATCGGGAATGCGCTTCTTTTGCTCATCGGTCAGCGGCAGTTCTCGCAGCGCCGCGCCCAGCGAGGCGGTCAGACGGGCTGCCGCTTTTCCCGTTGGCGCCGCCAGACGAATACGACAGCGTTCACCGTCCGCCATCTGAATCAACGCCGCCAGAAGCCTCGCCACCGTTGTCGTTTTTCCGGTCCCCGGCCCGCCGGAGATCACCGATATACGGCGGGTCAACGCCACAGCAGCCGCCACTTTTTGCCAGTTAACGCCTTCAACGGGTGGAAACAGCGCCGCCAGCGTGTGGGTCAGCCGTTGTTCATCCACCTCAATGGCGTGGTTAACTTCACCGAAAAAGCGCGCCACCGCGCGTTCGTTATGCCACATGCGGTTCAGATACAAGCGATCGCCGTACAGCACCAGCGGCGTGGGCTGCTCGCCACGGCTTACCGCAGCGGAGGCCAGCAGGCATTCCGACCAATCTTCCGGTTCACCGGCCTCGTACAGCCCGGCGCTCAACAGCGGATGGGCATCTTCGCGTAAAGACAACCGGGAAAGCGGTAAGCAAACGTGCCCCTCGCCCGCCTCACGGCTAAGCAGAGCCGCCGCCAGCGTAACGGCAGGGTTGTCGTTTCCGGCAACCGCCAGCGCAAACTGAGCATCCAGAGGACGGAGCTGTTTTTGCTCTACGGCCTCCAGCAATCGTTTCTGGATTGTCATTGCATCTCCTCCAGAGCCGCACCGGCAAACAACTCGTCCATCAACGCGATCAATTCCCCATCGGGTCGGGTAGCGTAAATTCCCTGCTGCGGATTTTCACGGTCAACGCCACGCAGGAAGAGATAAATAACGCCGCCAAAATGGCGTTCATAATCGTAATCAGCAATGCGATGGCGCAGATAACGGTGCAGCGCCAGGGTATACAACTGATACTGCAGATCGTAACGGTGCGCCTGCATGGCTGAGGCCATTGCCTGCTGGGTATACGCAGAACTGTCTTCGCCCAGCCAGTTTGACTTGTAGTCGAGCAGGTAATAACGCCCCTGGTGGCGGAACACCAGGTCAATAAACCCTTTCAGCATGCCGCGTACCTGCATAAAGTCCAGCGGCGGGCAGCCAGCCGAAAGCGGATCGTATTGGCGGATCAACGCATCAAGTTGGCTGGCCATCAGCGGCTGCGAAATCGGCAGATAAAACTCCATCTCCACCTGTTTTTCACGCGCGGAAAGCTGACTCAAACTCACGCCGGTCTCGTTGAGAGGCGCCAGCAAAATGGCGTCCAACCATGCGGTCAAAACCGGCGTCCAGTGTGCATCATAACCGCCCAACGCCAGTTTTTCTTCGACCCAATGCGGCTCTACCGGTTGGGTGAAGTCGAGATCTTCAAACAGGCTATGCAAAAATGTACCCGGCGAAGCGCCGCGCGGAAACTGATGCGGCGTGAGTCCTGACTCTTCAATAACCTCACCGACGCCTGCGGCATCGATATCCAGTCGCGGGATCAGATCCTGCGCAATACCATGCCCACGCTGTTGCAGACCGGAATAGCTGGTCACGCGCCAGCTGTCACCAGGTGTACGCTGCAGTATTTTTGCATTCAACGTAGAACTGGCGGGCTGTGCAACCTGCCAGCGCTCACCGTCCGGTTTATTCGGCGTCAGGCAGGCGATATCCTCACCGCACAGCGCCTCAATAGCGCCACGCAGACCCGCGGCATCCATCGGCTCGCCTTTTTGCAGCAGGCGGCCAAGGGCACTCTGATGCACATCGGTATCCCCTTTCTTATCGCCCCGACGGCGTACCAACGGCGCCACGCCAAGGCTGCAGTGCCATACCGAACGGGTGAGCGCAACATAGAGCAAGCGCAAGTCTTCTGCCAGACGTTCCGCTTCGGCCAGCTCAACGCTCTCCGCGGCATCGCTGAGATCCAGCACCGCTTCAAAGGAGCTGCGATCGTGGTAGAAAGCCTGATCCTGGACGCGGAAATTAGTGATAAACGGCAACCAGACCAGCGGATATTCCAGCCCTTTCGATTTATGGATGGTGACGATTTTAACCAAATGCTTGTCGCTTTCGAGCCTGAGCTGCTGACTGGACGCATTGCTGTCGGGTTCAAGAATATGCTGAGATAGCCAGCGCACCAGCGCATGCTCGCTTTCCAGTTGCGATCCGGCTTCCTGGAGCAGTTCGCTGATATGTAAAATATCGGTCAGGCGGCGTTCGCCCCCCGCCGTCGCCAGCAGGTTTTCCGCAATATGGCGAGCGGACATCAGCGCGCGCAGCATGGGCATCACGCCGCGTTTATGCCAGATCTGACGATAGCCATCGAACTCCTCGACTACCGCATCCCAGGCATTTTCGTCGTTATTTAACGCTTCGAGATCCTGCGCATTCAGCCCCATCATTGAGGTTGCCAGCGCGCTACGCAGCGTGTTCTCACGCTCCGGCGTCATCACCGCTTGCAGCACCCACAGCAGTTCCTGCGCTTCCAGCGTTTCAAACACGCTGTCACGGTTGGAGAGATAAACAGAGGGAATGGCCAGTTGCGTCAGCGCATCGCGGACCAGCGCCGCCTCCTGGCGGCTACGAACCAGTACGCTGATGTCCGAGGCGCGTACCGGCCTGGACGTTTTACCGCTGACCAGTTGTGCAGCGCCAGAATACCCGGCCTTAAGCCAGTCGCGAATTTGCGTGGCGCACACCTGCGCCATGTAGTTCTGATAGTCGCCTACGCCACAGCTTTCCCCTTCCATCAGCCACATACTCATGGCTGGCTGCGTTTCACCGTGTAAAACAAACTGAAGCGACTGGTTTTTCTCTGCGGATTTTACCGGGCTGAAGGGGATGTCGCGGAACATAAAGGCGTCGTTCATCTGGCTGAAAATCGTATTCACGCTATTGACCATGCCAGGAGCCGAACGCCAGTTAGTATCGAGCGTATAGTGCGCGCTGACTTCGCTGCGCGCCTTCATGTAGGTAAAGATATCCGCGCCGCGAAAGGCGTAAATTGCCTGTTTCGGATCGCCAATCAGCAGCAGCGCGGTGTCCGGTTGATGCTGCCAGATACGGCGGAAAATACGGTATTGCTGCGGGTCGGTATCCTGGAACTCATCAATCATCGCGACCGGAAAACGGGTACGAATCGCCGTCGCCAGCGCATCGCCGCTTTCACTGCGCAACGCTGCATCCAGACGGCTGAGCATATCGTCAAAACCCAGCTCGCCGCGGCGGCGTTTCTCCTCGGCAACCGCCGTGCGGATCTCCGCCAGCGCCCGGGTGATCACCAGATCGCGGATTGTCAGCGGTTGGCCAAGCAGTTGATCAATAGCGACGAAAAGCGGGTGCTGAGGCGTTACGCCGCCCGCTTTGGTTCGCTCTTCTAAAAAGCGCTGGGAGAATTTCTCCAGCGCATCAGGCAACTGATAGCTTTGGGTTTCTTCCTGCGCCCATGCGCTGATCTTTTCGATCCACTTACCCTGGTTACCACGATTAAATTTACGCCGGTCGATCCCGGATGCTTCCAGCAGGCCATCCAGCTCATCAACGGCATCGCACCATTGCTGCTTAATTTGATTAATGCGCGCGAGGATTTGTTCGTGCCGGGTTGCCAGCGTTTCGTCATCGGGCGGTGGAGCCTTGATAACCGGTGCTTCCCCTTGCAGATAGCGATCGATATCTCTCAGCAGCGCCTGCGGTCCTTTCCACGTTTCAAAAATCACCTGCGCAATGTCACGGGGCAGCGGATAGCAGTGTCGACGCCAGAAGTCCGCACAGGCCTGATAGCGCAGCAGCGATTCATCTTCGATTAGTTGTTGCTCAAACAGCATGCCTGACTCAAAAGCGTTGAGGCTGAGCATACGCTGGCAAAAGCCGTGAATGGTAAACACCGCCGCTTCATCCATCTGTCTTTCTGCCAATAGCAGCCACTGGGCGGCCTGTTTTTTATCGGCGATTTCATCTAACAGACGGACGTATAGCGGGTTATCGGTGGTTTCACGCAGGCAGGCAATACGCAGTTCATGGATGTTGCTACGAATTCGACCGCGCAGCTCTTCAGTAGCCGCCTCGGTGAAGGTGACCACTAACAGTTCTTCGACGGTCAGCGGACGGGGAAAGGCGGCAGAGCCGCCCAGTCCAAGCAGTAAACGTAAATACAGGGCGGCGATGGTAAAGGTTTTACCGGTGCCCGCAGAGGCTTCAATCAGGCGCTCGCCCGTCAGGGGCAAGCGGAGTGGATCAAGGGACTCAGCGGCATCATTCATTCTTATCACTCATCAGGGGTAAGGTTTGCTGCAACGCGCTGACGGTCTGCCACACTTTCCAGCCTTCCGGGTGCACATATTCTGCTTTCCCGTTCTGACTGCCGGAAACCTGTGACAGTATCGCCATGCCTTGCGGCTCAACCACCGCCTGATGGAAGAAGTCGGCAAGCTTTTGCGGCGTCAGCAGTTTAATCTGAGCCACTATTTTATCACGTGAATCGAAGCGCATATTGCCGCGATCAAAATCTTTGCTTAACTGCGAGGCTTCTGCCCCCAGCGTTTGCGGGGCCTGGAGCATTTGCGCAATAATCGCCTGCTGAATTTGTGCGAACTCATCAGCTTTCATCGCCCGCAGCTTCGCTTCCGCCGTGGGGAAAAATGCCTTATAGCGTTCCCAGAGATAGGACGGTTGCTTGTCGCTGCTTTGCAACAGGAAGCCCATTCCCCACTGGCGGCCAACGCTCATTGGGAAAGCAAAGACGGCATAACCTAATTGCTCTTCAGTACGCAGTTGATTGTAGAACCACGGTTGAACAATCTGCCCTAACATGGCGCTATAGGCTGAACTGGTGTACTCATCGTATCCAGTTGGCACAAATACCGCCGCCAGCGCGGAATCCGTACTACTGCCCGCTTTTTCAAAGATGACAGACTGCTTCTTGTCTACCACAACATCTTTGTTTCGGCACCACTGTGAGCCGTTCGCACCAAGCTGCTTCTGGATATCCCGCGCCATGGTTTTCGCCTGAGTTTCACTCATATTACCGACCACCAGGAATTCGGGACGCGCCCCGGTTTTCAAGGCGTCGCGATAGGCCATTACCTCTTTCAGGGTGATGGAAGGCAGTAGCTTACGGCGCTCATCGCGTGAGAAGTACGGTACCTGAGACAGCATCTGAACCGGCATGATCGCCTGATCGTAGGCTTTGCCTTTCTCCGCCGAGTCCATCATCTGGGCGTACCAGGATTTCGCCTGTTCCAGCTGTTCATCTGTTGAGGTGTAACTGAAATAACCGCTCAGCAGCGCCTGGAAAAGCTGCGGCAAACGCTGAGTATAGCCGTTGGCGTTAAGCATCAGGCCGTTATTAGCGTTTGTAGAAAAACCAATACCTCCCACTGCGGCCTGGTTACTTAACTGGTCGAGTGCAATACCCGCCAGATAATCGTTCAGGGCGAATAAGACCTGATTGCGGGCGCTGTCCATCGCTTTCGGGTTACGCAGTATCACGCTGACATCAACCTTTGGCTCGCTGGCAAAATATTGGCTCGGCGCATACACCACGCGTAAATCCGGCTCATCAACGATCAGTTCCGGGTGAGCGTATTTTTTATCCGCCTTAATCAGCGTGAAATCATCAGGAATGTAGGGGTTCAACTCCGGTAATGACAACGCAATGCCCTGCGCTTTTTGCTGCCAGTCGGCAAAGGTTTTGTCGCTGATTTTATCTACCTGATAAGGCGCATCGACAAAGTAAGCAGTTTTATTATGCGGCTCTTTCGCACTGATATACCAGATACGCGCATTCTGCGGCGTCATCATTGCCAGACGTTGCTCAACGGCTTTGGCATCGTACTGGTCGGCAATATTCACCGCATCCAGAGTATGCTCGACGGGAACGCGGATCATGGTATCCGCCAGCCATTCAACGTAGTCCATATCACGGGTGATAGAGGGATAACGAAAATCGAGATCCAGCACGTGCGCCAGTTCGTCAAAATAGCGTTTATTGATACCTTTTTCACGTAACAGGTTGAGATAGCTAAAGATTGCAGCAACAACTTCATCGCGATTCGCCAGCCCTTTGTCGGTTAACGTCGCGGAAATGGCTAACACGCCGCTATTCCCATTGACCACCGGATCGGAGTCCGCACGAATACCTTCAACCAGCCCCTGCTTTTGCAACCAGTCAGACAATGTGCCCGGACTACGATTGCCAATCAGGTAGGTCACCAGCTCATCGGTTTTACTGCGGAACTGCGCGCTATTGTTATCAATACGAAACTCGACGCGCAGCACTTTACGCGGCATTGCCGGAACATAGTGGATGATGACGCCCTTTTGCGCGTCGGTGACAACCGGGACGGTTATTTCCGGTTTTTCGATATTTCTGTTTGGCACGCGTCCAAAGGTGTCAGCCGCTATCCGCGCCAGCTCTGGCAATGGTTTATTGCTATAAATCACCGCCTTCATCAGGTTCGCGGAGTAGTACTTTTCATGAAATTTGTGTAACGCCTGTACCACCGGATTACCCGGTTTATCGCTTAATGTTTCCAGATTTCCGCCGGAGAAGCGCGAACCAGGGTGCGCCGGGTTAATAGTCTCCGCACTCACCTGCGCCATACGCATCCCGTCTCGGGTACGCGCCAGCGTCAGCTCGGAGTTAACCGCGTTACGCTCGCGATCGGCATATTTTTTATCCAGTAACGGATCGGCAATAGCGTCTGCCAGGCGATCTACAGCCCCCACCAGCGCGTCGTTTTCAACCTCAAGATAGAAAGCCGTACGATAAGGCGCAGTGCTGGCATTATGGCTGCCGCCGTGCATTTTCAGGAATTCAGACAGGCTGTCCGGCTGCGGATATTTTTTCGACCCCATCAGACACATGTGTTCGAGATAATGCGCCAGCCCCTGATGATCGTCCGGATCTTCCAGCGAACCCACGGGGACCACCAGTGCAGAAAGGGATTTCACGGCCTGCGGATCGGATACCAGCAATACGACCATACCGTTATCAAGGCGCACGGCCTGATACTGACGGGTGTCTTTATCGCTTTTACGGATGGTTTCAGCTAAAGGCTGCCAACCGGTATCAGCCTGACTTACGGGAACCCAAAGGGCGACGAACAACAGTAATGCGCTAAACCAGGTGCTGCAGGGCATTCACAAACCTCATCATTAACGTATTCACCTGTTCACTGCAAACAACGCATTAAGCGTGTTCTGAACAGGGCAAGACTCTGTGCTGAACGCGTCAGCCTCTTCTCTTTGTAAGAATCAGTCCGTGACAGAAAGCGCATCATAGTGGAAGCCATCAAATTGCGCAATTTTTATACAATCATCACGACTGATTAAATCGAAAAATCGGTAACAGGTAACGCTGAGACTGTAAAACAATGGTCTCCAGCGTATCAGCATCCAGTTGACGCCACAGACGTTGATACCAGATGTCATCACCTTCACCGCGTACCATCATGTTGCCTTCATAGGCCTGCAGAAACTTACTGCGCGCTTTTTGCAACGTATCATCGTCATCTAACATGGCATCATTTACGGCGTCATAACAGGTTTTTATCCACGCCCCACCACTTTCCGGTAATACCAGTAGCGGCGATGACATGCCTTCCCGATATCCCTCAATAAGTTGCGACAGATACTGTAACGCCTGTTCGGCCTCCAGTGGAGGGAAACGCCACTCGCCGTCTTTGCGTAAGAACAACCGGCTTTCTCCCGTACCGCCACTCGCACAATAGACAAGATGTTCCAGCCAAAGTTGCACACCCTGCGCAATGCTGATCAAAGATGGGCGCCAGCGCAACAAACCGTCCTCTTGCACCTGCGGCAACCAACCGGTGATTTGCACGCCGTTACAGGTAAGATCGATTTCCATGCTCTGACAAGGCTGACGACAGGCGATAATGCGTTCAGCCAGCGTCTGCATCTCCTGACGCTGCGTATCCCACAGAATTTCACCAAATGGCCCATAGGGAAGCGCACCCGCCGCACGAAAACGGCGAAACAGTCGTTCAGCGTCGTTCTCTTCAACCAGGGTATTAAGCAACTGCTGATTAAGTTGATAGCGGCTGAGCCCTTCGAGGATAAAGGGTTCTGTTTCCGGGATTTCGCTCTCTTCAGAGCGGAAATTTACCCTCAGGCGCATCTGGAAAAACGCCCGCACCGGATGAGCCCAAAAGCGTTGCAGCGTTTCCAGCGTCAGGGTTTCAGGCATTGTAAAGGGGAGCGGCTGGACAAAATCCGTGTGCGCTTTGCCTGACAGACTTGCCGCTGGCAACCACTCTCGAGCATAACTTTGCTGCTCACCTGGCAGATAGTTTTGTGCATCAAAGGGCATACGGGTATGTAAACGGGTAATGTGCGCTTTTACTTTCGCTTCACTTTGATCGCTAGTGAGTAATTCATCGCCCGGCAAATAGTGGCTTTGCCCAATGTAATCCATAAGTTCCTGCACCAGCACCGACGGGAAGCGCTCACTGTTATCCTGGATTGAGCGGCCGATATAGCTGATATAGAGCGTTTGTTGCGCCGAAATCAGGGCTTCGAGGAACAGATAGCGGTCATCATCACGGCGGCTTCGGTCACCACGCCTCGGTTTTTGGCTCATCAGATCAAATCCCAGCGGCGCAAGCTGGCGCGGATAAACGCCATCGTTCATGCCCAACAGGCACACCACTTTGAAAGGGATAGAGCGCATCGGCATCAGCGTACAGATATTGACAGGCCCTGCCAGGAAACGCTGGCTAATGCGCTCCTGGTCAAGACGCTGCGCCAGTTCGTCACGTAACAGAGACAGCGGTATGGCCTCGCCATACTCGGCCCCCAAACCTTCAGTGATAATGGCCTGCCACTGCTGTTCAATCAGCGTCATCGCCGCTTCGGTGTCCGCGTCCGGCAGGAAGAAATCATTAAGCATGTCCCGGCAAACGGGTAACCACTCTTCCAGCGGGCGTTCCTGTGCTAACCCTCTGCGCCAGATGTTTAGCTGCATCAGCAACGAGGCCAAATGCCCGACTAACTCGGCAATCAAACCACTGGACTCATCATAGGGCAATACCGACTGCCACTCACCCTGTGCGCTTTCCATCGCATAGCCCAGCAGCATACGTGTTAAACCAAATTGCCAGGTATGCTGGCCAGTTGGAGGAAGCGCGAGTTCGCGCACGTTGTCGTCGTCAATGCCCCAGCGAATTCCAGATTCATTGACCCACAAACGAAGATAGCGCAACCCTTCTTCATTGATGTTGAAACGCGCAGCCAGCACGGGCACATCCAGTAATGCCAGGACATCCTCTGAGACAAAACGGCTGTCCGGTAGCGAAAGCAGGCTAATAAACGCCTGTAAGACGGGATGAGACTGACGCGCCCGGCGATCGGAAATAGCATACGGCAGGTAACGATCGGCCGGTGCACTGCCAAAGACAGCCTGAATAAATGGACTGTAGCTGTCGATATCCGCCACCATCACGATGATGTCGCGCGGCGTCAGTGTTGGGTCCGCTTCCAGCATTGCCAGCAACCGGTCGTGGAGTATTTCCACTTCGCGTTGTGGGCTATGACAGACATGAAACGTCACACTAGTATCATTCGGTTCAAGCAACCGTTTATTGTCGCTACGCGAATACTCCTCCAGGCTGACTCCTGCCACCGCATGGTTTTCGAGTTCCAGAATATCCGCTTGAATATTATGCAAAAGATTGTCAGGAGTAATATCGACAAACGCATCCAGCTCCTGGCTGTTTTCCAATTCCGAAAGCAAATATATGTAGTCACGTCCTAGTTTTCCCCATGAGGCCAACATCGGATTCCCCACATCCTGCTCACCATCGCTGTTAAACAGTCCTTCAGCATTCTGACTATCGCGAAACAGCGGTAAATGTCGTTCTTCAAAGCTATGCCTACGCTGACGCGCCAACAGTTTAGCCAGATAAGCGGGGTCTTTAATATCCCCCCAGTAGTAACGACAGGGATTGGTAAAAAGCAGATGAATATCAATATGCTTACCCAGCGCTTGTAATGCCTGCAGATACACGGGCGGTAGCGCGGAGATACCACAAATAAAGACGCGCGAGGGCAAGCCTTGTGGGCAGTCAGACGTATTCTCCAGGGTCTGAATAAACCGCTGATATAAATTGGCACGATGCCAGCCTGGCTGTCCCAGTTCAGCCGTGTATTCCACCAGTGCTTTCCACAATGGCGCTTGCCAGGCCTGAGCATCTCCTAGCCCTTCCACCTGCAGCCCCACCTCCCACTGCGTCAGCCATTCAGGACGGTAGACTAAATACTGGTCGAACAGATCCGCAGCGCGTGATGAAAGCTGAAACAGCTTACGTTTGTCTGTGTCGTCGGTGAGATAGTGGCGTAGCAGTGCGAAATCGTCGTTATCCAGCAATTGAGGTAGCAGCGTCATCAGCTTCCAGCTCATGCTCTGTTTGCTAAATGCGCTCTCTTTTGGGATATCCGGCAATACACGCACAAACATATCCCAGATAAAACTCGCTGGCAGCGGGAAATCAATGTTAGCGGCAATACCAAACTTCTGTGCCAGAGTCATTTGCAACCACTGCGCCATACCGGTGCTTTGAACCAGGATCATCTCGGGTTCAAAGGGGTCGTCCAGCCGCTCGCGCTCAACGATATATTCCATCAACGCTTCCAGCACATCCAGACGATTGGAGTGGTAGACCCTTAACATAGCAACTCCTGACTACTGACGATTTGGGCAGTGCAGTCGTGTCATCTGACCCTGCCTGCCCAGAGGGGAAGTAATTTTAACATTGATGCTGACACATCCCGCTATCGTTGTCTGCATTCGGTTAATTTGCCAGTTTAAAGGTGGTGAATACATATGCAACTGCGTTTGCTGCCAGGCGTGATGCCACAATTGTTGATACTGGCTTCTGACTAAAAAGCTCTTCATCAGCGCCCGCTGATATCCGGAAAGCGCGGTCACGATCATAATCATCAGCACCATTGCCAGCATCACTTCCGGCAGGCTAAAACCACGCTGTCTGTTCAGGGTATCAGACATAACGCCAGCACCTTTAACGGGCAGAAATCGCTCCAGCCATGCGCTGAGAATTCGATAGTACCCTCGATAATCATCCCCTGACGCCATAGCGATATACCTTCATATTGCGCAATAAGCAGCACAAGATCGTCGTCGAGCACACGCAGGCAGACTGTCGCACCCTGTGTGGAATAGCGTCGACACTGCGTTGCCATCTGCAAGCTCCAGGGCTGCATACGTGCCCATTCCATGGCGGATTGCACCACTGCCTGATGTTGTAGCGACTGGCTTTCCGTTGCCACCCGCGACGCAAAACTCGCCTCCTGTCGGCTCACGCCTTGCAGCAACAGACTGCCAAGTACCAGGAGTAAAAGCACCATTGCAAGCGATGAAACACCTCGCTCACGGTTCACAGGTTGAATCCTGTGACGTCATAGAATACCTCAATGACCTTTTGAGGTTCGGCGTTGCTTCTCCCGCGCAGGTGCAACGAAAGCACTGGCGCAAATCCTCTGATATTCAGGCGCTCCACCTGAAATACCTCAATCTGAATAGAATCCGGATCGGTCATTTTATCCCAACCTTTTCCCACGCAGGTTGTTGCGCCACGCAAGGTTTCCAGCACCTTATCTTGAACACGAAACCCAACGGCATCGGCCTCCTTTGTCGGAATATCGTCCCAAACACCGTTGCTATTGGCATCCCAGCGTACAATCACACAGTCTCCCGCGGCTGATATCATCAGCCCTTCTCCGATACAGTTTCCCCGACAATAGCCAGCCCGCTGGAGATGCTTCGCCACGGTATAGATCCGCTGCCAGAGCTCATCTTCAAGCACTAGCTGACGAGTGTTCTGCAAAATTTCTCGCTGCAGCGCAGGTAAAAATCGCGCAGCGCTGAGGAGTAAAATGCTGCTTATCACCATAGCGATAAGCACCTCAAGCAGTGAAAAGCCACGTTCACTTACCGACATTGATCCGCCTCACCGCGTTCGCAAAGCCTGATTCGTCCCCAACCAGACACCACCACACGCCATTCACCTGCAGCATTCTTCAGGTAGATATGCCCGGCCCATGCGGTATTACGTAGGCCAAAAAAAGCCAGTGACGGTGTTATCTCTGCCATCTCGACATCAGCCCAGAGTGGCGTAAAAATCAACGGTGAAACCGGCTGACACGAAGTTTGTGACGTCGCTGAGCTTGCCAGACACCATGTTCCTCCTTCGCGGAGCACGTTGATGACGTGATCACGATTACGCCAGTTAGCATCTTCGCGCAATTGCAGCAGGTAATCCCGCACCTGGCTGGCTGTTTGCCATAACCGCTGCTGTTGTTGCCAGCGCTGCCAACCGTACAACCCCGATGCGCCAAGCGCCGCGACAATCAGCATTGCAATCAGGGTTTCGAGAAGCGTGTAGCCTTGTTGTTTTTTCATGTCGCCAGTATGGCGTGAGAGAAATTAATAACGAGGGGGAAATTCAGCTTCTTCGGCAAGCTACGGAGAATATTTATCGCATTACATCACGTTGCAAAATTTCAGGAATCAACGCCGCAGAATAGAATGTAAGGCAAAAAAAACCGACGCATAAGGCGCCGGTTGTGACAGGATTAGCCTCGATCAGATAGCGACCGGTGCTTTAATGCCTGGGTGCGGATCGTAACCCTCAATTTCGAAGTCGTCGAAACGATAGTCGAAAATTGAATCAGGTTTACGCTTGATAACCAGCTTCGGCAGCGCACGTGGCTCACGGCTAAGCTGCAGATGTGTTTGATCCATATGGTTGCTGTACAGGTGCGTGTCACCGCCTGTCCAGACAAAATCACCGACTTCAAGATCGCACTGCTGCGCCATCATGTGAACCAGCAAGGCGTAGCTGGCGATGTTGAACGGCAGACCGAGGAACACATCGCATGAACGCTGATACAGTTGGCAAGAGAGTTTGCCATCCGCCACGTAGAACTGGAAGAACGCATGACACGGCGCCAACGCCATCTTATCCAGTTCGCCTACGTTCCACGCGGAAACGATAATACGACGGGAATCCGGGTCGTTTTTCAACTGGTTCAGCACCGTCGTGATCTGGTCGATATGGCGGCCATCCGGTGTTGGCCATGCACGCCACTGTTTACCGTACACCGGACCTAAATTACCGTTCTCATCAGCCCATTCATCCCAGATTGAGACGTTGTTTTCATGCAGGTAGGCAACGTTGGTGTCGCCCTGCAAAAACCACAACAGCTCATGGATGATCGAGCGTAAATGGCAGCGTTTAGTCGTAACCAGCGGGAACCCTTCCTGCAGATTAAAACGCATCTGATGACCAAAAATGGAAAGCGTTCCGGTTCCGGTGCGGTCGTTTTTCTGTGTGCCTTCATCCAGCACTTTTTGCATCAGTTCTAAATACTGTTTCATGGTTCCTCAGGAAACGTGTTGCTGCGGGCTGCGACGGTACGCCCAAACCATCATAATAATACCTGCGACAATCATCGGGATAGACAGGATCTGCCCCATGCTGATGTACTGGACCCATGTGCCGGTAAACTGCGCATCCGGCTGGCGGAAGAATTCGACGATAATACGAAACGCGCCATAGCCAATCAGGAACAGACCGGAAACCGAGCCCATCGGACGAGGTTTGCGAATAAACAGGTTAAGAATGATAAACAGCACAACCCCTTCCAGCGCCATCTCATAAAGCTGTGAGGCATGGCGAGGCAAAGAGCCGTATGTGTCAAAAATAGACTGCCACTGCGGATTGGTTTGCAGCAATAAAATATCTTCAGTGCGGGAGCCAGGGAACAGCATGGCGTACTTAAAGTTAGGGTCAACGCGTCCCCACAGTTCACCGTTGATAAAGTTACCCAGGCGGCCTGCGCCCAAACCAAACGGAATTAGTGGAGCAATAAAATCAGAGACCTGGAAGAATGTACGCTTGGTGCGTTTGGCGAAGATAATCATCACCAGAATCACCCCGATAAGCCCGCCATGGAAGGACATGCCCCCATCCCAGACGCGGAACAGATACAGCGGGTTATCAAGGAACAGCGGGAAGTTATAGAACAGCACGTAGCCAATACGCCCGCCGAGGAAGACCCCGAGGAAGCCTGCATAAAGTAAGTTTTCTACTTCGTTTTTGGTCCAGCCACTGCCCGGGCGATTAGCCCGGCGCGTCGCCAGCCACATCGCGAAAATAAACCCCACCAGATACATCATGCCGTACCAGTGAAGCGCGACGGGTCCAATTGAGAAAATGACCGGATCGAAATCCGGAAAATGCAGATAGCTACTGGTCATCTGTCACCACAAGTTCTTGTTATTTCGCTGAAGTCAGACAGCAATTGATAAGCGCGCCTGCATAATGCAGGCGCTCCAAAGGTGCGAATGATAGCACAAGGGGATCGCAGCGGATGCCGGGAAGATGTAAAAGATCTGTATAGGTAATCTTTACCCCCCGTATTGCCTGATGGTGCTACGCTTATCAGGCCTACAATCCTCCGCGAATCAATCCTCCCATGCCACGGCGCTCCATAAAGGCCGCTACCTGATGGCGTACCTCTGCCGCCATCTGCGCTTCCAGGCTGCGCTGCGCCAGCGTTTGCGCCTCATCAAAATCGATATGACGCAGCAGATATTTAACGCGAGCGACAGAACGACCGTTCATTGACAAATGGCGAAAACCCAGGCCTATCAGAATGGCTACACACATCGGGTCGCCCGCCATTTCACCGCATAAGCGCAAATCGATACCGCTTCTTTCGGCTTCCTGCACAATCATCGCCAGCGCGCGTAACATCCCCGGATGCAGACTGTCATAAATGCTGGCTACCCGTGTGTTGTTACGATCGACGGCCAGTATGTACTGGGTAAGATCGTTGGTTCCGACCGAGATAAAGTCAATCCGGTTTGTCAGATGCGGCAGCATGAACACCATCGACGGAACTTCCAGCATGATGCCAATGCGCGGTTTCGGGATCTCGTAGCCGATCATCTCTTCCACTTCGCGTCCGGCGCGTTCAATCAAACGTCGCGCTTCGTCCACTTCATCAATGCTGGTTACCATCGGTAGCAAAATGCTGAGGTTGCCGGTTGCCGCGTTGGCACGCAGCATGGCGCGAACCTGGATCAAAAAGATCTCTGGCTGATCGAGCGTTATGCGGATCCCTCGCCAGCCAAGGCACGGGTTCTCTTCACTGATGGGCATGTAGGGCAGTTGTTTATCGGCACCGACATCCAGCGTACGCAGAGTTACGGGCTTATCGTTAAACATCTGCAGCATACCCTGATACTGCGCAACCTGTTCTTCTTCCGAAGGAAAACCGCTTTGCAGCATGAACGGGATTTCGGTGCGATACAGGCCAATACCGTCGATCCTGCTACCCAGCTTTTCTTCATGTTCCGGGCTGAGACCCGCATTGAGCATCACCTTCACGCGCTCGCCGCTTTTCAACTGTGCTGGCTGGTTGACGTCGTCTTCCGCCAGGCGGCTCAGCTCAATTTCTTCACTGATAAGACGCTGGTATTCCTGAATCAATACCGGTTCCGGATCGACCAGCAGTTCACCGCGATAACCGTCCACCACCAGCGTGCGGCGATGCAGCACCGACGGCTGGATATCGGCCCCCATAACGGTAGGGATACCCAGCGCACGAACCATAATCGCCGCGTGAGAGTTGGCGGCACCATCCCTGACGACAACCCCTACCAACCGGTCCTGGGGAAGTTCCGCCAGCGTAGTGGCAGACAGCTCATCCGCCACCAGCACGAAACGTTCCGGCCAGGCATTCGGCCCCTGAACAGAGTCGTCAAGATGGAACAGCAGACGCTGCCCCAACGCGCGCAAATCCCCGGCGCGTTCTTTGAGATAGTTATCGCTTAGCGCGGCAAACTGTTCGGCAAACTTCTCGATGATCGTTTTAACCGCCCACTCGGCCACCGAGCCGTTATCCACTTCCGCGAACAACTCGCGGCGCAGACGGGTATCGGAGAGCAGGTGCGAATAGAGATCAAAAATTGCCGCCGTCTCTTTCTGTGCCCCGGCAGCAAAACGCTTACTGTAGCGGCGAAATTCATTTGCGGCTTCTTCCAGTGCGCCAGTCAGACGTTCACGCTCAAGCACTGGATCCAACGTTGAAGCCTGATACACCTGTTCCATCAGCGGTAACGTGGCATCCTGCCAGCCTTCAGCGATCGCCACGCCGGGGGCGGCAGGCAATGCGCGGATACGCGTTTGCCGGTATTGCCCAAATAGCGCGGTTAACTGCGACTGAGACAGAATAGCGGCCATTTGTGTGGCAAGCGTGACCAGAAAAGATTCTTCGCTTTCGTCGTACTGGCGCAACTCACGTTGCTGTACCACCAGGACGCCTAATAACTGGCGTCGCTGGATGATCGGTACGCCTAAGAACGCACGAAAGCGTTCTTCTTTCACCGAAGGAATATATTTAAAGCTGGGGTGTTTTTGCGCATCGGCAAGGTTGATAGGTTCCGCCAGCCTGCCAACCAGGCCAACGATCCCTTCATCAAACGCCAGTGCAACAGTGCGACCGCGTGGTTTTTTAAGTCCTCGGGTCGCCATCAGGTAATAACAGCGTCGGTCGTGATCGGCCAGGTAGACCGAGCAGACCTCTGTATCCATCGCAAGACAGATGTCAGTAACCAGAATATTCAACGCCTCATTGAGACGTGGGGCACTGGCCACCTTTTCGACTATTTCGCGCAGGCGGGTGAGCATAATTTGCGTAGCTTAACCTCTTTTACGTCTGTACGCAGGTGCGCTTTGCGGCTTAGGAGTGCTCTCCTGAAGCGCCATCACAACACTTGCGAATTCTTTCATCACCCTGCGATAGACATCGCGTTTAAATGACACCACCTGTCGAACCGGATACCAGTAACTCACCCAGCGCCAGCCGTCGAACTCAGGTGTACTGCTGGTTTGCATATTGATTTCAGCATCGCTACTGACCAACTGCAAAAGAAACCATTTTTGTTTCTGGCCGATACAAACCGGCTTTGTGTCCCAACGCACCAAACGTTTCGGTAACTTGTAACGCAACCAGTTACGAGTAGAAGCAAGGATCCGCACATCTTTACGACTCAGACCTACTTCTTCAAAGAGTTCCCGGTACATCGCCTGCTCTGCTGTCTCTCCTGCATTTATCCCGCCTTGCGGGAATTGCCAGGAGTGCTGACCAAATCGCCGGGCCCACATGACCTGCCCCTGGCGGTTACAAATTACTATCCCTACATTCGGGCGGTAGCCATCGTCATCAATCACCGGACTACCTCAACATAAACCTTATATACAAACGATTGTTTCACACTCCAGAGGGGCGGTAAACCACTCTGTTAAGGGCGCGATATTCTAATAACAATTGAATAACTCACAGCAAAGAGCCGAGTTATAAACAGAAGATATGCTACATAGGCGATTTTATTCACCTTTTCTGTGGATATAGTTGTGAAGAAGTACGGAATTACTATGGGAAAACCCGGAGCAGTCTGAATAAGACATCCGTCACACTCAAAAAATAGTCTTATATATTCATTAAGTTAAAAGCAACAACTGTAGCTAAACATGCAGAAATGTGATGCACGTCACGCATACGATCTTCGAGCTGATGAAAGATCGACCAGCGTTGGTTTTATCCACAGATTATGCCAATAAGTTAGGCACAATTTGTGTGAAAATTCGATTTTCGTCGCACGTCAAGGCTGTAAATTGAAACAGTAGTGGGGGTTTTTCACAGTTATCCCATCTTTCTGTGGATAACATGGTGTAAGATCCTGTTCATTGTCAGTGACCAGAATTGGAAAACCCGGTTTTCTGTTGCGCAACCCTTTACATCAAAATATAAAAACCACTATAAATCATGCAATTGGATAAAGCATGTGGAAAAAGATAAACTCTGTCCACACGGTATAAAATCATTGCTCATTTTTTAACCCAAGGGTAACCCTGATGCCAGAACTCCATCCATTGATTTCTCCGCCTGAATCCGAAGCCCAGTTGCTGCACCAGGCACGGCAACTTTCGGGCTACACGCTGGGAGAACTGTCGGCGATGGCAGGACTCGTCGCGCCAAAGGATCTGAAGCGGGACAAAGGCTGGATTGGCGTGCTGCTGGAAATTTGGCTTGGGGCCAGTGCGGGCAGTAAACCGGAGCAGGATTTTGCCGCGCTGGGTGTGGAGTTAAAAACGATCCCTGTAGATAGCCTTGGCAGACCGCTGGAAACGACCTTTGTCTGCGTGGCACCGTTAACCGGTAATACCGGCGTGACCTGGGAAACCAGCCATGTTCGACACAAGCTTAAACGCGTGTTGTGGATACCCGTAGAAGGTGAACGCAGCATCCCTGTGGCTGAACGGCGCGTTGGCTCTCCGTTGCTGTGGAGTCCGAATGAAGAGGAAGATCGACAACTGCGTCTGGACTGGGAAGAGTTGATGGACATGATAGTGCTAGGCCACGTCGAACGCATCACCGCTCGCCATGGGGAAGTGCTGCAACTGCGTCCTAAAGCCGCTAACGCCCGGGCGCTGACCGAGGCCATTGGCGCCCATGGCGAACCGATCCTGACTCTGCCCCGCGGGTTTTACCTGAAAAAGAACTTCACTCGCGCATTGCTGGAACGGCATTTTCTATTCCAGGCTCAATAACACACCCTGACCTTTCGCCCGTCGCGTTACGCGCCTATAATTACCGCTTCTTTTTTTTGGCAGGACTTTGTTTGATGTTATTTGCATGGATAACCGATCCTAACGCCTGGCTGGCGCTCGGTACGCTGACGCTGCTGGAGATCGTTCTCGGGATCGACAATATTATTTTCCTTTCTCTGGTTGTAGCAAAACTCCCAACAGCACAACGTAATCATGCCCGACGAATCGGGCTGGCGGCAGCGATGGTGATGCGTCTGGCGCTGCTGGCATCCATCGCCTGGGTAACGCGGCTCACTAACCCGTTATTCGAACTGTTTGGCGAGGCGATTTCAGCGCGCGATCTGATCCTTCTGCTCGGCGGATTGTTCCTGATCTGGAAAGCGAGTAAAGAGATCCACGAATCCATTGAGGGCGAAGAGGAAGGGCTGAAAACCCGCGTCTCTTCTTTCCTGGGCGCGATTGTGCAGATCATGCTGTTGGATATTATCTTCAGTCTGGACTCAGTAATCACCGCAGTAGGCTTGTCCGATCATCTGTTTATTATGATGGCAGCCGTCGTGATTGCCGTGGGCGTAATGATGTTTGCAGCCCGCCCAATCGGTGAGTTTGTTGATCGTCACCCTTCGGTAAAAATGCTGGCACTCTCTTTCCTGATACTGGTTGGCTTCACGCTAATCCTGGAAAGCTTCGATGTCCATGTTCCGAAAGGATACATTTACTTCGCTATGTTCTTCTCTATCGCTGTAGAGACCCTGAACCTGTGGCGCAATAAAAAAAATCCACTCTGACTGACACTATCGCTCCCCCCATGGGGAGCGAATACTCCCCGCGCACCTTCCTTCTCTCACAGATTAAGATTTTACTGCTTTCGCCCTGCACAACTTCGCGTTATTACTAAACTAGTGTCAGACGCAGGCCATGTGAGGATAAGCAGATGAAAAAATGGGCAGTTTTAATTTCCGCCGTTGGGCTGGCTTTTGCCGTTTCCGGATGCAGCAGTGATTATGTGATGGCAACAAAAGATGGTCGAATGATCCTGACCGATGGTAAACCAGAAATTGACGATGATACCGGTCTGGTGAGTTACCACGATCAGCAAGGCAATGCGATGCAAATTAACCGCGACGAAGTCTCTCAAATCATTGAGCGTTGATGGTTAAGGTCAGCAGCGCGCTGGCCTTAACAATTTTGCTTCCCTTTTTCCCTTCCCTCAGCCATTTTTATAATCCTTATGTCGTGATTATAAAAAGGAAACGGCTATGCAATATCACCGTATACCCCACAGCTCGCTGGAAGTCAGTACACTGGGGCTGGGCACAATGACGTTTGGTGAACAAAACAGCGAAGCCGACGCACATGCACAGCTCGACTATGCCGTTGCACAAGGCATAAATTTAATCGACGTTGCCGAGATGTATCCGGTACCGCCTCGTCCAGAAACCCAGGGACTCACCGAAACTTACGTGGGCAACTGGCTCGCCAAACACGGCAGCCGCGAAAAGCTAATCGTGGCGTCGAAGGTCAGTGGACCATCACGTAACAACGACAGCGGCATTCGACCGAATCAGGCGCTGGATCGTAAAAACATCCGTGAGGCACTGCACGACAGTCTGAAAAGACTGCAGACCGATTATCTCGATCTCTATCAGGTCCACTGGCCGCAGCGTCCGACCAACTGCTTTGGTAAGCTGGGATATAGCTGGACGGACTCCGCGCCGGTCGTTTCCCTACTGGATACGCTGGACGCGCTGGCAGAGTTTCAGCGTGCAGGTAAGATTCGTTACATCGGTGTTTCCAACGAAACCGCGTTTGGCGTAATGCGTTATCTGCACCTGGCAGACAAACATGACCTGCCACGTATCGCCACTATCCAGAACCCGTACAGCCTGCTAAACCGCAGCTTTGAAGTTGGACTGGCCGAAGTGAGCCAGTATGAAGGCGTTGAGCTACTGGCCTACTCGTGCCTTGGTTTTGGCACCTTAACCGGTAAATACCTGAACGGTGCGAAACCTGCCGGCGCACGCAATACGCTGTTTAGCCGTTTTACGCGCTACAGCAGCGAACAAACGCAAAAAGCGGTAGCTGCCTATGTGGATATCGCCAAACGCCATAACCTCGATCCTGCGCAAATGGCGCTGGCATTCGTGCGTCGTCAGCCGTTTGTCGCCAGCACACTGCTGGGCGCCACGACGATGGAGCAGCTAAAAACCAACGTTGAAAGCCTGTATCTGGAATTGAGCGAGGAAGTGCTGGCAGAGATTGAAGCGGTGCATCAGGTGTATACCTATCCTGCACCTTAACAGTTAGCGCCTGATGGCGCTGCGCTTATCAGGCCTACAGACAGCGTTCCCTGTAGGCCTGGTTGCAACAGCATATAACAGACTAATGGCGGCGCTGCCAAATCCACAGCGCCGTAATCGCCAGGGCAAACAACGCACCAAATCCAACGCCAATGGCTACCGCAGGAATACCCACCAACACCGCCAGTGAGTAGATACCGAGCATCAGCAACATCGCGCTGTTTTCACCCAGGTTTTGCACCGCAATAGCGTTGCCCGCACCCACGCTTTTTTTGCCCCGCTCCTGCAGTAACGCATTCAGCGGCACCACAAAGAACCCACCACACACGCCGATAAGCAGCAGCAACGCGTAGGCCGGAAGCAGCGAATGTTGAAGAGAGAAAATCAGCACCACGACGCCGATCAGTATCCCTGCAGGCATACAGCGCGACACGGTTTCCAGCGTCACCAGTTTCGCAGCCGCCCCCGCGCCGACAACAATCCCGATAGCCACCATAGCGTTGAGATAGGTCGGTGTGGCGTTATCGGTAATGCCGAGCGCAACCGGGACCCACAGCACCAGAAGAAAACGCAGCGTGACGCCCGCGCCCCAAAACAGGCTGGTTCCTACCAACGAGAAACGTGTTTCACCGTTGCGCCACAGCGAGGAGGCGGCACAGAAAAAACTACGCGTCATTTTGCCCAGATGCCAGGACTGACCGGGGCGAGCCGCGGCGAGCTTGGGAATATACACGTTAGCGACCACCGCGCCTGCATAAGCCAGCGCACAGGCGGAAAGCGCAGCAATCACATGCCAGTCGGCCAGAACGCCACCGGCGACAGATCCGAGCAGAATCGCGGCAATGGTTGACGCCTCCATCAGGCCATTCGCTTTCACCAGTTTGTCGCCGGTCGTCAACTCACCCAGGATGCCATACTTGGCCGGAGAATACGCCGCTGCGCCAATACCCACCAGCGTATACCCGAGAAATGGGTTAACGCCGAAACAGATACTCGCCGCGCCCAGCAGCTTGAGACCGTTGGCGAACATCATCACTCTGCCTTTGGCAAAGCTATCCGCCACCTGTCCAACAAACGGCGCAAACAAAATGTAAGCGCCCACAAACACCATTTGCAGGATTGGCTGGCTCCAGTCCGGGTAGAACTTCGCCTTGAGCAAAGCCAGGGTAGCAAACAACAACGCGTTATCGCCAAACGCTGACAAAAACTGCGCGGCGATAACGGACATCATCCCTTTTGACCAGATTGACGTGCTAGTGTGTACTGACTCACGCATGTTGTTTTTCCGGTTCATCGACCCAGTTTTTCAGTGTCACAAAATCTGGCTTACCGCTGCCGAGCAGAGGGAGTTGTTTCAGGTGGCGGATATCACGCGGTACGGCAAGCTCTGGAATGCCGTGGATGCGCGCATACTGGAGTAATCTTTCACGGGTCAGCTCGCTGTCGGTAGTAAACAGCACCAGCGCTTCCCCTTTATTGGCATCGCTCTTGATAGCCGTGGCATGCATTTTGTCAGCAGATACTGCCAGCGCCAGCTGTTCAACCATCTCCAGTGACACCATCTCACCGGCAATTTTGGCAAAGCGCTTGGCACGCCCCTGAATCTGTACAAAGCCATTTTCATCAAAGCGTACAACATCACCGGTGTCGTACCAGCCGTGTTCTATCTGACCCTGCGCATTTTCTGCGGTTGGGACTTCCAGTACACCTGGCTTTTCGACGCGCAGATAGCCGCTCATAATATTAGGGCCTTTCAGCTGTAAACGCCCGCCATCTTCAATACCAGGAACCGCCAACAGTCGGGCATCCATACCAGGCAGAATGCGCCCTACCGTTCCCGATTTCGCCGCCATCGGTACGTTAATCGACACCACCGGCGCACATTCCGTCACGCCATAGCCTTCAAGGACGCGCAGGCCAAACTTCTCCTGCCACAACTGCTTTGTGCTGTCTTGCAGCTTTTCGGCTCCGGCAACAACATAGCGCAGACGGTGGAAATCATACGGATGAGCAAACCGCGCATAATTGCCGAGGAACGTTGAGGTACCAAACAGTACGGTGCAGTTACGGTCATATACCAGCTCAGGAACGATGCGGTAATGCAGCGGACTGGGGTACAAAAACACTTCAGCACCGGTCAGCAACGGCGTGAATAACCCTACCGTCAGGCCAAAAGAGTGAAATAGCGGCAATGCTGACATAAAGCGATCGTCGGCAGTGAAATCGGCAATCGTCTTAATCTGCTCGACGTTCGCCAGAATGCTCTTATGGCTGTGTACGACACCTTTCGGGTGGCCTTCTGATCCTGAGGTAAAGAGGATCACCGCAGCTTCTTCCGGCTGCTGCTTCACCTGTGCCAGATGCGGCGCCAACAGATGAGAAAAAATCCACAGCTTATCGCCAAAGGTCACATCGGCCTTCAGATCTTCCAGATACACCCAGCGCACCTGGGTGAGCTGTTCCGGTAGGTGCCAGAGTTTGCCTTTATCGAGAAATTGTCGGGAAGTGAAGATCGTTTTGATTTCAGAGGCTGTAATGGCGCTGGTTAATCCCTTCACGCCCGCCGTATAGTTCATCATCGCCGGGATGCGTCGACGCGCAATGGCGCCAAAAATGACCGCCGCGCTGATCCCCGCATTTGGCAGCATCAGGCCGATTTTTTCACCTTCCGCGCTATATTTCTCCAGAATACGAGCCACAAAGAGTGTCTTCGTCAGCAGTTTGCGGTAGCTGTCCGGCGTAAAGTTAACATCTTCAATGCAGTTTTTGCCTGCGCCAAACCGGTATTTTGCCGCCAGTAGCGACTCGTATAACGTTTCACGCGGGCGGACGGCCATACGCGCTTCCATCATAATCTGGTGCAGCATTTCACCGGCGATTTTGCGGCGATCGCGAGCACGCGGCGCTTCCGGCATCGGCATTTGGGTCGGCGGCAGGATATGCAATTGAATACGCGGAAAAAATCGCTGTTTAACCAGACCTTTCAGGCGGCTAAATTGGGTCAGTTCCGCGCCTTCAATACGCACAGGCACCACCGTCGCCTTTGATTTTGCGGCAACGAACCCGGCACCATCGTAGATTTTCATCAGTGAACCGGTGGTCGAAATACGTCCTTCCGGGAAAATAACCACCGGGCGCCCCTGCTCGACCAGGCGTACCAGATGTTTAATCGACATCGGTTTGGTTGGGTCTAGCGGTACGAAATCAATCAGTGGAGTGAGCCAGCGCATATACCATTGCTGGCTGATCGAGGTGTAAACGGCAAAAACGGGGCGAATCGGTAAAAAGAGCGCCAGCAGGATACCATCGATAAATGAGACATGGTTGGGCGTGATTAAGACGCGTTCTCCCCGTAGCGCGCTGACATCGCCCGTGACGCGAACACGAAACAGCACGCGAAACAGATTTCGAAAAAAGCCAAATAGCATCTCAACTCCCTGTGCCATTAATTATATAAACATCAATGATGGGAGAGTATACGAGTTGGGGAATGGGCGCGACAGATAACGGGTAAATAGAATCCGAAAAAAAACCTGCGCATCCGCGCAGGTCGGTGCAAGAGACAGGTACGAAGTGCGTACCGAATAATCTCACCAATCAATACCTCTGGGATCTTGATTGTGGTCGTCACCGCGCCGTTCCGCCAGTTGGAAAACGCAAAGGAATGAACCCAAGTGCAACGAGTTGTGTAAATTATCGGTTACTGTTACAGATACGCCGTACGCAAAAAAAAACCTGCGCATCTGCGCAGGCTGGTGTAAATTTTGTGATCAACCCGAAAGTTGATTTCACCTATCAATACCTCTGGGATCCCAACTCTATCAATCCGCTCTCTCCCCTCACCAGCGAACAATCGCAACAGCACATCGCAAAGTGTAAGCAAAGGTTTTCATTTTCTATTTTCTGTCTTACTTCGCTCGTGTCCGCTCACATTTGCGACGTCCTGACGGGCAATCTGCTTGAACAGACAGCCGTTTTCCGTAACACTGGCGGGATGTAAGCGTTTACCCACAACAGGTACTATCATGGCGACCATAAAGGATGTAGCCCGACTAGCTGGTGTATCAGTCGCCACCGTTTCTCGAGTGATCAATGACTCCCCCAAAGCCAGCGAAGCATCGCGTCTGGCTGTAATGAGTGCAATGGAATCACTCAGCTATCACCCCAACGCCAACGCGCGTGCGCTGGCACAACAATCTACTGAAACCGTCGGTCTGGTAGTCGGTGATGTGTCCGATCCGTTCTTTGGGGCAATGGTTAAAGCTGTCGAGCAGGTGGCCTATAACACCGGTAACTTTTTACTGATTGGCAACGGCTACCATAACGAGCAAAAGGAACGTCAGGCGATTGAGCAGCTTATTCGCCACCGCTGCGCAGCCCTCGTGGTCCACGCTAAAATTATCCCGGATGCCGAGCTGACATCATTGATGAAACAAATCCCCGGGATGGTACTGATCAATCGAATCTTACCGGGATTCGAACAACGCTGCGTTGCGCTGGACGACCGTTACGGTGCCTGGCTGGCAACCCGTCATCTTATTCAGCAGGGCCATACGCGCATCGGTTATCTGTGTTCCAACCACAGCATTTCAGATGCGGAAGATCGTTTGCAAGGCTATTACGACGCGCTGGCGGAAAGCAATATTCCGGTAAACGATCGACTGGTCACGTTTGGCGAGCCCGATGAAAGCGGCGGCGAGCAGGCAATGACTGAGCTGCTTGGTCGCGGCAAAAACTTCACGGCTATCGCCTGCTATAACGACTCAATGGCGGCGGGCGCTATGGGTGTATTAAATGATAACGGCATTGATGTGCCGGGAGAAATCTCGCTGATTGGTTTTGATGATGTACTGGTTTCACGCTACGTGCGCCCACGGCTGACGACGGTACGCTACCCTATCGTGACGATGGCAACCCAAGCCGCCGAACTGGCGCTGGCGCTGGCCGAAAAACGCCCGGTCCCGGAAATCACTCACGTCTTTAACCCAACGCTGGTACGTCGGCATTCCGTTTCGGCGCTGACTGAGCCGGGAAATTCTTTGTCAAACGATTAATCAGGATTGCGTCATGACAACGATGTTAGACGTTTCACGACATGCTGGCGTATCGAAAGCGACCGTTTCACGCGTACTTAATGGTACGGGGCAGGTTAAAGAAAGCACGCGCCAGAAAGTCTTCAACGCCATGCAGGCATTAGATTATCGGCCTAATTTTTTAGCGCGCTCACTGGCAAACCGCACCAGCAACAGCATTGGTTTAGTGGTATCTACATTTGATGGCTTCTACTTTGGTCGCCTGCTACAACAGGCTTCGCGCCAGACGGAGTCTCACGGTAAACAGCTGATTGTCACCGACGGCCATGACACACCAGAGCGTGAGCAGGAAGCCGTTCAAATGCTGGCCGACCGACAGTGCGACGCCATTATTCTCTACACCCGCTACATGAGCGAAAAGGCGATTATGTCGCTGATGAGCCGCATTGATATGCCATTGCTGGTCATTAACCGCGACGTCAGCCAGGCCCGCGACCGCGCAATTTTCTTTGAACAGGAAGACGCGGCGTTTCAGGCCGTCGATTACCTCATCTCGCAAGGACATCGTGATATTGCCTGCATCACCGTACCAGGCCATACACCAACCGGTAAATCTCGGTTAATGGGATATCGTAAGGCGCTGGAAAAAAACGGTATTCCCTGGGAACCCGCCAAGGTCAAATACGGTGATTCAACGATGACCAGAGGCTATGAAGCCTGTCGTGAACTGTTGGATGAAGGAGTGATATTCAGCGCACTGTTCGCCTGTAACGATGACATGGCGTTAGGTGCATCGAAAGCATTACATCAGGCTGGACTAAAGATCCCCGAGGATGTTTCGTTGTTTGGTTTTGATGATGCGCCCAGCGCGAAATGGCTGGAGCCGGGGCTGTCTACCGTTTATCTGCCGATCGATACCATGATAACCACGGCAATCGATCAGGCTATCCGTCTGGCCAACGGCGAAAGCGTGGAGCCGATCCCACCGTTTACCGGCAAACTGGTGTTACGGGAATCGGTGACAACGGGGCCGAACTTCACGTAATCAGATGCCGGATGGCGGCTTCGCCTTATCCGGCCTACAGGCCCCACAGTTTATTTCGTAGGCAGGATAAGCGTAGCGCCATCCGGCGTTTCATAACGCTGTATTCAGATTAATTCCAGCGCTAACAGCTCATCAATAGTCTGACGACGGCGAATGAGTCGCGCCACGCCGTTATCGAACAGAACCTCCGGCAGCAGCGGGCGGCTATTGTAGTTCGACGACATCGACGCGCCATACGCACCGGTATCATGCAATACCAGGTAATCTCCCGGCACTACCGCAGGTAATAGACGGGTTTCAACTTTACCGCCTTCCTGTTGGGTAAAAACATCGCCCGATTCGCACAGCGGCCCGGCAACCACCGTCTCAATCTGCGCCGCATTATCCAGCGAGCGGCCATCCCCGGCCAATGCGGAGATATGGTGATAGCTGCCGTACATTGCTGGCCGCATCAGATCGTTGAAGCCCGCGTCGATCAGCACGAAGTGGCGACTGCCCATCTCTTTCACACTGCGCACCTGCGCCACCAGCACACCCGCTTCGGCCACCAGAAAACGTCCTGGCTCGATCTCAAGCTTCACCGGATGCCCCAGATGTTTGGCGATTTGCTCTCGTGCGGCGTTCCACAGTCCGAAGTAGTGATCGGTGTTGATCGCCTCTTCTCCTTCGCGATATGGGATCGACAAACCTCCGCCCGCAGATATAGCCTCCAGATCCTGACCTAATTCAACAACCTGACGCACCATCGCGCCACACACTTGCTCCAGATGGCCGTAGTCCACACCGGAGCCGATATGCATATGAATGCCCACCAGTTTCAGTTGATAACGCTGAATCACCTCCAGCGCCGCCGGAAGGTCGCTATACCAGATACCGTGCTTGCTGTTCTCGCCGCCGGTATTGGTTTTCTGGCTATGCCCGTGACCAAAACCTGGGTTGACGCGCAGCCATACACGATGCCCTGGCGAAACCTGACCCAGTTGTTCCAGCATATCAACCGACCCGGCGTTTACTGGAATACGTAGCTCATGCACCCGGGCCAGCGTCGCCTGGTCAATCATATCGGCGGTAAAGACGATTTCATCATTCTCCGGCACAAAACCTGCTGCCAGCGCACGTTCAATCTCACCCAGCGAGACGGAATCCACCTTCACGCCCTGCTCACGCATCAGACGCAAAATATGAATATTCGAGCAGGCCTTTTGGGCAAAACGCACCACATCAAACTGACTCAGTTTGGCTATCTGCGCGCGGATAATCTGCGCATCGTAAACCCATACCGGACAACCGAATTCGGCGGGCAGACGCAGCAGGTTATCTGCGGTCAGGTCAGTATCAGTGCTGTTGAGTGGACGTGGCATGGCGTGCTCCGGTATTGGCTTTTTTATGATTACGCCACAGCCCGAAGAGAATAAAAAATATCGTTTTATCGCGAGTCTATGCAAAAATGATATGGAATGTTTATTTGAGGATCGCCGATGCCTGCCGTTAACTTGCGCCACATTGAAATTTTTCACGCCATTATGACAGCAGGCAACCTGACGGAAGCCGCACGGATGCTGCACACGTCGCAGCCTACCGTCAGTCGCGAGCTGGCAAGATTTGAAAAAGTTCTGGGGTTAACACTGTTCGAACGTACGCGAGGCCGGCTGCATCCCACAGTGCAGGGGCTACGCCTGTTTGAAGAGGTGCAACGTTCGTGGTATGGCCTGGACAGAATTGTGAGCGCCGCAGAGAGCCTGCGTGAATTTCGTCAGGGTGAGCTGTCGATTGTCTGCCTGCCAGTGTTCTCACAGTCCTTTTTACCGCCGCTGCTGCAGCCATTTCTCGAGCGCTATCCGCAGGTCAATATTCAGATAGTGCCGCAGGAGTCGCCGCTGCTGGAAGAGTGGCTGTCGGCACAGCGCCACGATCTCGGGTTAACTGAGACCCTGCATACCCCCGCCGGGACTAAACGCACTGAATTACTGTCGCTGGATGAAGTTTGCGTGCTGCCGCAGGGACATCCGCTGACCGGGAAAGCAGTATTAACACCGCAAGATTTTCAGGGGGAAAACTATATCAGCCTGTCGCGCACCGACAGTTATCGCCAGTTGCTGGATACCCTGTTTAATGATCATCAGGTCAAGCGCCGAATGGTCATAGAAACGCACAGTGCCGCATCAATTTGTGCGATGGTACGTGCCGGCGTGGGGATCTCGGTAGTGAACCCGCTGACCGCCCTGGATTACGCAGGCAGCGGGATTGTAATCCGGCGTTTTAGTGTTTCGGTGCCTTTTACCGTCAGCCTGATCCATCCACTGCATCGCCCGGCATCCGCGCTGGTTGATGCTTTTACAGCACATCTACAGGCCCATCTCCACCGGCTTACTGACCCGCTGGAGGCTATTTTGCAATCTCAGGTGAAAGCATAAACGTCACGGCATCCTGCGCATGGATCGCCGCGGTATCGAAGACCGGCAACGGGCTCATTTCAGTGGGAACCAGCAGGCCAATTTCGGTGCAGCCAAAGATCACCCCTTGTGCCCCCTGACGAGCCAGTTGCTCAATCACGCTCAGGTAATAATCGCGGGACGTTTCGCTAAATTCACCAAGGCACAGCTCCTCGAAAATAATCTGGTTTATTTTCTGTCGGTCGTCAGCATCAGGGATTAGCGTGCTAATGCCAAATTCCATCTGTAAACGCCCACGATAGAAATCCTGTTCCATGGTGTAACGCGTGCCCAACAGCGCGACGTTACTCATCTTCTGCTGTTGTATAGCCCGCCCTGTTGCATCGGCAATGTGCAAAAACGGGACATCGCAGGCCGTTTCAATGGCCTCGGCCACTTTATGCATGGTGTTGGTACACAGCACAATCCCCTCAGCACCCGCTTGCTGTAACCCCACCGCAGCCTGCGCCAGGATCTCCCCTGCCCGCTGCCAGTCACCGTTCGACTGACAGGCTTCAATCTCATGGAAATCGACGCTGTGCAGCAGAATTTTCGCAGAATGCAGACCGCCCAGATTCTGCTTAACCCCTTCATTAATCAGACGATAATAGGGAATAGTGGATTCCCAGCTCATTCCGCCTAACAGACCGATCGTTTTCATCATTTTCCCTTATTCGTGGTGGTCCTCCCAGTGAACCAAAGATGTGATCAACTTTCCACATCTGTCGGCGCACATTTCCTTTTTTTATTTTCTGATATAAATTTAATGAAATAATGTTTCATTTTATTGAGAGAATACCGAATGTTTATTTTTCATAAAGAAACCACGCTTGAAGATCTGGGTAACGGCGTTACCCGGCGTATTTTGGCTCACGATGGCAAAATGATGGCCGTGGAAGTCAATTTCGAGCAGGGCGCAGTTGGCCCGATGCACAACCATCCGCATGAACAACTCACGTACGTTTTATCGGGTGAGTTTGAATTTACAATTGGGGAAGAAAAGCATGTCGTCAGTGCAGGAGACACCCTGTACAAGCAACCCAATATCATGCACGGCTGCGTCTGTTTACAGCCGGGAACATTGCTCGATACCTTCACGCCGGTGCGCGAAGATTTTCTGCACGAGTAATTTCGCTGTTCTCAAGCCGTGCTACTGAACGGTTTGAGAACACGCTAAAATGCGTACTCAGTTCCCTAAAAATGAATGCGTTACAAGGTGGGGCATTTTCCTTCGATACCAGTTCGCATAAGCGTTAATCACCCAATGCGCCTCGCCATGTGGGCGATTACAGTCACGTTATCTTAATTAACGGTGACGGATCGCCATGACAAAAATGACAACAGCCACTCCACATGACGCAGTCTTCAAACAGTTCTTGTACCATCCCGATACCGCAAGAGATTTTCTGGATATCTATCTTCCATCAACCTTGCGGGAGCTATGTGATCTGCAAACGCTAAAACTGGAATCAGGCAGTTTTATTGAGGATAGCCTGCGAGCCAGCTACTCCGACGTGCTGTGGTCATTAAAAACAAACGAAGGCGATGGGTATATCTATGTTGTTATCGAGCATCAGAGTTCGCCAGACGCTCACATGGCATTTCGGCTGATGCGCTATGCCATGGCTGCAATGCAACGCCATTTGGATGCTGGCCATAAAACATTACCTTTGGTGATACCGATGCTGTTTTATCATGGCGCTCTCAGCCCCTACCCCTTTTCACTCTGCTGGCTGGATGAGTTTGACGATCCCGCATTGGCACGACAGCTTTACTCAGCAACATTTCCGCTGGTGGATATCACAGTAATACCCGATGACGAAATTATGCAACATCGCCGTATAGCACTGCTGGAATTGATGCAAAAACATATCCGCAAGCGTGATTTAATGGGATTAGTGGAACAACTAGTCTCGTTGCTGGCTACGGGATACGCTAATGACAGCCAGCTCAAAACGCTATTTAATTACATGATGCAGTTTGGAAATACGCCTCACGTTGATAAATTTATCCGTGAGGTTGCCCATCGGGTACCACAGCAAAAGGAACGTCTGATGACTATCGCGGAAGTATTGCAACAGGAAGCCAAACAACAAGAGGCATTACGCATTGCCCAGATGATGTTAGCGAATGGTATTAGTCATGAAATTATACTAAAGATAACCGGGCTGTCTGCTAAGGATCTCCTCGCCAGGCAGGCGGCTCCACATTGAAATAGGTAGCAATGGGAGCCCGATAATCAATTGATCTATCGGGCTTCCTGCTCACTTACACCCCAATATCTCTTAACTTCTCGCCAGCCATCAGCTTACGTTCGATATGCTCAAGCGTAACATTTTTGGTTTCAGGAATAAGCCAGAAGGTAATACCAATAAATACGACGTTCAGTGCGGTATAAAGCCAGAACGTACCGGCTGCGCCAATGCTGTCGAGCAGCGTCAGGAACGTTGCACCAATGATCATGTTCGACACCCAGTTGGTGGTGGTGGAGCAGGTAATACCAAAATCACGGCATTTCAGCGGCTGAATTTCCGAACACAGGATCCACACCACCGGCGCGGCGCTCATCGCATAGCCTGCAATACACATCATCGTCATGCCAACTGACAGCCAGGATAGTCCACTGGAAGCCGTGCCGTTATCAAACTGCATCAGGCAATATCCGAGCACCAGCGTCCCGATGGCCATTACGCTGAACCCAATTTTCAGCGCCGGTTTACGTCCTGCTTTGTCGACTGTGAAGACGGCAATAAAGGTAGCGAACATAAACGTTAAGCCAACCACCAGCGTGGCAATCATCTGCTGCTCTGTGGTGGTAAAACCCGCCATTTTGAAAATGCGCGGCGCGTAATACATGATGATGTTCATCCCGGTGAACTGCTGCATCGCCTGCAACAACATCCCAAGGAAAACCGCGCGGCGCACGTTACGGTTAATTTTAAACAGCGCCCAACCACCCTGCTTCAGCTTCAGGCTTTCACGGATTTCGTTCAGCTCATCGCGGGCCTTTTCTGACGTATCGCGCAGCATGCGCAATACTTCTTCTGCTTCAATGTGGCGACCTTTTTCCGCCAGCCAGCGCGGGCTGTTGGGCAGGAACACAACCAGGATAATCAGTAACACCGCCGGAAGCGCCAGCACGCCCAGCATAGCGCGCCAGTTACCGCTGTAGCTAAACGCCGTATCAGATAAAAAGGCCAGTACGATCCCCAGCGTTACCATCAGTTGATACATGCTGATCATCTTGCCGCGCACGTTCTCACTGGCCATTTCGGAGAGATAGAGCGGCGCGGTGTAAGAGGCGATCCCCACCGCAACGCCCAGTACCACGCGGGCAAAAATGAGCATTTCTACGCTGGAGGCAAACGCCGAGCCCAGAGATCCGACGACGAAAAGGATCGCCCCCGCCATCAGACTGTATTTACGTCCCAGGCGGAATGACAGCCAACCGTTAAACAGCGCACCAATTGCCGCGCCCAGCATCATGCTGCTGACCACCCACTCCTGCAGGCGGCTGGTCAACACAAAGTGATCGGTGATGAAAGGCAACGCGCCGGCAATTACGCCGATATCCAGGCCGAATAACAACCCTGCGACAGCCGCAGAGATAGAAACAAACATATTCATACGTCGCGTATCGCGCACTGGGCGCGGCGCTAAAGCAGCATCATTATTTATTGAGACCATTTTTTCCTGCCAGATACAGAGTAACCATGCCATTGAAAGTAAGGGATCCCTTGCAGGAAGCGTCAGGCGGGAAACGGCAAAAACATGGATAAAATTGCTGCACCACATCGTTATGTGATGGATATTCCAATTTTAAAATTTATCGCTAATTACTCAATTAAATTTAATGCACTGATATTAAAGAGTATTAATTATTGACAACCCATATATATATAATTATGTATGGATTAATTTATAAACAGAATATGGACTAAAATAACTTAACACCAAAAAAAACCCTGCCATTGGCAGGGTTTGTTGATGCTGGACGGTAAATTAACGCGCCAGCCACCCACCGTCGACCGCAACGGTATAACCGTTAATGTAGTCAGATGCGCTGGACGCCAGGAACACTACTGGCCCCATCAGATCGCTTGGCAGACCCCAACGGCCCGCCGGGATACGATCGAGAATTTCGGCGCTACGCTGCTCATCAGCACGCAGTTGCTGCGTGTTATTGGTCGCCATATAACCCGGCGCGATCGCGTTGACGTTGATGTTATGTTTTGCCCACTCGTTGGCCATCAGACGGGTGACGCCCATTACGCCGCTTTTAGACGCGGTGTAAGACGGCACTCGGATGCCGCCCTGGAAGGAGAGCATAGAGGCGATGTTGATAATTTTGCCGCCATTACCCTGCGCGATAAAGTGCTTCGCCGCCGCCTGAGACATGAAGAACACGCTCTTAATGTTCAGGTTCATCACGTCGTCCCAGTCTTTTTCGCTGAAGTCGATAGCATCGTCACGACGGATAAGACCGGCGTTGTTGACCAGAATGTCGATATGACCGAATTCTGCGACCGCACGCTCCAGCAGTGCCGGAATACCATCAATCTGACGCAGATCGGCGGTCAGGCTTAAAAAACGGCGGCCCAGGGCAGTAACACGTTCGATGGTTTCAGTCGGCTCAACAATGTTGATACCCACGATATCGCAGCCCGCTTCAGCCAGACCCAGCGCCATACCCTGACCCAAACCTGTGTCACAACCGGTCACAACCGCGACTTTACCTTCAAGAGAGAATGCATTCAAAATCATTGTAAATCCTTAATTTTTTATAATGCCCGCCGCAGCAGGCACGGCAGTCGCCCGCAACTAGCGCAGATCTTTTACTGCAACATGGTCCATATCATCAAAGACCTGGTTTTCGCCGACCATGCCCCAAATGAACGTATACGCTTTTGTGCCGACGCCGGAGTGAATAGACCAGCTTGGAGAAATCACCGCCTGCTCGTTGTGCATCACAATATGACGCGTTTCCTGAGGCTGCCCCATCATGTGGAAGACGCAGGTATCTTCTTCCATATTGAAGTAGAAATAGACTTCCATACGACGTTCATGGGTATGACACGGCATGGTGTTCCACAGGTTACCCGGTGCCAGTTCAGTCAGACCCATGCTCAACTGGCAGGTTTCCAGAACATCCGGCACAAAGTATTTGTTGATGGTACGACGGTTACTGGTGAGGTTATCGCCCAGCGTGACTGGCGCAACGTCGGCTGGGGTCACTTTTTTGGTTGGATAAGTCATGTGTGCCGGCGCGCAGTTATAATAGAACTTGGCGGGTTTTGCAGGGTCAATGCTTGCAAAAACAACTTCTTTTGCCCCTTTACCGACATACAGCGCGTCGCGATGGCCAATTTCATAGCACTGGCCGTCAACGGTAATCGTGCCCGGGCCGCCGATATTGATCACACCCAGCTCACGACGTTCGAGGAAATAGGTTACGCCCAGCTGTTTGCCGACTTCGCCACCCACAGAGACGGTTTTGCCAACAGGCATAATGCCGCCAACAATGATGCGATCGATGTGGCTGTAGACCATGGTGTATTCATCTGCGACAAACACTTCTTCTACCAAAAACTCATTACGCAGCGCCTGGGTATCCAGGGTTTTCGCATGCGCACTATGGATGCTTTGTCTTACGTCCACATTTACCTCCAGTGATAAATTGACCGTGAATTCTTGAGCGATAGCAAAACGCCGTTCCGTTTTACCTAATGTGTTCATGATATCCCTCCCGGGACGGGTTTTCAATTATAACTAAAACGATGTTTCACTTTTTCCGCATCTTATTATCAAAAGTGTAAGTGCGATCACGCCAGCGCGTATAAATAGCGAAATAGGTTTAAATAAAATCATTGAATAACAATAAGATAAATTTATTCATTCACTAGAGGTGGGGATAAAAAATGGAAAATTCAGCCGAGTTTATAGGCCGATAAGACACCTTTTCTAACAAAGTGCGCAGTTAATCACATGAAATGAAACAATGTTTTGATAAGTTGACTGTGTTTAGAGTGTATGTTTCTGTAACTGGCCTTGCCCTCCTGCTGGAGGGCTTTTTTACAGGTGCAGGGAAAACACTTAGAAAGGCGTTTAAGACGGTAAATGTAAGATCGTTAATCTCGTTCGATAGCGAGTGCCACCCCCTGGCCGCCGCCGATACATAACGTTGCCAGCCCTTTATGCGCCCGACGCTTCACCATTTCATGTACCAGTGAAACCAGAATCCGGCAGCCTGATGCGCCAATCGGATGACCGAGCGCAATGGCTCCGCCGTTCACATTCACCCGACGCTCGTCCCATTCCAGCATTTTCCCAACGGATAATGCCTGCGCGGCGAAGGCTTCATTGGCTTCAATCAAATCGACATCCGCCAGTTGCCAGCCGACGCGCTCAAGGCAGCGACGCGTCGCGTATACCGGAGCTATCCCCATGAGCGCAGGATCGACACCGACGCTGGCAAAGGCGCGAATGCGCGCCAGTATGGGTAAATTCAGCGCCTGCGCTTTGGCTTCGCTCATCATCATCACCGCGGCAGCGCCATCATTGATAGATGACGCGTTGCCCGCCGTGACCGAACCGAGTCTGTCGAAGGTAGGATCCAGACGCGCCAGCCCTTCGGCGCTGGCATCGGTGCGCGGCTGCTCGTCGGTATCCACCACAAAGGATTGCCCATTACGCTGGGTCACTACCGGCACGATCTCATCTTTAAAGCGCCCGGCATCAATTGCCATCCGCGCTTTGTGCTGCGAATGAAGCGCGTAGGCGTCCTGTAATTCGCGGCTGATACCATATTCCCGTGCCAGATTTTCAGCGGTAACACCCATATGGTAGTCGTTGAAAGCATCCCACAGCCCGTCATGTACCAGGCTGTCGACTAGTTGGCTGTTCCCCAGCTGTGCGCCGGTGCGGCTATCCGTAAGGACATGCGGGGCGCGGCTCATATTCTCTTGCCCGCCCGCAATCACAATGTCGGCTTCGCCGCACTGGATAGCCTGGGTCGCCAGATGCAGCGCTTTCAGGCCCGAACCACAGACATCGTTAATGGTGATGGCGGAAACGGTATTGGGTAGCCCACCATTGATGGCAGACTGACGCGCCGGATTCTGCCCGGCACCTGCGGTAAGCACCTGACCGAGGATCACTTCATCCACGGCGTGAACGTCCACGCCCGTGCGTTCCAGTAACGCCCTGACTACCATGCTGCCTAATTCAACGGCAGAGTGGCGCGCCAGCGTCCCCTGGAAGCAGCCAATCGGTGTCCTTAACGCCCCGACTATCACAACCTCTTTCATCACCACCTCAGCGCAAAATAACACCGCAATAGTAGATGATTGTTAAAAAGAGTTATCAAGGTTGTTTAAAAACGGTGATTTTTATCACAAAGGAAATTCGTATCATTTATTGGTCATCTGAACGCCACTCTGCTGTAAATGGTCGCGCAGCCAACTTCCCGCCACGCCTGGCGGGGATTTCTTATTCCACAACAGATCGATAGAGATAGCCTTTGGCCAACCGGGCAGCGTCAATGGAACCAGCGGCTTTTCTGCGGCAAATTCTTCTACCAGCGCGCAAGGCAGCGCGCACCAGCCGAATCCCTGAACCGCCATACTCAGCAGCAACAAATAGTTGGGAGCAGACCACACAGGGCCGCGCGCCACGTTGGTACGGCTTTCCAGATAGGTGTTCAGACGCAGCTCGCGCCAGGTATGCAGCTGTTCCCACTGCAGTTTTTCCTGCGCCGCCAGCGGATGCGAAGCCGCAACATATAATCCCATCCAGGTTTGCATCGGCAGGCGCGTGACGCCCATGTCGGTCGGGTAATCCTCCCGCGCTTCGATCAACCCCACCTGAGCACGTCCTTTTTGCAGCAGATCGATCACGTCCTCGTCTTCACCAATCAGACATTCAAACTCGGTATGGGGAAACTTACGGTCAAACTGCACCATCAGTTCTTCCAGCACATCCGGATGCAGCGTATCTGACAACACGAAGGTCAAACGCGCTTCCGTTTCACCCGACAGCGAAATCGCCGCTTCGTCCAGACGATCGCTCGCTGACAGAATGGCCTGCACATAACCCAGCACCCGCTTACCTTCTTCGGTCAGCGTTGGCTGGCGTGATGAACGGTCAAACAGCGCAAAACCAAGGTCGGCTTCCAGATGCGCAATGGCCGTACTGATGGTGGACTGGCTTTTGCGCAGCCGCCGGGCCGCAGCAGAAAATGAGCCGCAGGAAACGGTCTCTACAAATGCCGTTAACGCTTCAGGAGAGTAACGCATGAACTATCTACTTTATCGATGGATACTATCTTTTAGATATCACATAAAACGATAAAATTGCCACCATTCCGTTATTCGGGCATCAAAGAAGGTTTTAGGTTATGCAACACGATACAGTCCAACGTCGCTCGTTAATGGAGCGCATTTTTCATGCCGTCTGCTTTGAAGGCATTGCCACCGCTGTTCTCGCACCAACCACCGCATGGTTGATGCAGCGCTCGGTACTGGAAATGGGCGGGCTGACCATTCTGCTGGCAACGACAGCAATGATCTGGAATATCATATATAACGCCCTGTTTGACCGCTTATGGCCGTCACATCTGGTGAAACGTACGGCTAAAGTACGCGCATTCCACGCGTTAGGTTTTGAGAGTGGTTTTATTGTGATCGGGGTGAGCATCGTGGCGTATGTGCTGAACGTCAGCCTGTTTCAGGCATTCACGTTGGAAATAGGTTTCTTCCTGTTCTTCCTGCCGTACACCATGTTCTATAACTGGGCATATGACACGTTACGCGAGCGTGTTATGAAGCGTCGCCAGCAGCGCGTTACTGCCTGATAATTCAAACAATAGCCGGAATTTTCTCAATTCCGGCTATTCATCCATTCACCAGCCCACTTGTTCACACCTCCCCCAGCCCCTCTCATTTGTGGTAAATTGCGCTTCTTTTTGTTTATTTTATAGTTGATACGTTCAAATAATGTCGAAATTTTGGTCAAAAGAAGAGACTCTCTGGAGCTTCGCACTATATGGGACTGCCGTCGGCGCAGGAACCCTCTTCCTTCCCATACAGCTGGGTTCTGCAGGCGCGGTGGTACTGTTTATCACCGCACTCGTCGCCTGGCCTTTAACCTACTGGCCGCACAAGGCGCTGTGCCAGTTTATTCTGTCGTCAAAAACCTCTGCAGGTGAAGGGATCACCGGCGCGGTCACCCACTACTATGGCAAGAAGATAGGCAGCCTGATCACGACGCTTTATTTTATTGCCTTCTTTGTGGTGGTGCTGATCTACGCCGTGGCGATAACCAATTCACTCACCGAACAGTTGGCAAAACATATCGAGATTGATCTACGCATACGCATGCTGGTAAGTCTCGGCGTGGTACTGGTGCTGAATTTAATTTTTCTGATGGGTCGCCAGGCCACCATCCGGGTGATGGGCTTTCTGGTGTTCCCGCTCATCGCGTATTTTTTATTCCTTTCGCTCTACCTGACCGGAAGCTGGCAGCCAACGCTACTCACCGGCCAGATGTCTGTCGATCAGCACACGCTTCATCAGGTTTGGATATCTATTCCCGTGATGGTTTTCGCTTTTAGCCATACGCCAATTATCTCCACGTTCGCCATTGATCGACGTGAGAAATATGGCGAGCAGGCCATGGGTAAATGCAAAAAAATCATGAAGGTAGCCTACGTCATCATCTGCCTGAGCGTGCTGTTTTTCGTTTTCAGCTGTTTGCTTTCGATTCCGACAAACTATATCGAGGATGCAAAAAATGAAGGCGTGACCATTCTGTCAGCACTATCGATGATGCCAAACGCGCCGGCCTGGCTGTCAATCTCCGGGATTATTGTTGCCGTCGTGGCGATGTCAAAATCGTTCCTCGGCACCTACTTTGGCGTAATTGAAGGGGCGACAGAAGTTGTAAAAACGTCGCTGCATCAGGTAGGTGTGAAGAAAAGCCGGGCCTTTAACCGCGCCCTGTCCATTATGTTGGTCTCAAGCATCACGTTTATCATCTGCTGCATTAACCCGAATGCCATTTCAATGATTTACGCGATCAGTGGGCCGCTGATTGCCATGATTCTGTTTATCATGCCGACATTGTCTACCTATCTGATCCCGGCGCTGAAGCCGTACCGATCAGTGGGGAACCTGATAACGTTGATTGTCGGTCTGCTGTGTGTATCTGTGATGTTTTTTGGCTAAATGACGTTATCAACGGCTCATTCATCAGTGTGTGGATGAGCCGTTAAACTGACTTATTTGATGTACGAATCCAGCACTTTCAGGACAACGTCCAAATCCTCTTCACGCTTTATTTCATCGCCCTGATGCACAATGTGCTCGGTCAGATGACCTTTAATCACTTCGCGCATTAATCCATTTACCGCCCCGCGGATCGCCGCTATTTGCTGCAATACCGCCGCGCATTCATGCGGTTCATCCAGCATGGTTTTCAACGCCGCTACCTGCCCCTGAATCTTACTGGTTCGGGCTTTCAGCTTCTGTTTGTCGCGGATCGTATGTGACATAACTTTACCTTTTTAACGTCTGGCTGTAGCGACAATACCATCGACATTCTACTGGGGGGTAGTATTTGATACTGGGGGGGAGTAGAATCCGGTGAAACAAAACAACTAAGAATCATTCTCATGGGTGAGTTTTCGACGCTTCTTCAGCAAGGCAACGCCTGGTTTTTCATTCCCAGCGCGATCTTATTGGGCGTGTTACACGGTCTGGAACCGGGGCATTCCAAGACAATGATGGCGGCCTTTATTATCGCCATAAAGGGGACTATCAAGCAGGCGGTGATGCTGGGGCTGGCGGCTACCCTGTCGCATACCGCTGTGGTGTGGTTGATTGCGCTCGGCGGGATGTATATCAGCAAAGCGTTTACAGCCCAGGCCGTGGAGCCCTGGCTGCAGTTTGTCTCGGCGATAATTATTCTCGGGACCGCATTCTGGATGTTCTGGCGGACCTGGCAGGGAGAGCAGAACTGGCTGGCCCAGACGCATCACGACCACGATCACGGGCATCACCACCACCATGATCATGACGATCATCACCACCACCATCATGACCACGATGACGATCATCACCATCACCATGACCACGATCATAACCATGCCGCGTTAGCAGGGCTGAGCGAGGGTTCGAAAGAGTATCAGGACGCGCACGAACGCGCACATGCCACCGATATTCAGCGCCGCTTTGCGGGCAAAGAGGTCACCAACGGCCAAATTTTATTGTTTGGCCTGACCGGCGGGTTAATCCCGTGTCCTGCGGCCATTACGGTACTGCTGATTTGTATCCAGCTCAAAGCCTTTACGCTGGGGGCAACGATGGTGCTGTGCTTTAGCCTCGGGCTGGCGATAACGCTGGTAACGGTGGGCGTGGGCGCGGCAATCAGCGTGCAGCAGGCGGCCAAACGCTGGAGCGGATTTAACACGCTGGCACGCAAAGCGCCCTATTTTTCCAGCGTGCTCATCGCGATGGTCGGCGTATATATGGGGATTCACGGCTATATGGGGATCGTCGGTTAATATATGGGAGCGCAGCAGCGATAGCCGCTGCGCGTAGAACCAGGCTAGCTTGCGACATTCCCCCACACCAGTTGCCCTTTATGGAAGGTCGCAGTGCGTGGGGAGATTCGCGCGACCGCTTCCGCCGAGCAGGAGGCATCCACCAGCACAAAGCTGGCTTCATCCTGCGCTTTCGGCCAGACGCGCTCACCTTTATCGTTAAGCGGCAGCACATCACCGGTAGCGAGAAACAGCGCCCGCGACAGGTTGAGTTCATTCGGGCGAATATAGAGCTGCGCGTACAGATTCGCCTTCTCCAGCATGTCTCCCAGGCCGTACGGCGACCAGTGGTCAATCACGCTGTCGGTGCCGGTAATCACTTCCACGCCTTTGTCGCGCAGCTGTTTTAGCGGCATGTGCATCGTGCCAATCGGCACCGTCGAGGCAATGGTAATTTGCTGCGCCGCCATGCGGGCTGCCAGTTCATCCACCTGCTGCTCGTTCAGCGTAGACAGCGCAAATGCATGGCTGATGGTCAGTTTTCCCTTCAACTGCGGGGTTTTCTCCACCGTTTCTACCATGTAATTCACCGCCGCCACGCCCGCCGGACTGGTTTCATGCAGATGGATATCCACGCCTTTGTTGTAATCGAGCGCAATCTGGAACATGGTATCGAGTGATTTTTCCATCGCGCCGTCGACGCTGGTTGGGTCCAGACCGCCGACATACTGCGCTCCCGCCTGCATCGCTTCACGCATTAACGGTTCAGATTTTGATAACAGCAGGCCATGCTGCGGAAACGCCACGATTTCGCAGGCAAAACCCGGCTGGCGACGCGCCAGCACCGCCTGCAGGTTCTCCAGGTTTTTCAGTCCGGAAACCGGTTCGATATTGCAATGACTGCGGGCAATCGAGGTGCCTTTTGATTGCAGCAGATCGATAAGCTTTTCCGCCCGCTCCTGGGTATAAGGCTGGAGTTCAGGCAGCAGCTTTTGCTCCAGGCGGATCATATCCTGAATGGTGGTGCCCGCCGGACGGTTCAGCGAACGCCAGGGACCGCCGTAAAAGGTTTTATCCAGATGGATATGCATGTCGCGCATGGCGGGCAGCATCAGCTTTCCACCCGCATCGTAGTGCGGCAGCGCCGCATCCGGATGCTGCTTATTCTCGCGCAGCGCAACAATTTTCCCGTCCTGGATTTCAACGGTTTGCAGCGCGGTACGGGTATGTACCACCACCGAGTTTTCGTAATCAAACCCCGCTTCCAGCAGGACGTTATCCAGGTAATAGTGCTTATCGTTAATCGTCATTGTGCTCTTCGACCCGCAGGTGTTCCCGACAGGATTAGCAGCATACGCGACCGGGGCGACTGCGCCAAACAGCGCGGCAGCAGTGACCATTTTTCCGCTCTGGCTTAAAAATTCACGGCGGCTGTTACTTTCCTTCATTCGCATCTCCTCTCAGGAATGGACAATATGGGTGCCCGTTTCACCGCGCAGTGCGGCGGGCAGGCATTCCGGCGTGGTGATGATTACCCGCTTACCGCCACGCGCAAGGAACGTCAGGCTGGCAACGATTTTGGGTAACATACTGCCCGGCGGGAAGTGACCTTCCTGCATGTAGCGGGTCATCGTTGCGACATCCACCGTATCCAGCGCCTGCTGGTTAGGTTTGCCAAAATGAATACAGACCTGCTCGACGCCGGTGGTGATCACCAGAATGTCGGCGCGGATCTCCTGTGCCAGCAACGCCGTGGAGAGATCTTTATCAATCACCGCATCCACGCTCTGGTAATCCCCGTAATCGCTACGCACCACCGGGATGCCACCACCACCCGCACCAATCACCACAAACCCCTGCTGAGTCAGCGTTTTGATCGCCTCCGCCTCGACAATGCGCTTCGGTTGTGGAGAGGCGACTACCCGACGGTAGCCGCGCCCCGAATCCTCAACAAAGCGCCAGCCCGGATTGACCCGCTGCAGTTCATCACGCTGCACTGCGCTAAAGAACGCCCCGATAGGCTTGGTCGGGTTAGCAAAACCGGGATCGTTTTTGTCGACCTCCACCTGCGTGACCACCGTCACTGCCTTCTGCTCACCGCGCCGCGCCAGACGGTTGTTCAGCGCCTGTTGGATCAGATAACCGATCCCCCCCTGCGTATCGGCGACGCAGTTTGCCAGTGGGGTAAGCGGCAGCCCTTCGCGCTCGTGCGCGATTTCCGCACGCCGGAGATCCAGCCCTACCTGCGGCCCGTTACCGTGCGTCAGCACAATGTTGTAGTCCGATGCCAGCATCTCCAGCACCGTATCCGCCACCGCCTTCACCGCTTCAGCCTGGTGCTCAATCGACTGGCTGGCGTTATCTTTGATAATGCTGTTGCCGCCAATGGCAACGACCACAAGTTCTTTCATAGTGTTATCTTCCGCTTACAGGCGATTCAGGTCGTTTTCGTCGGTTCCTGCTCAGGCGCAGTCACCGCTTCACGGCTATCAAGAACATGCTTGAGGACAAACATTCCGCTCATCATCAGGTAGGCCACAACAAACATCATCGAGCTGCCCTCAGCAAAGCCAACCGCCGGGGAGTGGATCACGCCAAACAGCGATAGCAGCGCGCCAAAAGCTGCGGCAATCGCCCCGCGCAGCGGCTTATTCATAATGGCGAAGATAGCGACGCAGCCCCACAGCATGCTGGCCAGCGGCGCGCCGCTTCCCAGATGCACCAGTCCGTCGTAATAGACACCTTTGCTGTGCAGCAGGTCACTGCCCAGTTTCCCCGCAGAGGTTCCGGCGGCGCCCATCACGCTGTTAACGATGGTCAATGCCCAGTTGGCAATCCACGGGAACAGACAGATGAAGATGACGGGAACCTCTACTTTGGGTGTTTCTCGTACCACCTGGTTGGCGGTCACCACGCCGATAAACACCAGAATCGGCACTATCGCAGTCATCGGAATAATGGCGAGCATAAACGCGCCCAGCCCAAACAGCGGTACCAGGAACATGGTGATGCCTGAAGCGAGGGTATAGCCGATGCTGGCGCCCATCGCTTTCCAGCCCGCATGCCCAACATACACGGTCACCGGGAACGGATTGCCCAGCATGCAGCCGAGCATGGAGGCAAAGCCGTTCGCCATCATCACCTTACGGGTGTTGTACTCATCCCCCGCCGCGTGCGCACTTTCAATGTTCTCAAGGTCGAAAATGTAGTTCGCCAGACCCAGAGGAACCGCAGAAGCCAGATACGGCAGTGCATGCGGCAAACCTTGCAGGAAGCTGTCGACATGAATTTCCGGCGGGTTGAAGCCAAAGGAAGACATCGACGCTTTAATGGCTTCCGGGCTTTGTAAACCGGAGATCCACGCCAGGGCCGTACCGGCAATCAGCAGCAGCAAACCGGTAGGAATACGGGCAAAAATCGGCTTCTTACCGAACCAGTTAATGAAGATCAGCAACAGGACGATGAAAGAGACGGTCGGCGCTTCGAATGCCTGCAGCATCGGGTTCATCGCCAGCAGCAACAGTCCCAGGCCGGACAGACAAGAAAGCAGTACCGTACGTGGGATCATCTTGCGGATGGTTTCGCCCAGGAAGGAGCCGCCCACCAGGATCAACGCTTCGACAAAGCACCATACCAGTGCTATCTGGATAGCAAAGTTGGCATCTTTGGTTTGCTGATAAACCGGCATCAGTACCAGGAAGGTGACGGTAAAGATTGACGGTGCGCTCGGTCCGGACGGCAGCGCCGTCACGTCTTTACGCCCGGTGTGCTTTGCCATCTGCAGGCCAAACCAGGCGTAGCAGACGCTGGCCACCAGCACCGCCAGACCAAAGGCAGGCGCAATGCGACCATAGACAATTTCGGTAGGGATCCCGACGACAAAAATGAGCAGCCCCATCATTGTCAGCAGGTTAGTCAGGTTGTTGGTCATCAGCCCAAAGTAAGCTGCCCAGTCACCACGTTTCCATTCTAGTTTTATGCTGTTCATGGAATATCCTTAACAGGTTAAGCATCGTTTGCGATCGCGGAGATCGCCCAGCCCTGCAGGTAAGCAACGTTTTTCGCTTCGCTACTGTGGGGCTAACCGCGTTAGCCCCGATTGTTGTTATTGGCAGTAGCGGTCGCGCCAGTTGAGGATCGCCTTTTCAAAACAGGCGAACGGCGGGTGGACTATTCCGGCGCCGATCATGCCGATCCCCGCATCTTTGTGCGCAATTGCGGTGTTGATCACCGGCAGAATGCCGGTGCTGCCCACGCGCGTAATATCGATAGCGGTCGGTACGCCCATAAAACCAAGCAGCGGAATGGTGACGTTGGGGTTTTCGCCGAGAGTGATTTCACGCATCTGGCGAGAGAAATCAACGGCCTCTTCGACCGTACCACCCACCAGCGCCACGATAGCCGGCGCCGTCGCCATAGCGAAACCGCCAATGCCGTAGGTTTCGGTGATCGCGCTATCGCCAATATCACGTCCGGAATCTTCCGGCTTGTAGCCCGCAAACATCGGGCCAATCACCTGCTGCGCCGGACCGGTAAACCACTGGCCCGGTAAGCCGCTAATGCGCAGACCGAACTCAACGCCGTTACGCGCCATCGTCGTCACCACGGTGCTGTATTCAATGCCGTGTGCAGCGTCCATTGCGGCTTTACACATCGCCATCCACGTCGGTCCGGAGAAGTAATCACTACTGAGGACGAACTCGAACACCTCACACTGCTGCTCAACCGGATAACCGGTCTGAATAATCCACGGCGTCAGCGCCTGAATCAGCAGCGCCGTCCCGGCATTGTTACGGTTATGGCACTCATCGCCCATGTGTAGCGCCTGCGCCAACATCAGGCGCAAGTCTATTTCTCCCGCCAGCTTCATGGCATCGCGCAGCATTGGGCCCATCACATCACGCATCCAGTTCAGACGATCGATAACGCTTTGATCGTTCGCTCCCATGCGCAGGATCTTCGCCATCTGCTCGCTCATATTGGTATATGCGCGGTTGCCGTAGGTTTTGTTCTCAACGATGTGCATAAACATGGATGCTGACGTCACACCCGCCATCGAGCCAACGCAGTCATGCTCGTGGCACGGAGAGAAGATAATTTCGCCCGAGGCGGCCAGTTCGGCGGCTTCATCCAGATCTTTCGCCAGTCCTTCAAACACCAGCGCCCCGGTGACCGCGCCCTTCATTGCACCGCACATTTTTTCCCAGCGGATTGGCGGCCCGGCGTGCAGGATGGTGTTGCGGGTCATCCCCGGCACGACATTGATTGCCTGGTCATAGCCAATCAGCACCGGATGCGACTGGATAATACGTTCCAGCGCCTGCTGGTTAGCGGCAGCGATTTTGTCTGCCAGCGGCGAATCGGCAATCTCGTCCAGTGCAGCAACCACCTGCATGTTGCCCTGGCCCGGCGGCGTCCAGTCGAGCTGGGTCACGGGAACATTCTGCTTTTTCAGGTCATCGCTGAACATCGCGATACCGACGTTAATAACGTTCAGCGGCTGGTTAAACAGTGTCTGGCTCATCAGGCTTCCTCCCCTTTACAGATAAATTCACGCGCCAGCAATCCGGTGTTGGTGCTACTGCTCGCCCAGATGACGCCAGCATCGGTCAGCATCTGGCACTGTTTTTCCAGCGATGGCGTATCAAGATCGGTTCCCAGCACATAGCCGAGGATCTCAAGCGGACGACCGTCTGCGGCGGCGATCGCTTTGGCTTCAACGATCGCATCGAGCATTACGCCAACCGGATCTTCATGCGATCCAAAGCCAAGCACAAAGTCCATCACGATCACGCCAACTTCAGGATCGCGCGCTTCCTGCAACAGACGACTAATACGGTTGGTGGGATCGATCATCGGGTGCGGTTTACCGTTGGTGAAATCATCATCACCGAAATCAAGGAAGGTATGCGCGACGCTGCGATTGAGATCCGTGAGGCGGAATGCCGGGTCCGGATGAATGTTGCTGTACACTTCAGCATGTTTTTCCATGGCGGCAAACATCGCCTCATCGCACAACGTGCCGCCGCAGAACAGCCCACGAATGTACTTTTGCTGTGGCGTCAGACGGGCGCGAACCTCTTCAATCAGCGGCCAGTTGAGCGGATGCAGATCCAGACTCTCTTTTTTCACGCCTGTCAGCAGTACCGCTTTCAGCGCAGCTTCTTTGGTGCCACGTGCGAACTGCAGCCCCGCTTCATCCGCAGGCGCGGCATCACGTCCAAGGAAACACACCACCACGGGCTTATGACAGGCGCGTGCACGTTCCAGCACCTTGCGCGCCACCGCTGGCGCAGGCGGTTTGGAGATCAGTGCAATGATTTCGGTTTGCGGATCGGCTTCCAACATGCCAATCGCGTCAAGCATCATCAGGCCGCCAATCTTTTCACTCAGATCGCGTCCACCGGTGCCAATCAGTTGGGAAATCCCGCCGCCAAACTCGTGAATGCGTACGCTCAGTTCCTGGCTACCGGTACCGGACGCACCAATAATTCCGATGTTGCCGCGACGTACCGCATTACCGAAACACAGCGCCGCGCCGTTAATAATGGCGGTTCCGCAATCAGGCCCCATCATCAACAGCCCTTTTTCGTGCGCCAGTTGCTTAAGCGTCAGCTCGTCTTCAAGAGAGACGTTGTCAGAGAACAACATCACGTTGAGGTTATTTTGCAGCGCCTGACGCGCTTCACGCGCGGCAAACAGGCCATTGACCGAGATCACCGCCAGGTTGCTGTCAGGAACATGTTTCTTCGCGCTGGCGAGCGTAGCGTAGCGCGCTTCGTGCTGGCCGCCCTGCTCTTTATGCGTGAACAGATCCTCAATCGCCACCAGCGTCTGCTCGTTCGCCGCTTCGCTGGCGCCTTTAATGACAATCATCAGATCGCCACTTTTCGCCTCTTCCAGTTCAGGCGTGAGCAGGCCGAGATTCTTCAGCACGCCCTTATTCATTTCTGTCGCCATAGCCACGAACGCCTGCTCCACACCATCGAGCTTATTTGCGCGTGTTGAAATAGACATCAGTGAGACCGAATCAAAGTACGTATTCTTTTTAACAACTATCCTGATCGACATAATTCCCTCCGGACCTGTGGCTCAGGGCGCAGGCATCTGCCATGCCGTACAGCATGTCGCAGCCAGAACTTGAGCCGATATTTTTAATATCAGTTATATATTGCGTAGAAACGGGTTGTTGCTCATTAATAATATGGTTCAGCAGTCGTGCGACACTTTCCCGATAGCGCTGATGAAAAGCTTCCTCTAATGTTATTTTGCTGAGTAGCGTCGTATTATTTCCGGCACATTGTAAAGCTGCTAAAAAATCTTCACGATATTTCCTCAGCGGATGTCCGGGAATAAATAGAATAGTGCTTAGACCCACTAAATAATCATCCGATGAGGGCGTCAGACCAATCCCCAGACCAATTAAATGGCTGACCGCTGTAGAGATATTTTCTCCTGTACGCAACGCCGTCAGTAATGTCTGGCGACGCTGTAGTAGTTCACGGGTGATTTCCTGATAAAACGGATTGTCACCCTGGTACAGAAATAATGTGTCATCGTTTTTAAGCTGTTGGCGGATATCCTCTTCCCAGCGCTGCCACCGAATAGCCGCAAACGCTGTTGCATCTGGCGTCCACTGTGGCATTCGCCACGGCAGGCACCCGGAAGTCTCTATCCACTTATCCTTACCAACAACAATCCCTGATTCGGTAAAACTGACCGGCTCACCGGGATGAAACAGGTCTTCACAATGCGTCAGCGCCAGCCGACAGCTGTTAGGCGCGTTATCACAATCTTCACTCAATAACGTCAGCAGCCGCTGCTGTTCAGGTATCAACAGGTTTACCGCGTGGGAAAAAACCTGTTCAACCCGCCCCGTTCCCCGGAAAGCGAGAAACGCGCTGTCTGCGGTTAGCGCCCGTACGCATCGCCGTGATGGCGTGGCGATAGCGGCGCTCCTCTGTCAGGCTCCGGCGGCAATCAGCAGCTCGGCAATTTCGTGGTAACCTTTCTCCCGCGCCAGTTCCAGCGGGGTTTTACCGTATTTATCCGTCATGTGCGGGTTTGCGCCATGGTCGAGCAGCAGCTTAACGATCTCCTGCTGCTTCGCGCCGCCGTCGTTAAGTACGATAGCTTCCAGCAGCGGCGTCCAGCCAACGAAATTGGTGTGGTTGACATTAATATCGGTATGCAGCAGCAGCTCGCGCACGATCTCAACATGACCTTTTTCGCTGGCAGGCGTAATGCCGACACCGCCAAAACGACTCAGACGCTCAAGATCCGGGTTAGCCGGTAATACCAAACGCAGTAGCGTTAAGTCATTTGTCAGGCAGCTAATCAGGAATGGATTAAAGCAGGTTTGATCTTGCTTATTAATATCAGCACCGGCGGCAATCAATAAAGAAACACAATCGTAATGCTTATTCAGGCTGGCAATAATTATGGCAGTACGGCCCTGACGGTTGGTGGCATTAATATCCACATTTTTTTCCAGACAGGATTTTAATCCTTCGACGTTACCCTGTTCTGCCGCCAGCAGAAATTCAGTAATAAGTTCTTTCTCTGACATAATCACTCTCCTGCAGTTTTTTAGACTCTTCATATTTCCGATAACCTGAGAATAGCAACAGAGTTTAGAGAATAACATCCGCTTAAATTTCATTCATCGTAAGCGTGTCGATTGTTGAATCAAATTTAACAATGAGAGTAAAACGTGCTGTAGTGCAATCTTTCCCTTATGACGGAAGCCGTTTTAGCGATGAATCAGAGCCTGGGGAAATCAGGCGGTATGCAGCACGGATAGCGGGTCGCAACTAAAATACAGAAGTGTGATTGCCTTCAAATCAAATGTAACCCTAGTGTTAAATTCTGTTCAAAACTGATTGCTCTCGATAAGGATTACAAATACATTCAACAATCATCGTATCGTGGACATCGCAGCATGGTCTGAGGGGAGAACGGATGAATTCAATTTTTACCGAGGAAAACCTGCTGGCCTTTACGATGGCAGCACGCTACAGCAGTTTCAGCAAGGCCGCTGAGGAGCTTGGCTTAACAACGTCGGCCATCAGCTACACCATCAAACGTATGGAGATGGGGCTCGATGTGGTGCTGTTTACTCGTAGTACCCGCAGCATTGAGCTCACCGAGTCCGGTCGCTACTTCTTTCGCAAAGCAACCGACCTGCTGAATGACTTCCACGCCATCAAGCGCAGCATCGATACTATCGCCCAGGGAATTGAAGCGAGGGTACGCATTTGCATTAACCAGCTGTTGTATACCCCACAGCATACTGCACGGCTGTTACAGGTACTCAAAAAGCAGTTTCCGACCTGCCAGATAACCGTCACCACCGAGGTGTATAACGGCGTCTGGGATTCGATCATCAACAACCTGGCTAATATCGCCATTGGCGCGCCTGATACGTTACTGGATGGCGGCGGCATTGATTACACTGAGATTGGCGCGATCCGCTGGTCGTTTGCGATTGCCCCGGATCATCCGCTCGCCTTTATGCCTGAACCTATTTCTGAGAGCCAGCTGCGCCTGTACCCGAACATCATGGTGGAAGACACCGCGCACACCATTAACAAGAAGGTCGGCTGGCTGTTACACGGACAGGAGTCGATTCTGGTTCCTGATTTTAATACCAAGTGCCAGTGCCAGATCCTGGGTGAAGGCATCGGCTTTTTACCGGACTATATGGTGCGCGAGGCGATGGAAAAGTCGTTGCTGGTGACGCGGCAGATCCACAACCCGCGTCAGGATTCACGCATGCTGTTGGCAACCCAGCACGCAGCAACCGGTCGCGTAACGCAGTGGATTAAAAAAGAGTTTGGGCCACAAGGGGTACTGACGGGGATTTATCAGGATCTGCTGCATCGGCAGTGATGAACCGGATGGCTGTTATACCTTCCGGTTCACATAAGATAATCAGGCGCGGATATCGTCGTACTCGCGGGTTTTATCAAATTCATGTTTGGCAAACGGGCACAGCGGAATAACTTTGCGGTTTTCAGCGCGCATCTTCTCTACCACTTTCGCCACCAGCTGTTTGCCGACGCCCTGACCTTTCAGGCTGGGGTCGACATCGGTATGCTCAATGATGCTCAGATGCTCGCCCGTCGGCACAAAAACAATCTCGGCGACCTGCTTGCCTTCAGCATCGTTCACATAAAATTTGTTGTGGCCTGCAAGAATTTCCATGGTTCCCTCACTTATTTCTGGCGATACTTCAGTGCACCACTCGGACAGGTATCAATAACCCTGATAACCGTCGCAACATCGACTTCATCCGGGATGATCCACGGTTTACGCTTCAGGTTAAAAACCTTTGCGCTTCCTCGTACGCAATTACCCGAATGTTGGCACATCCCCGTGTTGAAATAGACATCAATCTTCTCGCCGGTATAGGCCCGGTAACCTGCATCCAGTAGTTCCTTATCCACGACATTGCCTCACATTTTTTTATTGTCTGGGTCTAATCATAGACCGATGCGAGGCTGAAGGAAGCCGCTGAAAGCAGAAATATCACTCAGACCGTCTCTGCCACGACGGCTGCTGCTCTGGTGGCAAATACTCCAGCATCGCAGGCGTCGGTGGCGGCAGACGGTTATCGGCGATATCCCTGTCCACATCGATATGACTGATCTCACCACTTTCATGATGGTGAACCGTCAGCACCCTCGCCTTGTTCAGCTCGGTCACCAGCTCGCGGGTAATGCGTAAACTTTCCGCCAGCTCATGCTCTTCCAGACCCGGTCTGCGACTGCGGCGTTCCACCCGGAAACGAAACTGGTTGTACTTAGCCCAACCAATTAGCACCAGACCATTGACCAGGGCAATAAGAATGTAAAACGTCACCGTATCCAGGGTCGTGAAAAAGGGGCGAACCCCTATATGCGGTGAATGCGCCAGTGCGACGATCAACCCTTTATAAATCAGGTATAAGAACCCAATCCAGGCAATAAGCGTCAACACGACGTCGATCACCCGCGGCAGCAGACGCCGTTCGGTAAAAATCAGCGGTTGGTTCATGATTCAATCCTCCCGATACCGCGATCAGGACTGACCCAGCGTGCCCTGCCGCGTTTGCGTTTGAGCATCACTTTGGGGAACGCCACCAGCGTGGTGAACAGACTCAGCATCCAGTACACCACCGGGAACCAGATGATCCAGAACAATGAGGCCCCAATCCCTTTTTCATAGCGCCGTTCAATCATCAGGCTCACCGCGAACTGCAACAGGCAGACCACGCCGAGGATAAGTCCAGTGAAGGCTGGCGGGAACAGATGCTGAACATACAGCGTGTCTGGCATCGGGAATAGCAGCCCTAACAGGAACAGCACGATACTAACCGCATACGCAAATGCCCAAGCGGTAGAGAAACAGAACTCAAGGAACAGCGGCCACATACGGCGGAATTCCCACGACCACAGGCGGCGCATGTTAACGATAAACACCTCCGCACCACCTTGTGCCCAGCGCAGGCGCTGTTTCCACAGCCCTTTTAACGTTTCAGGCATCAGGATCCAACACAGTGCGCGCGGCTCAAAGAATACCGACCAGTGGCGCAATTGCAGCTTCCAGCTGATATCGATATCTTCAGTGATCATGTCCGGGCTCCAGTAGCCAACTTCAGCCAACGCCCGGCGACGAAACGCGGCAACGACACCTGAAACGGTAAATATCTGCCCGTAGACTCGCTGGGTACGCTTGATTAAGCCGATAATCGACGAGAACTCACCAACCTGTACGCGGCCAATTAACGTCGAGCGGGTACGAATACGCGGGTTACCGGTCACCGCACCAACGCGCGGGAACTGGATAAGCGGAGCCACGATATAGGCGACGGCATCACGATCCAGTAACGCATCCCCATCGATGCACACCAGGTAATCACTGCGCGCTGCAGCTGCGCCGGTCTTAAGAGCCAGGGCTTTCCCCTGGTTTTCCGCTAAGTGAATCACTCGCAGGCTTGGGTACTCTGTTGCCAGCTGTTCCAGAACATCGTGCGTGTCATCCGTCGAACCATCATTGATGGCAATAACTTCAATATTCTTATATCGCTGGGCCAGTGCGGCCTCGATCGTTTCGCGCGCGTTGATCCCTTCGTTAAAACACGGGATCAAAATCGAGACCAGCGGATTTCCCTCCAAAGTAGGCGGCGGCGTTTCATCTCCCCATTTCCAGTGACGCTCACGGTAAAACCAGAAATAGACCCCGCCGCTTATCCACAATGCAGACATGAACAAGGGCCAGAAGAAGACAAAGTTCAACATCACTTCACCCGTGAAGACGACAGCCACGCCAAACGGCAGGCTGAACATCAGGCAAAGTATCAGGAAAGCAATTATGCGATCGGTCATTTTTGCGGGTACCAGTATGAGGAGAACGTCGAACGAATCTCTGACATCTCAGGTTTATCGCTGATGAAATCATCCGGGTAATAGCCATAGTTGCCTGCGCCGCTTAACTTAAGCTGACGCATCCATTCGGCGAGCTGTTTACCGCTGATTTCGGCCTGTTCCCCGGATTTACGCCAGTCGCGTGCCTGCAGTTCAAACACGGTTTTATCCAGCGCGCCGGGCGTCTGTGCGACAGCATTCACCAGTCGATCAAGCCAGGCGTTAGCATCATTGGCCGGGATCTGCTCCATAAATGGCATCGCCATGGGTGCCGTCCAGTCATAGGTATTCAGGAAATCATTCAGGTTTTGCGCAAACCAGGCTTCACTTTCAGGCTCCAGTACCGGCATGGCGTAAATATTGCGCGCAGTTTGCACCTGTGGACCGCGAATATTACGCACAGACTGAGTCAGCTGTTTGGTGAAGTCGATCAGCATCTTACTTTTCAGGCGCGTCCAGCGCTCAAACGCCTGAGGGTTATTACGGATTTGCTCGATGCTTCCCGGAAGTCCTGCGGCACGGTAGGCGGCTAACGCCTCCGGCGACGCATCTTCAAAATCCGTCAGGAAGGCATCGTCATGGAACAAGATGCCTTTGAAGCTGGCGTGCTTCGCCAGGTCTTCGTAGATCTCGGTAATGCGCTGACGCGCTTCACTGCTCCAGGGTGAAAGACGGACATAGTTCTCGCGGTTGATCGCAGTACGTCCGGTTTTCGGATCCCATGCCGTTACACGCGGAATTGAGGCATCCAGATCGAAAGCCAGCACCGGCATCCAGGCGTACACGGTAACCCCTGCACGGGTTTGTAACTGCCAGGAGATATAGTTAAACAGATCGGCGCGCATCGGCAGCCAGCGGTTAGGGAAATAGACCTCGCGAATGTTCCCGTCGCCTTTAGGGTCGGCATACGCCTGCAGGAAGACATGAGAGATACGCATGTCGTAGACACGCTGGATCAGCTTATCGATGTTGCGCTTCTGCTGGGCGGGGTCTTTGTCATAGACGTAATCCAGATCGACATGCATCACGCGCATCGTCTGCGGTTCACGCACCTGAGCAACCTGACTGGCAAAACGCTTGAGCGATGGGTTATCAGAAATCAGTACACGCGGGATATCATCAAGGAATGCCGCATTCGCCAGCCCTTCATTAAGCGTAAACGCCATCTTATAACCTTGCTCTTTGGCCAGGTTTAAGGTCGTACCGCTGGCGGCACCGTAAGGCCATACCCACGCACGTGGCGATTTCCCCGTTACCGCTTTAATTTTATTGGTGATCAAAGAGATATCGGTATTAATACGGCGATAGTATTGCTCGTCCGTTTCGTAAGTGCCGGTTTTCTTATCGTAGAGACGGTTTGCCACTGCAGGTTCTTTACTTCCCTGCGGGTTCGCCTCAGCACCGAAATGCGAGTTCCAGGTATGCGCGCCGATTTCTACCAACGGCGATTTGCCCATTTCCTCGACCATCTTCCAGGTGGCGAATTTGTCGCGCGCCGTCATCAGGCCACCAAAATCGACTTTTTTGTCCGCGGGGGCATCCACCCAGCTTCCAACCGGTGCCCAAAGGGCTGGCCAGTTGTAAGCTTTCAGCAGCGGCCAGACGCGGGTATAGAAACTGCTATACCCGTCATCAAAGGTGAGCAGAACCGCTTTTTCCGGCAGCACGATTTTACCGTCATGAGCATCCAGAATTTGCTGAACGCTGATCGGGTTATAGCCATTATCACGGAGCCAGGCTATTTGATCGCTCAGCGCGCTGGTACGCACAGAGAGGTAGCGCTGATCGGCTGCATCATCCTCTACATCGTGATAACCCAGAACCAAAAAACTATTTTTCGGCCACGGGTGATCGGCCGTCAGCGGCGTTCTCTCATCAGGAGGAACGTAGCGAGGCGTCGTATTGTGCGCACTGCTGCACGCGGTAATCATCAACCAGCCAGCGATGAGTGCGCTAAGCCATAGGCATCTTTTCAGCATGAACAATCCTTAAAACCTGACATTCAAATCGAAAGCGAGGGAGATATTCCGCTCACGTTTACCGTCGTAGGGGCGTTTATCCCACACCAGCATCACCCCGCCATCTACGACGTTGTTCCATTTAAGCCGTTGACCGTAACCCAACTGGACGATAGCCCCTGCGTCTTCACCTTGTTGCCAGTAGCCGCCCACACCAGCCACTCCTTGCTGTGTCCACACGGTGTCATAGTGTCGGTAAAGCACCTGCTCCGCGGTCAAGCCGGGAACTACGGAGAAATCACTTTTGGGGTTGTAATACGGCACATTCTCTTTGGTGTTGGTGCTACCGCCGATACCCGGGGTAAAGTCCAGTGTGAAGCGCGGTGTCGTCCACATACGCTCTTTTCCGCTAAGCCCGTATTCGAGACGATCGTTACCATCCGAGAAATGTGAGGCCGCAAACGACAATTGATACTCTCGCCGTTCGTTTTGGTACCAGCGGACATACATGTCGCCGCCGTTTGCATATACGCCGCTACGCAGCGCACGCAGTGGCGTATTGCGGGAAAGACGCTCTGCTGACCCACCCACACGCCAGTTATCATTGAAGTCATGCCAGGCTGAAAGACGGCCCCCCATTTTCTGCCCGTCGCCATAATTACGGCCAGACAGTTCCATTTCGGCCCAGTAATCACGTGAAGTCCATTCAGCACCAGCCGCCAGATCGCGGCTGATGCCCTTTCCTTCTTCAAACTCGCCGGTGGCAAAGTTGAAACCGGTAAACAGTCGCCAGTTGTCATTAATCGGCGGGCTGTAAATCGCTGTATTGATGTTGAAGTCATTCTTACCGCTGACCGGACTATCGGAGGAGATCCCCTGCGTACCGCTGATACGCACTTCCGACATTTTGTGCACATCACGGATCCGTGCCAGGCGCAGCGTCGCTTCGTCATCCGGGCTACGGGCGATGACATCATCGGTCAGCTCATCGGCCTGTTTCCACTCCTGAAGATCCAGCGCCACATAGGCCTGCTGACGCTCCAGCTCCAGGTTGCTGGGCTCGATCACTTCCGCAAGCTTTAACTCTTTTTCCGCCGCATGTGGCAATCCACGGGCTTCCAAAACGGAAGCATAGGTTATGCGCAACCCCTGGTTACCGGACCCCGTTCGTGCCAGATGTTCTGAGAGTTTTTCTGCCTCAGGCAGTTCATTGGCAGCAAGATGATATTGCGTCAGCAGCGTCTGCCCGAGCAGCCAGTTATCGTTAGGCTGTGGCGTTGGCGAGCCGTAGATACGACGCAGATACGGGCTCTCTTTGATCAAGTCATCAACTTGTTTTTTAGCGGCATCAAAGTTTTCATTATCAATATGCGCATAGAACAGATCCTGTTGATCTTCAGGACTGAGCGGCGTAACAGGGATAGGTCCGTTCGGATAATAGATGCTCGCCAGCATTGCTTCGGTCTTTTCCGGCTGACGTTCGCTGAGCCACGCCGAAGCCACCCAACGTTTGGCATAGTTGGGCACTTCACCGTCCGCGGAAAGGGATTCGTACTCCTGAATCACGTCGGCAGTGCGCTTACGCACCAGCAGGGCCCCCATGCGGTCAATCCTCGCCCGACGCACATCCCCCTGAGCTGCAGGTTCATCTTTCCAGGCTGCCAGCAACTGGTCATAGCGGGCAAGCGCTTTATCCGCCACGATAAAACGCTCATCTTCATTTCGTGCAGAGGTATAAGAAGCGCGCACCTTTTCGGCTGCAGCATCAAGCGCCAGACGCCGCTTAACGGGGTCAGATGTCGGAACCACTTCCGTCAGTCCCAACGCCGGTTCAGCAACACGGTTGGCTGACAGCGCTGACAACAGCGTGGATTTCGCATTTTTGTTACCCGGATCAACTTCATCCGCCTGGCTGGCGACTAACAGCGCATCCCAGTTTTTACCCTGTGAATGATACACATAGGCAAGCAGTGCATCAGAGTCAGCCCCCGGATGCGCACGTGCCCATTTATTCGCTTCAGTCAGGGCCTGCTGATTGTAACGTGCATCCGCCAGCGTCATGATCCAGCCAGTACGCACATCGGCGTTCTCAGGCTCTTCCTGTACAACGCTCTCCCAGAGCGCTAATGATTCATTCCAGCTCTTCTGATTGCGATACGCACGTGCAGCGGCCACTTTGCCGCGTGCGGGCACTTCCATCTGTCCACGATACCTTTGCCAGATATCAATGGTTGCTTTATCGTTGTTATCAACCCAACTGGATACTTGCAGCCAGTCAGCCACCTGATTTGGCGTTAACGCACTTTTCTTTCCCTGCTCCTCAAGGTAGCGCAATAACGGTGTGCTATTACCACCTCGCGCTTCAATAATCAACGCATCGTAATCTGATACTGCTGCAGAGGCTTGCATTGGGAAAAGAACGCTTGCCGTAAATAAACAGGTTACTGACTTGAAGCGTTTAATAAAGTTGGCATGTCGACGCATACTGAACATATCTGCCCTTATATCTTACATCATAGTAAAAATAAGCGTTTTCAATAAGTTATAGTCATTCCATGACGGTTGCCGACCATGTAAAGTGCACTGCCGCTTATTTCGTAATATGGCTAAAAATCATTTAATTCTTTCGTCTTATTGACTCCCTATGACTCGTCCACTCGTCGTTGAGAGGCTGGCGAAAGCTCAGGAATTTTATCACTCAGTGTGGGGTCTTGCTATGTTATAAGAAAACTCTTAGGCAAAAAAAGTATTTTAAACCAAATTATCCTAATACTCTTGGGATCGAATACTGGATTTAGATTAAGTTTCCGTGACGAAACCACGTAACGATGATAACTATTATCAGCAAATATAGAAACACCAGGTAACTGTTTGCCTGATAAGCATTTTGAAAATTGACAGGAAAAACCTGATAATTAACAGTAACTGATAACACTATAAATAACATCAGTTAATTTTAAACGGCTAAGTTTCAGGGTTAAATCGGCAACATAACACCAGGCAAAAAGAATTAGGTAAAGATATAACAAAATGAAATTAAAGGGCTTTATGAGCAGTATGTTTATCACCTACCAAAAATGGCATTGTGGAATACCTCAATGAACTACCACAGGCAATTGTTAATTCCACTACGCCCAAGTGTATTTATCATTCCGTAAAACTGTACTTATCTATTTGTTAAATTATTGGCGATATCAACGACAATCAATTTTACCCTTACAAAATACAAGCCTAATACTATTGAATGATGTCCATTGAGCCATAAGCTTTTACGCTTACCCTTTCCGCATTCTTTCAGGTAATCTGGCAAAAGATGCCAACGGGAACTGGTCAATGAAAATCGTTAACGCAGAAGAAAAGCACATCCCCGCTATCCATACTATCTACGCACATCATGTTCTTCACGGGACGGCCAGCTTTGAGACTAACCCGCCAGATTCTCGCGAAATGCTTGTTCGCCTGACTAAGATCCGCGAGCTGGGGTTGCCGTGGGTTGTGGCCCTGCAGGACGAAAAAGTCATCGGCTACTGTTATCTCACTCGCTACCGTGAACGCTATGCCTACCGTTATACGCTCGAAGACTCGATTTATATTGATCCGACAGCACAACGTCAGGGCGCGGGCAAAGCGCTACTACACCATGTCATTACATGGGCAGAAACACACGGCTACCGACAGATGATTGCCATCGTCGGCGACAGCAATAATCAGGGATCGCTGAAAGTCCACCAGCAGGTCGGATTTATGGAGGTCGGCACGCTAAAGAATATTGGCTTCAAGCATGGTCGCTGGCTCGATACCGTATTGCTACAACGTAATCTGGGTGAAGGTAACAGCACACTGCCGCCCGACGCTGTGTAGTGGCACAGTAAATTTGGCCACCTGATTAAAGGTGATATTCTCACCACAACATAAAACAGGTGACTTAATGAACAAGAAAACTAAACGTACTTTCACCCCTGAGTTCAGGCTGGAATGTGCACAGCTGATTGTTGATAAAGGCTACTCATATCGACAAGCCAGTGAAGCAATGAATGTTGGTTCTACCACGCTTGAGTCCTGGGTACGCCAGCTCAGACGAGAGCGCCAGGGGATTACGCCCACTGCCACGCCCATTACTCCAGACCAGCAACGTATCCGCGAGCTGGAAAAGCAGGTTCGCCGTCTGGAGGAACAAAATACGATATTAAAAAAGGCTACTGCGCTCTTGATGTCCGACTCGCTGAACGGTTCACGATAGTTGCCAGACTGAGTGACAGCCACACGGTTGTCAGCCTGTGCTCCGCGCTGGAAATACACCGCAGCAGTTACCGGTACTGGCGAAAACGACGCGATATGGTTAATCCGGTACACGTCAGGTTGTGCAGCGAAATACGTCGGGCGTGGAACCAGAGTCGGGGCTCTGCGGGGGCACGCACTCTGGCTGACATGCTGACCCAAAACGGCGTCGCGATGAGCCGTTACCGTGCCGGACGTCTGATGAAATATCTGAACCTGAGCAGTTATCAGCCCGGAAAACATCAGTACAAAAATGCCCGTCAGGAGCATACCTGCCTGCCGAATCTGCTCGAGCGTCAGTTCGCTGTGCCCGAACCAGACCGGGTGTGGTGCGGAGACATTACGTATCTCTGGGCAGGAAATCGCTGGTGCTATCTGGCGGTCGTCATGGATCTTTTTGCCCGCAGGGTTGTCGGCTGGAGTCTGTCAGTACATGCCGATACCGCACTGATAAGCAGTGCCCTGCGGATGGCCTATGAAACGCGTGGTCAACCGCGTGATGTCATGTTCCATAGCGACCAGGGAAGCCAATATACAGGTCTGAAATATCAGCAACTTCTCTGGCGTTACAGAATAAAACAAAGCGTCAGTCGACGGGGAAACTGCTGGGATAACAGTCCAATGGAACGCTTCTTCCGCAGTCTGAAAACAGAATGGGTGCCAGCACATGGTTATGCAGGCAAGGACGAGGCCCGGCAGCAAATTAATGATTACATACTGAACTACTACAACAGCGTCAGACCTCACCATTATAACGGTGGACTGACGCCGGAAGAGTCTGAGAACAGATACCATTTTTACTGTAAAACTGTGGCCAGTATTACTTGACCACTACACTGGCATGATGCTCTGAGGGAAAACGGAGGAGCCCCCCTTAATACTTATTTTAGTCGTTTGCCTGCTTTATCTACCTGCTACTCGCCATCTTCCTTTACGAAAATGCCTTTTTGCGCACAACAACACGATACCCAGAGGGGTTTCATCAGATAGATTTCTGTGGTGCAGGACTGGCAAGATGGAATGATAAGGTAGATGATTGCTACGCTTGAACATGTCAGTATAAACGATTAGAAAATAAAGCTAACCGACTAATTTTATTAGCTAAGCCACATTAAGGAATATGGGATGTTAAATGCCATTCTGGAAGGTAAAGCGGGAAGAATAACGCTAAATGAAGGGATGCGACAAAGCTGGCGAACTGTTTTTCAGTCCTATGAAGATCTACTCACAGCTGCAATCTGGAGCCGGGTTAACTATTTATCACCTGCTGCAATGAGTCATTTCTTTTCTGCATTGACCGGGAAATCCAGGGATGATTGGGGAGCTTATGAAGCTATCGCTTTCTGGCCAAAATTCGCTTTTCCCGATTCCATTGATGAAAAAATGCAGCCATACACATCTGGTCTGGAACAATTTTCTGAACCGGATGTGGTCATCACTTTCGAACATGCGGCACTGATTGTCGAGGTAAAACCACCTGCTGGAGGGATGCAATATCAACAGCAATGGCGAAAAGAACTTTATACTTATTTACACGATGATGACGCCAAACCTGTTGTCCATTTTTTAGCTCTGGGCAACTTGCCCGCCGCCGCAAAAACCTGGTTTCACGAATTAGCGACAGAGTTTCCCCAGGTTGAATTTCATGGACTGGAATGGCGTAGACTCAGAGAAATTTTCCAGCATTCAGAATGGAATGCCCCTCAGGATAAGCGCATCGTTGCTGATTGCCTGAAAGCCCTTGCTCTGTACGGCATCCGCGAACCACTACTTCCATGGCACAGATTTAGTCAATTTCTGACAGAGAATCCCCTCTCCGGCGATTTATCACTTATTAAGGAACAATAATGACACATGATCCCTTTGCTCAGGTTCGTCAGGCTCACCGCATCTGCGGGGCGTATTACCAGCAAATTCTGCCAATGATCAATGAGGTTGCGCAGAAAATAGAAACCTCTTTTCTCCTCTGGGATACATGGAGTTTCAATAAACCTCCTCGTCGCGGCGTGAATCCACTGGAGAGTTGGAAATGGGACTACCTGCCAATGATGGATGTATCATTCGTCTTTGGCAAACAAAAGCAGCCTTCTTTACCGATGTTGATGACCGACTATGTGATTGATTTTAAATTGGTTACTGACAGCGAATTAGAATATCACCAGCGCACATCACAGTACCCAAAAGATGAAGAACCACTGGCAACCCAACTGAAAACACCCGCCGACAAATCCCAAAGTTATCTGAATATTTATCTCTTCTCAGCAGCAAACAATGACACACCGTATTCCTCTCCAGAAGAGATGTGGGACAGCTATGAGGGCTATCCTGATACCCATTCCAAAGTACAATTTTCTGACAATAACCAAATTCGCGGTATCGGATTTTCAGTGCCGCTGATAGATATCGCGAACGACAATGGAGTGAATCTACTGGTGGAAAAAATTTTGGAACATAGAGAATATCTCATGCAAGGATAACCTGTTATCGCAGGATAACTTAATTTTTATAAGTGTTATCAGAGATTGAGCGGGTAATATTAAATCCAATATATCCTTATAATTCCAAAGTGATGCAGGGGGATTATTCAATAGAGAATAGTCCCCCTGCATCTCCCTATCGTTCTATAAATGGGACACTGCTTCCCACTTTTCAATCTGGACGGGTTATAACACATGAATTATAAATGCATCTGTTTTTTATCTCTGAGGTTACACCATGAACAAGAACATATTGATCGCAATATGCGCATTAGGTTTTGTGAATATTGCACATGCCGAAGTATATAAATTGGATAGTACGCATACGAATGCGACATTTAATATCGACCATTTTCAGACATCAACCAACCATGGTGGCTTTTACTCCATCAGCGGAGAAGTGAAATATCTTCCAGAGAAACAGCAAGGTGAAATGCAGGTAACCATTCCTGTTAAGTCTCTAAATACCGGTCTGGAAGCATTTGATAAACATATCCGTAGAAGCGATATACTCGATGCAGAAAAACATCCGAATATTGTATTCAAATCAACAAAATGGAACTTCTCTGAGGGCAAACCCGCCTCTATTGAAGGGATGTTGACGATGAAGGGTGTTACTAAACCTGTCACGTTAACGACGACCAAATTCGGCTGCTATATGAGTCCGGTTTTCAATGCTCAGGTCTGCGGTGGCGATTTCTCTGCAAAAATTGATCGTACCCTATGGGGTGTTGATTATCTCGTCAACATAGGAATGAGCAAAACAGTTGATATTAGTATTCAGGCTGAAGCAATACGCCAATAACAAGGAAGTAAGAGTGAAAGTGAATAAAACAGTTCTGGCCATAGCCTCTATGGCTATGATGATTTCATCGGGTATGGCGCAAGCCGAAGCATATAAAGCCAGCACCGAAGAGCACCCCATTAAAATGGTCAACATTGACGCTCTTGAAGATCAAGTAAAAGCCAGAATGGAAAAGGGAGCATTTGGTTATATTCGTGGAGGCGCGGAAGATGAAAATAATCTGCGCAGCAATACCGAGAGCTTTGATAAGAAATTTATCGTTCCTCGAGTATTGCAAGGTATTGAATTAAAAAATATCAATCTTTCAACCAGCTTGCTGGGCATTCCGCTAAAAACCCCCATAATCCAGGCGCCAATGGCAGCCCAGGGTCTGGCGCACGAAGCCGGTGAACTTGCCACAGCCCGAGGAATGGCCCAGGTAGGTTCAATTTTCTCTTTAAGCACCTACGGAAATAAAACCATTGAAGACGTTTCCAGGGCATCAGAGGGAAATCCGTTTTTCTTCCAGCTCTATATGAGTAAAAACAATAAGTTTAACGAATTTATACTGAGTGAAGCAGTTAAGCATGGTGCAAAAGCGATCATTCTGACAGTCGATTCACCTGTTGGTGGATATCGTGAAGACGATATAAAAAATAATTTCCAGTTCCCTCTCGGCTTTGCAAATCTTGAGATGTTTGCGAAGCAGAGTGATGACGGTTCAAAAACAGGCAAAGGTTCTGGTATCAGCGAAATTTACGCACAAGCCAAACAAGCCTTCACACCGGAAGATATTAAATACGTTCACCAAATCTCCGGTTTGCCGGTCATTGTGAAAGGAATTCAATCGCCGGAAGATGCAGAAATTGCTATTAAGGCCGGAGCTGCAGCTATCTGGGTTTCTAACCACGGGGGAAGGCAACTCGATAGTGGGCCATCCTCATTTGATGTATTGCCCTCTATCGCAAAAGTGGTAAATAAACGCGTACCCATTATTTTTGATAGTGGTGTACGTCGTGGCTCACATGTATTTAAAGCTATCGCTAGTGGCGCTGATATCGTGGCTATTGGGCGTCCTGTCCTGTACGGTCTAAACCTTGGCGGGGCTCAGGGTGTTGCTTCTGTTGTCGAGCAACTCAACAAAGAATTAGTCATCAATATGATGCTCGGTGGAACCAAAGATATCGAGCAGGTGAAAAAAACCAAATTGTTGACCTTACGTGATCTGGAAGAATAAGAGCATACTTTGGGTTAACGGTGTGGAATATTAACCCCTCTACTCCACTCACCAGAGACATTATTAAAAAATAGATAATAATGCTGAATACCGGCCACTATGGCCGGTATTTTATTTATTCACCATGGAGGAAAAATACCTTAATAGCCAAAGTGCAAGCCGACCCCGTAAAGCGCATATCCCATAGTGAAATCACTCAGTCGCCCTGAGGGAGTACAATTGAGTTCAATAGACTAATAGAATGCTATAACTGCTGATTTATCAAGAGAAAATTGAGTTTGGTAGACTTCAGTAGACTTGAGTTTGGAGCGGGCGAAGGGAATCGAACAAAGAACTTAACTCATTGTAATGAAATTATTTTTATTACATTACATCAATAGCTATACACATTCGTATACAGTAATTCTTCCGCTTGGATTTTCACAGAACTGCACATAGTTTGGTTGCCAAACAGGGAACCCAACTACCACAACATAATCAAGCTAGCATCCCCGGATAGTGCCTGGCAATGATATCGTTCAGTCGCTCAATCAACTCGGGACGTTTGAACACTATGTGCGCACTCCCCTTCTGAAAATAATGAATTCTGAATAGCTCATCGTCATACACCGTCGAAGTACGCTGCTGACCGATATGGTCACTCAGCCGACAGGCAATATCAGATCGGTTATCCGGCAGCGGCTTGCCGTTAAGCAGAGTCAGCATACGCTCCAGATCGACAAGTTGGTCACGTCGATATCCATGAGTTAAGTTAAACCCCCAACGGTTGTAAGAAACCAGCCCATCCACGATGATTTTCTTACCAAACTTACAGGGTGAGTTCGTTTTATAATCCCACGATAACGCTTTAAAAACGTTGATAACACCACGCTCAAATACCTCACCTTTGCTCTTATGCAGTTGCTCAAAGGTACTCAGGATATTGGCCTCGCAGATCGCTGGGATATCGCCTTTCTCCAGGCTTTTGTGCCACTCGTCACGGGCCTCAGCATCCATCAGTGCTAGCATGCCTGATTTATTCATCAGCTCTCGCCAGATGCGGCGATCAATATTGCGGGTCATCGCTTTCATTGCTTTATCGGTTTTTTCCGTGAACCAACAATCGTAGCGATGGCCCTCCCGCATTCCCCACTCTTGTGCTGTACCACCGCCGATATCGTGGGTCAGAATGGAGATATCATCAAGTTCACTGATAAGGCTTTGAATCCGTGTCAGCGCAGCATTACGGCCTGTGACAATACGTTCAATGCTGGTGGAACAAATCACCCCGGTGTGCCCGGTTAACACTTCGGGTTCAGTAACATTTTGCACGACCATTATTTTTCTCCTTCATAGTCAGAAAAACACCAGCCAGTCAGGGCTGGTGCTTATGTACTTGTGGGACGCGGTTCGTTTTATCCACATCATCGCTTGCCTGAAGTGCGTGCCTGCGGATGTTGTCCTCTGGTAATAGCCGTCACCTCTTTATACGTACCACGGTTCATCAGCCCCGTAGCCTTTCTGGCCCGGAGGATATCAATCGCCGTAATAAACGGAGACTGCTCCATGATGCTGAAGCCTGGCCGGTCAGTGCGGACCAGTTCATACTTCTCAACGATAAAATTCAGGGCATCGACCAGCGAGATACCCGCATCGATATGCTGCTGAATCACCTGTTCATCACTGAACGGCGTATCGCTAAGCGTGAGGCCATAGTGGTGCTCCAGCAGGCAGGTCAGGAGAGTCTGCCAGACATCAACGGGAGACGGACGTGACGATGCCGCCCGCATGAAGGGTAATTTCGTTTGCATAAACGTTATCTCTTTAGTGGAAGATGTAGTTTGCTGAAGGGCGAAGTAGTACGGTGTTATTCTGTGGTGACGGGAGTGGGATAAATCGCGATATAAACGTAGCCATGCGAACCGAGGGTATCGGCCTCGCAGGTCAGGCCTTTTGCACACAGTGTGACGCCGTGCTGATGACGGGGATTCAGTTCACCGCTGGTGAGCATTAACTCCAGCTGTTTCATCAATACCGGGAAAGACTGGTCAAGATGGCGCAAATCTGCATCACAGAACTGTCCGCTAACATTCGCCCGGTCAGCCAGGTAATACAGGCGGTTCCCCTCCTGGACCAGACGGGCACCAAAACACGGGGAAACACTGCGTCTGAGTCCCCACCAGGGTTCGCTGATATCATGTGTTGTTATCGTGGTGTTCTTCGACAAAATGTCGCTCTCCTTAATCGTGAATTAATTCAGGCTTACGCTGCGTAATACGACATACGGGCCGTTGCGGTCCTGGCGGCGCTCTGCGAATACGGCCAGTACACCACTGATATCTTCCACCTCACGACCGGCATAGTGGCAGATGCTACCGGACCATTTATATTTACCGGTACAGAAGCGAAACAACCGGGACTGTGGATGCTGGCGGTATATCGCCATTGCCTGACGCTTACTGATAATTTTCATTAATGACTCCTCCCTTATAACCAGCCCCGTTCGGCAAACGAGACAATATCCATTCCGCCGATAACGAGGTGGTCCAGGAGACGCACACCCACAAGGTCCAGAGCATTCTTCAGTCGCTCAGTCACCCGTCTGTCAGACTGGCTGGGTTCGGCATGGCCTGAGGGATGACAGTGAGCAACAATCACCGCTGCCGCATTGTATTTCAGGGAGGCCTTCACCACTTCCCGTGGATGGACTTCGGTATGGCTGATGGTGCCTTTGAACAGCGTTTCGTGCGTAATCAGGCGGTGCTGGTTATCCAGCAGCAGCAGAACAAATGCCTCTCTTTCCTCCATAGTCAGATGAAGCCGTAACCAGTCACGTACTGAGCTGCCGGAGGTAAACGACGCGCCGGGCTCACGTAACTGGCGCTCCAGCAGAGTCAGCGCCTCGCGGATGGTCTGTTGTGCTGATGCCGTCAGTTCATATGCAAACAACGGTAACTGTTTTTCCATGGTGCAGTACCTCAGTCGATGATGTGCATAATGGCGTTGCACTCAGGGTGGTTCAGCGCATAGTCGCGCAGACGGTAATAATGCTCTGTCATGGCATCGCACTCCGTGCGGCAGGCATGGTGGCTGTAAGCAATCAGGCAGGCGGCAATACCCGCAGCTTCAGCACTCATTTCAGCCCCGTTACCATTCAGGATATTAAACAGAGACCATAGACCTTCACTCTCTTCCGGAGCCATAAAGGCACCACCGTTGCTGAGAGTGTAAAAGGCCCAGACGCCACCGCAGTAATCCGCACACAACCGGTCCATCCACGCAAAGATACTGGACTCAAGGGTTATCCATTGCGGGATGGAGCCAAAGCGCTGAGGCCAGAAACGAAGGCGCTGTTCATCCGGTACGTTAGTGGCTGCGAGGATGAATGGCTCTGTCACCTCAGGGGGCTGCGAAATGTGTTTATCCATTAATATATCTCCTGTAATCAAAATGACTGGCATCAACGGCCAGACAGGGCTAGCATGTTTTCGGTCATCACCCACAGGGCCCGGTTGAGCTTTACGTCCCCGTCAATGCCGTTCACGGCGCGGGTTCGGCTGCGTTTACCCTGTGCGTTCCGTCCTGACAGTCCTCCCTTCATCAGGTTCTCCTGCACACGCTGGTAAACGGTCCAGAGGTCATCATTGCGGTCTTCATAGCGACGCGGTGTGAGTACCTGGGCGGCAGTCACCGGCTGGTGGTCTTCACCAAAGCGATACGCCAGCGCCGCTTTAGCCAGTACCTGCTGTGCGGGTAGCGGTAATATCAGGGACTGCATCGCATCGCGCTTCTCCTCCACCCGGTCAAATATCCCCAGCACCTCGTAAGCCCCTTCAATGACTTTTTCCACCACATCCCCTTTATGCGGAACCCTCACCTCCCCAAACGACTGCCCACAGACCAGCCCGTTGGAGCAGACACTACGAAACAACCCCGGCAGCATCTGATAACTGGATGAGCCATCGTGTGAATTAAGGAGGATAATCTCGGGTACCTGGTGCCCGGTGCGCTGTCCGGCACGACGCAGACGCAACATGTGTTTGGTGTGCTCTCGTCGGCTCTGGTCCCGAACTCGGGTCTGACAGGCAAAGAAGGGTTCAAATCCTTCGCGCTGCAGACTGTCGAGGAGGGTGATGGTCGGGATATACGTGTAACGGTTACTACGGGATTCATGCTTTTCTTCGCTGAACACGCTGGGGACGTGGCTCATCAGCTCTTCGCGGGTTAAAGGGTGGTCGCGGCGTATCTGGTTCACCCGACCAAAACGGCTGGCTAATCTCATGGATATTTCCTTATTAAAAGACATAAAAGAAAAAGACCATGCCCCGATGAAGGAGCATGGTCTGTCTGCAATTGGTGTAGGATGTGAAGTCTAGTGTTGAATTCGATAAATAAAGTTCGTTCCTGATTATTCACCTTAACAATATTTAGCTGTGTTTTTATGTGTGTTAAAAAAAGGCAATCGACATAACAGTTCATTAATTAACTTCAGAGTTGATATTATGTATGATTGCGCAGTAAATTAGTTTTTTCAGACAGTTCTTTCTTCTATTGCATTTTTTAGTTTTGCTACTGCTTCCATGTCGGGTTGGTAATATATTAATATAGTATAAGTAATAGATAGTATTTGATAAGTACTGATAAATAACACCTGTGCAATACCTTAGAGATCATAACCAGTTACTTGCAATGAAATATTACTCACCTCCTGATAATATTGACATGTAATAACATAAGAGAAAGAGCATGCTTAATTTAAGCAATAATGGCCCATTAAATATAAAGCACATAAAAAGAATCCAAGATACTTTAAACAAGTCACTAAGAGAATATCACCGGACAATGGTACTTAGAGTCGATTTGAGAATGCCAGAAAATAACCTGTATGAAAAGGACTCAACGTTAATAACCCGGTTTATGGAATCCCTGAAATCTCAGAAGAATGCAGACAGGCTAAATAAACTATCTTTCAGGAAAAGAACTCATCATTGTCGGATAAGACATGTATGGGTAAGAGAGTTTAACAAGAATGGCAAGAAGCATTATCATCTGGCTTTATTTTTCAATCAAGAGGCTTATGCCTATCCCGGAACATATAAACCTGACCATGAAGGTAAATATCGACACAACCTGGCATATATGATTATGGAGGCCTGGGTAAGGGCATTGCATCTTGATAAAGAGGAGAACTATCAACAGCATTATCGACTTATTCATTTTCCTGATAACTGCCATGCTCGTCTGAACATGTATGACTTATCTTACCAGGATAATTATGCAGCCATCATGAACAGACTAAGTTATCTGGCTAAAGAGTACAGTAAAGACTATTCAGACGGTAAACGTAACTTTGGTTGTTCTATAGGGTAACAGGAATAAATTATTTATTACTGGCATGTGGATGTTGAGAAGGAGAATGTGTCAACGGTTAATCATTACCAGCATAGGCGCTTCTCCATATATCTCAACATACATATGGGAACAGCCATCATGACTATTCAGAACAACAATTCCAGCCTACTTAACGACAAAATGGTCGATATGAAATTCATTACAGAGTTTACAGGTCTAACTGATAAATGGTTTTATAAACTGATTCAGGATGGCGAGTTCCCTAAGCCTATTAAATTAGGTCGAAGCTCTCGTTGGATGCAAAGCGAAATTGAACTATGGGTACAGAATAGAGTTATGGAGTCTCGTTCTTAAATATCTTTTTATAATGACAAACGTACTATTTCATATAGAGAAAAGTGAACATAATGGAATTCATGAATGTGTACACTTTGTAAAAAAGTAAGCGATTAGTGACACTTAAACAGGCTATTTTTCACTCAAAACAGTTCTTTGAATATGACTTTTGCAAGCTATTGCTGCTACAGTAGCAGCAATAGCTGCACAAAAGAGAAAATGCAATGATTTTATGTGCATTTATTGAGCAAGGAAGATTGATGCCAAATGTTCCGTTTTATTATTAAAATGATGAAAGAATCGTTCCGACACTTTTGTTACAAATATTTCTTTTATCAGATTCTTGATAAATCAACAGGAGGTGTTTTAGCATTTGTGTTTAGGTATGATTGTACGATGTTGACTTGTGTTATAATGTGATAGTTTGTTGGTAAAGAGTAATTACCGTCTGGAAACAAAGCTGAGATATAAAGCGATCTGTTTGGTAAAGTTTGAATAACGCCAATGAACCTTTGATTTATTAATTGATTAAGCACAGGTGTTAGCTTATCCAATCTCCTAAGACGACTCGGACCATACTTTTCAATTTCATTTTTTGGGAATGCGCACCAGTTATTTTTTTCAAACCTATCTTTAATCCATAAGTGAAGTTCACGGACATCTATTTCAAACTGATAGCGCTCAGAAAAAGGATAAAAGATATTACTTGCCTGCATCATATACCAATTCATTATGTCGCAAGAAAACTCCATCGTATCCTTTCTAATTACATTGGATTCACTTGAGAAAAAATACTGCAAAATTGCTGCAATGCGTAGAGTATTAGCCCCTGATTTAGCACCAATATCTCGAATGTGTTCCCATTCACCATCTGACTTCATTTTGTTTTCTATTTCAATACACTTTTCTTTCCATACGGATATGGCTTCATCATTTAGGATGAGTGTTTTCTTCTCTTTATCATTGCTTTCAATATGAAACTTAACCTCACTCAGTAATTCATTTATTCTTGTGTGAAGTAATTTGAGGTCATCTTCCCACTTATTTTTAGCAAGCTCACTATTTCTTTCCCCGAGAGAACTATTTACCCATGAAAATAAAAAACGTGATAGGAATCCACTCTCTCTGGCTGTAGCGCTATGCTTCAATATATAGTCTGTGAAAATGCCAGGTTGGGACATCAATGAAATTGTCAAACAGGGTTTTGCAGTGTATTTCTCTCCACGAGCACGAACCAAATCATAGCTTTCACCATCCCAACTTTTATTGAGCAAGCCTGGATTGCTTTTCAATAGCCCTTTGAAGAAAATTATAGCCTCATCCGATATAATACAGGCTTCAGGTTGTTCACTTAGACCTTCCATTAATGATTTTGGCGTGACATCCTCATAAATAAAATTTGGTCGACGTGGTTTTTTAGGTTTACTGAGAACAAGTTTTTTTATTGCCTCTTCCTCTATCCCTCCGGAATAACCCTTCCTTATCGCCTGTCTTAAATTAGTATCCAAGCCTTGTTTTTTAACTTTCCAGATATCATAACTTTGGTTGTATAGAGTTAATTTTTCTTCATGGTCCTTAGTCATTATTGAAGAGAAATCATAGAACGGTTTCATTATTTGTTTGTTAATAGTTGTTTTACCCTCGCCTGATTCCGCAATCGTCATCAGATAAAGGCAGCATTGTTCAGGCATTTTTGTATAAGGTGATTCGACGTTAATCAGAGACTGACAGGCAATAGATGCAGCAGCTAACACTACATTACCAATAAGCTCTTTAGGTATCTGCGTTTCTTCATGAAGAGTTTCGATAATGTTGCACAAGACAGGAGGGAAACTATTGGACGGAAAAGGAGGCAATTGCGCTTCACTTGTCTGAGCGGTATATGCCTGAAGAGATAACTTCATAATTCGCCTTCGCTTTGAGGTTAGAAATATAATCTTTTATATCACAAATCGCCAGCCAGTCTTTACATCACGATACTTCTCCTCGATGTCCACGCAAGAACTATACACATTAGATCAATACCACGTTATTTCCCCTGCAGCTCTATAAAAGGAAGAAACACTGCGAAGCTTGTGATACGGAGATATCTAGCCCCAGCAACAGAAACCAATACTGGAATCAGACGCCCTGTCTCCCACCCTGGCTGCGTCAAACGTCCCACCACTTACAAACTTCTACACTGAACGTTAAAATCGCTTACAGCGTATTCCATTGACGACAGGAATGAGATTAACTCATTGTTTTGTTAAATTATTTAAGAGGGGGGGGGGTAGGAGTATCCGCTATCAAACCGTGTGGAACTGAATGTCCAGCAAGCTTCACCCTGTACCATTGGGTCGGAGCGCTGCATAAGGCCGAAACCCTGACAAAAAGGGCACCATGTAACGTGGTTGAATGGCTTGCCAGGATAATGCTGCCGAAAGGCTTCACGAAAAGACTCATTCAGCAGCCCCGTATTGACGATGCTGGCCCGGCAGAATAATTGTTCCAAACAGCCTCGGCAGTCTGGCCCTGCTGCCAGGCAAGCTCCCGGAGCACATTGTTGGCCATGACGGTGTGTTCTTTCTTGTGGCTCATACCGTTATCCCTTCCTTTTGCCAGTCATAACCTCAGAGTTGAACACCGCGTTCAGGCCGCCTTGCTGAAAAGACTTAATAACACTGTATTTATCGTCCGTATCCAGAGCGTCAAAAATCAGGGTCCACCACTTTTTGATTTCTTCTTCTGAAAAGCATTTCTGCCTGGCGTTGTCCGTAAAGGGGTCACCTTCACCAGTAATGAGCCAGGTCAGAGAACGCCCCGTGCAGGCAGCAATAATAGCCACACTGTCGATACCCGGCACGGTATCGGTTTTAAGGTATTTCCTCATGGAGGCTTCGGAAACCCCGCAATCCCTGGCAAAAGAGGCGACAGACTGTTTCCCGATAACAGTTTTCAGGCGCTCACCAAAGTGCTCAGGTCCTTTTGGCAGAGAAGGCTCTCCCCAGGTCATCTTATTCTGATAGCTCTCCATACGAATTTACAACCTCATTGCATTCTAACCATTTTAGATAAATAAATATCATTAAAACGTAACAAAGTAATTAAAAACCACATTAATCAATCAAAACTAGCAAATAGCCGGAATTTAGTACGTTAAATTTTCAATAAATTTACTAAATTAGCAGCATACAACTCTCCAGTATGACTCCTCCGATCTGGCCTGAAAACGAAACTCATACGTAATAAATTTAAATTCAGTTGACATCGCCGTGTGGTTCGATACACTCATCATACACATTGTAATTTAAGTTTATTCAATGAAAACTGAGCCAGTACCCTATTCCACTGTTGCTTCATTTACGCCCGGTGCCCATGTCAGTCGCATCAGACAGAATGATGAGGCTAAAGCATGTCGTTTTTACGCGACCGAGCAGTTTATGAGTGACTGCTGGCAACCGGGTAATACCATGAGCGGTGATAAAGAACAGGTTGTACGCCCCACTCAGGCTGTTCTGTCAGTCCGGACGGGAGATGTGGTCATTAGCCTGATCCATGGTAAGGCCGCTATCGTCAGCCCTGAGCATGCCGGGCGTCTGCTCAGTAATAACTATGTCAGGGTCGAAGTTGACAGCCGGAAGGTTGTTCCCGCGTGGTTTGTCTGGCACTTCAATGAAAGCAGGGAAAGCCGCCGCCAGCAGGCACTGGCAACGCAGGGGTCAACGTTTGTATTGCGTTTGTCTCTTACTGAAGTACGTCAGTTTACTGCAACGCTGCCTCCTCTTAATAAGCAGAAGGCAATCGGTGGGCTCTATCTGGCAACCATTGAAAAACGCCATTACCAACAACGCCTCGCTGCCCTTAACGAACAACAGATCCTGAGCCTGCTCAGTGATATCATTTAACGATTCTCTCCCTTCACCGGGACCGTATGAAATAACAGGAAGAAATATGTCACCCCAGATTGAAGCGCAAAATTTAAGCGAACTGCAAAGCCGCCTGTGGAATATCGCAGATACCCTGCGTGGTAAGATGAACGCCGATGAATTTCGCGACTACTGCCTTGGTTTCATTTTTTACAAGTATCTTTCCGAGAAGTTTGTCACTTATGCCAACAAAATCCTGAAGGAAGACGGCATTCAATACAACGAGTTGACCGCTGAACACCCGGCTTATCAGGACATCATTGATGCGGTAAAAGACGACAGCGTTCAGACGCTGGGTTACTTTCTGCCCCCAACTGACCTGTTTCACACCATGGCTCAGCGTGTAGCGAAAGACCAGAAAGGTGCCGGAGAAGGTTTTATTCTCGAAGATCTTGCTACTACCCTGCGTAATATTGAGCAAAGCACCCTGGGCACTGACTCTGCTGATGACTTCAGTAACCTGTTTGAAGACCTGGATTTAGGCTCCAGCAAACTGGGTAATACGGCCAAAGCCAAAAATGAGCTGATTGGTAAGGTTATCACCGAACTCGACAAACTTAGTTTCAACCTGAGTGAAGCCAGTTCTGACATTCTGGGTGATGCTTACGAGTATCTGATCGGTCAGTTTGCATCGGGTGCAGGCAAAAAAGCGGGTGAGTTTTATACACCGCAGCCGGTTTCCACAATGCTGGCAAAAATTGTTACCACACATAAGCTCAAACTGAAAAACGTCTATGACCCTACCTGTGGCTCTGGCTCCTTACTGCTGCGTGTAAAACGTGAAGCCTCTTCTGTAGGTAAGATCTACGGTCAGGAGATGAACCGAACCACCTACAACCTTGCACGTATGAACATGATTTTGCATGGCGTTCACTACGCTGACTTTGAAATCATGCAGGAAGATACACTTGAACATCCGCAGCATACGCATCTGAAATTTGATGCGATTGTCGCAAATCCACCGTTCTCGGCCAAATGGAGCGCCAGCCCGCTGTTTATGAACGATGACCGTTTTGCGCAATACGGTAAGCTCGCGCCGTCCAGTAAAGCGGATATGGCGTTTGTGCAGCATATGTTCTATCACCTTGAAGATGACGGCACGATGGCTGTAGTGCTGCCCCATGGCGTTCTGTTCCGTGGAGCTGCGGAAGGCCATATTCGCAAGTTCATGATTGAGCAGTTGAACTGTATTGACGCAGTAATCGGGCTGCCTGCCAATATCTTCTATGGCACCAGTATCCCAACCTGTGTGCTAGTGCTGCGTAAGTGCCGCAAGCACAACGACGGTATTTTGTTTATTGACGCAAGCAACGACTTTGAGAAGGTGAAAACTCAGAATCGCCTGCTGCCGGAACATATCGACAAAATTGCAGATACTTACAACGACTGGAAAGCGCTGGAGAAGTACAGCCATATTGCGACGCTGGAAGAGATCCGCAACAACGATTACAACCTCAATATCCCGCGCTATGTCGATACCTTTGAAGCGGAAGAAGAGATTGACCTCAATGCCGTTGCACAAGAGATTCGGGAGCTGGAAGGAAAAGTGGCTCAGATCGATAAGACCATTGCGGGATTCTGTAAAGAATTGGGGATTGATGCACCGTTTGCTCTGGCGGAAGGGGATAAGTGATGGTGCCGAAGTTAAGATTCAATGAGTTTAAAAAAGATTGGCAACAAAAAAAAATAGGCGATGTTTTCACTATTTTTTCTGGTTTTACATTCAAAAGCACAGACGCAACAACCTCCGGTTGCCGATGGTTAAAAATTGCAGATGTTGGATGTCAGGTTATGACACCTAATACGCCTTCATTCTTACCTAGCCATTTCAGCACCGAATACCATAGATTCCTTATCAGAGAAGACGATTGTGTTGTTGCATTAACCAGACCAATATTAAATGGCAAGCTAAAAGTTGCTATTGCTGGCAAGGAGTATGATGGTTCATTATTAAATCAACGAGTAGGAAAGATAATAACTAAAAATAATATTGGATTTGTTTTTTCTTTATTACAGATGGAGTCAACTGTCTCAAAAATAAATGATTGCATTGCTGGGACTGACCCACCAAATTTGTCCACTCAAGATATTAAAGATATGATGGTTCTCATCCCAACAATTGAGGAGCAGACCAAAATCGCTGATTTCCTTTACTCTGTTGAGGAAAGAATCACGTTACTGAACAAACAGCACGACCTGCTATGCCAGTATAAAAAAGGCATGATGCAGAAGATTTTTAATCAAGAAGTGCGGTTTAAGGATGATAATGGAAAACCATTTCCTAAATGGAATACTCTCCAGCTAAAGGAAGTTGCTATACGTGTAACCAGAAAAAATAAAGAAAATAACAATACAATATTGACCATTTCAGGAAGAGATGGTTTGGTCGATCAAATGACTTATTTTAATAAGCAAATCGCATCTAAAAATGTAACAGGTTATTATTTAATCAGAAAAGGGGAGTTTGCGTACAACAAAAGTTACTCTCAAGGTTATCCGATGGGGGCAATAAAAATGCTTTCTAACTATGAAAAAGGTGTTGTTTCTACTTTATATATCTGTTTCAAATTAAATGATGAGCAATCTTGTGACTTTTATCAACATTACTTTGAGAGCGGTTTACAGAATCGGGCTATTGAAAAGGTAGCTCAAGAAGGGGCTCGCAATCACGGTTTATTGAATATTGGCGTTAACGACTTTTTTGATATCGAGCTGCAAGTACCTGGCCTTGCAGAACAAAATAAAATAGCCCGTTTTCTCTCTGCAATTGAGAACAGGATCGCAATCAAAAGAGCAGAGTTAGATATGTTAAAAAACTGGAAGCAAGGCCTACTCCAGCAGATGTTTGTATAGAAATCCTCAGATACGGCCAACTTTAGACCCGCATAACAACAAAAGGCACAACATACCGATGGCAACGCAAAGCGAATACGAGTTAGAAACGCAACTGGTTAACCAACTGGTGGGGATGCACTATGAACTGGTGAATGTTACTGACGAAACCAGTATGAAAGCCAACCTCCGCAAGCAGATTGAAATTCACAATCGGCTGGAGGCTGCCCCACTCACTGACAGCGAATTTAACCGTGTTTTCCTGCATCTGACTAAAGGTAATGAAGTGATCGATCGCGCCAGAATCCTGCGCGATCGCTACCAGTTGCTGCGTGATAATGGTACAGAGAAGTGGCTCAGCTTTATTAATAAAGATGAATGGTGCCAGAACGAGTTTCAGGTCACCCGTCAGGTTAAGCAGTTCAACGCTGAGCAAAACACACGCAAAACGCGCTTTGACGTTACGCTGTTGATTAATGGCCTGCCACTGGTACAGATTGAGCTTAAGCGCCGTGGACTGGGCCTGAAAGAAGCCTTTAATCAGATTGACCGTTACCATCGGGATGCCTTCTGGGTAGGCAGTGGCCTGTTCCAGTATATTCAGCTGTTTATTATCAGTAACGGCGTTGATACCAAATATTACGCCAATAACCGGGCTAACCATTTCGAGCAGACCTTCTTCTGGACAGACGAGAAAAATGAACCCATTAAGTCGCTGGAGAAGTTTACAGAAGCCTTCCTGAAAGTTTGTCACATTGCAAAAATGATTACTCACTACACGGTGCTGAATGAAACCCGTAAGTGCCTGATGGTCATGCGCCCCTATCAGTACTATGCCTGTGAGGCGATGATTCGCCATGTTAAAGACAGTCTCCATCTACAGGGCAAACCCCGTAATGGCTATATCTGGCATACTACAGGTAGCGGGAAGACTTTAACCAGCTTTAAGGCAAGCCAGGTGATCATGTCGATGCCCGAAGTTGATCGGGTTATTTTCGTCGTCGATCGTCGCGATCTGGATTATCAGACAGCCAAAGAGTTCAACAGCTTCGCTAAAGACAGCGTAGATACCACTAACAATACCAGTACGCTGATTAAGCAACTCAAGGCTAACAACAGTAAACTGATACTGACCACCATTCAGAAACTGAACAATGCCATTACTCATGAAGGCTATAAGGCACAGCTGGAGCACCTACGTAAGGAACGGATTGTCTTTATCTTCGACGAATGCCACCGCAGTCAGTTCGGTGATACTCACAAGGCTATCGTGAATTTCTTTGAAAATGCACAACTGTTTGGTTTCACAGGTACACCGATCTTTGCCGATAACGTGAACATCACCAATGGCATCAAGCAGACTACTGAAATGTTGTTTGATAAATGCCTCCACAAGTATGTCATTGTCGATGCCATCCGTGATGAGAACGTATTGCGCTTTGCTGTAGAGTATGTAGGGACTTATCGCCGTAAGGAAACCAGCAACGAGATTGATATCGATGTGGAAGATATCGACACCAGAGAGGTCATGGAAAGCGATATCCGGCTGGGCAAGATAACCGACTACATCCTGGCTCACCACAATGCAAAGACCCGAAACCGGGAGTTTACCGCGATGTTCTGCGTGGGCTCGGTGGACATGCTGATTAAATACTACAAACTCTTTAAAGATAAACAAGCAGAGCTTCAGCAGGCCGATCCGGGTTACAAACCGCTGCGTATCGCAACAATCTTTACTTATGCGGCCAACGAAGCAGACAAAAGCGATAAGGAAACGGTTAACGGCTTACTGGATGAAGAAGACATCAGCCTGCCTCAGGGCGGGAGAATCGATATCTCCAGCCGGGATCATCTGGACAGCTTCATCAAGGATTATAATACGCTGTATGGCACCAGCTATTCAGCTAATGACTCGCAAAGCTTTTACAATTATTACAAGAACATTGCACAACGAACCAAGGAAAAAGGGATTGATATCCTGCTGGTGGTCAATATGTTCCTCACGGGATTTGACAGCCCGGCTCTCAATACGCTTTACGTTGATAAAAACCTGCGTTACCACGGACTGATACAGGCATTCTCCCGTACCAATCGTATTCTTAATGAGAAGAAAAGCCACGGTAACATCGTCTGCTTCCGCAACCTCAAGAAAGCCACTGATGATGCCATAGCGCTGTTCTCGAATAAAGACGCATCCTCAGTCGTGCTGGTTAAGCCTTTCGAGGAGTACCTGGGCGACTATCAGGCTGCTGTAGATACCCTGTTGACCCTGACACCTACAGTGGAAAGCGTGGACAGCCTCCCTGATGAAAAAGCTCAGCTTGCTTTTGTGACGGCTTTCCGTGACATGATGCGACTGAAGAATATCCTGGAGAGCTTTGCTGATTTTGATGAAGTCAGTAAGCCTTTATCGGATCAGACTCTTGCCGATTACACCAGTAAATATCTTGATATTTATGACAAGGTGAAAAAACGCACTGGCAAAGATAAAGTCTCGATTCTGGACGAGGTCGATTTTGAAGTGTCACTGATTCATCGGGATGAAATTAATGTCGGCTATATCCTGAGGCTACTGGCTGGCATCCAGTCTATGCCACCTGAAGCGCAGCAGGAGCAGAAGAAGAAGGTCATGGATATCGTTGACAGTGACGTCACGCTGCGCAGCAAACGCGAACTGATTGATAACTTCATAGAAGAAAACCTGCTGCATGTTTCGCATGATGAAGATATCACTCAGACCTTTGAAACCTACGTTGAACGTGAAAAACGTAAAGCGGTTGCAACGCTTTGTGCAGAGGAAAGGCTTGATGAAAGCAAAGTTACAGCCTTGCTTGATAACTACCTGTTTACCGATGTGACCCCACGCGAGGACGAGGTAGCCAGGGCTCTAATGTGGACACCAAGGATCCTTGAAAGGAAGACTGTTCTTAAACGTGCTTATGACAAAGTTTGTGGTGTGATTGATACTTTTATCAATGGAATGCGTGGGTTCTGAGGGTAGCGAAGCCCCAATTGGGGCTTCGCTATTGATATATTTACCCGCTTGAGCGAAATATTGTAGGTGGAAAGTAAATTATTAATTGATATACTATAAAATAATTGCAAGCAGTATTTGATACAGGAAAACATTATGATAATAAATTTCCTTTTTAGAGTTCTTTTAACATTTAACGCAACATCGTTGTTGGCTATAATTTTCTTTGTACAAAAGAAGTACACCCTTTATTACTTTTTCCAAAGTTTTGAACACAGTCATTGGTTGAGTTTATTACCACAAATGACATCATACGTATTTTACATGCTAATCCCCATATTACTAACTTGGATTAGTTTGCTTTTAAGCTCCAGACTGGGCAAGGATGAGTTTAAAGAAGGTGAAGTAGTTTCTGTGGAGCATGCGAACAACTCATTTCTTCCAAGCTATCTTGGTTATTTCTTTGTGGCTTTAAGTATAACTAGTTGGTCTGCCTTGTTTTTTGTTTATGCCGTTTTATTTATTTTTACCTTTATGTCTCAAGCATTATACTTTAACCCTTTATTTCTACTGTTTAGATATGAGTTTTATAACATAAAAAACAAGAGCGGCGCATCCATTTTTTTAATTAGTCGTCATAAATACAAAACCCCCAAAGAAATCAAGATCCCCGTTGCATTTAGAATAAACAACTATACCTTTATCGAAAGGAAAAAATGATGAATAACATTTTTGCGAAAGTAAAAGGACCTCGTAAGAAACCTTTTTTTAAATTGGTATCAGACTACACTTTGTTTGACGCTTTAGACTTATCTACTCTTAGCCTCATTCCATATAACCCTGACCATAATCTTGATGAAGATTCGTGGTTTAAAATTGAAAATTTTAGTCAGCAATCATTCTGCTTATCATGCATTAAGGATGAATTTGATTCTAAGGACTTCGACGATCTAACAAAACAATACTTCGCGAAGATTTCATATATATTCTCTCATCAGAATGAAGACTTTTATTTTCAGAAAATAACCCCATCCCTATTTATCAAGAGAAAAACAATTGCTTTTGGTGAATCAGCAGAAATAGAAGAAAATGAAGGACGATTGATTGTTAACCATATACCTGATGCTGTATACTTAAAGGAAAGAAATATATTGTTATTCAGAAATCTCGCCACAATTTCAAGTATATTTAAAGGTATCGATATTCTGTACAAAGAAGCCACGGAAGAAGAAGTTAAGTCGTTTTTAAGTGAATCCTTCATTGTACTTTCAACTGACTATGATGTAGAAAAGGTATCAAAGCCAAACCGAAAGAGAATTGCATTAGCTATGGATACTCTTGCAGCGATGCCAGTGGAAGACAGAGGTGAGATGCTGAATTACATTAATGATTATTGTGCTGAAAAACTTAAATATGACACTACTGAGAGTAAATTCGAAGTATCATCAGAAGAAGAGTTAAAATATTTGCTGTACGGTATCGGACAAAGATTTTACACTACCAGATTTGGTAATGAAAAGAGATTAGCCAACTCAATACAAAGATTATAAAAGTGGTGTAATGGATATCATAATCAACAGAATTAGTAGATTCTGAAGCTGAAGAAAATTTGTATAATCTTCGCTGTTATCATTACATCTTAGGTTCTCGCGAATCCAGGGAAACAGGTAACAGGACCCGGTTGTCACTAAAACAAACTAGTAAATACAAGTGATACAATGAAAAGCAGACTAAAAAATTTATACAAGCATTTGATTGAAAACCATAAGCATGAACTTAAAGGCTGGCATGATGCTTATCGTGAGTTTTATGAGCAGGTCGGACAAATTCGCGAACGTATAAAATCAGGAAAGGAATTATCTCCAAGTGATGAGATTTTCCTAAAGCAACTCATCTTTGAAAGAAGTAATGGAATTGCTTCTCGTGGTCAGTCGGTTCTAAGCAACGAAAACTTTGACAGTTTTATTAAAAACAAGGACTTCATTGCTATATTACAACAATTCATCCTGAATCCCAACAGAGAGGAACTGAAAAAGTTTGAGTGCACATGGTCAGAACATGGGAAGTCTAATAATCCTGTTCTTATCAATCGCGTAGCGGCAGCCTGCACGCTTGAAGTTTCCACAACTGTTGATTCCGCTAAGTTCAATCAGGTATTTAGCTGGCTTACATACGAAGGGATAATTCCTGCATACCCAGCAGAAAATAATCAGGACTGGTTTTCAAAAAATGTATTCCTGATGAAAATTATAAAAAATGAGTTCAACGATGAACTTCGCAATAATGAAACTGATGAGTTTTATCTCAGCCAATTTGTCTGGGTTCTGTACGAGAATCTCTCTAATCCATTCAGTCTGAAAAAGCAGATCGTTAAGTACGGGCCTCCTGGAACGGGAAAGACATACCAGGCTCGTCAACAAACATCGCTTCTTTTTGATATCTGGAAAGAAGAGTTTGCGCCAAATAGCAGCCTCACACATTCAAGTCAGATTGAGTTGATTCAATTTCACCCTTCTTTTAGTTATGAAGACTTCATGGAAGGTTTGCGCCCAGTTCTGGATAACAATGGTAAAGCACAGCTGACGTTGATTAATGGTGTTTTTAAGGAATTTTGCCGGAATGCAGGAAAGTGGGAAATGGATATTGAACGCCTCGACCTTAACAGGGATTGGGAATCAATCACGATCGGTGAACTCCGTACATATCAAAATAAATTATCAGGTGGTCATTGGGAATACATCTTCGAAATATCTGACTTTTCGAAGCTGATAGCAGATGCAGTGCCTCCGTTCTTTTTTATAATAGATGAAGTGAACCGAGCCGAGTTATCACGTGTTTTTGGTGAGCTTATGTATTGCCTGGAGTATCGAGGAATTAAAGGAAGCGTCAAAACCCAATATGCTAATCTAAATAACCAACAAACAGGCATGCTTCATACCGCACAAGGTTACCAATTTTTTATTCCAACAAATATCTACCTGATAGGTACGATGAATACGATTGATCGTAGTATTGAGAGTTTTGACTTTGCACTCAGACGTAGATTTCGTTGGGAAGAAGTTACGCCAGATACGAGACTTTTAAGATACCATCTTAGCCAGTTCTGTAAAGCTTGGACTCCTCTGGCAGATAACCTCGAACGACTGAATACCCAGATTACGAAAGAGCCTTTACTGGGGGCTGATTACCAAATTGGACATGCCTATTTAATGAATCTGAAATATGCCAGGAGCCTTACAGTTACAGAAGTGAGATCTCGTATCTGGGATGACTGTATCCGACCTTTACTTCAAGAATACCTTCGTGGCAGCAACGAATCAGAACTCATCGATTCTTTTGCAAAAGCATTTGGAATTTAAACCATGTGGCTATTCGATATTATAAAGGATGGTACACTGGTCGATAACAGGTCTTATTTTGCAAATAACGGAATATTTACTAATAAATCTCTGGGGGAATCAATTAGTCTTAATTTTAAAACAAAAGGTCAGCGGACTAATATTAAAAATGATGAGTCTACCATTTGGCATTTTTTAAATTCAGTTTCGCATGATGTAGAAAATAAACTTAATAATAATCTTGCAAATGCACTCATCCTCTTCAACGATCGAGAGTATGAACATAATACCGATGATGGTTTTATTACTGTAAATGGTACTGATTCCAGAAATTTTACGTTAAACACAGGTAATCTTATTGGATTTGTAAAACGTGGCGAATATTCCCTGAAAGTTGGTTCTCGTTTTGGCAATGCCTTCCTTCGGTACATCATAGCGGACGCTGACGGTTTTCTGGAGATGGAAAATATTGGTGGCGAAAATCACACTGAAGGATATGAGTGGCTCCTGGCATATCTTTGGAACATCAAGTTGAAGAAGGCTTACCGACTGGGTATCCCTAAAACCTATATTACGAAAAAAGAACGAAATTCACGGATACGTGGGACAATCGATACAATTGACTACTTCAGAAATAATACCTCAGGAAAATATTTATGTACCTACCGCGAACACAGTTACGACAGTCCTGCAACTTCGTTGTTCATCAAAGCCTATGAGACGATTGAACATCAATCATTCTGTAAGCATACGAGGAATATCTACAATGCTTTCATCACTGCTAATCTGGGGGTGAGAAGATCTCGTCAGGAGATCTTGAGAACTCCATATTTTACTAACCCATTTTATAACGACTATAACATACTGATAGATTTATCTAAGAAAATCATCAATCAGGAAGGTTCTGATTTTGGATACCAACAAGAATCAAGTGCTTTCTTTTTTGATATATCGATGCTTTTCGAATATTTCATCCGAAAACTCCTAAAACGAAGTGGGATAAGGATGCTAAGTAAATTCGAGCGAAATTATGAAATTCCGACCGGAGCTTTCGGAAGCTATGTACGCAAAATTGAACCCGACCTAGTTTTTGAGAATGATGGTGGCATGTACGTTTTTGATGTGAAGTATAAAACCTTTGATCCGCAGTTTGGGGTTAAACGTGAAGATATTTTTCAACTACATACTTACATAGGGCAGTATGGGAATGGAGGCCTTATAAAAGGATGCGGCTTTATTTATCCAATATCTGAAAACAGGTGGAATGCACTTAATATGGATAAAACGCATGGGGTGATTTCTGATGAGATTCATCAGCAGGGAAAAGATATTCCTTTTTATTTGCTTTTCTTGAAAATCCCTAATAACTCTGCCCCTGAATTTAACAAGAGAATGAGCGAAGAATGTCATATGTTCATTGAGAGCATAAACACGAAGGTACTAAAAAATGAGAATAGATAAAAATTCAGAATTAGCTGTAAACAAAACTAAAGGAAAAGCTATAGACCTTAGAGTAAGTAATTACTTGTAATTACCTAAGATGATATTATTTCTTTAGCTACACTTGAGAATATTCCCAATCAATTCAAAAAAAATAACTAGAGGTTGGATACTCGCCATTACTGACGAGTACTTTTATTTACAATCATTCAATCAGGAAATTTGTTTACTATAAATAATGTTGTGTTTCTGCAACTCTGATTCCATATCGTTGATGCAATAAACAATATAGTATATGCTAAAAATAAATGTATAGAATGGATTCATCTTCAATTCAAATTTAAATTCATTTAAAGCATAAGCCTGTAAAGCTGTTTTAGCTTTAAAAGCCCAGACGATAATCATTACAGTTGAAGCGACAGAAAGCAGTGTGGCAATATGATCCAACACCGTTTCACTTTCACTTACAGAATAACTTATATCAGTCAATAACCATCCAAATCCAGTAACAATAGCCAGCCAAAGAGGATAATCCTTGGCAACAAAGTCATTATGAATGTGCTCTGTTAACTTTGGCTGGTTCAGATATAACCACATCATTGGGTAAATTCCACCAGTTACAACAGACAGCAATACAAACTTCGTTACCTTTGTATCGATTTTAGCTTTTAACGTATTAATGTTTTCCATATATCCATCTCCATTTTCAGTAAGTTATCACCAGGAAAAGGTGAATGAGCCTTTATTTGTACTGACGACTAATTCAAGTGGTCTGCACTGCGAAAATGATTTATTAGTCGGACTGGTAAATGTATAAGACTGGCCGAACCCAAGTCTTTTATTTACGTTTTCGCCTCTGTCCGCTGTAGAGATAACGCAGTTGCCACGGTTAAGCACGAGAGACTTTATTGTGACTTCATTATCAACACTGGTAATGGTATAGCGCCATACAGGAAAAGAGACCGTGCCCGCTCTGAGTTGTTCTCCATTTGCATCAACTTTTATAGGGGATTCTGATGCAACCACCTGAAAACTTGAGAATAAAAGACCTGAAATCAAAAAACATTCACGAACTAAAGATAGTCCTTTCACGATAATACCCCTTACCTTTAACGGTATTAATTATTAATATATTGCTCGATATTATTTTCAAAGTTAGCGCCATTTAACTTGATCTCGGTAATAAACTTACTCCCTTTCCATACCTGTATAAATGGACCACCACGTAAATATTCACCTATCTCATATCGATACTCACCATTGGGAATAGTGACACTTTGATCACCATTTCCAGACAGACTGAAATCAACCTTTTCACGTGGAACATTAATTAAAATTTCAGGATTATCATCCTTCCCATACACATAACGAATATTACCGTACACGTAACACACACCCACGTGCTTGCCACCCTTGACGGTATAAGCATCAAAGATGGTTTGTTCACCGTCGCAGGAATTATCAGGATTGGCATAAACAGACATTGAGAACATGTTTACGGTTAACAGAATGGCACTACTGAGTAATCTTTTCATATAACTCCTTTAATGATAAAAACTCCTGAAATTCAAAAAAATCTGAACAGGAGTCTTTACCTCCTGGTTTTATTAATCCGCTGATAACAGTTGTTTTGGAGGTTTTCACCACAACTGAAAACAACTCTTGATCTATATCCCATCGACCTCCTCTCCTTGCCAGCGACCAGCGACTAATCACTGAATAGCTTTTCCTGACCCACCACCGGTAATAACCTGATTAAAGGCAGGTTGATGTGATCTTTTCAGGAAGGTAATGAGGTGTAAAACTGTTAATACCGATCGAAATAGATAAACCAATCTGTTTTACCTATCGATAAAAACGATCGATATTTAAAAACTGATAGTTGTTGACTATTAAAATACTCAATATCGATCGTCCGTGCAGATCAATAAGCAACAGTATTTGAAAATATGAATGGGTATTTACAGAGTTTTTTGGTGAGTAGGTAGAAGGAAAACCAAAGCTAATTAGTCAAAAGTATGTTCACAGTTACGACATTCATACTGATCGAACAGGACGCCATCAAGCGATGCTCCTGTTACCGCTCCAGCCGTCGCACCGGCGACAAATCTTCCCAGTATTGCGCCAATGACAGCCCCTGTAGCTGTTCCCACCACCGGAACAACAGAACCTATTGCTGCCCCCGTACCTGCACCACTAAGTGCTCCTGCCACGCCTCCAGCGATACCTCCTGCCTTCCTGCCAATATTTCGCTCACTTACACGGTCAGAACCACATTGCGGGCATATCGTAGTCATTTGTTATTCTCCTGATTTACGGTTGTTAAAAGCAAAAAGGCACCCAAACGTTAATGGACGGATGCCTTAACTATTTGATGTACAGCTTTACTTACGAAGCTTTCAGTGAGTCTAGATAATCCGCATACCACTGCATCATCTCTCTCCTGCCATCCAGATACTGCGCATGGTTGTAAGTGCCGCGAATGCTGTTCTTATCCACATGGGCAAGCTGTAGCTCAATCCATGCTGAATTAAAGCCCTGCTCATGCAAAATGGTACTCATCGTGTGGCGGAAACCATGCCCGGTAGCCCTGCCACCGTAACCGACACGACGAATTAGGACGTTAAGAGACATATCGCTGATCGGCTTAACCTTCTCAAGCCTACCGGGAAAAACGTATTGATAACCACTCGTCATCGTTTTCAGTTCTTCCAGAATAGCCAGCGCTTGTCGGGATAGCGGAACGAGGTGTGGTCGTCGCATTTTCATTCGCTCTTCAGGAATGCTCCAGAGGTTATTTTCAAAGTCGAACTCTGACCATTCCGCTTTACGTAGCTCACCGGGACGAGTCCCCGTCAGTATCAGAAGCCTCATGGCCAGCTTAACGAGTATATTTCCCGTGTACGCCTGCAACACAGTAAAGAAGCCTGACAACTCCGAAACTTCCAGGTGCGCATAATGTTCTTTCTTATGGGGCATCATCACGCTGGCAAGATCTGGTGCAGGGTTAGATAGAGCACGTCCTGTTGCGATTGCATATTTCCATACCTCACCGCAGCGCTGACGTACTTTGCGCATTTTCTCCGTTGCACCTCGTTTCTCAAGGCGGGTCAAAACTGCCATCAGCTCCATAGGCGCAATCGAATCTATTGGACGATGACCGATATGAGGAAAGACATCCTTCTCAAAAGTAGCGATCATTTCAGTGCGGTACGACTCGGCCCAAAGATCGTAACGCCGCTGATACCACTCACGGGCAATCGCCTCAAAGGTATTCCCCAGCCTGTCCTGCTGAGCCAGTTTCTTCTCTTTACGCGAATCACTGGGATTGATACCCGTAGCCAGCAGATCCTGAGCCTCATCTCGCCGTCTACGCGCTTCGGATAAGGAAACCTTCGGGTATGTCCCTAAAGAAAGCATTTTAGCTTTACCTTCGAAGCGGTAACGGAATCGCCATCCCTTTGAACCGTTGGGCTCAATTTGTAGAGACAGACCGTTGCCATCGGCTTTGGTATACGTTTTTTCCGCAGGCTTCGCGCGGCGGATCTCAAGGTCAGTAAGAGGCATATGTATAGTTTTCTCCTCTGAAATTTCGCTATGTGTATAGTTCCAGAGTGTATAGGAGAACCTATACACATTTCTATGCAACACAGGCTATTGATTTGGGGTAAGCCAGATAGAGTTCAGTTGACAAGAAAATGCAAAAAAAACCAGTAAAATCAGGAGGTAGTTGAATTCAGTGGAGTTCTGGAGAGTTGAAAATGGAGCGGGCGAAGGGAATCGAACCCTCGTATAGAGCTTGGGAAGCTCTCGTTCTACCATTGAACTACGCCCGCGAAGAGGTGCGTGGGCCATTATAGACCTTACGCACCCTCTGACAAGCCCAAACTATGCTAACTGCTGATAAAATAGCCTGTTAGCACTTAGGTTTACTCCCCTGCGGCGGTAAATAACGCAGCGGATCAATCGCCGTTGCGCGATAGCGAATCTGGAAGTGCAGGCGTACAGATGCCGCATCAGTGCTACCCATGGTGGCAATTTTCTGCCCGGCCTTCACGCTCTGCCCGTTGTTCACCAGTAGCGTATCATTATGCGCATAAGCGGTAATGTAATCCTCACTGTGCTTAATCATGATGAGGTTGCCATAGCCCCGCAGCTGGTTGCCGACATAAACTACCTTCCCTGCTCCCGCCGCATAAACCGGTGTGCCGCGCGCAGCTGAGATATCAATACCCTTGTTGCCGCCATCCGCCGTTGAATAAGGCAGGATCACTTTACCGCTGGCAGGCCACAACCAGCAGCGTTGCCCCACCGGCGGCCAGGATGACTGCGGCACGGATGAAGATGGTCTGACAGTTGCCGTTTTAGTCGAGGATTTCTTGGTTGTTTTGCCAGAGCTTGAACTGGTTTTCGCGCCGCCGCTGACCTTCAGCCTTTGCCCTACTTCGATGGTATAGGGTGGTGAAATGTTATTCAGACGGGCAATCTCTTTCACGCTGGTGCCGGTGGCGCGCGAAATACGGTATAGCGTATCTCCCCGCTTCACGGTATACACGGAGCCGGAATAACTTCCTGTATCAGACGACTTACTCCCGGAACAGCCCGCTAACAGCAGACCGGCACACAGCAGCATCACGATACCCAAGCCATTTTTCTTCAGGCGTCCTGCACTCAAAACAATACCTCGCAACATTTTCAGACGCTTTATCATAGCAGCCAGAAACCGGATGCCAAATCATATCGCGTAACGAAGCGTCGGCTCTGGCATTTCACACCCTCTGTTAATCAATATGACTTAATTAAGCATATAATGTAGGCGCTTAAGATTGAGGGTGGACGCAATGCGACAGGAACATGTCATTTTATTGAACGAACAGGGCCAACCCTGTGGAACGCTGGAAAAGTATGCGGCGCATACCGCCACAACGCCCCTGCACTCCGCTTTCTCATGCTGGATATTTAACGAGCAGGGGCAACTACTGGTCACCCGCCGGTCGCTGCATAAAAAAGCCTGGCCGGGTGTCTGGACAAACTCGGTGTGCGGTCATCCACAATCAGGGGAAACAACTGAAGACGCCATTATCCGTCGCGCCCGCTTCGAGCTGGGAGCTGACATTCGCGCACTCACGCCCGTATACGCTGATTTTCGCTATTGTGCCGCAGATCCCAGTGGAATTGTGGAAAATGAAGTTTGTCCGGTATACGCCGCACAGCTAATCAGCACGCTGCAGCCGAACGCGGAGGAAGTGATGGATTATCGGTGGAGCAATCTTGAGGATGTGTTATGCGGGATTGACGCTACACCGTGGGCCTTCAGCCCGTGGATGGTAATGCAGGTTTCAGACGATAAGGCGCGAAAATTGTTGCGCGCATTTTCCAGCGGTCATTAATTGCCGGATGACAACGCAAACGCGTTTTATCCGGCCTACGAATCGTCTTCCGCGTAGGCCGGATAAGGCATCAGCCGCCATCCGGCAGTTCACATCTTACTTAACCGGACGCATTGCCGGGAACAGGATCACGTCGCGGATGGTGTGGCTGTTGGTGAACAGCATAACCATACGGTCGATACCAATACCCAGACCCGCAGTCGGCGGCAGACCGTGTTCCAGAGCGGTAACGTAGTCTTCGTCGTAGAACATCGCTTCGTCATCACCCGCATCTTTAGCGTTAACCTGATCCTGGAAACGCTGCGCCTGATCTTCGGCATCGTTCAGCTCGCTGAACCCGTTACCGATTTCACGTCCGCCGATGAAGAATTCGAAGCGATCGGTGATTTCCGGGTTTTCGTCATTACGACGCGCCAGCGGAGAAACTTCTGCCGGGTACTCGGTAATGAAGGTCGGTTGAATCAGGTGCGCTTCTGCAACTTCTTCAAAGATCTCGGTCACGATACGACCCAGACCCCAGCTCTTCTCAACTTTGATGCCGATAGATTCAGCAATCGCTTTTGCAGAGTCGAAGTTATCCAGATCGGCCATGTTGGTTTCCGGACGGTATTTCTGAATCGCTTCGCGCATGGTCAGTTTTTCGAACGGCTTACCGAAGTCGAAGACTTCTTCACCGTAAGGCACTTCAGTCGTTCCCAGAACGTTCTGCGCCAACGTACGGAACAGAGATTCGGTCAGTTCGATCAGATCTTTGTAGTCCGCATAAGCCATGTAGAGTTCCATCATGGTGAACTCTGGGTTATGGCGAACAGAGATGCCTTCGTTACGGAAGTTACGGTTAATTTCGAATACGCGTTCGAAGCCGCCAACCACCAGACGCTTGAGGTAAAGTTCCGGCGCGATACGCAGGTACATGTCCAGATCCAGCGCGTTATGATGGGTGATAAACGGACGCGCTGCCGCACCGCCTGGGATCACCTGCATCATCGGGGTTTCTACTTCCATAAAGCCGCGAGCAACCATGAACTGACGGATGCCAGCCATAATCTGTGAACGCACTTTAAAGGTATTGCGGGATTCATCGTTAGAGATGAGATCCAGGTAACGTTGACGGTAACGCGCTTCCTGATCCTGCAGGCCGTGGAATTTGTCCGGCAGCGGGCGCAGCGCTTTGGTCAGCAAACGCAGTTCGGTGCAGTGGATAGACAGCTCACCGGTCTTGGTCTTGAACAACTTACCTTTCGCGCCGAGGATATCGCCCAGATCCCATTTTTTGAACTGCTCATTGTAGACGCCTTCCGGCAGGTCGTCGCGAGCAACGTACAGCTGAATACGGCCGCCAACGTCCTGCAGCGTAACGAATGATGCTTTACCCATAATACGACGGGTCATCATACGGCCAGCAACGGATACCTCAATGTTCAGCGCTTCCAGCTCTTCGTTTTCTTTTGCGTCGAAGTCAGCATGCAGTTGGTCTGAGGTATGATCGCGACGGAAATCGTTCGGGAACGGGATCCCCTGCTCACGCAGGCTCGCCAGCTTCTCACGACGCGTTTTCAGTTCATTGTTAAGGTCGGCTACCGCGTCAGCGCCCTGTACGTGTTGTTCAGACATGTTGGTTCCTCATAACCCTGCTTTCAAACTTGCTTCGATAAATTGATCCAGGCTGCCATCCAGCACTGCCTGCGTGTTACGGGTTTCAACCCCGGTACGCAGATCTTTAATGCGGGAGTCATCAAGGACATAAGAACGAATCTGGCTACCCCAGCCGATATCTGACTTGGTGTCTTCCATCGCCTGTTTCTCGGCATTCTTCTTCTGCATTTCCAGTTCATAAAGCTTCGCTTTCATCTGCTTCATGGCCTGGTCTTTGTTCTTGTGCTGGGAACGGTCGTTCTGGCACTGCGTCACAATCCCGGTCGGGATGTGAGTGATACGCACCGCAGATTCTGTACGGTTAACGTGCTGACCGCCCGCACCCGAGGCACGGTAAACGTCAATACGCAGATCCGCTGGGTTGATATCGATATCGATATCATCGTCAACTTCCGGGTAGACAAACGCCGAACTGAACGACGTATGGCGACGGCCGCCGGAATCGAACGGGCTTTTACGTACCAGGCGGTGTACACCGGTTTCAGTACGCAGCCAACCGTAAGCATACTCGCCAGCGATTCTGATGGTCACGGATTTAATACCCGCCACTTCACCTTCAGACTCTTCAATAATTTCGGTCTTAAAGCCGCGCGCTTCAGCCCAACGCAGATACATACGCATCAGCATGCTGGCCCAATCCTGCGCTTCGGTACCGCCGGAGCCAGCCTGGATATCGAGATAGCAATCTGCGCTGTCATATTCACCGGAGAACATACGACGGAACTCCAGCTGTGCCAGCTTATCTTCCAGCGTATCGAGTTCTGCTACGGCTTCGTTAAAGGTTTCTTCGTCGTCGGCTTCTACAGCCAGTTCCAACAGGCCGGAGACATCTTCCAGGCCCTGGCTCATCTGATCGAGCGTATCAACGATGGCCTCAAGGGAAGAACGTTCTTTACCCAGCGCCTGTGCACGTTCGGGTTCGTTCCACACGTCCGGCTGTTCCAGCTCGGCGTTTACTTCTTCCAGACGCTCTTTCTTGGCATCATAGTCAAAGATACCCCCTAAGAACGTCTGAGCGTTCCGTGAGGTCCTGAATGCGGTTATTTACCGGATTAATTTCAAACATGGTCTGATTTCTTTTATTGAACGAGTCAAAATGCGGTTATAAGAGCGGGATTGTAACCAATCCACACCCTTTTTTATAGCGAATATACACGTCATCCTTCAAGCTGACTCTTTGTTGGCTGCGCGAATTCACCCCAGTCACGTACTCGTTGTACGCTCCTGGGGACTCATTCACTTTCCGCCTCGATGCAGCTTGAATGATTATGTGTATTGTGACGCTAAAGTGGCCAGATATTATCGATTATAATCTGCAGGCTGCGGTTGCCGCGAAACTCGTTAATATCCAGTTTGTAGGCAAGCTGAACTTCGCGAACACCGTTATCCGGCCAGCATGTGGTATCGACATTAAACGCAATTCCGTCCAGCAGTGGGCCGCCGCCAACAGGCTCCACCATCACCTTCAGATGACGCTCACCGACCAGGCGCTGCTGAAGCAGGCGGAAATGCCCGTCAAACAGCGGCTCCGGGAACATTTGTCCCCACGGGCCGGCATCGCGCAGCATTTGCGCGACCTCCATGGTCATCTCCGCTGCGCTCAGAGCGCCATCTGATACCACTTCACCCTGCAGTAAGGCGGGATCCAGCCACTCGGTTACCAGTTCGCCGAAACGCTGCTGGAAACGCTCAAACTGCGCTTCTTCCAGCGACAGACCTGCTGCCATCGCATGTCCACCAAACTTAATGATCATGCCGGGATAAAGCGTATCCAGACGCTCCAGCACATCACGCATATGCAGTCCCTGGATCGAACGTCCGGAGCCTTTCAGCGTACCGTCACCGGCAGGCGCAAACGCAATCACCGGACGATGGAAGCGCTCTTTGATGCGCGACGCCAGAATCCCCACCACGCCCTGATGCCACTCTGGGTGGTACATTGCCAGGCCGCCTGGGAGTGTGTCACTACTGCGTTCCAGCTTTTCACACAGGGTCAGTGCTTCTGCCTGCATCCCCTGTTCAATCTCTTTTCGTGTCTGGTTTAGCGCGTCCAGCTCATTGGCCAGCACGCGCGCTTCACCAATGTTGTCACACAGTAGCAGCGCCACGCCGACGGACATATCATCCAGACGACCTGCCGCGTTCAGCCGAGGGCCAAGCGCAAAACCTAAATCACTGGCGGCCAGTTTGAGCGGGTCACGATTGGAAATCTCCAGTAGCGCCTTAATGCCAGGGCGGCACTTTCCAGCACGAATGCGGCTTAAACCTTGCCACGTCAGGATACGGTTATTGGCATCCAGCGGCACCACGTCTGCTACTGTGCCCAAAGCAACCAGATCGAGCAAATCTGCCAGGTTCGGCGGCGCGATACCACGTTCATCAAACCAGCCTTTATCACGCAAAAAGGTGCGCAGCGCCAGCATCAGGTAGAAGGCCACACCAACGCCTGCCAGCGATTTCGACGGGAATTCACAGTCGGGCAGGTTAGGGTTGATGATAGCCTCTGCGCCCGGCAGCGTGTCACCGGGCAGGTGGTGATCGGTCACAACGACCGGGATCCCCAACGTTCGGGCATGTTCGACTCCCGCGTGAGACGAGATGCCGTTGTCTACGGTGACAATTAGCTGAGCGCCCCGGGCATGGGCCTGATCCACGACTTCCGGGCTTAAACCATAGCCGTCTTCAAAACGATTAGGCACCAGGTAGTCAACGTTGCTGCAGCCCAACGCACGCATTGCCAGGATGCTCAGCGCCGTGCTGGTCGCACCATCGGCATCGAAATCCCCCACCACAATGATGCGGGTTCCTTCGCGAAAGGCGTTATAGAGGATCTCAACCGCTTTTTCGACGCCGTTCAAATGCTGCCACGGCAGCATGCCTTTCACGCTACGCTCAAGCTCCTGCGCGCTGCGCACGCCGCGACTGGCGTACAAACGACGCAGCAGCGGCGGCAAGTCGGCTGGTAGCTCGGCGGTCTCGTCGGCTTCACGCCGACGAAGTTGTATCTGTTGTTTCACGCGAATTATTTACCGCTGGTCTGTTTTTCGTGTGCGTCGAGGAATTCTTTCATCTCTTTCGGCCCCTGATAGCCCGGAACAACATAGCCGTTGCTCAGGACAATCGCCGGTGTGCCACTGACGCCAAACTGCACGCCCAGCGCGTAATGATTCGCGATATCCACATCACAGGTCGCCGCTTTCACGCTCTTGCCCGCCATTGCATCGTCAAAGGCTTTGTTTTTATCTTTTGCACACCAGATTGACTTCATGTCCTGCTCGGCCTGGCTTTCCAGCCCCTGTCGAGGGAAGGCCAGATAACGGACGGTGATCCCTAACGCATTGTAGTCTTTCATCTCTTCATGCAACTTGTGGCAGTAACCACAGGTGATGTCGGTGAAAACGGTGATGACGTGTTTTTCCTGCGGCGCTTTGTAGACGATCATCTCTTTTTCCAGCGCATTCAGATGCTTCATCAGCAGTTGATTAGTGACATTTACCGGACTTGCGCCACTTACGTCATACATCGGCCCCTGAATAATATGCTTGCCGTCTTCAGTCACGTACAGCACACCGCTATTGGTCAGTACGGTTTTCATGCCCGCAACCGGAGCAGGTTGAATTTCGGTGCTCTGCACGCCCAGCTTCGCTAATGACTGGCGAATAGCTGCATCGTCTGCATGCACCATGCCTGAAAACGCTGTAGCCAACAGGGTGAGCATCATAAAACGTTTCTTCATAACCTATCCTTTACTGTCAGCACTCACGCTCGTGGGTGATGCTGTTGATGTAGTTGACGCAAGCGCTCCGTTGCGACATGTGTATAAATCTGCGTAGTCGAGAGATCGCTATGCCCCAGCAGCATCTGCACCACGCGCAGGTCAGCGCCGTGATTGAGCAGATGTGTGGCAAAAGCATGCCGCAATACGTGCGGTGACAGTTTCTCGCTGTCGATCCCTGCTAACACAGCATAGTGTTTAATACGATGCCAGAAAGTCTGACGGGTCATCTGCTGCGCACGCTGGCTGGGAAACAGTACGTCAATCGATACGCCGTTGAGCAACCACGGACGACCGTGTTCCAGGTATGTTTCCAGCCAGTACACGGCTTCTTCGCCCAACGGCACAAGCCGCTCTTTGTTGCCTTTACCAATCACCCGCACAACGCCCTGGCGCAGACTAATATCGCTCATCGTCAGCCCCACCAACTCTGATACGCGCAACCCCGTAGCGTACAAAACCTCCAGCATCGCTTTGTCGCGTAGCTCAAGCGGTTGGTCAATAAGCGGGGCCTGCAGCAGCCGTTCTACCTGCGCTTCGCTGAGATCTTTTGGCAAACGCTGCGGAAGTTTAGGTGAAGCAAGCGAGGCGCTTGGATCGTCTTCGCGAAATTTTTCGCCGTAAAGATGCTGAAAAAAACGCCGCATGGCACTGAGCAAACGAGCTGAACTGGTGGCTTTATACCCACCATCCATCCGCTCAGCCAGCAATGCCTGCAAATCATCGCTCTGCGCCGTCGCCAGTGAAATGCCACGATGGTGCAACCATTCAACAAGCATTGTCAGATCGCGACGATACGCACTTAACGTGTTCTCTGCCAGATTTCGTTCCAGCCACAGTGCATCAAGAAACTGCTCGATGCGCGCCAGATCCTGTTCCACTCGCGCCCCTTATTCCACTCTCATTTTTGATGCATTATGCCTCATTGTGCCGGGATTGCGGCGATTCTGTTACACTACCCGCAACGCTACAGCAGAATTGAGATGTTTACGTCATGAACATGGGTCTTTTTTACGGTTCCAGCACCTGCTACACCGAAATGGCAGCAGAAAAAATCCGCGATATCCTGGGTCCCGAACTGGTGACACTGCACAATCTCAAGGATGATTCCCCGGCTCTAATGGAGCAGTATGACGTGCTCATTTTGGGTATTCCAACCTGGGATTTCGGTGAAATTCAGGAAGACTGGGAAGCGGTCTGGGATCAACTGGACAACCTCAACCTGGAAGGCAAGATTGTCGCGCTTTACGGCATGGGCGATCAACTGGGGTACGGTGAGTGGTTCCTTGATGCACTGGGTATGCTGCATGATAAACTGGTCACCAAAGGCGTTAAGTTTGTCGGTTACTGGCCAACAGAAGGTTATGAATTCACCAGTGATAAACCCGTGATTGCCGATGGGCAGTTGTTTGTCGGTTTAGCTCTGGATGAAACGAACCAGTACGACCTCAGCGATGAACGTATCCAGGCATGGTGTGAGCAAATTCTCGGTGAAATGGCCGAACACTGGTCCTGATAGCCAGTTTGCCGGATGACGGCGTGAATGCCTTCTCCGGCTTACATAGCGCGCTAAACCGTAGCTGCTCGCCATCAGTCATTCGCCGGCGTTAACCCTGCTTTACCTGTTGCAGCATTAACCGCCGCAAATCCCGCCACTCAGCGTCATCCATGCTGTCCGCTGCCAGCCACAAATGCTGACGTTTTCCCGCATCTGAACGCAAACGCAGCATCATGCCCGTTTTAATCATCCAGGGTGCACAAACGATAGACCACTCTTGCCCCTGCCAGCGCAGGCGACCGTCCATTAACAGTCTAATCTCTCCCTGACAAGCGTTAATGCGACGCTGACTGCGTACGCTATCAAACACCACCAGAGAGAGCAGCACCAACCATAATGGGGTGTAGCTCAATGGCCAGGGCATCAATAAAATGAATACCGCAACCAGCCCATGAATGAGCAGAGAGAGCCACTGTGCGCGCCATGAAACGCGTAAATCAGATTGCCACTGGACCACGTTCCCGATTCCGTGTCTGGATGAGTCGCACCATCTGCTCCAACTGCTCATCAGCCGGTTTCCCATGATTCATCAACCAGTTAAATAAGTCTGGATCATCACATTCCAGCAGACGGATAAAGATGCGTTTTTCTTCGTCACTTAAGTTGTCATACTCATGTTCGAAAAACGGCATGATAGAGATGTCCAGTTCACGCATACCGCGGCGGCATGCCCAATGAATACGTGCTTTGTTGTTAATATCCATGTTCTTTTCCCTGTCTCGCGAAAACGAAGTATCCGGCTATTGTAACGTGTTTTTCACGCTCTTTTACGGGAATATCAGTAAACGGAAGCGCGATCGCTAAATAAAACCACATTAAGTCAAAGGGTTCACTTTTTTGGATGTCTCCTCGCAAAGCTTAATATAAGGCACAAACAGGATGTTTAAACCGCTTGCAATAGCCTATAGCTCTTTTACCATTAGTCATTATTACCGCGTTAAGCAAATCAGGACATTATTATGGCTTTTACATCGTTTCCTCCTCGCCAGCCGTGTGCGTCGGCACGTTTGCCTCTGACGCTAATGACGCTCGACGACTGGGCTCTCGCCACCATTACCGGCGTCGACAGTGAAAAGTACATCCAGGGCCAGGTCACCGCTGATGTCAGCCAAATGACCGAACAGCAACACCTGCTGGCAGCTCACTGCGATGCCAAAGGTAAAATGTGGAGCAACCTGCGTCTCTTCCGTCAGGCTGATGGTTTTGCCTGGCTTGAACGCCGTAGCCTGCGTGATGCCCAATTGACCGAACTGAAAAAATACGCCGTCTTCTCGAAGGTCGTGATTGCCCCGGATGACGAGCGCGTCCTGCTGGGCGTAGCGGGCTTCCAGGCGCGCGCGGCGCTAGCCAATCTCTTTAGCGAACTGCCAACCAGCGATAAGCAGGTCGTTACCCACGGCGCTTCCGCCCTGCTGTGGTTCGAGCATCCATCTGAACGCTTCCTGCTGATCGTTGATGTCGCAACAGCTGAGATGATTGCGGAGAAACTGCGTGGCGAAGCAGAATTGAATAACAGCCAACAGTGGCTGGCGCTGGATATCGAAGCGGGTATTCCGGTTATTGATACTGCCAACAGCGCACAGTTTATTCCGCAGGCCACCAATCTGCAGGCATTGGGCGGTATCAGCTTTAAAAAAGGCTGCTATACCGGTCAGGAAATGGTTGCTCGTGCAAAATTCCGCGGCGCCAATAAACGCGCCATGTGGACTCTGGCAGGAGCGGCCAGTCGGGTACCGGAAGCGGGTGAAGACCTGGAGCTGAAAATGGGCGAGAACTGGCGTCGTACCGGCACCGTACTCGCCGCGGTACAGCTGGCTGATGGACAAGTGCTGGTGCAGGTTGTGATGAATAACGACATGGAAGCCGACAGCGTGTTCCGCGTTCGCGACGATGCAAAAACGCTGCATATCGTACCGCTGCCGTATTCGCTGGAAGAGTAAAAGATTAACGCCGGATAGCGCACGCTTATCCGGCCTACAGGCACATTTTGTAGGCCGGATAAGGCGCTAGCCGCCATCCGGCATCAAGGGTTAAGCCTGACCAACGTACAGATAGATTGCCAGGAAGTGGCAAACGCTGCCACCCAGCACAAAGCCATGCCAGATCGCGTGGTTGTAAGGAATGCGCTTACAGACGTAGAAAATAACGCCCAGCGAATACACGACGCCGCCAACGGCCAGCAACGTCACACCACCCGCCGCCAGCTTAACCGCCAGTTGATACACCACTATCAGCGATAGCCAGCCCATTGTCAGGTAGGTCACCAGCGACAGAACCTTAAAGCGGTGCGCAATAGTCAGTTTGAATAAAATACCGATTAGCGCCAGGCTCCAGATAACAATCATCAGTCCGCGTGCCAGCGGCGAATCCAGCCCCACCAGCAGAAATGGCGTGTAGGTCCCGGCAATCAGCAGATAAATCGCGCAGTGGTCGAATTTTTTCAGCCAGACTTTCGCTCTCTGATGGGGGATCGCATGATACAAGGTTGAGGCAAGGAACAGCAGGATCATGCTACCGCCGTACAGGCTATAGCTGGTAATAGCCATGGCGCTGGCGTTGGTATCCACTGCCTGAACCAGTAACAACACCAGTCCGACAATCCCAAACACCAGCCCGATACCGTGACTGATGCTATTGGCTATTTCCTCTGCCAGCGAATATCCCTGCGCGATTAATGGCTTCTGAACCATAAGTTACTCCCCAGAAACGAACACTTTCGTTATTGCGCCTCTAGCGTAACTGAGAATGGTTCCAGTGAACACATGTTAGCTAAAATATTTATCAAATAATAAATAATTAATAAAAATCATATAATTGCATTTTATATTTCAGCTAACAGCTGTACCTGTAAAGTTAAAGGCATTTAAAATCAATCACATAAAATTGCGTTTGATCCGGGTAAATCTCGGCGATCACCTGTTTAAGCTCATCGAGCGCCATGTTTTCCTGCTGGGCATGTTTTTCCGTTAGCGTATCCAGCGTAACCGTTGAGGTGCCGACAACTTCAATCGTGCAGAAGTAGCCCTCATCTTCAAAGCGTCCAACCCGTAGAATGTCCCCGGCTTTAAAGTGTGATTCGGACTCGTCACGAATGGTGATGGTTTTGCGTCCGGCCAGAATGTCATCCTGGAAACGCTGAAAAAAAGTGATGTCATTTGGCTGCATGTTATTATTCCCTGTAGATAAAGTCTGATGAGTGAGTTTTGCCATTGTGAGTATGTTCTCCCACGCTGCCATCGCCAGTCTCAACAATCTTGAGATGCTGGTCTACAACTATGTCATCAAAAACCGTGACAAAGTCATGTACATGACCATTCGCGAACTGGCTGATGCCGTGGGCGTTTCCACCACCACCGTACTGCGCTTTTGCCGCAAGCTTAAATGTGAAGGTTACTCAGAATTTCGCGTGCGCTTCAAATTATATTTAGAGCAGAATGAACCGCAACAGGCTAATTTCGGTGCCAGCGAAATTATCAGTTTCTTTAAAGGCGTCAATAACGACGAGTTCGATAAACTGCTCGATCAGGCTGTTGATATTATATTATCGTCCGAACGTATTATATTCGTCGGAGCGGGAACGTCTGGAGCGCTGGCAAAATATGGCGCACGTTTTTTCTCAAACGTCGGTAAATTCAGTAATCACATTGACGATCCTTATTTCCCGGTAACTAACGACATGGCCAGAAACGCGCTGGCGATCGTGCTTTCCGTTTCTGGTGAAACAGAAGAGATCCTGCGCTTTGCCAGCCAGTTCAGTCTGCATAACTGTAAGGTTCTGTCTGTCACCAGTCATGAACACTCTCGCCTGGCGAAACTCGCCGACTTTAATCTCTCCTGGCATGTTCCACAAACACGTATTGCCGGGGTATACGATATAACCACGCAGATCCCCGTTATTTATATTCTGGAATCACTCGGTCGCAAGCTGGCGAAAAGAATAGCGTAAAAAAACAATCTGTTTTTTTGATGTAACAAATCACATTTACGCTATTTTGTTATATCGTGACATTTATCTTTCCTTTGTTAGACTCAAAATCAGATTGTATTAACTTGAGACTGAGCGCAGATGAAAAAACTTACCTTACCAAACGATTTTTTATGGGGCGGCGCGGTGGCGGCGCATCAGGTTGAAGGCGGCTGGAACAAAGGTGGCAAAGGCCCCAGCATTTGCGACGTCCTGACCGGTGGGGCACACGGCGTTCCGCGAGAAATTACTCAGGATGTCGTACCGGGTAAATACTATCCTAACCACGAAGCTGTCGATTTTTACGGTCATTATAAAGAAGACATTAAGCTGTTTGCCGAGATGGGCTTCAAATGCTTCCGTACGTCAATTGCCTGGACCCGCATCTTCCCGAAAGGGGACGAAACCCAGCCAAATGAAGAAGGGTTAAAATTCTACGACGACATGTTTGATGAACTGCTGAAGTACAACATTGAACCGGTCATCACCCTTTCCCACTTCGAAATGCCACTGCATTTGGTTCAACAGTATGGTAGCTGGACCAATCGTAAAGTCGTCGATTTCTTTGTCCGTTTTGCTGAAGTCGTTTTTGAGCGCTACAAGCACAAGGTCAAATACTGGATGACCTTCAATGAAATCAACAACCAGCGTAACTGGCGCGCGCCGCTGTTTGGCTATTGCTGCTCGGGCGTGGTGTATACCGAACATGAAAACCCGGAAGAGACCATGTACCAGGTGTTGCATCACCAGTTTGTCGCCAGTGCACTGGCGGTAAAAGCCGCACGTCGCATCAACCCGGAAATGAAAGTCGGCTGCATGCTGGCGATGGTGCCACTGTACCCGTTCTCCTGTAAGCCTGAGGATGTGATGTTCGCGCAGGAATCGATGCGTGAGCGTTACGTTTTCACCGATGTTCAACTGCGCGGTTACTACCCGTCTTATGTGCTAAACGAATGGGAACGCCGTGAATTTAACATCAGGATGGAAGACGGCGACGAGCAAATCCTGCGCGAAGGCACCTGTGACTATCTCGGTTTCAGCTACTACATGACCAACGCCGTTAAAGCGGAAGGTGGCAGCGGTGATGCGATTTCCGGCTTTGAGGGTAGCGTACCGAACCCGCACGTCAAAGCATCCGACTGGGGCTGGCAGATTGACCCCGTCGGTCTGCGCTATGCCTTATGTGAGCTGTATGAACGCTACCAGAAGCCGCTGTTTATCGTTGAAAACGGGTTTGGCGCTTACGACAAAGTAGAAGAAGACGGCAGCATCAACGACGACTATCGCATCGACTATCTGCGCACCCACATCGAAGAAATGATGAAAGCGGTAACCTATGATGGCGTAGACCTGATGGGCTACACGCCATGGGGCTGCATCGACTGCGTATCGTTTACCACCGGTCAGTACAGCAAACGTTACGGCTTTATCTACGTGAACAAACATGACGACGGCACCGGCGATATGTCACGTTCACGGAAGAAGAGTTTTGACTGGTACAAAGAGGTGATTGCCAGCAACGGCGAGAATCTGTAATTTTTTGCCGGATGGCGGCGTAAACGCCTTATCCAGCCTACAGGTTATACACCCGTAGGCTGGATAAACGCAGCGCTATCCGGCAATTAAATCCCTACTTCCCGCCCGCCAGTTCCAGAAAACTGCCCGTTACGTAAGATGCCTTCTCGCTCAGTAGCCAGGTAATTGCCTGCGCGACTTCTTCCGGTTGCCCGCCACGCTGCATAGGCAACATAGATTTCACGCGATCGACCCTTCCCGGCTCGCCGCCTGATGCGTGCATTTCAGTGTAGATCAGACCCGGTCGCACACCGTTCACGCGGATACCCTGCGCCGCAACCTCCAGCGCCAGGCCGGTGGTGAGCGTGTCCACCGCGCCTTTTGAGGCGGCATAATCAACATACTCGAAAGGGGCGCCAAGCCGTGAGGCCGCTGAAGAGACATTCACAATCGCCCCGCCCTGACCGCCGTGCTTGAACGACATGCGCTTTAACGCTTCCCGACAGCACAGAAAATAGCCGGTAACATTGGTCGCCAGAACGCGATTAATGCGTTCGGCGGTTAAGTTTTCGACCGTGCTTTGCTCAAACAAGATCCCGGCATTATTCACCAGGGCAGTCAGCGGCTCGCCTTCACGGTCAATAGACTCAAACATTGCCACCACCTGGCTTTCATCACTGATATCCGCACGCAAAGCAATTGCTTTACCGCCTGCAGCGATGATGTAGTTCACCACCTCGGTTGCCGCACGAATATTGTGATGAAAATTCACGGCGACCGTGTAACCCTCTTGCGCCAGTTGCAGCGCGGTTGCTCGACCAATGCCACGACTGCCGCCCGTCACCAATGCTATAGCCATAACGTTTCTCCCAAAAAATAAAGGCGCCGAAGCGCCTTTAAAAGATAGTTGAATCAGCAGATTACTGATATTCGCTCATCGGTACGCAGGAGCAGAACAGGTTACGGTCACCGTAAACATCATCAAGGCGTTTCACGGTTGGCCAGTATTTGTTCGCCACACCCGCCGGGAAGACGGCGATTTCGCGGCTATAACCGTGGTTCCACTCCGCTACCAGCTCGTTTTGCGTGTGCGGTGAGTTAACCAGCGGGTTATCTTCCAGTGACCATTCACCGGCTTTCACGCGATCGATCTCAGCGCGGATTGCCAGCATCGCATTGATAAAGCGATCCAGTTCCACTTTGCTTTCAGATTCAGTCGGTTCAACCATCAGGGTACCCGCGACCGGGAAGGACATGGTCGGCGCATGGAAACCGTAATCGATTAGGCGCTTGGCAATATCCAGTTCGCTGATGCCGGTCTCTTCTTTCAGTGGGCGAATGTCGAGAATACATTCATGCGCCACGCGACCATCGCGACCGGTATACAGTACCGGATAAGCATCTTTCAGACGGCTGGCAATGTAGTTAGCGTTAAGGATCGCCACCTGGCTTGCCTGCTTCAGACCTTCTGCGCCCATCATACGGATGTACATCCAACTGATTGGCAGAATGGATGCGCTACCGAACGGCGCCGCAGAAACTGCGCCCTGACGGGTCAGCATTCCTTCAATCTGCACTACGCTGTGGCCCGGTACAAACGGCGCCAGATGCGATTTAACGCCGATCGGTCCCATACCTGGGCCGCCGCCGCCGTGCGGAATGCAGAAGGTTTTATGCAGGTTGAGGTGCGAGACATCTGCGCCAATAAAGCCCGGCGTGGTGATCCCAACCTGAGCGTTCATGTTCGCGCCATCAAGGTAAACCTGGCCGCCGAACTGGTGCACAACGTCGCACACTTCACGGATCGTTTCTTCATAAACGCCGTGGGTGGATGGGTAGGTCACCATGATGCAAGAAAGGTTGTCGGCATGTTGTTCTGCTTTTGCTCGCAGATCGTCCAGGTCGATGTTGCCGTTCTTATCACAGGCGACAACCACGACCTGCATACCCGCCATCTGTGCAGATGCCGGGTTAGTACCGTGGGCAGAGGCCGGGATCAGGCAGATATCGCGATGACCTTCGTTACGGCTTTCGTGATAATGACGAATCGCCAGCAGACCCGCATACTCGCCCTGCGCGCCGGAGTTCGGCTGCATGCAGACGGCATCATAACCGGTCAGTTTTACCAGCCACTCGGAAAGCTGGCCGATCATCTGGTGATAACCTTCAGCCTGCTCTGGCGGGCAGAACGGATGCAGCTCAGCGAATTCAGGCCAGGTGATTGGGATCATCTCGGCAGCGGCGTTGAGTTTCATGGTGCAGGAACCCAGCGGGATCATTGCCTGGTTCAGCGCCAGATCTTTGCGCTCCAGCGAGTGCATATAACGCATCATCTCGGTTTCGCTGTGGTAGCGGTTGAACACCGGATGGCTGAGGATCGCATCGTCACGCAGCATGCTTTCCTGAATAGAACGGCTGTCGAGCGCCACGTCTTTATCCAGCGTATCGATGTTCAGGCCGTGACTGTCGCCCAGCAGAACATTGAACAACTGCACCACGTTTTCACGGGTGGTGGTTTCATCGAGCGTAATACCTACCGCGTTATGAATATCGCTACGCAGGTTGATTTCTGCTGCTTCGGCACGCGCCAGCACTGCGGCCTTATCGGCTACTTCAACGCACAGGGTGTCGAAGTAATGCGCATGACGCAGCTTCAATCCTTTCTGTTGCAGACCGGCTGCCAGGATATCAGTCAGGCGGTGGATGCGATTAGCAATGCGTTTCAGGCCAACCGGACCATGATAAACGGCATACAGACTGGCGATGTTGGCCAGCAGGACCTGCGAGGTACAAATGTTGGAGTTCGCTTTCTCGCGGCGGATATGCTGCTCACGAGTCTGCATCGCCATGCGCAGTGCGGTATTGCCCGCCGCATCTTTGGAGACGCCGATAATACGGCCTGGCATGGAGCGTTTGAATTCGTCTTTAGCGGCGAAGAATGCCGCGTGTGGGCCACCGTAACCCATCGGTACGCCGAAGCGTTGTGCAGAACCGAAAACGATATCCGCGCCCTGTTTGCCCGGAGCAGTCAGCAGTACCAGCGCCATAAAGTCGGCAGCGACACTGACCACAACTTTACGGGATTTCAGCTCGGTAATCAGTTTGCTGTAGTCATGCACTTCACCGGTGGTGCCAACCTGCTGCAACAGCACGCCAAACACATCCTGGTGATCCAGTGCTTTCGCCGCGTCATCAACAATCACGTCAAAACCAAAGGTTTGTGCACGGGTACGCACGACGTCCAGCGTTTGCGGATGAACATCAGCCGCAACGAAGAAGCGGTTGGCGTTTTTCAGTTTGCTGACACGTTTGGCCATCGCCATGGCTTCAGCGGCCGCGGTGGCTTCATCCAGCAGAGAAGCGGAAGCCATATCCAGCCCCGTCAGATCCAGTGTGACCTGTTGGAAGTTCAGCAGAGCTTCCAGGCGCCCCTGAGAAACTTCTGGCTGATACGGCGTATACGCAGTGTACCAACCCGGGTTTTCCAGCATGTTGCGCAGGATTACCGGTGGCAGCTGCACGGCGGTGTAGCCCATGCCAATGTAGGACGTGAAGCGCTTGTTACGCCCAGCGATGGCTTTTAATTCAGCCAGCGCAGCGTATTCGGTCGCCGCCTCGCCCACCTGCGGCGGGGTTGCGAGCTGAATGTCTTTCGGCACAATCTGGCCGATCAGCGCGTTTAACGACTCGGCGCCAACCGCATTCAGCATCTCTTGCTGCTGCGCGGCGTCCGGTCCGATGTGGCGTTCAATGAAAGCGCCGCTGTTTTCAAGCTGGCTTAACGTCTGTGTCATGGGCGATGGTTCCTGAAACGTGCAGTGAATCGTAGGTGTCTCTACTTACCTGAATACGCAAAATAATTCGCGTTGCAGGACGGCGGCGACGCAGCACATCCCCAGGAGCTTACATAAGTAAGTGACTGGGGTGAGCGAGGAAGCCAACACACCTGCAACGTGAAGGATGAAGCGTATTTACTCGTCTTCTAACAATGCTTCATATGCGGTCGCATCCAGCAGCGATTCAATTTCGCTTTCATCGCTGGCTTTGATTTTGAAAATCCAGCCACCCGCATATGGCTCGCTGTTGACCAGTTCCGGGGAGTCGCTGAGCGCGTCGTTAACCGCCACAATCTCACCACCTACTGGCGCATAGATATCGGATGCCGCTTTTACGGACTCCGCAACGGCACAATCATCGCCCGCGCTGACGGTTGAGCCAACTTCGGGCAGGTCAACGAAAACCATGTCACCTAACAGCTCCTGGGCGTGTTCGGTGATACCAACGGTGTAAGAACCGTCAGCTTCTTTGCGCAGCCATTCATGTTCTTTGCTGTATTTCAGTTCTGCAGGTACGTTGCTCATCAATCAATCTCCAAAAAAGGATGAATTACGCAACGGCTTTGCCGTTACGCACAAAAACAGGTTTAGTGACTTTAACTGGCATTTCGCGGTTACGAATTTGCACAATCGCCGTGTCGCCGATACCCGCAGGGACACGAGCCAGCGCGATGCTGTAACCCAGGGTTGGGGAGAATGTCCCGCTGGTGATAATGCCTTCCTGCTGGTTGCCGGAAGCATCGGTGAAACGCACCGGCAGTTCATTACGCAGCACACCTTTCTCGGTCATCACCAGCCCGACCAGTTGTTCGTGGCCTTTTTCACGCTGCATTTCCAGCGCATCCCGACCGATAAAGTCGCGATCGACCGGTTCCCACGCGATGGTCCAGCCCATGTTAGCTGCCAGCGGAGAAATGCCTTCGTCCATCTCCTGACCATACAGGTTCATACCAGCTTCTAAACGCAGCGTATCACGCGCGCCCAGACCGCAAGGTTGAACACCGGCTTCGACCAGCGCACGCCAGAAATCCGCGGCCTTTTCATTCGGCATGGCAATTTCATATCCCGCTTCGCCGGTATAACCGGTGGTTGCGATAAACAAGTCACCCGCCTGAACGCCGAAGAAAGGTTTCATACCTTCAACTGCATGGCGTTGCTCGTCAGTAAACAGGGTGGCTGCTTTTGCCTGCGCGTTTGGTCCCTGCACCGCGATCAGCGACAAGTCGTCACGAACGGTGATGTCGATAGCGTATGGTTCAGCGTGTTGGGTAATCCAGGAGAGGTCTTTTTCGCGGGTGGCGGAGTTTACAACGAGGCGGAAGAAATCTTCAGTGAAGTAATAGACAATCAGGTCATCTATCACGCCGCCCGAAGCGTTGAGCATACCGGAGTAGAGGGCTTTGCCTGTCTTCGTTAGCTTCGCGACGTCGTTTGCCAGCAGATAACGCAAGAACTCCCGGGTGCGGCTACCGCGCAGGTCGACGATGGTCATATGCGACACATCAAACATACCGGCATCGGTGCGGACAGCATGGTGCTCATCGAGCTGAGAGCCGTAATGCAGCGGCATCATCCAGCCATGGAAATCAACCATGCGCGCGCCACATAGCGTGTGTTGTTCGTACAAAGGAGTCTGTTGAGCCATCTTTTCCTCGTTGAATAAGCGGGGCTATCAACTCTTTCGCGGTGAAATTGTCGCCACGAAACCCAGCACCACAGCCGCTCCAGGGGCTGCGACGCAAACGTTCTCTTTGTCCTGAACTTACCACCGAAACAGACGCTAAACCATAAGGCAAAATTAACCATCACATTAGCTTATGACTAAAAATGACCAGATCGACGACAGCATAAAAAACCAGTAAAACGCCAATACATCAGAACAACAGACATATATAAGCGAAGTTAAGCCGTATCAATCCATATTAAATGTGGAAAAAATGTCAAAAATGGCGTTATGAAAAAAACGTAATATTAAAAAAACTAATGCGAAAAAAGGAGTGGAATTAGATTATTTCAAATGAGAGAACCATCCCGGCGCGCAGGCCGGGAGAGGAAAGTGTGACGGGTTTCAAACTCTTAAGATTGTCCTTACGGACACTAGCGTAGCCACTCAGGAAGATCGTTCAGTCCCATCGCCTGGCGGATGAGTTGCGGTTTTACGCCCGGGAGGGTATCGGCCAGTTTCAGACCAATATCACGCAGCATTTTTTTCGCCGGATTTTCGCCTGCAAACAGCTCACGGAAACCCTGCATCCCCGCCAGCATCAGCGCTGCGCTGTGCTTACGGCTACGTTCATAACGGCGCAGATAGAGGTACTGACCAATATCTTTGCCCTGACGCTGTAGCCGCTTAAGCTCGTCGATCAGCTCCGCCGCATCCATGAAGCCAAGGTTTACCCCCTGACCCGCCAGCGGGTGGATGGTATGCGCCGCATCACCCACCAGGGCCATACGATGGGCGGCAAACTGGCGGGCATAACGTCCAGTCAGCGGAAACGTCTGGCGTTCGCTCTCAAGGCTGCACAGCCCCAGGCGATTATCAAAAGCGATATTCAGCGCCTGATTGAATTCGTCTACGCTTGCCTGCTGCATACGTTCTGCTTCCTGCGGCGAGAGCGACCAGACGATAGAACACAGATGGGGGTCGCTAAGCGGCAGGAATGCCAGGATACCTTCGCCGTGAAACGCCTGACGCGCAACCGCACCGTGCGCTTCCTGCGTACGGATAGTCGCCACCAGCGCATGATGACGATAATCCCAGAAGGTGAGCGGAATATCCGCTTTGTTGCGCAGCCAGGAGTTAGCGCCATCGGCACCGACGACCAGGCGTGCCGTCAGCATTGCGCCATCTTTCAGGGTCAGAAATGCTTCGTTCTCACCCCAGGCCACCTGCTGTAATTCAGCAGGTGCCATCAGCGTAATATCCGCTGAACGCTGCGCCTTTTGCCACAGCGCATAATGAATCTCTGAGTTTTCGACAATGTGCCCCAAATGGCTGTAGCCCATGCTCTGGTCATCGAACGCAATACGTCCAAAGCTGTCTTTGTCCCAGACTTCCATGCCGTGGTAGCAGCAAGCGCGACGGGCAACAATGTCGGACCAGACGCCAAGACGGGTAAGCAGTTTTTCGCTGGCGGCATTAATGGCCGAAACACGAAGCTGAGGAGGTGCATCCGCCGCCAACGGCTGCGGAACATGTTGTTCTAATACAGCAACGCGCAACCCGCTGCCCTGTAAGCCACAGGCAACCGCCAGTCCTACCATGCCGCCACCAACAATTGCTACATCAACACTTTGCACTGTTTGCTCCTGAAAATAGGACAATCAAAAACCGTAGGCCGGATAAGGCAAAGCCGCCATCCGGCATCAATTCCGCGACATTGCCTGATGGCGCTGCGCTTATCAGGCCTACTTCTTTAATTCGGCCTACAGGTTATATTTAGCGCGCAACCCAGCCCAGGGTCCGCTCCGCCAGCGCATCGCGCGCAGGGGTGAATAATTCCATCGCCATCAGCCCGACGTTGCGCCCAACAACCAGCGGGGCCCAGCGATTGGCAAACAGATACACCAAATTATTAGTCACGCCAATCGTCGTTTCGCGATCGCGTTCGCGGCGATGCTGATAGCGTGCCAGCACCGCATAATCACCGACATTTTCCCCGCTGTTCTGCGCCTGGGTCAACGTTTCAGCCAGGCTCATCACATCACGCAGACCAAGGTTGAAACCTTGTCCGGCAATGGGGTGCAGCGTCTGGGCTGCGTTCCCTACCAGCACGGTTCGATGGGTAATCGCTTTTTGCGCCGAGGTTAACGAAAGCGGATAGGCGTTGCGTTTACCCGCCTTGATAATACGCCCCAGCCGCCAGCCAAACGCGGTTTGCAGTTCACGGCAAAACCGTTCGTCGGACCAGGCCAGAATCTCATCGCGCCGTTCCAGCGGATGACACCACACCAGCGAGCAGCGACCATCAGACATGGGCAGCATTGCCAGCGGGCCATATTGCGTGAAACGTTCAAACGCTCGACCGTCGTGCGGCACAGAGGTTGTGACGTTGGCAATTACCGCCAGTTGCTCATAGGGGTGTTGCTGCCAGTCAACGCCGCAGGCGGTAGCCAGTGCGGAGCGCGTACCGTCGGCGGCCACCAGCAGGCGACCATCAATCATTTCGCCATTTTCCAGCGTAACTTCTACGCGCTCCTGGGTGCGTGACACGCTGGCTACGCGGTCGGGGCAGTGTAATGTAACGCCCGGTGCTTTGCGCAGCAGCGCAAACAGACGTAGCCCGACATCGTGCAGCTCTACGACCTGCCCCAGCGCCGGAATACGGTATTCCTGCGCATCCAGCGTCACAAATCCGGCATGACCGCGATCGCTGACGTGAACCGTTTTAATGGCCGTTGCGCAATCGGCAATCGCCTGCCATACGCCAATTCGCGCCAGCTGTTGGCAGGTTCCTGCCGCCAGAGCAATCGCCCGGGCATCAAACCCGGGATGGCGGTCAGTTTCAGGTTCGCTCGCTTCTATCAGATGAACCGGCAGAGTCCCATGGCTGAGCTGAGAAATGGCCAACGCCAGCGTCGCGCCAACCATACCACCACCAACGATAATCACGCTCATTGCAGTCGCGCCGCAGCCATTAAGGCTTCAATGTCATCCGCTTTCTTCACTACGCTGGCGGTCAGGTTTTCATTGCCGTCCTCGGTGATGAGGATGTCATCCTCAATACGAATGCCGATACCACGATAAGCTGGCGGTACATCGGCGTCCGGCGCGATATACAGTCCCGGCTCGACGGTGAGCACCATTCCCGGCTCAAGAATACGTGAGCGGTCCTGACCATAAACGCCGACGTCGTGCACATCCAGTCCAAGCCAGTGGCTTAGACCATGCATAAAGAATGGGCGATGCGCATTTTCGGTAATCAACTGATCGACATCACCGTGCAAAATACCGAGTTTCACCAGACCCGTAATCATGATGCGCACCACTTCGCCAGTGACTTCCTGAATGGACGTTCCGGGACGATACAGACGCAGGCTGGTCTCTAAGGATTCGAGCACGATATCGTAGATTTCACGCTGTGCTGGGGTAAATTTGCCATTTACCGGAAAGGTACGCGTAATGTCGCCCGCATAGCCTTTGTATTCACAGCCAGCGTCGATCAGCACCAAATCGCCATCGCGCATTTCACTTTCATTTTCGGTGTAATGCAGGATACAGCCGTTTTCACCGCTGCCGACAATCGTGTTATAGGACGGATAACGCGCACCATGGCGGGTAAATTCGTGGTGAATCTCCCCTTCTAACTGGTATTCAAACATTCCCGGACGGCATTTTTTCATCGCACGGGTATGCGCCAGCGCGGTGATTTCTCCGGCACGACGCATGACCGCGATCTCTTCTGGTGATTTGAACAGGCGCATCTCATGCACCATTGGACGCCAGTCGATAATCGCGGCAGGCGCGCGCAAATTTTGCCTGGAACCTTTACGCAGTTTATCCAGCGCCGTGCACACAATCTCGTCGGCCCAGGCATATTCGCCTTGTGCGTGATACACCGCGTCCAGGCCATTGAGCAACAGGTGCAGCTGTTGGTTAATTTCGCTGAAGGCTAGCGCCCGGTCAACGCCGAGTTTTGCCGGTGCGGCATCCTGACCGAGACGGCGGCCAAACCAGATCTCCGCCGTCAGATCGCGAACCCGATTGAACAAAACGCTATGGTTATGAGTGTCATCGCTTTTAATCAGCACCAGCACGGCTTCAGGTTCGTTAAAACCGGTGAAGTACCAGAAATCACTGCTTTGGCGGTACGGGTATTCACTGTCCGCGCTGCGCGTCGCTTCAGGCGCGGCAAAAATCAGCGCGGCGCTGCCGGGCTGCATTTGTGCCAGTAAAGCCTGGCGGCGGCGCTGGAATTCTTGCTGAGATATTTCGCTCATCACACTCTCCTTGGCGTTTTGTTCTTAATGCAGAGTCGGTTTACGGACTTCAGGCGCGGTCGGCTGTTGACGCGTAAACGTGTCATGACACAGCAAGGCGGCTACACGCACGTATTCGATGATCTCTTCGAGCGACATTTCCAACTCTTCCTGATCTTCGTCTTCGTCATATCCCAACTGAGCGATATTACGCAGGTCGTCAATCGCTTCCCCGGTTTCGCCGGTCACTTTGTCGAGCTTCGGTTGTGTCACACCGAGGCCCAGCAAAAAGTGGTTTACCCAACCAGCCAGCGCATCGGCGCGATCGAACACGCTAACGTCATCGCCTTCAGGCAGATAAAGCTGAAAAAGGAAACCATCATCTTCCAGCGCATCGCTGGTGGCAGAGTGCATTTTCAGCAGCGCCTGAGCCAGCTCGTGACCGAAGGCCAGACCTTCGTTCGTCAGGTCGTGCAGCAGCGGCTGCCATGAGCTGTCGTTGTTGCCGCCACAAATCATTCCGCTGATTAAGCCGTGCATTTCGGCCGGGGTTAATCCAGCCCCTTGTTGGTTCAAAAACTGGCTAACGTCGTTGTAGCCAGGCATTTCGTTCTGTATAGACATAAGCATTCGTCATCAAAGGGAGGAATATTCATGGTATGCTACCACTTTGGACCCTGGTGAACCAGAAAAGGGCTTGTATCTTGATACCAGGGTAGCTATAGTGTCGCCCCTTCGCGGACCCACGGTCTGGAGACGAAGGCAGCGCAGTCAATCAGCAGGAAGGTGGCATGTCTGCACAACCCGTCGATATCCAAATATTTGGCCGTTCACTGCGAGTGAATTGCCCGCCTGAACAAAGGGATGCGTTGAATCAGGCTGCGGACGATCTCAATCAGCGATTGCAAGATCTGAAAGTTCGCACTAGAGTCACAAATACTGAGCAGTTGGTTTTCATCGCCGCGTTGAACATCAGCTATGAATTAACTCAGGAAAAAGCGAAGACGCGTGAGTACGCGGCGAGCATGGAACAACGTATTCGGATGCTACAACAGACCATCGAACAGGCGTTGCTTGATCAGGGTCGCATAACCGAAAAAACGGGCCAAAACTTTGAATAACACTTTTCGGTTTACTGTGGTAGAGTGACCGTGAAGACAAAATTTCTCTGAGATGTTTGCAAGCGGGCCAGTCCCCTGAGCCGATATTTCATACCACAAGAATGTGGCGCTCCATGGTTGGTGAGCATGCTCGGCCCGTCCGAGAAGCCTTAAAACTGTGACGACGCATTCACCTTGAACCAAGGGTTCAAGGGTTACAGCCTGCGGCGGCATCTCGGAGATTCCCTTCTACCTGGCAACAGCCATGACACTACTTTCTGAACTCCCTTTATTCCGGCAAGAAATTCGTCAACTGATTCGTCAGCGTCGACGTGCGCTTACCTCTGAGCAGCAGCATCAGTACGGTCAGCAGGCCGCGACCCGAATGCTCAGTTTTCCTCCAGTTGTACTCGCGCATACCGTGGCGGTGTTTCTCTCGTTCGATGGCGAACTCGATACCCAGCCGCTAATAGATCAGCTGTGGCGAGCGGGCAAGCGCGTCTATCTTCCGGTGCTTCATCCCTTCAGCCCCGGTAATTTACTGTTCCTGCACTATCATCCGCACAGCGACCTGGTGACCAATCGCTTAAAAATTCAGGAACCACGGCTTGATGTACGCGACGTATTGCCGCTGTCAAAGCTGGATGTACTGATTACACCGTTAGTGGCGTTTGATGAATACGGGCAACGCCTGGGCATGGGCGGCGGATTTTACGACCGTACGCTACAAAACTGGCAGCAACATAAGATCCAGCCCGTAGGCTACGCGCACGACTGTCAGTTAGTCGAGAAGTTGCCGGTTGAAGAGTGGGATATCCCGCTGCCTGCGGTGGTGACGCCGTCAAAAATTTGGCAATGGTAGCCGTTTTTTAGCGATTGACAGCGTCGTTTTTTTGACCTAAATTCCTCGGTGAAGGGTGAGGGAGGCGAACCTCCCTCCTGCGTACTCTCTGTTAATATGCTGGGTAAGCGATGATTAACAGGATCAGCAGCATGATGACGTATCTCATCATCGTCCCTTTCCTTTTTAAAGCCCCTGCTCCGGTAGGGGCTTTCCCGTTTCAGCACTATGCTGAGCCCCTATCGTAAATTCCTTTTACTGCTGTACAACACGCAACGCTGCCTTTAGTTGCCAATTGCGGCAAGGCTCGAGAACAGAATGTATGCGTTACACAAAGAGATAGTAAGGCAGGAAAATCAGAGGAAAGATGGGCAGGTCAACCGCCTGCCCATGTAGAGGAAATCAGTACAGTAGACGAGCGCGAATGGTTCCCGGAAGGGCTTTCATCGCCTGCAGCGCTTTCTCCGCCACATCTTCATCCGCTTCAATATCGATAACAACGTAACCTACCTGTGCGGAAGTCTGCAGATACTGCGCGGCAATGTTGACGCCCTGCTCGGCAAAAATCTGGTTCAGCGCGGTCAGTACGCCTGGACGGTTTTCGTGAATGTGCATCAGACGACGACCGCCGTGTAGCGGCAGCGAAACCTCCGGGAAGTTAACTGCAGACAGCGTAGAGCCGTTGTCGGAATACTTGGTCAGTTTCCCAGCGACTTCCAGACCGATGTTTTCCTGCGCTTCCAGCGTTGAACCACCAATGTGCGGCGTCAGGATCACGTTATCAAAATCACACAGCGGCGAGGTGAAAGGATCGCTGTTAGAAGCTGGCTCCGTTGGGAAGACGTCGATGGCCGCTCCCGCCAGATGTTTCGTTGCCAGCGCATCACACAGCGCAGGAATATCGACAACCGTACCGCGTGCGGCGTTGATCAGCAGTGCACCTGGTTTCATCAGCGCAATCTCATGCGCACCCATCAGATTTTTGGTGGAGGCATTTTCCGGCACGTGGAGGCTAACCACATCGCTCATATTCAGCAGGTCGGAAAGATGCTGTACCTGCGTGGCGTTGCCCAGCGGTAGTTTATTTTCAATATCATAGAAGTAGACGTGCATCCCCAGCGATTCCGCCAGAATGCCTAGCTGAGTACCAATGTGACCGTAGCCGATGATCCCCAGTTTTTTGCCACGCGCTTCAAAGGAGCCGGTAGCCAGTTTGTTCCACACGCCGCGGTGCGCTTTGGCGTTCGCTTCGGGGACGCCGCGTAGCAGTAGCAGCAGTTCGCCAATCACCAGTTCGGCAACAGAACGCGTGTTAGAGAATGGCGCGTTAAACACAGGGATCCCGCGCTTTGCCGCAGCAGACAGATCAACCTGATTGGTGCCAATGCAGAAGCAGCCAATCGCGACCAGCTTCTCTGCGGCGTCAATCACATCTTCAGTCAGATGGGTACGGGATCGCAGGCCAATGAAGTGGGCATCACGGATGGACTCTTTCAGTTGCTCAGTGTCCAGAGCGCCTTTGTGAAACTCGATGTTGGTATAACCTGCTGCACGAAGGCTTTCGAGCGCTTTTTGATGCACGCCTTCAACCAGCAGAAATTTAATCTTCTCTTTCTCCAGTGATACCTTTGCCATTTCCCGACCCTGTCTTTTTTGTTCAAACTGATGTGTTGTGTGTGGGATTTTCATCCTCCTCTTCAACATATCAAAAAATAATATTGCGGCAATATGAACGTTTGCGTCGCCGTGCTGAGGAAATGTCATTCAGCGGGAATTGTCAGAGGAATATACTGGCGATAACTTTTTCTTTGGAGGGATCGGCAGGACAATATTATAAACGTGACACAAGTCACCAAATTTGCCCTGCCAAAATTTTTTTAACGGGAGAAGACGCTCCCATCAGATCATTTTACGATAGTTTTCACGCCGTCCGGTGTGCCGATCAGCGCCACATCCGCACCACGGTTGGCGAACAGACCTACGGTTACTACGCCCGGAATCGCATTGATGGCGTTTTCCAGCGCCACGGCGTCAAGGATCTCCAGACCGTGCACATCGAGGATCACGTTACCGTTGTCCGTCACCACGCCCTGACGGTATTCAGGACGGCCGCCCAACTTCACCAGTTGACGCGCGACTGCGCTGCGCGCCATTGGGATCACTTCCACCGGTAGCGGGAAGTTACCAAGAATATCGACTTCTTTGGACGCGTCCGCGATGCAGATAAATTTCTTCGCCACCGAAGCAATGATTTTTTCACGGGTCAACGCTGCACCGCCGCCCTTGATCATCTGCATGTGGCCGTTGATTTCATCCGCGCCGTCAACGTATACGCCGAGACTATCAACTTCGTTAAGATCGAACACGTGGATACCGAGGCTTTTGAGTTTTTCGGTCGAGGCGTCCGAGCTGGACACTGCGCCTTCAATCTGACCTTTCATTGTGCCCAGCGCATCAATAAAGTGTGCGGCTGTTGAACCGGTACCTACGCCCACAATGGTGCCGGGCTGTACATACTGAAGTGCCGCCCATCCTACTGCTTTTTTCAGTTCATCCTGCGTCATGATCGTTTCGCCTGTGGTGTGAATATGGTGGGAAAATTCACGCGCATTATAGAACATTGTGCAGAAAAATGTTCCCACACCCGCTCGCAAGCGGCGGATTTCGTCTTTACCCAACCTAAATTTGTGTCATAGTGCAGAACAAGCAAAATTTTCAGGAGTGCGTCAAAGCAATGAAACGTCCGGACTACAGAACACTACAAGCACTGGATGCGGTTATTCGTGAACGAGGATTTGAGCGCGCGGCGCAAAAGCTGTGCATCACGCAATCCGCGGTTTCACAGCGCATAAAACAGCTTGAGAATATGTTCGGACAACCTCTGCTGGTGCGTACCGTCCCCCCGCGCCCTACCGAACAAGGACAAAAGCTTCTGGCACTTCTGCGCCAGGTTGAACTGCTGGAAGACGAGTGGCTGGGTGATGAACAAACCGGCTCGACGCCGCTGCTGCTTTCTCTGGCGGTGAACGCCGACAGCCTGGCAACCTGGTTACTTCCGGCGCTGGCCCCGGTACTGGCTAATTCGCCGATTCGCCTGAATCTGCAGGTTGAAGATGAAACCCGCACCCAGGAACGTCTGCGTCGTGGTGAAGTGGTCGGTGCGGTGAGTATCCAACATCAGGCGCTGCCAAGCTGTCTGGTGGATAAACTCGGCGCGCTGGACTACCTGTTTGTTGGCTCCAAACCTTTCGCCGAACGTTATTTCCCTAACGGCGTCACCCGCTCCGCCCTGCTGAAAGCCCCGGCGGTAGCGTTTGACCATCTTGATGATATGCACCAGGCGTTCCTGCAACAAAACTTCGACCTGCCGCCGGGCAGCGTGCCGTGCCATATCGTTAACTCGTCTGAAGCCTTCGTCCAACTGGCGCGCCAGGGAACCACCTGCTGCATGATCCCGCACTTACAGATTGAGAAAGAGCTGGAAAGCGGCGAGCTGATCGACTTAACGCCGGGCCTGTTCCAGCGCCGGATGCTGTACTGGCACCGTTTTGCCCCGGAAAGCCGCATGATGCGCAACGTTACCGACGCGCTGCTGGAATACGGGCACAAGGTGTTGCGTCAGGATTAAACCGTGTATTGCTCCAGAGTGCCGGATGGCGGCGTAACGCCTTATCCGGCCTACAAGCCTTTACCCTCTTTTCATGCTATTCCCGCCACGTCTTTGAAATACATCACAAAATAAAACACGCCACGCGGCAAAAAACGACGTCCTGTTGGCTATTTTTTGCTGGCGACAAGCCAAATGAAAAAGCACACCGTATTCGCAAAGATTCAACTTATTGCGTAATACGGAGCAAAAAATGGCAAACGTGCAGGAGTGGCAAACACTCGCCAACAAAGAACTCAGTCGACGGGAAAAAACCGTCGAATCGCTGGAAAGACAGACGGCGGAAGGGATTGCCATCAAACCGCTGTACACCGAAGCGGACCTCGATAATCTGGAAGTCACGGGCACCCTCCCCGGTCTGCCGCCTTACGTGCGTGGCCCGCGCGCCACCATGTATACCGCGCAGCCGTGGACCATTCGCCAGTACGCCGGTTTCTCTACCGCCAAAGAGTCCAACGCCTTTTACCGCCGCAATCTCGCCGCCGGGCAAAAAGGGCTTTCCGTCGCCTTTGACCTTGCCACCCATCGCGGCTATGACTCTGACAACCCGCGCGTGGCAGGTGACGTCGGCAAAGCGGGCGTGGCGATCGATACCGTCGAAGATATGAAGGTGCTGTTCGACCAGATCCCGCTGGATAAGATGTCGGTATCAATGACCATGAACGGCGCGGTGCTGCCAGTACTGGCGTTTTATATCGTCGCTGCAGAAGAACAAGGCGTAACGCCGGAGCAACTCACCGGGACCATTCAGAACGATATTCTGAAAGAGTACCTGTGCCGCAACACCTACATTTACCCGCCAAAACCTTCAATGCGCATCATCGCCGACATCATCGCCTGGTGTTCCGCCAATATGCCGCGCTATAACACCATCAGTATCAGCGGTTATCACATGGGGGAAGCCGGGGCGAACTGCGTCCAGCAGGTGGCGTTTACGCTGGCTGACGGCATTGAGTACATCAAAGCCGCGCTGTCTGCCGGGCTGAAAATTGATGACTTCGCGCCGCGCCTGTCATTCTTCTTCGGCATCGGCATGGATCTGTTTATGAACGTCGCCATGCTGCGCGCGGCTCGCTATTTGTGGAGTGAAGCAGTCAGCGGTTTTGGTGCGACTAACCCGAAATCTCTCGCTCTGCGTACCCACTGCCAGACCTCCGGCTGGAGTCTGACCGAGCAGGATCCTTACAACAACGTGATCCGCACGACCATTGAAGCGCTCGGCGCTACGCTTGGCGGCACCCAGTCTCTGCATACCAACGCCTTTGATGAAGCGCTCGGGCTACCCACCGATTTCTCCGCCCGCATCGCGCGTAATACACAGATCATCATTCAGGAAGAGTCAGAGATCTGCCGCACCGTCGATCCGCTGGCCGGATCGTATTACGTCGAATCGCTCACCGATCAAATTGTGAAGCAGGCGCGCACGATCATCAAACAAATTGATGAGGCAGGCGGCATGGCGAAAGCGATCGAAGCCGGGCTCCCTAAACGGATGATCGAAGAAGCTTCCGCGCGCGAGCAGTCGCTGATCGACCAGGGTAAACGCGTTATCGTCGGCGTGAACAAATACAAGCTGGATAAAGAAGACGAAACGTCGGTACTGGAAATCGACAACGTGAAGGTGCGCAACGAGCAGATTGCCTCGCTGCAGCATATCCGTGCAACTCGCGACAATGATGCCGTTAACGCCGCGTTATCCGTGCTGACCCACGCCGCACAGCATAATGAAAACCTGTTGGCCGCCGCCGTTAACGCCGCCCGCGTTCGCGCCACGCTTGGTGAGATCTCCGACGCGCTGGAAAGCGCTTTTGACCGCTATCTGGTTCCCAGCCAGTGCGTCACCGGCGTGATTGCGCAAAGCTATCACCAGTCCGACAAATCCGCCGATGAGTTCGACGCCATCGTTGCGCAAACCGAACAGTTCCTCGCGGAAAATGGTCGCCGTCCGCGCATTCTGATCGCCAAGATGGGTCAGGATGGCCACGATCGCGGCGCGAAAGTGATCGCCAGCGCCTACTCCGATCTCGGCTTCGATGTTGACCTCAGTCCGATGTTCTCCACACCAGAAGAGATCGCCCGTCTGGCGGTAGAAAACGATGTGCATGTAATAGGCGCATCGTCACTGGCGGCAGGTCATAAAACGCTGATCCCGGAACTGGTTACCGCGCTCAAAAAATGGGGGCGTGAAGATATCTGCGTGGTAGCAGGAGGCGTTATTCCGCCACAGGATTACGCCTTCCTGCACGAGCATGGCGTGGCCGCCATTTATGGCCCCGGCACGCCAATGCTCGACAGCGTTCGCGACGTATTAACCCGTATCAGCCAGCATCATGATTAACGCCGCCACGCTTGAGGATACCGTTCGTCGCTTGCGACTTGGCGAACGGGCTACGCTCGCCCAGGCAATGACGCTGGTAGAAAGCAACCACCCGCGCCACCAGCCGCTCAGTACGCAATTGCTGGACGCGATTATGCCGTTCACCGGTAACGCCCTGCGTTTGGGGATAACCGGTACGCCGGGCGCAGGGAAAAGCACCTTTCTGGAAGCATTCGGCATGCTGTTAATCCGTCACGGATTACGGGTGGCGGTGATCGCCGTCGATCCCAGCAGCCCGGTCAGCGGCGGCAGCATTCTTGGCGATAAAACCCGCATGACGGAGCTGTCTCGCGCCGAATCTGCGTTTATTCGCCCGGTCCCTTCCAGCGGTCATTTAGGCGGAGCCAGCCAGCGCGCCCGCGAATTAATGCTGCTTTGCGAAGCGGCTGGCTTTGATGTGGTGATTGTAGAAACCGTCGGCGTTGGGCAGTCAGAAACCGAAGTCGCAGGCATGGTGGATTGCTTTATCTCACTGCAAATCGCTGGCGGTGGCGACGATTTGCAAGGCATCAAGAAAGGTCTGATGGAAATGGCGGATCTGGTCGTCATCAACAAGGACGACGGCGAGAACCATGCCAACGTGGCCATCGCCCGCCATATGTACGAATCCGCCCTGCATATTCTGCGCCGCAAATATGACGAGTGGCAGCCGCAGGTTCTGACCTGTAGCGCGCTGGAAAAACGCGGTATTGAGGAGGTCTGGCAGGCGATAACCGACTTTAAAACGTGCCTTACCGCCAGCGGTCGACTGGAAAAAGTCCGCCAGCAGCAGGCGGTGGACTGGTTACACCAGCAGGCTGAAGAAGAAGCCCTGCATCTGCTGTTTGCGCGGACTGATTTTGACCGCTATTTCCAGCAGACGCTGCAGGCCGTCAAAAATAACGATCTGTCGCCGCGCACCGGTCTGCGGCACATCAGCGAATTTATCCAGCATCATTACTTTCAATAAAGAGAACATTATGTCTTATCAATACGTCAACGTGGTCATCATCCAGAAAGTCGCGGTTATTGAGTTCAATTACGCCCGCAAGCTCAATGCCCTGAGTAAAGTGTTTATTGACGATCTGATGCAGGCGCTGAGCGATCTCAATCGTGCGGACATTCGCTGCATCATTTTGCGCGCCCCGAGCGGGGCCAAAGTGTTCTCTGCCGGGCATGATATTCATGAACTCCCGACCGGACGTCGCGATCCGCTCTCCTATGACGATCCGCTGCGTCAGATAACCCGCATGATCCAAAAATATCCGAAACCGGTGATCTCCATGGTCGAAGGCAGCGTCTGGGGCGGCGCGTTTGAGATGATCATGAGTTCCGATCTGATCATCGCCGCTGAAACATCCACCTTCTCGATGACCCCGGTCAACCTTGGCGTGCCGTATAACCTGGTCGGCATCCACAACCTGACTCGCGACGCCGGTTTTCACATCGTTAAAGAGCTGATTTTTACCGCTTCGCCCATCACCGCTCAACGCGCCATGGCGGTCGGGATCCTCAACCATGTGGTTCCTGTAGACGAACTGGAAGATTTCACCCTGCAAATGGCGCACCACATCTCGGAGAAAGCGCCGCTGGCGATCGCCGTCATTAAAGAAGAGCTGCGCGTGCTGGGGGAAGCGCACACCATGAATTCCGATGAGTTCGAGCGCATTCAGGGCATGCGCCGCGCGGTGTACGACAGCGAGGATTATCAGGAAGGGATGAACGCGTTTATGGAAAAACGTAAACCTAATTTTGTCGGCCATTAATCACGTCCGAGGAAGGAGACGGCCATGAAACGGATGAGCGCCGAACAGGCGGCAGAAATTATCCAGCACGATGATATGGTGGCGTTCAGCGGCTTTACCCCCGCGGGTTCGCCAAAAGCGTTACCCACCGCAATTGCCCAACGCGCCTGCGAACAGCATCAGAACGGACAGCCTTTTCAGATCCGCCTGCTGACCGGAGCATCAATTGGCGCCGCCGCTGATGATGTACTATCCGCGGCGGATGCCGTTTCCTGGCGTGCGCCTTATCAAACGTCATCGGGCCTGCGCGAGAAAATTAATCAGGGCCAGGTGAGGTTTGTCGATCTCCATTTGAGCGAAGTGGCGCAAATGGTTAATTACGGCTTTTTTGGCGAGATCGACGTTGCCGTCATTGAAGCCTCAGCCATCGCGCCGGATGGCCGGATTTGGCTGTCCAGCGGTATCGGTAATGCCCCCACCTGGCTGCTGCGGGCGAAAAAAGTGATCATTGAATTGAATCATTACCATAATCCGCGTGTGGCGGAGTTTGCCGACATCGTGATACCCGGTGCGCCGCCGCGGCGTAACAGCGTACCCATTTTTCATACCATGGATCGCGTAGGCAGTCAGTGCGTACAGATAGACCCCAAAAAGGTGGTTGCGGTGGTGGATACCGAACTGCCAGATGCCGGTAATGCGTCAGATAAAACCAATCCAGTCAGCCAACAAATTGCCGATAACGTGGTCACCTTTCTGCTGGCAGAAATGGCGCACAAACGCATTCCAGCTGAGTTTCTGCCCTTACAAAGCGGCGTGGGTAATATCAACAACGCGGTAATGGCGCGACTGGGCGAGAACCCGGATATCCCGCCCTTTATGATGTATTCGGAGGTGTTGCAGGAGTCGGTAGTGCATCTACTGGAAACGGGCAAGATAACCGGTGCCAGCGCTTCCAGTCTGACCATTTCAGCCCCGTCGCTACAGAAGATTTACGACAACATGGACTTCTTCGCCAGCCGGATTGTGTTGCGCCCGCAGGAGATTTCCAATAACCCGGAAATCATTCGTCGGCTGGGCGTCATTGCGCTCAACGTTGGTCTGGAGTTTGATATCTACGGTCATGCCAATTCCACGCACGTTGCGGGGGTGAACCTGATGAATGGCATCGGCGGCAGCGGGGATTTCGAGCGCAACGCCTACCTGTCTATCTTTATGGCGCCGTCGATTGCCAAAGGCGGGAAAATCTCAACCATCGTACCGATGTGCAGCCATGTCGACCACAGCGAACATAGCGTTAAAGTGATCGTGACCGAACAAGGGATTGCCGATCTGCGTGGGCTATCTCCGATGCAGCGGGCGTACACGATTATCAATAACTGTGCGCATCCGCTTTACAGAGATTATTTGCACCGCTATCTGGAAAAAGCGCCCGGCGGGCATATCCATCACGATCTCAGCCATGCGTTTGATCTGCATCGCAACCTTCTCGAAACAGGCTCGATGCTAGGTTAACTTGCACTACCGTCACGATCTTCAGCAATATGCTGGAGCATGGTGGCGGTATAGCGATGATTTTTCAGCGAATAGAGAAACTCCTGCATATACATTGGACTGCCGGGCGCGTCGAAATATTTCAGCGTCGACGGGTTCACCAGCCGCCAGGCGAAGTGCGGGATCACCGTCAAAAACTGCCCGCGCTCCACCGCGCTAATCTTGGCCATAAAGCTGTACGGACGATAGATTATCGTCGGGTTGATCCCGCAGGGTCGCATGTAGGCATCCAGCATCGCCTCAAAGTTGGCGCGATTCTGGAAGCGCATTTGCAGCCAGGGCAGCTCGCGCAGCAGATCCTGCGGCTGTTTTTCTTCATAGCGCCGGGAAACGAGAAACCCCAGGCGCAGCGGAGGCAGTTCGCTGATCGCCAGATTTTCCAGCTCCTGCACGCGGGGGGAAACGTGCTGTGGCGAGATAATAAAATCCAGTTTGCGGTCGAACAGGTTATCAATCACCCCATTCTCACTGAATTCAACGGCCTGAGCCGTCACGCCGTGGTACTTATCACCCAGGCTAATCAACTGGTCAAAAATAATCGTTGGGTAGGTATTGTCGATGCCGATGACGATTTCCCGCGAGCGGCGAGAGGCGTTATGGATTTCGTTATCAATGGCAGAGAGGCGCTGATAAACGGGAAATAGCTTCTGATACAGCTCTTGTCCTGCTTTATTCAGGCTGATGTTGTTATCTTTGCGGGTAAACAGCGTATAGCCGATTTGATCTTCCAGTGCGGCAATGCTTTTACCGAAGGGCGATGCGGTCATATGTATTTTTTCTGCCGCTCTGGCGATGTTATTGGTTTGCGCCAGCAGAATGAAATTACGCATCTTTTTCGAGATAAAAATATCCATAGCGTCCCCTTAAAAATCGCTATGGCCTATCCTCATTACGGCGAAAAAAAAGACCGGATGTGAAGTCTCATTTTTACAGTTGCTCACAGAAAAAACCCGGCTGGAAAGCCGGGTCTGCAACAATTACTGAGTTTTGGCAGGCGTTGCGGCGGGCTGCCCTGCCGTCGGCTCAATCTGGAAAACGACATCAACCTGATCGTCAAACTGAATAACCGGCTGTTCGTAGGTTTCCTGAGCAGAGGTCGCAGGTGCGGCATCTGCTTTCATCATCCGAACCATCGGGCTCGGCTGATAATTGGAAACGTGGTAGCGCACGCTGTATACGGGACCCAGTTTGCTGTTAAAGCCCGCGGCCAGCTGTTCAGCCTGATGAATGGCATCATCAATTGCCGCTTTACGCGCTTTATCTTTGTAAGCATCCGGTTGGGCTACGCCCAGTGATACCGAACGGATCTCATTCAGACCCGCCTTCAGCGCGCCATCGAGCAGCGCGTTGAGTTTGTCCAGCTGACGCAGCGTGACTTCAACGGTGCGCACCGCACGATACCCTTTGAGGATACTTTTACCATTCTGGTAGTCGTAGTCCGGCTGGGTACGCAGGTTTGCAGCGTTAATATCTTTCTTCGCTATCTGGTTCTGTTCAAGGAAGGACAGATATTGCGCCACGCGCTCATCGGCCTGCTTCTTCGCTGAAGCCGCATCCTTGGCAGCAACGTTCACTTCAATTGCCAGCGTGGCGATGTCTGGTGTCGCATCCACGCTTGCTGTTCCGGAAGTCACGATGTGCGGTCCATTTGGCAACTCATTTGCCTGTACCGATAGTGCGCTGAATCCGACTAATGCCGCCAGGGCCATTATTTTGAACTTCACGGTCGTTCCTCCATGTTTCATTAATTACCCCGAAACTCAGGGCACATGCAGGCAAGCTTAGCCGATCTCGCTGCGTTGTCCATCAGACAACACTTAGTTGAACAACGCATGAACGTGCGCAACACCTTCTTTTGCCAGCTGAAAAGCGATAAACCACATCACTAATCCTACCAGCGTATTGATGATGCGCTGCGCTTTAGCAGTACGCAGACGCGGAGCCAGCCAGGCCGCCAGCAATGCCAGACCAAAAAACCACAGGAACGAAGCGCTGACGGTTCCCAGCGCAAACCAGCGCTTAGGCTCAACGTCCAGTTGGCCCCCCAGACTCCCCAGCACCACAAAGGTATCCAGATAAACATGTGGGTTTAGCCAGGTTACCGCCAGCATGGTGGCTATGATTTTCCAACGCCCCTGCTTCATTACCTCGGCGCTGGCCAGTTCCAGATTACTGCTCATCGCCGTTTTTAACGCGCCAAAACCGTACCAGAGCAGAAACGCCACTCCGCCCCAGGTGACCAGCGCCATCAACCACGGCGACTGCATCAGCAAAGCGCTACCGCCAAAGATACCGGCGCAGATCAGCACTAAATCGCTGATAGCACAGAGTAAAGCAATCATGATGTGATACTGGCGGCGAATGCCCTGGTTCATCACGAAGGCATTTTGTGGACCAAGCGGAAGTATCATGGCCGCACCAAGTGCAAGCCCTTGAAAATAATACGATAACACGTTAATCATCCCGAACTGTTTCTCTTAGGAGCAGACTATAGCGCGGGAAAATCATTAGCGGAAATTGATAATTTTAATCGCAGATTAGGGAAATTAATGGAAAGATAGTTTTATCGGCCCGGAAAGCGAAAGCACCTCCGGGCGCGTAATTACTCTGCCGTACTCTCTTTCACACGCTTGAAGTTCACATCCATCTGCGGATACGGGAAGCTGATGCCGTTGGCATCGAACTCACGCTTAATGCGTTCCAGTACATCCCAGTAGACACTTTGCAGATCGCTGCTGTTGCTCCAGACGCGTACGACGAAATTAATTGAGGAAGCCCCCAGCTCATTCAGGCGCACCGTCATTTCACGGTCTTTAAGAATGCGATCTTCCGACTGAATGATATCAGTGAGGATTTTTTTCACCAGATCGATATCGGAGTCGTAAGCCACGCCGATAATAAATTCGTTACGACGAACCGGCTCGCGAGAGAAGTTAATGATGTTCCCGGCAATAATTTTACCGTTTGGGATCACAACAATCTTACCGTCAACGGTGCGCATAGTGGTGGAGAAAATCTGCACGTTGAGCACGGTTCCGGCCACGCCGCCGAGATCGACATACTCACCCGCACGGAACGGACGGAACATTACCAGCAGGACACCTGCGGCGAGGTTAGACAGGGAGCCTTGCAGCGCCAGACCGACGGCTAAACCTGCGGCACCGAGAACGGCGATCACGGAGGCAGTTTGCACCCCAACGCGGCCCAGCGCGGCAATCAGCGTGAACGCGATAATACCGTAACGCACCAGTGCAGAGAGGAAGTCAGCAACTGTGGCATCAATTTTACGCGCCAGCATCAGGCGGTTAACGGTATTTGATACAATGCGCGCCACGATCATACCGATAATGACAATCGCGATGGCCGCAACGATGTTGACGGCATAGCTCAACAGCAGTTCCTGGTTACGCACCAGCCAGGTGCCCGCACCGTTTATGCTGTCGACAACATTCAAATCTTCCATTCACTATTCCTTTTTTGCTTACCCAAACGGGAGAAATAAAGCCGCCCTGACGGGACTGGCAACCTGACAAGGGTAAACAATAAACCCGGATTTTGCCAAACAGATCACAGAATTCTCTGCCAGCAGTACATTGACATAGCAATAAAAAAGGCCCGCATTTGCGGGCCTCATGTCACATGGAACGGCGTAAATTACAGAACGTCAACCGCGTTCAGTTCTTTGAAAGCCTGTTCCAGACGGGTGATCATGGTTGCCTGACCAGCACGCAGCCATACGCGCGGATCGTAGTATTTCTTGTTCGGCTGATCTTCGCCTTTCGGGTTGCCCAACTGGCCCTGCAGGTAAGCTTCGTTTGCTTTGTAGTAGTTCAGAACGCCTTCCCAGGTAGCCCATTGGGTATCGGTGTCGATGTTCATTTTCACTACGCCGTAGCTTACGGAGTCTTTGATTTCCTGAGCAGTAGAACCGGAACCGCCGTGGAAGACGAAGTTCAGGCTGTTGTGCGGCAGGTTATGTTTCTTAGAAACATAATCCTGAGAGTCGCGCAGGATGGTCGGGGTCAGAACGACGTTACCCGGCTTGTAAACGCCGTGTACGTTACCGAAGGAAGCTGCGATGGTGAAACGCGGGCTGATTTTGCTCAGCTCGGTGTACGCGTAATCAACGTCTTCCGGCTGGGTGTACAGTGCAGAAGCGTCCATGTGGCTGTTGTCCACGCCGTCTTCTTCGCCACCGGTGCAACCCAGTTCGATTTCCAGAGTCATGCCCATTTTGGACATGCGCGCCAGATATTTGGAGCAGATTTCGATGTTCTCTTCCAGAGACTCTTCAGACAGGTCTATCATGTGAGAAGAGAACAGCGGTTTGCCGGTTGCTGCGAAGTGTTTTTCACCCGCGTCCAGCAGACCGTCGATCCACGGCAGCAGTTTCTTCGCGCAGTGGTCAGTGTGCAGGATAACCGGAACACCGTAGTGTTCAGCCATCTGGTGAACGTGATGTGCACCAGAGATAGCACCCAGGATTGCAGCGCCCTGAGGAACGTCGGACTTCACGCCTTTACCCGCGATGAAAGAAGCACCACCGTTGGAGAACTGTACAATTACCGGCGCTTTAACTTTTGCAGCAGTTTCCAGAACGGCGTTGATGGAGTCGGTACCCACGCAGTTAACAGCTGGCAGAGCAAAGTTGTTTTCTTTAGCTACCTGGAAAACTTTCTGTACGTCATCACCAGTGATTACGCCTGGTTTTACGAAATCAAAAATTTTAGACATATTACGAGTCCTGTATCTTCGGCCGTTGTACACATCATCCTTCAAGCCGCCTCATCGTTGGCTGCCCTCGCTCGCCCCAGTCACTTACGTAAGTAAGCTCCCGGGAACTCACTCTGTTGCCGCCTTGATGCAACTCGAATGATTTTGTGTAAAGAATTGAAGCGTGCTCTAAAGCGCGCTGAAATAAGGGCAGGTTTCCCTGCCCATTAAAGTCTTACTTTTTAGCACGCTCTTCGAGCATGGCTACTGCTGGCAGGACTTTGCCTTCCACGAATTCGAGGAACGCGCCGCCGCCAGTAGAGATGTAGGAGATTTTGTCAGCAATGCCGAACAGGTCGATTGCTGCCAGGGTGTCACCGCCGCCTGCGATAGAGAATGCTTCGCTGTCTGCAATGGCATTAGCAACGATTTCAGTACCTTTGCGGAAGTTCGGGAATTCGAACACGCCAACCGGGCCGTTCCACAGAATGGTTTTCGCATTCTTCAGGATGTCAGCCAGCTGCTGTGCAGAAGCGTCGCCGATATCCAGGATCTGCTCGTCTTCTTTTACATCGCTAACGGATTTCAGGGTTGCCGGTGCGGTTTCAGAGAATTCAGTTGCAACGCGAACGTCGGTTGGGACCGGGATGTCGCAAGTGGTCAGCAGACGCTTAGCTTCGTCAACGAGATCTGCTTCGTACAGGGATTTACCCACGTTGTGGCCTTGAGCAGCAACGAAGGTGTTCGCGATACCACCGCCAACGATCAGCTGGTCAGCGATTTTTGACAGAGAATCAAGAACGGTCAGTTTGGTAGAAACTTTAGAACCACCAACGATAGCAACCATCGGACGAGCAGGTTCTTTCAGTGCTTTACCCAGTGCATCCAGCTCGGCAGCCAGCAGCGGACCTGCACAAGCGACATCGGCGAATTTACCGATACCGTGAGTAGACGCCTGCGCACGGTGAGCAGTACCGAAAGCATCCATTACGAATACGTCGCACAGAGCAGCATATTTTTTGGACAGCGCTTCGTCGTCTTTCTTCTCGCCTTTGTTAAAGCGAACGTTTTCCAGAACAACCAGTTCACCGGCAGCGACTTCAACGCCGTCCAGGTAATCTTTTACCAGGCGAACCGGAGCAGACAGTTTATCTTTCAGATAGTTAACAACCGGCAGCAGAGAGAATTCTTCGTTGTACTCGCCTTCGGTAGGACGACCCAGGTGGGAAGTTACCATCACTTTAGCACCCTGTTTCAGGGCCAGTTCGATGGTCGGCAGGGAAGCACGGATACGCGCATCGCTGGTTACTTTCCCTTCTTTAACTGGTACGTTCAGGTCCGCACGGATAAAAACGCGTTTACCAGCCAGATCCAGATCGGTCATCTTAATTACAGACATGGTGAATCCTCTCGTTGATTCATAAAGTTTTGTCGACGCTCAAGCGTCGAGCCTGAAACCAATAGCAGCCATCGCTAACGTCGTGTCGAGCATACGGTTAGCAAAGCCCCATTCATTATCACACCAGACCAGCGTTTTGATCAGGTGAGCGCCACTCACGCGCGTTTGCGTGCCATCAACTATGGCGCTGTGCGGGTCGTGGTTAAAATCTACTGAGACCAACGGTAATTCCGTATAGTCAACTATACCATGAAATGCACCTTGTGCTGCTTTTTGCAGCAACTGGTTGACTTCACTGGCTTTTACTGGTTTTTTCACCGTCACGCTTAAGTCGATCGCCGTCACATTTATGGTCGGTACACGCACCGCTATCGCTTCAAAACGATCGTTAAACTGCGGGAAAATTCGCGTGATGCCCGCCGCCAGTTTGGTATCAACCGGAATGATCGACTGGCTGGCCGCTCGCGTGCGACGCAGGTCAGGATGATAAGCATCAATAACCTGCTGATCGTGCATCGCGGAGTGGATCGTGGTGACGGTACCAGACTCAATGCCGTAAGCATCATCCAGCAATTTAATGACGGGTATTATGCAATTCGTGGTGCAGGAGGCATTGGAAACGATCCGGTGCTCAGCGCGCAGCTGATCCTGATTAACGCCAAACACAACGGTTGCGTCGATGTCGTGACTACCAGGATGTGAAAAGAGCACTTTCTTTGCGCCGGCGGCAATATGCGCCTCGCCGTGTTCGCGGCTGCCGAAGACCCCCGTACAATCCAGCACAACGTCGACACCCAGTTCGCGCCACGGAAGCGCATCGAGCGTTCGCTCATGCAGAATACGGATCGCGTCATCGCCAACGATGAGCTGGTCTCGTTCCTGACGAACATCCCAGGCAAAACGCCCATGGCTGGTGTCATATTTCAACAAATGCGCCATGCCTGCAGCATCCGCCAGTTCGTTGATTGCCACCACGGTGATTTCCGCCCGACGCCCGGATTCATATAAAGCACGAACCACGTTGCGTCCGATGCGACCGAAACCATTAATCGCTACGCGTACGGTCATAGGTCTCCTGCAAGGATTTCTCAGAAACGATGTGGCAGACAGAGTAATGCAGCAAATCGCTCAGGGAAACCTTACCTGTCGCAAACTGCGACTAATTGGTTAATTGTCGAACATTTAATCGACTGAAACGCTTCAGCTAGAATAAGCGAAACGCGGAATAAAAGGAATGATTGTCCAGCAACAGAACACAGTTATCTGACTTACGTCACATTTTAACGTCCTTCAACGCGACTTTTATTCCATATTCCAGAATTACGAATAACCGTAGCAAGATTATTTCGTTGCCATGTCACAAATCCTGATTTATATCAGAAAGCTCCCTAACCCGCGTCTATATTATCAGCGCAACGTCCGAGTCTCGGAGTCCCTCAACTATGGCAACATTCTATCCCCAACCCTCTGAAGCTCGCTTTCATGCGCTGCGTTTATTACCGGGCCAGGAAGTCTTTTCAGAGCTACACGCTTTTATCCAGCAACATCAGCTACAGGCAGCCTGGATAGCGGGTTGCACCGGCAGTTTGACCAACATTGCTCTGCGCTTCGCCGGACGTGAAGAAACCACATTACTTACGGGTACGTGGGAAATTATCTCTCTGAACGGCACACTAGAACTTACCGGCGAGCATCTCCATCTGGCGGTTGCTGACCCACACGGCGCGATGCTGGGCGGACACATGATGCCGGGCTGTACCGTGCGAACCACGCTGGAGCTGGTGATTGGCGAGTTGACGTCTCTGGCATTCAGCCGTCAGCCCTGCGCCGTTTCCGGTTATGACGAACTGGTTATTTCATCCCGCTAACGCTTCACTTATACGAGGTCTTTTATGGCGCGTCGCCAATTTTCCAGCCAGTCTCTGGTTCTTATTGTCATTGCTATCGCCATCAACATGGTCGGTGGGCAGCTTATCAGCATGTTGAAATTACCTATTTTTCTCGACTCGATTGGCACGTTGATCAGCGCGGTGCTGTTAGGCCCGGTTGTGGGGATGCTAACCGGATTACTCACTAACCTGTTGTGGGGGTTACTGACCGATCCGATCGCCGCCGCCTTTGCGCCCGTCGCCATGGTTATTGGACTGGTCGCCGGTTGGCTGGCACGGGCAGGATGGTTTCGCACCTTACCCAAAGTCGTGGTCAGCGGCGTAATTATCACGCTTGCCGTGACCCTCGTTGCCGTGCCGATTCGCACGACTCTGTTCGGCGGTGTCACCGGCAGCGGTGCGGATCTTTTTGTCGCCTGGATGCACTCGGTCGGTCAGAACCTGGTGGAGTCCGTCGCCATTACCGTCATCGGAGCGAATCTGGTCGATAAAATCCTTACGGCAATCATCGTCTGGGTGCTGCTGCGACAACTTCCGCTGCGCACCACGCGCCATTTCCCTACGATGTCTGCCGTGCGTTAAATGCATCCGTTTACGTCGTTAACTCTGTGGGCGCTTGCCGCCTGCTCCACGCTCCTGCTGCCAGCCGGAGTGCCGCTCAGCTTGTACAGCGCCGCGACGTTTGTCGGTTTGCTATGTATGAAGGCTACGCGGTCGCGGGCGAAATACGTACTCTGGCTGATGATCCCCTTAGGACTGGGGCTATGGCTGGTACACGGCGGATGGCTTACCGAGTGGATTAGCGGGCAGCCGCGCGCACCAGAACGCTGGGCCGATGCCGTTACGCTCTGGCTGCGGATCCTGGCCATTGTGTCGACATCGCAGATGTGGATGCAGTACGTGCCGGTTGCGCGTTTTATGCGCGCCCTGTTTGCTTCACGCCTGCCGCCAGGCGTTGCCTATCTGTTTGCAGGCCCGCTGCTGGTGGTTGAACAGCTCAAACGCCAGTTGGCGATTATTCACGAGGCTCAGCGCGCACGCGGCGTACCGCTGGATGAATCCTGGTACCAACGTTTACGCGCTATGCCGGCATTAATTGTGCCGCTCACCCATAACGCGCTCAATAACCTGGCCGTTCGCGGTGCAGCACTCGATATGCGCGGATTTCGCCTGCATCGCACTCGCACCACGCTGTGGGCGCCGCCAGACAGCACCTTACAACGTCTGGCCCGCTACGGTATGGTGGTTCTAATGGCGGTTGAGACAGGAGTCTGGATATGGTTACGTTAGAGCAGTTTCGCTATATTCCGACGCACGCTATGCGGCCATCCGCCTATTACGATTTCCATTACGCCAGGCCTGGTATGGTGGCTATTTTTGGTGAGAACGGCAGCGGGAAAAGTACGCTGGCACAGCTGATGGCTGGCTGGTACCCCGACTTCCTTCCGGGAGAAATTGAGGGCACAGGCACGCTACTGGGTAATCCCATCGGGAAACTGTCGCTGGTCGAGCAGTCGAGTACCATCCAGCTTGTGCAGCAGTCACCTTACCTGCAGCTTTCAGGTTGTACTTTCAGCGTGGAGGAAGAAGTGGCGTTTGGCCCGGAAAATCTCTGCCTTACCGAGACTGAAATTATGCAGCGCATAGATGCCGCCCTTACGCTGACGGAATGTCAGCCTCTGCGCCATCGTCATCCCGGCACCCTTTCCGGCGGGGAAACCCAGCGGGTAGTCATTGCCAGCGCACTCGCCATGCAGCCGAAAATATTGCTTCTGGATGAAGCGTTCAGTCGCCTGACGGCGCAAGCCACGGCAATGCTGCTGGCTCGACTGCAGCAGTGGGCACAGGAACAGCATGCTTTGGTGATACTTTTCGAACGCAACCCTTCACCTTTTCTCAGCTACTGTCAGCAGGCATGGCAGCTACGCGACGGAGCATTGTCATCACTATGCTAACGCTAAACCAGGTCAGCTATCGCTGGCCGAACGCCGCCGATGACTGTTTACGCAATATTTCGCTGGAACTCCAGGAGGGGGAATGGCTGGCGCTAACGGGCGATAATGGCGCAGGAAAATCCACGCTTTTGCGCATCATGGCCGGGCTACTGACGCCCTCATCCGGCACAATAACCGTTCAAAATCGTGCGATTGCGCAACTGAAAAACCGGGAGCGCGCCAGGGTGCTCGGCGTACTGTTTCAGGAAGCGGAGAATCAAATCTTTCACAGCAAGGTTGCAGAGGAAGTGGCCTTCGGATTACGGCTACAGAAGCTTCCGGCGACTGAAATTGCGCAACGCACGATGGCGGCGCTGCGATTATGTCAGTTAGAGGATGTCGCCGACGCGCACCCGCTCGATCTGCATACTGCACAACGACGTATGATTGCCGTCGCCAGTCTGGAAGCCCTCGAACCTGCTATTCTACTGCTGGATGAGCCCAGCCGGGACTTTGATGCGCACTGGCTTGGCGTCTTTGAAAACTGGCTGGCAGTGTGTCGTACGCGTGGCGCCAGCGTTGTGGCGATCAGTCATGACGCAGCATTTACGCAGCGCCATTTTTCGCGCGTAGTACGTCTTGAAGCAGGTCAGCTACGCACGTAACTACCCTGATAAGCAAAAAAACGGGCCGCCTGAGCGACCCGTTTTCACCTGTAATCGAAATTACAGCAGTTCTTTTGCTTTCGCGACCACGTTGTCTACGGTGAAGCCGAATTCTTCAAACAGCAGTTCTGCCGGTGCAGACTCACCAAAGGTAGTCATACCGACGATAGCGCCGTTCAGGCCCACGTATTTGAACCAGTAGTCAGCAATGCCAGCTTCGATAGCGACGCGAGCAGAGACGGCTTTCGGCAGTACGGATTCACGGTAAGCCGCATCCTGCTTGTCGAATGCATCGGTAGACGGCATGGAAACCACGCGCGCTTTCACGCCTTCAGCGGTCAGTTTGTCCCAGGCAGCCACGGCAAGTTCAACTTCAGAACCGGTGGCGATGAAGATCAGTTCCGGCTGACCCGCGCAATCTTTCAGCACGTAGCCACCGCGAGCGATGTTCGCCAGCTGCTCTGCGGTACGTTCCTGCTGTGCCAGGTTCTGACGGGAGAGGATCAGCGCGGTCGGGCCGTCCTGACGCTCAACACCGTATTTCCATGCTACTGCGGATTCAACCTGGTCACACGGACGCCATGTGCTCATGTTCGGGGTCACACGCAGAGAAGCAACCTGCTCTACCGGCTGGTGAGTCGGGCCATCTTCACCCAGACCGATAGAGTCGTGAGTATAGACCATCACCTGACGCTGTTTCATCAACGCAGCCATACGCACCGCGTTACGGGCATATTCCACGAACATCAGGAAGGTGGAGGTGTACGGCAGGAAACCACCGTGCAGGGAAATACCGTTGGCGATAGCGGTCATACCGAATTCACGTACACCGTAATGGATGTAGTTACCGGCAGTATCTTCGTTGATGGCCTTAGAACCAGACCACAGAGTCAGGTTAGACGGTGCCAGGTCAGCAGAGCCGCCGAGGAATTCAGGAAGCCAAGGACCGAAGGCTTCAATCGCGTTCTGAGACGCTTTACGGCTGGCGATTTTCGCCGGATTAGCCTGCAGCTTAGCAATGAATTCGTTGGCTTTCGCGTCGAAGTCAGACGGCATTTCACCTTTCATACGACGGGTGAATTCAGCAGCTTCCTGCGGGAAAGCTTTGGCATAAGCAGCAAACTTCTCGTTCCATGCGGCTTCTTTTGCCTGGCCGGCTTCTTTCGCATCCCACTGCGCGTAGATTTCAGACGGGATTTCGAACGGCGCGTATTTCCAGCCCAGCTGTTCGCGGGTCAGTGCGATTTCTGCATCGCCCAGCGGTGCACCGTGAGAGTCGTGGGTACCGGCTTTGTTCGGAGAACCGAAACCGATGATGGTTTTGCACATCAGCAAGGACGGTTTGTCGGTCACTGCGCGTGCTTCTTCAACAGCGCGTTTAATGGCGTCAGCATCGTGACCATCTACACCACGAATCACGTGCCAGCCGTAAGCTTCGAAACGCTTCGCGGTGTCATCGGTGAACCAGCCTTCAACGTGGCCATCGATAGAGATGCCGTTGTCATCGTAGAACGCAACCAGTTTACCCAGTTTCAGCGTACCGGCCAGGGAACATACCTCGTGAGAGATACCTTCCATCATGCAGCCGTCGCCCATGAAAGCATAGGTGAAGTGGTCAACGATGTCGTGACCAGGACGGTTAAACTGCGCCGCCAGCGTTTTTTCAGCGATAGCCATACCCACTGCATTCGCAATGCCCTGACCCAAAGGACCGGTCGTGGTTTCAACACCCGCCGTGTAACCCACTTCCGGGTGACCCGGCGTTTTGGAGTGTAGCTGACGGAAGTTCTGCAGCTCGGACATCGGCAGATCATAGCCGGTGAGGTGCAGCAGGCTGTAAATCAGCATTGAACCGTGGCCGTTAGACAGCACGAAGCGGTCACGGTCAGCCCAGGACGGGTTAGTCGGGTTGTGGTTCAGGAAATCACGCCACAGGACTTCGGCAATGTCAGCCATACCCATCGGGGCACCCGGGTGACCGGATTTGGCTTTCTGTACTGCGTCCATGCTCAGCGCACGAATAGCATTGGCAAGCTCTTTACGTGAGGACATTTTGACTCCAGATCGGATAATGAAGGCCACGCCCTAAACGACTTGACGACAGCGCGTTTTGGGCTACGCCGGAAAAAAGTGCCAACAATGTAACCCAAGCCGCGTGTCATGTACATGGAGCATCCTTTTGCCGCTTCAGAAATCTCTGGATCATGCGCGCAAGTTGCGCAATCTTCTCGCCCGCTTATTGTTCTTTTCTTTATACTTAGGCCGAGCGTCGGTTCACCTGTAAACGACGCATTTTTTAGAATAATCCTGACCTTGTGCGGAAGAGAAAAAATGAAAATTCGCGCTTTACTGCTTGCTACGAGCATGGCGGCGGCATTGACCGGCTGCCAGAACATGGACTCAAACGGACTGCTTTCCTCAGGCGCAGAGGCTTTCCAGGCCTACAGTCTGAGCGATGCGCAGGTAAAAGCGCTGAGCGATCAGGCCTGTAAGGATATGGACAGCAAAGCTACCATCGCCCCGGCTGGCAGCGAGTATGCAACGCGTCTTGGCAAAATCGCCGCCGCGCTTGGCGATAACATTAACGGCCAGCCGGTGAACTACAAAGTGTATATGGCGAAAGATGTGAATGCTTTTGCCATGGCGAACGGCTGTATCCGCGTATACAGCGGCCTGATGGATATGATGACCGACAACGAAGTCGAAGCGGTGATCGGCCACGAAATGGGTCACGTTGCGCTGGGTCACGTGAAAAAAGGGATGCAGGTTGCGCTGGGTACGAACGCCGTGCGCGCAGCTGCGGCTTCCGCTGGCGGTATTGTCGGCAGCCTGTCGCAGTCGCAATTGGGCGATCTTGGCGAGAAACTGGTGAACTCGCAGTTCTCCCAGCGTCAGGAATCCGAAGCGGATGATTACTCGTATGATCTGTTGCGCAAACGAGGGATCAATCCGGCAGGCTTAGCCACCAGTTTTGAGAAACTGGCAAAACTGGAAGCAGGACGTCAAAGCTCAATGTTTGACGATCACCCGGCATCCGCAGAACGTGCGCAACATATTCGCGATCGCATGAGCGCAGACGGGATCAAATAATCTTCGAACAGTGCCGGATGGCGGCGTGAACGCCTTATCCGGCCTACAGAATGACAAATTTAGTCCAGCGATCGGGCGTTATTGGCGAAGTCAGTTTGAGACCGGACAGCGCACAGCCACCGGAGCGTACACGTAGTACGTGAGGATGGCGAGCACTGCCCGGGTTCAAAATGGCGAGTAAAATAGCCCGAAACCGTTACTCGCCTTTTTTCGCCGCCTGGATGTACAACATCTCCAACGCTAACGTTGCCGCCGCCAGTGCGGTGATCTCTGACTGATCGTAGGCCGGAGCCACTTCAACAACATCCATCCCGACGATGTTCAGATCTTTCAGACCACGTACCAGTTTTATCGCGCGATCGGACGTCAGGCCGCCGATCACTGGCGTACCGGTTCCTGGTGCAAACGCCGGATCCAGACAGTCGATATCAAAAGTCAGGTATACCGGCATATCACCGACAATCTGCTTAACCTGAGCGATAATGTCATCAACGCTGCGGTCGTTAACCTGGCATGCATCCAGCACGGTAAAACCGTTGTCTTTGTCGAACTCGGTACGAATACCGATCTGCACAGAGTGATTCGGATCGATCAGACCTTCGTTCGGCGCAGTGTAGAACATGGTACCGTGGTCGAATTCGCAGCCGTTCGCGTAGGTGTCGGTGTGAGCATCAAAGTGCACCAGCGCCATTTTACCAAAGTGTTTAGCGTGCGCGCGCAGCAGCGGCAGCGTGACGAAGTGGTCGCCGCCAAAGGAGAGCATGCGCTTACCGGCAGACAGCAGCTTCTCAGCATGCGCCTGCAGTTTTTCACTCATTTCACGCGCATCCCCGAACGCATAAACCAGATCGCCGCAGTCCACCACGTTCAGGCGCTCGCGCATATCGAAGTTCCACGGGAAGCGGTTGTGCTCCCAGGCCAGGTTGGTGGAAACCTGACGGATTGCCGCCGGACCATGACGCCCGCCCGCACGACCAGACGTTGCCATATCAAACGGTACACCGGTGATCACCCAGTCGGCGTCGCTGTCGTAGGGCATAAAGTTCATCGGCAGACGCAAAAAACCAAAGGCGTTAGAAACCAGGGAGTTGTCGTATTGATGACCTAAGGTGCTCATGTACTGACCTCTTTTAAAATCGGTGAAAAAAAATCCCCTCCGCGTCGTTAAGCCCGACGAGGAAGGGATTGATTTACGTGACTACTTGTATGGGCGAATTATCGCCGTTAATTTGCCCAGGTTCAAGCGAACCCGAGCAGCCTTACTCGTCTTCGAGATAAGTGTATCCGTACAAACCTGCTTCGAACTCTTCGAGGAATTGCTGTTGCAACTCAGCATCCAGATCGGTTTTTTTCACCTGGTCACGGAACTGCGTCAGCAGGGTGTTCGGATCCAACTGCACATACTGCAGCATATCCGCCACGGTATCGCCTTCATCAGAAAGCTCTACTTCCACGCTACCGTCGGGGAAGACGAACACGTCAACCGCTTCGGTATCACCGAACAGGTTGTGCATGTTGCCGAGGATCTCCTGGTACGCGCCCACCATAAAGAAGCCCAGCATCGGCGGATTTTCCGGGTCGTATTCCGGCATCGGCATGGTCGTCGCAATCCCATCGCCGTCAACGTAATGGTCGATAGCACCATCGGAGTCACAGGTAATATCCAATAGCACCGCACGACGCTCTGGCACCTGATTCAGTCCTTCGAGCGGCAGTACCGGGAACAGTTGATCGATCCCCCATGCATCCGGCATCGACTGGAACAGGGAGAAGTTGACGTAAATCTTATCCGCCATACGCTCCTGCAGCTCGTCGATAATCGGACGGTGCGCGCGGTTGCTCGGGTCGAGCTGTTTCTGCACGTCATGGCACATGTTCAGATACAACTGCTCTGCCCACGCACGCTCCTGCAGGCTGAAGGTGCCTGAAGAGTAACCCACGTGAATATCATGCAGATCCATCTGGCTGTCGTGCAGCCATTCGCGCAGCGAACGACGGGTTCCCGGCTCGTGCATCTCTTGCCAGGTTTCCCACATGCTTTGCAGGGCACGCGGTGCATCTTCAGCCGGCGGTGTGGCTTCGGTATGTTCGCTACGCTCAACGCCGATAATGTTAGACACCAGCACAGTATGATGCGCGGTAACCGCACGACCAGACTCGGTGATGACCGTCGGATGCGGCAAGCCATGCTCTTCACAGGCATCGCCAATCGCCCAAATGATATTGTTGGCGTATTCGTTCAGGCCGTAGTTTACGGAGCAGTCAGACTGCGAACGGGTACCTTCGTAGTCCACGCCCAGACCACCGCCGACGTCGAAGCACTGGATATTCACGCCCAGCTTGTGCAGCTCAACGTAGAAACGCGCTGATTCACGTACGCCGGTGGCGATATCACGAATGTTCGCCATCTGCGAACCGAGGTGGAAGTGCAGCAACTGAATGCTGTCCAGACGACCGCGCTCGCGCAAAATTTCCACCAGCTGCAGCACCTGGTTTGCCGCCAGGCCGAATTTTGATTTCTCGCCACCGGAAGACTGCCATTTACCGGACCCCTGCGACGCCAGACGCGCACGCACGCCCAGACGCGGAACCACATTCAGGCGTTCAGCTTCATCCAGCACGATAGCGATTTCAGACATCTTCTCGATGACCAGATAGACCTTATGGCCCATCTTCTCGCCAATCAACGCCAGACGGATGTATTCACGGTCTTTATAGCCGTTACACACGATCACGCTACGGGTCATTCCGGCATGGGCCAAAACGGCCATCAGTTCAGCTTTGGAACCGGCTTCCAGCCCCAGCGGTTCGCCGGAGTGGATCAGCGATTCAATCACGCGACGATGCTGGTTGACCTTGATTGGGTAAACGAGGAAATAGTCGCCGTTGTAACCGTAAGATTCACGGGCGCGTTTAAACGCGGCGTTAATCGAACGCAGTCGGTGTTGCAGGATCTGCGGGAAGCAGAATAATGCAGGCAGACGCTGGCCCTGCGCTTCACGGGCTTTCACCAACTCAGCAAGGTCAACGCGCGCTTCTGGTACGTCCGGATCCGGGCACACGCTGATGTGGCCCAGCTCATTGACGTCATAGTAGTTATTACCCCACCAGGCAATATTGTAAGTACGCAGCATCTTGCTGGCTTCCTCGGAACTCATTGCAACCTCCTGCATGGAGCGTAGTACACCGTGTTCGCCTGCTGACGAAGGCGAACCCAAAGAAATGTCGTCAGACATAGCGAACCTCAATTTTATTAACAAGTGTAAAACAGTTGACTACTATCGCAATCCATAGACGCGATAACAACCCAAATACAGGCAGAATTTCCAGCAGATAGTGCTGACGCTCCGACTGTGCGACCGGTTTCTTTTTCATATCAATGTAAACACGTAACCGAACTTAATGCTGACGGTTCGGCGAAACCACGAGAAAACTCTTGTTTACCAAGAGCGCCCTTGTTCAGTTCTTAGTGACCGTTACCGGCTCTTGAGTCCTGAGAAGCGCCGAGATGGGTATAACATCGGCAGGTATGCAAGATGCAGATTGCGGGGGACATATGTACACCAGAACGGTGCGACAGATTCAGCAGAATACAACAGTTCATTATCTCGTATCACCTCCACGGTTGCTCCTGACGGAACGAACCCACAAGCCAAAGCTAAAGTGTTAACCCGGCTGGAAGTGGCAACACGATGAAAACGTCGTGTGCTTTTGTATGAGCCGCGCGCCGCGTTTTATACCCATAAGGAAGTCAAAAAGCAAAAGATAAATGCGCGCATTGCCAGCACCGTCAGGAAAAATTTCCAGTTACATTTTCAGTACAATGCGACCTCAATCAAAAAAAGCTGGAAATCAGGCGAAGAACTGCCCTAAAATAGCCGTCCAGATGTTAATCCATCTATACCGATTAACACTCAGACTGCCAGTGTCCGTCATCTGCAGACTCATGGTAGAATCTTCTACACATGGCTATTCCACTCGACAGTTTGAGCTAACTAAATATTCCTTAGGTGAAATTAAATATGGCAAAACACCTTTTTACGTCCGAGTCCGTATCAGAAGGGCATCCTGACAAAATCGCTGACCAAATCTCTGATGCCGTGCTGGATGCAATCCTCGAGCAGGATCCGAAAGCACGCGTAGCCTGCGAAACCTATGTCAAAACCGGTATGGTTTTAGTTGGCGGTGAGATCACTACCAGCGCCTGGGTAGATATCGAAGAGATCACGCGTAACACGGTTCGCGAAATTGGCTATGTGCATTCCGACATGGGCTTTGACGCCAACTCTTGCGCGGTTCTGAGCGCCATCGGTAAGCAGTCTCCGGATATCAACCAGGGTGTTGACCGCGCGGATCCGCTGGAACAAGGCGCTGGCGACCAGGGCCTGATGTTTGGTTATGCAACCAATGAAACCGACGTGCTGATGCCTGCGCCAATCACCTACGCGCATCGTCTGGTACAGCGTCAGGCTGAAGTACGCAAAAACGGTACTCTGCCGTGGCTGCGCCCGGATGCAAAAAGCCAGGTTACCTTCCAGTATGACGACGGCAAAATCGTCGGTATTGATGCCGTGGTTCTGTCGACTCAGCATGCTGAAGATATCGACCAGAAATCTCTGCAAGAAGCTGTCATGGAAGAGATCATCAAGCCGGTACTGCCGACTGAATGGCTGAGCGCTGCGACCAAATTCTTCATCAACCCAACCGGTCGTTTTGTGATCGGCGGTCCGATGGGCGACTGTGGCCTGACAGGTCGTAAAATCATCGTTGATACCTACGGCGGCATGGCGCGTCACGGCGGCGGTGCATTCTCTGGTAAGGATCCATCTAAAGTTGACCGTTCTGCAGCCTATGCAGCTCGTTACGTCGCGAAAAACATTGTTGCCGCTGGTCTGGCTGACCGTTGTGAGATTCAGGTTTCCTACGCCATCGGCGTGGCTGAACCGACCTCTATCATGGTAGAAACGTTCGGTACTGAAAAAGTGCCTTCTGAGCAACTGACCCTGCTGGTGCGCGAGTTCTTCGACCTGCGTCCGTATGGCCTGATTCAGATGCTGGATCTGCTGCACCCGATCTACAAAGAAACCGCAGCTTACGGTCACTTTGGCCGCGAACATTTCCCATGGGAAAAAACCGACAAAGCGCAGTTGCTGCGTGACGCTGCAGGTCTGAAGTAATTCCCTCACGGCTCAACGCTTATGAAGACCAGCCTCGCGCTGGTCTTTTTTTATTCCCCAATTTTCCCCCCAACGCCTCGTCACCTGAACAATGCAGTGAAGCGTTCCTCTAACAACAATGAAAGCGATTACATAGCACCGATTTTCTATCCACAACAAGTTAACATCTCTTTTCCGTCAAGCTTGCGTCACTGTTACATTATTTTTCAGGATCGTCTTAATTCCAGGCAATTAACCATATTTAATCGTATTATAAAATGTTAATTTTCAAATAGTTAATCAATAATCGTGATAAATGCCAGTGTAACCGATTACACTAATGTGATGTGATTCGCATTTTTTTACCCCGTACTCACCTACCCTTAACATCAACAAAACTAGCTACCCAACCGGAGGGCATCATGCCTGACAATAAAAAAACGGGGCGTTCCAACAAAGCCATGACATTTTTTGTCTGCTTTCTTGCAGCCCTGGCTGGATTACTTTTTGGCCTGGATATCGGTGTTATTGCCGGTGCTTTACCGTTCATTACCGACGAGTTCCAAATTACCCCCACACTCAGGAATGGGTGGTGAGTTCGATGATGTTTGGTGCTGCCGTGGGTGCCGTCGGCAGCGGTTGGCTCTCCTTCAAACTGGGGCGTAAAAAGAGTCTGATGATCGGCGCAATCCTGTTTGTTGCCGGTTCACTGTTCTCCGCCGCGGCGCCAAACGTTGAAGTGCTGCTGGTTTCCCGCGTGCTGCTCGGCCTGGCGGTGGGCGTTGCGTCTTATACCGCGCCGCTGTACCTGTCTGAAATTGCCCCGGAAAAAATTCGTGGCAGTATGATCTCTATGTATCAGCTGATGATCACCATCGGTATTTTGGGTGCGTATCTTTCCGATACGGCGTTTAGCTACAGCGGCGCATGGCGCTGGATGCTGGGCGTGATCATCATCCCTGCCCTGCTGCTGCTGGTTGGCGTTATCTTCCTGCCGGACAGCCCACGCTGGTTTGCTGCTAAACGTCGTTTTGTCGATGCTGAACGTGTTCTGTTGCGTCTGCGTGATACCAGCGCAGAAGCCAAACGCGAGCTGGATGAAATTCGTGAAAGCCTGCAGGTGAAGCAGAGCGGCTGGGCGCTGTTTAAAGAAAACAGCAACTTCCGCCGCGCGGTATTCCTTGGCGTCCTGTTACAGGTGATGCAGCAGTTCACCGGGATGAACGTCATTATGTATTACGCACCGAAAATCTTTGAGCTGGCGGGCTACACCAACACCACCGAGCAGATGTGGGGGACTGTTATCGTCGGTCTGACCAACGTGCTGGCAACCTTTATCGCCATTGGCCTGGTTGACCGTTGGGGCCGCAAGCCTACGCTGATCCTCGGCTTTATCGTCATGGCCGTCGGTATGGGCGTGCTGGGCACGATGATGCACGTGGGTATTCACTCGGCGGCCGCGCAATACTTCGCTGTACTGATGCTGCTGATGTTTATCGTTGGCTTTGCCATGAGCGCCGGTCCGCTGATTTGGGTACTGTGCTCTGAAATCCAGCCGCTGAAAGGCCGCGATTTCGGTATCACCTGCTCTACCGCAACCAACTGGATTGCCAATATGATCGTCGGTGCAACCTTCCTGACGATGCTGAACTCGCTGGGCAGCGCCAATACTTTCTGGGTCTACGGTGGTCTGAACGTCCTGTTCATCTTCCTGACCCTGTGGCTGATTCCGGAAACTAAAAACGTCTCTCTGGAACACATTGAACGTAACCTGATGAAAGGTCGTAAACTGCGCGAAATTGGCGCACACGACTAATCACGAAAAGCTTCCTCCCCCGCGGGAGGAAGCCTTCCTCTTGCAGTCCCTTCCCTGTCGCACTATCCTCTGGCGTTATGAAAACCTCCCGTCTCCCTATCGCCATCCAGCAAGCCGTTATGCGTAGCCTGCGGGAAAAACTCGCTCAGGCCAATCTCAAGCTCGAACGCAATTACCCGGAACCTAAGCTGGTGTACCAACAGCGCGGCACCGCTGCAGGCACCGCGTGGTTACAAACCTACGAAATCCGCCTCAATCCGGTACTACTGATGGAAAATGTCGACGCATTCGTGAATGAGGTGGTGCCCCATGAACTGGCGCATTTACTGGTGTGGAAATACTTTGGTCGCGTGCCGCCGCACGGCAAAGAGTGGAAATGGATGATGGAGAGCGTGCTGGGCGTGCCAGCCCGACGCACACATCAGTTCGAACTGCAATCCGTGCAGCGTAAGACCTTTACTTACCGCTGCAAGTGTCAGGAACACCAACTGACCGTACGCCGCCATAACCGCGTGATACGCGGCGAAGCCACCTACCGCTGCGTTCACTGCGGCGAACCACTGATTGCAGAATAATCTTCAGAATTATCAGGAACTTTTCTGATCTAACTGATTGCATACAGGAATGACTTTCGCTACGTTGCGGGCTCGTTTTGACACGGAGTTCGTGATGTACCGTAATCTTTCTTTTGCAGCCGCCCTGTTAGCCGCTGCGTTTTCAGGCCCGGCTTTAGCCGAAGGCATCAATAGTTTTTCCCAGGCAAAAGCCGCTGGCGTCAAAGTTAACGCCGATGCGCCAGGCGATTTCTACTGTGGTTGCAAAATTAACTGGCAAGGCAAAAAAGGGGTCGTGGACCTCGAATCCTGCGGCTATAAAGTGCGAAAAAACGAAAACCGCGCCAGTCGAATTGAATGGGAACACGTTGTCCCCGCCTGGCAGTTTGGTCATCAGCGCCAGTGCTGGCAGGACGGGGGGCGTAAAAACTGCGCTAAAGATCCGGTCTATCGCAAAATGGAAAGCGATATGCATAACCTGCAGCCTGCGGTAGGTGAAGTGAATGGCGATCGCGCAAACTTTATGTACAGCCAGTGGAACGGTGGCGAAGGCCAGTACGGACAGTGCGCGATGAAGGTTGATTTCAAAGAGAAAGTTGCCGAGCCGCCTGCCCGCGCACGTGGCGCCATCGCGCGTACCTATTTTTATATGCGCGACCAATACAACCTGACGCTCTCCCGCCAGCAAACCCAGCTTTTTAATGCCTGGAATAAGCAGTATCCGGTCACCGACTGGGAGTGTGAGCGCGACGAACGCATCGCGAAGGTACAGGGGAATCATAACCCTTATGTGCAACGCGCTTGCCAGGCGCAAAAGAGCTAACCTACACTAGCGGCAATATTTTTAACCATGCCCTGGCCTTTAATAGCCCAGGGCCATGACGCGGATGTTTAACTATGCGCATTCCCCGCATTTATCACCCTGAGCCAATCACTTCCGGTAGCCAAATTTCATTGTGTGAGGATGCCGCCAATCATATTGGTCGCGTACTGCGTATGGGGCCAGGCCAGGCGCTGCAGCTATTTGACGGCAGCAATCAGGTATTCGACGCCGAAATTACTCACGCCAGTAAGAAAAGCGTGGAGGTGAAGGTACTTAACGCTGAACCCGACGATCGGGAATCACCGTTGCATATCCACCTGGGCCAGGTAATGTCGCGCGGTGAAAAAATGGAATTTACTATCCAGAAATCGATTGAACTAGGTGTAAGCCTCATTACGCCACTTTTTTCTGAGCGCTGCGGCGTTAAACTGGACAATGAACGCCTGAACAAGAAGCTCCAGCAGTGGCAGAAAATCGCCATTGCCGCCTGCGAACAGTGCGGTCGTAATCGGGTACCTGAAATTCGCCCGGCAATGGATCTGGAAGCATGGTGCGCAGAACAGGACGAAGGGTTGAAGCTGAACCTGCACCCGCGCGCCAGTGCCAGCATCAACACGCTGCCGCTCCCGGTGGAGCGCATCCGCTTGCTGATTGGCCCGGAAGGTGGGCTATCGGCAGATGAAATTGCCATGACCGCACGGTATCAGTTTACTGATATTCTGTTAGGACCTCGCGTTCTGCGTACTGAGACAACTGCGCTCACCGCCATTACCGCGCTACAGGTGCGTTTTGGCGATCTGGGCTAACGGAGAAAAACAATGATCAAGCTCGGCATCGTGATGGATCCCATCGCAAGCATCAACATCAAGAAAGATTCCAGCTTCGCTATGCTGCTGGAAGCGCAACGCCGCGGTTACGAAATTCATTATATGGAGATGGCCGATCTTTATCTGATCAACGGTGAAGCCCGCGCCCATACGCGTACCCTGAGCGTAGAGCAGAACTACGACAAATGGTATGAGTTCAAGAGCGAGCAGGATCTCCCGCTGGCAGACCTGGACGTTATTCTGATGCGTAAGGATCCGCCGTTTGATACCGAGTTCATTTATGCAACCTATATTCTGGAACGTGCAGAAGAAAAAGGGACGCTGATCGTCAACAAACCGCAGAGCCTGCGCGACTGCAACGAGAAGTTGTTCACCGCATGGTTTGCCGATCTGACGCCGGAAACGCTGGTCACGCGTAACAAAGCGCAGTTGAAAGCCTTCTGGCAAAAACACAGCGACATCATTCTCAAACCGCTGGACGGCATGGGCGGAGCCTCTATTTTCCGCGTGAAGGAAGGCGATCCGAACCTTGGCGTTATTGCGGAAACGCTGACAGAGCACGGTACCCGCTACTGCATGGCGCAGAACTATCTGCCGGCCATTAAAGATGGCGATAAACGCGTGCTGGTGGTCGATGGCGAACCCGTTCCGTACTGCCTGGCGCGTATTCCGCAGGGCGGTGAAACCCGTGGCAACCTGGCTGCAGGTGGTCGTGGCGAGCCACGTCCATTAACCGACAGTGACTGGGAAATTGCCCGTCGCATTGGGCCGACGCTGAAAGCCAAAGGTTTGATTTTTGTCGGTCTGGATATCATTGGCGATCGTCTGACGGAAATTAACGTCACCAGCCCAACCTGTATTCGTGAAATTGAAGCGGAGTTCCCGGTTTCGATTACCGGTATGCTGATGGATGCCATTGAAGCGCGCCTGCAAAAATAAAAGAACTCGCCGGTAGAAGGGACCCTACCAATACTAATAGTGACAGCGCTCCTGTTTGTACGCATACTGGGCGCTGTTGCTTTTTTGAACCAGGAAACAGAACCTCTGACAATGAATTTACAGCATCACTTTCTAATTGCCATGCCTGCTCTCCAGGATCCAATTTTCCGCCGTTCCGTGGTGTATATCTGCGAACACAATGAGAACGGAGCAATGGGGATTATCGTCAATAAGCCTCTGGAAAACTTACAAATTGAAGGGATTCTGGAAAAGCTGAAGATCACGCCTGAAGGACGCGATCCGTCCATCCGTCTGGATAAAGCAGTGATGCTCGGCGGCCCGTTGGCGGAAGACCGCGGATTTATTCTGCATACTCCGCCCGCCCGTTTTGCATCCAGTATCTTAATTTCTGATAACACTATCATCACGACCTCCCGCGATGTATTAGAAACGTTGGGCACGCAGGAGCAACCGTCCGAGGTGCTGGTGGCATTGGGCTATTCATCATGGGAAAAAGGCCAACTGGAACAAGAGCTACTGGATAACGCCTGGCTCACCGCCCCCGCCGATCTCAACATTCTGTTTAAAACGCCGATTGCCGACCGCTGGCGCGACGCTGCCAAACTTATCGGAATAGATATTCAGACCATGCCCGGCGTGGCGGGACACGCATGATGAGCGGAACATTACTCTCTTTTGATTTTGGTACGAAAAGTATCGGCGTCGCCGTGGGTCAGCGCATTACCGGTACGGCCAGGCCATTGCCCGCCATCAAAGCACAGGACGGTACGCCAGACTGGAATTTGATTGAACGCCTGCTGAAAGAGTGGCAACCGGATGAAATCATTGTCGGCCTGCCGCTCAACATGGATGGCACCGAACAGCCCCTTACCGCGCGCGCACGTAAATTCGCTAACCGCATTCATGGTCGCTTTGGCGTAACCGTAACGCTGCACGATGAACGTTTGAGCACCGTCGAAGCCCGCTCAGGCCTGTTTGAGCAAGGCGGTTACCGGGCGTTGAATAAAGGCAAAGTGGACTCCGCTTCTGCCGTTATTATCCTCGAAAGCTATTTCGAGCAGGGCTATTAAAGCCGCCCCTGCGCCTGTCGCTGCTGTAAACTTTGTGCAAACGTCTGCATACCTGTCTGCTGCCCGGTTTGAATCACGCCGGGTAGCTGATGCGTTTTCCCTTCGCGGATCAAATTGCCCACGGCGGGCGTGTTGACGAGCAGTTCGAATAGCGCCACGCGTCCCCCCTGCTTATCCTCCTCCAGTTTTTGCGAAAGAACCGCCCGCAGGCTATCTGCCAGTTGGTTACGCACAGGATCTTTCTCTGTTGCTGCAAAGGAATCCACCAGCCGCGCGATGGCCTGCGCCGCACCTCGCGTATGTAACGTTGCCAGCACCAGATGTCCGGTCTCCGCCGCCGTTAATGCCAGCCGAATGGTTTCCACGTCGCGCAGCTCTCCCAGCAAAATAACGTCGGGATCTTCGCGTAGCGCACCGCGCAAACCGGTGGCGAAAGAGGCGCAGTGTGCGCCCACCTCCCGCTGTTGAATTAGACAACGTCGGCTGGTGTAGCGATATTCAATAGGATCTTCCAGCGTCAGGATGTGCCCCTCAATATGCTGATTAAGATACTCCACCATCGCCGCCAGGGTCGTAGATTTACCGCTGCCGGTAGCGCCTGTCACCAGAATCAACCCGTTTTCACTGTGAAGCAGTTCAGGTATGACCGCGGGAGGCTGAAGATCGTCTAAATGGGGACAATCCAGCGGTAGCAGTCTTAGCGCCAGCGAGGTTCCCTGCAGATGGACAAATGCGCTGGCGCGCAGCCGCCGGGAGTCCGTCAGGGTAACGGCAAAATCAATCTGCCCTTGCTCCTGCAACTGTACCTGTTGTTGCTCACTGAGCCAGCACATCAGCAGATTCTCTACGTCAGGCGCGGTAAACGGTGCGCTTTCGACTTTTCCATGTCTACGCCAACGCGCAGGCCATGCATTGCACAGGTGTAGATCCGACACGTTATGCTTTACACTAAGGGCCACTATTTCTTCCATATTCATATGAACATCCTCGGAAAATGAACGATATCGCGCATAACCTGGCACATGTCCGGGACAAAATCTCAGCCGCCGCGACGCGTTGCGGGCGGTCTTCAGAAGAAGTTATGTTGCTTGCAGTCAGCAAAACCAAACCTGCGAGCGCCATCGAAGAAGCCATTACCGCAGGATTATTTTCAATTGGTGAAAACAATAACTAATGGCGAGTAGCCACGCTCTTGATTTTCCATACACCATTTTCTTCTACCATGCAGTCAATGACTTTTTGAGATGACTCACCTGTTCCAAATGTCAAATAGACATTGGTACAAATAGGATCAGTTATAGTCAGATCAATACTAATATGCTTACTCCAGTCTTCATCTGCAAAATCCTGAACCTTTAGAAAATAATCCTCTTCAAGCTCATTATTCATATAAGCTTGTTTTAATTTATTCAATGTATCAATACTAACGAAAGGCTCTAATGCCGTCGGGTTATCTGCAACTGGGATGACATTATGAGCAATCTGCTTTATATACCAGGTATTGAATTTTAATGCTTGCGTATCAGCAGGAACTATTTCTGCCATAGCAAATGATGAGAATAGAAAAGTAAATAATATTAATCGCTTCATCAGTTGTGCCTATATAATTTATACGAAGGCTGACTTTTACGATAACCGGGGCCGGGGTAGACGCCATGTTCGATAGCTGCTGTTACTGCCCTGGCACAATAACCCGTAGCGTGTGGATGAGCATTATGTCTAACAAAATTTATAGCGGCTTCTTTATTCCACATTTACAACACCTCATTTATAAACGAAGAATATGAAATATCACAAAGCGAACCATTAGCATGAACATTAAATGCTTCTAACTCCATTTATTGACATCATCACCATGTCCCAAACTTATATTTGCAATGTGTATTATCGTTTAGTTATAAAATAATAAAAAATATTCACCCCACCAATTATGTAATACCTTAATTTTATTAGAGATATAATTTCACACCTGTTTTTATTACTTTAAACCTTTAAATTAAAGCAAGCCTGAGCTAAATAAAAACGAATTAAAAATTCTATTTATTAAATCTGTTTACATCCTCCTACAGACTCACATTTTGTACTCAGCACATCCACAGTCCCACCAGGCGCGGTAAACGGTGCGCTTTCGACTTTTCCATGTCTGCGCCAACGCGCAGGCCATGCATTGCACAGGTGTAGATCCGACACGTTATGCTTTACACTAAGGGCCACTATTTCTTCCATATTCATATGAACATCCTCGGAAAATGAACGATATCGCGCATAACCTGGCACATGTCCGGGACAAAATCTCAGCCGCCGCGACGCGTTGCGGGCGGTCTTCAGAAGAAGTTACGTTGCTTGCAGTCAGCAAAACCAAACCTGCGAGCGCCATCGAAGAAGCCATTACCGCAGGGCAGCGAGCCTTCGGTGAAAACTATGTCCAGGAAGGGGTGGATAAAATCCGCTACTTTCAGGAAAAAGGCGTCAACGATCTGCAGTGGCACTTTATCGGCCCGCTGCAGTCCAACAAAAGTCGTCTGGTCGCAGAACATTTTGACTGGTGCCATACGATTGATCGTCTGCGCATCGCTGCCCGTCTGAGCGAACAGCGCCCGGCAGACCTGCCGCCGCTGAATGTGTTGATCCAGATAAATATCAGCGATGAGAACAGTAAGTCAGGGATTCCGCTGGCAGAGCTTGATGCCCTGGCTGCTGAAGTCGCTGCGCTGCCGCGCATTACCCTGCGTGGCTTGATGGCGATTCCCGCGCCTGAGTCAGATTATGTAAGGCAGTTTGAAGTTGCACAGCAAATGGCTGTAGCATTTGCCGGGTTGAAAACACGCTACCCAAATATCGATACGCTCTCGCTGGGGATGTCTGATGATATGGATGCCGCTATCGCGGCGGGTAGCACGATGGTGCGCATCGGCACTGCCATTTTTGGTGCTCGTGATTACACTAAAAAATAAGGAAAATTAAGGAACACCATGAATACGTTGACCTTCCTGCTCTCAACGGTAATTGAGCTGTATACCATGGCGCTGCTATTGCGTGTGTGGATGCAGTGGTCTCGCTGCGATTTTTACAACCCGTTCTCACAGTTTATTGTGAAAATCACCCAACCTATTATTGGGCCGTTACGCCGCATTATCCCCCCGATGGGACCGATCGACAGCGCATCAGCATTAGTCGCGCTCGTTCTCAGCTTTATCAAAGCCATCGTGCTGTTTAAGGTGGTGACGTTCCAGCCGATCATCTGGATCGCCGCCGTGCTGATTGTCCTGAAAACCATCGGACTGCTGATTTTCTGGGTACTGCTGGTGATGGCGATTATGAGCTGGGTCAGCCAGGGCCGCAGCCCGGTGGAGTACGTGCTGATCCAACTGGCGGATCCGCTGCTGCGTCCTATTCGTCGTATTCTTCCGGGAATGGGTGGGATCGATTTCTCGCCGATGATCCTGGTTCTGCTGCTCTATGTCATTAACATGGGGATCGCGGAAGTGTTACAGGCGACAGGCAACATGCTGCTGCCGGGGCTGTGGATGGCACTATGAGTGCCGTAACACCCTGCGATGACGGTCTGGTTTTACGGCTCTACATTCAGCCGAAAGCCAGCCGTGACAGTATTGTGGGTTTACATGGCGACGAGCTAAAAGTCGCCATTACCGCCCCGCCGGTTGATGGACAAGCCAACAGCCATCTGGTGAAGTTTCTCGGCAAACAGTTCCGCGTAGCGAAAAGCCAGGTCGTTATTGAGAAGGGCGAGCTTGGTCGGCACAAACAGGTTAAAATTATTCATCCGCAACAGATCCCGCCCGAAATTGCGGCGCTAACTGATTAGGTATCCCATGCAAAAAGTTGTCCTCGCGACCGGCAATGCCGGTAAAGTGCGTGAACTCGCCTCTCTTCTGAGTGATTTCGGTCTTGATGTTGTAGCCCAAACGGATCTGGGTGTTGATTCTGCAGAAGAGACCGGGCTGACGTTTATTGAGAACGCCATTCTGAAGGCGCGTCATGCCGCACAAATTACGGGTTTGCCAGCCATTGCTGATGACTCCGGCCTGGCGGTTAATGCCCTTGGCGGTGCGCCGGGTATCTATTCAGCCCGCTATTCCGGCGAAGATGCGACCGACCAGCAGAACCTGGAAAAACTGCTGCACACCCTGCGGGATGTCCCGGATGACCAGCGTCAGGCGCAATTCCACTGCGTGCTGGTGTATATGCGCCATGCGGACGATCCCACGCCTTTAGTGTGCCACGGAAGCTGGCCGGGCGTGATTACCCGTGAACCGGCCGGAAACGGTGGTTTTGGTTACGACCCAATCTTTTTTGTGCCGTCCGAAGGAAAAACAGCTGCTGAGCTGACCCGCGAAGAAAAAAGTGCGATTTCCCACCGCGGACAGGCACTGAAGCTGCTGCTGGATGCCCTGCGTGATGGTTAACCTTCCGCCGCTAAGTCTTTATATTCACATTCCCTGGTGCGTGCAGAAATGCCCGTACTGCGACTTTAACTCGCATGCCCTCAAGGGTGAGGTTCCTCATGACGACTATGTTCAGCACCTGCTGAGCGATCTGGATACTGAGGTGGCCCACGCCCAGGAGCGTGAAGTAAAGACAATTTTTATCGGTGGTGGTACGCCGAGCCTGCTTTCTGGCCCGGCAATGCAAACGTTGCTCGACGGCGTGCGCGCACGGCTGAATCTGGCCGCAGATGCAGAAATCACGATGGAGGCTAATCCCGGGACGGTGGAAGCCGATCGCTTTGTTGATTATCAACGCGCTGGCGTCAACCGTATCTCGATTGGCGTACAGAGCTTTAGCTCTGCCAAACTCGAGCGTCTGGGACGTATTCACGGGCCGGAAGAAGCCAAACGAGCAGCACACCTGGCGAGCGGTCTGGGGCTACGCAGCTTTAACCTCGACCTGATGCATGGTTTGCCGGATCAGACGCTGGAAGAGGCGCTGGGCGATTTACAGCAGGCCATCGCGCTCAATCCACCGCATCTTTCCTGGTATCAGTTGACCATCGAACCCAACACGCTGTTCGGTTCCCGACCGCCTGTTTTACCGGACGATGATGCGCTGTGGGATATTTTTGAGCAAGGCCACCAGTTGCTGACCGCCGCCGGGTATCAACAGTACGAAACCTCAGCCTATGCGAAGCCAGGCTATCAGTGTCAGCACAACCTTAATTACTGGCGTTTTGGTGACTATCTCGGTATTGGCTGCGGCGCGCATGGCAAAATTACGTTCCCGGACGGGCGCATTCTGCGTACCACCAAAACGCGGCATCCGCGTGGCTACATGCAAGGGCGTTATCTCGAAAACCAGCGTGATGTCGCCGAAGCCGATAAGCCGTTCGAGTTCTTTATGAACCGTTTCCGGTTGCTTGAGGCCGCACCTCGCGCGGAGTTCAGACAATATACCGGGCTTACCGAGGACGTTATTCGTCGACAGATCGATGAGGCTATTTCCCAGGGCTACCTGAGTGAATGCGATGAATACTGGCAGATTACCCAACATGGTAAGCTGTTTTTGAATTCTCTGTTGGAGCTGTTTCTGGCGGAGTAATACGGTAACGATCCAGGCCGGATAAGGCCTTGAGCCGCATCCGGCAAATTGCCTGATGGCGCTGCGCTTATCAGGCCTACAGGGTTAGGTCGATAAGCGCAGCCACCTTCATCGATTAATACTGATTAAACATTTCCTGAATCTGCTTAGGATCTTTGGTTTCGGTCAGCGCCAGCTGCAACAGAACACGCGCTTTTTGCGGGTTCAGCGAACCAGACGCGACAAAGCCATATTTCGCATCATCAACTTCAGCATCCTGGGTGGTAGCACCAGTCGGTACACGGGATGAACGTACGACAACGGTTCCTTTATGCGCGGCAGTTGCCAGCGTATCGAAAATGGTTTTATACAGGTTACCGTTACCTACACCCGCACTAACGATCCCTGCGTAACCCGCATCTACCAGCGCTTTTGCCGGCAGATCGGAGGCGTTAGCATAGTTGTAAACAATCCCGACTTTCGGCAGCTCGGTCAGCTTAGAAACATCGAACGGCGTGGATGTGGTGTGCTTACGCGCAGGCGTACGCTGGTAGTCGATTTTACCGTTATGAATGTAACCCAACGGGCCGTAGTTAACGGATTTGAAGGTAGCAACGTCAGTGGTATTGGTTTTGGTCACGTCGCGACCATCCATAACGGTGTCGTTCATCACCACCAGCACACCGCGGTTGGCAGAGGCTTTATCTGCGGCGGTTACCACGGCGTTATACAGGTTGAACGGGCCATCAGCGCTCATACCGGTAGATGGACGCATCGCGCCTACCAGCACCACCGGCTTGTTGCATTTGACGGTCAGATCGAGGAAATAGGCGGTTTCCTCCATGGTATCCGTACCATGCGTTACCACGAAGCCGTCGGTTTTATCACACTCGGTATTAATCTTTTTCGCCAGCGTTAACCAGACGTCGTCATTCATATCCTGGGAGCCGATGTTCACTACCTGCTCACCTTTAACCACGGCGATATCTTTCAACTGAGGTACGGCCTCAACCAGATTTTCTACGCCAACCTTGCCTGCCGTGTAGTTAGATTTTGTCGCGGAATCACCACCACCGGCAATCGTCCCGCCGGTCGCTAAAATGGTGATGTTTGGCAGTGCAAGCGCCGCGCCGCTGAAACCCATAACTAGTGCGGCAAGTGCCGTTTTCTTGAAAAACTCCATGTTATTTCTCCAGTTACTTGAATTTGCAGCATTATGTCTATCCTACAGATGAATAATGTGACGAGTTCCAATTAACCAGATTTATATCTCCACCAAATTGCCATTCTTAGAGATGGATATCAAAAAAACAGAAATATACAAAATAAAACGGCGCAAAATGTTTCTGCGCCGTTAAAAAGAGGTGAAGATTATTTCAGAGTGCTAACCAGCGTTTTACGATCGTTTTCCAGCGTCACGACGCGGGCACAAACATCTTTGCCAAACTGCTGGAAGTCTTGTTCCTGATTCTTCCATTCGTTTTGAATTGAGGTTTGCAAGCCACCGAGACTCCCAAGCACACCCTGCAACGGATTACCACCGCCTTTGAGTACGGCTTTGGCACCCATTTCGTTGATGCTGTCCTGCAAAATACCGCCCATCGCCTGATTAACCAGCTGTTGTCCGTCCGCGCGGACTTGATCAATCGCCTTATAATGGAAGGTCAGGCCATCAGTTCGATGCTCGATGATGCGGTTCATCTGCTCTTTCAATTGCGCATCCAGCTTGGTTAAGCGGCCACGCATGTTGCTGCTTTCACCGACCTCTTTGGCGATGATTTTATCCAGCGCCACGCGACCTTTCTCTACGCGCGCTCTGGCACCTTCGTCAATCCACGGCAGGCTGCTACGCAACGCCGCCTGATAATCTTTGGCTTGCTCACGCTGTGCGGCGTTCAGGTTGTACTGTTTACCGTTGAAGGTGACATCGCCGGCCTGGGTAATAATCAGGTCGCCGTTCTCGCCCTTCACCTGCACCGTTTGTGGGCTCAAAATCACATCGTCACGCGGGGTGACGCTGCACTGGTAATCTGCATGTGCGGCCATCGCCGTGAACGTTAGGACTGCCGCCAGCAGCGTTTTGCGCATCATATCTTTCCCTCAAGACAAATCGGGCCGGCATTTGCCGACCCTGTGCTACTTAGTCCCACCAAATATCGAAAAGTTCGCTGGTACGCACTTCTTCGAGTTTGTGCTCTTCCAGCCACTTACGTACGATTGCCTGGTGTTCTTCGGTGCATTTGCCGATTTCCTGCAGACAGATCAGACCTTCCCAGGCCAGATAGCCGCTGCCGTCAAAAGCCAGCTTGTTCGGTTCGATAACTTCATTGATAAAGTCATCAACGATTTGATCGACCTGCTCTCCAGATGTACCTTCCGGGAAACGCCATGCAACCGAAAATCCTACTTCCTGGAATTCTTCGATGTGCATCTTTTTACGCAGACGACGGCTACGGTTCTTTGCCATTATTTCACCCTCTCGAACATTAAGTCCCATACGCCGTGGCCAAGACGATGACCACGTTGTTCAAATTTGGTTACCGGGCGCGATTGTGGGCGCGGTACATAATCGTTACTCTCGGACTGGTTTTTATACCCGTCAATGGAGGACATCACTTCCAGCATATGTTCCGCATAAGCTTCCCAGTCGGTTGCCATGTGGAATACGCCGCCCAGCTTCAGCTTACTTAAGATATGCTCAGCAAACGGTACCTGAACGATACGGCGTTTATTATGACGTGCTTTATGCCACGGGTCAGGGAAAAACAGCTGAACCATAGATAAAGAATTGTCAGGAATCATTTTATGCAGGACTTCAACGGCATCATGGCACATGACGCGCAGGTTCTCGACACCCTCTTCATGGGCTGAAGCCAGACACGCACCAACGCCCGGCGAGTGAACCTCAATGCCGAGGAAATTCTGTTCCGGACGCGCTTTCGCCATTGCGACCAGCGACGCTCCCATACCAAAACCGATTTCCAGCGTGACTGGCGCATCACGGCCAAACAGTTCTGCGAAATTTACAGGCTCTTCGCTGAACTCAACGCCCATCACCGGCCAGTAGTTTTCCAGCGCGTGTTCCTGCCCTTTCGTCAGTCGCCCCTGGCGACGAACAAAACTACGAATCCGGCGCAGAGGGCGGCCGTTTTCATCAAATTCCGGTGAAATGACGTCGTTCTTCATAAAAGTTTAGTCTGCTGTGTTTGAGTTCTGAAAACGGGCATTATCCAAAGTTAGTTGCCGGATGCAAGTAAAGGAAGAAAGTGAGCAGCGGAAAGTTCCGGTTTACACCCCGTTGCCGCTGTGCTGCAATCTTGCCCCCGGCAATAATGAAACGGTAATCATGCAAGCGTCTCAATTCTCGGCTCAGGTGTTGAGCTGGTACGACAAATACGGGCGGAAAACGCTACCCTGGCAAATTGACAAGACGCCTTACAAAGTATGGCTCTCTGAGGTAATGCTGCAACAAACTCAGGTTGCGACCGTTATCCCTTATTTTGAGCGCTTTATGGCGCGCTTCCCAACGGTAAGCGATTTAGCCCATGCGCCGCTGGATGAAGTCTTGCATTTATGGACCGGCCTTGGCTATTACGCCCGAGCGCGTAATCTGCATAAAGCCGCGCAGCAGGTTGTCACGCTGCATAGCGGTATATTTCCGCAAACTTTTGATGAGGTGGCTGCTCTGCCAGGCGTCGGTCGCTCAACCGCAGGCGCGATCCTTTCCCTCTCTCTGGGTCAGCATTTTCCGATTCTCGACGGTAACGTCAAACGCGTGCTGGCTCGCTGTTATGCTGTAAACGGCTGGCCGGGTAAAAAAGAGGTCGAAAAGAAGCTGTGGGAGTTGAGCGAGCAGGTGACGCCCGCCCATGGCGTTGAGCGTTTTAATCAGGCGATGATGGATTTAGGCGCCATGGTCTGTACGCGCTCAAAACCTAAATGTTCGCTGTGTCCGTTGGATAATGGCTGTGTGGCCAGCGCCAATGCAAGCTGGGCGTTGTACCCGGGTAAAAAACCCAAGCAAACGCTGCCAGAACGAACGGGCTATTTTTTACTGATGCAGCATGATGACGAAGTGCTGCTCGCACAGCGACCGCCCAGCGGCTTATGGGGTGGTTTATACTGTTTTCCACAGTTTGACGACGAAGATGGACTGCGCAACTGGCTGGCGCAACGGCAAATTAACGCAGATAATCTGACCCAACTTAATGCGTTTCGCCATACCTTTAGCCATTTCCACTTAGACATTGTGCCTATGTGGCTTCCTGTGTCTTCATTCGGCTCATGCATGGATGAAGGCAACGCGCTCTGGTATAACTTAGCGCAACCGCCGTCGGTCGGACTGGCGGCTCCCGTGGAGCGTTTGTTACAGCAATTACGTGCCGGTACACACGTTTAACGTACCGGTCGATAGAGAGGATTTTTTATGAGCAGAACGATTTTTTGCACTTTCCTGCAACGCGAAGCAGAGGGCCAGGATTTTCAGCTGTACCCGGGCGATCTGGGGAAACGCATCTACAACGAGATTTCTAAAGAAGCATGGGCGCAATGGCAGCATAAGCAAACCATGCTGATTAACGAGAAGAAGCTCAATATGATGAACGTTGAGCATCGTAAACTGCTTGAGCAGGAGATGATCAACTTCCTGTTTGAAGGCAAAGATGTGCATATTGAAGGCTATACACCAGAGTCTTAAGAACCGTTGCCGGATGGCGCTGCGCTTATCCGGCCTACGATTTAATCTGGTCCTTGCAAATAACAAACACAACACGCACTCCCGGAATGATGAAAAAATTTCTCGCGCTTGCCGTTATTGCGCCGTTGCTCATCTCCTGTTCCAGTTCGACCAAAAAAGGCGATTCCTATAACGAAGCCTGGGTCAAGGATACCAACGGTTTTGATATTCTGATGGGGCAATTTGCCCATAACATTGAGAATTTGTGGGGATTTAAGGAAGTGCTGATTGCGGGTCCAAAGGACTACGTAAAGTATACCGATCAGTATCAAACCCGCAGCCATATCAACTTTGATGACGGTACGATAACCGTCGAGACCATTGCCGGGACAGATCCCGCCGGACACCTGCGTCGGGCGATTATCAAGACATTGCTGATGGGGGATGATCCGGGTTCTATCGACCTCTATTCCGATGTCGACGACATCAAGATTTCCAAAGAGCCGTTCCTGTACGGGCAGGTGGTCGATAATACCGGCCAGCCCATTCGTTGGGAGGGACGCGCCACCAATTTCGCTGACTATCTGCTGAAAACACGCCTGAAAAGCCGCAGCAATGGTATTCGCATCATCTATAGCGTGACGATCAACCTGGTACCGAACCACCTTGATAAGCGCGCGCATAAATACGTCGGCATGGTGCGTCAGGCTTCGCGTAAGTATGGCGTCGATGAGTCGCTGATTCTGGCCATCATGCAAACCGAATCCTCATTTAACCCGTATGCGGTCAGCCATGCCGATGCGCTGGGACTGATGCAGGTGGTACAGCATAGCGCCGGGAAAGATGTGTTTCGCTCGCAAGGGCGCTCCGGCACGCCGAGCCGTAGCTTCCTGTTTGACCCGGCCAGCAACATTGATACCGGTACCGCCTATCTGGCTATGCTCAACAATGTCTATTTAGGCGGCATTGATAATCCAACCTCCCGTCGCTATGCGGTCATCACGGCATATAACGGCGGTGCGGGCAGCGTGCTGCGCGTTTTCTCGAACGATAAAATTCAGGCCGCGAATATTATCAACAGCATGACCCCGGGGGACGTTTATCAAACACTGACCACCCGACATCCGTCTGCTGAATCACGCCGATACCTTTACAAGGTCAATTCCGCCCAAAAATCATATCGACGCCGCTAATATATCCCTCTTCTGCCCCGGTAAACGGGGCCCGGAAGAGGGTAAAGTGTTAACCCCATCACTCTTTTGCTTTGCAATCAGAAATTGTTTGCAAATATTTGTCACAGGTAACAAAAAAAGAGTGTCTCTCGTTGATAGAATCACATCATCAAGCCCCGGCAAATGTGCCTTTTAAAACATTCATCCGCATTACGGTGTGAGGAAATTAACATGAATCTTAAGCTGCAGCTGAAAGTGCTCTCGTTTCTGCAGTTCTGCTTATGGGGTAGTTGGCTCACTACCCTCGGCTCCTATATGTTTGTCACCCTAAAATTCGATGGTGCATCCATTGGCGCAGTGTATAGCTCGCTGGGGATCGCCGCCGTGTTTATGCCTACGCTGTTAGGGATCGTGGCCGACAAATGGATCAGTGCGAAATGGGTGTACGCCATTTGTCACCTGGTCGGCGCAGCAACGCTGTTCGCCGCAGCCGAAGTCACCACCCCAGGCGCCATGTTCTTTGTGATCTTGCTTAACTCTCTGGCCTATATGCCAACGCTGGGGTTAATCAACACCATTTCTTACTATCGCCTGCAGTCAGCCGGGATGGATATCGTTACAGACTTCCCGCCAATCCGTATCTGGGGCACCATTGGCTTTATTATGGCGATGTGGGGCGTGAGCTTCTCCGGCTTCGAGCTGAGTCATATGCAGCTGTATATCGGTGCAACGCTGTCCGTTGTTTTGGCGCTGTTCACGCTGACGCTGCCGCATATTCCGGTGGCTAACCAGCAGAAAAACCAGAGCTGGTCGTCCATGCTGGGCCTGGATGCTTTCGCGCTGTTTAAAAACAAGCGTATGGCGATTTTCTTTATCTTCTCAATGATGCTGGGCGCTGAGCTGCAGATTACCAATATGTTCGGTAATACCTTCCTGCACAGCTTCGATAACAACCCGCTGTTCTCCGGTAGCTTCATCGTTGAACACGCCTCGGTGATGATGTCGATCTCGCAGATTTCCGAGACGCTGTTTATCCTGACCATCCCATTCTTCTTGAGCCGTTACGGTATTAAGAATGTAATGCTTATCAGTATTGTGGCGTGGATGCTGCGCTTCGGCCTGTTTGCCTACGGCGATCCGACACCGTTCGGTACCGTGCTGCTGGTTCTGTCGATGATTGTTTACGGCTGCGCCTTCGACTTCTTCAACATCTCTGGCTCGGTATTCGTGGAGAAAGAAGTTCGCCCTGAAATCCGCGCCAGCGCACAGGGTATGTTCCTGATGATGACCAACGGCTTCGGTTGTATTCTTGGCGGTCTGGTGAGCGGTAAAGTGGTTGAACACTATACGCTGAACGGTATTACCGACTGGCAGACCGTGTGGCTGATCTTCGCAGGTTACTCGCTGGTTCTGGCTTTTGCCTTCGTGGCGCTGTTTAAATACAAACACGTACGCGTTCCGGCAGGTACCCAAACTATCGCGCACTAACGTTTACGCAGAGATAAGCGGGTTGCCAAAAGGTAACCCGCTTTTTTTGCGCTTACTTCACAACATATCCATACAGACGCTTAATACCGTCGGCATCCGTTTCACTGTAAACGCCTTGCAGCTCCGGCGAAAAACCCGGCAGCAGGTTTACGCCCTCTTCCAGCGCCAGGAAATAACGTTGCACCGCCCCGCCCCAGACTTCACCCGGTACCACGCACAGCACGCCCGGAGGATAAGGCAGCGCACCTTCTGCCGCAACGCGACCTGCGGCATCAGAAATTCGCACCAGTTCGACATCACCGCGGATGAAAGCGCTGTTCGCATCCTGCGGGTTCATCGCCACGGCAGGCAAACTCTCCTGGCGGAACATCGCTTTTTGCAGATCCTTGACATCAAAGCTGACGTATAAATCGTGCATCTCCTGACACAGTTCACGCAGCGTGTAATCCCGATAGCGTACCGGATACTTGTTGAAGATGGTGGGCAGCACATCTGCCAGCGGCGTATCGTCCTCAATATGCTGCTCAAACTGCGCCAGCATCGCCACCAGTTGCGCCAGTTTCTCGGTGCTTTCTGCCGGGGTCAGCAGGAACAGAATCGAGTTAAGGTCGCATTTCTCTGGAACAATGCCGTTTTCACGCAGGTAATGCGCCAGAATCGTCGCCGGAATACCAAACTCAGTATATTGCCCGGTTTGCGCATCAATGCCCAGAGTAGTTAACAACAGCTTGCAGGGATCAACGAAGTACTGGTCGCGCGCGTAGCCGGAAAAACCATGCCATTTAGCACCCGGTTCAAAGCTAAAGAAGCGGCGCTCGCTGGCAATCACCGGCGTCGGATAGCTTTCCCACGGTTTGCCATCGACTACCGGGGGAATAAACGGCTGAATCAGCTTACAGCGGGTAAGTATCGCTTTACGGGCCTCGATCCCCAGCGCCACACACTCCGCCCATAGCCGACGACCGCTCTCGCCTTCATGGATTTTGGCGTTCACGTCCAGCGCCGCAAACAGCGGGTAAAACGGACTGGTGGAAGCATGCAGCATAAACGCATTGTTCAGACGCTTGTGCGGGCAGAATCGCGCCTGACCACGAATATGGTTATCCTTTTTGTGGATCTGCGAGGTTTGCGAGAATCCGGCCTGCTGTTTGTGTACCGACTGGGTGACAAAGATCCCCGGATCGTCAGCATTGAGCTCCAGTAGCAGCGGTGACCCATCGGCCATCATCGGAATAAATTGCTCGTAGCCAACCCAGGCAGAATCAAACAGGATGTAATCGCACAGGCTACCGATCTTGTCGATCACCTGCCGGGCGTTGTAGATCGTGCCGTCATAGGTACCTAGCTGAATGATTGCCAGACGGAACGGACGCGGCTGGTCAGCCTTGTGCGGCGCAACGTCACGCAGTTGCTGGCGCAGATACGCCTCATCAAAGCAGTGCTCGTCAATACCGCCAATAAAGCCAAACGGATTACGCGCCGCTTCCAGATAAACCGGCGTCGCGCCTGCCTGGATCAGCGCGCCGTGGTGGTTGGACTTATGGTTGTTGCGGTCAAACAACACCAGATCGCCGCGCGTCAGCAGCGCATTGGTCACCACTTTATTCGCCGCAGAAGTCCCGTTCAGCACAAAGTAGGTTTTATCCGCGTGGAAAACTTTCGCGGCAAATTTCTGCGCATGTTTCGCTGATCCCTCATGAATCAGCAGATCGCCCAGCTTAACGTCAGCGTTGCACATATCCGCGCGAAACAGGTTCTCGCCAAAGAACTCGTAGAAATGTCGACCCGCCGGATGCTTCTTAAAAAACTCACCATGCTGGTGCCCCGGACAAGCAAAGGTACTGTTCCCCATTTCAACATACTGGGTCAGCGTGTCATAGAACGGCGGCAGCAACTCTTCCTCATACCGACGGGCGGCAGACTCCAGCTCCAGCCAGTCCTGCGCATTGCCGCAGATAACCGCTTCAACGTCTGCCAGGACATCCACGTTGGTCTCTGAAAATATAAACACCGGTATGTGAAACCCGGTGCGTTTCAGCAAAGCCAGGATCCCGCTGCGGCTGTCCGCAACGGTAATGACGACTGCCGCGACGTCAGTAAAATCGGTACTGTCCAGCGTCACCACCTTGCGATGAGTAGACAGACGGGAAACCAGTTCACCACTGGCGGCAATATTCATTGATTTCATAAGCGCAAAAACCCGTATCGGGAGAATCAAAAGTCCCGGGCAAAGCCGCATTGCTATGCCCCACGAAATGACAGGTCAAACTGGTCACCAGCCCCGACCGCCAGACATCAGTAAAAGCAGATAGCCTCTGATTTTACTGTTATCCTGCAGTGAGCGTGCGCTGCCCTCACCGCATGGTGGGAGAGTATAGATAAGTCGCAGGAAGGGGCAAACGTCGCGCAAAAAGGCGATATTGAAGGCGATGTAGGGGGAGTAATATCATCCCAGGCAGCCCCATTCAGACAGGAGAAAATTCGCGCAATCATGGCACCTTTCACCTACAGGCGCAAGATAAAATCCTGTGCTTAAACCTCACAGATAAACAAACATTTCGTCTGAAAATAGCGGCATAATAATGCAATCTGAAACATAATTTCACCCAGACAATTGCCTTTAACATCAATACGATAATAGGTATGCAGGAGCTAACGTGGTAATCGGACCCTTTATTAATGCCAGCGCCATTTTACTCGGTGGCGTTCTTGGCGCGCTGCTCAGCCAGCACTTACCCGAACGTATTCGGATCTCAATGACCTCAATATTCGGGTTGTGCTCGTTGGGGATTGGTATCCTGCTGGTTATCAAATGCGCTAACTTGCCGGTGATGGTGCTGGCAACGCTGCTCGGCGCGCTGATCGGCGAGTTCTGTCATCTGGAAAAAGGCATTAATACCGCTGTCGCCAAAGCGCAGCAGCTTTTCACCAAATCGGATGTCAATGCAACACACGAATCTTTCATCCAAAGCTACGTGGCTATCATCGTGCTGTTTTGCGCCAGCGGGACCGGGATCTTCGGTGCGATCCATGAAGGGATGACCGGCGATCCTAATATTTTAATCGCCAAGTCATTTTTGGATTTCTTCACGGCCATCATCTTTGCCTGCTCATTAGGAATCGCGGTATCGGCAATTTGTGTGCCGATGCTGGCAATTCAGTTGACGCTCGCCACCTGCGCGGCTCTGATTTTACCGCTGACAACCCCAGCCATGATGGCCGATTTCAGCGCGGTAGGCGGACTGCTGTTGCTGGCGACGGGTCTACGTATTTGCGGAATCAAAATGTTTGCGGTGGTGAATATGCTTCCCGCCCTGCTGCTGGCAATGCCGCTTTCCGCAGCATGGACGGCATTTTTTGCCTGAGAATGCGTGCAATACCAGCAATGTGGTGATAGATTGTGCAGTCTGCATTGATTTGAAGAAATTTCGTTGACGAAACGAAGTGAATCGGGTTTAATGCGCCTCGTTGCCCGGATAGCTCAGTCGGTAGAGCAGGGGATTGAAAATCCCCGTGTCCTTGGTTCGATTCCGAGTCCGGGCACCAAAATTTAGTTTCATGGCGTACCTGTGCGTCCTGAAACGTTAAAAAATCAGTAAGTTACAAAGAGTCTGGAGTATCAATAGATACTGCCAGATTTTTTGACACCCAGAGTTTTTGGGGGCTTAATTGGGGGCCTGTCGGTTCGATAAACTCTGGAGCCCCCGCTATGCCACTCACCGATACCGCCATTCGCAATGCAAAGCCGCTCGATAAACCCTACAAACTCAGCGACGCACAGGGCTTATACCTGCTGATTAAACCCAACGGCTCTAAACTCTGGCAACTCAAGTACCGCTTTGGCGGCAAGGAGAAGAAGCTGGCGTTTGGCGCTTACCCGACCGTGACGCTGGCGAATGCGCGTAAGCTGCGTGAAGAAGCTCGTACGGTACTCAGTGCGGGCGACGATCCGGGGGTGAAAAAACAGCAGGAGAAGCAGGCGAAGAAAAGCGGCAATACGTTCGAAGAGGTCGCCCGTAAGTGGCTGGCGGGCAATATCCGCTGGACGGAGCATCACGCGGCGAAGATCCTGCGCTCACTGGAGCTACGCGTTTTCCCGCTGATCGGTAAGATCCCCGTTACCGACCTGAAAACCGCCGATCTGCTAATCCCGCTGCGGGTGGCGGAGAGAAAAGGCAATCTGGAGACCGCCGCACGCATTCAGCAGCGCACCACGGCAATTATGCGCTATGCGGTGCAAGAGAGCCTGATCACCAGCAATCCGGCCAACGATCTGACCGGAGCCATCGCGCCGCCGCCGAAAAACCACTACCCCGCCCTGCCGCTGGAGAAAATGCCGGAATTACTGGAGCGGCTGGAAAGCTATTCCGGCAGATTACTGACACGGCTGGCGGTACAGCTTAACCTGCTGATCTTTATCCGCTCCAGCGAACTACGTTTTGCCCGCTGGACAGAGATCGATCTGGATGGTGCCATGTGGACGATCCCCGCACAGCGTGAGCCGATTCCGGGCGTGCGTTATTCAGAGCGCGGCGCAAAGATGAAAACGCCGCATCTGGTGCCGCTGTCAACGCAGGCGGTGACGGTGCTGAAGCAGTTAAAACTGCTGTCCGGCAGCAGTGAGTTATTGTTCCCCGGCGATCACGATCCGCGCAAGCCGATGAGCGAAAACACCATCAACAAGGCGCTGCGGGTGATGGGGTACGATACGAAAGTAGACGTGTGCGGCCACGGCTTCCGCACGATGGCCTGTAGCGCACTGATTGAGTCCGGGCGCTGGTCGAAAGACGCCGTGGAGCGGCAGATGAGCCATCAGGAGCGTAACAATGTTCGCGCCGCGTATATCCACAAGGCGGAACACCTCGACGAGCGCACACAGATGATGCAGTGGTGGTCGGACTGGCTCGACGCCTGTCGGCAGAAGTTCGTTGCGCCTTATCGGTATGACAGGCAGGTTCAGGTGGCCTGAATTTGTTGATGAACCACGCCGTAAAGCAGATCTCAGCGGATCTGCTTTTTATTTGCACTTACTTTGGTCCTTTTTAATCTGATGTTATTCAGCGCTTCCCCTTTTATGGTGGCGACTGATAACATGCTCAGCGTCACTCTACCTGCTTTTTACTTCCTGTTTTTCCTTTCTAACAAAACTTCTTATTCTATTTTTATTGGAGAATTTTATGTCAAACCTCCAGCAGCGTATTGTTATTACCGGCGGGCCAGGTTCCGGTAAAAGCACACTCATTGACGCTTTGATTACTAAAGGTTATACGTGCTTGCCTGAAGCTGGCAGAGGCGTTATTCAGACTCAGGTTTCCATCAATGGAAATGCGCTTCCATGGAGCGACAGAATGGCTTTTGCAGAATGGATGCTATGTTGGGAAATGCGTTCATGGCATGCCGTTGAAGGGTGCAATGAGATCTGCTTTTTTGATCGAGGAATTCCTGATATTGCAGGCTATCTCAACTTATGCCATTTACCTGTACCAGCCCATTTAGATAAGGCCATTCAGACATTTCGTTACAGTAAACAAGTGTTTATTGCGCCGCCATGGCCAGAAATTTACACACAGGATGCGGAGCGAAAACAGTCGATTGAGGAGGCCGAACTGACATATCTCGCAATGGTGACCACTTATCAAAAATACGGTTACCAGCTACTTGAATTACCTCGTGCCTCAGTGGAGAAACGGGCTGAGTTTGTCATTTCTAATATAGCCAATAAGGGAAAAAACTGAACCAACATATTTTGCAGGTTTTTAAAAGTTGCTGTGGTTCTGCTTTTAATTTGCACCAGTATCAAAATCCATTTCGCTGCGCCAGATCCCCCCAGTTAAATGTCGAACTGCGCCAGTTCCGGCCCTTTAGGCCCTTTGGCCTTTTCCGGTCTGGCGCTGTTACCCTTAATATTCCTTTACCCTTCAGCCTTTTGCTTTTCATGATTGCACCAGAACAGGAAATTACTCCTCATCCCGCCGCCCGTAAACCTGCGCCACATAACGCCCGCGCCCGTCGCCGTGGCCCAAATCCATCGCCGTCAGCGCCAGCGCTTCTTTTTCGCTGAATCCCTGCGCCAGATGATGGCGAATGGCATCCTGAGTCCACGCATAACGCAGCGAGTGCGGGGTATACATCCCCGTCAGTCCGGCTTCGGCAAGCTCCCCCCGCCAGTAGTTCATGGCTTTCTGGAGGTTGGACTGGTCGATCAGCCTGCCGTTACGTTCTTCTGCAACAGCCAGGGCGTTATCCAGCGCTTTTTTCATTGCGCCAGCATCCTGAATAACGGTTCCACGCGGGCGATGGCCTTTAGTGCCGAACACCACCGTCAGCCGGGTTTCGCCGCGCTCCAGCGCCTTTTTCCACGCTTTCAACGACTGGCAGCACTGCACCGCTTCCTGCGAGCGCAGGCCCATCAGCCTTGCCAGTTCCAGCGTTGCCGCCAGTCCGGCGTCTTTCGCGCGGGCAGTATCCAGCACCTGCCGGTAATACTCCGGCGTGATGGCCCGGTTAGTGCCGTTGCGGGATGCGCCAGCCAGCCCTAATGCTTTATTGGTCAGTCGCGAATGCTCCACAATCTGTCTGCGTCCGGCCTGTTGCAGCACTTTTCGCAGCGAAGCCATTTCATTTTGCAGCGTTCGCTGCGCGATCCCCTGCGCCAGTCGCGCCTGAATATAGCATTCAATATGGCGAACCCTGATCTGCGCCACCCGCTGGATCTGGATATTCAGCTCACGTAAATGGCGGCTGAACCGCTGCACAATATGAATACGACCATCCACCGTTTTAAAACTGCCGCCCGCTTTTTTCGCCAGCCCTTTCATTTCATTGCCTAATTTGCCCATAGTTACCCCTTGCCGCTGTGAAAAAGCACAATCTGGCCCCGGCGTATGCTTTATGGCTGCGCCAGAACGATACCTTCACGCCGGGGTGGCAGGTTGTTGAGGTGTAGGGAGTTTCAGACTGTACGCGGTACAGGCTGCCTGCCGTAGCAGGAAATTCTCCGGGGCATCATGCCCCCTCGGTATCGATCTTTTTCTCCTTTTCTGAACCGACAGGGGCCTGAAAACGGCGTGTCAGTGCGGGGGATTAGGGCGCAGGCCAGATTTTTCGTGGCTTGCGTCGGCGTGGTGGTGCGGCGTCACTTGCGCCCGTAATACGGGACTCAAGTGACGCCCGGTCAGGTGTCGTGCTCTGAAAGAACCAATTCTGGTGCAGGTTTACGGTCACGCGGCAGCAAAGCCTTGCGGCAATGCAGCCCGCAGCCCGTAACGCAAAAGGCGCTGATGTAGCAGCAGGTGCAGGATTTACCGGAAAGTTTCCGGCGCGGTGAAGCATCGACCAGTGGACTGGTGCAGGTAAAAGGCGCTGAAACTCAGCAGGTGTAAGTGAACCGTGAAATCGGGTGATTTCCGGTTGGGTGGAATGGTAGCCGATGAACTGGCGCAGTAAAAGTATGTAGCGTGTATAACTTCGGGCCTCTGCCGCGATGTTCTGCGACCCGGTGTTTGCAGAGGTCTGCACCGGTAAAGGGATCAACCGTCCTGATAACAGGTGCTTCTTTCAGGTTGTGAAGCAAAGGGAGCTGTCGACGACAGCATATTGCAGGAGGAAGATTACACCCGGTTTATGAGGATGAAAAGGGGAAATCTTTTTTCTGGAAATTGAGTTGTTTGTGGATTTTTTCGTCATTCTGTGAATGGCAGTCTGCCGCGCTTCGCTTGCCTTCTCCCGATCTTCAGCCAGCAGAGCTGACAGAAGATCGGGAGAGTCTGTTTTAACGCGATCTGAGATAGCGGGAAGGCCATATTTGCTCTGGCGCAACGCCCAGCGCTTCAGCAATCAATCTTTCGCCTTTGGGCCAGTGCCTTATTAGCGCATTTGCCAGCGTGGAGGATGCCAGCCCTGAGTTGCGGGAAACGGCGGACAGCGATGTTCCGCGCTTTTTCAGCGCCGCGATGATGTCGGCAGAATGCCAGTCCGTTTGCATCATGCCGCCACCCCGTCAATAAACTTTACGCCGTCAGGTGTACGCAGCCAACGCGGGGCTTTCATTTCTGCCGCAAAGTAATTGATCAGGTCATACAGCAGCCAGCTAAGGAATTTCTCCGTTTCCGAGGAAAATCCCTGCCCCGCCAGCGTCTGCGTCAGGGCAAGGCAGTAGTTGCAAAGTTCGGTACATTCCGGCCCAAACTGAGGGGCGTTTGCGGGGAGGGTATCAACGGTCAGGCTTTCAACAAGATGGGGCGGGACAGGTTCTAACAGCGTGGGCTGGAGCAGTGCCAAAGCGGTGTTAAGTCTGCCGCAGAGCGCCATTTTTAACGCGATATCTTTACTTTCAATCAGGGTTTCAGCGAAGTTTTCGCAGTGGCTGGCAAGGACGGTGAAGTCCGTGGCGGCATTGAAGGGAACAGCAAGTAACGGGTGTGTTTGAGTGGGGATCGTAGCCATAGTGGCAGCCTCCAGTATGTGGTTTTAATACCACCACCGGAGAGGTCAATCTCACGGGTGGTGGACTGAACGAGGTTGACCTTACCGGCCATACTGGATACCGGCGCACCTTACGGTGCCCTCGCCCAGCCCACCATTGAGGTATAGCCGTGCGCGCAACACAAAAAAAGACGCAGGCGCGTCATGTGTCGCCAGTATGTGGTATTTCAGGAGGTCAATCCCGGCACCTGATTTTGCAGGTGCGGGTAAAAGATACCGCGTTTAGTTTTGTCAGACAAGGAATTTTCGGGGGGCCCCATTACACCTATCTGATCAATAATGCCAGCAGCAAAACAGTGACTGAATTCACCTCAACACAAAAATACGACCATCTCAATTAATTGTTATCTAAAGCAAAGATTGAATCATCAAGAAAAATCGCCTACGATAGCGGAAGCCATCCCCCGGGATCCTTAGCTTCTACACGATAGTCACGCGAGTACGAGGTGTACGAGGCTCGCCGACAGCCAGTCGGTGTCGAAAGAAAGGAGCCCGGTATGAAACAGAAAACTGTGCTGGTTCACCAGTATCTGCGTTTCCGTTTTGGTCGCTGGGAGCACGTGTGTCAGCACATGCGCTCTTTGCCGAACAGTTAACGGTAATCCCGGGGTGATGGTCCTCCTCTTTTGTAATCAGGCTGCCTGCGTCGTTTTTTCCATCATTAATGTGTAATGTTCTTCATCTTTCGCAGCCTCAAAGACTTTCTTAAACCAGGCAAGATAGCGTTCAACCGAAGCCCCCTCATGAAGAGAGATATTGCGGGCATCCTGGTGAGAATGTCGATTCAGATAACGAGCAAATATACGGAAACCAGGTTCCCCCTCAGGTCCGCTAGCCAGTGTTTCAAGCGCCCGGTGAAGCGTTTCACTTTTCCCCGAAAAACCAAAGTAGTACTCAAGTATTTGCCGCATCGTATTTGGGATCACCACACTGGCAATGTCATCTTTTTGGGCATGGCGTAAGACATACCATAGTGCCTGATAGTCGTTCAGTAATTCTTTTTCGGAAACAAGGGAAGCAGAACTATGTAAGGATTTGGATACCCGATAAAGCGTCCATTCTGGTGGGCAAGAACCCGCAGCCCTTTTCTTTCGTTCAGCAGAAAGCAGTAACTCCTGAAAGAAAAACAGGCTGTGCGTCAGAATAATCACTTTCTCAGCAATTCTGGCACGTATAATCTGATGCTGGATTAACGATGCTATTTCAAAAACATAATTTTGCGACAGGCTGGATATAGGGTCATCAATGACAATTAAACGTTTTCGTTGGTCATTGTCATCACGACTTTTCCTTCCTGTGCAAGTCTCCAGAAAATAGAGAAAAGCAATCAGCGTTTTTTCACCTTCACTCAAACTACCAAAAACAGGCGTATCGCTGTTCTCACCTTCTCTCACCAGACGATAATCATCCCGATCGTCATAGGGAGCAATGCGGAATCCAGTGATCCCAAGGCTATCCAAACTGTGATTAATATGTTCAATCGTTTCCTGCGTATTGATAATCAGGCTGGATTTATCTCGAATGATTGCGTTCAGCGTATCAAGCTGGGCCGTAATTTCATCCCGAGATACCATTAATTTTGCTAATTTTTCAGCAAGTTCTGCTAGTTGTTCATCATGGTTAATTATCGTATCGGCAGCCAGCTTTCGGATATGACCGAGTAACCTCTGTTTCAGTCTTACCCGTTCAGTCTGATAATTTTCAGCCTTTCGATTATGTTCGCTTATCACCTTATTAATACTGGCGATCTGCACAGAGACATTGCCAGCCAGAGCAGAAAGATCCTCAACAGCAATAGACGCAGAGGGTGATGTTAATTTCTCATCGATATGCAATTTATTTCTTTGATAGGCCTGATCCAGTTCAAGCAAACAGAGATAAACAGGATGTTCCTGATCAACTAACGGTGTAGTGGCACAGTAAATTTGGCCACCTGATTAAAGGTGATATTCTCACCACAACATAAAACAGGTGACTTAATGAACAAGAAAACTAAACGTACTTTCACCCCTGAGTTCAGGCTGGAATGTGCACAGCTGATTGTTGATAAAGGCTACTCATATCGACAAGCCAGTGAAGCAATGAATGTTGGTTCTACCACGCTTGAGTCCTGGGTACGCCAGCTCAGACGAGAGCGCCAGGGGATTACGCCCACTGCCACGCCCATTACTCCAGACCAGCAACGTATCCGCGAGCTGGAAAAGCAGGTTCGCCGTCTGGAGGAACAAAATACGATATTAAAAAAGGCTACTGCGCTCTTGATGTCCGACTCGCTGAACGGTTCACGATAGTTGCCAGACTGAGTGACAGCCACACGGTTGTCAGCCTGTGCTCCGCGCTGGAAATACACCGCAGCAGTTACCGGTACTGGCGAAAACGACGCGATATGGTTAATCCGGTACACGTCAGGTTGTGCAGCGAAATACGTCGGGCGTGGAACCAGAGTCGGGGCTCTGCGGGGGCACGCACTCTGGCTGACATGCTGACCCAAAACGGCGTCGCGATGAGCCGTTACCGTGCCGGACGTCTGATGAAATATCTGAACCTGAGCAGTTATCAGCCCGGAAAACATCAGTACAAAAATGCCCGTCAGGAGCATACCTGCCTGCCGAATCTGCTCGAGCGTCAGTTCGCTGTGCCCGAACCAGACCGGGTGTGGTGCGGAGACATTACGTATCTCTGGGCAGGAAATCGCTGGTGCTATCTGGCGGTCGTCATGGATCTTTTTGCCCGCAGGGTTGTCGGCTGGAGTCTGTCAGTACATGCCGATACCGCACTGATAAGCAGTGCCCTGCGGATGGCCTATGAAACGCGTGGTCAACCGCGTGATGTCATGTTCCATAGCGACCAGGGAAGCCAATATACAGGTCTGAAATATCAGCAACTTCTCTGGCGTTACAGAATAAAACAAAGCGTCAGTCGACGGGGAAACTGCTGGGATAACAGTCCAATGGAACGCTTCTTCCGCAGTCTGAAAACAGAATGGGTGCCAGCACATGGTTATGCAGGCAAGGACGAGGCCCGGCAGCAAATTAATGATTACATACTGAACTACTACAACAGCGTCAGACCTCACCATTATAACGGTGGACTGACGCCGGAAGAGTCTGAGAACAGATACCATTTTTACTGTAAAACTGTGGCCAGTATTACTTGACCACTACAACTCTCTGCTTAACCCCCACTCCGGACGCTCAGCAGAGGGCATAAAAAAACGGATGAGGAAATCCTCATCCGTTAGTGCATTACGCGGTGGTACGCTCGTTCCAGGCGTCAGAATGGATAATGTTGCCATCCTTATACGTCCAGACGATCTTCTCGTAGCGCAGTTCTATCTGTTCCAGGTGGTTGTGCTTCTCTTTAGCCGGATCCTTGATGTCGTACATCACAGGATTTACTTTCACCACCTTCACGTTGTGCAGAGTGGTGTTGAAGTATTCCACTTCCTGACCCGCATCATTAATGCGATACCATTTGAACTCTGCCTGGCGCAGGGTCTGACCGGTCGTTACAGCCTTGTACAGATACGGGCTGGAGGCATCGATTTCCTTAGTGAAAAGGAATGGGGTATGGATGCGCGTCCCGGTCAATTTACCGGTGTTGTTATCGGTAGGGATGTACAGGTTATGTTCCTGAGCCACTACTTCGATACTGCCCACACGGTCTTTCACGTCAACAGAGCCTTTAATATCCGCACCGCCGTCATCTTTCAGCCAAAGGTAGACTGGAATTGCCATAACTCTTTCTCCATTTTTACTTCGCTAATGCGTCACCATCTTGCGGTGACGGTTCCCTCATGCCCGGCACCCGACAGGCATCAACCTGCGGAACCAGACTGATCTCTACACGGCGGTTGGCAGCCCGACCCTCCAGCGTATCGTTGGTTTTGTAGGGATGTGATTCACCGTAACCCTGAACGGCAAAGCAACTCTCTGCGACGTCACCGGTATCACGCATCCAGTCGCGAACAGATTCCGCACGTTTGAGAGAGAGCTGCTGATTAGATTTATCGTCACCCACATCATCGGTATGCCCGGCGATGACTATCAGCCAACCGGGCCTGGCTTTGATATTGACCAAAGCTCGAATGAGCACTCTTGTTGAACCCGCTTTTAGCGCCCATTTGCCCGAATCAAACAGCGACATGCTGTCAAGACGCACGGTTTGCGGGGAGGTCGCTTTTGGTTTTTCAGGTGGCAACCAGTCGCTGATTGCGGCCTGCAAAGGTGGGATCAATCTCATCCCCTGGTACAATCCCATTGAAAGAGAAAGGGGTTCGCCGCGCTGATACCAGCGATCAAGCCGCTGCGCATCCCGACGAAGTTGATCCTGAGCCTGAATCTTTGGCTCGACAGGATTGCCGCTAAGATGGCGGTATAGTGTCAGATGATCGTTTGTGATCCTGATGAGATGCTGGTTATTGATAAAGCTGCATGCCATCGCCAGTCCAACAAAAATGCCGCATAGCAGACCACTTATACCCACAGTTCGTTGAAATGCTGTCAGCGCCCGGCGGCGGGATAAAAAAGGCAATGCTAAATCAGGAAAAGGCAGCAGTTCGGACGCTGCAGAAGCCGCAGGAGAAATCGTTGTTTGATCGGTGATATGCCGCTGCCACAGGTTATTTTCACAGGCCGCTAATGAGGTGAAACACACAACCCGTAAAGCAGAGAAAAGTGGCGGAGCATGGCCCTCGGCGTCGCCTTGTACCTTCTTCAGCCAACCCAGTAAAGTATCTAACCACACTGCATGTGTAAGATGAGAATGGCGAGCCGAGTGCTCTTGCGATGAGAAAGGAACAAAATCATCTAATCCTGTAGCCGACTGCACTTCAGTATCCTGAGGGGTGCGAATAAACCAACGCACAGTCTCATTGCACTGAGGAGAATTCAGCCAACAACACAGCCAAAACGGCGGTATACCTGATAACCAACGCCGACTCTGGGTCACCACCCGCCGCCAACTGAGCAGCATGTGCTTAAGCGCGTCTTCATCATTATGCCGTTCCGGGATCAATGCCAGCATCACGGAAACGCGCATAAGAAGCCCCGGACGCTGCACAGCTATCTGACGAACCAGAGCACTGTAATGCTCTGGGGATTGAACAGATAAATACCAGCCCTGTGAACTCTCGCAGGAATCGCCACGTCCGGCAAACAAGGGAGCAGTATCGCCACATACCAGCACAACAGGTCCACTGAAACTCTCTGGAGGGAGCGGAACGTCATGAGCAGAATGAGCAGACGTCAACCGACCATATTGACGCCAGCCATAAACGATTCCAGGAATGGAAAACAGTAAAATAAAGACGGTAAGACCACTGCGAACACCCATACTTAACGGACTGAATCCCCAGCCCAGCAATAAAGCCAGCACGGTCGCCAGTACATAGTTCACGATCCCTCGCAACTGAGCCATGTCTTAACCCTGCCCGATAAGCTGAGCAATCTGCCCTTGTAAGACATGAGAAAATGTGAGCCATAAAGCACCCAACGCCAGTGCGCCGACAAGCCATGCCAGCCACCAGCGGCGCTTACCGCCAGAGAATCCGGAAGCCCGCATGATGACTGGCGCATCGTGCTTTAACTTAAAAGGCATTGCCTGAGTCGTCAGCGCTTCAAGAACATCTTCACGACGCTCGTCTCCTTGCTCACGATAACGCCCAACAAAACCGAGCGTGATTGCGCGATAAAAGCAGGTTAATACGGCGGTATCAGGAACGGGCTCGCGCAGTACGGTACGGATGCGCTCCCAAAGTTCTTCCCCGGCATTGGTGGTGTTGAAATAGCGAGCCTGTAAAGGTGTCGCAAGCCAGGTGATATAACCGCTATCCTGGCGGTTGCGGTTCAATACGCTTTCATCCAGTAATGCACATTGCGTATAGAGCATGTGCTCAACGCTGTGTTCGCTGTATCCCATGTCACGTAAGGCCTCACGTGCAGAATCAATCCATTGGCAGGCCCGGCGATAGAAAGCAGCCCCATCGTCGACTTCCGACCCATCGCGTAATTGGCTTACAGCAAGCCAGGTTGGCCAGAACACCTGATCAATATCCTTATTCATTTATTTCAATCCCTTAATACTGCAAATAGCTCAAGTTGAATCTCTCCCAACGTTCCCGGCACATAGAAAGCGCAATTACCGGCGTCCAGCATGGACTGGGCGGTTGGATGATTAATCTCAAGAGCAAAATATTGATTTTCCAGTCGTAGTGGGATGGCTGCGGGTACATGCGTCAGCGGTTTTAATGGAATGCCGCTGAGTGCCACATTGACGACATCTGACACATCAGCCCGACTCCCTGCTTTACACAGCTGTGGAAACTGCGTCAGGAGGACATGCGCAGGAAGAGGCGAACGAACGGAAAGATAAAAATCAGCGCCTTCACGCAGCCGTGCATCCGACAGAGCGCCATACCAGAACTGTCGCTCCTGGGTCAGTTCAATCGCGACAACGCGAGATGGCAGGCTGGCTTCCAGTAGTTCCACCAGCAGTGCAAACAGTGGCGGGAATACCTGCTGCGGATTTGCGTGCTGGTATGGAGGTACAACGCTGACATCATTTTCTAATGAAAAGGTCAGCAGGCTGCCGGCTAACCGCGCCAACTCACGCCACAAAAGCTCGGGGTGACGGCCCGGATTTTGCAGCATTTCTTTCAGAACAGGCTCCGAGCTATTAAGCGCATTCAGCAGCCAAAACAATGAAACGTCTGCTACCGCAAAATCCGCCATTCGTTCGTTACTTTCACGGCGCAAGGCCATCAGGCGACGGCAACGCGCCTGGATACGGTGTACTAAATCACCGAGCGAATTGATTAATGAGGGGCTCGCTGAGAGTGAAAGCGAGGGTGGTAAAAAATCGCGTCCCAGCTCCCATTGCCCCTGAGCATTACGAATAAGGCAAGCTACCGGACAGGTCAGATAAGCGCTGTTATCGTCATGGGCATACCGGAGGGTAATAGCATGCCGCAGTACCGCCATATCAGTCCGTTCCTGGCCTGCGAGATCCTGCACTGGTAGCCATTCCTGCTGCCAGCGACACGGACGGCTAACGCCGTTGCCTGATGACAGATTGCCGCCATTAGCTGAAAGCAGCGGCAACGCCAGCACGATATCAACGCTGCTGTAACCAGTAAGATGCGATAAATCACACGCCGGAGGCAGGTTATCTGAAATACCTGTATCCACTAACGTACCGTCAGGAAAGCGCACCACCAGATTAACGGGATTCAAACGGGAAACCGTTAGCGCACTTTCATCAAACTCCGCACTGATGACGCCCCACGGTGATGAAAGTGACATGTGAGCAACAACGTCAGCGACATAAGCATCCCAACGTGTCTGTTGCTGAAACTGCTGGGGAGCCAGAAAGGCCCCCTCGCTCCATAACGGACGATAGATCTTCATCGCACCTCCTGTGCGCTGCGTCGTTAAGATTTCGACTTCGGCATTTGTGAAACTAACGACAGACTGACGTCCATACCTTCAACCTGGAAATGCGGAATGGCATACAGGCGTACACGGAAGAAACCGGGGTTATCCTCAATATCCTCCACCACGACACGCCCATCACGCAGCGGGTGTGATGCCTGCAAGTCGTCGCCAGGATCGGTCATTTCGGTTACCAGACTGCGCAGCCAGTTGTTAAGTTCAAGCTCAAGCAGACGGCGATCTTTGGTCGTGCCAATATTTTCCCGCTGCAAGATTTTCAGGTAGTGAGCGATGCGAGAAAGCAGGAAGATATACGGCAGACGTGAGTTAATCCGGCTGTTAGCCGTCGCTTCCGGAGTATCAAACTGCGCAGGTTTTTGAGCCGAGTTAGCAGAGAAGAAGCAGGCGTAATCACGATTCTTATAATATGAAAGCGGAATAAAGCCGAGGTTAGCGAATTCAAACTCGCGGGTTTCCGGAATCATCACCTCAGATGGAATCTTCACCTGATTACCCGTACCCAGATCGTACAAATGGATAGGCAAATCTTTAACTGCGCCGCCCGCCTGCGGCCCACGGATCTGGACGCACCAGCCATTCTTGATAAAACTTTTCACCATGTTGACAGCGAAAGAGAAAGAGGCGCTGGTCCACAGATATTTTTCGTGATCCGGCCCCTTAACTTCTTCAACATAGTTAAAACTGCGTACCGGCACCGTATCAGGGCCGTACGGCAGGCGACCCAGCACACGCGGCATAGTCAGCCCGATGTAGCGTGAATCATCGCTATCACGAAATGCTTTCCACTTGATGTATTCAGCACGTTCGAAATAATCATTGATATCTTTTATGGCCGCGACGTCTTCCATATTTTCTTTCAGGAAGAATTTCGGCCCCACGGCACCAATAAACGGCATATGACAGGCTGCCGAGACGCCAGAAATATTGCGCAGCAGTGCAATATCCTGCGGGCTGTTATCAAATTCGTATGCTGAAATCATTGCCGCAATGGGTTCGCCGCCTGGCTGATCATATTCTTCAATATAAACATGGCGGTATAACCCGCTCTGGATAAGTTCCGGCGCGTCGTCAAAATCATCACGTAACGCATCCTTGCTGATATCCATCATTTCTACCCGGATATTTCGACGAAAATCGATGCCGGTGATCATCGAATGTAAACCGCGCCAGAGCGATTCTTGCTTCTGAAACTCAGCATGATGCATGACTTCATTTACCTGATCGCTAATCTGCTTATCAAGGCGAGCAATTTGTTCATCAAGCAGCGTTTTATCCAGGCGCTCTACTGGCTGTGCGGCATCCGCCAGACATGAGACCAGAACCTGAATAGCGGCGGTCACGCGTTCAGCCGGAGCGGCATCAGAAAGCGCTTCATCACTCTGCCACGCATCAACATTTTTTAATGCCGAAACCGGGGAAAGATTAATTTTGTCAAAGAGGGATTGATAAACGCTGCGTTCACTGGTCGTAGTGGCCGCGACTGAAGAGGTATGTTCCTGAACAGACATCAACATATTCCTTTTATGATCCTTTACTATTCCTGCCAATTAAGCGGAGGAAACCCTGTATAGCGTTAAATCTCTTCTGGCATCATGGTTGCCAGTTCATCACGCAGTTCCTGACTCAGGGCTGGATCCTTAAGGATGGTTTCCAGCTCGCGACGAAAAGCAGCGTTATCGAGTAAGTTAGATTTCAGGTCACGAAGTAAGTTACGCATAGCTAACAGAACGCGTAATTGTGGGATATTCCTGGCTACCTGCTCGGGTTCAAAATCGTGGATATTTTTAAAGGTAAGATTAATATCGTCTTTTCTACCATCACCAGCTAACGTATTTTTAACACTCAGATTAACGACTGGTGAGAACTTAGCTAACACATCGTTGAAATTATTCTTATTAATATCAACCTTTTCGCGTTCCGATAGAGGTCGTTGTTCTCTACCATTACTGAAATCACCCACGGTCAAAAGTTTTAACGGCAATTCAACCTTTTTCTGAACGCCTCCGGTATGTAAATCTAACTTGATATTAACGCGTGCCGTCGGCACTTCATTCTGAAAACTGTCACCCATACATCCCTCTCAGACCGGCGATTCCTGCCGATATTTTGCATTTCCTGACGGAGCATTTTCCAATCGCTCAACGAGTTTCATACAACGTCATTTCTGTGGGCAGTCAACAATGACTGTTAATGACAATTAATGATTATAATTAGTGTGGCGATGTAATCCGATATATTCTCTAATAGAAAACATGATCAATATCACTGTTCAACCAAATAATACATCAGTATTATTTATTTAAAATAGAGATCAAGAAGCTCTTTATCTAATACAAACAACAGGAATTAAATAATGTTAAATACATTCACTGAATAAATGTGTTTTTATTATGCAAGTATTAATAAGGGGAATATCTATAATTATATATATAGACCACATCATTTATTAAAACATAATCGAAATCAATTAAACTATAAATAAAAAAAAGCCGAAGATATACTTCGGCTTTTCGCACCTCATTCCTGAGCACGCAGAAAGATTACGCTTCCTGCACCACAATCAACGGCTCGATATCACTCTCTTTTTTAATCACCAGCGACTCATCACCGCGCAGGCAGGTCCCGCCGTAGTTACCACCTACGGTGAACGTACAAACCTGAATATATTTACCGGCAACCTTCGGCAGACACCAAAGCTGCTGATAAATGTTCTTCTGCTCAGCAAACTTACCGCTGGTTTTATCCAGCAGCTCTTCCTGATGACTCACCAGATCGATGTTGCTGCCACAACGTCCTGCAATAGGTTTCACCGCATAACCGGTTTGCGCCAGCTCTTCATTAACAGTGAAATCGGTATCAAGCAGATAACGGTGGTGCGGGAAAAGCTGCCAGAGGATCGGCAAAATCGCTTTGTTGCCAGGGATCACCGTCCACAGAGGTTCGAAGACCAGCACTTCCGGGCGCAGCAACACGTCGATTAAACGCACTTCCTGATTGGTATGCCCGGTACGAATTGGCACCGCTGCGTACTCCGTTTCGCTGACCTCTCGCACCTGCTCAATCGCGGTTTCCCACGCCCAGGTTTTCCAGACGCAGTTCACCAGGCGACCGTCACCGTCAATCAGTTGACCAGCATCATCCCAACGTAGCTCATCAAGGCCACGCAGAATTTTGCTGTCAAACCCGGCCTGACGCAGCGCCTGCTGCATAAACTGCGCGTGGTAGTTTTCTTCGATATCCTTATCCTGCATGATGTGGACAAACGGACGTGCGCGGCTGTGCTTCCAGGCACCCGCCAGTTCGTTGATCAACCCTTCAGCCGGGTTGTGTCCCTGCCCTGTGTAGCCTCGCTCGGCCCATCTTTCGAGAATCAAGCCAGCTTCGGTATGGCACGAGGCGGAATCGGCATTGTACTCATACACCTTCAGTCCGCGTTCATCCATACAGAAATCCATACGACCCGTAATCATATGATGCCGACGACGCTGCCAGGAAAGGCGCAGGCGCGGCCAGAGGATTTTCGGGATATCGAACAGCGCCAGCAGGTTGTCGTCTTTCAGCACCTTGTCGGTCGCGTGCAGGTACATCAGGTGTAACTCGTTGGTGGCTTTGATCAGCTCCTGCTCGGCACTTTCGGTAATGATGAAGTACTGATGCGGATCCTGATTAATGACGTGACCGTTCGCCAGCACGTAGGCTTTTTGCAGCGGATCCTGCTCATCCAGCCATTTACCGTCGAACTGTCCGTTATCTTCCAGTCGCGCGCTGCCAATTTTCAGCGAGTCATTAGCGATCTCCGGCTGCGGCAGGCTGTAACGGGTATCCTCGGTCTGGATCATCCAGCCAAGGATGGTGGTGTCGTCAAAGGTATCCCGCAGGGTGTAGCAACCGTTTTCAACCACCATCTCCAGCTCGCGGGTCCACTGCTGTCCGGGAGGCAGCGGCGTATGAAGCACGTTCTGTTCGGCAATACGGATTTTGTTTTCCAGCAACTGGGTAACGACCGCCACATGGCCGGTATCTTTAAATTCGCCGCCTTTTTGCCAGATAAGCAACGCGCCTGCTACCGGTGCGCGGGGTGAACCATTGGGAAATGCCTGTAACGGCAGGATATTGTCATTCACCACTTCACGCAGGAAGCGTAAGGAGAAGATCTCCCAGGCCATGCCTACATCGGTGAAGACCACACCATAGTTAAGGAAGAGAAAGCGGCGTGCGAACTCTACGCACTGCCATTTGTGGCCCATGTATTCGTCGTCGATATAGCTGCGAAATGCCGCATCATCGTCGTAGTCCCGTGGGTCAAGGGAGCTGTAATCTGAAGAGTAGATTGCTACGCCGCCTGGGGCGTAGCCCAATAATGTCCCGAATGGGGCATCCTGACTGGTCGTTCCTTTGCTCATGCACCTTACCTCAAAACAATACAGCCTGAGCAGGTTGGCGTGAATTTTTCGCTCTGATTGCCTGCTCTGCGACACTAACCGGACAGAGGTCGACATCATCATACACCTCAACGCAGCGACTGGCGCTCAGAGGCGAAAAATTCACAGCAGGAACTATGCCTGGGTAAGGATTACCGGCACGCTTTTATACGCCGGAGTCAAACTTTGTGTGTCCACCGCGTCCAACGAGAGCAGGACATTCGCTTCAGGTAGATACGCGCCAATTGAGCCCGCCGCCATGTTGTAAATCACCACCGTTAAGCCGTACATGATGCGATCCGCGCACGGCTGGCCGTTGTCACCCAGCGCCTGAACGTTGACCACATCTCCCTGGCTCAGACCGCGAGCCGCCGCTTCCTCGGCGCTTAAAAACACCACATCCCGACGACCGGTAATGCCGCGATAGCGATCGTTCATACCATAAATCGTGGTGTTGTACTGATCGTGGCTACGTAGCGTCGCCAGAACCAGCGCATCAGCAGGCTGATTTTCCCGCTCTACCGCCCGCTGATGGCTGACGATAAAGTTGGCTTTGCCATTTACCGTTCGCCATTCACGGCGCGATGCAGGGGTATCCATACGAAACCCGCCCGGCTCGGCAATACGGGCGTTGTAATCGTGGAACGCAGGGATCACGGCTTCAATGGCGTTACGGATCAGTGCGTAGTCCCCGGTCAACGCTTCCCAGTTTACCGGCGAAAGCGGCAGCGTGGCGCGTGCTATGCCCGCCACAATCGCGGGCTCTGATTTTAGCCAGCGGGAGGCCGGTTTCAGTGCCCCGCAGGACGCGTGGACCATCGACATTGAATCTTCGACGGTCACCGACTGAATGCCCGTCGCCTGCAGATCGCGCTCGGTTCTGCCCAGCGCGGGGAGCAGGTAGTTATGTTTTGCCAGCAGCAGGTGCGATCTGTTCAGTTTGGTCGCAACGTGAACCTGCAGATCCAGCTTTTTCATCGCCGCAAAAGTACGCTGCGGCTGTGGCATCGCCACCGCCAGATTGCCGCCCATGCAGATGAGCGCTTTTGCATCGCCCCGCTCGATGGCGCGAATACTTTCCACGCTGGAGCGGCCATGTTTGCGCGGTACACGGATAGAAAAATACGTCTCAAGGCGTTGCAGGAAATCTTCTGATGCTGCCTCGTTGATCCCCACCGAACGGTCACCCTGCACGTTAGAATGACCGCGCAACGGGCAGATCCCCGCCCCAGGCTTACCTATATTGCCTTTCAGCAGCAACAGGTTTACCAGTTGCTGGACGTTCTCAGTGCCGTTTTTATGTTGGGTGATGCCCAGACCATAACAAACAATCGTGGCGCGGGATTTACTGTAACTGTGCGCCAGATCTTCCATCTGACTGCGCGTCAGTCCCGAGTCCTGTTCCAGCTCCGCCCAGCTACGCTGGCGTAAGTCATCATACAGCGCGGCATATCCGGCGGTGTGCTCATCGATAAACGCATGATCGAGCGTTGGCTGCTGATCCAGTAAGATCCGCGCTTCATCCATTTCGATCAGCGCCTTCATGATGCCTTTAAGCAGCGAGGCGTCACCGCCCATTTTGACCTGGTAGTAGTCGTGGCTCAGCGCCGTCGCCTGGCCGGTGAACATCTCTTTCGGACTTTGCGGAAAACTAAAGCGCTCAAGCCCTCTTTCGGTCAGCGGATTGATGGAGATAATCTTAGCCCCGCGTCTGGCAACATCGCGCAGCGTGGTGAGCATACGTGGATGGTTAGTGCCAGGGTTATGCCCGATACAAATCACCAGATCGCAGTGGTCAAAATCATCGAGTTCAACGGTTCCTTTTCCAAGGCCAATGGCCGGCGTTAGCCCTGCGCTGGTCGGTCCGTGGCACATGTTTGAGCAATCAGGGAAGTTGCTGCTGCCATATTCGCGGGCAAACAACTGATACAGGAACGCCGCCTCATTTGACGTTCTGCCAGAAGTGTAAAACTCAACCTGCTGGGCTGAATCATAACTGCGCAGACGCTCGCCGATTTCCTGGAAGGCGATATCCCAATCCACCGCCTGCCAGGTATCGGACGCTGCATCGTATTTCATTGGATGCGTCAAACGACCGATATTTTCCAGTTCATAATCGCTGTAGTGCCAGAGCGTAGAAACCGGATGACGGCTGAAAAATTCCGGTGACGCTTTCTTGCTGGTTGTCTCCCAGGAGACCGCCTTAACGCCATTTTCGCACAGCTCCATCGGTGCCCGATGGCCAGGGTCCGGCCATGCACAGCCCGGACAGTCGAACCCTTTCACCTGGTTCATTTTAAACATCGCGATAATGTCGCGGGCGACAGCCTTTTGCGAAAACAACGAAGCAGTGACGGCTTTTACCGCGCCCCACCCACCCGCCGAGCCCTGATAACCGCTTACTCCTGGAACACCCTTTTTCATTATTACTGCTTATTCACCGCCAATTTTTGATGGTGAATACGGTAGCAATTTCCGTCCAACATTGATTTCCTCTTCATGGAGTACGGGCCAGGTACAATGAACGGGTTAGATTTATCTTCCCCTTTCAGCACAAAACGGCATAAAGTCCCAATCTGTTAAATTGAGTTCTACCTGGCTGCTACACTGCATCAAACAACCACTCAGAAGGCAGGTCACTATGTCAGACAATACCTATCAGCCCGCGAAAGTCTGGACGTGGGAAAAATCGAACGGCGGCGCATTCGCCAATATCAATCGCCCTGTTTCCGGCGCTACACACGAGAAAACGCTGCCAGTTGGCAAGCATCCGCTGCAGCTCTATTCGTTGGGTACGCCAAACGGGCAGAAAGTGACAATTATGCTGGAGGAGCTGCTGGCGCAGGGCGTGAAGGGCGCGGAATACGATGCCTGGATCATCCGCATCGGCGATGGCGATCAGTTTTCCAGCGGCTTTGTGGAGGTGAATCCGAACTCGAAGATCCCGGCGCTACGCGATCACTCGCAAAACCCACCGGTTCGCGTATTCGAATCTGGCGCAATCCTGCTCTATCTGGCGGAAAAGTATGGCTATTTTCTGCCGCAGGATTTACCAAAACGCACCGAAACGCTGAACTGGTTATTCTGGCTACAAGGCGCAGCCCCATTCCTCGGCGGTGGCTTTGGCCACTTCTACAACTATGCGCCAGTGAAGATTGAGTACGCGATCAACCGCTTCACCATGGAAGCCAAACGCTTACTCGACGTGTTGGATAAACAGTTAGCACAGCATCAGTTTGTCGCCGGAGATGAATACACCATTGCCGATATGGCGGTCTGGCCATGGTTTGGCAATGTGGTTCTGGGTAACGTGTACGACGCGGCAGAGTTCCTTGATGCAGCAAGCTACAAGCACGTGCAGCGCTGGGCAAAAGAGATTGCGGCACGTCCGGCAGTAAAGCGGGGCCGTATTGTAAATCGCACTAACGGACCGCTGAACGAGCAGCTTCATGAACGCCATGACGCCAGCGACTTCGATACCAATACTGAAGATAAGCGACAGGCTTAAAATGCCTGATGGCGACGCCGGGGCGTCTTATCAGGCCTACAAAGACGCCCTGGCGTAGGCCGGATAAGGCGTTTGCGCCGCCATCCGGCATAAAATCAAGCGCTGGTGACGTCATACTCCATGCGGCGAAGTGCATCCAATGTGAATTTAGCTTCATCTTCATCAATGATGCTCATGGCGAACCCTACGTGCACCAGCACCCATTGCCCGACCAGTTCGGCAGGCTCGCCTTCACATATCAGGGCAATATTGACATCACGCTTGATGCCGCACACTTCAACCTGCGCAAGCTGGTGAATATCTTCACCAACGGCCAGAACCTGACCAGGGACTCCAATACACATATCTGACTCCGCCCCATAGCAACCTATGGGCTATTCGACTTCAATACTTTTCACTTTCAGTGAATCGCCAGCATCTACCCGCAGACGATCGCCCTGACAGAGAGGACACTGCGCATCATGCTGGGTGATCTCTACGACCTGACTGCAATCCCAGCACCACGCCTGGGCGGGTTTGTAATCAATATGCAGCTCACAACCCTGGGCCAGCGTCCCCTGACAGACGATGTCGAAACTGAAACGCACGGCGCTCTCTTCAACGCAGGAGAGCGCCCCGATTTCCAGCCAAACGCCGGTTACACGTTTGACACCGTGCTGCTCTGCCTGCTGTTGAACAATCTCAACCGCGCTCTGACAAAGGGACAGCTCATGCATTTTCGCAGTTCCGACGACCCAGCAGCAGCGCGCGGCGGTTGAGCTGCGGCGCATTTGGATCGCTTACCGGCAGCGATAACAGCATTCGTGCGCAATCGTCAGTCAGGCGCACACCTTCTTGCGCAGACATGCTGTGCGAAAGCGGCGACATCAGCGAACAGGAGAGGTATTGCGATACACCCTCCAGTTCACCCACGGTAAAGGTCATTTCGCCATACGGCAGACGCAACCCGATTTTTTCGCTGACTTTACGCACCGGCCAGACCTGATCCGGCCCGGGGAAAATCAGCGCGCTGAGCATCCAGGGTGTGATAACACACCCCGTCCACTGTCCTTCAAACAGCGTAAAATCAGAGACATATACCGGCATATTCGGATGCAGGAAAGAAAGATCGTGCATCGAACGCCGGGCAACCTCTTCAAACGCGGCCTGAATTTGCTGCTTCGGGGCTGTCTGAAAGCCTAAGAACTCCTCAGACATGTGCCTTCTCCCGTGGAATAGCTTCAACGCCAGACTCGCGCAGCGCGGCAAGAACCTGCTCAAGCGCAGGTTCAATCATCGCTTCGACCGTTGGCGTTAGCCCGATATGCGGCTCCAGCGATTCCGGAATAACGCCGACTAACGTCAGCTTTTTCGGAAACTCGCCGGTGAAACGCAGGGCCGACAAAACGTCGGCCAGGCCAAGCTGGTGCGGTGAGATTTTGTTGGTAAACAGCGCCGGGATCTCTTCATCCCGCAGAACCATCATCTTTCCTGGCGTGTTTTTCTTCGACACAATGGCGTCAGCAATGATCAGATGATCTCTGTTCGCCATATCGCCGAGAAGCTCCATCCCAGCCGTACCACCGTCCAGAACATCAACAAAGTCTGGCAGGATGTACCGTTGCTCTAATGCCTCAACGATACGTACTCCGATGGCTTCGTCGGTCAGCAAAATATTGCCAACCCCTAAGACTAATATCCGCATTACAGAACCTTAACTGAGACCACTTCGTTCCCGTCAACGTCCACCACATGCACCGCACATGACATACAAGGGTCGAAGGAGTGAATGGTACGAACCACTTCCAGCGGTTTGTTTGGATCGGCAATCGGCGTTCCTACCAGCGAGCGCTCATACGGTCCCACTTCATCATTAAAGTTACGTGGGCCAGAGTTCCAGGTTGACGGAACAACCGCCTGGTAGTTGCTGATAATGCCATCTTTAATCACCATCCAGTGAGACAGCATACCGCGCGGCGCTTCGAGGAAACCGACACCTTTGAATTCGCCCGTTGCCGGGATATCCGGTTTCACGAAGGTGGTGTGGTCGCCTTTACCGATGTTCACGATCAGCGCGTTGTACTGATCCTGCAGAACGTTCTGCAGTTCACAGCAGTGAACGGTACGGCCAATAATACGACCCAGCGTAGAGTGCAGCTGCGACACTTCGATAGTTTTACCGGTCAGCTTGGTGTAAATCGCGATGATTTCATTCAGCTTGGCATGGGTAGACTCGCGTTTGGCCGCCAGTTTACACAGCATGTTAGCCAGCGGACCCACTTCAACCGTTTTCCCGTAGAAGGTCGGCGCTTTAACCCAGGAGTACTTGCCGTCATCTGACCAACCGGTGTAATCAGGAACCGTTGTGCCTTCCCACGGAGCCTGCGGCGCTTCGTCTTTGTACCACGCGTGTTTCGCACTCTCCTGAATCCCTTTGATCAGATACTCATCGGAGTGAGAGGTGATCGGACGATAGGTCGACAGATCTTCATTAGTAATGTAACCACCCGGGAACAGGAAGCTGCCGTTTTTACCGTCAGTCGGAAATTCCGGCGCACTCAGATAGTTAACCGCGCCCTGACCACGCTCCAGCCACTCAGGATAGAATGCAGCAATAACCGCGGTATCTACCTTGTAAACCTGCTCAACGAAGTCGCTCAGCTTATCAATGAAAGACTTGATGTACATCAGGCGTTCAAGGTTCAGCACGCCAAGACCGTCGAGGTTAATCGGGTTAGCAACCCCACCTACCGCCAGGTTCTGGATGTGCGGCGTTTTACCGCCCAACAGCGCCACAACGCGGTTGGCATCACGCTGGCATTCCAGCGCCTGCAGATAGTGAGCGACCGCAATCAGGTTCACTTCCGGCGGCAGCTGCATTGCCGGGTGACCCCAGCAACCGTTAGCAAAAATGCCTAACTGACCGCTGGCAACAAGATCTTTGATCTTGTTCTGAACCTTGGTGAACTCTTCTGCGCTGTTCAGGTGCCAGGAGGACACGCCGTTCAGCATGGCAGATGCTTTCGCTGGATCGGCTTTCAGCGCAGAAGTGATATCCACCCAGTCCAGCGCAGAGAGCTGATAGAAGTGAACAATATGGTCATGCGTGGTGTGCGCGGCCAGAATGATGTTACGGATATACTGTGCATTTACCGGAACATCAATATTCAGCGCGCTTTCAGCTGCACGAACGGAAGAGATAGCGTGAGTCGTGGTGCAAACACCACAAATACGCTGCACAATCATCCAGGCATCGCGCGGATCGCGGTTTTTCACGATCTCTTCCATGCCGCGCCACATGGTACCGGAAGCCCATGCTTTAGATACCACGCCATTTTCGATTTCGCAGTCGATGCGTAAATGACCCTCAATACGGGTTACCGGATCAATAGTAATTCTCTGGCTCATGCTTTGCTCGCCTCATGACGATTTTGATCGTTTTGTTTTAAAGGAGGAAGTATCGGCAGTAGACGAATGAGTACGATGTATGCACAAATCTCAATAGCCACAAAACCAATAGAAATCAACAGTTCTTCCCAGGTCGGGAAGTAGTGGTAGCCACCACCAGGATTGAATGCCACCAGCGAGTAGGACAGACGCCATGTCGCACAACCCAGCAATGCGCTCAGCGCAGACAGATACAGCATGCGCGAGTCATTGCGCAGCTTAGTGACGCGCAGCACCACCAGCGGGAAGACCATCAGCACGACTTCAATCCAGAACATCACGGAGTAAAGATCGCCTGCAAACGCATACGACAGCTTGTCGCGGTAGATCAACTCGCCAAAGCGCAGGACCACGAAAATCGCCAGCAGCACGCTGATGGTGTTCGTCAGCTTAATGAACAGACTTTTCTCGTCCGGACCGTTACCTTTCAGACCCGCTTGTACCAGTGAGCCTTCAAAAATGACGATCGAGAAGCCCATTATAAAGGCGGTTAATACCGAGAAAAGCGGCAACATTTCATAAGCTTGCCAGAGCGGATGTACTTTATAACCCGCAGAAATCATCAATGAACCCATTGAAGACTGGTGCATGGTCGGCAGCAGCGCGCCGAGGGCAATAATAAAGAACATCACTTTATTCAAACGCTTGAGAGAAACTTTCCACCCCAGACGTTCAAACAGAGCTGGCGCAAATTCCAGCGCCATGATGCCGATATAGATGGTCATACAGACCGCCGTTTCGAACAGTACCGAGTTCACGTTGAAGTGACCCGGAATGTAGAAGTACGGCAGGTTCCAGTAACGACCGACGTCAATGGTGATCGACAAACCACCCAGCGAGTAACCAAACAGGCTTGCCAGCAACGCCGGACGTACCAGTGGATGGTATTGTCCTCTGTTGAAAACATACACCGCCCACGCCAGCGCCCAACCGCCGCACGCAAAGCCAGTACCAATCAACAGGTCAAACGCGATCCATACGCCCCACGGGAAACCGCCGTTCAGATCGGAGACTGAACCCAATCCGAAGACCAGACGTTTCACGATCAGGAGCATACACAGGACGATAAGCGGCCCAAAAATAATGACCGGTTTGCTGATTATTTTTCCGCCCAGCGGTTTAGGATCATGACTCATGATCGTCTCCTCCATCGTGATGGTCGTTTTTCGTGTTACGACGAACCAGCACGGTTAAGCCCGCCAGCGCAGCCAGGGGTAAAATCATGCCCTTGTACAGGGAATGTTGAACATGTTCGGAACGCGCACCGGTTGAAAGATCATCCAGTTTTGGCAGATCCAAATCCTCGTAAGGAACACCCGTCAGCACCATAACCTGCGTACCACCGCCTTCCTTTTCACCGTACAGGTGCGGATAGTACTTCGGTACCGTATGCAAATAAGTATCACCAGCGTTCACTGTCTGACGCGGATAGTGGTATTCGCTGCCAGGCTTCAGTGCGAGACGTTTTTTCGCCTCAGCCATCAGCTCTTCACGGGTACCAAAAATCACTGCACCGGCAGGACACACTTCAACACATCCCGGCAAACCGCCTTTGTCCAGACGTTCAACGCCTTTCTGGTTACACAGTTCACATTTATGAAGCGCACCAAACGGGTTGTTGTAGTCGTATTTAGGGACGTTGTACGGACAGGCGACCATGCAGTAACGGCAGCCGGTACAGACATCTTTGTCATAGTGGACGATGCCGGTTTTCGGGTCTTTCTTCAGCGCGGAGACCGGGCAAACGGAGACGCAGTTTGGATCGACACAGTGCATGCACTGTTTCTTAATGTATGCGTAACCATTTTCTTCCTGGTCTTTGTTAACGCCTGTTCCGCTACGCCACACCTGGATGATGTTGTTGGTGTACGGTGACAATTTGTCGTTGTTCGACCAGGTTTGCTCGCCTTCCGGGTTACGCGCCGGGAAGTTGATATCCTGACACTTGGTGACGCAGGCCTGGCAGCCTACGCACAGCGTCGAATCATAAAGCATCCCAAGAGAACCCGGGATCGGCGGACGGTTTTCTGCAGCCGCATGGCTGATGGACGGCGCGGCGCCCAACAGCAATGCCCCGCTGGAGGCTGCTTTAATAAAGTTACGTCTGTTCACGGTTATTCTCCCCGTGAGTCAGCGTTATCTTTCTTCTGCTGACGCCCCAGTTCACGTACCGCCATCACGCTGACGCCGGCAACCAGTCCTACTACGCCGCCAAGCAGCCCAATAGCCCCAGCTGAAATGTTGCCGCCTTCTTTCATGTTGACATCAGGCTTCTCTGAACGCGGGGTTTGGTTTTCCACATGGGCGAGTTGGTGAATGCCTTTATGGAAACCGACGCCTTCTTCGTTACAGCCGTAGCAAGGATGACCAATAGCTACCGGCCACACGCCGCCAACGTCGCAGAATTGCAATGTTGAGCAGTTGCCGTACGTTTCTGGCCCTTTACAGCCCAGATGATAGAGGCACCAACCTTCACGATGGCCTTCATCGCCGAACTCTTTAGCAAAACGACCGGCATCAAAGTGCGGGCGACGTTCGCAGTGTTCGTGAATCAAACGGCCATAGGCGAATGTCGGACGGTTTTTGGTATCCAGCTTCGGCGGCTTACCGTAAGTGATGATATGCGCGACCGTGGCGAGGAAGTTATGCGGGTTAGGCGGACAGCCTGGGATGTTGATGATGGTTTTGCCTGGCAGAACTTCTTGCAAGCCGACTGCACCCGTTGGGTTCACGCCAGCGGCAGCCACACCACCCCATGCGGCACAAGAGCCGATAGCGATGATAGCTGCTGCACCTTCGGCCGCTCTGCGGATGTGATCCACAATTGGCTCACCGGCAACCATGCAATAAATACCATTATCTTTTAGTGGTATAGAACCATCTACCACCAGAACATATTGCCCTTTGTACTTCTCCAGAGCGTTATGTTTGTTCTCTTCGACCTGGTGGCCAAAGGCGGCAGAGAGCACCTCATGATATTCAAGAGAGATAGTCTCCAGAACGAGGTTTTCCACTGTAGGGTGTGTCGCACGAAGCAGCGATTCAGTACAACCCGTACACTCCTGAGCACCAATCCAGATAACCGGCGGGCGCTGAGGACGAGAAACTGATTCGGCCATTTCTGCGGCGGCTTTGCTACTGAGCCCCATAGTAGCGGCCAGTGCTGCACAAAGCTTCATGAAATCACGGCGATTGATGCCGTTCGAATTGATGAGAGAATTATCTCCAGTCATTTTATTGTTATTCCGTTGCGAAGACCTGGCTTTTATTTTGCACCATTCGCATGTTGCATATTGCGATCGGCGCGCCATTACCACACTTTTTATATGGTTATGTGCATTATAATACTTCGGCGGAGCAACAAAACGAAGGCGTAGGTCAATAGTGTAATTAATTAAAGCAAGATAATACCCCTTTTGGATCAAGCTTCGAGCCGATAGCCGGCCATGAAAAACCGAATTGTTGTACTCGACTGGTTCTCTTTGAAGAAATCCATCACCATCTCTTTATCCAGCCCGTAACGACGCGTCAGGATCCCCGCTTCCCATGCGCTGAGCTGTCGGTCACCCGTTTTTTCAAACATTCGATGTGAAAAACCCAGAACAAAACCGCGTTTATAATCTGAACAAAAATTCGCCACTGAACGAGCACTGTCCGCACTTGAGGCGTTCAATCCGGCCATCAGGCCCTTTCCAAAATGGTTGTCCATGCATAACCTCCAATCGCTATATAACAAATTATATAGCGATTTTTTAAGCAAAGGCCAGAGGTATCACGCACTTTTTTGTGCCAGATTAAAAGGACACCCACTCGTCCGTTTTAGGTGCTGCAGAGGTTCTGCTTTCTGTGGAAGGGGAAGCGGTATTGGCAGCGGCGTATTGCACATCATTCGCAGACAGGCGGAACTGTTGCACCGAGCGTTGTAGCTCTTCCGTTTGCCGTTCCAGCGCCACTGCCGCAGCGGATACTTGTTCTACCAACGCGGCATTCTGTTGCGTCACGCTATCCATCTGCGTGATCGCAACACTAACCTGCGAGATACCTTTATTCTGCTCTTCAGAAGCAGAGGCAATTTGTTTCATGATAACGGTCACTTCGGTGGCACCGCGCAGAATCGCTTCCATGGTTAATCCCGTCTCTTTAACCAGACGAGCGCCCTGTTCGACACGACGCGACGATTCACCGATTAATGTCTCAATCTCTTTTGCCGCACCGGCGCTACGGCTGGCGAGATTACGTACTTCCCCTGCTACCACGGCAAAACCACGTCCCTGTTCACCAGCCCTGGCCGCTTCAACGGCGGCGTTGAGCGCCAGAATGTTGGTCTGGAAAGCAATGCTATTAATGACAGAGGTAATTTCTGCGATCTGTTTAGAGCTGGCGGCAATACCGTCCATCGTCTCAACCACTTCTGAAACCAGCGAGCTGCCTTTACCTGCCGTTTCTGTCGCCGTATCGGCGAGTTGGCTGGCCTCACGCGCATTTTCGGCGTTAAGTTTTACCGTGGCGGTCAGTTGCTCCATGCTGGCAGCGGTCTCTTCCAGCGCCGCGGCCTGCTCCTCAGTACGGGAAGAGAGATCATTATTGCCGGTAGAAATTTCCGTAGCGCCTCGCCAGATGTTGTCACTGCCTGAACGAATCGTACTTACGGCTTCACGCAGGCTGTCCTGCATTGCGCACAATAAAGGGACCAGTTGGCCCACGCAGTTACGCCCAAAATCTTCAATTGGATGGCTGAGATCGCCCTGGGCAATCTGGCGGAACTGCAAGCGAATGCGACCGAGAGGTTTCACCATCATGGTAACGAGGTAACGATCGGTGAAGAACAGGAGGGCAATCCCGAGGATAACGGCAGTAATAATCAGTGTCCGAATGATCGACGTTTTACCGTCTACCATGATACGCGTCGCATCAAGTCTCTTTCCGGCGGTGGTATTAAACAGCTCAGCGCTGGCACCAAATTCACGGCTCAGTGCGGGCGTAATCGTGCTGGCATGTTCCGAAAACGCCGTAAGCGAGCCCTGCTGCGCCAGCTGCATTTGCGGTATCACGCCTTTATCCAGCAAAGCTTGCCACTTGGCCAGCACTGTTGCTGAAATTTCCGGGTCCATCGGTCCTGGAGACAATGTTTTCATCTCCTGGAGCTTTTGGCTCAGATTATCCAGCGATTGCTGGGCAGGTGCAAAATCAGGCGTTTCACCACCAATTTTGACATCCACAGCACGGCTCAGGCGTGTCACAAAGCGAAAGTACTGATCGTTCCCCTGACTCAGTACCGTCATCTGTTTGACAAGATGACGGTCAATATCGTTGCCTTCTGATATTTTTGATAAAGCATGAAGACTGAATAAACCCACGCCCGACCAGAGCAGGCAAAAAAGTCCCAGTATCGCCAGCATGACAATACGAATAGTGAAGTTTTTCAGCAAATACATAATAATTTCCTTGCCATTGATGAGGAATTCGCCATCAGGCGATACTTCCCCTTGTTATCGGCAGGCAATGAAGAAGATATAATACGTTCTTTATTTTTTTACTTTTTTAAGTCTATCTATTATCCCTGCTGGTCATATCAATATGAATGTTAATGAAATTAGGTAGCATTATTATTCAGATAATTAACCTAAAGCTGCAAGTAATGCGTTGTTTTTCATAACAAATATTTATCAAACCAGGCAAGAGTGCGTTCCCAGGCTAAATCAGCAGCTGCTTTATCATAACGGGGTGTCGAATCGTTATGAAAACCATGATTAACACCGGGATAGATATATGCTTGATAGATTTTCTTATTCACTTTGAGTGCAGCTTCATAAGCGGGCCAGCCTTCATTAATTCGTGTGTCTAGTTCTGCATAGTGTAATAATAAAGGCGCATTAATTTTAGGGACATCAGAAGCAGGAACCTGACGACCATAAAAGGGCACCGCACATGCCAGTTCAGGGAAAGCAACAGCCGCTGCATTCGCCACACCACCACCGTAGCAAAATCCGGTGATCCCCACCTTTCCTGTCGCCATCGAATAACGCTGCATAAACTCAATAGCGGCAAAAAAATCATTCATCAGCTTAACGGGATCAACCTGCTGCTGTAATTCCCGGCCTTTATCATCATTGCCGGGATAACCGCCCAGTGAACTTAATCCATCGGGTGCCAGCGCAATATAACCCGCCTTCGCCACCCGCCGTGCTACATCCTCAATATACGGATTCAGCCCACGATTCTCATGTACCACTACCACCGCCGGAACCTTCCCCGTCACCTTCGCGGGTTTCACCAGATAACCTCGCACATCACCATGCCCATCAGGCGATGGATAGGTAATGTATTCTGCCAGAATATCGGGATCGGTAAATTCTACCTGCGTTGCCAGGGCATAGTTCGGTTTCAGCAAATTGAATAGCGCCAGTGCCGTCATGCCACCTACCGCATATTTCGCCGCCAGATTCAGAAACTCGCGTTTCGTAATTTTGCCATGGGCGTAATAGTCATAGTAATCGAGTAACTCCTGCGGAAAGTCTTTAGCAGTCAGACGCGGCATGGTCGCACTCCTGAGTGATGTTTTTTTAAGCAAAGCACAGCGGTCTGTTTTTGCCCAGTTTTTCATCCCAATGTGACCTGGTGAACGGGATATTCACCACGAACCCGCTAGAATAGAAACGTTGTTTTGAAATTCACCTGCACTAAGGAGGTCTCATGGCCTGGTTTGCCAATCCTGAACGTTATGAGCAAATGCTCTATCGCTACTGTGGGCGCAGCGGCTTGCGCCTGCCCGCGCTGTCGCTGGGTTTATGGCACAGTTTTGGACACGTTCACGCTCTGGATTCACAACGAGCACTGCTGCGAAAAGCATTTGATTTAGGGATCACTCATTTTGATTTAGCCAATAACTACGGGCCACCTCCGGGCAGTGCTGAAGAGAATTTTGGTCGATTGCTGCGCGAGGATTTTGCACAATATCGTGATGAATTGATCATCTCGACCAAAGCGGGTTACGACATGTGGCCGGGGCCTTACGGTTCTGGCGGCTCACGCAAGTATCTGCTGGCCAGCCTCGACCAGAGCCTCAAGCGCATGGGTCTCGACTACGTCGATATCTTCTATTCGCACCGCGTTGATGAAAATACGCCAATGGAAGAGACCGCTTCCGCGCTGGCCCATGCTGTGCAAAGTGGCAAAGCACTGTATGTCGGTATCTCATCTTATTCGCCAGAGCGCACGCAGAAGATGGCCGAACTGCTGCGGGAATGGAAAATTCCGCTGCTTATCCACCAGCCATCCTACAACCTGCTTAACCGCTGGGTAGACAGCAGCGGATTGCTGGATACGCTGGAATCCAACGGGATGGGCTGTATTGCCTTCACCCCATTGGCGCAGGGGCTCCTGACAGGGAAATACCTCAACGGTATTCCTGATGGTTCCCGCATGCAGCGTGAAGGGAAAAAAGTCCGTGGGCTGACGGAAAATATGCTGACGGAAGCAAATCTTAACAGTCTGCGTTTGCTCAATGAGATGGCCCAACAACGTGGGCAGTCGATGGCGCAAATGGCGTTAAGCTGGCTACTAAAAGATAACCGGGTCACATCGGTATTAATTGGTGCCAGCCGACCTGAGCAGTTGGAAGAGAACGTTCAGGCACTGGCAAACCTGACATTCAGCGCCGAAGAACTGGCACAGATTGATAAACATGTCGCGGACGGCAAGCTCAATCTGTGGCAGGCCTCATCAGACAAATAACGATCTGAACATTACGCCGGGTGTAGTCCTACCCGGCCTTAATGGCCTGCTGATGAGAGTGGCAAGTAAATCTCGCCTCACACCTCGTCCTCTTTAATCAACGGACGCTGGTATTCCGGCCATACCAGTGCGACAAGTGCAGGATAGGCTTCCAGGCTGAACTCCCTGAAGCACTGCCGCAAGTTAAGCACATCCAGATCGGCGTGCGGGACTTTCTCCCCGCTGAGGCAGCGCTTTTTAATATTGTCATAATACTTATAAACCGCAGAGTTAAGATCGCTACAGCGCCGCTGCGCGTCAAAGAGCCCGGGCGTTTCATTCAGCTCCACCATTGTCATCCTCTTGACTGTGGAGTGGATAAAATCAATATATTCGTGATTGACTCGCCAATACCATACCGAAGTAATCGAATTCATCAGGGCAGAAAAATGATCTTCTCCCTCTTCTTTACTTAGCATTTCCGGCTGGCGCTGTGCGTTAACATCTTCTGCATAACGGTTTTTATTTGCACTACGCATTAGCAAAAGTACCCCGCAGGTAAGCAATAGCAGGGTAATAACAGAATAAAATATACTGTTCATAGCGGGCTCCATTTTTTTTGATTTTAAAATTACCCCATGCTATTGTCAACGCGGCCTACCTTATTAAAAACATCATATTATTGGCAGCAAAGGATATTTCAACATGCTTCCCGAGCATCTTGTTCCCTCTCGTTTTCATTTATCCGCAACCCCGAACAATACAAATACCACAGAAAATAGTGAAAATTTGACTCAGGGAAAGATAAAACTAAGTGATTACGAATCAGAAATTTTGATTAGCTCCGCAGCTACCGGCCAGTCCCGGAATATGTTATTTGAAGAGTGCGATCGTCATTTAAAAGAGCGCCTTTTCCGCGCCGCAAAAATTGAGTCATTTACTCGTCTGCTCAATTCATTACAGGCGGAAGGCGACATTAATGCCCAGGAATTAAGTAAAATTTTGGCCAAAAAAACCACCATGATAAATGAACAAGGCAACAAAATTTGGCTTAATTTAATTACTCGCGAAACCAACGATCCTATTTTTTATTCTCTGGAAGAGAAATAAAATGAAAGATGTTGAAGATAATAATGTTTATTTGGCTTTAGATAACCACAAAAGCGATGAGTTTGTCTTAAAACAAAATCTGTCTGTGTTGATAGCCAATAAAAACACGACGCTGGAAAGCCTTGCTCAAGAGATGGTTTCTATTCCCGCCGCACTGGTGCGGATGAAATGGCAAAATCGTCATGAAATCTACGCGCTGCAAGCCAAAGAAGAGATTTACGGTGCCACTATCGAGGCCATCATCGCTCAGCAACCAGAATTGCGGGACAAAATAATGGCCCGTCTGGAAAGCACATACCAGCATCTGCTTGCACGTGAAACTGCCACACTGCGCCTGACCCGTAAGCTATCCGATGGGAACTACGAGCCCACAAAAATCACTACGGTGGCGTTGGACGAGAACAGATAAGGCAAAAGACTTGCAGAGGAGTGATATCAGGAGAAGCTTGCCGGGTAAGGTCAAACTGTACCCGGCAACAAGGATTATTTGGCTTTCACGGTCTCTTCACCGACCAAACCAATCTTCAGGTAGCCCGCCTGGTGCAACGTATCCATAACCTTCATCATAGTTTCGTAGTCGACGGTTTTATCTGCCCGGAAGAAGATGGTGGTGTCTTTCTTGCCTTCAGTTAGCGCGTTTAGCTCGTTAATCATCGTCTCATCGGTGACCTGATCGTTACCAATAAACATGGTGTTATCGGCTTTTACTGACAGGTAAACCGGTTTTTCCGGACGCGGTTGCGGCGTACTGGTGGATGCAGGGAGATTGACCTTCACATCCACGGTTGCCAGTGGCGCTGCCACCATAAAGATGATCAACAATACCAGCATGACGTCGATAAACGGCGTCACGTTGATGTCATGCATTTCACCGTTATCGTCCAGGTTTTCATTAAAGCTCATTGCCATGGAACATTATCCTACACGTAATTTCTGCGCAGCACGTACCGGGTGTGCAGACGCGCTTGCACTCAGGTCCAGGTCACGACTTTGCAGCAACAGTACCTGCGCCGCGACATCGCCCAGCATCGCTTTATAGCTGCCGATCTGACGAGCAAAAATGTTGTAGATAACAACAGCAGGGATTGCCGCGACCAGACCGATCGCGGTTGCTAACAGTGCTTCTGCAATACCTGGAGCAACAACAGCCAGGTTGGTGGTTTGGGTTTGTGCGATACCGATGAAGCTATTCATGATGCCCCATACTGTACCAAACAACCCGACAAATGGAGAGATAGCCCCGATGGTTGCCAGGTATCCATTACCCCGCCCCATCTGACGGCCAACGGCGGCAACGCGACGTTCCAGACGGAAACCGGTACGCTCTTTGATCCCTTCGTTGTCATCACTGCCTGCTGACAGTTCCAGTTCATTCTGTGCTTCGTTAATCAACAGAGCGCCCAGGCTTTTGCCATCGAATCCAGCGGCAATCTCACTTGCCTGATCTAAAGAGCGGGCATCTGCCAGCATTTGCTGTTCACGCTTAAGACGGCGCTTCTGCGTAAAGAACTCAAGGCTCTTACTAAAGAAGATAGCCCAGGTGACCACTGACGCCAAAATCAGCCCAATCATCACGCACTTAACCACGATATCGGCGTGCTGATACATACCCCAGACGGAAAGGTCCGTCTGCATCAAATTATTACCCACTCTGTATCTCCAGGACGCAAATCACAAAATCTGAGCGTAATCATATCAAAACGACGTCGAATTGATAGTCGTTCTCATTACTATTTACATAGTGCCGCACCTTTGGTTTCTTTTCCTTGCGCTCACGCAGTAAAAAAGTCACCAGAAATCGATTTGAGAATATTTTGTACTTTATGGCTGTTCTGCAGGACGCGGCAGATGAGATTCATGCTAGTTTAGACATCCAGACGTATAAAAATAGGTAATACAACATGGCAGATAAGCAGCTTGAGACCAAACTCGTTCACGCCGGGCGTAGTAAAAAATACACGCTGGGTTCGGTAAATAGCGTGATCCAGCGCGCGTCTTCACTGGTATTCGACACCGTTGAGGCGAAAAAACAGGCGACGCATAACCGCGCAAACGGTGCCCTTTTCTATGGCCGTCGCGGCACGCTGACGCATTTCTCACTGCAGGAAGCGATGTGTGAACTGGAAGGCGGGGCCGGTTGCGCCCTGTTCCCCTGCGGTGCAGCAGCCGTTGCCAACACCATCCTTGCCTTTGTTGAACAAGGCGATCATGTGCTGATGACCAACACAGCCTATGAACCCAGCCAGGATTTTTGCACTAAGGTGCTGGGCAAGCTTGGCGTGACAACCGGCTGGTTCGATCCGCTGGTCGGCGCGGATATTGTGAAGCATATACAGCCGAACACTAAAGTCGTTTTTCTTGAATCTCCAGGTTCTGTCACCATGGAAGTTCATGATGTTCCAGCCATTGTTGCCGCCGTCAGAAGCGTAGTGCCTGACGCGATCATCATGATTGATAACACCTGGGCTGCGGGCGTGTTGTTCAACGCGCTGGATTTCGGTATCGATATCTCAATTCAGGCAGGGACGAAATATCTGATTGGTCATTCCGACGGCATGGCTGGGACAGCGGTATCCAATGCCCGTTGCTGGGATCAACTGCGTGAAAACGCCTATCTGATGGGACAAATGCTGGACGCCGATACCGCCTATATGACCAGCCGTGGATTGCGGACGTTAAGCGTTCGCCTGCGCCAACACCATGAAAGCAGTTTAAAAGTCGCCGAGTGGCTGGCTGACCATCCGCAGGTTGCCCGCGTGAATCACCCGGCACTTCCCGGCAGCAAGGGACACGAGTTCTGGAAACGCGACTTTACCGGTAGCAGCGGTCTGTTCTCATTTGTTCTGAATAAGAAGCTAAATAATGAAGAACTGTCTGCGTACCTGGATCACTTCAGCCTGTTCAGCATGGCCTATTCCTGGGGCGGTTTTGAATCACTGATTCTGGCTAACCAACCGGAACATATCGCGGCAATCCGTCCGCAAGGCAAAGTGGACTTCAGCGGAACGCTCATCCGTTTGCATATCGGTTTAGAGAATGTTGACGATCTGATTGCCGATTTAGCCGCAGGATTTGCCCGAATCGAGTAACATTGCCGCAGATGGACATATATGCAGACACTTCTGGTGGAAAAGTCTGCAATTGTTGCGTCCGGGATCAAGGCATCCCGGACAATTCAGGAGTACAATCCACTTATAAACGCTGTTCCACAGGAAAGTCCATGGTAGTCATTCAAGATATTATCTCTGCGCTTTGGCAACACGATTTTGCCGCGCTGGCGGACCCACACGTCGTGAGCGTGGTGTACTTCGTGATGTTCGCCACACTGTTTTTAGAAAATGGCCTGCTGCCCGCCTCCTTTTTGCCCGGTGACAGCCTGCTATTACTGGCAGGAGCGCTGATTGCTCAGGACGTGATGAGTTTTTTACCTACCATAGCGATTCTGACTGCCGCTGCCAGTCTCGGTTGCTGGCTGAGCTACATTCAGGGGCGCTGGCTGGGCAACACGCGGACGGTAAAAGGCTGGCTGGCACAATTACCTGAAAAATATCATCAGCGTGCTACCTGTATGTTTGACCAACACGGGTTGATGGCACTACTCGCCGGACGTTTCCTGGCGTTTGTACGTACCTTACTGCCAACCATGGCGGGGATTTCAGGGCTGCCTAACCGTCGCTTCCAGTTTTTTAACTGGCTGAGCGGGCTGCTGTGGGTCACTGTGGTCACCAGTTTCGGCTATGCGCTCAGCATGATCCCGTTTGTTAAACGCCACGAAGATCAGGTGATGACCTTTTTAATGATCCTGCCTGTTGCCCTGTTAACCGCAGGTCTGCTGGGAACGCTGTTCGTGGTGATTAAAAAAAAATACTGTAGCGCCTGAGTATCAGCCGTATGCCGGAGTCACTCCGGCATTTCGTTGATGGCGCGCAGCGTTAAGGCCGACAAGAAATCACCCCCCCTGCATCATCCGAATTCTGGCTGCATCTTCTCCTGGCGTGACGCCAAAGTAACGTTTGAACTCCCGACTAAACTGCGATGCACTCTCATAACCTACGCGCATGGCCGCCGCGCTGGCTTTCATCCCGTCATGAATCATCATCATCCGCGCTTTATGCAATCGATAGCTCTTCAGATACTGCAACGGTGAAGTACTGGTCACCGATTTAAAATTATGATGGAACGCCGACACGCTCATATTGGCCTCTGCCGCCAATTGCTCAACATTGAGATTTTCGGTGTACTTGGTTTCAATTCGCTTCAGCACACGGCTTATCAAACTGAAATGCGTCTGGCGACTGACCAGCGCCAATAACGCGCCACCACGCGGCCCGGTCAGTACGTGGTAGAGGATCTCACGAATAATCTGTTTTCCCAGAATACGTGCATCCAATGGCCGCTCCATCACATCCAGCAGGCGTTCCGCAGCACAGAGAATTTCATCGGATAGCGTCGCCGAATTGATCCCGCTTGCCGCCATTGCAGGCTGGAACAGCTCATCCTCACCAATATCCATCAGCAATTCCTGCAATTGCAGGATATCGACGTTCAGGCGGATACCAGCCAACGGAACGTCCGGTGTCGCATACGTTTCACATTCAAAGGGTAAAGGTACTGTGAGCAGTAAGTATTCGTTGGCATCATAGCGAAAGACACGCTCGTTGATATAACCAATTTTATATCCTGAAAAGAGAAATATAATGCCAGGCTGATACATCACTGGTGTGCGCACCCCAGGTTCAGAGCCGTACAGTAAGCGAATATCAGGCAGCAGATCATTTAATTTATTTTCATTATTTTTCAGCTGTTTAATTTTATCTGTCAGCAGGAGACAGATCTCATCACGGTTCATAGGGCACCATTTCATCATTGATTTGCAACCCTGATATAGTGCGGACTTTTATCCATTTTCTCCAGTAGTCTGTAGAAATGGGCAAGACATTGGCAGAAATGAGCATTGAGAGGAACGCTTCTGACGACCACAATGTTCACCATCAGGCAGGCACTCGCCTACCCTCTTTTTTACCCACACAAGGTAACGAGCAATGAACAACTTTAATCTCCATACCCCAACCCGCATTCTGTTTGGTAAAGGCGCGATTGCAGAACTGCGCGACCAAATCCCACAGGATGCTCGCGTACTGATTACCTACGGCGGTGGTAGCGTGAAAAAAACCGGCGTTCTGGCACAGGTTCAGGATGCACTGAAAGGCCTGGACGTGCTGGAATTTGGCGGTATTGAGCCGAACCCGTCTTATGAAACGCTGATGAACGCGGTAAAAATCGTGCGTGATGAGAAGGTGACATTCCTGCTGGCGGTAGGCGGCGGTTCTGTTCTGGATGGCACAAAATTCATCGCCGCAGCAGCACATTACGCTGACGGTGTTGACCCATGGCGCATTCTGGAAACACGCGGTAACGACGTACAAAGCGCCGTTCCAATGGGCTCCGTATTAACTCTGCCGGCAACTGGCTCCGAATCTAACTCTGGCGCGGTAATTTCGCGCAAAACGACTGGCGACAAACTGGCCTTCATGACCCCGTTTGTCCAGCCGGTATTCGCTGTACTCGATCCGGTTTACACCTATACTCTGCCGCCACGTCAGGTTGCCAACGGCGTGGTAGATGCTTTTGTTCATACCGTAGAACAATACGTGACTTATCCGGTAGACGGGAAAATTCAGGATCGCTTCGCCGAAGGCATTCTGCTGACGCTGATAGAAGACGGTCCGAAAGCATTGCAGGAGCCGGAAAACTACAATGTGCGTGCGAACGTCATGTGGGCAGCCACTCAGGCGCTGAACGGACTGATCGGCGCAGGCGTACCGCAGGACTGGGCAACCCATATGCTGGGTCATGAACTGACGGCAATGCACGGACTTGACCACGCTCAGACACTGGCAATCGTCCTGCCTGCATTGTGGAATGAAAAACGCGATACCAAGCGTGCCAAACTGCTGCAATACGCAGAACGCATCTGGAATATCACCGAAGGCTCCGAAGACCAGCGCATTGATGCCGCGATTGCCGCCACCCGTCAATTCTTCGAACAAATGGGTGTACCGACTCGCCTGTCTGACTACGGTCTGGATGGCAGCTCCATCCCGGCACTGCTGGAAAAACTGCAAGCGCACGGCGGCACGAAACTGGGTGAACATCAGGACATTACGCTGGACGTCAGCCGCCGGATTTACGAAGCTGCCCGCTAAGGTTTTTTAACCTCCGACTTTCGTTTTTGGCTATTTATACCAGGCTTAAGTCACACCTATGTCACCGGAGTATGTTCCGGTGACAGTCATTAAGGGGAGGAATTATGACCACTCCAACCATTATCAAACTACAGGATGGTAACGTCATGCCGCAACTGGGCCTGGGGGTCTGGAAGGCAAGCAACGAAGAAGTCATCACCGCCATTCATAAAGCGCTGGAAGTAGGGTATCGCTCAATTGATACCGCTGCGGCGTACAAAAACGAAGAAGGTGTCGGCAAAGCAATACGCGATGCTGGCGTACCGCGCGAAGAGTTATTCATTACCACCAAGCTGTGGAATGATGATCAGAAACGCCCACGGGAAGCGTTGCTCGAAAGCATGGAGAAACTCCAGCTCGATTACCTCGATCTCTACCTGATGCACTGGCCTGTTCCGGCGATCGATCACTACGTTGAAGCGTGGGAAAACATGATCGACCTGCAAAAAGAGGGGCTGATTAAGAGCATCGGCGTGTGCAACTTTCAGATCAATCATCTCCAGCGCCTGATGGATGAAACAGGTGTCCCGCCGGTGATTAACCAGATAGAACTGCATCCACTGATGCAACAGCGCCAGCTGCACGCCTGGAACGCCACACATAAAATCCAGACCGAATCCTGGAGCCCGCTGGCGCAGGGCGGCAAAGACGTATTTGATCAAAAGATCATTCGCGACCTCGCTGAAAAATATGGCAAATCACCGGCGCAGGTCGTCATTCGCTGGCATCTGGATAGCGGCCTGGTGGTGATCCCGAAATCCGTCACCCCTGCCCGTATCGCCGAGAACTTCAATGTCTGGGACTTCCGCCTGGACAAAGATGAACTCGGTGAAATAGCAAAACTCGATCAAGGTAAACGCCTTGGCCCTGACCCGGATCAGTTCGGCGGTTAATCTCTCCTCTCCAGCCCGGCATTCCCGTCGGGCTTTTCTCCTGTCGAAATATTAAGAAACAATAAACGCGCAACTATTGATGTATTTATGGCACATCCACGTGCAGCATTACGCAATATAACTTACTAATTATTCAGTAATAATATTGATTTAATGAACACATCACAAATATCTATAGGTGCGTGACCATGGCGGAAAAAACACAGCAAGGCGTCAAATGGCTCCCATTGATTCTTATACTATTTATTTCTGCCGGACTCTGGCAGCTTACCCCACCCAGTGGGTTAAGTGCGCCAGCCTGGCATTCAGCCATTATCTTCGTTGCTACCATTGCTTCTATCGTGGCAAAAGTTCTGCCTATTGGCGCAGTCGGCATTATCGGTATTACCGTTTTTGCCCTCGCTTATGCTGCCGGGGATAAAACCGCCAGCGGCGCTATTACCACCGCACTGAGCGAACTGAACAGTTCTCTGATCTGGCTGATTGTCGTCGCCTTTATGATTGCCCGCGGGTTTATCAAAACGGGCCTCGGACGACGTATTGCGCTGCAGATGATCCGCCTGCTCGGCAAGCGCACGCTGGGACTCGCCTACGGACTGGCGTTTGCGGACCTGATACTTTCCCCCGCAATGCCAAGCAACACGGCCCGCTGCGGCGGCGTCATCTATCCCATTGCCGACTCCCTGGCGCGCAGTTTCCACTCGAACCCGGAAGATGAATCCCGCAGTAAAATCGGCACCTTTCTTATCACCTGTATTGGCAACGTCAACGACGTCACCGCCGCGCTCTTTATGACCGGATATACCGGCAACCTGTTGGCAGTGAAGCTGGCGGCCAATGCGGGGGTCACTCTGACCTGGGGCAGCTGGTTTATGGCGGCGCTACTGCCTTGCCTGGTTTCCTTACTGCTGGTTCCATTACTGGTCTACTGGATTGTGCGCCCGGAAATTAAACACACGCCGGATGCCCCTAATCTGGCGCGTAAAGAACTGGCGGAAATGGGTCGTATGTCACGCGGGGAATGGCTGATGCTGGCGACCGTCGGCGTCCTGCTGGTACTGTGGATTTTTGGTGATACGCTGGGCGTCGACGCCACCACTGCCTCATTTGTTGGTTTATCCATCTTGCTGCTCAGCGGCGTTCTGAGCTGGGAAGATGTCAAAAGCGAGAAAGGTGCGTGGGATACACTGATCTGGTTTGCCGCACTATTGATGATGGCAAATCAGTTGAAAAAACTAGGCTTTACCACCTGGTTTGGCAACCTGATTGGCGATAGCCTGAGCAGTACTATGCATGGGACCAGTTGGGTGGTTGTCCTGCTGCTGCTCAACGCCGCGTACTTTTATACCCACTACTTTTTTGCCAGCGGTAATGCGCAGATTGCGGCGCTGTATGCCGTTTTCCTTGGCGTCGGTCTGCATTTGAATATTCCTGCAGCCCCTACGGCGTTGATGCTGGCCTTCACCAGCAGCCTGTACTGTTCCCTCACTCAGTACACTCACGCTCGCGGGCCGATTCTGTTTGGTGCCGGGTACGTACCGACGGGAGTCTGGTGGCGAACAGGATTCATCATCAGCCTGTTCAATCAAGCCGTCTTTATCACTGTAGGGCTGATGTGGTGGAAGATGCTGGGTCTGTACTAAACTCACTGCGTCCTGACGAAACGTCTTATCTACGGAGAAAAGGAATGACCTGTATTTTCTGTCAAATTGTTGAAGGTAAAGCGCCCTGCCATAAAGTCTGGGAAGACGAGCATCACCTGGCCTTTCTGTCGATTTTCCCAAACACCGACGGTTTTACCGTGGTGATCCCGAAAAAGCACTACCCAAGCTATGCATTTGATATGCCGCCACAGGCGCTGGCAGACCTGATGCTGGCGACCCAAAAGGTGGCGAAAAAACTGGATAAGGCTTTCCCGGATGTCAGTCGTACGGGGATGTTTTTCGAAGGGTTTGGCGTGGATCATGTGCACAGTAAACTCAGCCCTATGCATGGCACAGGTGATTTGACGCACTGGAAACCGATTGAGTCCCGGCAGACTAAATTTTTCGAGCAGTATGAAGGGTATCTGTCGTCACATGACCACGAACGGGCTGACGATGAAAAACTGGCCGCATTAGCGGCCAGAATTCGCGAAGCATAAATACTGAGCATGTCTGCCGGATGGCGGTGCGAGCACCTTATCCGGCCTACGGTCTGTCTGGCCCGGTAAGCATTTCACTACCGGGCAAGACAGATTAGCGCCCCGCGACTTTCCCGCGTTTTTTATTCGCCGCAGGTGTCTGACGCTGGTGCGCGACTGGCGTATGCTTGGTCAGTGCCGGACGGGTATGGCGGTTCTGACGACGTGCTTCACGCATCTCTTCCAGCGTCGGGGCCGGAACCAGACATTCGCGACGACCGCCAATCAGATGCTTTTTCCCCATATCTTCCAGCGCCTGACGGATTAACGGCCAGTTAGCAGGATCATGGTAACGCAGCAGTGCTTTATGCAGACGGCGCTGTTTATCACCTCTTGGCACTACTACATCTTCACTCTTATAACCAATTTTGCCCAACGGGTTTTTCCCGGTGTAATACATGGTTGTAGAGTTTGCCAGCGGTGATGGGTAGAAGTTCTGCACTTGATCCAGACGGAAACGACGCTGTTTCAGCCACAGAGCCAGATTCACCATATCCTCATCACGCGTACCCGGGTGCGCAGAGATAAAATAGGGGATCAGGTACTGCTCTTTACCGGCCTGTTTAGAGTAGGTATCGAATAACTCTTTAAAGCGGTCGTAGCTGCCCATACCCGGCTTCATCATCTTCGACAATGGGCCTTCTTCTGTATGCTCCGGCGCAATCTTCAGGTAGCCACCCACATGGTGAGTTGCCAACTCTTTAATATAGCGCGGGTCCTCCACGGCGATGTCATAACGCACCCCGGATGCGATAAGGATCTTTTTAATGCCTTTCAGATCACGCGCGCGGCGGTAGAGATTAATCGTCGGTTCGTGGTTAGTATCCATATGCGGGCAGATATCCGGGTAAACGCAGGACAGACGACGACAGGTCTGTTCTGCACGCGGAGACTTACAGCGCAGCATATACATGTTTGCAGTTGGACCGCCGAGATCGGAAATCACGCCGGTAAAGCCCGGAACGGTATCGCGAATGGCTTCGATCTCATTGATGATCGAATCTTCAGAACGGCTCTGGATAATGCGCCCTTCGTGCTCGGTGATCGAACAGAACGAGCAACCACCAAAACAGCCACGCATGATATTGATCGAGAAACGGATCATCTCATAGGCGGGAATACGGCTGTTACCGTACGCCGGATGCGGTACGCGCTTGTACGGCAGTGCAAAGACGCTGTCCATTTCTTCAGTCGACAACGGGATCGCTGGCGGGTTAACCCAAATATAGCGATCGCCATGCTTTTGCATCAGCGCACGCGCGCATCCTGGGTTCGTTTCGTGATGCAGAATACGCGACGCATGGGCGTACAGAACTTTGTCGCTCTTCACTTTCTCGAAAGACGGTAACAGTACGTAGGTTTTTTCCCACGGCTTCGGACGCGGCGGCTGTACGGTTACCGCTTTCGCTTCTTGTTTTTTCGGTGCGACCGGTTTGTTATCAGCACACGGCAAGTCTTCGCCATACGGATGGGGGATGGGGTCAATTTTCCCAGGCATATCCAGACGTGTGGAATCCACTCCACTCCAGCCCGGCAGCGCTTCTTTAACCATAATCGCGGTATTACGCACGTCGCGGATCTGATCAATGGTTTCGCCCATCGCCAGACGGTGTGCAACTTCCACCAATGGGCGTTCGCCGTTACCAAACATCAGCATGTCAGCTTTTGAATCCACCAGCACGGAACGGCGTACGGTATCTGACCAGTAATCGTAATGCGCAGTACGGCGCAGGCTGGCTTCAATACCGCCGAGAATAACCGGCACATCTTTCCAGGCTTCTTTACAGCGCTGGGTATAAACCAACGTCGCACGGTCCGGGCGTTTACCCGCCACGTTGTCCGGCGTATAGGCATCGTCATGGCGCAGTCGGCGATCGGCGGTATAACGGTTGATCATCGAGTCCATGTTGCCTGCGGTTACGCCGAAGAACAGGTTAGGTTTGCCCAGACGCATAAAGTCATCTTTGCTGTTCCACTCCGGTTGGGCGATGATCCCCACGCGAAAGCCCTGCGCTTCCAGCATACGGCCGCAAATAGCCATGCCGAAGCTCGGGTGATCGACGTACGCATCGCCGGTAACCAGAATGATGTCGCAGCTATCCCAGCCAAGTTGATCCATTTCGTCGCGTGACATCGGCAAAAATGGTGCCGGCCCAAAGCAGGCGGCCCAGTACTGCGGCCAGGAGAAAAGGTCTCTGTCCGGTTGGATCAGGGATATTGCGCTCATAATGCTTCCAAAAAAATGGTAAAAAAATAATCAAAGGCCGGGGATTATACGCTGGATCAACAGGGGAAATGAAGGAGTATTGTAAGGATGTTAAATTTCATCTCTGCTGGTGCTACGCTGACCGTTCCTGTGCTTGCGCACGGTCCAGGCCGGGTTAGGCGAAGCCGCCACCCGGCACAGGAATATCTATTACGGTGCCGGATTCACCAGCATCTGGCCAATAGAACCACGGTCTGCCATTTCCAGCGTCTGGCTGTTGAAGTAGAACGGGAAATGCGCCCAGGAAGGCTGCCCATAATAGACCAGCAACTCCACTTGCCCATCAACCCAGACGGTATCTTTCCAGCCACGGTCTTCCGGGAACGGCATCGCGCCATTCACATTACGGATCAGGAAAGAGACGCCTTCAATATGGAACGACTGCGGCATATCTGCACGCACCGTCCAGCGCTCCCAGGATCCCTGCTGCGCCGTGATGTCCATGCGATTGACATCCCACAGTTGGCCATTGATTCCGGGATCGTCATCAAGGCTAATATCACGGCTGCGAATCGGCGAGCCGCTCAAAATTTCGGTGGGTAACAGACGCATTGGCAGGCTATCCGTTACCAGCGGCAGAAGGCCGGTTGGTCGCAGAGTCAGTACCAGCGTGGAGATCAGGATACTGGAAGGTTCAAAGAAACCACGGATCCTGTCGACAATACTGGCCGCCTCGCCGCAGGTAATCGAAACTTCATCACCGTTGGTCATATCGACCAGAATCTCACGACGCTCGCCTGGCGCCAACGATAGCTGCTTCACCGAAACCGGCGCGGGTAAAAACCCCTGATCGCCTGAGATAACATGCAGCGCACGACCATCGCTCATTTTCAGCAAATAACGACGCGAATTTGAGGCATTCAGCAAACGCAAACGCACCCAGCCGCGGGACACTTCGACATACGGACTTTGCGCCCCGTTGACCAGAAGAGTATCCCCCACAAACCCCCCACTGCCCGGTTCGCTATATTCTGGCGTACCGAAGTTATCCAGACGCTTATCCTGAATAATGACTGGAAAATCATCCACGCCGTAGTGGTTAGGGATCGGCAGTGATTTACTCACTTCATCTTCAACCAGCCACATCCCGGCAAGGCCGTTATAGACCTGCTGGGCAGTGCGATTTGGCGTGTTGGCGTGATACCACAAGGTTGCAGCACTCTGGCGAATCGGCAGCACGGGCGCCCAGTCCGCATTAGGCGACATCATACGCGCCGGCCCCCCCATAAGAGGACCTGGGACCTGTAACCCGGCAACGGTCATTGAGACATTTTCTGTCAGACGGTTGCTGTAGATAAGCTTGACGTCATCACCTTTCCAGACGCGGATTGTCGGCCCCAGGTAGCGCCCGTTAACACCCCAGACGGGTGCGCGCGTGCCCGGCGTAAACGACCAGTGCGCACGTTGCAGCGTCATAAATAGCGGCTGTCCCCGACGGGACTCCAGCAGGGGGGGAACAGGTAGCGGTTGTTGCTGACCGGCAGCATTAGCCTTCAGCGGAACAGCACCTGCACACAGTGCGATCCCCGATGCCTGAATGAACTGACGCCGACTGAATGACATATAAGCTCCATGAAAAACTGGCGATTAACACGCAGGAAATCATTTCCTGTAACAAACCCGAAATGAGCGAATCAAACCTTACCGGCAGCCTCCCGCTCAGCAACTTCTTTATCGAGTTCTGCGATTTTTTGTTCCATCAGCGTGCGGCAATGCGCTGCCAGTTCACGAACCTGATCTTTACCAAAATGACTGATATCCACTGGCGGCAGCATCTCTACAATCGCCAGCCCATTATTGAGTCGGTTCAATTTGATCTTATTAGAGGTCGTTGAAACGCAAACAGGGATAACCGGGACACCCGCAGCAATTGCCGCATGGAACGCACCGGTTTTAAACGGCAGCAGACCGCGACCGCGGCTACGCGTTCCTTCAGGGAACATCCAGATAGAGATACGACGCTTTTTAAAGTGGTTCACCACCGCCGCAATGGTGCTGTGCGCTTTGGCGCGGTTATTTCTGTCGATCAACAGATTACCAGTGAGCCAGTACAGTTGTCCGAAGAAAGGGATCCACAACAGGCTTTTTTTACCTACTGTGACCGTCGGTGGCTGAACGATATTCGCTGCGGTAACCATGTCATAGTTATTCTGGTGGTTACAAATATAGATAGCATTACCATAGTTCTTCGCGTCAGGCGGCATGCGACACTCGACCTTCAGGCCATACAGGGGAGCCAGGCGACCAAACATATGGCCGAACGTCGCAACGTGTTTTGGATTTCTTGGGCTGAACAGACAGTATATGCAACCGAAAATACAGACCAAAATGCAGTAAATAACAGTAATAATTAAACGAAAAATATATAGCATAACAACCTCTAAAGGCCTAAGAGCCTGGCATTCTACGTCACCTGATTCCGAATACTGCATCAGGTTAGGGCATTGTTAAGAGTGGCTCTCTGGAAAAGCGTATTGTTAATCGCAACGCACGAATAAACAACGGTTTCACGGGAATTTTTAAAACAAGCTCTCCCTGTGCGAAAACAGGGAGAGCCAGACGCTGGCGTTATTCTTCACTGTCGCCGTGACTGGCGCGTCGAGGCGAGTCAATCTCAACACGGTCGATGCGTTGCAGACCGCGCATGAGCGTACCGCGACGACCACGCTCGCTGGTTACCTTCTGTAGCTCTTCAGGGCGCAGTTTAATTTTGCGTTTCCCGACGTGGATAGTCAGCGTGCTTTGCGGCGGCAGCACGTAGAGTTGTGCCAGACCATCTTCGCCTTTCGCAGCTTCCGCAGAAGGAATATTGATTATCTTGTTCCCTTTGCCTTTCGACAACTGCGGCAAATCGCTCACCGGGAACATCAACATGCGGCCCGCATGGGTAATCGCCAGCAGCATATCGGTTTCATCTTCAATCACCACCGGCGGCATAACATGCGCGTTTTCCGGTAGCGTAATCAATGCCTTGCCCGCACGGTTACGCGCGACCAGGTCATTGAAGGTGCAGACAAAACCGTAACCGGCATCAGATGCCATCAGCAGCTTCTGATCGTCGCCTTCCATCAGCATATGCTCAACCGTCGCGCCCGGTGGCAGCGTGAGCTTCCCGGTCAACGGCTCCCCCTGACCACGCGCCGACGGCAGCGTAATTGGGTCGATAGCATAACTACGCCCGGTTGAGTCAACGAACACCACCGGTTGGTTGCTCTTACCCTTCACAGCCGACTTAAAGCTGTCGCCCGCTTTATAGCTTAAGCCTGGCGCATCGATGTCGTGGCCTTTCGCGCTACGCACCCAGCCACTCTGGGACAGCACAATAGTCACCGGCTCAGACGGCAGCATGTCATGCTCGCTCATCGCCTTCGCTTCTTCACGCTCCCGCAGTGGAGAACGGCGATCGTCACCATAGGCATCCGCATCAGCCTGCAGTTCTTTCTTCAGCAGGTTACTCATTTTGCGTTCAGAGGCCAGAATGCCCTGCAGTTGATCGCGCTCTTTCGCCAGTTCGTCCTGCTCACCGCGGATTTTCATCTCTTCGAGTTTGGCAAGGTGGCGTAATTTCAGCTCAAGAATGGCCTCCGCCTGAGTTTCTGAAATACCAAACCGCGACATCAGCTCGGGTTTAGGTTCATCTTCATGACGAATAATTTCGATTACTTCGTCAATATTGAGGAACGCTATCAGCAAACCTTCAAGAATGTGCAGGCGTTTGAGTACTTTCTCCAGGCGATAGTTCAGGCGACGGCGCACGGTATCGCGACGGAACGTCAGCCATTCGGTGAGGATCTCCAGTAGGTTTTTAACTGCCGGACGACCGTCGAGGCCAATCATGTTCAGGTTAATGCGATAGCTTTTTTCCAGATCGGTAGTGGCAAACAGATGGTTCATCACCTGTTCCATATCTACGCGATTCGACCGCGGGACAATCACCAGACGAGTCGGGTTTTCGTGATCCGATTCGTCGCGCAGGTCATCGACCATCGGCAGCTTTTTATTGCGCATCTGAGCGGCGATCTGCTCCAGCACTTTAGCCCCGGAAACCTGATGCGGCAGCGCGGAAATCACCACCGCGCCGTCTTCTTTCGTCCATACCGCACGCATACGTACGGAACCGCGTCCGTTTTCGTAAATCTTACGAATCTCCGCACGCGAGGTAATGATTTCTGCTTCGGTCGGATAATCCGGCCCCTGTACGATATCCAGCAGTTGATCCAGCGTCGTTTTCGGCTGCTCAATCAGCGTAATTGCCGCTTTGGCCACTTCACGCAGGTTATGCGGTGGAATATCCGTCGCCATACCCACGGCAATCCCGGTCGTGCCGTTTAGCAGGATATTCGGCAGACGCGCAGGCAGCATTTTCGGCTCCTGCATGGTACCGTCGAAGTTTGGCACCCAGTCTGACGTGCCCTGACCGAGTTCACCCAGCAGGACTTCCGCATATTTAGACAGGCGGGATTCCGTGTAACGCATCGCAGCGAAGGATTTCGGATCGTCTGGTGCCCCCCAGTTCCCCTGCCCGTCAACCAGCGGATAACGGTAAGAGAAGGGCTGGGCCATCAGCACCATCGCTTCATAGCAGGCGCTGTCGCCGTGCGGATGGTATTTACCCAATACGTCACCGACGGTACGGGCGGATTTTTTAAATTTGGCGCTGGCATTCAGCCCCAGTTCGGACATCGCGTAAACGATGCGACGCTGAACAGGTTTCAGACCATCACCAATAAACGGTAACGCCCTGTCCATGATGACGTACATGGAGTAGTTCAGATAGGCGTTTTCCGTGAATTCATGCAGCGCAAGGCGCTCTGCCATATCGCTCATTAATCGTGGTTCCTCAACTTATACCCGTCTATTGAAGGGCAATATTGCCGCAGATACTACCCTATCTGGCGTGTTGAGTCACAAAGAAAAGGGCCGCGACTGCGGCCCTGATGGGGATTATTTGGCAACTTTGGTAATCTGTTTCACGTCGATTTCAACGGAGTTCCAGTCTTTATCCACTTCACCCTGGATTTCAACCACATCCTGCGGCGTGACGGTCACGCCGTTCCAGCGTTTGTGGTCGATATCTACGTTCACTGTGCCGGTTGCATCTTTAAACACATACAGGTCGTCGGAAATACGCTCAACGATGTTCCCGCGCAGGGTAACCCAGGTGTCATCACGCAGCGATTTGGCGCTTTCTACCGTCGTGCTGCTACCGTTTGGGCCAACAAAGCCGCCATTTTGGCTTTGCGTTGTCGTCGTCGGTCCAGAGAAGCCGCCCTGCTGCGCTGCCAGAACAGGTGCGGAACACAGTGCCATTACGGCAACCATTGCAGCTAATTTTTTCATCGTCATGTCTCCCTTTCATGTTGGTTTACGACTATTAAATAAGTTAATCCTTAACAAGTTCTTAAGGCAAAAAAAGATACTTTTTTTACTGTACAGAGGCTGTAGCCACAGGTTTACTTGACGGTAATGAGAGCGACCGCAGGGAAGAACATATGCGTATTTTACTGGTAGAAGATGACACGCTGATTGGCGACGGCCTGAAAACAGGTCTGAGTAAAATGGGTTTCAGCATCGACTGGTTTACCGAGGGTCGCCAGGGGAAAGAAGCACTGTACAGCGCCCCTTATGATGCGGTGATCCTCGACCTGACGCTGCCAGGCATAGACGGGCGCGATATCCTGCGCGAATGGCGAGCCAACGGGAAGCAGGAGCCGGTGCTGATTCTTACCGCTCGTGACGCGCTGACAGAACGCGTGGAAGGTCTGCGCCTGGGCGCGGATGACTATCTGTGTAAACCCTTTGCGCTGATCGAAGTTGCCGCCCGACTGGAAGCATTGGTACGCCGCGCCAGCGGCCAGGCCACCAGCGAACTGCGCCATGGTCAGGTTTCGCTTGATCCCGGCGCGCTGGTCGCCACGTTCGCAGGTGAGCCGTTATCGCTTAAGCCAAAAGAGTTCGCGCTGCTGGAACTGCTGATGCGTAACAAAGGGCGCGTCCTGCCCCGCAAGCTGATTGAAGAAAAACTGTATAACTGGGATGAAAACGTCTCCAGTAATGCGGTGGAGGTCCACGTCCATCACTTGCGCCGTAAGCTCGGCAGCGACTTTATCCGCACGGTACATGGCATTGGCTACACCCTGGGTGACGCATGAAACTCACACAACGCCTGAGTCTACGCATCAGACTTACGCTTATATTTATCATTTTGGTTTTGGTAACCTGGTTGATTTCCAGTTTTGTCGCCTGGAAACAAACCACCGATAACGTGGATGAGATGTTTGACACGCAGCTGATGCTGTTTGCCAAACGGCTGGTCACGCTGGATCTTGATGAACTAAAAGCTTCTGAGCGCATCGCGCAGACACCGAAAAAGTTCAAACATGGCCATATTGACGACGATGTACTGACCTTTGCTGTCTATACGCCAGAAGGAAAAATGGTGCTCCACGATGGCGACAATGGTCAGTACATTCCCTATAGCTATCGTCGGGAAGGGTTTGACGATGGTTATCTGAACGGTGATAACGATAAATGGCGCTTTATCTGGCTAACTTCAGCGGATAAAAAGTACCGGATCGTGGTCGGTCAGGAGTGGGAATATCGCGAAGATATGGCCCTGGCGATCGTGACGGCCCAATTGGTGCCGTGGCTGGTCGCCCTGCCGCTGATGCTGCTGATCCTGATTGTCCTGTTAAGCCTTGAACTTAAGCCGCTAAAAAAGCTGGCGCAGGCTTTACGTGTGCGGGATCCGGAATCTGAAGAACCACTGAGCCTGAAAGGTATTCCTGGCGAGGTTCGCCCACTGGTTGAGTCGCTCAATCAACTGTTTATCCGCACACATTCGATGATGGTTCGCGAACGGCGCTTTACCTCTGATGCCGCCCACGAACTGCGCAGTCCGTTGACGGCACTGAAGGTACAGACCGAAGTCGCGCAGTTGTCCGACGATGATCCGCAGGCACGACAAAAAGCGTTAATGCAGATGCAGACGGGAATTGACCGCGCTACCCGACTGGTTGATCAGCTCCTGACGCTTTCGCGCCTCGACTCCCTCGACAATCTTCAGGATGTGGCGGAAATCTCGCTGGAGGAGCTTCTGCAATCCGCGGTGATGGATATCTACCATCCGGCACAGCAGGCGCACATCGATGTGCGGTTGCAGATTAACGCGCACCACATCACGCACACGGGACAACCGCTGTTACTCAGCCTGATGGTCCGTAATCTGCTGGATAATGCGATTCGCTACAGCCCGCGGGGGAGCATTGTGGAAGTGACGCTCAATACCCGCAATTTCAGCGTCAAAGATAATGGTCCTGGCGTTGCGCCGGAAATCCTGACGCACATCGGTGAACGCTTTTATCGTCCGCCGGGACAAAGTGTTACCGGTAGTGGTCTGGGCCTGTCGATCGTTCGTCGTATAGCGACTTTACACGGGATGTCTGCCTCGTTTGGTAATGCTCCGCAAGGCGGGTTTGAGGTCAAAATCAGCTGGTAAAGACCGCATTATTGCTAGTAATGCAAAAGACTTTGCACATTTTGCTAATTTCACCGCACCACCCGTGGGGGTAAAATAGTCCACAAACGTATTTCCTTGAGGACACAAAATGAGCAACATTCTGATTATCAATGGTGCGAAAAAATTCGGCCACTCTAACGGTCAGTTAAACGACACCCTGACCGAGGTCGCGGACGGTATCCTGCGCGACCTCGGGCATGATGTTAAAGTCGTACGCGCGGACAGCGATTATGACGTAAAAACAGAAGTGCAGAATTTTGTCTGGGCCGATGTGGTTATCTGGCAAATGCCGGGCTGGTGGATGGGTGCACCGTGGACCGTGAAAAAATACATCGATGATGTGTTTACCGAAGGTCACGGTACGCTGTATGCCAGCGATGGTCGTACACGTTCAGATGCCTCTAAAAAATACGGCTCAGGCGGGCTGATTCAGGGCAAAAAATACATGCTGTCCCTGACCTGGAACGCGCCAATGGAAGCCTTCACTGAAAAAGACCAGTTCTTCCATGGCGTTGGTGTTGATGGCGTCTATCTCCCGTTCCATAAAGCAAACCAGTTCCTGGGAATGGAAGCGCTGCCGACCTTTATCACCAATGACGTGATTAAAATGCCGGACGTCCCGCGTTATATCGCAGAATATCGCGAGCATCTGACCGAGATTTTTGGTTAACTGGTAACCTGGAATTAGAAGGAGTTAACCATGCTTACCGTTATTGCAGAAATCCGTACACGTCCAGGTCAACATCACCGCCAGGCGGTACTGGATCAGTTTGCTAAAATCGTTCCGACCGTACTGAAAGAAGAAGGCTGCCACGGCTATGCGCCAATGGTCGATCATGCAGCAGGTGTGAGTTTTCAGACCACAGCGCCAGACTCAATCGTGATGGTTGAACAGTGGGAAAGCATTGCGCACCTTGAAGCGCATTTGCAGACCCCGCATATGAAAGCCTACAGCGAAGCCGTGAAAGGCGACGTGCTGGACATGAATATCCGTATTCTGGAATCGGGTATTTAAGGTTGTCGATTTGCCGGATGAGGCTTTGCTATCCGGCATATAATCGCTTCGTCAGATGAGAGCCGGATAAGGCATTTTACGCCCCTCTCCGGCTTTTCTACATGCAATTAGCCTTCGAGATCCGCCAGGTCACCTTTCTCTTGCAACCAGTTACGACGATCCTCTGAACGTTTCTTGGCCAGCAGCATATCCATCACCGCATTCGTACGCTGATCGTCCTCATCATCAATGATGAGCTGCACCAGGCGACGCGTATTGGGATCCAGCGTCGTTTCACGTAACTGCATCGGGTTCATTTCACCCAGACCTTTAAAGCGCTGGACGTTCGGCTTGCCTTTCTTGCGCTTTAACTGCTCCAGCACGCCCGCTTTTTCTTCTTCTGTTAGTGCGTAATACACCTCTTTGCCGAGATCGATACGATACAACGGCGGCAGCGCCACATAGACGTGACCGTGTTTCACCAGCGTACGGAAGTGTTTCACAAACAGCGCGCACAGCAGCGTAGCGATGTGCAGACCATCGGAGTCCGCATCCGCCAGAATACAGATCTTGCCATAGCGCAGTTGGCTCAGATCATCACTGTCCGGATCGATGCCGATCGCTACCGAAATATCATGCACTTCCTGCGAGGCCAGCACTTCATCAGAAGAGACTTCCCAGGTATTGAGGATCTTACCTTTGAGCGGCATGATCGCCTGGAATTCACGATCGCGCGCCTGCTTGGCCGATCCGCCCGCCGAGTCACCTTCGACGAGGAACAGTTCGGTGCGATTGAGATCCTGTGCGGTACAGTCCGCCAGTTTCCCCGGTAACGCCGGACCGCTGGTCAGCTTTTTGCGTACCACTTTTTTCGCCGCACGCAAACGACGCTGTGCGCTGGAAATCGCCATTTCCGCCAGCAGCTCGGCTGACTGCACGTTCTGGTTCAGCCACAGGCTAAAGGCATCTTTCACTACGCCAGAAACGAATGCCGCACACTGACGCGAAGAAAGACGCTCTTTGGTCTGTCCGGCAAACTGTGGATCCTGCATTTTTACCGACAGCACATAGGCGCAACGATCCCAGATATCTTCTGCTGACAGCTTCACGCCGCGCGGCAGAATATTACGGTACTCGCAGAATTCACGCATCGCGTCCAGCAGTCCCTGACGCAGGCCGTTAACATGCGTACCACCCTGCATGGTTGGGATCAGGTTGACATAACTTTCAGTCAGTAATTCACCGCCTTCCGGCAGCCAGAGCAGCGCCCAGTCTACGGTTTCTGTTTCACCGCTGAAATTACCGATAAACGGTTTTTCCGGCAGCGTTGGCAGACCGTTTACGGCTTCGCTCAGGTAGTCATTCAGACCGTCCTGGTAGCACCAGCGCTGCTCGCTGTTGTTAACTTCATCTTTAAAGGTGATCTCTACGCCCGGACACAGCACCGCTTTGGCTTTCAGTACGTGCGTTAAGCGAGAAACAGAGAAACGCGGGCTGTCAAAGAAGGTTTCATCCGGCCAGAAGTGTACGCTGGTACCGGTATTGCGTTTACCACAAGTACCGACAACCTGTAAATCCTGCACTTTGTCACCGTTTTCAAACGCGATGTTGTACACCTGCCCGTCGCGGCGTACGTTCACTTCCACACGTTTGGACAGAGCGTTAACAACGGAGATACCCACACCGTGCAGACCACCGGAGAACTGGTAGTTCTTGTTGGAGAACTTGCCGCCCGCGTGCAGGCGACAGAGGATCAGCTCGACCGCCGGAACGCCTTCTTCTGGGTGAATATCCACCGGCATGCCGCGTCCGTCGTCAATGACTTCCAGCGATTGATCGGCATGTAAAATCACATCCACGCGTTTCGCGTGGCCAGCCAGTGCTTCATCCACACTGTTATCAATCACTTCCTGTCCAAGATGGTTAGGACGGGTCGTGTCAGTGTACATCCCAGGGCGACGGCGTACCGGCTCAAGCCCAGTGAGTACCTCAATGGCATCAGCGTTATAAGTTTGCGTCATGGTTTAAATTAGCAATTCGAATTGATCGTCAGAAACTGTGCAGTCCAAGGAAATCGACAATCGGGTTGAAATAATCTTCGAAGCCCGTGAATGCGTGGTTTCCGCCCTCAATAACTGTCTGACGGCAGGAGGCGTAATACGCCACCGCCAGGCGGTAGTCCAACACTTCATCGCCCGTTTGTTGAAGCAGCCAAATCAAATCCGGCGCTTCCAGCGGGTCAATCTGCATGACTTTAAGATCGTAAATATGGCGTGACTCTAGCACATATTGCAGCCCCGTGTAGGGGTTCTCGTTCTGACCGAGATAGTCGACCAGCAGTTCGTAAGGCCGCACGGCAGGGTTCACGACCACCGCTGGCAGCATAAAACATTGCGACAGCCAGGTGGCGTAATAGCCTCCTAATGACGAGCCGACAATCCCCAGCGACTCGCCGCCATGCTCAAGGATAATTGACTCCAGCATCTCTGCCGCCTGGGCTGGATACGGAGGTAACTGCGGTACAATCATCTCAACGTGCGGATGGTGCTCCGCCAGCCATTTTTTTAGCAGACATGCCTTCGCCGAGCGAGGAGAACTGTTAAATCCATGAAGATAGAGAAGCGTAGACATCAGTAGCCTTCTGAAGCGGTATCTGGGTGGAACCGATTACCCTGTAGACGACACACCTGGGTCTGTAACGTACCGTCGGCAAAGAGTTCCAGCGTCCGCCAGCCAGGGCTGATGGTATCTAACGTGAAGTTGGAACAATGCGGCTTAAACTGCACGCAGGTCGATGGCGTCGCCAGCAGGCGGCGGCCGTTCCAGTCGAGATCCAGCTCCTGATGAATATGCCCGCACAGCAGATACTTCACGCGCGGATAGTTCACCAGCACGTTGTCGAGCTCCGCCGCATTGCGCAGACTGTGTTGATCGAGCCAACTGCAGCCCGCAGGCAGAGGATGGTGATGTAGAAGCAGCAAAGTATTACGTTCAGGCGCATCGGCAAGTTTACGCTCCAGCCATTCAAGCTGAAATTCGCTTAACTCACCGTGAGGGACGCCGAACACCTGGCTGTCGAGCAACAATATTTGCCACTGTTCACCGATGAAGATGCGTTTGGCGGGGGAAATACCCGCATCCTGAAGCGCGCTGTACATCGCTGGCTGAAAGTCGTGATTACCTGGTAACCAAACGCAGGGCGCACGAAAACTTGCGATGCCCTCAGCAAAATGCTGATAGGCCGCAGCGGATTGATCCTGCGCCAAATCCCCAGTCGCAACGATCAGATCGTACTCTGGCGACTCTGCATGTATGGCATCCAGTACGCACTGGTAGCTATCCCAGGTGTTCACACCCAGTAAGGTTTCATGCTTTTCGGCAAACAGGTGAGTGTCTGTAATTTGTAAGATCCTGACTCTGGCCTCACCAGCCAAAGGAAGGGTTAACAGGCTTTCCAAATGGTGTCCTTAGGTTTCACGACGCTAATAAACCGGAATCGCCATCGCTCCATGTGCTAAACAGTACCGTAACCAGTCGGCCAAAAACTGATTAATTTGATGCTTTTCGTCGCGTTGATGCAACTTTTTATTTGGATAATCATACCGCGCTTTGAAGCGAAAGATCTGCTGACTTGAACACACTTCAGCCACCCTCGCATCATGATACAGGCGCACGGTCAGCGACGGCAGGCTCCAGTAGGTAACCGCTGGTGCCGTCTGTTCGATCGCGACAAGCGTAGTGTATCGGGTCGATTCCACAATCGTTAATCGATATTGTGCGTTTGCAACCTGATAGCTCACTGTTTCACCGGCTGCATCATTGCGTGGCAACAGGCGGCGCAACTGCGAAAAATTGGTTTCGCACAGGCGCATCATTTCAGGGAAGTCAGGTGTGTAACGCTTCATTTTTTCCACTCAGTTTTTAACTCTTGATAGTGCAGCTGTAACCATTGCAAGGCGATGACAGAAGCCGCGTTGTCGATTATCCCCTCTTCTACCCATTGATAAGCCTGTTCCCGACTCACCACATGAACACGAATATCTTCGTTTTCATCCGCCAGACCGTGGATACCATTTGCGGTCGAAGCGTCCACTTCACCTACCAAAATAGACAGGCGCTCACTGGTGCCGCCAGGGCTTGCCAGATAACTCAGCACGGGCTTAGTCCGCTTCACATCCAGTCCGGCTTCTTCCATTGCTTCACGGCGAGCCACATCTTCAACGGTTTCGCCTTCTTCAATCATTCCGGCTACCATTTCCAGTAGATACGGCGTTTCGCTGGTGTCATAGGCCGCGATGCGGATTTGTTCGACCAACACAACTTCATCCCGCTCAGGGTCAAAGGGTAGCAAGACTGCCGCGTGTCCGCGCTCAAAAATTTCACGCTTCACTTCACCGCTCATATCACCGTTAAACAGGCGATGACGGAAGCGATAAAGATCCAGTGAAAAAAAACCGCGGTATAGTGTTTCTCGTGCAATAATTTCTACATCATTTTTAGTGAATGTCATTGGCAAGTTGTCTGGTTTACGCATTGTGCTGTCCTGGTACCAATAGTGATTAAAATGTGAATTTCAAGGTCGTTTGACTGCTGTTTGAGCGCCCTTGTGTTAAATTGATGCAAATTAACGCCGTATGGCACGTAACGCCAACTTTTTGAAGTGGCGGATTCTGCTAGAATCAGCAATTATTTTTACAATTTGATCAGCGCTAAATACTGCTTCACAACAAGGAATGCAAATGAAGAAATTGCTCCCCATCCTTATCGGCCTGAGCCTGTCGGGGTTCAGTACTCTGAGCCAGGCAGAAAACCTGATGCAGGTTTATCAGCAAGCACGCCTGAGCAACCCGGAATTGCGTAAATCCGCCGCCGATCGCGATGCTGCATTCGAAAAAATTAACGAAGCGCGTAGTCCTTTACTGCCGCAACTGGGCTTAGGTGCCGATTACACCTACAGCAATGGCTTTCGTGATGCCAATGGCGTCAACTCCAACGCGACCAGTGCTTCGTTAAGCCTGACTCAGACTCTGTTCGATATGTCAAAATGGCGTGCCCTGACGCTGCAAGAAAAATCAGCGGGCATCCAGGACGTGACCTATCAGACCGATCAGCAAACGCTGATCCTGAATACTGCCACGGCTTATTTTAACGTATTGAACGCGATTGACGTGCTCTCTTATACCCAGGCACAAAAAGACGCCGTTTATCGTCAGTTGGATCAGACGACCCAGCGTTTTAACGTTGGCCTGGTCGCCATCACTGACGTACAGAACGCCCGTTCACAGTACGATACCGTGTTGGCAAATGAAGTTACCGCGCGTAACAACCTGGACAACGCCGTTGAACAGTTGCGTCAGGTCACCGGCAATTACTACCCGGAACTGGCTTCGCTGAATGTTGATGGCTTTAAAACCAACAAACCGCAGGCGGTAAATTCGCTGCTGAAAGAAGCAGAAAACCGCAATCTGACGTTATTGCAGGCACGTTTAAGCCAGGATCTGGCGCGTGAGCAAATTCGTCTGGCACAGGACGGTCATCTGCCGACGCTGGGTTTAACCGCCTCTACTGGTGTTTCTGATACCTCTTACAGTGGTTCTAAAACTAATACCTCTCAGTATGACGACAGCAACCAGGGCCAGAATAAAATTGGTCTGAACTTCTCGCTGCCGCTGTACCAGGGCGGGATGGTTAATTCGCAGGTGAAACAAGCGCAGTACAACTTTGTTGGCGCCAGTGAACAACTGGAAAGCGCGCACCGCAGCGTAGTACAGACCGTTCGTTCATCATTCAACAACATTAATGCGTCTATCAGTAGCATTAATGCGTACAAACAAGCGGTTGTCTCTGCCCAAAGCTCCCTGGATGCGATGGAAGCCGGCTATTCTGTAGGTACACGTACCATTGTGGACGTGTTGGATGCTACTACCACGCTGTACAACGCTAAGCAGCAGTTGGCAAATGCGCGTTATACCTATCTGATCAACCAGTTAAACATCAAGTCTGCGCTCGGTACGCTTAACGAGCAGGATCTGGTGGCGTTGAACAATACGCTGGGTAAACCTATTTCCACCGCGCCTGACGCCGTTGCGCCGGAAAACACCCAGCAAGACGCCGCAGCAGATGGTTATACTGCCAACAGTGCGGCACCAGCGGTCAAACCGGCAACAGCACGTACAACCAGCAGCAGTAACGGCAACAACCCGTTCCGTAATTGATGCTGTAGACGGGGCTTCGGCCCCGTCTGAACGTAAGGCAACGTAAAGATCTACCCCTTCCTGCGCATTCTCGCCTCTTCCCGCTTCAATTTCGACCAGTCATCCTCTATCCTGAGCATTATTTACTGTGTTTACCACTGGGTCCTGGAAGACAAAAATGAAACGGACAAAATCGATACATCATGCCTCGTTCCGCAAAAGCTGGAGCGCGCGCCACCTGACTCCTGTCGCCCTGGCAGTTACCGCAGTGTTTATGCTCGCGGGCTGTGAAAAGAGTGACGAAACGGTTTCGCTTTATCAGAACGCGGACGACTGCTCTGCGGCGAATCCGGGTAAAAGCGCCGAATGCACCACCGCGTTTAACAACGCGCTGAAAGAAGCTGAACGCACCGCGCCAAAATACGCCACGCGTGAAGACTGTATTGCTGAATTCGGCGAAGGCCAGTGCCAGCAGGCACCTGCGCAGGCGGGCATGGCACCGACCGGTGAAGGCCAGGCTCAGGCGCAGAATCAAAGCAGCGGCAGCTTCTGGATGCCGCTGATGGCAGGCTACATGATGGGCCGACTGATGGGCGGCGGAATGGGCGCTCAGCAACCGCTGTTCAGCTCGAAAAACCCGGCCAGCCCTGCATACGGCAAATATACTGACGCCAGCGGCAAAAACTACGGCGCAGCAACGCCGGGCCGCACCATGACCGTACCAAAAACCGCCATGGCACCGAAACCTGCCACCACCTCTACCGTAACCCGCGGCGGATTTGGTGAGTCAGTCGCCAAACAGAGCACCATGCAGCGTAGCGCAAGCGGCACCACCACACGTTCGATGGGTGGCTGATCGTCATGGAAAGAGTCAGTATTGTTGAGCGCCCGGACTGGCGCGATAAGGCCACCGAATACGGTTTCAACTTTCACACCATGTACGGCGAGCCGTACTGGTGTGAAGACGCGTACTATAAGCTGACGCTTGCTCAGGTCGAAAAGCTGGAAGAGGTCACCGCAGAGCTGCATCAGATGTGCCTCAAAGTGGTGGAAAAGGTCATTGCCAGCGATGAGCTGATGACCAAGTTTCGCATTCCAAAGCATACCTGGGGCTTTGTCCGCCAGTCCTGGCTGACACAGCAACCGTCGCTCTATTCCCGTCTCGATCTGGCGTGGGACGGTACCGGTGAACCTAAGCTTTTAGAAAACAACGCCGATACGCCAACCTCATTGTACGAAGCCGCCTTTTTCCAGTGGATCTGGCTGGAAGATCAGCTTAATGCGGGCAACCTGCCGGAAGGCAGCGATCAGTTCAACAGCCTGCAGGAAAAACTGATCGAACGTTTCACTGCGCTGCGCGAGCAGTACGGTTTTCAGTTGCTGCACCTGACCTGCTGTCGCGATACGGTCGAAGATCGTGGAACGATCCAGTATTTGCAGGATTGCGCGGCTGAGGCTGAAATTGCCACTGAATTTCTCTATGTCGAGGATATCGGGCTCGGTGAAAAAGGTCAGTTCACGGACATGCAGGACCAGGTGATCGCCAATCTGTTCAAGCTCTATCCGTGGGAGTTTATGCTGCGTGAAATGTTCTCCACCAAGCTGGAAGACGCTGGCGTCCGCTGGCTGGAACCGGCCTGGAAAAGCATTATCTCCAACAAAGCGTTGTTACCGCTGCTGTGGGAAATGTTCCCGAACCATCCGAATCTTCTGCCGGCGTACTTCGCCGAAGACGACTATCCGCAGATGGATAAGTTTGTCGTGAAACCGATCTTCTCGCGTGAAGGCGCTAACGTTTCCATCATTGAGAACGGTAAAACGATCGAAGCCGTGGAAGGGCCATACGGTGAAGAAGGCATGATCGTGCAGCAGTTCCATCAGCTACCGAAGTTTGGCGACAGCTATATGCTGATCGGCAGCTGGCTGATTAACGATCAACCTGCCGGGATCGGCATTCGCGAAGACAGAGCGTTGATCACCCAGGATCTCTCACGCTTCTATCCGCATATTTTTGTCGAGTAATTCGTTGTGCCCGGTATCGCTAATGCTTACCGGGCCTACGTTTTTATCCCACCTGTACTGACAACATACTCAGGCTACCCATCTCAATCCCATCAACAGGAATCGTCACCGGCTCTTTGCCATCCCACGTGCCGAGGACATACAGCAGCGGCAGATAGTGATCTGCCGTTGGGTTCGACAGCGATCCGCCTTCATGATCCATATAGTTAACCAGCGGGTGCTGTTCAACCGGTCCCTGCCATGTGAGGTTTGCTTTAACATAATCGTTAAATGAGGTCGCCCACGGGTATGGTGTATTCTCACCATGCCAGCGTGCTGTACGCAGGTTATGCACTACGTTGCCACTGGCCACCAGCATAATGCCTTCATCGCGCAACGCTGCCAGCTTACGGCCCATTTCAAAATGCCACGCCGCAGGTTTGGTGCTATCGACACTCAACTGCACCATCGGGATATCTGCGTTCGGGTACATCTTGATTAGCACACCCCATGAACCGTGGTCAAAACCCCACGCTTCTTTGTCTAAGGCGACGGGCACAGGAGCAAGCAAGTCAACCAGATGCTGTGCCAGTTCTGGCGAGCCCGGGGCCGGATAATGCGTGTCATACAGTGCCTGCGGGAAACCACCAAAATCGTGGATAGTTTTAGGTGCTTCCATCGCGGTTACGCCAGTACCGCGTGTAAACCAGTGTGCCGATACCACAACAATCGCTTTCGGGCGCGGCAACGTTTCCCCCAGTTGCTGCCAGGCACGGGTATAAACGTTATCTTCCAGAACATTCATTGGGCTGCCGTGTCCCAAAAACAATGCTGGCATACGAGTTGAAGACATGATGATATCCTTACTGAGGGAGTCATTTTGATATCACCACAATACGCTTTTTCGGTTGATGAAGAACTCAGATAACCATGATGAAGATCATCAGTTATTTTGACGATCCGCCCCGAACAGCAGATTGATAAGGAGTTTTATTTGTCGATGTCAGTACCTTTACTTCTGACCTTACTGGCAGGCGCCGCCACATTTATCGGTGCATTTCTCGGCGTGCTGGGACAAAAACCCTCTAACCGCGTTCTCGCGTTTTCTCTGGGTTTTGCCGCAGGTATCATGTTGCTGATCTCCCTGATGGAAATGTTGCCAGCCGCACTGGCAGCAGAGGGAATGTCGCCGGTGCTGGGTTACGGGATGTTTATCGTTGGTTTGCTGGGCTACTTTGGCCTGGATCGTTTGCTGCCGCACGCTCACCCTCAGGATTTAGTCCAAAAAACCACACAACCGTTACCCGGTTCCATTAAGCGTACTGCGATTTTATTAACTCTGGGTATCAGCCTGCACAACTTCCCGGAAGGGATTGCAACTTTTGTTACCGCCAGCAGCAACCTCGAACTGGGCTTTGGTATCGCGCTTGCCGTCGCATTACACAATATTCCTGAAGGATTAGCCGTTGCAGGTCCGGTCTATGCAGCCACGGGCTCCAAACGTACCGCTATATTCTGGGCCGGGATCTCGGGAATGGCGGAAATATTAGGTGGGGTACTGGCATGGTTAATTCTGGGCAGTTTGATTTCGCCCGTGGTGATGGCAGCAATTATGGCCGCGGTCGCCGGAATTATGGTGGCGCTGTCAGTCGATGAATTGATGCCACTGGCAAAAGAGATCGACCCAAATAATAATCCCAGCTATGGGGTCCTGTGCGGAATGTCGGTGATGGGGTTAAGCCTCGTCATCCTCCAGTCCATGGGAATCGGATAATCCAGAGGGCGGATGCCACCCTGCTCATTTACAGCATCCGCTCATCCATAGCAGAACGTGAAGGACTATTCCTGTTCCTTAATCACGCTGTTATCTTCACCAGAGCGACGAAAGAGTTTGTTTCGCGCCTCGAGCAATGCGTCTCTGTCTTGCCGGAATGCCCGGCAATAACGCTTCATATGGCAATAATAACCCAATGCAACGAATGCAATTAATACGATCCAATACCAGGCAATAAACATTCTTTTACCCTTAACATTTAACATCATTAAACATTTAACGTTAAAATTTTACACAAGCTTATTCTGACATACTCCTATAGTGGCATATTCCAGAAACAAATATATGATTTCGATCATATAAACCAGCGGCTAAGCCAATAGTCAAACTCGCTATAGAAAATAAAACAATGTCGACAAGATCACACTACGCAATAATAAATATTGTTCTCAGAATATCTCACTCATACTATCGAAAATAATAAAAAATAATTCCGCAAATAATACATTTTATCAAAATTAATACATTCACCATAATAGTTGAATCAGTAACACCATTTTATATTTTATCGACACCATGAAAACATAATATATTCAGCATAATTATATTTATAGATAATATAAGGAGATATATCCATGTTTATACAATATCGAAAAACGCTTCTCGCAGGCACTCTGGCACTGACGTTTGGATTAACAGTCGGAAACTCTTTTGCCGCGGGTTTTCAACCCGCCCAACCCGCAGGGAAACTGGGCGCAATAGTCGTTGATCCTTATGGAAACGCCCCGCTTACCGCGTTAGTGGAATTAGACAGTCACGTTATCTCAGATGTTAAAGTCACCGTTCATGGCAAAGGCGAGAAAGGAGTTCCTGTTACTTATACTGTTGGCAAAGAATCGTTAGCAACCTATGACGGCGTGCCTATTTTTGGTCTTTATCAAAAGTTTGCTAATAAGGTCACCGTTGAATATAAAGAAAATGGCAAAGCCATGAAGGATGATTATGTGGTGCAAACGTCCGCCATCGTTAATCACTACATGGATAACCGTTCAATTTCCGATTTACAGCAAACGAAAGTGATTAAGGTAGCGCCTGGTTTTGAAGACCGTCTCTATCTGGTGAATACCCATACCTTCACTGCACAAGGGGCGGAATTCCACTGGCATGGCGAAAAAGATAAAAATGCCGGCATCCTGGATGCGGGTCCGGCGGGTGGGGCATTACCCTTTGACATTGCCCCCTTCACCTTTATCGTCGATACGGAAGGTGAATATCGTTGGTGGCTGGATCAAGATACCTTCTACGATGGCCATGACATGGATATCAATAAGCGCGGTTACTTGATGGGTATCCGGGAAACGCCGCGCGGCACCTTCACAGCCGTTCAGGGTCAGCATTGGTACGAATTCGATATGATGGGGCAGATTCTGGCCGATCATAAGCTACCGCGCGGCTTCCTCGACGCATCGCATGAATCGATAGAAACAATCAACGACACCGTGCTGCTTCGCGTGGGCAAACGCGATTATCGCAAAGAAGATGGCATCCATGTGCAAACCATCCGTGATCAGATAATTGAAGTAGACAAGTCCGGCCGTGTGGTTGATGTGTGGGATCTGACAAAGATACTCGATCCGATGCGTGATGCGCTTCTGGGTGCACTGGACGCAGGCGCGGTATGCGTCAACGTTGACCTCGCTCATGCCGGTCAACAGGCGAAACTGGAGCCAGATACACCTTACGGTGACGCCCTCGGGGTAGGTGCGGGTCGTAACTGGGCGCACGTTAACTCCATTGCCTATGATGCCAAAGATGACTCCATTATTATCTCTTCCCGCCATCAGGGCGTCGTTAAAATCGGTCGCGATAAACAGGTGAAATGGATCCTCGCTCCGTCGAAAGGCTGGAATAAGGCGCTGGCAAGCAAGCTGTTAAAACCGGTTGATGGTAAAGGCAACGCACTAAAATGTGACGAAAACGGCAAGTGCGAAAACACCGATTTCGATTTTACTTATACACAGCACACCGCATGGCTCTCGAGCAAAGGGACATTAACCATCTTTGACAACGGCGATGGTCGTGGGCTCGAACAACCAGCATTGCCGACGATGAAATATTCCCGTTTCGTCGAATATAAAATTGACGAGAAAAAAGGTACCGTTCAGCAAATCTGGGAATACGGCAAAGAACGCGGTTACAACTTCTATAGTCCCATCACCTCGGTTATCGAATATCAGAAAGACCGTGACACCATGTTTGGCTTTGGTGGTTCAATTAATTTATTTGACGTTGGGCAACCAACCATTGGCAAAATCAATGAAATTGACTACAAGACCAAAGAAGTCAAAGTTGAGATTGATGTCCTTTCAGATAAGCCAAACCAAACTCACTACCGTGCATTACTGGTCCGCCCACAACACATATTTAAATAATCGCGTTAGATTAAGGATTAATTATGTCATCTAAATGGATTACTTCATTATTTAAAAGCGTGATATTAACCGCAGCGCTTGCCTCGTCGTTTGCCGCCTCCGCTTTTACAGAAGGCACTGATTATATGGTTTTAGAGCAACCGATTCCGAATGCTGATAAAACGTTAATCAAAGTATTTAGCTACGCCTGCCCGTTCTGTTACAAATATGATAAAGCCGTGACTGGCCCGGTTTCTGAAAAAGTGGCCGATCTCGTCACCTTCACACCATTTCATCTGGAAACCAAAGGGGAATATGGTAAACAGGCCAGTGAAGTTTTTGCAGTAATGATTGCTAAAGATCAGGCCGCAGGGATTTCATTATTTGATGCCAAATCGCAGTTCAAAAAAGCGAAATTCGCTTATTACGCTGCTTACCACGACAAGAAAGAGCGCTGGTCAGATGGTAAAGATCCGGCCGCATTCATTAAAACAGGTCTGGATGCTGCAGGAATGAGCCAGACAGATTTTGACGCCGCGCTGCAAGATCCCACCGTTCAGCAAACGCTGGAGAAATGGAAAGCGGCATACGACGTCGCAAAAATTCAGGGGGTTCCGGCTTACGTCGTTAACGGTAAATACCTGATCTACACCAAAAGTATCAAATCCATTGACTCCATGGCTGAGCTTGTCAGAGAGCTGGCGACAAAATAAACAGGGACCTGGCTATGGCTTTCATAAAAGGATTTTGGCGGGACTTACGTACCACGCCGGTTGATACGCTGGTGAGATGGCAGGAACGGCGCTTTCTGTGGCTACTGATGGCCTGCGCGATGGGCGGGTTAATAATACTGGCGCACTCATTCTTTCAAATCTATCTCTATATGGCTCCCTGCGAGCAGTGTGTCTACATTCGCTTCGCCATGTTTGTGATGGTTTTCGGTGGATTGATCGCGGCAATAAATCCCAAAAATGTTGCTCTGAAGCTTATTGGCTGCATCGCGGCATTTTATGGCAGCATCATGGGCATTAAGTTCTCCATCAAACTTAACGGCATTCATTATGCTGTACATAACCCGGATCCGGACTCGCTGTTTGGCGTCCAGGGATGTTCCACCGATCCGATATTCCCTTTCAATTTGCCGTTGGCAAACTGGGCTCCGGAGTGGTTTAAGCCCACAGGAGATTGCGGCTATGACGCCCCCGTGGTTCCCGATGGCGTAGCGCTCAGCAGTACGCAAAAGTGGTTTATCGATCTATACCAACAGTCTGAAGGCTGGTATCTGCTCCCGCCGTGGCATTTTATGAACATGGCACAGGCCTGTTTGCTGGCCTTTGGTTTATGTTTACTACTGCTGGTGATAATGAGTGGAGCCTGGGCTTTAAAACTGACCAGAACCAAATAATTAAAAAACCGAAGCCAGGAAGACGGCTTCGGTTTTTTATGCTTACCACAACTAACGTGGTAATAGTCTATTAGCTGGCTTTGCGCTCGTGCGCCTGACGATAAGCCACTAAATCTTCGATAGTGACTACAGCCATATTGTGCTTGCCGGCAAACTCAATGCACTGTGGCGCACGCGCCATGGTACCATCATCATTAGTCAATTCGCACAGCACACCAGCCGGTTTAAAACCAGCCAGCGTCACCAGATCGATGGTGGCTTCGGTGTGGCCACCGCGAGTTAACACACCGCCAGCCTGAGCACGCAGCGGGAAAACGTGACCCGGGCGATTCAGATCGGAAGGTTTAGCGCCATCTTTAATCGCCGCGCGAACTGTAGTGACACGGTCTGCTGCGGAAACACCGGTAGTCACACCTTCTGCGGCTTCAATGGTCACGGTAAAACCGGTACCGTAAGCGCTGGTATTATTTTCCACCATCATTGGCAGATCGAGCTGTTTGCGTCGGTCTTCAGTGATGCACAGGCAAACAATACCGCTACCGTGACGGATGGTCAGCGCCATCTGTTCAACGGTCATGGTTTCTGCCGGGAAAATCATATCACCTTCGTTTTCACGGTCTTCATCGTCAAGCACCATCACACCGCGTCCTTCACGCAGTGCAGCAAGCGCATGTTCAACACGTTCGAAAGGCGTACCAAAAGAGGAAAGTAGCGTCTGATTCATGGTAAAAAAACCTCACTAAATTTATGGTTACCAGAATCAGGGCAGTCTTAGGAGTGCCGTCAAAGCGGCAAAAAAATAACGTGAGCGGGTCCATGCCCGACTGGATCGTTACTCTCTCCCATCCGGACTCTAACCGTCGGCCCCGGAATTACACCGGATCTGCTGACCTTTTCGCATTCACGAAAAGCGCTCGCGGGCTTTCAACATCAGTTGATTTACCGCCGGTGGGGAATTTCGCCCCGCCCTGAGAATAAGCGAGTTAACTATAACGCTATTGATTACCTTCATCAACGCCTTTGCTCGTCTTAGCTTCACACAATTCTGGTTTATGCCTGTGCCAGTTCGCACTACAATATGCAGCAACACGTACCAGTTCAGGGAAACCACAATGATTGACCCGAAAAAAATTGAGCAGATTGCTCGTCAGGTTCATGAGTCGATGCCGAAAGGGATCCGCGAGTTTGGCGAAGACGTCGAGAAGAAAATTCGTCAAACGCTTCAGTCACAGCTGACCCGTCTGGATCTGGTAAGCCGTGAAGAGTTTGATGTACAGACTCAGGTTTTGCTGCGTACTCGTGAGAAGCTGGCGCTGCTTGAGCAACGCCTGACTGAGCTGGAATCGCGTGAAACAACGGCAGAAGTTAAGCCTGCCCCGGCGATCCCATCAGTCGATCCGCAAGAGTAAAAACGACAACGGGCCGCAAGGCCCGTTTCTCTGTTAGTGTTCCAGTTCCAGCTTCCTGGCCTCCGTCGCCTGCTGGCAGTAAAGTGCATAGCGTTTGCAAAACCAGCTACGGTGTTCTTCATCCATATTCCCAGTTATCGCCTGGATATCAACGGGATGGCCCTCAGCCTGCATCCTGGCAAAACTTCGGGCCAGGAAATCGAAATTGTTCATTGAATACATACTGCTGTTCATGAGCATACCCTCCAGTTATTGAATATCTGCTAAGGCCATATGCTTTTTCTGATTTCAGTATTTCCCTGGATGCGAAGATATTCTGCACATATTGTGCGCAAAAAAACCTTCAGCTTCACAGTTTCCTACGAAATCTAAGAGGGGGATGAGCCTCTTTTCGGATTCAAGACCAGGAGGACGCATGTTATTGTAACGTCATGTAAAAGTAAGAGGTGAAACCATTACTTTTGACACTATCAGGGAACGCGGTCGCAGGAGGAAGAAAGTTGGTTTTATTCACGGATTATAACGGACCCTACCTGTTTGCTATTTCATTTGTCCTGCTGATTGGCTTACTGGAAGTCATCTCTCTTGTTTTCGGGCACTTCCTTTCGGGCGCACTGGATGCGCATCTCGATCACTACGATGCCCTGACTTCAGGCAATATTGGACAAGCGCTGCACTATTTGAATATCGGACGTATTCCCGCACTGATCGTGCTGTGCTTACTCGCTGGCTTCTTTGGACTCTTCGGCATCCTTCTTCAACATGGTTCGGTCACACTGTGGCAAGCTCCGCTCAGCAACCTGCTGCTTGCTCCGGTGAGTTTTATTCTTGCCGTCTTCGCCGTGCATTACAGCGGAAAAATCATTGCTCCCTGGCTGCCACGGGATGAAACCACCGCTCTCGCAGAAGATGAGTTTATCGGCAGCATGGCGATTATTACCGGACATTCCGCAAGTGCCGGAACCCCATGCGAAGGGAAATTTACCGATAAGTTCGGGCAGACCCACTATGTGCTACTAGAGCCTGAAGCAGGCAAAGAATTCAAAAAAGGAGACAAGGTGCTGATTATCTGCCGACTCTCCGCAACGCGTTACCTGGCCGAGCTAAACCCCTGGCCAAATGTTTTGTAATTTTTACTTTAAGGGAATAACACAATGGATGATGTTTTTGGCATGTTACCTTCATGGATGTTTACCGCTATTGTGGCGGTGGTCGTCTTATTAATTATCGGGATTATCTTTGCCCGCCTGTATCGCCGCGCGTCAGCTGAACAGGCGTTTGTACGTACCGGACTTGGCGGGCAAAAGGTGGTGATGAGCGGTGGCGCAATTGTCATGCCCATCTTCCACGAAATTATTCCTATCAACATGAACACCCTCAAACTTGAGGTGAGCCGTTCGACTGTCGACAGCCTCATCACTAAAGACCGTATGCGTGTGGATGTCGTCGTCGCCTTTTTCGTGCGTGTAAAACCGTCTGTTGAAGGGATTGCTACCGCCGCACAGACCCTGGGGCAGCGGACGCTGTCACCAGAGGATTTACGTGTGCTAATAGAAGATAAGTTTGTCGATGCCCTGCGTGCCACTGCGTCGCAGATGACCATGCATGAACTGCAGGATACGCGTGAAAACTTCGTTCAGGGCGTACAAAATACCGTCGCGGAAGATCTATCCAAAAACGGCCTGGAACTGGAGAGCGTTTCACTCACCAACTTTAACCAGACCGAAAAAGTCCATTTCAACCCGAATAACGCCTTTGATGCCGAGGGTCTGACCAAGCTGACCCAGGAAACAGAACGCCGTCGCCGCGAACGTAACGAAGTCGAACAGGACGTTGAAGTTGCGGTGCGTGAGAAAAACCGTGATGCGCTGTCGCGCAAGCTGGAGATCGAACAGCAGGAAGCCTTCATGACGCTCGAGCAGGAGCAGCAGGTGAAAACACGCACAGCCGAGCAAAACGCCAAAATTGCCGCCTTCGAAGCCGAACGTCATCGTGAAGCTGAACAGACGCGTATCCTTGCTGAACGCCAGATTCAGGAAACAGAAATCGAGCGCGAACAGGCAGTGCGATCCAGAAAAGTCGAGGCCGAGCGTGAAGTTCGCATCAAAGAGATCGAACAGCAGCAGGCAACGGAGATAGCCAACCAAACCAAGTCCATCGCCATTGCCGCCAAGTCTGAGCAGCAGTCTCAGGCTGAAGCACGCGCTAACGATGCCCTGGCCGAAGCGGTTCGCGCCCAGCAGAACGTAGAAACCACCCGCCAGACCGCAGAAGCGGATCGTGCCAAACAGGTCGCGCTGATCGCCGCGGCGCAGGATGCAGAAACCCAGGCAGTTGAATTGACCGTGCGGGCAAAAGCCGAAAAAGAAGCCGCAGAATTGCAGGCGGCGGCAATTGTTGAACTGGCCGAAGCGACGCGCAAAAAAGGTCTCGCAGAAGCCGAAGCCCAGCGTGCACTCAACGATGCCATCAACGTGCTTTCCGACGAACAGACCAGCCTGAAATTTAAGCTGGCTCTGCTGCAGTCTCTGCCAGCGGTTATTGAGAAATCCGTTGAGCCAATGAAGTCTATCGACGGAATCAAGATTATCCAGGTTGATGGACTGAATCGTGGTGGCGCCGTCGGTGAAGTGAACGCAGGTAACGTAAGCGGTGGAAATTTGGCTGAGCAGGCATTATCAGCCGCCCTTGCCTATCGTACACAAGCGCCGCTGATTGACTCACTGTTAAATGAAATTGGTTTGTCCGGCGGTTCGCTAAATGCGCTTACCACTCCGTTAAACGCCACGACAACAGTCGACGTTAACCATCAGACAACGATAAAAGAAGAATAACGACTTCTGCCTTATGTCCCCCGTCCCTGGCCCATAAAGCCGGGGATTTTTTATTCTGGCGCGCCGTTTTGCGTGGATGCTCCAGCAATAAAAAACCTGCGGGAGAAAGCCCTTGCGCCTGTCAGGTCGCTCACTAACAATCGCTTGGTCAGCAAGGGGCTGCAACGAGAAAGCCCCTCTCGAAGAAGGGGCTTTAATAAGGAAAGGGTTATGATGAAGCGAGTCATCATACTGGTTGTGCTGTTACTGTTAAGTTTCCACGCTTACTAACAGTCAATCAGAGGGGGGAGAAATCCCCTCTCACCCTTATTCCTGTACTTTAGGTCGAAAAAACAGCAGCGTCAACAGCGGGAAACGCACAGAAACGAAAAGTTTGACCCGTTTCCAGCATTTGTTATTTATCGCTGTCTTTCTGGATCTTCTTGATGATATTGGTCGTCGAACAACCATCTTCGAAGTTCAGCACCAACACTTCTCCGCCGTTGGCCCATACCTCTTTGCTGCCCGCAATATCTTCTGGCTTATAGTCGCCGCCTTTGACCAGCAGATCCGGCAGGATGCCAGCGATCAGACGCTGCGGCGTATCCTCTTCAAAAGAGACCACCCAGTCGACGGATTCCAGCGCGCCCAACACGATCATGCGCTGTTCCAGCGGGTTGACCGGACGCGTTTCGCCTTTCAGACGTTTGGTCGACGCATCGCTGTTTACCGCCACGATCAGGCGATCGCCCAGCTTGCGTGCATTTGCCAGATAGGAGACATGGCCCGCATGCAGGATGTCGAACACGCCGTTAGTCATCACCACTTTCTCACCGCGCTTGCGGGCGCTGGCGACGGCCTGTTTCAGCTCAGATTCGCTCATCACGCCAAAACCAGTATCAGCCCGACCACGCACGGCGTTTTCCAGTTCAATCGGAGAAACGGTGGAGGTTCCCAGTTTACCGACCACGACACCGGCTGCAGCGTTAGCAAAATAGCACGCCTCTTCCAGCGAATTACCCGCCGCCAGCGTCGCCGCCAGCACACCGATTACCGTATCGCCCGCACCGGTCACGTCATACACTTCCTGCGCCTGCGTCGGCATATGCAGTGGCGATTTGCCCGGTTGCAGCAACGTCATCCCCTGTTCTGAACGGGTAATCAGCAGTGCGGAAAGGTCGAAATCAGCAATCACTTTCATGCCGCGCTCAACCAGTTCATCTTCGCTTTTGCATTTACCGGCGACCGCTTCAAACTCAGACAGGTTCGGCGTTAGCAGCGTTGCGCCGCGGTAACGTTCAAAATCGGTCCCTTTCGGATCGATAAGCACCGGCACGCCAGCCTTACGCGCCAGAGCAATCATTTGCTGCACGCTTGCCAACGCGCCTTTGGCGTAGTCAGAGAGCACCAGAGCGCCGATAGAACCCAGCGCCTGATTAATACGCTCGTGCAGCGGTTGCGGATCTACGCCTTCAAAACCTTCTTCGAAATCCAAGCGAATCAACTGCTGGTTACGGGAAAGTACGCGTAGTTTGGTGATTGTCGGATGCGTCGGCACGGAAACGAAGTCGCATTTTACGTTCACATCCGCCAGCGTTTTGCTCAGCGCACGCGCCGCGTCGTCGATACCAGTCAAACCCACCAGACGAGAATTTGCGCCCAGAGAGGCAATGTTCATCGCCACGTTTGCTGCGCCACCGGGACGTTCTTCGATGGTATCGACCTTCACCACCGGAACCGGCGCTTCAGGTGAAATACGGCTGGTAGGGCCGTACCAGTAGCGATCCAGCATCACATCACCGACAACCATGACTCCTGCACGTTCAAACTCTGGCAGCGTTACTTTCATTCCTGTCTCCTGAGAGATTCTCTGAGGGTCTTAAAATTTGCGCGCGATAATAGCACACTTCACTCGGCAACCAGCCACTTCTGCCAGCTGTCACGCACCAGCGTACGTTCAGCGCTGAAGTGTTCCGCCGCTACATGGCCCGGAAGTTCCTGCAGGGCAAGATGGTGAAGTTCGTCGCGCAGCGTTGTATAAGCGCGGGTAAGCGCCAGCGCTTCCTGCTCATCCATAATGTCGTTTTGCGCCAGCAATTCCAGAATGCGCACGTTATCCGACCAGCGCGTCAGCTTCGGTTTTTCATGCGCATAGCGCAGCACCAGATATTGTGTAATAAATTCAATATCTGTAATGCCACCCTCATCCGCTTTAATATCAAAACGATCCCGATGCTTATTGCCCAAATGGGCGCGCATTTTCTCACGCATTTCACGCACGTCGGTCTGCAAGGTTTTCCCATCACGGACGAGGGTCATGATATCGCGACGAATCGCATCAAACTGAGAGGTCAACTGCGGGTCGCCGTATACCACGCGAGCACGCACCAGCGCCTGATGCTCCCACGTCCAGGCTTCGTTGCGCTGGTAGTCAGCGAAAGCATCTGTTGAGGTCACCAGCATTCCCGCCGCGCCAGACGGACGCAGCCGCGCATCCACTTCGTACAAAATACCGGACGAAGTACGGGTACTGAAAAGGTGCATAATGCGCTGCGACAGACGCAGATAGAACTGTCGCCCGTCAATCTCACGCTCACCGTCCGTCATCACGTCCATCGGACAATCATGCAGGAAGATCAAATCGAGATCCGAACTGTAGCCCAGTTCCCAGCCGCCCAGTTTGCCATAGCCGACGACGGCAAAACCGCGCCCCTCACGTTCACCAAGATGCGTTGGCTGCCCGTAGCGAGCAACCATCTGCGTCCACGCCTGCTGGACTACCGCATCGATAATCGCTTCCGCCAGCCAGGTTAAGTGATCGCTCACTTTCATCACTGGCAGCGTACCGGCAATATCAGCCGCGGCAATACGCAGTAGCTGCGTTTGTTTAAACTGGCGCAGTGCCTCCAGTTGCTGTTCTTCGTCATCTTCCGGTACGCGCAGCAAATACTGGCGCAGCTCATCGCGGTAGGCATCCGTCGCGGTGGGTTGATACAGGGTGTTCGGATCCAGCAGTTCATCGAGCAACAGCGGATACCGCGCCAGCTGGCTGGCAATCATCGGCGAGGCGGCACAGAGCGAAATCAGGTGCTTAAGCGCGCCAGGGAATTCACTCAGCAGCTCCAGATAGGTCGTGCGGGTCACAATGCCCACCAGCAGCGGTGTGATGCGCGACAGCGGTATTGAGGCGTCGTCACGCGTACAGACATCGCTCAACAGATGCGGCATTAAATGATCCAGCACCTGACGTCCTCGCGGGCCAATGGTGCGTTTATCCAGCTCTTTGCGGAAATCGGCAATCAGAGACAGCACGCGCCGCCGATCTTCATCCGCCAGATGCGTCAGCACTGGCGTGGTGTCATCTTCCTGTAATGCGTCCTGCCACAGTTCGCGCCACTGTTCTGAGAGTGACTCTTCCTGGGTTTCGGCCTCGTCATCGCCAATCAGCTCGTTAAATACCCGGCGTACGTTGTCCATATGATTGGCCAGTACATCGGTTAATTGCTGCCAGTCATCAACGTTCATCCCCCACGCCAGTCGCGCGCGATTCAGTTCATCGCCCGGCAGCGTTTGGGTCTGTTCATCATTGATGCTTTGCAGCAGGTTTTCCAGGCGGCGTAAATAGAGATAGGCTGCGCGCAGTTGTTCCGCGTCGGTATCAGACAGCAGGTGTAATTCATTGATGGCACTGAGCGTGGGTAACAGCGAGCGGGATTGCAGCGACGGCTCCCGCCCACCGCGAATAAGCTGGAATACCTGCACGATAAATTCGATTTCACGAATGCCGCCCGCCCCCAGCTTGATGTTGTCTTTCAGGCCACGACGGCGTACTTCACGCGCAATCATCCCTTTCATGTTACGCAGCGACTGGATCACGCTAAAATCAATATAGCGACGGAAGACAAAAGGCCGCAGCATCGCGCGAAGCTCGCTGACGTAAGTACCGTCAGAATCGCCCATAATGCGGGCTTTGACCATCGCATAGCGTTCCCAGTCGCGCCCTTGCTCCTGGTAATAATCCTCCAGCGCGGAGAAGCTCAGCACCAGCGGGCCGCTGTCGCCAAACGGGCGTAAACGCATATCCACCCGATAGACAAACCCATCCATTGTGGGCTGATCCAGCACTTTGATAAGCCGCTGGCCCATACGGGTAAAGAACTGCGCGTTATCCAGCTCGCGACGCCCACCCTGTGTGCTGCCGTGTTCCGGCCAGGCAAAAATCAGGTCGATATCAGAGGAGAAATTCAGCTCGCCGCCGCCGAGTTTTCCCATACCTAAAATCAGCAGCGGCTGCGCCACACCTTCAGGATTACACGGCGTACCCCACTCTCGACAGCAGGCGTCATACAACCAGTCTCGAGCGGCAATAATCAGCGTTTCAGCCAGATGGCTTAACTGCTGCAAAATACTCTCTTCCGTCACCAGCGACAGCGTCTGCGCCCAGGCGATACGCACCATGATACGGCGGCGAAACAGGCGCAGCTCGCGCATCAGCGTGTTTTCATCGCCGACGTCAACCAATGCTTGCTGCAACCACTCGGCATAGTGTTGCCATTCATCCGCCTGAGGTGGCGCACTTTCCAGCTCAACCAGCCATTCGGGATGGGCAATCATGCTGTCGCGGACAAAATCACTGAATGTAAGCACTGACTTCGCCTGCACGCTAAGCGAGGACTCAGAGATTGCTGCTGGCAGCCGCTCAACAACGGTCGGCCAGTACTGCTGTAACGGTGAAGAGAGCTGCTTCATGTATGGGACATCCTTTGCGTATTGAGGCTCATGGTATGGCCTCGTAGGCCTGATAAGCGCAGCGCCATCAGGCATCCCGGCCTCAACCCTGATTATCGTTTTCCGCTGTGCAGCCAGAACGGCTCCAGCGCGATCGCCTCGTTGCGGAAGTGTTCAATTTCAATATATTGGTTAGCTATAATGGCGCGACGTAAGCCCTGCCAGTTGGCGATCCATTCCGATGCAACATTTTCGTCGTAGTATCCCGCCAGCATCAGCATGCTATCAATGTTGCGCGTCAGGCGCGGTAGCTGATCGACGTACTTATCGCCCAACGGCTGAGCGAAAGTGGTTTTCAGTTCAGCGGCATGGCGTGAGAGATGCGTATCCGAGAAGCGCTTAAAGGAGTCGGCAATTTTGCCCTGCGCCTTCGCATCCAGGAACGGCTGCCACCCTTTGGTCACCAGCCATTCGGTTAACGCCAGTTTGGCCATTGCCGTTTGGGTGCTGTAAACCGCCGAAATAGCAGAAACGTCCGACGCAATGATCGCTTCCGATTGGGTCAGCAACTCACGTAAGTGAGCGCTCGCTTTTCGTGGCACATTACCGCCAAACAACATCAGAATGTGACGCACCAGACCCATTGCCGCCAGCACCTCGGCTTTCGCCCCTTTGACGCCGCGTACCCACAGCTCTTCGTGGTACTGCCACTGTGATAATGCCAGCTCCAGCGCCGCTTCCAGCCCCTGCTCAATACTCGCTTTCGCCGGAACCTGCAGAATGCGCGTCGGTTTGAGTTCACGTGGCGCATTCCCCTGAGCCAGATGATAGCCGCGCGCCGCTTTGCTCAAGCTGCCCTGGCGTAAACCGGCCTGCGAAACCAGCTGATTTGCCAGCTTCAGTACCGCCAGGGTATCGCCGCTTAACAGCTCAAGTTCAAGCTCACAGATAGGTTCTGCAAACTCGCCCGCTTTCACCTCCCCCAGATCGAGGGCCATTTCAATCCGGCTGCCATCAACATCAACCAACCATTTCTCACGGTAAAAATCGGTGCTGAACAACGGCTGCACTTGAGAAGCAAGTTCAGCGGGCAGCTCGCCATCGGGCCAGACTTCCGTTGGGAACAAGGTGAGATCCAGCTCAGGCGCGTTTAGTGCAACGTTATATTCCGGCCGCTGGTGCAGTCCGCCCGTCACGCGTCCGGCAATTTTCATGGTCATTTCGTAATGACCGTTTTCACCGCGAATACGCAGCCCCATATCGTGACCACGCAACCACGCATCCGGCGTTTCGTAGTAAATATTCAGCAACTGGCTGGGCGCATGATGCTCTCCCCCCAGCGTATTCAGACGTTCACGCAGCGCATCTACAGCGTCACTATTAACGATAAATTTTAATTCGATTTCCTGGGCCATGGTCTTGTACTTATGGGTTATGTCACAGTTGAGAAAACTGACTGCGAACTAAGTTCGTTCTTTATGGTCAGTAGATAGTATTTTGCGCCAAATTGCCATGCAACGAGCAATTTGACGGGCGTAAAAGTTTCGGGTGGTGGCAAAAAGGACACAGATGATTCCGATTGATGTCGAATGCTTTGCGTAGAGACACTGATGCCACTACTATCGTTCCACTTTCTATGACAATAACGACAGCCTGATGCCAAAATTACGCCTGATTGGATTAACTTTACTCGCACTTAGCGCCACTGCAGTCTCTCATGCCGAAGAGAAGCGCTATGTCTCTGACGAACTGAACACCTGGGTCCGCAGCGGTCCGGGAGATAATTATCGCCTCGTGGGTACGGTTAACGCCGGCGAGGAAGTCACGCTATTACAGACCGATGCCAACACCAACTACGCCCAGGTGAAAGACAGCACCGGACGTACCGCCTGGATCCCACTGAAAGAGCTGAACAGTACGCCAAGCCTGCGTACCCGTGTACCCGATCTGGAAAACCAGGTTAAAACACTGACCGATAAGCTCAATAATATCGATACCACATGGAATCAGCGTACCGCCGATATGCAGCAAAAAGTATCGCAAAGCGACAGCGTGATCGACGGGTTGAAGGAAGAAAACCAGAAGCTGAAGAACGAGCTTATCGTGGCGCAAAAGAAGGTAAGCGCAGCCAACCTTCAGCTTGATGACAAACAGCGTACTATCATCATGCAATGGTTTATGTATGGCGGCGGCGTGCTGGGTCTTGGTCTGCTGCTCGGTCTGGTTCTGCCGCACATGATCCCAAGCCGTAAACGCAAAGATCGCTGGATGAACTGAATCGCCTTCTCCGCCACACTGACATATGATTAAGGGATGTTTTTTTCAAAAGGAAAGTGGCGTGAAGATTTATCTGGTCGGTGGTGCTGTTCGGGATGCGTTATTAGGGCTACCGATTAAAGATAAAGATTGGGTCGTTGTCGGTGCCACGCCGCAGGAGATGCTTGACGCGGGCTATCAGCAGGTAGGCCGCGATTTCCCCGTGTTTCTCCACCCACACTCCCGGGAAGAGTATGCGCTGGCGCGCACCGAACGAAAATCGGGCTCAGGTTACACCGGATTCACCTGTTATGCCGCGCCAGATGTGACGCTGGAAGCCGATCTTCAGCGGCGCGACCTGACCATCAACGCAATGGCCCGCGATGACAACGGGGAGATTATCGACCCGTATAACGGACGCGACGATCTGGAAAACCGCCTGCTGCGTCATGTTTCCCCGGCTTTTAGCGAGGATCCACTGCGCGTTCTGCGCGTGGCGCGCTTTGCTGCTCGCTATGCGCACCTTGGCTTTCGTATCGCTGACGAAACCATGACGCTGATGCGCAACATGGCCGCCGCTGGAGAGCTGGAACACCTGACGCCAGAACGCGTGTGGAAAGAGACAGAAAGCGCCTTAACCACCCGCAACCCACAGGTATTTTTTCAGGTTCTGCGCGACTGCGGCGCACTGCGCGTGCTGTTCCCGGAAGTAGATGCTCTGTTCGGCGTTCCCGCGCCCGCGCAGTGGCATCCGGAAATTGATACCGGTATTCACACGCTGATGACGCTGTCGATGGCAGCCATGTTAAGTCCGGAGGTCGACGTACGTTTCGCCACGCTGTGTCACGATCTCGGTAAAGCATTAACGCCTAAAGCGCTATGGCCGCGCCACCACGGCCACGGTCCGGCGGGCGTTAAGCTGGTCGAGCAACTGTGTCAGCGCCTGCGCGTGCCGAATGACATCCGCGACTTAGCCAAACTGGTAGCCGAGTTCCACGACCTGATTCATACCTTCCCGATCCTGCAACCGAAAACCATCGTTAAGCTGTTTGATTCCATCGATGCGTGGCGCAAACCGCAGCGCGTGGAGCAAATCGCCCTCACCAGCGAGGCCGACGTGCGTGGGCGAACCGGTTTTGAAGCGGCGGATTACCCGCAAGGCAGGCTGTTGCGCGAAGCCTGGCAGGTTGCGCAGGCGGTACCCACGAAAGATGTCGTGGAAGCGGGATTCAAAGGTCAGGCAATTCGTGAAGAACTGACCCGACGCCGCATAGCGGCGGTGGCCAACTGGAAGGAGAAGCGGTGTCCTAAACCCACCGCCTGAACGGATATCACCCGTAGGCCGGATAAGGCGAAACGCCGCCATCCGGCACCACGGTAAGTCATCAGAAGAACACGACGTAAACGGCAGCCGCCACAACAAAGCGGTAAATCGCAAACGGAATGAACGAGATACGCTTAATCAGCTGCAGGAAGGTTTTGATCGCCACCAGTGCCACGATAAACGCCGTCACAAATCCAACTGCAAACATCGGAATATCTGACGCGCTGAGGAACGACCAGCTTTTGTAGAGATCCAGCGCCGTCGCGCCCATCATCATCGGCACCGCCAGCAGGAATGAAAATTCAGAAGCCGCGTAACGGCTCACGCCCATCAGCATACCGCCAGAAATCGTCGCTCCTGAGCGAGAAAAACCCGGCCACAGCGCGAGACACTGAAAACAGCCAATCATAAACGCCTGGCGATATGTCATATCATCCAGACCCGGCGCGCGCGGCTCTTTCGGTTTCAGGCACTCTGCGACAATCAGCAGCACGCCCCCCACCACCAGCGCATACATCACGTTGATCGGATTAAACAGTGACTTGATGGTGTCGTGGAAGACCAGCCCAAGGACAACGGCTGGAATCATCCCCAACAGGATATGTCCCAGCGTCAGCCGACCTTTACCAGTACCTTCATGCGGGGCCTTGCCAAAGTGAATGCCAATTAAACCAAACAGACGTCGCCAGAACATCACCACTACCGCCAGAATGGAACCCAGTTGGATCACGACTTCAAACGTTTTTGCGGTATCGCCCTCAAAACCTAACAAGTGGCCAACAATTATCATATGGCCGGTACTGGAAACGGGTAGGAACTCCGTCAGCCCTTCGACCACACCCAAAATTGCCGCCACCAGCAGCGAGTGCATATCACTCATCAATAAACCCCTAACGAAAGAGAAAAAGCACGGCAAAAAAGAGCCGACGTCAGGACTCTTTTATACCCGTTTGATTTAGAAATTATTAAATTAATTATTTTCTTTCAGATTATTGCCACGCTCAATAACGACCCCGACGTTTGCCGCACGGGCCACCGCACCAGGTTTGCTCAGCTTGATGCGCACCCACGGAGAATTAAAGCGGTTAAGTAGCAAATCCGCCACCTCTTCCGCCACACGTTCTACCAGCGCAAAACGCCCACCTTCCACATGATTAACAACCGTTTGAGCAATATCAGCATAGCTCAGGCAATCAGCCACATCATCGCTTTTAGCTGATTTGCGGTTATCCCATGCCATTTCGATATCGAACACCAACCGTTGTTCGATCGTTTGTTCCCAGTCGTAAACACCAATAGTGGTGATTACAGAAAGTTGCTCTATAAATACAATATCCATCACGACCTGCCTGCTTTTTGGCTAACCCGGATACCACTTCCGGCGAAATATGCGTATTATCCACAGAAGTAGCGTTTTACACGACATTTTCAAAACGGAACAGCTTATGAGTGCAATCGCGCCTGGAATGATTATCTTCGCGTACCTCTGTGGCTCAATTTCCAGTGCTATTCTGGTATGCCGCCTTGCTGGATTGCCGGACCCGCGCGACAGCGGCTCTGGGAATCCGGGCGCGACAAACGTGCTGCGCATCGGTGGCAAGGGAGCCGCCGTCGCGGTACTGATTTTCGACGTCCTGAAAGGTATGTTACCCGTCTGGGGTGCCTATGCGCTAGGCGTCAGCCCCTTCTGGCTGGGATTGATCGCAATCGCCGCCTGTCTGGGACACATTTGGCCGGTATTTTTCGGCTTTAAAGGTGGAAAAGGCGTTGCCACCGCCTTTGGCGCAATTGCGCCGATTGGCTGGGACTTAACCGGCGTGATGGCCGGAACCTGGCTACTAACCGTCCTGTTAAGCGGCTATTCGTCGTTAGGCGCTATCGTCAGTGCGCTGATCGCCCCTTTTTACGTCTGGTGGTTCAATCCCCAGTTCACTTTCCCGGTGTCCATGTTGTCGTGCTTAATTCTGCTTCGTCACCATGACAACATTCAGCGTCTGTGGCGTCGTCAGGAGCCGAAGATCTGGACCAAGCTAAAGAAAAAACGCGAAAAAGATCCCGAGTGATTTTATTGTCGGATAGCGACGCGTCGGCGTCTTATCCGGCCTCGGGGATGTGATACCCCTCCACCGGTTTGCCTAATCGGTTCTGACACCACGTCGCCAAAAACTCCACGCACACGCGAAGCTTCACGCTGCGATACAACGGCTCCTGATAAACCGCCCAGATATTAGCGCTTTGCGCATAGTCCGGTAGCACCCGCACCAGTTCACCGCTAGCCAGAAACGGTTGTACGTCCCATTCAGAACGCAGCATGATCCCTTTTCCCTGCAGCGCCCACTGCAGCACAATCTCACCGCTGTTAGAAGAAAGATGTCCCGCCACCTTAACCGACTTTTTCTCCTGACCGTTATCCAGTTCCCACACCCCGTGAGTCATATCCCGTTCTTTGGTGACCAGACAATCATGCCGAATTAATTCCTGTAACGTCATCGGCCCACCGTATTTTTGTAAATACGTCGGGGCCGCACACAATATTCTTTTGTTTTTCGTTAACAAATGCGCAATATAATAATCCGGAATTTCATCATTAATACGAATATCCAAATCGATATTATCCTGCGCCAAATCAATTTGCCGATCGTAAAGTTCAAAATGTACCTGTAATTCAGGATAGCTGTGCATCAATTCGGTAATTGCCGGTGCAATATAACTGCGCCCAAAACCAAAGCTACAGCCGATACGAATCATCCCTGCCGGACGCGTTTTGAGTTGCGTAACGTCATCGACCAGATGCTGATAACCTGCGAGGATCGCCTGCGCATGTTCATAGCAACGTTGACCACTCTCCGTGAGCGCTACGCCACGCGCAGAGCGGCTTAGCAGCGTCGTCCCCAGCGTAGACTCAAGGATCTGAATGCGTTTCGTCACAAACGCCGGCGTTTGCCCCAGCGTCGCAGCGGCGGCGCTAAAGCTGCCGCTATGAACAATTTCAACCAGCACCTGCAGGTCTTTCGCCAGGGGATACGTGTTCAGCATGATCGGTAATCCGTAATGTGGTTAACCGCAGTGTAATTCTCCCATACGTATTAAACCCTGCCCTGGCGCAATTTTTATTGCCTTATCTGGACATCATTCACGAACTGTTAATTAGATATTCACAGTGCCAAATAATATAAAACCACATTTTTAGTGGTAGTTTGTGGCGGAGAATTTATTTCCAGACAAATAAAAGAACTGGAGTTAATAAGATGAGCAATCAAAATAACCAACAAGCGATAACTACGCTGACGAACATTGTCGCCGACTTTACCGCCATGATTTCTACCCGCATGCCTGACGATGTTGTGGATAAATTAAAGCAACTGCGTGAAGGCGAAACATCAAAGATGGGTAAAATCATCTACCACACCATGTTTGACAACATGCAGAAAGCTATCGACCTGAATCGTCCGGCCTGTCAGGACACCGGTGAAATCATGTTTTTTGTGAAGGTCGGTTCCCGTTTTCCACACCTCGGCGAACTGCAAAGCATTCTGAAACAGGCCGTTGAAGACGCCACGGTAAAAGCGCCGCTGCGCCATAACGCGGTTGAGATTTTTGACGAAGTGAATACCGGAAAAAATACCGGTACCGGTGTGCCGTGGGTCACCTGGGACATCATCCCTGATAATGATGACGCGGAAATCGAAGTCTACATGGCAGGCGGCGGCTGTACGCTGCCGGGGCGCTCGAAAGTGTTAATGCCTTCTGAAGGCTACGAAGGCGTGGTGAAATTTGTCTTCGAAAATATCTCCACGCTGGCAGTCAACGCCTGTCCGCCGGTGCTGGTGGGCGTAGGTATTGCCACCTCCGTAGAAACCGCTGCCGTGCTTTCTCGTAAAGCGGTGCTGCGCCCAATCGGTTCACGCCATCCAAACCCAAAAGCGGCAGAACTGGAACTGCGCCTGGAAGAAGGACTTAACCGTCTGGGCATTGGGCCGCAAGGGTTGACCGGGAATAGCTCAGTGATGGGTGTGCATATCGAATCCGCCGCGCGCCACCCGTCGACTATCGGCGTTGCCGTCTCTACCGGCTGCTGGGCGCATCGTCGCGGCACGCTGTTGGTTCATGCCGACCTCTCCTTCGAAAACCTGTCTCACACCCGGAGCGCGTTATGAAAAAGATCCTCACAACCCCGATCAAAGCCGAAGATCTGGCAGACATTCGCGTTGGCGATGTCATTTACCTGACCGGTACGCTGGTGACCTGCCGTGACGTTTGCCACCGCCGCCTGATCGAACTGAAGCGCCCGATTCCTTATGACCTGAACGGCAAAGCCATTTTCCATGCGGGCCCGATCGTCCGTAAGAACGGTGAAAAATGGGAGATGGTCTCCGTCGGCCCAACTACCAGCATGCGTATGGAAGCGTTTGAGAAAGACTTTATCGAGCAGACGGGCGTCAAGCTGGTGGTCGGCAAAGGCGGCATGGGACCGCTGACGGAAGAAGGCTGCAAACAGTTCAAAGCGCTGCACGTCATCTTCCCGGCTGGCTGTGCGGTCGTGGCGGCAACTCAGGTTGAAGAAATTGAAGAGGTACACTGGACTGAACTCGGCATGCCGGAATCTCTGTGGGTATGCAGGGTAAAAGAGTTCGGCCCGCTGATCGTTTCCATCGATACCCACGGCAATAACCTGATTGCCGAAAACAAAAAGCTGTTCGCTGAACGTCGCGATCCTATCGTCGATGAAATCTGCGAGCACGTGCACTACATCAAATAACCCTCCCGGAGGGGCGTAACGCCTCTCCCTCTTCGCAGGGATACAACAATGGCACCTTTAGCTGGTTGGTGGCGATACCTGGCTCCGCTGGTGGTCATCGCCATTATTGCTGTTCTGCCCGTCCCCACCGGTCTTGAGAGTCATACCTGGCTCTATTTTGCCGTCTTTACCGGTGTGATTGTCGGGCTTATTCTGGAACCTGTACCGGGCGCAGTGGTGGCGATGATTGGAATTTCGATCATCGCCGTCCTTTCACCGTGGCTGCTGTTCAGCCCGGAGCAACTCGCGCAGGACGGTTTTAAATTTACCGCCAAATCGCTGTCGTGGGCGGTATCTGGATTCTCAAACTCGGTTATCTGGCTGATCTTCGCGGCCTTTATGTTTGGTACCGGCTATGAAAAAACCGGGCTCGGTCGGCGTATCGCGCTGATGCTGGTGAAAAAGATGGGACACCGGACGCTTTTTCTCGGCTATGCGGTGATGTTCTCAGAGCTGATCCTCGCTCCCGTCACGCCTTCCAACTCCGCGCGCGGAGCCGGAATAATCTACCCGATTATCCGCAACCTGCCGCCGCTGTATAATTCACAACCCAATAGCGCCAGTTCACGCTCCATTGGCTCGTACATCATGTGGATGGGCATTGTCGCTGACTGCGTTACCAGCGCTATTTTCTTAACGGCGATGGCACCGAACCTGCTGTTGATCGGCCTGATGAAAGGCGCGTCCCACACGGCGCTGAGCTGGGGCGACTGGTTCTTAGGCATGCTGCCACTGAGCATTTTGCTGGTGCTGATCGTGCCGTGGCTGGCGTACGTGCTGTATCCACCGGTACTGAAATCCGGCGATCAGGTTCCACGCTGGGCGGATACAGAGCTAAAAGCGATGGGACCACTCTGCGCCCGCGAGAAAAAGATGCTGGTGCTGATGGTCGGCGCACTGGTGTTGTGGATTTTCGGCGGCGATTTTATTGACGCGGCGATGGTCGGATACAGCGTAGTGGCGTTGATGCTGGTTTTGCGCATCATCAACTGGGATGACATCGTCAGTAATAAAGCCGCGTGGAACGTCTTTTTCTGGCTGGCCTCGCTGATAACGCTCGCCACCGGACTGAACAACACCGGCTTTATCTCCTGGTTCGGCAAGCTGCTGGCAAACGGGCTGAGTGGCTATTCGCCGGTGATGGTGATGGTAGCGCTGATCGTGGTGTTCTACCTGCTGCGATACTTCTTTGCCAGCGCCACGGCGTATACCTCTGCCCTCGCGCCGATGATGATTGCCGCCGCGCTGGCGATGCCGGAAATCCCATTACCGGTCTTCTGCCTGATGGTCGGCGCCGCCATTGGTCTGGGCAGCATTCTGACCCCATACGCCACCGGTCCCAGCCCTATCTACTACGGCAGCGGCTATTTGCCGACGGTGGATTACTGGCGGCTCGGCGCTATTTTTGGCCTGATTTTCCTCGTGCTGCTGGTGATCACCGGTCTGCTCTGGATGCCCCTCGTGTTACTGTAAACCCCATTGGGGCGGCGTATTGTCGCCCCTTTTTCCATAAGCTTCTCATATGACCCTTTTCCCGATGCGCTGAGGCATACTTTTTTGTATGCAAACACCCTCATGCTGATAGGGGAAACGCTCTGGACACGGTTGCGCACGAGACACTCACACGGGGCTGGCAGGCCGAACTGGATCTGCATTTTACCCGCACCGGGCACAAAACGGTGCTCGCCTCGGCGCGTCATCATGGTCCATTGACGGTTCAGCGTCCGTTTTACCCGGAAGAGGAGGTCTGTCACCTCTATTTGCTGCATCCACCTGCGGGGATCGTTGGCGGAGATGAGCTTCATATTGCCGTCACGCTCGACGAAAACAGCCATGCGTTAATCACCCAGCCCGGCGCGGGCAAGTTTTATCGCAGCCGAGGACCACAAGCGTTGCTGCGCCAGCATTTCACGCTCGCTTCGCACGCCACGCTGGAGTGGCTGCCGCAGGATACAATCCTCTTTCCCGGTGCCAACGCTGTTATTCAGTCTGTATTTCACATCGCATCAGAGAGTCGTTTGCTGGCCTGGGATCTGTTGTGTCTTGGGCGACCGGTTATGCAAGAGACCTTCAGCCACGGCGTGCTGCAAAACCGTCTGGAAGTGTGGCGAGATGACCAGCCGCTGTTGATAGAACGCTTGCAGTTGCAGGAGGGAGAGCTGAGTGGCGTTGCGCATCATCCCTGGGTCGGCACGTTGCTGTGTTATCCGGCCAGCGAACACATGCTGGAGGGCACGCGCGAGCGGCTTACACCGCTTGGCGATTACGCCGGGGCAACGCTTAATGACTCGCTACTGACAATCCGTTTTCTTGCCGACGACAACCTGATTGTACAGCGCGTTATGCGTGACATCTGGCAATTCCTGCGCCCGTTGCTGACACACAAAGCGCCTGTGCTACCGCGAATCTGGCAAACCTAAGAGAACCCTTATGGAACTGACTCCCAGAGAAAAAGACAAGTTGTTGCTGTTTACCGCCGCGCTGGTGGCGGAACGTCGCCTGGCCCGCGGGCTGAAGCTGAACTACCCGGAATCGGTGGCGCTGATTAGCGCTTTCATCATGGAAGGGGCGCGCGACGGGCAAACCGTGGCCGCGCTGATGGAGGACGGGCGTCACGTCCTGCGCCGCGATCAGGTGATGGAAGGCGTACCTGAAATGATCCCGGATATTCAGGTTGAAGCCACATTTCCGGACGGATCGAAGCTGGTCACCGTCCACAACCCGATCGTCTAAGGAGCGGCAATGATCCCAGGTGAATATCAGATCGCAAAAGGCAATATCGCACTCAATCCAGGGCGGGAGATCTGCACGATCGTGGTGGAAAATCATGGCGACAGGCCCATCCAGGTGGGATCGCACTATCACTTTTACGAAGTGAACCCGGCGCTGCGCTTTGACAGGCTGGCCGCACGCGGCTTTCGTCTGAACATTGCTGCGGGCACAGCGGTGCGTTTTGAGCCAGGACAAAAACGCGAAGTAGAACTGGTGCGCGTCGCTGGCGCACAAAGGATCGTCGGGTTTCGCAGTGAGGTGATGGGCGCGCTGGAGGCTAATAATGAGTAAAATTTCCCGGCAGGCGTACGCCGACATGTTTGGCCCAACCACCGGCGATAAAGTGCGCCTGGCGGATACCGACCTGTGGATCGAAGTAGAAAAAGACTTCACCACCTACGGCGAAGAGGTCAAATTCGGCGGCGGCAAAGTGATCCGCGACGGCATGGGCCAGGGGCAAATGCGCACCGATGCATGTGTGGATCTGGTGATAACCAACGCGCTGATCGTCGATCACTGGGGGATCGTGAAAGCGGATATCGGTATCAAAGCCGGCAGGATCTTCGCCATCGGCAAGGCAGGTAATCCCGATATTCAGCCCAACGTTACGATCCCGATAGGCGTGGGAACTGAAGTCATCGCTGGGGAAGGCAAGATCGTCACCGCAGGCGGCGTGGATACGCATATTCACTGGATCTGCCCACAGCAGGCGCAAGAGGCGCTGGTTTCCGGCGTGACGACGATGATCGGCGGCGGCACCGGTCCGGCCGCGGGCACTCACGCCACCACCTGTACGCCGGGTCCGTGGTACATCGCACGCATGCTGCAGGCGGCAGACACGTTACCGGTTAACATCGGTTTACTGGGCAAAGGTAACGGCTCAAATCCTGACGCCCTGCGCGAGCAAATCACCGCGGGCGCCATTGGCCTGAAAATCCATGAAGACTGGGGCGCCACGCCTGCCGCCATCGACTGCGCACTGACCGTGGCCGACGAGATGGACATCCAGGTCGCGCTGCACAGCGACACGCTCAATGAGTCCGGTTTCGTGGAAGATACGCTGGCGGCGATTGGCGATCGCACCATTCATACTTTTCACACCGAAGGCGCGGGCGGCGGTCATGCGCCGGATATCATCACCGCCTGCGCGCATCCGAATATCCTGCCCTCCTCTACGAACCCGACGCTGCCCTATACCATCAACACCATCGACGAGCATCTCGACATGCTGATGGTTTGCCACCATCTCGATCCGGATATCGCCGAAGACGTGGCCTTTGCCGAATCACGCATTCGCCGGGAAACGATCGCTGCCGAAGATGTGCTGCATGACATTGGCGCCTTTTCCCTGACCTCGTCCGATTCGCAGGCAATGGGGCGCGTGGGCGAAGTGATCCTGCGCACCTGGCAGGTGGCGCACCGCATGAAGGTTCAGCGTGGCCCGTTGGCAGAAGAAACCGGTGACAACGACAACCTGCGCGTTAAACGCTACGTCGCCAAATACACCATTAATCCGGCGTTAACCCACGGTATCGCCCATGAAGTCGGCTCTGTTGAGCCTGGCAAACTGGCCGATCTGGTGCTGTGGTCACCGGCATTCTTTGGCGTAAAACCGGCGACGATCGTTAAAGGCGGGATGATCGTCTGTGCGCCGATGGGCGACATCAATGCCTCGATCCCCACCCCGCAGCCGGTGCATTACCGCATGATGTTCGGCGCACTTGGCGCAGCGCGGCATCACACCCGGCTGACCTTTATTTCGCAGGCCGCTGACGCACAAAACATCGTGCAGCAGCTCAACCTGCAAAGCGCCATCGCCGTCGTTAAAGGCTGCAGAACGGTGAAAAAGGCTGACATGATCCACAACGACCTGCAACCCAATATCAGCGTCGATGCTCAGACCTACGAGGTGCGTATTGATGGCGAACTGATTACCAGCGAACCGGCAAACGTTTTGCCGATGGCGCAACGCTATTTTCTGTTTTGAGGAGTGACGATGATCTACCTGACCCAACGCCTGGACCACGCCCACCGCGTCACCGCAAGCGTCACGCTACCCATTGATATGCGGGTAAAAAGTCGTGCCAGAGTGGCGCTGAACGACGGTCGCGAAGCCGGGCTGATGCTACCGCGCGGTTTGCTGTTACGCGGTGGCGACCTGCTGACCACCGACGATGGCAGCGAAGTGATTGAAGTGATCGCCGCGCCGGAGTCGGTTTCCGTGGTGCGCTGCGCCGATCCTTTCCTGCTCGCCAAAGCCTGTTATCACCTCGGCAATCGCCACGTTCCGCTGCAAATTCTGCCCGATGAGCTGCGCTACCACCACGATCACGTGCTGGACGCCATGCTGCGCCAGTTCAACCTCGAGGTGACGTTCGCTCAACTACCGTTTGAACCGGAAGCAGGCGCTTATGCCAGTGAATCACACGGGCATCATCACGGCCATGCGCACTGATGCATAACACCCAACAGCTGCGTCTGATGCAGCTCGCCAGCAGCGCACTCCCGGTGGGGTCGTTTACCTGGTCCCAGGGTCTGGAGTGGGCGGTGGAGATTGGCTGGGTGAAAAGCGTCGATGACTTCTCTGCCTGGCAAATTCAGCAGATGGAGCAGAACTTTTTTACCGTCGACCTACCGCTGCTGGCGAGACTGTATCGCGCCTGCGAGCAGGACGATCTCGCTGCCGCACGCCGCTGGACCACTTACCTGTTAGCCTGTCGCGAAACCCGCGAACTGCGGGATGAAGAACGCAGCCGGGGCGCGGCGTTTACGCGGCTGGTCACCGACTGGGAGGCGGATTGCTCGCGAGAGTGGCGTACGCTCTTTGTTGACAGCCAGCTTTGCGGCATGGCCTGGCTGGGCGTGCGCTGGAATATCCCCCTGACCGAACTGGCGTTAAGCCTCGGCTACAGCTGGATTGAGAGCGCTGTGATGGCTGGCGTCAAGCTGGTTCCTTTTGGACAACAGGCGGCCCAGCGTTTGATTATTGCGCTCTGCGATCGCTATGCGCAGGGTCTGGCACAGGCGCTGGCGACGCCTGACGCCAGTCTCGGCTCCGCAACGCCGTTGGCCGCTATCGCGTCTGCCCGGCATGAAACGCAATATTCCCGATTATTCCGCTCCTGAGGAGAAAAAATGAGTAACTACAAGCATCCCCTGCGTGTGGGCGTTGGCGGCCCGGTCGGTTCCGGCAAAACGGCGCTGCTGGAAGCGTTATGCAAAGCCATGCGCAGCAGCTATCAACTGGCGGTAGTCACCAACGATATCTACACCAAAGAAGATCAGCGCATTCTCACCGAGGCGGGCGCACTGGAGCCAGACAGGATCGTTGGTGTGGAAACCGGCGGTTGCCCGCATACCGCCATCCGCGAAGATGCATCGATGAATCTGGCTGCCGTAGAGGCGTTAAGCGAGAAATTCGGCAATCTGGATCTGATTTTTGTGGAAAGCGGCGGCGATAACCTGAGCGCCACCTTCAGTCCGGAATTAGCGGATCTGACAATCTATGTGATCGACGTTGCCGAAGGCGAGAAGATCCCGCGTAAGGGAGGCCCGGGGATCACTAAATCCGATTTTCTGGTTATCAATAAAACCGATCTGGCCCCATACGTCGGCGCCTCGCTGGAGGTAATGGAACGCGATACCCTGCGCATGCGCGGCGAGCGTCCGTGGACGTTCAGTAATTTAAAATCCGGAGAGGGTCTGGAAAAAATTATCGCGTTTCTGGAAGAGAAAGGAATGCTGCGGATGTAGCGTCTTGCCCGGTAACATTGCGTCACCGGGCAAAAAATCACGCCGCCGGTAATTCCGCCAGCGGCCAGCGTGGACGCACGGTCACGCCAAGATCCGCCGTTGCGCCTGCTTTAAAACGAACCATGCCCGCGTAGGCGATCATCGCCCCGTTGTCGGTACAAAATTCCGGACGCGCATAAAATACTTCGCCGCGACGTTTTTGCATCATCTCGGCCAGTTTTGCGCGTAGCGTACGGTTCGCGCTCACGCCCCCCGCCATCACCAGACGTTTAAAACCGGTTTGATCCAGCGCGCGTTTGCATTTGATCATCAGCGTATCAACTACCGCATCTTCAAAGGCACGGGCGATATCTGCGCGCGTCTGATCGTCATTTTCGTTATTACGAATGGTATTCGCGGCAAAGGTTTTCAGCCCGGAGAAGCTGAAATCCAGCCCCGGACGATCGGTCATCGGGCGCGGAAAGACAAAACGTTTTTCAACGCCTTGCGAGGCAAGCTTTGACAGCATTGGACCTCCAGGGTAATCCAGCCCCAGCAGCTTGGCGGTTTTGTCGAACGCTTCGCCAGCAGCATCATCAATCGATTCGCCGAGTAATTCATACTGACCGATACCGGTGACGCTGATAAGCTGCGTGTGACCACCAGAAACCAGCAGCGCGACGAACGGGAACGCAGGGGGATTATCTTCCAGCATCGGCGCCAGCAGATGCCCTTCCATATGGTGCACAGGAATTGCTGGTACGCCCCAGGCGAACGCCAGTGAACGTCCTACGGTTGCGCCAACCAGCAGCGCACCAACCAAACCAGGACCTGCGGTATACGCTACCGCATCAATCTCTTTTGCCGTCAGTCCCGCCTCTTTCAGCGCGGCCTGGATCAGCGGTACGGTTTTACGTACGTGATCGCGCGAGGCCAGTTCTGGCACTACGCCGCCGTAGTCAGCGTGTAATTTCACCTGACTATACAATTGGTTGGCTAAAAGACCTTTTTCATCGTCGTAAATGGCGATGCCGGTTTCATCGCAGGATGTTTCAATACCCAGTACACGCATGACTTGTTTTACCTCGCTCTATTACCGCGCAGTGTAGGACCAATGCGGGTTGATGTAAAACTTTGTTCGCCCCAGGAGTTCCGCTCGTGTATACTCCTTGTCCTTATAAAAGTCCCTTTCAAAATCGCGTCGGTGCTTTACAAAGCAGCAGCAATTGCAGTAAAATTCCGCACCATTTTGAAATAAGCTGGCGTTGATGCCAGCGGCAAACCGAATTTATTAAAGGTGAGAGTTACATGCCGGTAATTAAAGTACGTGAAAACGAGCCGTTCGACGTAGCACTGCGTCGCTTCAAGCGTTCATGCGAAAAAGCAGGTGTTCTGGCGGAAGTTCGTCGTCGTGAGTTCTATGAAAAACCGACTACCGAACGTAAGCGCGCTAAAGCTTCTGCTGTGAAACGTCACGCGAAGAAACTGGCTCGCGAAAACGCACGCCGCACTCGTCTGTACTAATCTATTGAGAGCCAAAGCTCTCAATTCAGACTGAGTTGTAGTTGTAAGGCCGTGCTTCCGGAAGGAATGCGCGGCTTATTTTCGTTTATGCATTGGCATATACACAAAATCATTCAGTATGCATCAAGGCGGCAAGTGAGTGAAGCCCCGGAGCTTACATAAGTAAGTGACAGGGGTGAGCGAGCGCAGCCAACACAGAGGCAGGCTGAAGGATGAAGTGTATAAAAGGGGCATATGGCTGGACGAATTCCACGCGTATTTATCAATGACCTGCTGGCAAGAACCGACATCGTCGATCTCATCGACGCGCGGGTAAAGCTGAAAAAGCAGGGCAAAAATTATCACGCGTGCTGTCCGTTCCATAACGAAAAAACCCCCTCTTTCACCGTAAACGGTGAAAAACAGTTTTATCACTGCTTTGGGTGTGGCGCGCATGGCAACGCCGTCGACTTTCTCATGAACTACGACAAGCTCGAGTTTGTGGAAACCGTCGAAGAACTGGCCGCAATGCACAACCTTGAAGTGCCCTATGAAGCAGGCAGTGGCCCCAGTCAGATAGAGCGCCATCAACGGCAAAGCCTTTATCAATTGATGGACGGCCTGAACACTTTTTATCAACAGTCTTTGATGCAGCCCGCCGCTACCCCTGCGCGCCAGTACCTGGAAAAGCGAGGATTAAGTAGCGACGTTATCACCCGTTTTGCTATTGGTTTTGCGCCCCCCGGCTGGGACAACGTCCTGAAACGGTTTGGCGGCAATGCTGAGAATCGCAAATCGTTGGTCGATGCGGGGATGTTGGTCACCAACGATCAGGGACGCAGTTACGATCGCTTCCGCGAACGGGTGATGTTCCCCATCCGCGACAAACGTGGTCGGGTCATTGGTTTTGGTGGACGCGTGCTGGGCGATGCCCTGCCGAAGTATCTGAACTCCCCGGAAACCGATATTTTCCATAAAGGTCGCCAGCTGTATGGCCTTTATGAAGCCCAGCAGGATAACGCCGATCCGCAGCGCCTGTTAGTGGTAGAAGGCTATATGGATGTGGTGGCGCTGGCGCAATACGGCATTAACTACGCCGTGGCATCCCTTGGGACATCCACCACCGCAGATCACATTCAGCTGTTGTTCCGCGCGACGAACAACGTAATTTGCTGTTACGACGGCGACCGCGCCGGGCGCGACGCAGCATGGCGCGCGCTGGAAACCGCACTGCCCTATATGACAGACGGACGCCAGCTACGCTTTATGTTTTTACCTGACGGCGAAGATCCCGATACGCTGGTGCGCAAAGAAGGGAAAGAGGCCTTTGAAGCCCGGATGGAGCAGGCGCTGCCGCTCTCTGCGTTTTTATTTAACAGCCTGTTGCCGCAGGTGGATTTGAGTACCCCAGACGGACGCGCACAGCTCAGCACGCTGGCATTACCGCTGATTACTCAGGTACCAGGCGAAACGTTGCGCATTTACCTGCGACAGGAGTTGGGAAACAAGCTCGGCATTCTGGATGACAGCCAGCTTGAACGTTTAATGCCAAAACTGGCAGAAAATGGGGCTTCCCGCCCGGTTCCACAGCTAAAACGTACGACCATGCGTATACTTATAGGGTTACTGGTGCAGAACCCGGAGCTCGCCCCGCTGGTTCCACCGTTAGGCGCACTGGATAGCAATAAGCTGCCTGGACTTGGCTTATTCAGAGAACTGGTCAACACTTGTCTGGCTCAGCCAGGTCTGACCACCGGACAACTTTTAGAGCACTATCGTGGCACAAATGATGCTGCGACCCTTGAAAAACTGTCGATGTGGGACGATATAGCAGATAAAGATATCGCAGAAAAAACCTTCACCGACTCACTCAACCATATGTTTGATTCGATGCTTGAACTGCGCCAGGAAGAGTTGATAGCTCGTGAGCGCACACACGGTTTAAGCAGCGAAGAACGCCGGGAACTCTGGACGCTGAACCAGGAACTGGCCAGGAAATAAGAGAAAGACAAAATCATTCGCGTTGTATCAAGGCAGCAAGTAAACGAACGCAGCTAACGCAGAGACAACGTGAAAGATGAAGTATTTAACGGCTTAACTGCCGAATATCGATCGGGAAGCCCCCGACAGCCGCACGGAGAGGCAGCGGCAAAATATAAGTATGCCCTCGTTTTGCCGTTGGCGGTTTTACCGCCCAACACCAATCAAACGAATTAAGTGTGGATACCGTCTTATGGAGCAAAACCCGCAGTCACAGCTGAAGCTTCTTGTCCAACGTGGTAAGGAGCAAGGCTATCTGACCTATGCCGAGGTCAATGACCATCTGCCGGAAGATATCGTCGATTCAGATCAAATCGAAGACATCATCCAAATGATCAATGACATGGGTATTCAGGTGATGGAAGAAGCACCTGATGCCGATGATCTGCTGCTTGCTGAAACCTCCAACAGCACCGATGAAGACGCGGAAGAAGCGGCTGCCCAGGTTCTGTCCAGCGTTGAGTCCGAAATCGGTCGTACAACTGACCCGGTCCGCATGTACATGCGTGAAATGGGTACCGTTGAACTGTTAACCCGCGAAGGCGAAATCGACATCGCTAAACGCATCGAAGACGGGATTAACCAGGTTCAATGCTCCGTTGCCGAATACCCGGAAGCTATCACCTACCTGCTTGAGCAGTACGATCGCGTTGAAGCTGAAGAAGCACGTCTTTCCGATCTGATCACCGGCTTTGTCGATCCGAACGCGGAAGAAGACATGGCGCCAACGGCGACGCACGTCGGTTCTGAACTCTCTCAGGAAGAGATGGACGACGATGAAGACGAAGATGAAGAAGAAGACGACGACAGCAGCGATGACGACAACAGCATCGACCCTGAATTAGCGCGTGAAAAATTCGGTGAACTGCGTACTCAGTACGAAATCACCCGCGACACTATCAAAGCGAAAGGCCGCAGCCATGCAGCCGCGCAGGAAGAAATTCAGAAGCTGTCTGAAGTGTTCAAACAGTTCCGCCTGGTACCGAAGCAGTTCGACTACCTGGTAAACAGCATGCGCGTCATGATGGACCGCGTACGTACTCAGGAACGTCTGATCATGAAGCTCTGCGTTGAGCAGTGCAAAATGCCGAAGAAAAACTTCATCACCCTGTTTACTGGCAACGAAACCAGCGAAACCTGGTTCAACGCGGCAATCGCGATGAACAAGCCGTGGTCTGAAAAACTGCACGATGTGGCAGATGACGTTCACCGCGGCCTGCAGAAACTGCAGCAGATTGAAGAAGAAACCGGCCTGACCATCGAGCAGGTTAAAGATATCAACCGTCGCATGTCCATCGGTGAAGCGAAAGCCCGCCGTGCGAAAAAAGAGATGGTTGAAGCGAACTTACGTCTGGTTATCTCTATCGCTAAAAAATACACCAACCGTGGCCTGCAGTTCCTGGATCTGATTCAGGAAGGTAACATCGGTCTGATGAAAGCGGTGGATAAGTTTGAATACCGTCGTGGTTACAAGTTCTCCACCTATGCAACCTGGTGGATCCGTCAGGCGATCACCCGTTCGATCGCAGATCAGGCGCGTACCATTCGTATCCCGGTGCATATGATTGAGACCATTAACAAGCTCAACCGTATCTCCCGTCAGATGCTGCAAGAGATGGGCCGCGAGCCGACGCCGGAAGAGCTGGCTGAACGCATGCTGATGCCAGAAGACAAGATCCGTAAAGTGCTGAAGATCGCTAAAGAGCCTATCTCCATGGAAACGCCGATCGGCGACGATGAAGATTCGCATCTGGGTGATTTCATCGAGGATACCACCCTCGAGCTGCCGCTGGACTCTGCGACCACCGAGAGCCTGCGTGCCGCAACACACGACGTTCTGGCTGGCCTGACCGCCCGTGAAGCGAAAGTTCTGCGTATGCGTTTCGGTATCGACATGAACACCGACCACACGCTGGAAGAAGTCGGTAAACAGTTCGATGTTACCCGTGAACGTATCCGTCAGATCGAAGCGAAGGCGCTGCGTAAACTGCGTCACCCGAGCCGCTCTGAAGTACTGCGTAGCTTCCTCGACGATTAATCTCGCCACATAAGCATAAACGCCACCGCAAGGTGGCGTTTTTCTTTATAGTCCCCGCCTGAGCAGGGCGTCGTTCACTTCCCGATACGCTTCCACCAGTTTATCCAGCGTGATCCGGCTTAACCCGCTGGGATTCGGCAATACCCATAATTGCGTCGCGCCAATGGTCAACGTCTGCTTCCCCCACTGCGCCCCACGCTGGCTAAGGCCCTGCTCAAAGGCCTGCTTACCGAGGATTGCGAGCGCGGCGGGCTGATACTCTTCTATTTTCTCAATGAGCAGACGACCGCCGCTACGCATCTCTTGTAGCTTCACTTCATTGGCTTGTACCGTTGGTCTGTCGACAAACTTAGTCACGCCGCAGCGGAAATCCAGCAGATGCTGTGCCTCTTCAGGTTTAAGCTGGCGATCGGTGAACCCCGCCTGATGGATAACCTTCCAGAAGCGATTCGCGGGATGCGCAAAGGGAAATCCTGTACCCGCAGAAGAGAGCCCCGGATTGATGCCGCAAAATACTACCCGCAGCCCCGGTGCCAGTATGTCCTTAACCATAATTACTCCGAACAATACATCAAGGGACAAGTATAACGGACTGAAAATACATTGTTTATAAAAACAGCATCCGTACGCTTATGTCTGGATTGCAACGCGGAGTTACTTTATAATCCACCGCCACGGCCCCTTAGCTCAGTGGTTAGAGCAGGCGACTCATAATCGCTTGGTCGCTGGTTCAAGTCCAGCAGGGGCCACCAAATATCAAGGGCTTACGTGAAAACGTAGGCCCTTAGTCTTTTCTAGGATACCTATAGGATACCGTAGGGAAGTATCAGCAGGTAGCTCGTCGAACAAGAAACGTAAGTTACCGATGACTTCATGAGTAATATTTACTCATTTATTCCTGATAAAGTTGACGAGTAGACGCATTACGTACAACTATTTTTTCTGTAAGCTTCATACAAACAATTCGCTTCTGTAAAGTCTTCACTTGGGTGAGCACACTCGGGCGGTAGCGTATAACTTTTCAAAAGTTATATCCAAAAAACTCCAAAAAAATTCCAAAAATTTCGTAATAGGGCAATTTTCATGCACAGTGTTAGCTTTTACTCCTTTAGGATTTTAACAAAGAAGGGTAGCCGGAGCAGCAAGACCCTTGGCAATCTTGGCTTAAGTAATAATAAAACCGCATTTGATATATTAGAAGATTTTTTAAACTATTATAAAATATCCCCTATTGAATACAAATCGGCAAAAACAAAAGTATCACTGGAACAACATACGAAATTAACCTTCGATAAGAATAAAGGATTAGTATACGGCTATATCAAAGTTGGAAAATATGGTGAAAGCCACGAAATAAAAGACCCTCTACTTACTAAAACACAATATACAACTAAAGTAGATGATGTTACTTTACGTGAGCGTTATATATTAATTTATCTTCCAAATGGACTTGAAGAAGGCATCATCGCATTCCATAGTAGTGATAATACTTCAGCTAAATCAGCTTTTACTGAATTTCTAACTGACTATTTTATTAGCCAATATCAACTAGAGGCTAGAATAAATCCTCTATGCCATAAAAACATACCCCAACACATCCTTGAATCTGAAGTGAAGCAAATTAAGGCTGTTGGTTACAAACCCCCTACAGATATTGCTGATTCATTTGGAAGCAACAAAACAAACGTAAAAACAGATTTAATTATAAAATACAACGAAGGCTATATGGGAAGTTTTCGTGATTTGAGAAACAAAAGACTCAGTAATGTAATAGAAATTGTTGAGGATAAATGCGATGAAGTTAAGATTTCATTGCAACTTGGGAATAGACTCATTGTTTTCAGTTATAATGCCATCCTTAAAAAAGGAATTTCAGTTGAACTAGATGATTCCGATCTCAACATAGATCCTAATACTGGCATCCCTGATATAATCGCACTTCATGATACGGTAAAAGCTGTAACTAATGATATACTCTTAGAATTGCATAGTGCTAACAAGGGTGTAACCATATGAATAAAATAAATATACTACAAGTAATCCTTAAGCATTACAAAACCATGTCAGATGGCAAAGGCACGACTTTAATGGATGACATTATAGTCCACTTCGTTATACCTCTTGCTATATCTTTATTCCTCTGCCTAACTTATGGGGTTATGAAACCTTCGATCGCATCTGTATTTGTTAACTTCGGAGCAATAACAACTGCTTTGTTAATGAGTGCGGTCATAATGATATATGACCAAAAACAAAAAACCATTTTTAAAATCTCGGATATCGAAGAAAATAACAAATCAAAGACAAACATCCCAACACTGGAGATAAACAAAAAGGTTTATGATCAACTTTGCCATAACGTGTCATATGCAATTCTAACCTCGGTAATTCTTGTAATATCATCAGTGATTATTTCTTTCCTTCCTGAAAAAGATATTTTTACCAAGTTATACTTTTCTATTCCCGCTTACTTACTAAGCTATGTGGCTTATTCGGCATTTTTTACTACTGTAATAACTTTCTTAATGGTTATAAAAAGATTTAGTAACATTTTAGATAACTAGCCTAAAATGAATATGCCGTTCTTTGCCGCCATGGATGAAGTAATTTGGGTGCGTATAAACAGCCGTTCATGAGCATCCAGACCATGACCCGACTGGCGGGTCATTTAGTCGATCTCAGCCACAATGTTCTTGTGTTTGAGTATATTCAAATCCCGTTAAACGTCGCCAGTCGTTCTTTGTAACTGTCGCTCATATCGAAAGCAAAATCCTCATGCTCAGCCTGGAAGGTGCCGAACGCCATCAGCGCAGATACCGCAGGATCTATCTTGTTAGAGGATTTCTTTTTGTTGGGCTTAATGTTGGCGTTAGCGTCGGACTCCATCACCACGTTTCCAATTGCCCAGGCCAGAACCGGATCGCCACGGTGGCGCACCACTCTGCGATTAACGAACACCTCAAAGGATTTCGCTACCGGACTGAATTTGAGATAGGTTTGCGGGAACGGCTCCACATCAAGCCCCGCCCCCTGTAGCTGGGTGCGCAGGTGCGTGGCGTTCCACGTATCGAAACCCACCAGCCGGATATTGAAGGTTTCAGCGTCGCGCAGAATATCGTCACGGATGCGGTCATAGTCGATACAGTCGCCGGGGGTGGTGCGTATCCAGCCCGCTTTCACCCACTGGCGGTAGATGGCGCGGTTTTTGTTGGCGACGTTAAGTAGCTGGGCTTCCGGCAGATAATGACGGGTCAGCAGGCGGATCTCCCTGTCGAACGGGAACGCATAGCTTACACTGGTGATGTCGCTGGTAGAGGACAGGTCAAACCCGGCATAACACTCCATTCCGGCCAGATCGTCTTCTGTATAGTCGAGCGCACAGGCATCCCATGCACCGGCGCCCATCCACGGCGTGGAGCCCTGACACCAGATATTGAAACGTTTGGTCAGCATTTCCACCCACTGCGACGGTATGCCCCGCGCTTTCTGGATGGTGGACTCCAGTTTTGCCGCGTCAACGGACACATGCAGGTTAGGGTTAGCCTTAATCCACATTTCAGGCTGCTCAACCTCGCTTTCGTCGTCCAGTTCGTAGATCAGGACAAACAGCGAATCGTTGCTCTCTTCCCCGGCCAGAATCTGGCAGCAGTAGTCATAATGCTGCTTACAGGCGGAGACAACGTTACTCCCGGCGGTAGTGATGGCGAACAAAATCGCCTCCGGTCGTGCGCCCATACCCAGCTCAAGCGCGGAATAAACGCCGTTATCCGGGTGAAGGTGGTATTCATCGACAATCGCCAGGCTGGGGTTAGTTCCTTCAATGGTGGCCGCTTTCGCCGCCAACGGCTTTAACAGGCTGTTGCTCTTCGGGAAAATGACCTTATGCGCCTGGATATTGACGCGCTTTTTCAGCGGTTTTGACAGCAGGCACATCTGGCGGGCATCGTCGAACACGATTCGGGCCTGATCCCGGCTCACCGCCGCCGTGTAGATATCCTGCTGGCCCTTTTCCATCACCAGAAACCAGTTAGCCAGCATGGCGGCTACGGTGGATTTGGCATTCTTGCGCGGCACCTCAATAAAGGCGCTGCTGTACTTGCGGCGGCCTGACTCCCTGACCTTAAAGCCCAGCAGGTTAGCAAAGGCGAACTGCTGCCACGGCTCAAGCTCGATAGGCTGACCCCGCAACGGGCCTTTGACGTGTGGACAGAGCCGGGAGAAGGCAATAAACCGCTCCACGGTCGCCGTATCGAACTCATAACGGGGGTCATTCAGGTCTGAAAAGTACCTTTCAACGGCCTGTTTTACGCGCTTACAGGCCGGAATTTCACCGGATTTAATGGCGTTTGCGTAATCATTCCAGACGGTCAAGCTCGTCCTCCTCTTCCGTTTCTACCGGATTACGGCGGCGGCTTACCGGATCAAAGCCCAGCAGCGACGACATTTTTATGAGAATTTTTTCGGCATCCGCTTTTGCGTTCAGTGCCGGGTTACGGCTCTCACCGCCCTGGCTGTTCACTATGCTAAATCCCCGCGTGGCAAGGTCTTCCACGGCTTTGCGGTACATCGAGTAATTGACGCAATACAGCTCAAGGTTGTTCCAGTCGGCAGGCGTCAGATCCCCGCGCTCCGCCAGCTGCTTCGCCTTTGCTTTCCACTGCTGCGCCGCGATTTCATCAAGGTAGGCGGGCGGTTTGGGTGGTCTTGCCATAACTTACTGTTTTCCTGTCTGTTTTATTTTCAAAAAAATCACCGTGCGTAAAAATTTGAGGGGGCAGGCGGTGCCTTGCAGCAGGGGGTTTGTCTTTAAAACCTCCCCCACCCCGCCCATGCCGCCTGTCAGCGGTTGCGGAAGCATTCCATAAGCTCCCGGTCACGCTGGCTCATGCGCTTTGCTACGGGCTTCGTGTGCGCTCTCTGTCTGGATGGTTGCCATGCCTCGCGCTGCTTTATCAGCCCACTTATCAGCCGCTGCTGTTCCTGCTCAGTCATTGTCAGCCTCATACATCCAGTCATTGCGATGGGCTGCACGATCTTCCTGCTCACGGTACAGCCCTGCTTTGCGCTTCGCTTTGGTGGTTGGGTCTTGCTGTGTGGTCTTCTGGTTATGATGTGTCTGGCATAACGGCTGGTGATTCCACTCAGGCCAGAACAGAACATCATCACCGCCGTTGATAGGGATGATGTGATCGACAATCTTTGCAGGTACGTAGAGGTCCAGCTTCAGACACTCAACGCATAGCGGATAGCGCTTAAGGTACTGAGTACGGTACTTCTCCCATGATGCTGAGTAACCACGGGCGCGACGGTGGCCGCGTCTGGCATCCTCTGCCCGCCAGGCTTCCCGCTTATGCTCATCACACTTGCCGGATTTCACCCGCTTATTACATCCCGGCTCTGTGCACCGGCGCAACGGCTGCCACGGCATCAGTAGATCCCCACATCACGATAGACTGACCACAAAGCTGAGATAGTCAGGGGCACCTCTGTAGACTCAACATCGCTAATCATCGTGCGATATTCATACAGCTGAGAGACGTATAGCAGACAGCCAATCTTGATCGCCGGTGTAAACTCCAGACCTTTATCAAATCGCTTGCCTATATGCTTCTGACAGACCTCCAACGCCGCAGCGATATAAGCCTGGATCAACACGTCTTCATAGTTGTCATCAATCCGACAATGCATCTTTGCTTCATCAAGGGGGATTAACTCGCTCATTCGTCGCCTGCCTTATCGTCTTTGCTGACCTTAAATTCCTGTTTCCATGCCTGGCTGAACTCGTCGCCACCGTCGCGCGGCGGCATACCTTCGCGTTCTCGGGCTTCGTTAGGGTTCATGATCCCGTTCTTAATGCCGCGCTCATAAGTGGCGTAACGTTCGGTTGGCGTAGCGCGTAGAAGGTCAGCGGAATCAAATTCCACAAGGTAGCGAACGCCCGGAACGGGAGAGGACACCAGCAGCGAAGATTTGATTTGTTGTTCGAAGTTCGCCAGCCACGGGCGCATCGTCATGGTGAGAAATGCGCGGCTCGCCTCGCTGAAATTGCTATAGGTGCTGTTGCTGTATTCCTGGAGAAAAATAGGCGACACGTTGAACATGCGGGCAATGTCTTCAATGGTGAAGCGACGGGATGCCAGCCATTCGGCATCCTGATTACTCATGCCAAGCTGCTTGTAGTCCATGCCACCTTCAAGGATCGGCGTTTTCCCGGCGTTTCTGGCACCTTTGTAGCGCTCCAGAGCGTCCAGAGCCTGTTTTCCCTTCACGCTGTCGAGCCATTCAGCAGTAGTAACCACGCCAGCCGCCATCATGCCATCTTTCATAATACTGGCACCGTGGCGCTGCTGGGCCAGACCTAACCCCAACGCCTCACGGCAGGTGGTGATCGGCGAGCGCCCCAGAAAACCATCATCGGTCGAATAACGCAGGTGCAGAATCTCTTCCTGCAAGTAGGTGCGCACTGCCCCGGAAAACGGCTCAGTAACGGTGTATTTGTACTTATGCTGGCCGATACGCTCAGGAACAACCGCCCCCGGCGCATACGGATGCAGGGATTGCGGCTGGCCGTCACGGCCCCACTGGATCACCGCATAGGCGTTACCGTTCAGCAGGCAATGACGCATCATCGTGCGCTTGAACTGGTAAGGCGTCTGGCAGTCGTTCGGTTGCTCGTTCAGGAGAAAATCTACCGGATGATTACTCAACCACTCCCGCGCTTCTCGCCCGTTATCGTTGCGCACGCGGTAGAGATAGCAGGGCATTGTTGCCACTGCCTCACTGATAACTGACACGGCGTTCATCACCGCCGGCAGAGATTCCGCAGTACCAGCAGACACATATTCGCCTGATCCGGTATTTGGAATCCCTGCCATCGCCAGAAACTCATCAATCGTCATGCTGCGCTGTTCGGATGGCTCAGATTTACGGCCAAAAGGCCAGATATTCCACATATCACAGCCCCGCTAAGTCAGCCCAGCGTCGGCGGTTATCACCAGCGCGGCGCAGTTCAGGATGTTGGGAGAACAGAGAACGGTGCGCAATTTCCACGCCGGACTCAGGGTAAGCAGGCATAGAAGTAACGGTGATCTCCCGCAGCTCGGCAGCGGTAACAGTGCGAATATACGGTGTCGGAGTAATATCCCAGGACTCTTTCAGCGCACGGAACCCGAAGCTCATGCCGGAAATGTCTCCACGCTCCACCAGCTCCAGCACATCGTTTCCAAGCTGGGTATTCGGCGGGGTCAGTTCGAAGCGTAGCCCGGTATCATCTTCGGCCAACACCAGCGTGCCGGATTTGGTACGCCCCAGCAGTTGGGTATAGTTATGCTCGTACAGCGCACGCACATCGCTACCGGATGCCAGGCTGTCTTTAAACGCTCCCGGCGCAAACTGCTCGCGGAATTCATCCCAGATGATTTCTGAGAGACTGTTCCAGCGCACGGCATAGCCCACCAGCTTTTTGTTGCTGGCGCTCACTTCGGAGGTACGGATTTCAAAATCGATTGTTTTCATTGTTAATTCAGGCTCCCATGATTTTTATGAAAGCCATGCTTAACTTCCGCAGCTTTCCGGGCTGAAATGGCAAGATCTAATTCATCGAACGAGCCAATATGTTTTGTTTTTTGTCCGCGAGGTTTAATCTGGACTATCCATTTATTGCTGCGCTTATCACGGCGTATGCCTGTCATGCCGCTAGTGTTATTTTTCTGGATAGATAAATTCTTCTGATTCACGGCATGAGTAACCAGCCGCAAATTCGTTATCCGGTTGTCGCTTTTAACATGGTTAATGTGATCAACCTCCATTCCGGCGGGTATAGAGCCGAAATGCATAATCCAGATAACCCGGTGCGCCAGTTGCAGTTTTTTATTTACAGAAACAACTCTGTAACCATTGGAATAACAACCAGCAGACTTTCCGGCATACCGCGCATTCCATGTTTTGGCCTGAGCAACGCTAGAAAAATGGCTTTCAGGTCTTTGTTTCCAGATAAGTGAGCCGTTGGGTTGGTAAGCCAGACAGCAATTAAAATATTCTTTCTCAGGTTCGATCATAATTAACCACCAAAATAGTAAGGGGCCGAAGCCCCTGTTAATCAGGAGCCGGAACCTGACATTTCGAGAATTTTAATCGCGCGGGAATCAACCACTCCACCACCTAAATACTTGTCCGTATGGATTTTCAGGAAACCCGGTTCGGTGATGTTGTCAGGGCGGGTACGCACGCCAGTGGTGTGATCCACGATGAAATAGCCGCGCTTGAAGTCGCCTACCGCGAGGAATGCTTTACCTGCCTCCGCATCCGGCATAGTTTCCAGATACTGAACCGGACGGCCCAGCAGCGTATCGGGAGAACCGGCAACCAGACGATCGCGCCAGATGTAATCCCCGTTACCGTTTTTCAGCTTTTGCAGCGTGGCGGCGGTGTTGGAGTTCATCACCCATACGGCATTTTTGCGGTATTTGGCTTTCAGCTTGTACAGCAGATCGATCAGACCATCAGAGGTGACAGCGGCTGTTTCCATTTTCTCCAGCGTACCGAATGGACGGGTTTTGTCGCTGGTGGCCGCGCGGGCATAAACAAGGAAGCCTTTAGATTTATCTGTACCATCGCCGTTAACAAAATCATTTTCTTCGGTCGCGCTGAAGGTGTCGGCGATTTCAGAAGACAGCCAGCCCAGAATATCCACCTCGGAGAAGTCGAGAATCTCCTGAGTGGTTTTCGGGTAGGCGTAGATCGGGTTGAGTTTAATATCAACGCGCTCCATCTTCGGCGTGGTGGTTTCGGTACGCGCTTCACCTTCTTTGCCACGGTTAACGGTAGTACCTCCCACAGATACCAGTTTCCGGTATTCGTTGGTTTTGGTGGTCTTCACCGTTGCGATGGAGCGCATCACGCTATCATCCTGCAACTGGCGCATAATCTCTTTGTCCAACTCAGGGATAACGGTATAGCCGCCGTCAGCCTGCACCAACGTGGAGAGAGAGCGGGTATCGCCGGTCATGATGTAGTGGCGCAGCTCATCGTTGCTTACACCTTTACCTTCAACAGAAGTACCAGGCAGATTGCGCTGATCGTCGGCGACGGCCTCAAGGCGGGTAATTTCAACTTCAAGCGCATCAGCCTGGGCGCGGAGTTCATCGAACTGCTTGCCCTCTTCATCGTTCAGGCTTCGCTTTTCGCTGTCAGCTTTTTCCAGCATGGAACGCATCTGGGTTTTGAGTGCGGCTTTCTGCTGGCGTAATTCAAGTAATTTCTTCATGGAGTGGTTTCCGTAACAATTAACGTTGAGACGTGAAACCAGCGCGGGAAAGGGTGAGGCCGTTTAATCTTTTTCTGCATCCCACAGGCTACTTCGCGCAGCTTGATTAAACGGCCAGTGGCGGCTCACGTCTGAGTGCCACTCTTTAAGATATACATGTAAAAGATAAATAAAACCCCACATTAATAAACCAGTAATACGGGGTATAAATGATTATAAGTAATTTACAAAACTATTCTTTTGTACAGTCCATAGCATCATCAAGAAGCTGGCGTTTCTCTTTTAGCCCATCAATTAATATATCCAGTTGCTCTTTACTGACTGCAATAACATCACCTGAGAATTGATGTCGCAGGAAGCCATTGTGATCCACAAAAAAGTAAGCCTCCCGCTTTACCAGCTCCCGGTATTCGGTCAGCGGCATAATCTGCAAATCTGTTTTGCTGTCTGGTATGCCGAACATATCTTTGTGCTCAGCAATCTTCTTGATTAGCACTTTAGAATAAATAACGTCATCGGAATTATTTGACATGACAAATACCTTTTTAATGAATTGTTTCGCCGCGTTCCGGCATCTCTTTGCCATATTTGAGCGACATCAGCAGACGGTGTATTGCCTCTTCCGGTTTAAGACCGATCTCCTTTCCCATTTTCACAGCCTTATCTATCGCGGCATTTGCCATTGTCCTTGCGGCGTATTCTGCAAACGGTTTTGGTGTGCGTGGGATAACCAACTCTAAAAAGCACCGATAGATTTCATCTTCCATATCATCACCTCTTTATGCAGAGCTATAAAATTAAAAAATATACGTTTAAGTGTTCACCTGTTCACCTTTGCGAATTTCTTAATTAAATTCATTAGGTTATAGGGTGAATACTACTCTTTCAGGTATTCACTAGTGTTCACCCTACCCTTCACCCTTTAGAGCAAAAAACAATCAAAAGGTGAACAGGTGAATACTTGGTGAATACTTAATAGATAAGTGTTCACCCCTTAACATGCTGTTATAAATAAACTTTTTAACAGGGTGAATACTGGTGAACACTTATTCTATAACTTTACTCTATCCCGCTATTTTCAGAAGTACCGGAACAGGATGGCATCCAGTCGTCTGAATCATCGTGTAGCGTAACGTTTGACCTGATACCATGCTTGGTCTTCCGCTTTTCGTACTTCTTCCCATACTCAGACATTGCACCAGGCATATCAGTACCGAAGCGCATTAGCGATACTGGCTTGCTCAGACCATTGGCCCGCATATATGCAAGGTAGGCGTGATACAGGTACTTGCGCGGGCTGAATGGCACTATCTCGGCATTACCGATAAACATCCCATCACACGCCACAGACGCCAGCAGGTAGCCGCAGAAGTCCACCAGCGAATCACCCTCACGCTTGATAGCCAGTGCCTCTTCGGATTTCTGCTGCTCGTGCAATAGCCGTTTGGCTTCGTCCTGGCTGGCAAAGCGGGTCAGCAGGTGACGAATGATTACGGCCAGCTCACCCTCTATCTTTTCGGCCAGCATCGTATCTCGTTCATTTTCCGGTACTACCTCGGTGAAATTGAAAATCACCCGGCGTCGCGAGATACCACCGCTTCGATCACTGAAGGTCATGGCGTTGTTATTGACGGCCAGCACTACCGCCTGAATCCGTGTCGAGTATGGTGCTTTGTGTTTTGGGTCGATGGAAACCTTATCGCCTCCCGTAATGGCCTTAATCCCTGCACCGTCGCCAGCGTATCGAGTCATATCAGGCATGATGATCAGCGAGTAGCCAACCACCAGCGCCCTGTCCCTAGCATCCTCCAGCGCTTTCATGCTGGCTGATACGGTATTGGCTTTGCCCGCCAGCATCGTGCAGATTTCCGCCATAACGCTTTTGCCACTACCACCCGGCCCCGTTACCTCAAGGAACAACTGCCAGTCATACCGGTTCGCCAGCACCATAAACAGCGCAGCGAGTACACGATCTGTCTTGCGGTCATTGTTGGCCACGGAACGACGGAGCCATTTCCAGAAGTTCGGCGCATGGGTTTCCAGAGTCTCACCTTCTGCTGGTGGGCTGAAAGGCAGCTCACTGGCGATAAGCAGCCAGTCAGTTTTGCTGTGCGGCCGGAATTGCCCCGTTCGGGTATCAAATACCCCATTGCTAAAGCCAATCAGGTTGCGGGCCGTCACACCCATGACAGGAAGACTCAACTTCATGGTTTCCACCGCAGATTTAATGGCGTTCTGCGAATAGGCCACTTCCGCATCAATGTAGATTTGTGCCATTTCGCGCTGTAGCTCTTTATCCGGCAGAGGGTTCCAAACCACCCCGTTATAGTGGTGCACCGTGTCCGAGTCGGCATGAATTGCCAGATCGCCGTCATAATGAGCCAGTAACACTTCTCCGCGCTGGCTGGCCCCCATCTGATTCAGAGCAGGACTAACTTCTACAAACTCATGAGGCCGCTCCCTCTTCGTTATTGGCAACTGACGGATATTACTTTCTTCATCTCTGGATTGTTCCCGTACCCGGTTCAGATAGTCGCGCCAGTCCTCAGGCTGGCGATCAGGTATGCCCTTATACAATTTTGCGTCCTGAACTCCTGCCCGCGCCAATTTCTCACCAATAGCATTAATCAGTATCGGCTCGATATCCCCGGCAATATATACACGGGCACTACGCCGCCCTTTATCAACAATATGCAGGTTATCCAGTTCCGCCAGTTGCTTTGGCCCAAGATAGATAGGGGGGGTTGCATCTTCGGCAATTTGTTTACCCAGGCCCTCTTCCCATCCCTTTGCATGAGCATAGGCATCGGTCCCGGCAAAAATGATCGCCTCAGTAAATTTTTCCTTTGGCAGATGCTTCAGGTTAGGCGCGTTTTTCATTTCCCTGCCCCCGGCTTTCAAAAGTGAATTCTTTAACAAATCTTTCCAGCGGAAATACGCAGGGATATTCATAGCCATCACGGACGAACGTCACCCGATTAAAGGCAATATTGCTCACCGTAATCATTTCACCGTTCTTTTCCGACCAGCGGTCACTTATTTCAGGAGTTATCACTTTAAGCCTCCCGATTATTATCACGCTTGGCGCGAACATGATCCGCAGATTCACTACTCTGACTAAGAGCCTGTGCCATTCTTGGGAGATGACGCAAAGCATGGCTTACAAGAATTAAATCACGTCGAGCATCTTCATCTGCATAGTCTTCTGAATTGGTTGCATCTAACGCCAGATTGCCGATCAGCGTGAGCGCGCTATTGATGGCAAATGCGCCAGCGGCATATAAATCGCTGGATTCAGCCAAAGCATCATCAGTGAAGTTTTTAAAATCAGGAGTGCTCTTAACAAGTTGATGGTAGATATCACGCATTCTTCACCCCCGGAAAATCCACCTGCTGGCGTAAGGCACGGCAGCGCTGTAGAGCTATATCAATCAACTCAACGGCGATATCACTCTCATCGTCTTTACTCCAGTTCATTTCCAGCGCCGCAGCCAATAAGACTTCAAGTGAGCGGAATTTATCCCCCATATCCAACATGTTCAGATTAGGCATGAAACACCTCCCGAACTGGCAGGCGTGCAGCCAGAGAAAGAATAAAATGCGGTGCTAGAATACGGCGTGCTTCGCGTTCTGTTGCGGCCTCAACGGACAGGCGGCATGGTTTGGCCTTTTTATCGTGGCGATTGATAGCGAGAAAACGCCAGGTGTAGTTGTTCCGCCCTTGCGGGTGTGTGATATGATCTTTCATAGCTGCCTCGTTATCTACGTTAACGGCGGTGGTCAGAGGCCCGGTTAGTGGTGGTACACTGCCGGGCTTCGCTATTTTTTCTTCAAACATCATGTTAGTGTATGGACCTAACGGTTTTGATACTATTTCAACGGGTCCATACATGTCAACAATCAAACGAGATAAAAGCCCTAAAGGTGCTGGGAAGTCACCAATTTTTAGCATTCGATTGACGCCAGAATTTAAAGAACAATTGGACAATGCAGCCAGCCGGGAAGGTGTTAGCCTTGGTAACTGGTTAAAGGAGTTAGCAAGGTCTGAATTGCGTAAACAAGGCATCGAGCCAAAAAGCTGATACCAAGCATCTGAGTTTCCCCAGAGTTGGGGAGATGTACCGAGTTGCATTTGTGCAACTCTAAATGAGGTGTGCAAAAAAATGGTATGCGACATCGGCTCAAACTCCCCCCATTGGGGGAAGTATTGGGTATGCTGCAATGCAGTACCCCCAACACTGAGAATACAACCGACTATCTTTGAGCTAACCAGACTCAAATTTGAGCTTTGCTTGGATATCAGTATGTTGTGATTTAACTGCGCCGTTGGCGCGGTTCCCGATGCGATTAAAATTACATCGCTCGACCTTTGACCACCAGCAACTGGCCTGGTATGCTGATCCTGTTGTTTGTTTTCGGTACTGCACTGGCGACCCGGCATGGTCGCCTTTGTTTTATGTGCCATATCCAGCCCCTTAAATCGTCTGCGTTCTGCGGGTGGAATCCAGATAGGCATCCAGATCATTCTTGAAGTAAATGACCTTCCGACCAACCTTATGAAATGGAATTTTTACTCGGCCTGTATGAGCCCAATTTGCCAATGTCTGGGTATTTACTCCAAGATGTTGAGCGGCTTCACTGCGGGTAAGTCTTTTATTTGACTTGGTATCAATTAAATTCATGAGTATCACCGTGTATATTTAGTTAACAACAGCGATACTTTATTTTTGTTAATAATACTTTCACAGACAGGCAAACCAGATACAAAAATACATATCTGGTTATATTTACTGGTAACAAGATTAGCAGTGGTAAAACCGGATTTACACCTGCTGTAAGACCAACTTAAAACTTCTATTTTTTGGTTTAACATCAGGATTCATTCCTGAATCTTGCAGCCAAGTTTTAATCGTTCCGGCAACGGGTAAATCATTCCACTGTTTATGCAGATGTGCATAAATCTCTTCTGAAAGACCTGCCAAGCTCGCATTTGGATATTTTTCCCATGTATCCTTCGCTATCCTTAATGCTTCTGTATGGTGTTTATTGGTTTTACCTTTCTTAGCCTTGCTTCTGTCTTCACTGATAATCTTTTTGGCATATGCTTCTTCTCGGACTCCTGACATTAATGTTTCAACAAATAACTCACCATATCGTTTCCTCATTTGTGCAGACAAACGTTCAAAGCCCATAACTTCTAAAATAGCTGCTGCTTTCAGCATATCTGACAAACCAGATTCTTTATAATCAAGCGCCTGTGATACATCTCCACTTTCAAGAATTAAATTTGATGCGACAACAATTTTTTCATTTTCGATATCAGATGCAAAAGAAAGACGTTCCTCTAGAGACATTTTAGCAGGAGTAATACCGAGCAACTCACAGACAGTCTTTTTAATCAGAGATTCAGCAACTTTATCTCTAATTAAATTAACCAATATATTCATATCGGTTGCCTCTTTAGGGCCAAATTCTATTACAGTTTCAATTTTATTTTTTGACATTTAAATCACCGTGAGAATTAGAAATACTGAATAAAAGTGCTCTTTTCTCTGAGTCACTCATTGCCTCAAGCATTGCAAGAAGATGAGAATCAATGAGCCTTTTGCTTGCCATTAACCCCGCATACTCAAGGATAGCCCGCTCTATTCGAGTAGCTGGGTCAAGAAGTTCATCAGCACCGAAATGAAGATAACCCTGCGTAACATCAGCACTCCTCATCGTTCGGTGGTTCATTAGTCGTTTGAGGATATAACTACCAACACCCACCAGCTCGGCAACTGTACCGAACGTGCGGCGGGCATCGTGCCATTTGAACGGGATTGGCTGGAGCATATCAGGATTAGGGTCAGGGACGGTGGCGGTACTAATTCGATCAATTACATGGCGATATTCTTTAATGATTCCTTTAGCACCGGGAAACACTAAAACCTCATTTCCACTTTTCATTTTCAGCCGACGACGAAACAAATTCAGCAATGTTTCAGTGATCGGTAGCTCCAGCGGATCGCCGTTCTTGGTGGTATCTATCCAGAAATAGCGACCACCAATATTCACCCGATCCCATGTTAGTTCGAATATTTCAGATTTACGCAGCCCGGTGAACATCGACATTTCTACAGCGTCGCATATTGCAGCCGCTACATCGTCCCGTCCTTCTTCGGCCTTATCACGAACCACAGCGACGGCATTTAGCCAACGAGCAAAATCATGGGTGCGGATGCGCTCTGTCTTCCTGACCGTGCCATGCCACTGACGTTTTGTGCTCAGCACCAGTGTTGGCGGGTCAGGTAACAGCGTTATCCCTTCTTCATCACGATAATGATCATGTGCAAAACGATAAACGGCGCGTAGTGCTCTGGCCCACAGATCAGCCTGGGCTTTACTACCGGTTCCTACCCCAGCACGCAGCGTTTCCTTATCAGCACCAAACCAGACAGAACCATCAGTCACCGCTTTATGCCGATGTTCAACACGTTCACGCGAAATGGTAGCGAGTGATTGCTTCATCCAGTCACCGGAATAATTTTGCAAGATAGCGCGATATTGCTTTTCGGTTGTAGGTTTCAGGCGGTGGCCACGGTTCTTTATATAGGCTTCCAGCGCATCGGCAAGCGTGACAGATGCCTTCTCATTGACGCGCTTTTCCACATTAGGATTTCTCCCGGTGGTCGCTACGTCGCCAAGCATTTCGAGTGCCTTTGCCCTGGCGTTATCAATAGTAAGGTCCGGGAAACGGCCCAGCGTGGCGCGGATGAATTTTCCGTTTCTCTTACGCGAGATACAGAAGCTTTTCACACCACTGGTGCCAATACGGATGCGCAGACCATTAACAATGGTATCGCCGTACTCAACCTGTCCACGTTCGGCAGGTGGGAGGCTTTCGAGCTTAGTTTTCGTAAATTTGAATGTTTCCACAAACACTCCACACCAAGCGATCGGGGTATCCTGCAAATCGCTTGTTTTGCTCTAGGATACCTATAGGATACCGCAAAGGAGTATTTTAGAGTATTTCTGGTTATTTATACAGTATTCTAATATCAATTAAGTCACTGAAAATTATAGATAAGTATTTTCAGGTAAGAAGTTGCATTCTAACTCATAATCGCTTGGTCGCTGGTTCAAGTCCAGCAGGGGCCACCAAATTTTAGCTTTGAAATCATATAATTAAGCCACTATAACGAGTGGCTTTTTTATTTAATAGAACCTCATTGGCAGCAAAATGGCAGCAGAATTTTTACTGCCTCCAATAAAAAACCCGCCGAGGCGGGTTTCTTGTTAGAAATTCATGTGGCCTTGACCACTGTTTAATGGGTGTGGCGGAGCGTGATCGATTAGTCTAGGGGTGACAATAAAGCGCACCACTGTTTCATGTGTGACAAAGGTGGTGCCACAATTAATATTCTGGCACTGGCAGTAACGCTCCTTAGTGTTATCTGACACCCGAAAGCTGCTACGAGTATGTGCCGCATGTCCACATTTCGGACAATTCATCATATCCGTTTCCCCCACCAATTCCTGCAATCACATAATGATACACTACACATCCATTTTGTGAACAAATTCATTCCATTTCTAAATCATCAATCTTTACTTCAAGCTCCATGCTGGTCGTAAATCCATTATCCGGGCTGACAGAATGCGTCAGGGTGGTAATGGTCCATTCTGCATCATCGATCGGCTGCTTAAACCCCGTCACCTTCACCGGCATTTCCGTATAGAGATCAGCCCGCCCCTCAGCAAGCTGCAGGGAAAATGAAGCAACCCCACGCTGCAGACGTTCCCACTGCATTTTTGCTGCGCGCTCTGCATTGCTCCGGTTGGCGTAGGTACGATTAAGAACCAGCACGTTTTCATCCGTTCCCACCAGATAATCTCCCTGTTTTGCTTCCTGCTCTTTGGGTGCGGTGGCTTTCCTTCGACGGCGCTTAACACTGGTTATCTCTTTTTTCCTGGGTTCACGCGTATGCAGCCAGCTGGCAATAACACCGGTATAGGCACCACGATCAGCAAGGGTGAACCGATGACCGTCACCATCTTTGCGGGTAATAGTAACAACCGGCAGCGCTTTGCCACTGGCAGTTTTGCCCTGGCCCTGCCGGAGAAACAGCAGATTGCCATCTTTCACTGATGCAATAGCGCCATACTGTCGCGCCAGCCGCATCAGAAAACTGGCGTCGCTCTCGTTTGTCTGGTCGATGTGATCGATCGCTTTGTCGGTCAGGTCTTTGCCCAGCGCCATTTTCAGGTTATGGCGCCCGGCTATATCTTTCACCACCTCCCCTACGGTTGTCTGGTGCCATGACTTTTCGCGCCGGGTATTCAGCGTTTCCCGGAAGTCAGCGCTGCGTGCGCGAATGGTCAGACGGTCAGGCGCGCCGCTGTGTTCAATTTCATCCACGGTATAGCCGCCCTTCGGGAACAGCGACTGGCCTTTCCACCCCAGCGCCACAGTGATCACCGCTCCACGGCGCGGCAGCACAATCAGGCCGTCCGCGTCGTCCAGTTCCAGATCAAGCTGGTCAGCTTCAAAGCCCCGGTTATCGGTCAGAGTCAGGCTCATCAGGCGCTTATCCAGCACCGTTGTAATATCCTTACCCTCAATCGTGATGCTGAATGCTGGCGTTTTGCTGCCGGTATTCAGCAACCCTGAATCAATACTCATGACAGTACCCCTCCCACCGTTCCGCTGATGCTGCCAATCGCAGACGTTGCCGTGTCCTGCAGAATGCCCAGCTGATCGCTAAGGCTGCCGAACATATCCGCCAGCGACTCATCCACCCTTTTCAGTGACAATGAAAACTCAATGCGGCGCGGCATCCCGTCACGGAAAAATTCTGCTTTCGTCTGGTTCAGTCCCTCGATCACATACATGCCATAAATCGTGCCACTACCCTCAATCAGGGGCCACGCCTTGCCCTGCTCCGCCATCTGTTCCAGCGCCAGCATGGACAGCCTGCCGCCGGTAATCTCCGGCAACAGCACCCCGGATAGCGTCAGCGTGTCATTATCCGGCCCCAGAAATTGCGTGGTGGCGCGGCGATTTACACGGCTGTTTGTCGCATGGCGCCAGCTGCGCTGATACTGCAGCTCCTGATAAGGGACCGTGCGCAGCTCAAAAACAAATAATCCCAGCACCATCATCATGAGTCATAGCCCCCCTGATCGCTGTAGTTACTCCGGGCCTTCGCCCTGATCCGGCGGTCACGCTCATCGAGCTGCCGCGCCACCTCTCGCGCAATATCCTGCGCATTCTGTCCTGGCTGCGCCTGGATAATAATCTGCGTGGGGGCGTCCACATTGATAACCGGCTGCACGCTGGCGCCCTGGCCCATCATTGCGCCGCCTGATTTTACCGGCAGGCTAAATGGATGTAGCGGGACCGCATCAACCGGCGCCGCAGCCACCCCCATCATTCCTGCAACCACCGAGGCCAGCGCCGCTGTGCGTCGCCTGCTGGTTACGTTTACCGGGCCGTTGACAATCTCCGGCCCATTCTCCCCCACGATGCCAAACTGCCCGCGCGGGATATTTCCGCCGGTATCGTACATTCCCGCGTAAGCCGGGAACCCGCCGGGCGGCAATATCACGCTGCCGTTACCGCCCACTGTGGCAGGCGTCTGATTTGGCAACCGGGCGCTGGCGGCCTCCTTATTGACCAGGCCCAGCTTTTCCAGCAACCAGACCACGCCGGATTTCAGAGACTCCAGCGGATGCAGCGCCATGCTCAGCCCTTCCGCCAGCATTTCACCGAACAAACACCCCATTGATGCCGCGCTCTGTAGCTCTGCCGCCGTCGATTTGACCGGCGCCAGCAAATTAGTAAACCAGCCCCACAACTCTCGGACCTTATCCCCTACCCATTGGAAAATTGGCATTAACGGGGCAAAAGCTGACAGGATAGGCGCTGCCGCCGCTTTGAACCCTTCTACTACGCCACCCAGAAAGGCGCTGATAGGCTGCCAGTATTTCCAGACCACCAGTGCCACCCCAGCCAGCGCCGCTACAACCAGACCGATCGGACTCAGCAACGCCCCAAGCAAACTCCCCACGGTGAACAGCGCCACACGGAGTAACGCCAGCGGACCAAAAGCCAGTAAACGTAGGACCCCGCCCGTGCGGGTCGCTGCAGCTGCGGTGGAAGGTAAAACCTTAACCGACAGCATCGACAGCGCGAACCGGATCACCGCAATCGGCCCCAGCACTGCAGCCACTGCCACCGCCAGCGTACCCAGCCCGACGGTGATCGCCGCCGTCGCCGCTGCCACTTTCATCAGCGTGCCAGCCAGCACGGGATTCTGCTCAACCCAGCGCCGAAGCGCCCCGGTCACGCCTTTAACCATGCTCATGATATCCATCATCGGCTGGCGCAGCGTTTCCCCCAGGCTACTGAAAGCGTTCTGCGCGCCCGTCTTAACCAGCAACCACTGCGCAGACAATGAATCCTTGTTGATGTCGGATTCTTTCTGCATGGAGCCATTAGCATCGCTGCCTGCAGTGAGTTTCAGCTGGCGCTGCAGCTCCGGCAGGTTGTTTGCCAGTTTTGCGGCATCATCGCCAAACTCTTTGCCAAAAATCATCGTCATTGCAGATAGGCGCTTATCCTGCGGTAGCTTGTTGACCTTCTCCAGTACGCGCTGAATAGTACCCATGGCATCCGTGGTCATCTGCTTTTCAATCTCTTCTGGATTGAGTTTCAGCAGGTCCATACCTTCAAAAAAGCGTTTGCTTTGCATGGTGGCAATGGAAAGTTCACGCACCATGGCATTTGAAGCACTGGCGGCAATTTCAGGCGCCGCGCCCAGAGAAAGGAAGGTTGAACCCAGCGCCGCCGCTTTGCGGAAGTCGAGGCGGTCAGCCACGCCGCCCATGCGCTGCAGGACGTTGATAATATCCCCGCCCTTTGACATGGCATTATCGTCCAGGTAGTTCAGCGCATCGCCCAGTTGCTCAATATTGCGCGTCGGTACTTTATACAGCTGCGCAATTTTCCCTAACCCTTCCGCCAGCTCATCTGCTGGCAGTTCAAAAGCGGTTGCTGCTTTCGCCGCAGTTGAGGCAAAGGCCAGTAAATCGCGCTTCTGGTCCTCAAAGGGATCATCCTGATTGGTCACGCCCATGCGGGCGCCTCCCTCAACCAGTGCCGCGTAGTCAATCGCGCCGTTCTCCATCGGCAGCTGCTCACTGGCAGCTTTGATGGCGTCCTGCATTTCATAAAATTGCTTTGTGCGGTTGCCGTTGTCGTCACGCAGTCCGTTAACCTGTTTTGCCACACCTTTCATGGCATCTTCCATGCTGGCGTAACTCCTGACCGCAGCCACAACCGGCGCCCCCATCGCAGCACCGGCGGCTGCCGTAGTCGCCCCGGCGCCCGCAATACGATCACGGACCTCAAGACGGCGTGAATACTGCTCACGGACAGCATTGATCCGCGCCTGCTGTTCACCCAGGCGTTTGAGTGATTTCTGCTGTCGGTCAAGCGCCTGCCTTGTTTCATCGGCATTCTGCCGCAGCACGCGCTGGGCGGAACTCAGGTTTTTAGTGTTGATACCTGCAGCACTTAATTCATCGCGTTGCCGCTGGGCTGACTGCCGCAGACCGTCGAAGGTATCTTTTAGCTGGCTGGCCCGGCGTTTTGCCTGCTCCAGCTCCTTCGCCTGTTTTTTCGTGGGATTGCTGGCTGCAGCAAACGCATTCGCCAGTTCAGACACTTTCTGACGCGCAGCTGTAAGATCGTTTTTTGCTCCCTCAAGCTGGGTGCGGACCTTGCGGAATCCGTCGATACGGGCGGCCTGTGAATCAAGCGCTTTAAGGCTGGCACGGCTTTGCTGGATTGCGGCTGCCAGCTCCTTAGAGCTGGCCTGCGCAGAACGGAATGGGCGGGTGAGTTTATCCACCGCGTTCAGAATGACCTGCAGGCGCAGGTTGTTATCGCTCATCGCTGGCTCCGCTTCTCTGTATCGCTTTATACCGCCATTCCAGCACTTCGGTCAGCGGCATAACGTCAGTGACAGAGGGCGGCCAGTGAAAAATGGTGGCAATATCTGCCACCAAATCATCTACCGTCAGGCTGTCGGTAAACCGGCAAGTACCGACTTCTTCAACAAAAAAGTGACCACCTCTACCGACAGCGAGGTGAGATCGGCGGGGTCCAGTTCTGCCATTTCCTGTGCGGTCAGCGTCGGAGTGGAGATACGCGGGATCACTGTCATCATAGCCCCCACGTCCATATCCATAATGGCCTGCAGGCGGGTGCCGCGCAGCGCACCGGACTGAGGCTTACGCAGCACAATTTCGGTGATTTGGGTTTTACCGCGCATGATGGGCGTATCCAGTTGCACGGTTTTTTCAGTCAGCTTGTCGCTCATGTTCGTTTCCTGTTAATCAGATACTGGCGCGGATCACCGCGCCGTTAAGTTAAATCAGAGGCCAAGGGCGTTACGGTGTGCTTCCATCAGGTCCACGCCGTCAACAATTTCAATCATGTTGACCAGATCAACCTCATAGAGCACCTCACCGTTAATGGTCAGCTTCGCGTAGCTGTTGGTGCTGCTGACCTTGGTGCTGCTGCTCTCGCCGGTTTTCCACTCGCCGGAATCCACTTCTTTATGACGCCCGCGCACAACCAGCTCAATGGCCTGCACTTCGCCGGTATCGTCACGCTGAATAGAGCCGGTGAAACGCAGCTGGATGCCGTCAACGGTTGCCTTGCCCATCTGCTTGAATAACAACAGTTCGGTGCCGCCGATTGAAAATTCCGTGTCCAGTGCGCCGTCATCCAGCCCCATATCTACATCCACCGCGCCCGGCATACCGCCGCCGCGATACTTCTCAAACTTGCGGGTGAATTTCGGCAGAGTCAGGGACTCAACGATCCCCTGCCAGTTGTTCCCGTCGTTGAACAGGTTCAGGTGTTTTAACTTGCGTGGTAATGCCATGTATCCCCCTTATGCACTGACACGGCTGGCAAAATCGACCAGGTAGCGATCGGTGATGCGCTGGCGCAGCATCAGATTTTCAAGCGGCGGCACAGGCGTGTAGTCGTAGTCGATGGTGAGCTTCCCGGCTTTCAGGGAGTCTTTATCGTTCACTGACTCATCCAGCCAGCAGTCAGCCCCGATGAGGTATCCCTGATTCACCAGGCTGCGTAATTTGGCGCGAATACCTTCGATAATGTCGCGGGCCAGTGACGGATTCAGTGGCTTATCCACCGCCCACATATGCCCCTCTGCAATCGTGTCAGCCAGCACCTGCGCCGTGCGGGTGTAGTTCTCAAACGCAAACAATGGATCGTCACTGAGGCAGCGGGAACCCCAGAAGCGGAATCCGTCTTTGCAGATCAGCGTGGTGACGTCATTCTGGTTCAGCAGTCCAGCCTCCGTTGCCGGGCCCTGCAGATCCCAGAACACATCAGCGGAAATACCGGTGACGCCATTCACCCCCACGTTGGACAGGGTTTTGTGCCATCCGGTCTGTTCGTCGATTTTGGCGCGCAAACCGAGCGCACGTGCAGAGGCGTAAGCCGTCGCATCGGCTTTTAGCACGGTGTCAAAGTTGATGAAATCAGGCCAGATCAGCATCCCTTCTCGCTGGCTGAAATTGTCCCGGTAAGCAATGGCTTCCTCCACCGTCTTACAGCCATAGGCAGACAGGTAGGCAAACCCGCGCAGGCTTTGCGCAATACTCATCAGCTCAGTGGCTACCGCCTTCGTGTCATGCCCCGGCACACCGAGAATACGCGGCTTAACTTTCAGCTGCGACTGCGAAGAAAGCAGCGCTTTCATCCCCGTTTTTTTACCGTCGGAAGTGACGCCACCGATAATATTGGAGGTGGTTTCCGCTTCGGTTTCGCCCTGCGCCACGCGCACAACAACCGTCACGGGTTTTGACTGGTCAGCAATCGCATCCAGCGAACGGGCCAGCGTGCCGGACTCGCCTGCTTTACCGCTGGCCTCCAGCACATCCGTCAGCAGAACCGGTTTATTGAGAGGGAATACGGACGCATCAGCATCATCGCCGGTGCAGACCATGCCCACGATGGCGGTGCTCACCGTGGTAATGGATCGGGTGCCGTCGTTGACTTCAACAACTCGCACCCCGTGGTGGTAATCCTGAGCCATAAGGCATTATCTCCGGTTGACATGGATGCCTTATGTTCTGGTTGATACGCACGCGGCGCACGCGTTTATCCCTGTGCCATCACTGACACAATAAAGGGTTTTCAGCCTGGCTGGCTGGAAATTTCTTATACAGCGTGGAAATACCCACATCGAAAAGCAGAGCTACGCACTGACGTGTTTCACCTGCAGCCAGTAGCCGCCCTGCCTGCGCCCATTGTTCCGGCGACAACTTTGGACGGCGCCCGCCGATTCTCCCTTGCGCCCTTGCTGCAGCCAATCCCGCACGGGTTCTTTCCACAATCAGTTCACGTTCCATTTCAGCCAGGGCGCCCATGATGTGGAAAAAAAAGCGCCCCATGGGTGTCGAGGTATCAATGCTATCCGTCAAACTGCGGAAATTAACAGCCCGCTGCCGCAACTCCTCAACGAGAACCACCAGATGCCGCATACTGCGCCCAAGTCGATCAAGCTTCCAGACAACCAGCGTGTCCCCCGGCGACAGGGTTTTAAGCAGCTTTTTTAACCCTGGACGTTCTGACGTTTTACCGCTCATTTTATCTTCAAAAATCAGCTCACATCCTGACCGTTCCAGCGCATCACGCTGCAGCGCCGTGTTTTGCTCATTTGTTGATACACGCACATACCCAACCAGCATTCACTTTCCCTTATACAAAAGCCCAAATGATGCCAGTCAGACTGTAAAACTGCATTTTCTTAAACGTTGGTTTGGGAAGTTTTCCGCAATACCAGACTTTAGGTGATGGACAGCATATTTTTTTGCATGGTTCCGGCGCTGCGAACAGTTCCGGCATAGCCGATATCGTATTCCCGAAAGCATTTACTACGACTAGCAATCTCAACGTAACGGCGACGCCAACATCTCAACAACCCGCAAACTACATCGTGTCTGTAGGAGCCATTACAACAACCGGAGTGCGTTTATATCTGACGGGGGCAAATGCAGGGGCAACACCTGTCGCTGCAGCCATTGGATTTCACTGGAAAGCAGAAGGAAGATAAACATGAAAGTTTTTTACAGTGCCGGCCAGAACGGTTTTTATGATGATAACCAGACTCTTCCCGCAGATGCGCTCGAAATTTCTGAGTCGCTCCGAACTGAGTTGATTACCGCCCAGAACGCAGGCGGCGTAATCAGACCGGGAGGTGATGGAATGCCGGTGATCATCCCATCAGCAGATTACGTCCCTGAATTAACTGAAGAAGAGCAGCGGTGGTTTGCTGAATCCAAAAAACAGTCGCTGTTGTCAGAGGCAACCACTCGAATCGGTCCTCTACAGTACGCGGTCGATGCTGGCAAAGCGACGGCTGAAGAAGCCGCCGACCTGATAAATTGGCAGGATTACCGGCTGGATTTGATGCGGGTTGATACGTTAAAACCTGACTGGCCTACCCCTCCGGGGGAACAGGCCAGTTAATATGCTCTGGGTCGGTTGTCACATCGACAGCCTTAACCTCGTTTTTATAAGCCATCCACGCCGACAGTTTAGCCTTGTTGGCGTCGCTGATTTCACCCAGCATCAGCTCTGTTCGCCAGTCGAGCATTACTTTATCGGCGCTGGTCAGCAAATGACTACGCTGTTTTTCAGCATCTGCTATCGCCGCATTTCGCTGCGCGTCGGCATCTGCAACCCACTTAGAGCCATCCCATTTATCATACTGAGTGGATGGCGCAACGGTTGTGTAGCCTGAACGAATTTCCCCTATGTAGTCAACGAATTCAGGCACTCTGTCCATAGTCGAATAGACCGTAACGCCGCGGTTGTCTGGCTGTTGCTCCCAGTCAGTACCGTTGAATACAGCTACAAATCCCGACCGTTTCTCTCCCGGAACGATATCTGTTGAATGCCCTGGCATGCTGACACCAGGATGAATAAATTCATCAGAGTACCCGCAGTATTCTCCCGTGGCTGCATCATAGTAAAAGCAGCGGACATCCCCCGGCTCAATAGCTAATCCAGACTCGTCAAAAATAGGCTTTGTCATTTTGCTCTCACTAAACAGTAAAATGCGATGGATCGCGGCGCAGTTTCACCCGCGCCTCCCTCTTGCCGCTTTGTTGATATTTTTGGATTTGCGACGTCATTTTCGACGGCGACCCATGTTGATGATGTGCTATCAACGGCAACAGCCATCCTGCCCGTTGGCATTTCGTGCGTATGCACGATGGTTCGCGAGTCAGCATAGTCCAGTAATTTTTGGAGTGGATTAATACCGCGACCATCATCGAAAATACGAATAAATTCGGCGCGCATTTCTGGAATAAATAACGAGG
>NZ_KQ089801.1:1049949-1140524 GCF_001034465.1 Citrobacter sp. MGH100
TCCCAAACCAAGGTTTTTGAGAAACTCTGAAACATCAGCAATGTCTTTTCCATTGGCTGCCTTGTCCATCTTTCCGGCAAGCGCATTTGTCATGGTGGTGGCAAAATTAGGATCGTTTCCCAGCGCCGCCGCCAGTTCGTTAAGCGTATCGAGTGCAGCTGGAGAAGATGCCACCAGTGCAGCAATTGCCGCCTGCACAAAAGCCGTGTTAGCAAGTTGCGTGGAATTATTGCCTGCCGCTGCCGTCGGTGCTTTTGGCGTGCCAGTGAATGTCGGACTGGCTTTTGGCGCATATTGCGTATGTGGATCTGCAGCAGCAAGATGTTTTGCCATCAGGTCATCCACATACACCTTAAGCTCCAGCACCTTGTCATCCACATATTTGCGGGTTGCCAGAACCACAGCAGGGTCAATTTTCAGGGTGATGTTATCGGTGCTGCTGGTAATCAGCACCATGCGTACGGTCTGCGTGCGTCCGCTGCCCTCCGCCAACTGCGGCTTATAGCTCTCCGGGCAGTTTCCCACAGCAATCAGCGCACCGGTTTCATCAAACAGGCCGACTTCACGAATCCACCACCCGCCCTCATTTTCCGGGATCACCTGCTCAGCAATAATCTGGCTGCTGTTCTGCGGGTCGATATACAGCATATTCAGCGCTGCGCGGCGCTTTTCAGCCACTAACGCGGTCTGTTGTGCGCTGGGAGTGGGCAGTGCTCCACCACCGTCACCCACCGCCATCTGGGTAATTTTAAGCGGGATACCGAGCGCGGCGGCGCTAGCCAGTTTCGCCGCGCCGATATCCGTCAGCAGGGTGTAAAATTTTGCGCTCATGGGTTCACTCTCATCGTGTCAATAACATGGACCGCTCCGCCCTCATAAGCGGTGCCGCCGGAAATAATGGTTTCGTTGATGTACGGATAGATCGTGATTTCTTCACCGATGTAGGTGGCTGCACCCACAAAATACGGACCACCTGTCTGCAAATTGATGGACATGCCAACCAGATGACGGCTGCACGGTTTGGCGTCACCGATCAGGCGCTCCAGCTCCAGATAGGTTTCTTCTGTTATGCCCTGCTCCTGCACGCCAATATCCAGACGGAACGTCCCCGGCGTTTCGCCGGTCTGCCACCACTCAATGATGCGGATCAGGAAACCGAACGGCTCCACTACACGCCGCACGGCGCTGGTTGTCCCCTTGTGCTGATGGATATAAAACGCGTCCTGCACAACGCGGCGCTTGACGCTTTCTGTCCAGCTTTCATCCCAGCGGTCAACAGAAAACGCCCAGGCCAGATAAGGCAGGAACCTGATCGGGCAGGTTGCCGGATTCCATAAATCACGCAGCGAAACCTGCAGATCGGAAATCCCGCTGCAGGTCTGCGCCAGTCGGCGTTCAAGCGGCGACGAACCCGGCGGCAACAGACTACTCATCCGTACCCCCGTTGGTGACGCTCCACTCTGTGCAGGACGCTGCCTGCGTCTTATCCAGCACCACATCATCCAGCGGGGACGCCAGCTCCACACGCTGGACGCCCTCTACGTGCAACGCGGCATAAATGGCGCTGCGGCGGATATCACGTCCCAGCCGCGTCTGACTGGCGATGTATCTCTGCAGGCTGGCTTTTGCTTCTGCCATCACCGGCTCAGCCTCCGGCCCCGGATAAAGGAAGATCGTCGCATCCACGCTGTACGGAATAATTTCAGCGCTGCGCACCGTCAGGCGGTCTGCCACCGGGCGAACCTTTTCACTGTTAAGCGCCAGCTCAACCACCGCCAGCAGGTCAGCCCCTGCCGTACCGTCACCCTCACGACTCAGCACGGTAAGTACCACCTCTGCCGGTGCCGGACTGGTTGCGCTGGCATCAGCCACGCGCCCGTCGGCGCTTCTGGCGTGGAACTCATAGGCTCCCGTCGGCCCTGCAACGGACAGCCCCTCAAATGCTGCAGGAATGCGCTGGCGTAATGCTTCATCACTTTCCATCACTGCGGCGACTGGCGGCACCGCGTCATTATCGGCAGGGACTACCGTCAGGCGCCTCACGTTGCAGTTACCTGCCAGTTGCTCAAGGTCATTTCCCATGGAATAGGCCACCATGACCGCCTGGGCAGCCTCATTAATACGCTGGCGCAGCAGGATTTCGCGGTAAGTATTTTCCTGCAGCAGTTTGGTGACAGGTTCTGACTCCAGCGCTAACGTGCGCATAACGGCCTCCTGTTCATCAGCCGGATGGAGGGCCACAAAGGCGGCCTTGCGTTCTGCCAGCAATGTTTCAAAGTCCGGCACGTCCACAATCTGCGGCGGCGGTAGTTGGGAAAGATCAATGACTGGCATTGTCTGCTCCTGTTGGTACGGAAAGGGAAACTGGCGCGCCGTTATTGCGGTGTCCTGTAAGCTCAACCACCATAGAACCATCAAAATTGCCGTTGATGGTGATGGAATCCAGCGTAAGACGCGGCTCCCAACGACTCAGCGCCACATAGACAGCAGACATAACCTGCAGGCGCAGCGCCGGGTTCTGCGGCTGGTCAATCAGGGCAGACAGCAGGGAACCATATTCCCGGCGGGCAAGACGGCTGCCCTGCGGCGTCATCAGAATATCCCGCACCGACTGGCGCAGATGGTCTGTATCTGCAATGGCCTGCCCGTCATTCCTGCTCATACCGATATACAACGTCATACCGGACCTCCCGTGTTAGCGCCGCCTTTCAGAACGCCAGTATGCTCATGGTCATCAACTACGATCCCGTTAGAACTCATTGCGCCGCCGCCCTGGGTGACGCCGCCATTGATCACCACCTTGCTGTTAATGCGCGTGGTGTCAGCCTCCACCACAAACTCACCGGTTTTGTAGGTGACACTGTCTGATGCCTCGATCACCATGGATTTGATGCCCCTGACATGCCACCGTCCGGTGGCGGGTTCATACTCAAACCATCCCCCGTCCGGGTACTCCGTCACGCAGCCGTCCACGGAATCCGACGGTGGCGGAAACTGATTGGAGTAGATGGCGGGCAGCACAAAAGCGGTTTCCAGATTGCCGCCCATGCTCAGCACCACCACCTGCTCATCCGGCGACGGACACCACCATGTACGGGCACCACCGGCACGCAGCGTCAGCCAGTTAATCCAGTTGGTTTCAAGTTCGCCTACTTTCACCCGGCACAGCCATTTCTTCCGATCCACTTCGGTCACGATGCCGGTGCGGATCAGATTGGTGATAAGGCGCATGATTTCTGTGAGTTGTGCATTCATGGAGTTAGGTTGCACGTACATTGAATCTATGGCATCAATACCTCCTTGTGTGGTGGATAACACAAATACAATTCTAATCGGAGAAGGGAAAAAGCATGAGCCATCCTATTGATTATTACGCCATAGAAGAGCATGCAAGGATAATTGAACAATTATGCTGCTCATCAGAGGTTTATTTACAGCGTATACAGTCTACCCAGAAGGAATATGATGGCGTCATGGTAACTGAATTTGAAATAGAGGAGTTATCGTACAACGGTTGGTTGGAGTATAGTATTAGCAATAATCTCATTAACCTTTGTACTAAATTACGAATTCTTCAAGACTCTAGTAAACATGAATGGGACCCAGATTACTCACCCGAGATAGAAGCATTCGAAGAATATAAAAATATATTTTTTGTTATTGATGGCCATGTTAAAGGCTCCATACGCGAGTGTTGCAATAAAGTTATTCACGCACTAAATTTTGAACTAACAAAAAAAACCTCCAAAAATGGAGTAAAGTATTGGGACGGTTCTATTATTGTTTCAGGAATTCAAAACAAAAAGAACTGGAAAATAAAAATCAACCTTTTTCTTTTTTGTCAAAGCGTAAAGCTCTATTTAAGATTATTAAGTGCGTAACCGTCCTAACTTTACATTAACAAATAACTCAAAAGTAAATCCCTTATGTCACTTTTAATATGGTCATTTAAACCTAGTAATCTTCGAGATGAATACTTAATTAGCATCCCCTTACGGCTGGCGCGATCACGCAGACCGTAGTGGTGAACACGGGCAATGCGCTGCACCTTGCCCTCAAACTGCACGCTGGCAGAGTCGGCACTGGCTGCAGTTTTCAGGTATTTTGTGGTGCGAAGCTTTGCAAACATCTGGCGTTTGATGCGTCCCTTCTTGTTACGGGCTGTCACCCGGCGCGGCTCATAGCCGCTGCCGTCAGGATTACGCTGCATCCTGATGTTCTGCTGCTGCGTCCGGCGTAGCTGTTGCGCCAGTTGCCGCATCATACGGCTGCGTGCTGCAGGCTCCAGATTTGCCAGCAATGCCGTTAGCCAGTCATCCACCCTCTGCAGTTCATCCACGTTTCACCGTCCACATTTCTTCGGATTCGTCCGGCTCCGGCACCGCTTCAACGCTTGACACGCTGCTATCAGTGCTGACCAGTACACGCTCCGTCAGTTGCAGATTCAGGCTGATATCGCACACATCATTGCGCAGAATATCCACTTCAAAGGTGAACAGTTTTTCGCGCAGCTCCGGGTTGTTGATGGCGTCCGGCTGATTTTCGCTGAGCCATAGCAACACGGGAGCCATCAGCAGATTCTGGTCACCACTGAAATCCTCGATCACCACGTTCAGGGTGTAGCGGTATTCCCATGACATGGAGCTGGCACCGGTTGCCACCAGTGAGCCGTTATCAACGAAAAGGTGCAACTTGTCCGGGTTAGATCGGACATAAGCAACCGCTTTATTCAGGGCGCTGCGTAAGGACTGCGGTTTGTTCACTGTCTCGCTCCTGACACGCAATAATCGTGTCCACTTTGTCAGCACAGACCGCCCAGGCGGCCTCGGTTTCATCCAGCGCTGCATTCAGATCACCGTTACTGCGCGGCGCTGACCTTTCCAGGCGGCACTGCGTCACTCTGGGACAACCACTCACGGTAAGCTGCACCTCCGGCGAGGACCGGACGTTCGCGCAGCCTGATAATGTCAGCAGGCAAAGGAGCGTCAGCCCAGCGGCGCAAATCCTCGTTTTCACGTTTCAGTTCCTCGATCCGGTGATGACGGCTGCGCAGTAGTGCGGTGGTCTGTTCCGCTGCCGCATAAAGCCGCATCTGCTCCCGGCTGTTGGTTTCGGTCAGAATGGACAGGCCGATCAGCTGGCTGTTTTTCTTCGTTAGTTCCTGCGTTTTGCTTTTCAGCGACGCGCCCTGCATTTCGATGGTGTGGCTGGCATTGTTTAGCCGCCACGACTGCCAGCCCAGCGCCATAAGTGCCAGCGCCAGCACTATCGCCAGCGCACGCATCAGGCCTCCATCGGCTCATGAAGCTGCGCGCGGGCAATCTGATACAAAACCAGCGTCAGCAAGTAAAACACCAGGGTGATCACCCATCCAGAAAACGCCAGGCACAGAACAATAAGCAGCCTGATTACCCATGTACGCACGGGTTTTACGGGGTGCGCCCTGAATTTCAGCAATGCCGCCCTGACCTCATCGCGCGCCCGATCTCCGGCGAACCACCCGACAGCGCACAGCGCAGCAAGCAGCCAGGCGAGGAAGCATGACACCCAGACAGACGCACCAACCAGAACCGGCGCACCGCTGCGCGGATAGAGCAGGCTGATAACCAACAGCGCAGCCCATGCCAACTGGAAAAAAACGCTCATGACTTTCTTTTTCATTCCGTTATGCCCCTTTTAAGCACCAGGCCATTTCCCGCGCGCGGCGGTTGTCCAGCCCCTGATTAAACACACCTTTGACATATACCCAGCGCGGCAGTTGATAGCAGGCATCCGCCCAGCGCCGCTGGTTCAGCAACTTAACCAGCGTGGAGCTGCAGGCGTTGCCGGTGCCCACGTTGAAAGCAAACGACACCACCGCGTCATAGACCTTTTGCGGCACAGGCTGCACCACACATTTTTCCAGCGCCCGCTCCACGCGCAGCACGTTGGTGATAAGTCCCTGCGCCGCCTGCCGCTCCGTGATGGTTTTCCCCGGCACCACACCGGAAGTATTGCCGATCCCGTCAGTCCACACGCCCGCACTGCACTGATACGGCTGCAGGCGGCATCCCTCGTAATCGGCAATCAGTTTCAGCCCCTCGACGGAGGTATGAAGCGACTGGAAACCGGGCAGCGTGGCGGCGATAGCCAGCACCGCCCCGACAAGGCAGCGCTTAACGATTGAAGGATTCATATTCCCCCCGCGAAATTTTGCCGCCACGTAACAATTTGAAAGACTGGTATTTGTAGTACCAGTTGATAGCCAGCATCAGCACACCAATCAGTACGCCGCCAACCGTTGACGCATCCTTGAGCGACAGATCGCCCAGCCATGCCAGCAGCACGGCGATGCAGTAAGTGATAAAGGCGCTGATTCGTTCAAGCGTCATAATTCAGTCCCATAGCTGGACGGTCTGCGCCGTGGTTGACGCCGTAATGTCCGGCAGCTCCACCTGCAGCCCGTGCGGTAAAAATGGGCCGTACTCAGCCAGCCCCGGATTTGCCTGCAGAACCTGCTCAGTGACACCCTGCGTGCGCCCGTAATGACGCCAGCAAAGCGCGTCCACCGTGTCATACTGATGCGCACACACTTTCATCAGATAAGCTCCACCGTACAGTGCGGTGCATCCTGCACCCGGCTGATAGCCCAGCGGGCATCACGCCACAAATCACCGCTGGCCTCCGCCAGTTCCTCCCCCCGTTTCACACCTGACGCCGTGGCGTCATAGTCCTGATAACGCTCATTGAGTACGGCACGCGTCCAGCAAAAAACGGCGTTATGGTAGTGCTGGATACGCTCGCTTTTACCGTCCAGCATGTCCGCCGGAACCTCAGCCAGTGCCCGGTAGCCCAGCAACTGCTGGCGGTTGCGGAAGTCGTACAGCTCAGCGTTAACCTCAGAAATAGCCATCAGCACAACCTGCTTTAAACGCGGCTGCGTCACCGTGCCGTCAGTTCGCATCACACTGCGAAATTCCGACAGGTCCACATCAGGCCAGAACGGCGTATTTTTGATGACCTCCGCCTGTTCCGGTGCCTGTTCGGGCGCAACAAACTTCATGCGGCTTTCTCCTGAATAAGTGGGCGGTGGACGGAATTTTGATATGGCAGTGCCTTTCGCCATCCCGTGCCGCCCGTGCGCGGGGCACGTTCTTTAGCGGCTGTCATTGCGCAGTCTGCGCTCCAGCTGCTGCTTTTCTTTTTTCACACCGCAGCGGGGATCAAGCTGCAGCGCATGGGTAAGGTGATTCAGGGCAGACGCCGGGTTGCTTTCGCTCAGTACAGCGCCTATGGCTTTATGCAGGCGCGCCCGCGACTGGTCCGGCATATCCAGATCGGTTGTCAGGTCCAGCGTCTGCAGAAGCAAATCGGCATCAAAACCGGCAGCGGCAAGCAGAGCGCTTTGCGCCGCGTCTGCCATTTCTTCTGCCAGCACGGTCTGCACGTTACGGTTGCCCAGCGGCATCACCCAGCCATGGCTCAGCGCATGACGCCCGATTTCCAGCGCACCGGCATAATCACCGGCGTCGATACGCCACAACATCACGTACATCAGCACGTCATCCTGCTGCGCACCTCCGGCAGCCAGTACGCCCTCTGCCCAGGCAGAATATTTCGGCAGCAGCTCCACCTTGATTTCCGCCTTTTTCACCGTGGACTGGATGCCTTTAAGCCTGCGGCGATCTTCTGCCAGTTGCAGCAGCATCAGGTCATAACCCGACGCATGGCGAACACTGCCGCCCTCACGGGCGGCCTGTTCGGCCTGAATGCGCAGGCGGTGCTGCCGTGCGGGACTCAGGCTCATGCGTTACTCTCCGTTTCCTGTTTCTGCTGCAGGCGGGGTGAAATCACCGATTTCGATGTTTTCAACCAGCGCCGCGCAACGGTAGTCCTCGACCACATACGCCTCGTTGACGGATTCAAAGTTTTCGATCCGGTCACGTTTCGGGTTGTCGATAACAGAACGGCGGCGGGTGTCTTCCTGCCAGTAGATGGACAGGTTATCCAGACGGGTGATCAGCAGCGCATTTGCCGGGAAGAAAGGCGCACGCACGGCCTGCAGGCCGCCCATGCGTTTCTGGCTGATGATCAGATCGGCGGCGATTTTTTCGCTGTTGTCCTGCTCTTTGTTAACCAGCGGGAAATACTTGTCAGACAGCAGTTCACGACCACAGACGACAACCAGCTCGTCATCGTCCTGATACTCCACATCGATCAGCTCGTTGACGGTATCCATCACCACCGCGTCAAGATTTAGATACTTACCACCCGGACCAACTTTTACCGGCTCCGCCGTAGTGGTGCCGTCTTCTGCGGTTTTGCTACCCATGACATGATCCGGCGCGTCTTCGCGGATTTTCTGCAGCCAGCCTTTATTGACGTCCTGCAGCAACGGGTTTTCAGCGCGACTGGAGGTTTTGGCGCGCTTCACGCCGTTAAAGCCAATCATGATGCGGTCCAGCGCCTGACGCTTGACGATGGCGTTGCGGATACGCACCTGGAAGTCCTGGAATTTCGCCCACAGGTCCAGTTTTGCGTAGGTCAGCACCGTATCAAAGTTGGTCTGCTCGCATTTGTATTCCACGTCTTCCATCAGCGTCGGATCGGTAGGCTCTCGCTCTTTGGTGGTGGTATCGGTGGTTCCGGCAATGGTGCTGCCCACGCCCAGCCCCAGCAACTGCCCTGACTGCTCAGTGACCGGCGTGATGTTAATCAGCGTCAGGAAAGCGGCTGACTGCTGGATCTGGTCTTCCAGCGTCTGCTGCACGGACGGCTCCACGGTGAACTTGCTGGAGAGCTCTTCAACCTCCACACCGTTCAGGCGCGCCAGTTGCTGCAGGTAAGCGTTAAAGGCAAAGCGGGTTTTCTTTTTCATCGGGTTTTATGCTCCATCAGCAATTGGTCAGGGTGCCTGCCGGTGCGTCACCGCCCGGCGCGCGCTGGCGGTAATCCTTGCGGCTGTCTTCACGGCTCAGCTGCTGCTGTAACTCGGCAAAGGCGGCCTGCTGCTTCTGCAGGGAGGACTCCAGCGCGGAAAGGCGTTCACCGTTTTCAGTCAAGGATTTATCAGTGCGCTCGCTCAGGTTCTGCTGCTCGGTGGCGACAAGTTCCACGGCTTTATGCACGTCTGAGAAACGCGCATCGTCGGTCTGCTCTTTTTTGGTGAACAGCGCGGTGACGCGGGCAAAGAGGGACGGCTTTTCGTCCTGGGCTTCTTCGAGTTCGATCAGCGTTTCTTCGGCAGCGGTAAAAAGGTTTTCAGGATTCTGCTTACGGTTTGCCAGCGGGTTATGTGCGGCACTGGCGCTGAATGCCAGCATTTCGGTGCCGAGACTTGCCGGATCATCTGTTGCCGCCAGCCCCACAAGATAGGCTTTACCGGTGTCAGCAAACTTCGGGCTGACCTCCATGGAGGTAAACAGCTTCTGGCCTTTTTTCACCAGTGCCACCAGGGAGTCTGTCGGTTCAACATCGGCGTAAAGTGCCATCTTGCCCGCCAGCGGACCGTCCTGGATTTCTTCCGCAACCAGCGCCGTCACTTTGCCGTAACGGTTGAAGGCACTGTCCGGGGAATAAGACTTGATGTGCTCAAGGTTAATCAGCGCGGTATAGACCGTCGGGTTGTAGCTGGCAGCCATCTGTACCAGCCATTCACGCTGGATCTCGCGCCCGTCAGTGGTGGCACCTTCCACCCCGATACGGAAACGCTTTGCTTTCACTGTCATGAGCCGTGCTCCGTTAGAAATAACTTACTGGAGCCTTATGTTTGCGGTGATGGGGGGAGTGAGACAACGCGCTGTATTTGTACGGTAAACCACACAAACCGCAGCCGGGGAAAGCCGCCATCCAAGGCCGTATGTTTGGGCCATGAACACGACACTGACCCCCGCAGACCTCGATCCCCGTCGGCAGGCCATGCTGCTGTACTTTCAGGGATACCGCGTAGCCCGCATTGCCGAAATGCTGGGCGAAAAAGTTGCAACCGTTCACAGCTGGAAAAAACGCGACAAGTGGGGCGACTATGGGCCGCTGGATCAGATGCAGCTCACCACCGCCGCACGTTACTGCCAGCTCATCATGAAGGAGCAGAAAGAAGGGAAAGATTTCAAGGAAATTGACCTGCTGGCGCGCCAGTCAGAGCGCCACGCCCGGATCGGCAAATTTAACGACGGCGGGAACGAAGCTGATTTAAACCCGAAAGTCGCCAACCGTAACAAAGGTCCGCGCAGACAGCCGGAAAAGAACGTTTTCACCGACGAACAGATCGAAAAGCTGGAAGAAGTCTTCCACGCCTCTATGTTCGACTATCAGCGTCACTGGTTTGAAGCAGGGAAAACAAACCGCATCCGCAATCTGCTCAAGTCACGCCAGATTGGCGCCACGTTTTATTTTGCCCGTGAAGCATTGATCGACGCCCTGCTGACCGGACGCAACCAGATTTTCCTTTCTGCCAGTAAGGCACAGGCGCACGTTTTTAAGCAGTACATCATCGACTTTGCCAAAGAAGTTGAAGTGGAACTGAAAGGCGATCCCATGGTGCTACCCAATGGGGCAGCATTGTACTTCCTCGGCACCAATGCCCGTACGGCGCAGAGCTACCATGGCAACCTGTATCTTGATGAATATTTCTGGATACCGAAATTCCAGGAGCTGCGCAAGGTGGCCTCCGGGATGGCCATTCACAAGAAATGGCGACAAACCTACTTTTCCACACCGTCCAGCCTGACCCACAGTGCCTATCCGTTCTGGTCCGGTGCGCTGTTTAACCGGGGCCGCGCCAAAGCGGACAAGGTGGATATTGACCTGACCCACAGCAACCTTGCGCGCGGCCTGCTCTGCCCTGACGGACAGTACCGGCAGATCGTCACCGTGGAGGATGCGGTGCGCGGCGGCTGTAACCTGTTCGACCTCGACCAGTTGCGCATGGAGTACAGCCCGGACGAGTACCAGAACCTGCTGATGTGCGAGTTTATTGACGATCTGGCGTCCGTATTTCCGCTCAGCGAGCTGCAGGCGTGCATGGTGGACAGCTGGGAAGTCTGGACTGATTTTCACGCACTGGCGCTGCGCCCGTTTGGCTGGCGCGAAGTGTGGATCGGCTATGACCCGGCGAAAGGCACACAGAACGGCGACAGCGCAGGGTGCGTGGTGATGGCACCACCCACCGTTCCGGGCGGCAAGTTCCGCATTCTTGAGCGCCATCAGTGGCGCGGGATGGACTTCCGTGCCCAGGCGGACGCTATCAAAAAACTGACGCAGCAGTACAACGTGACCTATATCGGCATCGACTCCACCGGCGTCGGTCATGGTGTTTATGAGAACGTGAAGGCGTTCTTTCCTGCCGTCCGCGAGTTTGTCTACAACCCTAATGTCAAAAACGCCCTGGTGCTCAAGGCATACGACATTATCAGCCACCGGCGTCTGGAGTTTGACGCCGGACACACCGACATCGCGCAGTCCTTTATGGCTATCCGCCGCGCCACCACCGCCAGCGGCAACCGCCCCACCTATGAAGCCAGCCGCAGCGAAGAAGCCAGCCACGCCGATTTGGCCTGGGCAACGATGCACGCACTGTTTAACGAACCGCTGCAGGGCGAATCCGCCAATACCAGCAATATTGTGGAGATTTTTTGATGGGTAAGAGTAAGAGAAACCGCACTGCAGTTAAGCACAGCAGCAGTGCATCTGCAGAGGCATTCAGCTTTGGTGATCCGATCCCGGTACTGGACCGCCGCGAACTGCTGGACTACGTGGAGTGTGTGCAGATGGACCGCTGGTATGAACCGCCGGTCAGCTTTGACGGGCTGGCGCGCACCTACCGTGCCGCCGTGCATCACAGTTCTCCGATAGCCGTTAAGCGCAACATCCTGACCAGCACCTTTATCCCGCACCCGTTGCTGAGCCAGCAGGCATTCAGCCGGTTTGTGCAGGACTATCTGGTGTTCGGGAACGCCTATCTGGAGAAGCGCACCAACCGGCTCGGCGGCATTCTGTCGCTGGAGCCATCACTGGCAAAATACACCCGCCGTGGTCTGGATCTCGATACCTACTGGTTTGTGCAATACGGCATGACCACGCAACCCTACGAGTTCACCAAAGGCAGCATTTTTCACCTGATGGAGCCGGATTTAAACCAGGAGATTTACGGCCTGCCGGAATACCTGTCCGCCATCCCTTCCGCCCTGCTCAACGAGTCCGCCACGTTGTTTCGCCGTAAGTATTACATCAACGGCAGCCACGCGGGGTTCATCATGTATATGACCGATGCCGCACAGAACCAGGAGGATGTGAACAATATCCGCCAGGCGATGAAAAGCGCCAAAGGGCCGGGCAACTTCCGTAACCTGTTTATGTACTCCCCCAACGGCAAAAAGGACGGCATCCAGATCATCCCACTGTCAGAAGTGGCGGCAAAGGATGAGTTTTTGAACATCAAGAACGTGAGCCGCGATGACATGATGGCAGCGCACCGCGTTCCGCCACAGATGATGGGAGTTATGCCGAGCAATGTTGGGGGGTTTGGGGATGTGGAAAAAGCCAGCCGCGTTTTTGTTCGCAACGAATTAATGCCGCTACAGAAGCAGCTCCAAGAAGTAAATGAATGGTTGGACGGGGACGTAATCAGATTTGAGGAATACAACTTAAGCATTTGAATACACAACAAAAATAAAAAAGGGGATTCCCTCCCCCCTTTTTATACATTAATTATTATCGTATAGCTCCTGAATTTTTGCTGGATTAGCAAAAAATCTTGCAGGATAAGCATTGGGATAATTATCTTCAATATAGTTTTCTGTCCTAGTTATTAACGCTGCTAAATCAGTAGCGAGTTGCGCTGAATTAGGGGGCAGCTGATTGGTACTATTATGTAAATTAGGCACCATATTCAACAGCACTGAAGCATAATATCTATTACCATGAGTTATTATTAAATGACGGCGACTATGTGTTGATTTATCTGTAGCAGCCAAAGTTGCGCTAATAGCACGTTCTATCACACGAAAATGGTTGACAGCATTTATTAATTTGACACCACTTAATCGCGGGTTGAAGATTGTTCTATATAATGACCCTTCAAAGTTTTCAAAAAATCTACCGCGATTCGATTTTAAAGTTGCAACTATAGTATTATTTTTACTTAGGCAAGCTAAAGCATTCAAAGCCTCATCGAGATCAATTACCTTGACGTTAGACTGTGAATAATCCTCATCGGTTCGCAATAATTGGTATTGATATCCTTCAAGTACAAGCTCTCTCGCCAGTCTATGCTGATCGGGTTGTTGTGAAGCAAAATCTCTTCCTAATACTCTATTCTGGAAATTATTAGCTCTGGTTATTGCATTAGCATTGAGATCATTTACATCATTATTAATTTCAATAAAACGAACAGGGACTTTAACTTGATAAATTCTATCTCCTAACACATCCATAACACTACCTAAACTACTCACGGTTTGCGCACCGTTGATCACACTAACATCTTTAAAATCGAAAACCCCTCTCTCAGTGCCTGCAGCGGCGTTTCTTCTATGAGGAATTAACTCGTTCACTAGTAACGTAATACCGTTATTGTAAAACCAAAACATTTCTGGACTATCAATTGCAGTTTTTTTAATTTCTTCGTTAACATCTGTTTTACCAAGCATATTTCTTATGTTTTTAGTAAAAAGACGGGTTCCATATTGTTTCCACCAATTCCCAACCTGGTCTCCAGCTAAAGTTCCATAAAACGCTCTGTAAGGTTCATTGATAAACCCATAGCGTTCCACTTCTACGCCATCCAAATCAATTTGGCCTCTTGAGCCAGTCTGCAACCAATGGACTAAATCCTCTGATGAAATCAAATGAACTTGAAAACCCCATTCTTCTTTCGGTGTTTCGGCCGGGGTAAAGGACGCTTCATTTAGCTCACGTTGCCACTCTTGCATATCACGTAAAATATCTTCTGAAGCACCTTTTTTTCCTGTGTGAGTCATGGCGAAGATAAATTTATAATCAAATGAATTAAGGGCTGTGCTTATATCTGAGCTCTTATCTTGAAGAATCTGGTCAAAAAGTTCATATCGTTCATTCTGCAGTTTTTCACAAGCATCCTTGAAGCACACAAAATCAGGTCTGGTCCAAGTGCCATTTCCGGCCTGATTAAATTTTGACTGAACAACTACAACGATTTTTTCACTATGATTTATGACTATGCCATCAATGCCCCCATCCTCAGAACTGTCGCAAACCGATTCGCCTGCATGCTTTTCATCAACACCACCGAGCTGGTACATCGTAAACGCCGCCAAAGCCCTACTTGCCATTTTAATGTTGTAATCTTGTTGGCCGGGTTGGCACTCTCGTTTATGAATATAGTCTTCAAATCTTTCTCTTAAAACACCGCCAAGTCTTTGGGCTATAACTTGCGCCGTCGCCGCTGCAGCTACAGCGTTATCCTCAACTCGAAGGTCTACAACGAATGCCATTTATTTTTCCTTATAAAATTTTTACAGCGTTAGCAGTAATTAAAAGGTTACTCGTTAAGCGGCAATTGTACTACACCAGTCTACTAAATATGGATATATCAATGAGTAAACTCTCATCTTTGCGAACTCACATACATTGTGAAAAAAATACTTAACTTAGCTATTCAACCCGATGCCGCGCGCTCGTATCCCCGCCACGCCTGCCCGCTTTATGCAGTGGTTTTCATGCACCTGCATGACATAAACAAAAGCCCGCCATTCCTGGCGGGCTTCAGCTAAAACGATCCTTAAACGATCATGCAGATTCATGCGGCATAGACATGCACGTTCATTTGGTTCTGGTAAAGGAATGGGGAAAAGAATTTTTTAGCTTGCCCTGTAGACATCTACGACTAGTCCCCCAGTATATCCTCATTGGTATCTTTCCGATTATCCTGGTTTCCCGATTATCCTTATTAGGGAGACGTTTCCGCCTAGAGGGTATGAGACATTCTCACCCCCTGCCCTATGGACATCTGCGACCAGTGGTAAATGCTATAACTTACTGCAATAAGGGTATAAAGTGTGATTATTGAAAATCACGGAGAACTTAGATGAATATAGTTACAAGCGATAATGAAAGCAACGACGACGTTACCGTTTCAGGCAGCCCAGCCAAAGCAAAGTCTAGCCGGGTAGCCGATGAAAAATGGGGAAAAGAAGTGATGAAGGCCGGGTTCTGCATAATCCCATCGCTTTTACTACGATGCCAGCAACGCTTAGGTCTAAACCCTTCCCAACTCGCAGTTCTGTTGCAACTGGCAGATTTTTGGTGGGAGGCAGGCCGAAAGCCATATCCAAGCAAGCAAACGCTATCTGACAGATTAGGGCTAAGCACACGCCAGATTCAACGATATATGGCAGAGCTTGAGCAGGCAGGTCTACTCGTCAGGATCGTTCGTTCTGCGGATGATAATGGAAAACTCAGTAACGAATACGATCTGTCAGGATTAGTTAAGAAGCTCCGGGAACTCGCGCCCGAAGTTTTGAAAGCCAAAGAAGATACCAAGCAGGTAACACGCAAAGGTGGGTTAAAGAAATGATGGGCGTAAAAAAACCCGCAAAGCGGGTTTCTTTAGTACTGCTGTATTCTTATGTCCCGGGAGGAGGCTTTCGCCCGCAAGGCCCGTGGCTCTCAGGGAAGATAGTATACGCTTGGAGGATAGGATGTCAATTATGACTCAAGAGGACATGGAATCCGTTCGTTTCGCACTATCACACGCCCGCATGTCTACCTACGAGGCTGCAATGGCGCATGATTATATGTCAGCACTCAGATTGTACGCCTGGAATGCCCAAGTGTCCGCAGCATTGTTTGCGTCTATACAAATCTGCGAAGTGGTTATTCGCAATGCTGTATCTGATGCGCTGGAAGAGATTTACGGTCAACAGTGGGCATGGAATGCAACATTCATTAAAAGTTTACCTTTTCGCAGAGGGCAGGAATTAGAGACAGCGAGAGAAGGCTTACAAACGGTGGGCCAAGTTATACCGGAATTAAGCTTTTATTTCTGGCAGCAAATGTTCACTAGCCGACACTTTGGGCGAATCTGGGAAAACCACATTGAGCGCATTTTCCCTAATATGGATAAAAAAATGGAAAAACAGCTTAAGCGTATCCATATCCATGACGAACTTGAACATATTAGGAATCTGCGTAATCGAATAGCTCACCATGAACCGATTTTTCGGAGTGATCTTGAAGCTGACTTCCAAAGGATTGTTAACTTGGTGATGTTGAAGTGCTCCACGTCAGCACAGTGGCTGGTGCAGAACAACTTATTCACTACTATCTATTCGCAAAAACCTTAGTCGCATATGCCATGCACTGCAGGCTCAGAATCACCCATCCTAGTCTGAGCCCAGGCATTTAATCAAAGGGGGAGTAATTCGCGTCACACTCATCACTTCTCTGCTCAACCCTAGTGACTTCTATCAAAAACCCCAGGCCGTCATGCAACGAAACAGGGAAATCCAGCTCAAGCCAGAAACAATCCTCATAGATGCGGCCCAACCAAAAACCCCCGCAGCACTCCTTTTGACGCTGAAAAAAGCCCCATCCGCCAGTGGTAAACCGCTCCAGCACCTTACCCCGATAGATAATCTGGTGATTAATGTCTTTTTTACCCATGGCTAACGCCTCGCTACTCTCGTTGTTCAACCTCGCAGGCGTCACAATAAAGTTCTGACGCCTGCAACGTTTCTTAATGTAACCAGCTGTCGTCCTCCCAGACCTGCTGCATAATTTCCATCACTCGCTTTTTGTCTTCATCCAGTTTTACCCCACTCAGTTCAACACCATTGGCGCAGCCCTTTCGGATACGAATTGCTGTTTTGGGATACAGAGGGTGCAAATTACGGTAAAGCTCGGATTCAAGGACTTCCAGTGTGGACTGGCTAATCTTCTGCTCTTTGTCGATCATTATTTCAATGCGCATACAGATTCCCTTTAACTGGTAACGTCCATTGACCGGCTGTATTCATGGCTGCGAATTTTCGCCATCAGCTCGTCTGTCAGTTCAGACACCCACTGGATAGCCAGCCGCTTTTCTTCATCACTACACTCACTAGCCGCTACAAGCTTGATAAAAAAATCAATACGCTGGAGCTTCAATGACTCCAAAAGATAGTCCTGCATCTTCCCTCCTATCATTACACGGATACACAATTACTGTATATATATCCACTGTTTATATAAACAGTATAGTAGGAACAGAAAAATGTAAAACTGTTTTTTGTCAGTTAATTGGATGCACTGACCCCAGTCAATAAAGCACAAAATGTTAAACAGCAGTCTTAGTACCACTGACGCCATTTGTCATCTTCCTGCAGCCGCTGGTTACGGTAAAAAATACGTAAACCGGCACCGGATAGGATGCTGCCGCCACGCAGAAGCAAATCAATCTCAGATGCACTACCTTCAAACCCTCTGGCTGTCAGTTCTGCCTCAAGCAGCAGGCGCTGCTGCTCCGAAATACTCTGTTTGTACGCTTTTTTCCGCTTCGGTTTTACCAGCCTCAACCTGGCTGTCAGCTCCCGCCGTTCCTTCTGGCCCATGTTGTAGAGATATTCCTGCAGCTCCTTCTCATCCATGGTTTTAATATCGAGTAAATCCCCCCCTGTATGGTTCAAATTTTCAACAGGGGGACAGTTATTGCCACGAGTCCAAGGGGCGCAAGCGCCCTGGTCGGCTGCCGCCTCCTGAACGTCAACGGCCTTACGAACCTTTTTCCACTTCATCGCGTGCGTGCAAATCTTGCCCTCTACAATCGGGGACCAAATGCCATAGATACGGATACCATGATCGCCGTAGGCGCTCGGTTCGTCGTTAAGCTCGTAAGCCGTGCGGACAAGGTGATGTTTGCGGGGAACCAGTACACCGCCCTGCTTCATGATGTAGGTGGCAAAGCAACCCGCGTCTGCAGCTGCCAGTACCGCATCCAGACGCGGATTATCCAGTACCGGCGCACCCGCTTTGCGTTCGCCTTGCACTCTCGCCGCCTGGCCAGCCAGCAAGCGCAGCTCGCGGTATGCCTGACGACCCGGAATACCAAAGAAACGGAACTGCTGAACTCGGTGCAGTGACGCCCAGGCGGTGACGTGCTCGGCGCTGTCACGCAGTGACCGGCCTGTTTCTTTACTGATTTCTTTAGCCAGCCCGCGCCCGTCGATGTTCTTACTGATGTATTTGGCGATGTAGCTGGTCGGCGTGCCCTTGCGCGGGTTGATAAGCTCAGACTTGAAGCGCGGCCCGGTATTGGTGCCCAGCTCCTCGCGGTCTTCACGGATTGCAAACTTACGTAGCAGCGCGGTGATGGAGCGGCGGTCTTTTTTGCGCATAAAACACAGCAGATGCCAGTGCACAGTGCCATCATGATGTGGCTCAGCAACGCGGACGCCATACCAGCGCAGTCCGGCCTTGTGCATGGCCTTGCGAAAAGCGGCGAATGTATCAACCAGATAGTCACTGCTCTGCCGGACCGTGGCGCTGGTCCATTTCGGATTAGGTCTGCCGTTGTTGAGGGTTGCGTGGAAGCGTGACGGGCAGGTGATGGTATAGAACACGGCGCAGTCTCCACGCATTTCCGCGATCAGCTCCAGCCCTTTAACACAGGCCATCATTTCATTACGGCGGTGCGCCGGGTTGCTGTTGCTGGCGTTCACCACATCTTCCATATCCAGCGTGTCACCGTCTTCGTTGACCAGTTCATGCGAGCGGAAGAACTCCAACGATTTGCGACGCTGCTCGCATTTGTGTATCACGGCTTCATAGCTGACATACGGGGACGCTTTCTTGTTGACCAGGCAGACGGCGCGCAGCTGCTCCTCCCGCCACTCGCAGCGCATCTGCCACAATTTGCGATACCACCAGTCCGCGCACAGCATGCGCGCCAGCGACGGTGGGATCAGTTCATAAGGCACCGGCTTGCGGCGGCGCTTTTTGCGGCGCAACCTCTCAAAGGCAGGCGGGATGACCTCAAGGCGCATGGCTTCTGCAGCAACCCTTTCCCATGCCTGGCGGATTTCTTCTGGTTTAACATCGTCACTGACAAACAGATCACCGCAAGCCGCATCAAGACACATGCTCATATGTGCCGCAACCAGCGTGGAAAGGCGCTTGACCTGCTCCTGATTCATTTCAGGCAGTACCAGCAGCCCCTCCAGCCCGTCCTGGCTCGCCATGAACCGGAAAGACGCAGACACCTGGCTGTCACGCACGCGCTCCAGCCGCTCAAGACAAGGCCTGATTGTTTCGCACAGATAGCGGGAATAAGCTTTAGCCCTGCCCAGGCTATGGAAGTATTTAATCCGCTCCAGCAAAGGCTTGCTGATATGGGCAGGCATGGCGCTAACATCGGCAATAATCACCAAATCGGGATTAACGCGCTGCTGTTCGCGGGCCATTTTGGCATGGCTAATCAGCCGATCCTGCTCCATTTCACACTGGACAGGATCGCGGGATTCATTGAAGAAATAACGTTCCCAAACCTTATCACTCAGCGCCTCACGGCGCAGATGCTCCTGCTCGTTATCCGCAGCGTACAGAGTGATGAGGTTTGAAAGCGCAGACTCCGGCGCAACTTCCGCCGGGTCCAGATACGGGTTAACCGCGTTTTTTCGGGCATTCCATGGAAAGGCCACGGCGGCCTCATTCGAGCCGCCAGTGGTTTGTGCATGATGTAATGTGAATTTACTCACTACCACGCCCGCACCTCAGCTTCCACCGAGAGATCAGGAGCAGACGCCAAATCAACACCAAACCAGCATGCTGATTTTGTGGCGATGATTTCTACTGCAGTTTTACTATCACCGGCAGTCACGCCCATGCTGCGCTTTGCAGTGATACGATGGCGGGTAAAGTTACGATAAATCGAACGGGTCAGGGACGTGTCGCTGTTGGACACGATAACCGGATGACCTTCTGATGACCGGCGCTCAAGAATAGACGCCAAATGATACTGGTCGTCCTCTGTAAAACCGGCAGTGTGATATCCGTTAAACGTGCCGTCATATGGTGGATCGCAATAGACAACATCACCCGTTTGCAGCAGTGCCAGTGTCTCGTCATAGCTGGCGCAGATAAATGTTGCGCGTTTTGCTTTTTCTGCAAATGCACGTATTTCGTTTTCAGGGAAGTACGGTTTTTTATAATTACCGTAAGGAACATTAAAATAACCGTCCAAGTTATAGCGACACAGTCCGCGATAACCATGGCGATTTAGATATAAGAAATACAATGCACGTTCAATTGCGCCACCATGGCGCAAGTTAAACTCCTGTCTCGTCTTATAATATGCCTCTGGATCATTACGGGCTTCAAAAAGATATCTGCCCTCTTTGATGAAGTATTCAACATCATTCTTAATCACCTGATAGAGATTAATCAGGTCCGGATTAATATCCGCGACAAGATAATGAGGATAGTCTGTCTCCATCATCACAGCGCATGAACCCGCGAAAGGTTCAACCAGTCGCGGGCCTGCTGGAAGGTGTTTTTTCAGTTCTGCCATGATGGCGGTTTTATTACCCGCCCATTTCAGGATAGTGCTCATATAGCACCCCCTACGTAATGTTTGCCTTTCAGCTCCGCAATCTCCTGACAAGTGACACAGCACTGCACACCTGGAATAGCGCGACGGCGAGCTGGCGGGATCGGTGCATCGCAATCAATGCAAAGCACACGAGAAACGCCCGGCGTCCTGTTGAGGGCGGCGTGGATGTGGCGCTGGCGCTCTTCTTCAACGCGTTGCTGTACAAGGTCCATTGAATCTGCCATCAGTGGATCTCCTGAGCTTCGTTCTGAATGTTTTCAGCCGCAATACGAAGCAGTTCCGCCGCTTCAACGTGGTTAAGCTGGCGTGACGTGATATGGCAAGCCAGGCTATCAAGACGGGCTGCCATTGCCGCGGCCCGTGCACGACGTTCTTCCATGCGTGCATCAGTCAGCATCTGGTTAAGGCCAGCATCATCTGGTCCTGTTTTGGTGATACGGGTTTCAATATTTCGCATTGTTGTTTCTCCTGAATTTGGGCAATAAGAAGCCCGGCGGGTTTACGCCTATAATTTCGGTTGTTGGTTAATTCGGCATGGCTAGCCGATTTGGAAATAAACTCACCACTGTACGGAAATGGTTCATTGCTTTAATCAGCTCCCGCTTTTCGTCAGTCGTCAGCTCACTAACATTGACGCTATGACGTTCCGCCGGAATCTTTGCCATAAAGAATATTGCGGCTAGTGCGCGTTTATTCTGCTCATGGTTAATATCCCGTTGGTCCCGCATATCGCTAATAAAGCGCTCCAGTTCTGAATCAATATTTAAGCCAAACACTTTCGCCCTTAATTCCGCGATGTGGTTTAACCCATTAAGGCGGAGGCCAGCGCTTAGCGGAACAGTCGCTGCATCGCCTTCAATAGCCATGGTTTCCTCTGCTTTTTAGTAGACAGTTCAGCCAGCAGCGCATCCTGAGAGCGGCACGGGTGCCAGCGCTTGCCATCCTTCCCCATAATCCAGCCATGACCGCAGTGCATTGCAGGACTTTGCTTAACGAGAAGTGATGCAAAAGATGGTTCATTAGTCAGCATAACCACCTCAGATCAGACCGAACGAAGCGCCCAGGCCCGTCACGGTATCTACCGCGCTTGCCATCGCCGGATTCGCCTGCAAACGCGCATGTAATGAAACTGCGGTGAGTGCCATCAGGCGTGTGACAGAGTTGATGCTGTTGATAACATCGCGGCGGCCCGCACTGGTTTTTACATCACCGGATACTGCGCCTGCAGCTACTCGTCCAATCTCCGCAGTTGCACTCATGACGTAATGCGGCAGGTTCTCTTTTGCCACTTCATTCAATGGCACACACGGCAGGCAATGGATTTGAGCCAGAAAACCGTCAACCAGCGTTGAGTCTTCTGTGATATCAGTCAGCAGCCAGATCTCCGGCGGCGTAAGTTGATGCGGTTGCTCTGGGTTCAGCTTATTGCGCAGCGTCTGGACATTCATTCCTGCGCGTTCTGCCAGCTTAGCCATGTTGTGACGCAGCGCAAATGCCCGGCAGGCTTCGTCAAAGTGCGGATGTTTGGAAATCTTATAATCAAACATGTAAAGCACCTCTCTATATCCCAAAATGGAACTATCAGGCTTGCATTGCGATTTCACAGCCTTGAGCTGCTTCCATCGTCAACGCAAACATGTTTACTTCCACAAGGCTGTTTACCCCTTCTTTTTTACGGATAGGTAAACGACCTTCGCGGACCATCTGGCGGGCATAGCTAAGCTTGTAACCAGTACGGCGGCAGAACTCATCCAGTGTGATGAATGGTTCAGACACCACAAGGTTGATGCTGGGGCGCATTGAAAAATTGCTTTTCATGATGCACTATTCCTCAGTTTGTGTTTTAAACTTCACTATTCGGAACTATTCGCAGTTATTCCGAACACCACAAAACCGATGATAGGATCGCATTTTAAATATGTCAAACACAAAAGAAACCCCACAAGCGATCTCACCCTATAACTTTTCATCTCAAAATGGTGGGAAAGATGCAATAACACGCATACTTCAGGCCTACGGATTCAGTACAAGACAGGCTCTATGTGATCATTTGGGTGTGTCCCAAAGCACCATGGCGAACCGCTGGATGCGCGATACTTTCCCGCATGACTGGCTAATTGCCTGCCATCTCGATACAGGTGTGTCTATGCTGTGGCTTACCACGGGACAAGGAAAACTCACTACAGAGTCAAGCTCTGACGCAACATTGCTTTTGCAACTAAAGGAAATCACAAATGGGGTTTACGCTTCCATCACGCAGGTTGCCTATGATTCCAACCTCGTGCCTCAAAACGCCGCAGATCCGTTCTTTGTAAAGTTCGAAAGCACATACTATCTAGCAGAAGAATTTACAGGCGAGATCACCGATGGAATATGGCTCATTGAGCTAGATGGGCTTTTGAGTATCAAACAGGTGTACCGCCTCCCAGGCGGGCGCTTGCGAGTAGAAAATGGCCCAGCATCATTTGAATGTTCAGTATCTGAAATAAAGGTTCAAGGTAAAGTCATCAGCAAAACTGAGTTTATGGAATAAGGAGATTGAAAATGAGTCAGTTCAGCGCATTAAACTACTCGCATAATAGAGATAAGGCCATTGCAAACCTTATAAATATTATCGAGGGTATGACATGCGATGGAAAAGTCAGTGAAAAGGAAATGATTTTTCTTGATACATGGTTATTAGAATCTGAAATAATTTCGCAAAATTATTATGTGGGTTGCATTAGAGATAGGATTGCAGACATTCTTTCTGATGGTATCGTGGAACAAAACGAACTAGACGATTTAAAAGAATTGCTACTTGAGATGCAGCGCGGACTGATAGACACACCAAACATTGACCTGTATTCAGTTGACTCTGACAAGCATTTACTGGAAGGGTTATGCAAAGGACTGGCTTCTGATTATCATCTTAGCAATGAAGAAATTAGCTATCTTAATTGGTTTCTCTCCACGAATGCCTCTCTTAAAAATAACTACCCCGGAAAACATTTATATGAATTGATCAGGGAAATTCTCAGTGATGGGGTCATCACTGAAGACGAGCGCATTTCGTTATTGCAAGAGATTACCGCTTTAACTGGTTCTAATATTTCTGAGGGAATAGTTGACGGATATTCCACAACATCACCAGTAGATCTCATAGACACATTTACCCCTGAAAATAGCAAAGTATGTCTTACAGGGAAATTTCTATGCGGTTCCCGCCGCCAGTGTGAAGCCGACTTAATAAAATTAGGGTGCAAAATATCTGATCGCATCACTCAAGATCTGGATTATCTCATCATCGGAGCGCTTAGCTCTAAAGACTGGAAATTCCAGAGTTTTGGTAGAAAAATTGAACAGGCAATAGAGTACCGAGATAACAAAGGTGCTTCTCTTAAAATCCTCAGTGAAGAACATTGGCAAAGCTTAATGCGTTCAGTAAGCCAGGGTTAAATGATGGCTGTCAGCAAATTAAGCAATGGAAAATGGCAGGCGCAAGTCTTCCCAAACGGCAGAAATGGGCGGCGCATTCGCCGCCAGTTTGCCACTAAGGGTGAAGCCCTGGCATTTGAGCGCCATGAAAAAGAAAAGGCACAAGACAAGCCTTGGCTTGGTGAAAAGGCAGACAAACGACGGGTAAGGGATTTAGTCACGGCCTGGTACAACGCACATGGCGTAACACTAGCCGATGGCGAAAAGCGTAAAAGTGCCATGGAGTTTGCCTGTCTAGCCATGGGCGATCCCCTAGCAACCGAATTCAACGCTAAATTATTTTCTACGTATAGAGAACAGCGGTTAAGCGGAAAAATAACACGTTCTGATCGGGTAAAAGCAGTGACTCCCCGTACCGTTAATCTTGAGCTGGCGTATTTCCGCGCCATGTTCAACGAACTGAAAAGACTGGATGACTGGAGTGCGCCCAATCCGCTCGAAAACGTCCGGGAATTTAAAATTGATGAGGCAGAGCTAGCCTGGCTGACAGTTGAAGAAGTTAAGCAGCTTCTGGCTGAGTGCGAGAAAAGCAAGGCGAAAGATTTAGTGACTATAGTAAAGATATGCCTTGCAACCGGCGCACGATGGGGCGAGGCAGAGTCACTGACAGGCAAGCAAATAAGCCCCGGCAAAATCACTTATATCAAAACCAAGGGCAAGAAAAACCGCGCCGTTCCAATAAGTGATGAGCTTTACGAAATACTCCCAAAAGTAAGAACATCAAAACCAGTCTTTACGGGGTGCTATTCTGCGTTTCGTGGGGCAATTAAGCGAGCGGGGATTGAACTACCTGACGGGCAGCTGTCACACGTTCTACGGCATACATTTGCAAGCCACTTTATGATGCGCGGGGGTAATATTCTTGTACTGCAGCGCATCCTTGGACACACTGATATTAAGGTGACGATGCGCTATGCTCATTTAGCTCCTGATCATTTATTTGAAGCTATAGCATTAAATCCTTTAACAGGCTTAGATACTTACAATTCAACTTTGGGATAATGGTAATGTCAAAAATTGATATTTGGTCCGCTAGGGCGGCTAACTTCTCTCAGATAGGTGTTCTTGCATTAGCCGCTTTCGGTTACTTTTACACTGTACTCCCAGTATATCAAAAATCACTTCTTGATGAAGAAATCGCGAAAAAAACACTCGAACTCGAAAAAAAAGATAAGCAAATAAGTGAGTTTAATAAAATACTTTCTGAAAGAGGCGCGGAACTGAAAAAATTATCTGATGATGCTAGTAAGGCAAAAGCTGAGGCTAATTCCGCCAAACAAAACCTCAAAACAATGCAAGGGAAATATTCAAAGCAATATTCAGAATTAAGAATCCATCTTTTCTCGCAGTTTATGTCTTTAGCTCGCCAACAGTGCTCAGATGGAAAAATGGAAAAAAATAAAATCACTGAATGCTTTAACAATATAGCTAATTCAGCAGACCTCAAAGAACTTAACGCATTGGATATGACAAAGCTGAAAAGAAGCATTCAAATAGAAGCTCCAAAGTTGATGAATAACTATTATAAAATAAAGCAACAGTTTGATACATCTATGCAATCAATAAAGTCTGAGATTATAGCGATCGAAACAGAATGTCAAAACAACAGAACAAAAAAAGATTACGAGGATAGTATTAAAAAAATCACCATAGATTATGAGTGCGATATGAAGAAAAGCAAATCTGACACTAAAAAATATAAATTGGAGATAGATTTTTTATTTGGCAAAGAAGAAATCTTATCCAAATCACTTGAAAACATTGCCAATATGGCTGTGAACTGACCAACCTTGTCACTCGCAGTCAAGTTATGGCAATAACGCCCGAACCAACAACAAATGGCAGCAAAATGGCAGCAGAGCTATTTACTATACCGCAATATTGATAACTATTCGAAACGACAAGATGTTGAAAACAAAGTAACTTATTGTTTTATAAGTTTTAAGTTTGGGACTCATAATCGCTTGGTCGCTGGTTCAAGTCCAGCAGGGGCCACCAAATAAAACAAGGACTTGCGAGAAATCGCAGGTCCTTTTTGTTATGGGAAATATATTCAATTGTTGGCAAACCAATAATTGAGTAGTTCGGGATGTGTAATGGTCTCTGGGAACACGCCACGCGGGGAATAAGGATATATCATGCGATACGCCAGCCCATATCGCTGGCATTCCATTTGGACGCCGCCATCCCGAGATGGAAACGTCCGTTAGAGTTTGATTCGATAGTCAGCTCACACTAGCTCTTTGAGCTGCTCCTGCATATAGGTTGAAAAATACTCTGGGTTCTTGATAAGGATACGGTTACCGGAGGCGACTTTTTCTGCCCATCCGGCTACTTTTTTCGTGAACTCAGGATTCCATCCCTCCTGCTCACCCCGTGCCATTACAACTTCCGGACTCGCTGGCACACCTAAGTCATGCAAATACTTTAGGATTCCCTTAGCGGTACTTTCATCCATTGAATGGGGTACTGACGCCGAAGTGTTCATACCACCAATAAAATCCAATGCTTTCTCAATTGCTGTTGGCATGCTCTTATCCTTAAAATTAACCACGTGAGAGACACATTTATACTATGTACCCAACTCCGCCGGGATATCAAAGAGAACGTTGCCTTTATTTGATTTACCCCGCAGCTAAACGCTTGCAGCGGCTGTTTTCTGCACGATTAATTCGCCATTCCGGCCAAAACCAGCCCGGTCGCCACCGCATTACGCGGCCCTTCGGTACCACGAATGTTGCCCTGTCCGGCGACAACCCCGTAATGTGCCAGCGCGTCGGTAATCATCTGTGGGATTTCGAAATCCAACGAGGAACCGCCCACCAGCACCACGAAAGAGATATCGCGAATGGATCCGCCGGGAGACACCTGGCGCAATGCACGCAGGCAGTTGGTCACAAAAACCTTCTCTTTGGCCTGACGGCGCACCAGACGAATTTTTTCCAGCGAAGTCTGGTTATCTACCGGGATCAGCTCGCCACCTTTCAGATACACCACTTTGGCGAATACTGATGGGCTGAGCGGTTCGCGGAAAAACTCCACCGCACCGTTCTCATGACGAATACTGAACAGGCTCTCTACTTTCGCCAACGGGTATTTTTTTATTTCCTCGGCCAGAAACGGATCGCTCAGACCCAGCTCCGTCTGAATCAACAGGCTGACCATATTACCCGCACCGGCCAGATGTACCGCCTTTACTGTCCCTTCGCTATTGATGATGGCTGCATCAGTGGAACCTGCGCCTAAATCGAGGATCGCCAGCGGTGCAGCGCATCCAGGCGTCGTTAACGCACCTGTCACGGCCATATTGGCCTCTACCCCTCCTACTTCAACGGAGGTGTTTAATCGCGCGCTCAACTCGCTGGCAATAGCCTGCATTTGTAAACGATCGGATTTCACCATCGCCGCAATGCCGACAGCATTTTCCATCGAACACTCCCCGGCGATGCCGCCCTGCACCTTGCGCGGAATAAACGTATCAACCGCCAACAGATCCTGAATATGCACCGCGTTCATATCATGCCCAGTCAGCGAGGCCATCACCTTTCGCACTCGCTCCAGCATGCCGCCTGCGTGCGTACCAGCTTCCCCACCAATATCGCGCACGGGCGCGCAGGCGTTCATCGCCTGCATAATGGCCTGCGCACCTTGCGCTACGTCGGCTTCACCGCCGCGCTTTTCACCACGGATAAAGATCTTACCCGCCGGGATCACTCTTGATTGCACATCGCCCTGCGGGGTTTTTAGCACCACGGCGGAGCGGTTACCAATCAGCGCTCTGGCAATAGGGACGATGGTTTGTGTTTCCTCCGGCGTCAGGGCAAAGAACGTGGCGATGCCGTAGGGGTTAGACAGCGCACGAACAACCTGGCCCGCGGCCGCCACTTCCACCGCCGCCAGCACGCCTTCCGGCACCTTCTCCAGCAGGGTGACTTCATCAACCACCGGCATTGGCCGACGCAGGCGATTATTCACCAACACGCCATCATCTTTTTTCAGGATGGCCGCCACCACGTTGATTCCGCGATCCAGCGCTTCATTGATAAACCAAACCGCCTCAAGGAAATCCATTGCCTCACCCACCAATGGGATCCAGCCCTGAGCAAATCGATCCTCACTCAATGCCGCCAGCTTCTCCACAGCAATGGTGGTTCCCATTCCCACGCCAACGCCGCCGGGCGTTTGTGGGTTATGCCCTATCATCGTTGATTCGGTAATGATGGTTTCCGTGATGGTTTCCATCGCCACATCGCCAATCACCGGTGCGGCTTCATTGATACAGATTTTCGCCACATCTTTAAGCGACCATGGTGTTTTTTCCAGCGCCTGCTGCAGGGAAGCGACCACCCCGGCAATATTGTCCCGCGTTCCTTTCATGCCCGTGGTCGCGACAATCCCGCTGGCGATAAACCGGTCATGCTGCGCCAACGCCACTTCCGTGGTGGCGTTGCCGATATCAATCCCTGCAATTAACGGCATATTCCCTCCGTCACTGGCTGCCTTTACGCAGCTTGTTTCTCTGCTGATACACCTCTGCCGACTCACGCACAAATCCGGCGTTCACCGTCGCGTGCCAGGTATGTTCCAGCTCATCAGCGATCGCCTGTAGCTCCGCGAATGAAGAGCGAAACGGACGTAGCGCGTTGTAGATTTCCAGAATGCGGGTATCCGGGATGGCAATCAGTTCGGCCGCGCGGCGGAAGTTGCGCGCCACGGCGTGACGTTGCATCTGTTCGGCAATCTGCGCCTGATACTCCAGCGTTTGCTGAGAAATACGCACATCCTGCGGCCCTACATGTCCCGCCAGCACATTCTCAAGGGTGATATCGGTTAGCGGTTTCCCGGTGGGGGTCAGGATTTTCTCCGGGCAGCGGGTAGCTAAAGGATAATCCTGCGCGGTCATGATGTTGTCGTTCATTGTCATTCCCTTACCAGTGCAATATGCAACGTGACAGGCGCAGCATCCTGCACCACGTGTTTGGTTTCTTTGATATGAAACAGCGCGGCCTTGGCCATAAATTTAGGGCGCACCATCTGGTCATTGACCACTGGCACCGGCGAGGGCGACTCTTTGCGTGCATAGCGCGCGGCGTTTTTACCAATCTGACGATAGGTTTCCAGCGTCAGCAGCGGAGCCTGAGAGAACAGCTCGAGGTTGCTTAACGGCAGCAGATCGCGCTGATGAATCACCGTGGTTCCTTTCGACTGGATGCCAATCCCGATGCCGGAGCCACTGAGGTTCGCCGCATCCCACGCCATAAAAGAGACATCAGAGGTGCGCAGAATTCTCACCACTCGCGCATGCAGCCCCTCTTCTTCAATCCCTGCCACCAGCTCTTTCAGAATCGCGTTGTGCGGCATATCAATCAGGGTTTTATGCTGGTGCTTGCCAAAGGCCGGCCCGACGCCAATCACCACTTCATCAGCGCGATCGTCTGCTTTTGCCGCCTCGCCTTCACTGACCTGCAAGGTAAAAACGGGCTTACGTTCAGTTGTGCATTCCACGGTGTACCGCCTTATTCAATCGAGCTGGGCTGAACCACGCCCGCAATATTTTTAATTTCTGCCCAGCGTTCGGCACTGATGCGATAGCCGGTGCCGGGTCCCTGATAATCATTGATGTCATTCACGGCGCTGACCACGTCGAACTGACGATCCAGAATGGCCGATGTTTGCAGGTAATCACCGGTCACGCGCTGTCTCAACATATTGAGAATATTGCTGGCGATATCGTCAAATCCGCTACCGCTTAGCGCCCCGACGATATCCAGCCCGGTAATGTTGCGCTTCATCATCTCTTCCACTGCCGCCAGATCTTCCACCACATTGCGCGCAGGCATGTCTTTGCTGCCGTGAGCGTAGGTGGCAGCCTCCACTTCCTCATCACTGATAGTCGGCAGGCCCAGTTCGCGGAATACCGCCTGGATAGCCCGCGCCGCCTTGTTACGGATAGCGATGGTTTCTTCTTCGGTTACCGGGCGCAGGCCGCCGTCAACCATCAGGTCACGTTGCAGTATGTTGTAATCATCGAAGTCTTCAGCATCGAAGTTAGAACCGGCAAACATGTTGTCGTAATTGGGGACGGCGCTATAGCCAGAGAAGATAAAGTCGGTGCCGGGCAGCATCTGCATCAGGGTGCGGGCGGTACGGCGAATATCGGAGTGTGAGAAGGTCTGGTCATTAGCAGAGGCCACTTCAAGGTCGAGCATCGACGCAATCAGGTTTTCCGCCAGTACCGCGCGGATCCCCGACGGCACTGCGCCCGTCATCCCGATACAGCTAACCGCGCCGTTTTGCAGCCCCTGTACACCCGCGCCTTTGGTGATAAAAATGCAGCGCGACTCCAGGTACAGCATCGATTTACTTTCGGAATAGCCCATCAAGGCTTCCGAACCGGTACCGGAGGTATAGCGCATCTTCAGGCCGCGGGACGCATAGGCCGAGGCGAGAAATGCTTTTGACCATGGCGTATCGTCGCCGTCAGTGAATACCGATTCCGTTCCGTAGACCGACACCGTTTCGGCGTAGCTGGTTAACCCACGCATTCCCAGCTCCAGCTCAGTAGCCTCTTCAACAGAGCATTGTGTCAGTACGCCAGGGCGACCACACTGAGAACCGACCAACAGCGCAAGGGCGTTAAACGGCGCATAGCGGGCAATCCCGACCGTCGTTTCCTGCTCGGAAAAACCACGAATCCCCGCTTCAGCGGCATCGGCGGCAATCTGCACCGGATTATCTTTCAGGTTGGTCACGTGGCACTGGTTAGAGGGGGTGCGTCGGGCGCGCATTTTTTGCAGCGCCATCATCATCTCTACCACGTTCATTTTCGCCATCACCTCCACCGCTTTCGCCGGGGTAATAGCGGTGGTAATGGCAATGATCTCTTCGCGACTGACGTGGATATCCACCAGCATTCTGGCGATCTCCAGTGCGTCGAGCTGCATGGCACGCTCGGTTTCAGCCACGTTTATCGCGTAGTCGGCAATAAAGCGGTCAATCATGTCGAACTCGGCGCGGCGCTTGCCGTCCAGTTCAACGATACGACCCTTTTCCACCTTCACAGAAGAGGCTGGATCGTAGGGACTTTCCATGGCGATCAGACCTTCTTCCGGCCATTCGCCAATAAGCCCATCCTGATTTACAGGGCGCTTCGCAAGAACTTCGAATCGTTTTGATCTTCTCATAGTTTATAGACTCAAAAGATAAAGAATAGGGACGCCAGGCTGTATCGCTGGTGCTCTATCCCCCCAGCAATCGCCTTTATCAGCAATAGCCGAACTTTAAATGAGCAGGCCGATAAAAAAATAAAATTAATTACGTTCCAATTTGATACATATTTAAATGTCAGCGTTTCATATTGAAACGGTCAACAGGAATATCCATAAAGAATTGTGACGCGCTTAAATGATCATTATCAACAAATGCCGAACGCAGGGAATTAAATTAATATTTTAGAAAAATCCACACTATTGACTTAATAACGCGTCGCGAGAAAATACAGAAAACCCAATGAGAAAAAATAGCTGTAGCGCGATATTTTTTGCGACCTCAGCCCTACAACCTTGTCAGGAGATACTGTGAATAAGAGCCAACAAATCGCCACCATTACGCTGGCGGCCGCAAAGAAAATGGCGACTGCCGTCGAGGCAAAAGCGATTGAAATCAACGTTCCGGTGGTCTTTTCCGTGGTGGATCGCGGCGGAAACACGCTACTGATGCAGCGCATGGACGAGGCGTTTGTCACCAGTTGTGATATTTCTCTCAATAAAGCCTGGACCGCCTGCTGTCTGCGGCAGGGCACCCATGAAATTACCGATGCAGTACAACCAGGTGCTTCTCTATATGGTTTACAGCTAACCAACCAACAGCGAATCGTTATTTTTGGTGGCGGTTTACCTGTTGTATTTGACGGTCAATTAATTGGTGCCGTCGGCGTTAGCGGCGGCACCGTGGAACAAGACAGATTATTAGCAGAAACCGCATTGAATTGTTTCTCTGAATTATAATTTAAATCTAAGAAGGTATATTATGAGCTATCGTATGTTTGATTACCTGGTGCCGAATGTTAACTTTTTTGGCCCAAATGCTATTTCCGTTGTCGGCGAACGTTGCAAACTATTAGGCGGTAAAAAAGCGCTGCTGGTCACCGATAAAGGTCTGCGGGCGATAAAAGACGGTGCGGTAGATAAAACGCTGGCACATCTGCGTGAAGCCGGGATTGAGGTGGTCGTATTTGACGGCGTAGAGCCGAACCCTAAAGATACCAACGTGCGCGACGGTCTGGAGGTCTTTCGTAAAGAGCAGTGCGATATCATCGTTACTGTCGGCGGCGGTAGCCCGCATGACTGCGGTAAAGGTATCGGTATCGCAGCCACGCACGAAGGCGATCTCTACAGCTATGCCGGGATTGAAACCCTGACCAACCCGCTGCCGCCGATTGTCGCGGTGAATACTACTGCCGGTACCGCCAGCGAAGTCACCCGCCACTGCGTGCTGACCAATACCAAGACCAAAGTGAAATTCGTGATCGTCAGCTGGCGTAACCTGCCGTCGGTTTCCATTAATGACCCGCTGCTGATGCTCGGTAAACCCGCCCCGCTGACCGCCGCCACCGGGATGGACGCCCTGACCCACGCCGTGGAAGCCTATATTTCCAAAGATGCCAACCCGGTCACCGATGCCGCCGCTATCCAGGCGATCCGCCTGATCGCGCGTAATTTACGTCAGGCTGTGGCGCTGGGCAGCAACCTGAAAGCCCGTGAAAATATGGCCTATGCTTCGCTGCTGGCGGGTATGGCCTTCAACAACGCCAATCTCGGCTATGTTCATGCGATGGCGCACCAGCTCGGTGGTCTGTACGACATGCCGCACGGTGTGGCAAATGCCGTACTGCTGCCGCACGTGGCGCGCTATAACCTGATCGCTAACCCGGAAAAATTTGCCGATATCGCTGAGTTTATGGGCGAAAACACTGACGGACTTTCCACCATGGATGCCGCCGAACTGGCCATTCACGCCATTGCTCGTCTCTCTGCTGACATCGGCATTCCGCAGCATCTGCGCGATCTGGGTGTCAAAGAAGCCGATTTCCCGTACATGGCGGAAATGGCGCTGAAGGACGGCAACGCCTTCTCTAACCCGCGCAAAGGGAACGAGAAAGAGATCGCTGAGATCTTCCGTCAGGCTTTCTAATCCAAAGGGGGCGCAATGTCACTTTCATCACCGGGCGTACATCTGTTTTATCACTCACGCTGGCAGGATACCCGCGCGCTTGATGAACTGTGCTGGGGACTGGAAGAGCAAGGCGTCCCATGCAGGACGGTCTGTTGCGACGAGAATGACTGTGCGCTGGCGTTGAGCAAACTTGCGGCCAAAAGCTCCACGCTGCGTGTCGGTCTTGGTCTTAACGCCACGGGTGATATTGCTTTAACCCACGCCCAGTTGCCCGAGGATCGGGCGCTGATCCGTGGTCATATCGCCGCCGGAATGGCGCAGATCCGCACGCTTGGTGCCAATGCTGGTCAACTGGTCAAAGTGCTTCCTTTCAGCGAGATAACATAAATGTACCGTATCTATACCCGCACTGGTGATAAGGGCACAACCGCGCTGTTTGGCGGCAGCCGTATCGACAAAGACGATATCCGCGTGAATGCCTATGGCACCGTGGACGAACTGATTTCCCAGCTTGGCGTCTGCTACGCCAGCACGCGACTGACAGAGCTTCGCCAGGATTTACATACCATCCAGAAGACGCTGTTTGTGCTCGGCGCGGAACTTGCCAGCGATGAGAAGGGTCTTGCTCGCTTAACGCAGACGATTAGTCCCGAGGATATTCAGGCGCTGGAGCAGCTTATTGATCGCAATATGACGCAAAGCGGTCCGCTAAAAGAGTTTGTTATTCCGGGGAAAAACCTCGCATCGGCACAGCTACACGTTGCGCGCACGCTGGCGCGTCGGCTGGAGCGACTCCTCATCGCCATGGACAGAACGTTGACGCTGCGTGATGAGCTTAAGCGTTATATCAATCGTCTGTCAGATGCGCTGTTTTCGATGGCCAGAATCGAAGAAACTACTCCAGATGTTTGCGCTTAAACTGGCTGGCATCGATGTCGTACTGCTTCATCTTGCGCCACAAGGTGGTGCGGCCAATATTCAACAGTTGCGACATTTCCTGCACACGTCCGCTGGTGACGCGGGCAGCATGAATAATCGCCTCTTTTTCGATGGCGGTAAACGTCAGGCTGGCCGGCAGCAGTGAAGATGCTGCTTCCAGACCCGGACGTTCGGCAAACAGATAATCCGGCAGATTACTCAGGCGAATATGGCCATTGTCGCTACTAATGGCGATATTTTCGATAATGCTGTTGAGTTCAAAATCATTGCCCGGCCACGAGTAGGCCACCAGTTGCGCCAGCGCGTCATCATCCAGCTTCAGGCTGGATGAAAAGCGTTTTTTCAGGCTATTTAAGCGTGTATGAATCAGCGCCGGAATGCTGTTACGCCGTGCCCGCAGCGGTGGAATAACAATTTCAAAGGAGTGTAACGCGTAATACAGTTGGCGGCTAAAGCGGTTTTGCTCCACCAGATTGGCGAGATCAACCGTGGTGGTGGCGATCACTTTGACATCCACAGGAATCAGCCGGCGGGCATCAAGGCGGGTCAATACGCCCTGCTTGATAACCTGCAACAACGCGGATTGCAACTCTGGTGCCAGATACTCAATTTTTTCCAGAAACAGCGTACCGCCGTTCGCCAGTTCAAGGCGGCTCAGCCGACCGTTTTCATCATCGGTTGGCGCACTGCCCATAAAATCCTGCCCCAGCACGCTGTTGGCATACAGTTGGCAGTTCACGGCGATATACGGCCCGCTGGCACGTTCACTTTCATTGTGAATAGCCTGGCTCAATAGCTCTTTACCCACTCCCTCTTCACCACACAACAGAATAGGGAAACTCCCTCTCGCCGCCTGGCGACCAAAATGGATCAGCCGACGGGTTTCCGGGTCATCCGTCGACATCTGTTCAAAGGTGTGGCTGACTTTTCCGAGCTGGCTGGTCATCAGTTGGCGCATTTGTTCGACCGGGTGCAGCAGCAGAATAAAGCTGTTGCCCTGCTCTTCAACAATCGGCTTCAGGGTAATGACGGCATCAACAAACTGATGCTGACTTTCAAAGGTGACTTCGACGTGATTCAGGCCGCGGGCATGTTTTATCGCCCGGCGCAGCAGCATGGGCAGATTGAGCAAGTCATTAATGTTTTTACCCTGGCTGGCCTGTGCATCCAGATGTAAAAGCAAAGCGGCACGGGCATTAAGAAATTGCAGAACGCCCTGCTCGTTCCACGCCATCACGCCATCATCCATGCTTTCCAGCAGTCCGTACATCTGATTCAGATGGCGGTTAGATTCGGCCAGCAGGCTATCAGTCAGCAAAGAGTTGCCGACTTCTCTGGCAATCGCCAGCGTCAGGGACAAATCAGAAACGCACTCATGCTCTACCAGACAGCACAAAGAAATAGAGCCAAACAGTCGACCATGGTTATCGAAGACCGGCGTCGAGCAGAACGACCACGGATGCAGCGCCTGCTTAAAATGCTGATCGCCAGAGGTTTTTGTCGGCTGCCCTGGCATCGTTGCCAGCGATAGCGCACAACTGCCGATAATGCTTTCCGCACAGTAGCTACCGTCACGAAAGCCAAGTTCCGCCAGCTGTTCCACCGTCTGCGGATCGCCGCACCGGCTGAGAATACAAGCCGATTCATCCAGAATCAGCAGTGCGCACGGACGTCCATCCATAAACTCCCAGGCATCTTCCAGCGCAGCCTGTCCAATCGTCAGTAGCGCAGTCTTACGGCGACAAATCGACGCAAAAGTCAGTCCCTGTGCCTGATGCGGTGCCTGCCAGGTTTCCCGCTGCATAAACTTGCTGCAACGATGCCATGACTGAGCAATGACCGAAGAGACTTCCTTCCCGATGCCATGAGTGTGCGCCGTCATATCCATTTCCGCTGTTTTACCATAGACAACCCCTCCGGCAGAGACTGCCAGAGGGGGAGAAGATGCCAAATAAAAGGCTTACCGACGTCTGATTAACGTGCCAGCCACTGCTGTCCCAGCAGGTCTGCCGTCAGAATAGCGGCATGGACGCTTTCAGGCGTCACCGGGAACGGCATATTGTGAATGGTTTCACCTTCCGCGCAGGTGGCTTTCGCAACGGCCATAATCTTAGCGTCGATGCCGTCTTTCACGCCCATTTGCGCCAGCGTTACCGGCAGATCTACTTTCTGGCAGAAATTCAGCACCGTTTCGATCTCTTCCATCGGGCTGTTCTGCAGCACCAGTTGCGCCAGCGTACCAAAGGCGACTTTTTCACCGTGGTACAAATGGTGGCACTCTTCCAGAATCGTAAAGCCGTTGTGGATCGCATGCGCCCCTGCAAGACCGCTGCTTTCAAAGCCGATGCCGCTGAGGTAAGTGTTCGCTTCCACGATACGTTCCAGAGCATCGGTCACCACGCCAGCTTGCGCCGCCAGGCGAGCCTTTTCACCTTCTGCCAGCAACGTATCATAGCACAAGCGCGCCAGGCTCAGGGCCGCCGCCGTGGACTGTCCTCCCGCCATGCTGGTCGCTCTGGCATCAAAACACGCTTTTGCTTCAAACCAGGTCGAGAGCGCATCGCCCATCCCGGCTACCAGCAGACGTACCGGCGCTTTGGCGATAATTGCCGTATCCATGACAACCATATCCGGGTTTTTCGGGTAGATCAGATATTCTTCGAACTCACCGGCTTCGGTATAGATAACAGACAGCGCACTGGTTGGCGCATCAGTTGAGGCGATAGTTGGGATCACCACCACCGGCAGTTTCTGGTAGTAACCGATCGCTTTGGCTGTATCCAGCGTTTTCCCACCGCCAATCCCAACCACACCACGGCAACCGTGCTGCTTCAGAATGGCAATCAGGCGATTAATTTCAACATGGCTGCATTCGCCATTGAAGCGTTCCGCGTGGCAACTAATACCGTGGCTGTGCAGGCCATTGAGTACTTTGTCTCCCGCCAGTTTCATGACGAAGTCATCTGCAATCACGAAAAAGCTGTCTGCCAGATTTTTAGCGTATTGACCAAATAAGGTAGAAGCGTCAGGACCCTGGAGATATTTGGCTGGAGATTGAATAACTTTTAGCATTCCTTTCATCCTCAAATAAGTACATGTTTTTACATGGTGAGCCCTGGCGTTAACCTGTTTAGCCTATTGCGAACGGCGAAAACGGGAGGTACCGGAGCGATGCAATAACTGTATGGCGAGGCGGGAACAAAAAAATCATTCGTCTTTTTGTTCTGATATGAAACAGATAAAAATGACATGCGTTCCATATTGAAACGGTTAACCCTGAAAATACTAAGGTTTGCGATCCCGATCCGTTCATTTTCCGACAAATCCTTGCAGAACGCGAAAATCAAATTCCCTTTTCCCCTCTCTGACGCCGTTAAAAGCAGTAACAAAACGTTTACTGTGCGGTGTGGCCAGCACTGAAAAGGCGATAAAAAAGTCGAGCGGGCTCGCATTGTGATCGTTCATCTCACAAATGCGTTCCATTACGGAACAAAAAATAACAATTACGTTCCGTAATGAAACCCATTTTGCCGCTGTTTTTTTCCACGCTGACTCCGCCAGAATCTCCCCATCGCCTCCGCACCATGACAATGCATTCGGGGGTTTGTCTTACACTCAACCTCGAGGAGCCGTTATGTCTCAATTCTTTTTTAATCAGCGTACCCAACTCGTTAACGACGTCATCGACGGTACGATTATCACCAGTCCGTGGAACAATCTGGCGCGTCTGGAAAGCGATCCGGCTATTCGCATCGTGGTACGTCGCGATCTCAACAAAGATAACGTGGCGGTCATTTCCGGCGGCGGTTCAGGGCACGAACCCGCGCACGTTGGGTTTATCGGTAAAGGTATGCTCACCGCTGCGGTCTGTGGCGACGTTTTCGCCTCCCCGAGCGTGGATGCGGTACTGACCGCCATTCAGGCGGTGACCGGCGAGGCAGGCTGTCTGTTGATCGTGAAAAATTACACCGGTGACCGTCTTAATTTCGGTCTCGCCGCCGAGAAAGCCCGTCGCCTTGGCTATAACGTCGAAATGCTGATTGTCGGCGACGATATCTCCCTGCCGGATAACAAGCATCCTCGCGGGATTGCGGGCACTATCCTGGTTCATAAAGTGGCAGGCTATTTCGCTGAACGCGGCTACAACCTCGCTACCGTCCTGCGTGAAGCGCAGTATGCAGCAAGTAACACCTTCAGCCTGGGTGTCGCCATTTCCAGTTGCCACCTGCCGCAGGAAACCGACGCTGCACCGCGCCATCATGCGGGCCATGCCGAACTGGGCATGGGCATTCACGGCGAACCGGGTGCTTCGGTTATCGACACGCAAAACAGTGCGCAGGTGGTGAATTTGATGGTGGATAAACTGCTGGCGGCACTGCCCGAAACCGGCCGTCTGGCAGTAATGATTAATAACCTGGGCGGCGTGTCCGTTGCTGAAATGGCTATTATCACTCGGGAACTGGCAAACAGCCCACTGCATCCGCGTATCGACTGGCTGATTGGCCCGGCCTCGCTGGTCACCGCCCTGGATATGAAAGGTTTCTCGCTGACCGCCATCGTACTGGAAGAGAGCATCGAAAAAGCACTGTTAACCGAAGTAGAAACCAGCAGTTGGCCAACCCCGGTTCCACCACGCGAAATCAACTGTGTGCCGTCATCGCAGCGCAGCGCGCGTGTCGAATTCCAGCCCTCAGCCAACACGCTGGTTGCCGGGATTATTGAGCAGGTCACCGGAACGCTTTCCGATCTGGAAACACACCTCAACGCGCTGGATGCCAAAGTAGGCGATGGTGATACGGGTTCAACTTTTGCCGCTGGTGCGCGTGAAATCGCTGACCTGCTGCATCGTCAGCGACTGCCACTGGATAACCTTGCCACGCTGTTCGCCCTGATCGGCGAACGCCTGACCGTGGTGATGGGCGGGTCCAGCGGCGTACTGATGTCCATCTTCTTTACCGCCGCCGGGCAGAAACTCGAACAAGGGGCTAACGTTGCCGAGGCGCTGAATACGGGCCTGGCGCAGATGAAGTTCTACGGTGGTGCAGACGAAGGTGACCGTACGATGATTGACGCGCTGCAACCCGCACTGACGTCTCTGCTGGCACAACCGCAAAACCTGCAAGCCGCTTTTGACGCCGCACAGGCAGGCGCAGAACGTACCTGTCTGTCGAGCAAAGCCAATGCGGGCCGCGCATCGTATCTCAGCGGCGAAAGCCTGCTGGGCAATATGGACCCCGGCGCGCACGCCGTCGCAATGGTGTTTAAAGCGCTGGCAGAGAGTGAGTTGGGATAAGCCATAAGTGCCTGATGCGCTGCGCTTATCAGGCCTACGAGTGCAAAGCTTTGTAGGCCGGATAAGGCAACGCCGACATCCGGCAGAACGTTAACGATAAACGCGGATCCCGCCCTCTACCCCGCGGCTAAACAGTACTTGCCACAGCTCAATATCTCTGGCGCGGAACGCACCAGCACAAGCGCACAGGTAATAATTGAACATCCTTCTGAAAGTCGCGGAATAACGCGATGACAGCTCCGGCCACGCCTGATTAAACCGCGCATGCCAGGCCATCAGCGTTTTATCATAGTCACTGCCAAAGTTATGCCAGTCTTCCATCACGAATCGCGACTCGCTCGCTTCAGCAATATGAGAAATCGCCGGTAAGCAGCCATTCGGGAAAATATATTTATTGATCCACGGATCGACGCTCATCCCTTTTTTATTGCTACCAATAGTATGTAACAGGAACAGCCCATCCGGTTTTAAACAACGGTCGGCGATGCTGAAATAGGTGTCGTAGTTTTTCGGCCCTACGTGTTCAAACATCCCCACGGAGACAATACGATCGTAGTGTTTATCGAGGTCGCGATAATCCTGCAGCAGAATATTAACGTCCAGCCCTTCACAGCGCTGCTGCGCCATTTTTTGCTGCTCTTTCGAGATAGTGACGCCTTCTACCGCCACGCCGTAATGACGCGCCGCATATTCGGCCAGCCCGCCCCAGCCACAACCAATATCGAGTAAACGCATACCCGGTTTCAGTTGCAGCTTCTCGCAAATCATTTTTAATTTGGCGTTTTGCGCGTCTTCTAAAGTGGTTGCCTCTTTCCAGTAGCCACAGGAATATTGCATGTGGGGATCCAGCATGAGTGCAAAGAGATCGTTGCCAATATCGTAGTGTTCTTTACCGACAATCCACGCACGACTGCGAGACTGCAAATTAAACAGGCGAGCGCTGGCAATACGTAATATATCTTTCAGATTTCCCGGCATTTGCTGGTCGAGTTTTGCTTTCAGAATTTTGCAGAACAGAACATCGAGGCGTTCACAGTCCCACCAGCCTTCCATATAGCTTTCGCCAAGCCCCAGGGAGCCTTGTTGCAGCACCCGTTTAAAGAAACCGGCATGATGAAGTTGAATGTCCCAGGGGCGGGAACCATTGATCTGAATATCTGCTTGCTGGAGCAGCTCTTTTCCCATTCGGGTCCAGTTATCATTTGTTTCATTGACAATGACAGCATCTGAACAAAGCGTGTTCATGGTATTTACCAAAAGTGGGGTATTAATTATTACGCAAGATTATTATGGAAAAAAGAATGTATGTATTATGATTTGCGGACAAGATCTATCGAACAGCGGCCACACCACCGGGAGCATTGACGATTTATTTATGGAAACTCTCGCGCAAAAACATTGGAATTCCTTCCCGGACGATTCCATGGCAGAACTGCCGCAGGACGTTTACTTTCGCTCTTATGTCCTGGAAGCCAACCACCATGTTCCGCAGCACTCACACGCTTTTATGCAGTTTCATTTTGCCCGCAAAGGCAGTATGCGCATTGATGTCGCCGGCAAGTGCTGGATAATCCCCGCGCATTACGGCATCTGGATCCCTAATAATACTGAGCATGCAGTTTGGGCGCTGGATGATGTGCATTTAGAGAATCTGGATATTAAACCGGGTTTTCTCGAAGAAAGTATCCATGAGTGTAAAGTCGTGGCGATCAGTGATTTCGCCAGAGAGTTTATTCATTACGCCACGAATTCAATTTCAGGCCATTATGATAGCCAGTCAAAAGAAGGCAAACTGGTCAGTGTGCTGGTTGACATTATTCTGCAATTACCAGAGGTCGCCTTTGTATTACCCTGGCCGCAGGATCGTGAATTAACCCATGTGTGCCGAACAATACAAGCGTCACCGGCGCTGGAACATTCAGTAGAGTATTGGGCACAACATTTGGGTATGTCTGCCCGTACCTTTTCGCGTCATTTCAAAAAAGAAACCGGATTACCCTTCAGCGTCTGGAAGCAAAAAATGCGAATTCTGGAGTCTGTACTCATGCTGAAGAAAAATAAAAGCGTAACCGCCGTGGCGCTCGATGTGGGATATTCAAGCACCGCAGCGTTTAGTTATGCATTCCGCCAGGCGTTTGGCGTTTCACCGTCACATTATTAATTAACGTTCCGACGTTGATGCCAGTAAGCCGCGGCACGCACCAACTGCTGATCGAAAGCCTCAGTAGCAAAGCGGGCGCTCAGGTTTTTCACCACTTTTCCTTCGCCAGTTATCCAAATGAAATAATCCTGTGCAGGTACGGTCAGCTGTGAAAGCTGATCATTCACTGCCTGTTCGTCATGGCCGACAAACCACTGAATCGTAAAACCATCGAGATGAGCGAAATAATCCTGATACGCTGCATCGTGTACGCTAACCAGCGCCGTCACGTTTGGACGTACCGCTAAACGACCGATCGCCTCTAGCCGACGACGTAGCGCAGGCATTCCAGATTCATCACACACGTAAACCTGGTACGCATAATCTTCTGGTACCACCAGCGAGCCACGCGGTCCGCCAATCGTCAATTTGTCACCTTCACGCGCATTCATCGCCCACGTACTCGCCACGCCGCCGTCGTGGATATAAAAATCCAGCGCCAGTTCATGGCGTGCCTGGTCATACAACGGCGTGTAATCACGGGATACCGGACGCACACCCTCCGGCCAGACAATCACCTCATCCGTCACTACGGGCGGCACAAAGTGACTGCCCGGCTCAGGGAAAAAGACCTTGGTGTGGTCGTCAAAACCATGTGAGCTAAAACCATCCAGAGCGTCACCGCCCAGTACAATGCGCTGGAAACCCGCGCTGATACGTTCAACCCGCAGGACGGTCAGTTCACGGAAGCGCAGCTCATTGCGAACGCGCTGTGGATAGCGTGGAGTGTTATTTGTCATTTTTTCGCCTTCGTGACAGAGATTAGATATATCTAAATAAATTTTAAATGATAATGATTGCTAATTGAGAATATTGCAAGAACTTTTTTGATAGAGTATGGATAGCGCACCCCAAACGCGAAACAAAAAATAAATATATATAAATCAATAAATTAAATTAATATTCCTGCATGCACTTGCAAATAGAAAAAGTTTAGATATAAATTAGATATATCTAAATAACGTCAGGAGATGAATGATGCAAGATCATCATGAAGGGTGCTGCAAACATGCAGAACACCAGCACGAAGGCTGCTGTAAGGGTGAAGGACATCGCCACGAAGGTCATCACAGCGAACACCACGAAGGTTGCTGTAAAGGTGAAAAACGTCATCACGAAGGCTGTAACAAAGAACACCATCATGAGCATGGCTGCGGACACCGCCACGGTCGCGGCGGCGGTGGCGGTGGCGGTCGACGTCAGCGTTTCTTCGGCCACGGCGAATTACGGCTGGTGATTCTCGATATTTTGACCCGCGATGCCAGTCACGGTTATGAGCTAATCAAAGCCATTGAAACATTGACTCAGGGTAATTACACCCCAAGCCCGGGCGTGATTTACCCGACACTGGATTTCTTGCAGGATCAGTCGCTTATCGCCATCCGTGACGAGGAAGGCGGACGTAAGCAAATCACAATCACCGAGCAAGGCCTGCAATGGCTGGAAGAGAACCAGGAACATCTGGAACATATCCACGAACGTATTAAAGCACGCTGTGTCGGCTTTGAATTACGCAAGAATCCACAGATGAAAAGAGCACTGGAGAATTTTAAAGCCGTGCTGGATCTGCGGGTCAATCACGGTGACACCAGCGAAGCGCAAATCAAGAAGATCATCGGTATTATCGATCGCGCATCGCTGGACATCACCCAGCTTGATTAAGCAGGCTGCGCGTCCTCTTTACGTACGCGGAACACTTTAATCATCTCTTTTAAGTGTAATGCCTGTTCGTTTAATGACGCCGCTGCCGCAACGGACTCCTCTACCAGACAGGAGTTCTGTTGCGTGGTGGTGTCGATAAGGCCAATCGCACTGTTAATCTGCGAAATACCGTCCGTCTGCTCGCGGCTGGCCTGACCGATTTCCCGCAATATCACATCCATTTCTTCAACGTTAGTGACCATTCCATTGATCAACGCGTTGGCTTTTTCAACCAGCACCAGTCCTTCCCGGGTTTGACTGGTGGAGTCTTCAATCAGATTGCGGATCTCACTGGCAGACGATGCGCTTTTTTGCGCCAGTTGACGCACTTCTCCGGCTACTACCGCGAAACCACGTCCATGCTCACCGGCGCGCGCCGCTTCGACAGCCGCATTCAGCGCCAAGATATTGGTTTGAAAAGCAATCGAATCTATCAGGTTGATAATCTCTGACATACGGTTAGAGGTTTCATTAATCACGCGTATTTTCTGCGTCACCTGATTCATCATCTCACCGTTGTTTTTCACGACCGCCGCCGCTCCCGTAGACAGCTTCGTCGCTTCATGGGTATGGTCTGCCGTCGTTTTGACCGTCGCTGTAATTTGTTCCATCGACGCCGCTGTCTGTTCTACCGAGCTTGCCTGTTCTTCGGTACGCGCAGCCAAATCCTGATTACCCGCGACAATCTGCGCCGCCGCCGCAGAGATATTTTCGGAGCCGTTTTGCACTTCCTCGACAATCTCTAACAGTCGGGTTTTCATTGCCATCAGCGCTTGCAGCAGCACACCGGTCTCATCCTTCTGTTCCATACTGATGTTGCGAGTAAGGTCGCCCTGCGCAATCGCCTCGGCAAACTGCACAGCTTCATTAAGAGGTCGGGTAATTGAGCGCACAATATACCACCCCATCACACAACCGGCGGCAATGCTTATCAGCGCCAGAGTAATCAACAGCGCGCGATTGGTGTGGAAATCATATTCCACCTGAGCGCCCGCCTTCTGCATCTGGGCATCTTCAATGGCGATCAATTCCTGCACTTTTGCTTTATACGCCTGCTGCACATTCACCGTGCGGGTCATCATCTCGTGCATCGCACCGGAGCGATCGTGATTCTGCAGCGCCTGCAGAATGCGGAATCGGGAAGCCAGATACTGCTCACGCACATCGCGGATATCCGCAACAATTTTTTTGGATGCATCATTGAGAGGTGCAGCACTCAGCGCATCCAGCAGAGCAGAAATTTGCTGGCTGATGGTATCGAGCTTTTTCTGGGACGCCTGGGTCCATTTGCCTTCCTCATCCAATAACATCAATTGTTGAGTACTGACAAACTCCTGAAAATTATCAATGAGCAGATTGGCTTTTACCGTAATCGGATAGTCATTGGTAATGATGTTCTGCATCCCACTGTTACTACGATCCAGACTCAACAGCGAAAGGCCCGAACTCACCATCATCAGTACAATAAACAAACCAAACGCGATAAATAATTTCGAGCGAATCTTTACGTTATGCAAGAACATATTTTCTCCCTGGAGACAGTTTTCTTCAGACAGATATCCTTATCGGTCAACACTCATCTAACTTTATGATATTGATCGTTTTTTAATTTCCACCAATGTTACGAAATAGTTTTTGACGATGAATAAAGCAAGACCGATCGTTATATAAGCGATATTTAACAATATTTAAAAACAGGACACTCGCGGTCAGAACGGAATAAGGAAAATAGAATCGTAATACCAAAGTGGTATTATTTAATATATGATTAACAAAATCATTACAAAAACGCCTACCGGGGACGATAAGCGTTTGGCGGGAAAATGGGATAGGGTGAGAATTAATGCAGCACGGTCACCGCATCTTCCAGGCGACCGGCACGATGTTTCACCATTGCTGAAATCTGCGCGCTCTCTTCGACCAGTTCGGCATTTTTCTGCGTAATATTGCTCAACTCATTTACGGCACGGGTCAGGCTGGAAAGACCATCTGACTGCTCCAGCGTTGAATGGCTGATTTGAGCAATCAACTGCGTCACATTCTGGACCTGCGCCACAATATCATCCATTGTCCGCCCTGCGGCATGAACCTGATCGGAGCCGGACTGCACCTTGTCGGCGCTGGCATCAATCAGTTTACGGATGTCATTTGCTGCGCTTGCACTACGACTGGCAAGATGGCGTACCTCTCCGGCCACCACCGCAAATCCTTTTCCTTGTTCACCAGCCCTGGCCGCTTCAACCGCCGCATTCAGCGCCAGAATATTTGTCTGGAAGGCGATATCGTTAATCAGGGTCGTGATAGTGCCGATCCGTTGGGTGCTGTTGGCAATATCGTCCATTGTTTTAATGACTGTATCCATCGCCTCACCGCCCTGTGTCGCTGCGCTGCTGGCGGCAATAGACAGCTTGTCAGCCGCCGCTGCTGTCGCAGAGTTTTGCTTCACCGATGCCGCCATCTGATTCATGGTGGTGACCGTTTCCTGCACATTTTCTACCGTCTGCTGCGTATGCTTGTTTAAATCATCGCTGCCTTTCGCCAGCGTTTCACTGTCGTTACGCACACAACTGACCTGACTCGACACGTCATGAATAAGCCAACGGCACATTAACCCTAGCTGCCCCACCGCCCGTAGCATCAGACCCAGTTCATCGCTACGGTTAAGATGGGTCACGCTGTTGCGCTCACCGGTCGCGACTTTCAGTGCCTGCTGGGCAACATTCTCAATGGGGCGCACAATCTGCCATTCGAAAATAACCGTCGCCAGCATCATCACCAGCGCGCTCACCAACAGTTGCGGCCATTCAGCGCCCATCTGCTGTAGCGCAGTTGCCAGGATGACAAACATAAAAGCCATGACACTGCGTACCCGCCAGCGAACCGGAAGCGACGGGAGTTTACCCAACCAGCCTTTACGTACCACCAGCCCCTTATGGACGCGCCGATGACAACGGCCTTCATTGAGTGCTTTATATAAAGGTTCGACCGCCGCGATTTCCGCTTCCGTCGCCCGGGTACGGATCGACATATACCCGGTTACGCGTCCTTCCCGCACCATCGGCACCGCATTGGCCCTCACCCAGTAGTGATCGCCATTCTTCCGCCGGTTTTTCACAATACCGCTCCACGGTTCCCCCTGTTTCAGGGTGTACCACATATCCGCAAACGCCGCTTTCGGCATGTCCGGGTGACGAACCAGGTTGTGCGGCTGAGCAAGCAATTCATTCAGCTGATAGCCGCTGACCTGAACAAAGGTATCGTTCGCATGGGTGATATAGCTTTGTAAATCGGTGGTCGACATGAGGGTGATATCATCATCCAGCGGTGTATTTTGCTGACTAACGTAGGGATGAGAAGACATGGTTGCGTCCTGTGCAGGTTATCTGGTTGTTAACTCTTTCGGCTTATGTTATTTCGGCGCTAATCTTTTTAACTTTAGTTGTTAAATTTGATTTAGATCGCAATTTGCGATTAAACCTCAAAATTTGTATGTTTTCTAATTCATTGATTTAAAATACTTTCATTGCGTAACTATTCAATGCACCTTCACTCAGCGCACTGCAATAGTGCAATTTTTGCCCACTTTTAGCGCAATAACGCGTTTTTCTCGTCGGTTTTACGCGCGTAAACCTGGGCAAAATGCCAGCAAATGTTAATGTTTGAGATTAAATGTTGTACAAGCAAGATCTTCCCTGGTGTTTATCCCGATTTTCGTTAAGCGCGTCGGGATGGCGCAATCCCTGCAATACTTAATTCAGTATCATGTGATACGCGAGCTCCGGGAGCATATTTTGAACAGGTTACCTTCCAGCGCATCGGCTCTGGCCTGCAGCGCACACGCACTGAATCTCATCGAGAAGCGAACGCTTGATCATGAGGAAATGAAAGCACTAAACCGAGAGGTGATTGATTACTTCAAAGAGCATGTCAATCCGGGGTTCTTAGAGTATAGAAAATCTGTAACTGCCGGCGGGGATTACGGAGCCGTAGAGTGGCAAGCGGGAAGCCTGAATACGCTTGTCGACACCCAGGGACAGGAGTTTGTCGATTGCCTGGGAGGTTTTGGAATTTTCAACGTGGGGCACCGTAATCCAGTAGTGGTCTCCGCCGTACAGAATCAACTCGCGAAACAACCTCTGCACAGCCAGGAATTACTTGACCCATTACGGGCCATGCTGGCAAAAACGCTTGCTGCACTGGCTCCCGGAAAGCTGAAATACAGTTTCTTCAGTAACAGTGGGACCGAGTCGGTTGAAGCGGCGCTAAAACTGGCGAAAGCGTATCAATCGCCGCGCGGTAAATTTACATTTATTGCCACCAGCGGAGCCTTCCACGGTAAATCGCTGGGGTCGCTATCCGCCACCGCTAAATCAACCTTCCGCAAACCGTTTATGCCGCTGCTGCCGGGCTTCCGCCATGTTCCTTTTGGCGATATTGATGCCATGCGCACCGTCCTGAGCGAATGCAAAAAGACCGGCGACGATGTTGCCGCCGTGATTCTGGAGCCAATCCAGGGGGAAGGAGGCGTGATCCTGCCGCCGCAAGGGTATTTAACCGCGGTACGTAAACTTTGCGATGAGTTTGGCGCGCTGATGATCCTCGACGAAGTGCAAACCGGCATGGGGCGCACCGGCAAGATGTTCGCCTGCGAACATGAAAACGTGCAGCCTGACATTCTGTGTCTGGCCAAGGCGCTTGGGGGTGGCGTAATGCCAATTGGCGCGACCATTGCCACTGAAGAAGTGTTCTCCGTCCTGTTCGACAATCCTTTCCTGCATACCACCACGTTCGGTGGCAACCCGCTCTCATGCGCGGCGGCGCTGGCGACCATTAACGTCCTGCTGGAGCAAAATTTACCCGCTCAGGCAGAGCAGAAAGGCGATATGTTGCTGGATGGTTTCCGTCATCTGGCGCGTGAATATCCGGATCTGGTACACGACGTTCGCGGCAAAGGCATGCTGATGGCGATTGAGTTTGTCGATAATGAGATTGGCTACAGCTTTGCCAGTGAAATGTTCCGTCAGCGAGTGCTGGTCGCCGGAACACTGAATAACGCGAAGACGATCCGTATTGAACCGCCGTTAACATTAACGATCGAGCAATGCGAACTGGTATTGCGATCAACCCGCAAAGCCCTGGCCGCATTACGGGTGAGCGTGGAGCAGGTCTAACCACTGCCGGATGGCGATACTAACGTATCTTATCCGGTCTACTAAAGGACCTCCTTTGTAGGCCGGTTAAGGACCGGAAGGCTGGTCACCGCTGTTTAACGGTGCGGCCACACAATCCCATGCGGATGCGGTAGTTAGCGTGATGCTCGATCCGAAAGAGTTCAACACATATGTCCCACTTGGCACCGCAGCACTGACCAATCCGGCCTTCGGCGCGGACATATACTGGCGCGGACGCGTCTGGGAGGATCAGTTCTGGTTCGGGCTAAAAGGGATGGCGCGTTATGGCTATCGCGCTGAAGCATTAAAACTGGCCGATACTTTCTTCCAGCATGCCAAAGGGCTGACGGCAGAAGGTCCAATTCAGGAAAACTACAACCCGTTGACCGGCGCACAGCAGGGCGCACCTAACTTCTCCTGGAGCGCCGCGCATCTCTACATGCTGTATAACGATTTTCTTAAACAGCAGTAACGTCGACTGGCTCTCCTGAAAAGGAGAGCCTCTTTTTTGAATCCCATCACAATCACGGCATTCCCCTTTTCCCTTTTACGCGGCGACGGCTAAATTAGTAACTCATCCGACCACATAACAATAATTTTACATACTGGACACCTTTATGAGCTATCCGTCGCTGTTCGCCCCGCTCGATTTGGGATTCACCACGCTTAAAAACCGCGTGCTGATGGGTTCAATGCATACCGGGCTGGAGGAGTATCCCGACGGTGCAGAACGGCTGGCCGCGTTCTACGCCGAGCGCGCTCGTCACGGCGTAGCGTTAATTGTGAGCGGAGGCATTGCGCCTGCGCTTTCCGGCGTGGGAATGGAAGGTGGCGCGATGCTGAACGACACCAGCCAGCTCGCACACCATCGCGTCATTACCGATGCGGTTCACGATGAAGGTGGCAAAATCGCCCTGCAAATCCTGCACACTGGTCGCTACAGCTATCAACCGCATCTGGTTGCGCCTTCAGCCATTCAGGCCCCTATTAACCGCTTTACGCCGCATGAGCTGACGCACGATGAAGTGCTGCAACTGATTGAAGATTTTGCCCATTGCGCCCAACTGGCGCGGGAAGCGGGCTACGATGGCGTGGAAGTGATGGGATCCGAAGGGTATCTGATCAACGAATTCCTGACTCTGCGCACCAATCAGCGTAATGATGAATGGGGCGGCGAGTATGCCAACCGCATGCGTTTTGCCGTTGAGGTGGTACGGGCGGTACGCCAGCGCGCCGGCAATGACTTTATCATTATCTTCCGCCTGTCGATGCTCGACCTGGTGGAAAACGGCGGAACCTTCGACGAAACCGTCCAGCTTGCACAGGCGATAGAAGCTGCAGGCGCCACCATTATTAACACCGGTATTGGCTGGCATGAGGCGCGTATTCCCACTATCGCGACCCCGGTACCGCGCGGCGCGTTTAGTTGGGTGACGCGAAAGCTGAAAGGGCATGTGACGATCCCACTGGTTACCACCAACCGCATTAACGATCCTCAAGTCGCCGATGATATTCTGGTCCGTGGCGATGCCGATATGGTGTCGATGGCTCGCCCGTTCCTCGCCGATGCCGAACTGCTGTCAAAAGCGCAAAGCGGACGAGCGGATGAGATCAATACCTGTATCGGCTGTAACCAGGCCTGCCTGGATCAGATCTTCGTCGGCAAAGTCACCTCTTGCCTGGTCAATCCGCGCGCTTGCCATGAAACCAAAATGCCGATCGTTGCGGCCACTCATCCGAAAAATCTGGCGGTGGTCGGCGCGGGCCCTGCGGGTCTCGCCTTCGCCATTAATGCCGCCGCGCGCGGGCATCACGTTACGCTGTTTGACGCATATGGCGAAATTGGCGGGCAGTTTAATATCGCCAAACAGATCCCCGGCAAGGAAGAATTCTATGAAACCCTGCGCTACTACCGCCGGATGATCGACGTGACTGGCGTAACGCTGAAACTGAATCACTTTGTCAGCGCACGCGATCTGCACACCTTCGACGAAGTGATCCTCGCCAGCGGGATCGAGCCGCGCATGCCGCCGATCGAGGGGATCGATCACCCTAAAGTGCTGAGCTATCTCGACGTCCTGCGCGATAAAACGCCAGTGGGTAAACGCGTGGCGATCGTTGGCTGTGGCGGGATCGGTTTTGATACCGCCATGTATCTGAGCCAGCCTGGCGATCCCACCAGCCAGAACATTGCCGAGTTCTGCGTGGAATGGGGAATCGACACCAGTCTGCAACAGCCCGGCGGTTTACGTCCGGAAGGCCCACATCTACCCCGCAGCCCACGCCAGATAGTGATGTTGCAGCGTAAAGCCAGTAAACCAGGGCAAGGTTTAGGCAAAACAACGGGATGGATCCACCGTGCTACCCTGCTTTCACGCGGCGTAAAAATGATCCCGGCGGTGAGCTATCAGAAGATCGATGATGACGGGTTACACGTGATGATCAACGGCGAGCTACAGATCCTGAATGTGGATCACGTGGTGATTTGCGCCGGACAAGAGCCACGCCGTGAACTGGTCGATCCGCTGCACGCGGCAGGTAAAACGGTGCATCTGATCGGCGGCTGCGATGTGGCAATGGAACTGGATGCCCGACGCGCTATTGCACAAGGCACCCGACTGGCACTGGAAATTTAACGTCACGTCTTTCGTAGGCCGGATAAGGCGTTAGCTGCTATCCGGCACACGCGATTAGCGGCGACGACCGGTTTTGACCGCTTTCAGCACCACGAATTTATTATTGGTGGCGATGGTCACGCAGTTGCCGAAAATCTTCTTCAGCTTATGGAAGTAGTCGAGGTGGCGGTTGGCCACGATGTACAGTTCACCATTGATTTTCAGGCAGCGGCGCGCGTGGTGGAACATCTCCCAGGCGATATTATCGGTCAACGCATGCTTCTGGTGGAATGGAGGGTTGCAGAACACCGCGTTGAAGCGGAACGGTTCTACGCCGGAGAGCGCGTTATTAATCATAAATTCGCTGCGATCCAGCGCGTCCGGCAGGTTGGTTTCCACGTTAAGACGGCTGGAAGCGACCGCCATCGGTGATTCATCAACAAACACCACGCTGGCTTCTGGATTCTTCGCCAGCAGCGTCATGCCCAGCACGCCGTTGCCACAACCGAGATCGACAATCTCGCCTTCCAGGTTTTCCGGCAGATGTTCCATAAAGAAGCGCGCGCCGATGTCCAGCCCGGTACGGGAGAAGACGTTGGCGTGGTTGTGGATGGTCCAGTCGGTGCCTTCCAGCTTCCAGCTCAACGTTTGCGAGGCAGCGGCCAGCTCAGGTTTGCTGAACGTACAGTTGATCAGACGGGCTTTTTTCCACGCCAGCGTCGTGGTGGTTGGCCCCAACACTTTTTCGAACAGATCCAGCGTCGAGGTATGCACATCGCGCGCCTTCGCGCCCGCGATGATGCGCGTTTGTGGCGTCACCACTTCACGCAGCGCGCGCAGTTGCTGTTCCAGCAGCGCCATGGTTTTTGGCAGCTTAATCAGCACCACGCCCGGCGCCTGCGGATATTCAGCGGTACTGTCGAGGAATTTGACGCTCGACTCGGCAATATCGTTGTGACGCAGGTTCTCGCGTGTGGCAAGCTCGCTGAGATAAGAGTCGCCAATGCTATACGGCGTATGTTCCGCCAGCGCACAGCCCAGCGCGCCGAAAGTATCATTCAGGAGAAGCACCGGGCCGCTAATCTCGGTATCGTCCAGCTGTTGCAGCAGATATTCATCTGCAGCTTCCCACGCCAGCAGCGGGTTAACGTCATCCGTCTCCGGGAAACGTTTAAGTGACAGCGAACGGAAACCGTTGTCTATGTGGCTCATCGGCCCTCCTGAATGGTAAAATTTCGGCGTATCCCTGAAAAGGGTGCGTGAGTATACACTTTTTATACTTTATATGGGGCACTAATGAGTCAGTTGACCTATCTGCAAGGCTACCCGGAGAATTTACTTTCCCAGGTTCGTACGCTGATTGCTGAACAGCGTCTGGGGGCGGTGCTGGAGAAGCGCTATCCGGGTACGCATGACTTCGCGACCGACAAAGCGCTCTGGCAATATACCCAGGATCTGAAAAATCAGTTTCTGCGAAACGCCCCGCCGCTGAATAAAGTCATGTATGACAGTAAGATACACGTGCTGAAAAATGCGCTGGGACTGCATACTGCCGTCTCCCGCGTGCAGGGTGGCAAGCTCAAAGCCAAAGCGGAAATCCGCGTGGCGACCGTTTTTCGCAATGCCCCCGAACCCTTTTTACGCATGATCGTCGTGCATGAACTGGCGCATCTGAAAGAAAAAGAGCACGACAAAGCGTTTTACCAGCTCTGCTGCCATATGGAGCCTCAGTATCACCAACTGGAGTTCGATACCCGCCTGTGGTTAACGCAACAATCGTTAAAGCAAACTGCGCCGTAGCGCACTGGCTTTGTCTTCAGGGCATGCTAAATTGACGCAAGGATCCCTTTTCGCAGCCTGAAGGCCTTTATGATACGTTTCGCAGTAATTGGCACAAACTGGATCACCCGCCAGTTTGTCGATGCCGCCCATGAAACCGGCAAATATAAGTTAACCGCAGTGTATTCCCGTAGCCTTGAACAGGCACAGACCTTCGCCAACGATTACCCCGTCGAGCATCTGTTTACCTCGCTGGAAGCCATGGCGCAAAGCGACGCGATTGATGCCGTTTACATTGCCAGTCCGAACTCTCTGCACTTCCCGCAGACAACGCTGTTTCTACAGCACAAAAAGCATGTCATTTGCGAGAAACCGCTGGCCTCAAACCTGGCGCAAGCCGAAGCCGCTATCGCCTGCGCGCGTGAAAACCAGGTGGTGCTGTTTGAAGCATTTAAGACCGCCAGCCTGCCTAACTTCCTGCTGTTACAGGAATCGCTTCCCAAAGTTGGAAGAATCAGAAAAGCGTTTATCAATTACTGCCAGTACTCCTCGCGTTACCAGCGCTATCTCGACGGTGAAAATCCCAATACGTTTAATCCGGCGTTCTCCAATGGCTCGATTATGGATATCGGTTTTTACTGCCTGGCCTCGGCGGTTGCGCTGTGGGGCGAACCACTGAGCGTTCAGGCCAGCGCCAGCCTGCTGGAAAGCGGCGTGGATGCCCACGGCGTGGTCGTACTCAATTACGGCGATTTTAGCGTCACGTTGCAGCACTCGAAAGTCAGTGATTCCGTACTGGCCAGCGAAATTCAGGGCGAATCAGGGTCACTGGTTATCGAGAAGATTTCCGAGTGTCAGAAAGTGTGCTTTATTCCGCGCGGGGGCAAAACGCAGGATCTTACGGTGCCTCAGCACATCAATACTATGCTGTATGAGGCAGAGGCGTTTGCTCATTTGGTTGAATCCGGCGAAGTGGATCACCCGGCACTGGCCGTCAGCCGTATCACCGCTAAACTACAAACGGAGATTCGCCGCCAGACCGGCGTGGTTTTCCCGGCAGACGAAGCGGTAACCTCGCTGACTGCGTAAATGTGTGTAAAACGAATGTTGCAGGCCATTGACTGAATGCATGGCCTGTAATATTTTGTAACCCGCAAAGGGGAGTAACTTCGTTGTCGGTTGATCGTCATTACGATGTGTGAAAAACCACATCCGGTCACCGGGCGATAACAAAGGAATACGCCATCGTATTCCTTTGTTGTTGTAAGTGAGACCTTGCCGAATGGCAAGGTCTATGCATAAAAAGCAGCGGCTAACGTCATTCGGCGTTGGCCGTTTTTTTATGCATGGGGAAATAAAATGAATACTGTCGGCACACCGTTGTTATGGGGTGGCTTCGCTGTTGTGGTGGTCATTATGCTGGCCATCGATCTGCTGCTACAGGGTCGTCGTGGCGCACATACGATGTCGATGAAGCAGGCCGCGGCCTGGTCAATCGTCTGGGTAACGTTGTCGTTGCTGTTTAACGCGGCATTCTGGTGGTACCTGGCTGAGACTCAGGGCCGCGCCGTTGCCGACCCGCAGGCGCTGGCGTTCCTTACCGGCTATTTAATTGAAAAATCGCTGGCAGTAGATAACGTCTTTGTCTGGCTGATGCTGTTCAGCTACTTCTCCGTCCCCCCTGCATTGCAGCGTCGGGTACTGGTGTATGGCGTACTGGGTGCGATTGTATTACGTACGATCATGATCTTCACGGGCAGTTGGCTTATCGCCCAGTTTGAGTGGCTGCTGTACGTGTTCGGCGCGTTCCTGCTGTTTACCGGCGTGAAGATGGCGCTGGCGAAAGAAGACGCTTCCGGTATTGGCGACAAACCCTTAGTGCGTTGGCTGCGCGGCCATTTACGTATGACCGATACCATTGAAGACGAAAAATTCTTTGTGCGTAAAAACGGTCTGCTATTTGCGACGCCGCTGATGCTGGTATTGATCCTGGTTGAGCTGAGCGACGTGATTTTCGCCGTTGACAGTATTCCGGCTATCTTTGCCGTTACCACCGACCCGTTCATCGTGCTGACCTCGAACCTGTTTGCTATTTTGGGGCTGCGTGCGATGTACTTCCTGCTGGCAGGTGTGGCGGAGCGTTTCTCCATGCTGAAGTACGGTCTGGCGGTCATCCTGGTGTTTATCGGTATCAAGATGCTGATCGTCGATTTCTACCATATCCCGATCGCTATTTCGTTAGGCGTAGTGTTCGGTATTCTGTTTGTAACGCTGATTGTGAACGCGTGGGTCAACCACCAGCACGATAAAAAGCAGCAAATACAGTAAGGTTATCTGCTAGCTGAAAAGCCCGACGGCACACTATGTGCGTCGGGCTTTTTGTTCATCATGTCAAAACAATGTTAATTCAAAGTTATAAAATATGATCTCAACGGGGAATCCAGGATATTTCTCTTCCCGAAGCGTTATCTTTCCTTATACTCAACCACGCAAACACTTTGTTACATCCAGAAAGATGCGTCGTAAGAGCGCACGATGGATGAGCAACAACACAATGAAAGGATCACGACATGACTACGCAACGTTCATCGGGGCTACTCTCGCGTTTGGCACAAGGGAGCCTGGTTAAACAAATTTTGATTGGCCTGGTACTGGGGATTTTACTCGCACTGGTGTCAAAACCTGCGGCAGAAGCCGTTGGTCTGCTGGGTACGCTGTTCGTCGGCGCATTAAAAGCCGTCGCGCCAATTCTGGTTTTGATGCTGGTCATGGCCTCTATCGCCAACCACCAGCACGGGCAAAAAACCAATATCCGCCCGATTCTGTTCCTCTACCTGCTCGGAACGTTTTCAGCCGCGTTAGCGGCCGTCGTTTTCAGCTTCGCCTTCCCGTCGACACTGCACCTTTCCAGCAGCGCTGGCGATATCGTGCCGCCATCCGGTATTGTTGAAGTGATGCGTAGCCTGCTGATGAGCATGGTTTCTAACCCCATTGATGCCCTGGTTAACGCCAACTATATCGGTATTCTGGTCTGGGCCGTCGGTCTGGGCTTTGCGCTGCGCCACGGTAATGAAACGACCAAAAATCTGGTCAATGATATGTCCAATGCCGTCACCTTTATGGTGAAGCTGGTGATCCGTTTCGCCCCGATCGGCATCTTCGGTCTGGTCTCCTCCACGCTGGCAACCACCGGTTTTGCCACACTGTGGGGCTACGCTCAACTGCTGACCGTGCTGGTCGGCTGTATGCTGCTGGTGGCACTGGTGGTCAACCCGCTGCTGGTATTCTGGAAAATTCGCCGTAACCCGTATCCGCTGGTGCTGGCCTGTCTGCGCGAAAGCGGCGTGTACGCTTTCTTTACCCGCAGCTCTGCCGCCAACATTCCGGTGAATATGGCGCTGTGTGAGAAGCTGAATCTGGACCGTGACACCTACTCGGTATCTATCCCGCTGGGCGCCACCATCAATATGGCGGGCGCGGCGATCACCATTACCGTACTGACGCTGGCGGCGGTGAATACGCTGGGAGTCCCGGTTGATTTACCGACGGCGCTGTTGCTGAGCGTGGTGGCGTCGCTGTGCGCCTGCGGCGCATCGGGCGTAGCGGGTGGCTCCCTGCTGCTGATCCCGCTGGCGTGCAATATGTTCGGTATCCCGAATGACATCGCCATGCAGGTGGTGGCCGTTGGCTTTATCATCGGTGTATTGCAGGATTCCTGTGAAACGGCGCTGAACTCTTCTACTGACGTGTTGTTTACCGCAGCAGCCTGCCAGGCTGAAGACGAGCGTCTGGCAAACAACTCCCTGCGCGGCTAATCGTTTCTCCCCTCCGTCAGCGGGCGGAGGGGTTATCTTGCTGTACGCTTTTTTCAATTTTGAACGGATCAATTCCGCGCTTTTGCATCCGCCGAAAGCGGATAATGTTCAGGCCGTTCATCACCAGAAAGCTGCCTTCGATCATCGTCCCGCCAATCGATCCTAACCAGAAATTATGAACAACCCAGCAGGCGGTTGCACACCACATCACACAGCGCACGGTTAGCCCTTTGCAACGAAACAGTGCCCAGGTACTGGCAAGCGTGCCAATAATAGGCAGTAGCTCCATAGCATGCTGCAATTTTGCCAACCCAAGAACCAGCGTGAGGACAATAAAAACGGTCATTACCCACAGTTTGCGGGTATGCATTGAGACGAGCGTGCGGATGGTATTAAGCTCAGCGCTCATTCCCGCGGGCCAGGCCCCCATCAGGAAAAAATGCACGCCAATGGTGGCGCTATAGACGGCGAGCTGTAGCCGGAACCGGCGCTCGTCACGATTAAAAAAAGTGGTAATACCGATCAGAAAGGCGATGACACCTACGCCCTGGGCCAGCCAATACGCGGTCATGCAAGCAACCCCAACTCCATTTTGTAGGCCGGATAAGGCGCGTTCGCCAGCATCCGGCAACGGTTTGTGCCTGATGGCGCTACGCTTATCAGGCCTACGGTTTGCGCAGACCTGCAGGCACCATCAGGGATTTATTACAGCGTCACTCCCGACTTAAACAGCGCGAGTTCCCGGAAATCGTTGCGCTCATTGCAGGTTTGCTTGCCGTTAGCAAACTCAACGATGGTATCGACAAACTCGTTCAGCAATTGCGGCATCGCTTTACCGTGGATTAGCTGCCCGGCATCAAAATCGATCCAATGCTTTTTCTTCGCGGCCAGCTCGCTGTTGGTCGCGATTTTCACCGTCGGTACAAAACCGCCGTACGGTGTACCGCGCCCGGTACTGAACAACACCATATGACAGCCGGCCCCCGCCAGCGCACTGGTCGCAACGGCGTCATTACCCGGAGCACTTAACAGATTCAGACCAGGCGTTTTCAGGCGTTCACCGTAGCGTAGTACATCGACAACTTTGCTGGAACCCGCTTTCTGTGTACAGCCCAGTGATTTATCTTCCAGCGTGGTGATACCACCCGCTTTGTTCCCCGGCGATGGGTTCTCGTAGATCGGCTGGTCGTGAGCAATGAAGTATTGCTTGAAGTCATTGACCATGGTCACCAGCTTACCGAAGGTTTCTTCATCGCGGCAGTGGTCCATTAATAGCTGCTCGGCACCGAACATCTCCGGAACTTCAGTCAGCACGGTAGTCCCGCCGTTGGCGATCACGTAGTCAGAGAAACGTCCCAGCATCGGGTTAGCGGTGATCCCGGACAAGCCGTCAGAGCCGCCACATTCCAGACCAAACTTCAGCTCGCCGAGTTTACCCGGCTCGCGCTTATCGTTACGCATCACGTTGTACAGCTGATGGAGATGTTCAATCCCTGCTTCCACTTCGTCTTCCTGATGCTGGCAGACCATAAAGTGAACGCGGTCAGGATCATACTCCCCTAACGTTTCGCGGAAAGCATCCACCTGGTTGTTTTCACAACCGAGGCCAACCACCAGCACCGCCCCCGCATTCGGGTGACGCACCATGTTTTGCAGCATGGTGCGAGTGTTGATGTGGTCATCGCCAAGCTGCGAGCAGCCGTAGGTGTGGCTGAAGAGATGCACGCCGTCGATACCGTCAGCGTCATTCGTTTCTTTCAGGAAACGGTTCTGCATCTGGCGCGCCATGGCGTTGACGCAGCCTACGGTTGGCAGGATCCACAGTTCATTACGCACCCCAACGTCACCGTTCGCGCGACGATAAATCTGCACATCGCGATCGGCAGGTTGCGCGACTTCCGGCTGGAAATCAGGTTGGTAGCGATACGTGTCCAGGTCGCTCAGATTGGTGCGCGTGTTATGAGCATGAATATGCTCACCCGCCGCAACGTCCGCCAGCGTATGGCCGATTGGCAAACCGTATTTAATGACGTTTTCGCCTTTCGCAATATCGCGTAAAGCGAATTTATGACCGCGAGTCACCGCCTGGCGCAGGGTGACGACCTGACCATCAACGGTAACTTCCGTCCCTTCAGCCAAATCAGCGAGCGCTACCGCGACGTTATCCAGCGCATGGATCTTGATGTATTGCATATCAACCCGGACCTTAGAGCCTATCTCAGTAGGCGTATATTGTCGCAGCCAGTTTGGACACGGACAGCGCGCAAAAACCGGGGCGTACACGCAGTACGTGAGGATTTTGAGCACTGCCCAGGTTCAAACTGGCAAGTAAAATAGCCTAATGGATAGGCTCTTAGTTCAGTTCAATGGCGAAGTAATCACGCGCATTGTTGAAGCAAATATTTCTCACCATCTCACCCAGCAGCTGGATGTCGGCAGGTGCTTCACCGGCGGCAACCCAGCGGCCAATCATCTGGCACAGAATACGGCGGAAGTATTCATGGCGCGTGTAAGACAGGAAGCTGCGGCTATCAGTCAGCATACCCACAAAACGGCTCAGCAGACCGAGCTGTGCCAGTTGGGTCATCTGACGTTCCATCCCGTCTTTCTGGTCGTTGAACCACCAGCCGGAACCGAACTGCATTTTGCCCGGCATACCTTCGCCCTGGAAGTTACCGATCATGGTGCCCAGCACTTCGTTATCGCGCGGGTTCAGGCAGTACAGGATGGTTTTCGGCAGCAGGTTCTGTTCATTCTGCTTGCTTAGCAGTTTGGACAGTTCTTCAGCCATCGGACGATCGTTAATGGAGTCGAAACCGACATCCGCGCCCAGCAGTTTGAACTGACGCAGGTTGTTATTACGCAGTGCGCCAATGTGGTACTGCTGCACCCATTCGCGACGTGCGTATTCAGCGCCAAGGAACACCAGTACGGCAGTTTTGAACTGGGCAACTTCATGCTCGCTCAGGGTTTCACCCGCCAGACGACGCGCCAGGATGTTATCCAGTTCAGCTTCGTTAGACTCGGCAAACAACACCACATCCAGCGCATGGTCGGAGACTTTACAGCCGTGCGCAGCAAAGTGATCAAGACGTTTAGTAAGCGCGGTTTGCAGGTCGGTAAAGCGGCGGATCTCGGTGTCGGACACTTCACCGAGCTTCGCCATGTAATCGTTAAAGGTCGCCAGTTCAATGTTGAAGGCTTTATCCGGACGCCAGCTTGGCAGCACTTTGATAGCAAAGGTGCTGTCTTTCGCGACCGCTGCGTGATGCTCCAGAGAATCGATCGGGTCATCGGTGGTACCGACCATTTTCACATTCATCTGCTGCATGATTCCACGTGCGGAAAACCGATCCTGCGCCAGCAATTCGTTGCACTGATTCCAGATTTCATCGGCAGTTGCAGGAGACAACAGCTTACCTGTAATACCAAATGGGCGACGCAGTTCAAGATGCGTCCAGTGGTAGAGCGGGTTACCGATGGTGTGTGGGACCGTCGCGGCCCATGCATCAAACTTCTCGCGATCGGACGCATCACCGGTACACAAGCGTTCAGCGACGCCGTTAGTGCGCATGGCGCGCCACTTGTAGTGATCACCTTTCAGCCAGATGTCATACAGGTTATTAAAACGGTAGTTATCCGCGATTTGTTGCGGCGGCAAATGGCAGTGGTAGTCGAAGATTGGCTGGTCTTTAGCGTAATCATGATACAGACGGCGGGCAAATTCGGTATCCAGCAGGAAATCTTCAGTCATAAACGGGGTCATTATCGTCTTCCTCTCAGCGAGTGCGTCAGATTGCTTATGTTTTGATGTTGTCAAAGTTATCACACCAATTTCCATACGCTGAAGATATTTTCGTGAGTTAGATCAACAAATGATGACAAAAAAATTACTCTCAAAGAGGTAAAACTCACGGCAAGCCGCGCCAGCACTGGCTTTGCTGAATCGAATTAATGACCACACGAAGATTCACACTTTTGTGATGGCACTCACCTTTTAAAGCTGTATGACAAGTTATCTTTTTGCCGTCGCGATACATAAGCCGACGGAATGCAAATTACCGATGGTCCGCCATCGGATTGACCGGTACGGAAACCGAATTAGCACAATCATTGACATGGCAAAGTTCGGGGCAGTGCCGGTTTTTTTTCGGTCACGCCCTTCGTAAAAGAACATCCTCCGCCCTGGACTGGAAGATGACCGCTCGTTAGCGGACATAACAAAACGATGAGGTTTTACATGCGTAAAATTAAAGGGTTACGTTGGTACATGATCGCACTGGTGACGCTTGGCACCGTGCTGGGTTACCTGACACGTAACACTGTGGCGGCAGCTGCGCCAACTCTGATGGAAGAGTTACACATCTCCACTCAACAGTATTCCTATATCATCGCAGCGTATTCTGCTGCTTACACCGTAATGCAACCCGTTGCTGGCTACGTGCTGGATGTGCTCGGCACCAAAGTAGGCTACGCGATGTTCGCCGTTCTGTGGGCCGTCTTCTGTGGTGCCACGGCGCTGGCTGGTAGCTGGGGTGGACTGGCACTGGCACGAGGCGCAGTCGGTGCCGCAGAAGCCGCGATGATCCCTGCGGGTCTGAAAGCCAGTTCAGAATGGTTCCCGGCAAAAGAGCGTTCGATTGCCGTAGGTTACTTTAACGTCGGCTCTTCTATTGGCGCGATGATCGCTCCGCCGCTGGTCGTGTGGGCTATCGTCATGCACAGCTGGCAGATGGCGTTCATTATTTCTGGTGCCCTGAGCTTCATCTGGGCGATGTCCTGGCTTGTCTTCTATAAGCACCCGCGCGACCAGAAAAAACTGTCTGACGAAGAGCGTGATTACATCCTTAACGGTCAGGAATCACAGCATAAAAACAGCACAGCGAAGAAAATGTCGCTTGGCCAGATCCTGCGTAACCGCCAGTTCTGGGGTATCGCACTGCCACGTTTTCTGGCAGAACCAGCCTGGGGGACATTCAACGCCTGGATCCCGCTGTTCATGTTTAAAGTCTACGGCTTTAACCTGAAAGAGATCGCGATGTTCGCGTGGATGCCAATGCTGTTCGCTGACCTGGGCTGTATCATCGGGGGTTACTTACCGCCACTGTTCCAGCGCTGGTTCGGCGTAAACCTGATCGTGTCCCGTAAAATGGTCGTCACCATGGGTGCACTGCTGATGATTGGCCCAGGGATGATTGGTCTGTTTACCAGCCCGTATATTGCTATTGCCCTGCTGTGCGTCGGTGGTTTTGCTCACCAGGCACTGTCTGGCGCGCTGATTACGCTCTCTTCTGACGTATTTGGCCGCAATGAGGTCGCGACAGCTAACGGCCTGACGGGGATGTCAGCCTGGCTGGCGAGTACTCTGTTTGCCCTGGTCGTTGGCGCCCTGGCTGATACCATCGGCTTTAGCCCGCTGTTCGCCGTACTGGCAGTATTCGACCTGCTCGGTGCGTTAGTCATCTGGACGGTACTGCAGAACAAATCGGCAAGCGAGATTGATTCAGGTCCGCAAACCGGCTCTCCCGCTACGCAAAATTAACCTGACGCTAGTCGTCATAGGTATATAATGCAGAGCCGCCAGTTAACTGGCGGCTTTTTTGTCGGTGCGAGTAGAGCCGCCATCGCAAAAGTGGTATAACAAATATAGTCTGCTGTATCATGCCTGGAGTGCATATGGAAATCACTGAACCACGACGTTTGTACCAACAACTTGCTGCCGATCTAAAAGAACGCATCGAGCAAGGCGTCTATCTGGTGGGCGATAAACTTCCCGCCGAGCGCTTTATTGCCGATGAAAAGAATGTCAGCCGTACCGTGGTTCGTGAAGCGATTATCATGCTCGAGGTTGAAGGCTACGTTGAGGTGCGTAAAGGATCAGGTATCCACGTCATCTCTAACCAACCCAAACATTATGTTGCTCCCGACGAGGGTCTGGAATTCGCCAGCTACGGTCCTTTTGAATTGCTGCAAGCGCGTCAGCTTATTGAGAGCAACATCGCCGAGTTTGCCGCCACCCAGGTGACCAAGCAGGACATCATGAAACTGATGGAAATCCAGGAGAAGTCGCGCAACGAAAAAAGCTTTCGTGACTCCGAATGGGACCTGCAGTTCCATGTTCAGGTCGCGCTAGCGACGCAAAACTCAGCTCTGGCCGCCATTGTTGAAAAAATGTGGACTCAGCGCGTTCACAACCCCTACTGGAAGAAATTGCACGATCACATTGATCTGCGCACGGTAGACAACTGGTGTGATGACCATGACCAGATCCTGCGGGCATTAATTCGCAAAGATCCGCATGCAGCCAAGCTGGCGATGTGGCAGCACCTTGAGAACACGAAACAGATGCTGTTTAACGAAACCAGCGATGATTTCGAGTTCAACGCGGATCGTTACCTTTTCACGGAAAATCCGGTCGTTCATCTGGATACAGCGGCAAACAGCACAAAATAAACGTTCTGACTTTCACAGGCGCGATAACAGCGCCTGTTTCTGACACTCAGTAAGCATTAGGTATAAAGTGTCAGCCTGTGTAAATCCTCTCGCCTCACTCCCTTGCGATCAGCAAAATCAGAGTTCAACCACCGTAATTTATATAACGGACAACGTTGACCTTTGTTACAATTAGATTCTATTTGAATTTTTATGTTTGAGAGCTTGCTTACTTCACAACTTTACAGGGAATAGTTCAGGCCGTGAATTTGTGTCAGACCGCGAACCATGTAAAAAACACCAATAAAATTGCGGCGTTACAAACTCCAGAAAACCGGCATGACAACAACCGATTCTCCAGGAATATTGAATGGAACTACTGACTCAATTATTGAATGCTTTATGGGCTCAGGATTTTGAAACTCTGGCCAATCCTTCCATGATTGGTATGCTGTATTTTGTACTGTTTACAATTTTGTTTCTGGAAAATGGGTTGCTACCCGCGGCCTTTTTACCTGGTGACAGTTTGCTGGTACTGGTCGGCGTTCTTATTGCCAAAGGCGCAATGGGTTTTCCGCAAACGGTACTGCTACTCACCACCGCAGCCAGCCTCGGTTGTTGGCTCAGCTATATTCAGGGCCGATGGTTGGGTAATACCCGCACTGTGCAGAACTGGCTTTCACATCTTCCGGCTCATTATCACCAACGCGCGCATCATCTTTTCCACAAGCATGGCTTATCCGCGCTGTTGGTCGGTCGCTTCATTGCGTTCGTCAGAACATTACTGCCGACCATTGCCGGGCTGTCAGGCCTGAATAATGCGCGTTTTCAGTTCTTCAACTGGATGAGCGGGCTATTGTGGGTACTGATTCTGACCACGCTAGGCTATCTACTGGGCAAAACACCTGTTTTTCTTAAGTATGAAGATCAGCTCATGTCCTGCCTGATGCTGCTTCCTGTCGTATTACTGGTGGTTGGCCTGGCCGGTTCACTGGTTGTACTCTGGAAAAAGAAATACGGGAACCGAGGGTAAATTATGCTGAAATCACGCATAACGATCCGACGACTGGCCTGGTCCACCACCTTTATGTTGTTTATCGGCGCGCTGCTCCTGACCTGGTCGGTCATCCGCCAGCAGGAGTCAACGCTTGCCATTCGTGCTGTAAACCAGGGAGCCAGCATGCCTGATGGCTTCTCTATCTGGCATCACCTGGACGCCAACGGCATTCGCTTTAAAAGCATTACTCCGCAAAATGACGCGCTGCTGATCACCTTTGATTCCAGCGCGCAGAGCGCAGCCGCAAAGGTCGTGCTGGACCGAACGTTGCCACACGGCTTCGTTATCGCTCAACAGGATGATGACAATCAGGCAGTGCAGTGGTTATCTCGTTTACGGGATACACCGCACCGCTTTGGTTAATCTCCAGGAATCTGAATTAGATCACTCACTTTGGTGATTTCACCGTTTAGTGCCTATGATTAATAAACTGAAGTTATGACCTACAGCTTTATTATTCTGGAGCATCGACCACAAAACATCGGGTCGCATCACAATGGAAGGTTCAAGAATGAAATACCGCATCGCTTTGGCCATTAGCCTTTTCGCACTCAGCGCCGGCAGCTACGCGTCCACCCTCTGTCAGGAAAAAGAACAAGATATTCAGCGGGAAATTAGTTATGCCGAAAAGCACAATAATCAGAGCCGCATCAATGGGTTAAACAAAGCGCTTAGTGAAGTTCGGGCAAACTGTACTGACAGCAAACTGCGCGCGAATCACCAGAAAAAAATCGCAGAGCAGAAAAATGAGATAGCCGAACGTCAGCGTGATTTAGCCGAAGCTAAGCAAAAAGGCGATGCGGATAAAATCGCAAAACGCGAACGTAAGCTTGCAGAAGCTCAGAAAGAGCTGAAAGAACTTGAGACCCGCGATTACTAAGTAAGGTAACTACCCACTCACCTGGAGAAAACTATGTCAAAAGATAACGCTACGGAAAATCTGCGCGCTGAACTGAAATCCCTTGCGGATACGCTCGAAGAAGTACTGAGCTCCTCTGGCGATAAGTCGAAGGAAGAGATGAGTAAAATTCGCAGCAAAGCCGAACATGCGCTGCGCGAGAGCCGCCATCGTCTGAGCGAGACCAGCGATGTGATTGCTAAGCAAACCCGTGAAGCGGCCGCTAAAGCCGACAACTATGTGCGCGAAAACCCATGGACAGGCGTCGGCATTGGCGCTGCGGTCGGTGTGGTGCTTGGTGTACTGCTGTCGCGCCGCTAACAATGGCTGACTCTCAACACGCACAAGGTCCAGGCAAAAGCGTCCTGGGGATTGGACAACGGGTCCTGACGATTTTTGTTGAGATCGTAGAGACGCGGCTGCGGTTGGCCGTCGTTGAGCTGGAAGAGGAAAAAGCCAATCTCATCCAGATCCTGCTGATGCTTGGGCTGACCATGCTGTTTGCGGCGTTTGGTCTGATGAGCCTGATGGTGCTTATCATCTGGGCCATCGACCCTCAATATCGCCTGAACGCCATGATTGCCACTACCGTTGTGCTGTTGCTTTTAGCGCTTATCGGTGGGCTATGGACGTTGCGAAAAGCGCGTAAAACAACGCTGCTGCGCCATACGCGCAATGAACTCGCTAACGACAGGAAGGCCCTGGAGGATGATGCATAATGAGCAGTAAAGTCGAACGTCTACAGCGTAAGGCGCAACTGCTTGGACAGATCCAGCAGCAACGGCTGGATCTGTCAGCCACTCGCCGCGACTGGCTGGAGGCTACTGAAGTCTACGATCGCGGCTGGAAAACGCTGTTGAACCTGCGTGGTTGGGTGTTAGTCGGGAGCAGTATTATGGCGGTTCGCACCATCCGTAATCCGAACCTGCTGGTACGCTGGGCCAAACGCGGCTTTAGCGCCTGGAGCATCTGGCGTCTGGTGAAATCGACCATCAGACAACAGCAGTTGCGCGGCTGATCCCCTCACCTTCCACCCAACCTCAAATTTTTTGAAAATTTCTGACAGTTTTCCTTGCTAACAATTCTCATTAGCCACGTTTATTATTCTCTTCATCGACAGCAATGACGCCCTCTGCGGCGTCGTTGCACAAAAAAACACAATAAGCCGCCTGAGTGGTTTCCTGGAGAGTATGATGAAGAAATTAGAAGATGTTGGTGTACTGGTAGCGCGCATTCTGATGCCAATCCTGTTTATTACCGCTGGTTGGGGAAAAATCACCGGATATGCGGGTACCCAACAGTACATGGAAGCCATGGGCGTCCCAGGATTTATGTTGCCGCTGGTGATTCTGCTTGAGTTTGGCGGCGGTCTGGCAATTCTGTTCGGTTTCCTGACCCGTACTACCGCGCTGTTCACCGCAGGCTTCACGCTGCTGACGGCATTCCTCTTCCACAGCAACTTTGCGGAAGGTGTGAACTCTCTGATGTTTATGAAAAACCTGACCATCTCAGGCGGCTTCCTGCTGCTGGCTATCACCGGTCCGGGCGCATTCAGTATTGACCGCGTACTGAATAAAAAGTGGTAAGCAAACTATACTGAACACATCAAAAAGCGAGGAGATATCTCCTCGCTTTTGCTATCTGAGGAGCGAAAATTATGGGACAACTCATTGACGGCGTCTGGCATGACACCTGGTACGACACCAAATCAACCGGGGGGAAATTTCAACGCTCTGCATCGGCTTTCCGTAACTGGCTCACCGCGGATGGCGCCCCAGGCCCAACGGGTGAAGGTGGCTTCGCCGCCGAAAAAGACCGCTATCACCTGTACGTTTCTCTGGCCTGTCCGTGGGCGCATCGCACGCTGATTTTGCGTAAACTCAAAGGGCTGGAACCGTTTATTTCCGTTTCCGTTGTCAATCCGCTGATGCTGGAAAACGGCTGGACCTTTGATGACAACTTCCCGGCGGCCACCGGTGATACGCTTTACCAGCACGAGTTTCTCTATCAACTGTATTTACACGCCGATCCGCACTACAGCGGCCGGGTAACGGTTCCGGTGCTGTGGGATAAAAAAAATCACACCATCGTGAGCAACGAATCTGCAGAAATCATCCGCATGTTTAACACTGCGTTTGATGCGCTGGGTGCGAAAGCCGGGGATTACTATCCACCGACTCTGCAAAGTAAAATTGACGATCTGAACAGTTGGATTTATGACAACGTCAATAACGGCGTATATAAAGCCGGGTTTGCCACCAGCCAGGAAGCTTACGACGACGCCGTAGAAAAAGTCTTTCAATCGCTGGCTCGACTGGAGCAGATCCTGGGTCAGCATCGCTACCTGACCGGCGACCAGCTAACCGAGGCCGATATTCGCCTGTGGACCACGCTGGTACGTTTTGATCCGGTTTATGTCACCCACTTCAAGTGCGACAAACACCGCATCAGTGACTACCTGAATCTGTACGGTTTTCTGCGTGATATCTACCAGATGCCAGGCATTGCGGAGACCGTCAATTTCGATCACATCCGCAATCACTACTTCCGTAGCCACAAAACGATCAACCCGACCGGCATTATTTCTATCGGCCCGTGGCAGGACCTCGACGAACCGCACGGACGTGACAGCCGTTTTGCATAATTTACACAGGTCTCCGTTTGGGGCCAAATAATTAATACTACAAACATTTACCAGCATTCCATTCGCAGCTATTCTTAATTTGATTGCTTTAAAAACAAGTAATTGAACGCGGAACGAGGCGAAAATGGATTGGTATTTAAACGTATTAAAGAACTACTTTGGTTTTGGTGGTCGTGCACGGCGCAAAGAGTACTGGATGTTTATTTTGGTCAACATCATCTTTACGTTCGTGCTGAGCGTGTTAGACAGGATGTTTGGCTGGCAACGCACCGGGGGAGAAGGCGTATTAACAACGATTTATGCAATTCTGGTTTTTATACCGTGGTGGGCGGTACAGTTCCGGCGTTTACATGACACCGACCGTTCAGCCTGGTGGCTACTGGTGCTGCTGATCCCGATCGTCGGCTGGTTGGTCATCATTATTTTCAACTGTCAAAACGGCACGCCGGGGAGCAACCGCTTCGGCGCTGACCCCAAACAGTTGTCCTGAATTTAAATACGCCCCTTCCGTTGAAGGGGCGTATTTCTTATTTCCCGGCAAACAGCTTGGGGATTTCCCGCAAACACCAGGACTTCGCTTCGCCCATACTGTCCCGACGCCAGGCCATGATGATATCTATTTCGTTTGTCGATTCCGGGCTAACTACACGCAGCCGGCCAGCCGCAATATCCGCTTCCACCAGCGGGTATGGCATCGTCGCCACTCCAAGTCCAGCCAACAGCGCCTGGCGTTTATCTTCTATCGTACTCACCGTCAGGCGTGGTTGTTTATCGAGAAGCTGAACTGTCAGCACCGGGCGCTCACGGGCAGTATCCGCCACCGCTATGCCCCGGTATTTCACACGAGTGACTTCTGACAACGGTTCCGGCTCCTGGTGGATCGGGTGATCCGGCGCCGCCACATACACGTTCATCAGCGAGTACAGCTTGCGCGAGTTAATTTCTGATGATGAGCGGAAATGCATATCCGGCGCGATCACGATATCCGCTCTGCCCTGCTCCAGACGCTCCCACGCCCCGGCCAGCACTTCAGTGATGACGGAAAGCTGCGTGTTCGCCTTTCCGGCAAGGCGGTCGATAAGCGGGAAGAATGCCGCCGTTGGCACCAACGCTTCAGTGACAATCGTCAGATGCGTTTCCCAACCACGGGCCAGTGCTTCAGCATCGGTAGTCAGCTTATCCGCAGCCTCCAGCAACACGCGGCCACGTTCAAGCAGCATACGCCCGACGTTGGTAAATTTTGTGCGGTGACCTGAGCGGTCAAACAGCACCACGTCCAGCTCTTCTTCCAGTTTCTGCATGGTGTAGCTGAGGGCGGAAGGTACGCGTCCCAGTTCATCTGCCGCGGCGGCAAAGCTGCCGCGCCTGTCTATTGCGTCCATGACGCGTAACGCTTCAAGCGTTAAAGCCCGTTCTTTGGCCATCTCGTTCTCATTCAGGAAATTTGAACATACCGGGCAGAATATCTGGCTAACAATGCAGCGTCTAGCCATTTAACATAAAAGGAAGTAAAGAGAGGTCAAGAACTATGATTACTACCCGTACAGCCAAACAATGCGGGCAAGCAGACTACGGCTGGCTGCAGGCCCGTTATACCTTCTCCTTTGGACACTATTTTGATCCTAAACTACTGGGTTATGCCTCGCTGCGTGTTCTGAACCAGGAAGTTCTGGCACCGGGGGCCTCTTTCCAGCCACGTACCTATCCAAAGGTTGATATCGTCAATCTGATCCTCGAAGGGGAAGCAGAGTATCGCGACAGTGAAGGTAACCATATTCAGGCCAAAGCCGGAGAGGTGTTACTGCTCGCTACGCAACCTGGGATCAGCTACAGCGAGCACAATATCAGCAAAGATAAGCCCCTGACCAGAATGCAGCTCTGGCTGGACGCCTGCCCGCAGCGCGAAAACGCCTGCGTACAGAAAGCCACGCTGAGTGCAGGTAAGCATCAGCTGCTGGCCTCACCGGACGGTGAACAGGGTAGCCTGCATCTTCGCCAGCAGGTCTGGGTACATCATGTTGAGTTGCAAAAAGGTGAATCACTGAGTTTTCAGTTACATGGACCTCGCGCGTATTTGCAGTCGATCCATGGCACGTTCCACGCGGTCACTTCAGGTGCCGAAAAAGAGGCGCTTACCTGCGGTGATGGCGCATTTATTCGTGATGAAACTAACATAACGTTAGTTGCCGATACCCCGCTGCGCGCTTTGCTGATAGATTTGCCCGTATAGTCATTGGAATCAAGGGAGTACGACTATTGAGCAAGAAGTCATCAAAAAAACGCCAGCCGCAGGCTGCGCCGGAAAAACGGGAGACAGTTCCCTTCGGCTATGAAGAAATGCTGACAGAGCTGGAAGCGATTGTGGCCGATGCCGAGCTACGGCTGGAAGACGAAGAAGCCGCCTGAAAAGGCGGCTTTGACTTAGGCCGGGTGACGACTCCGCCTTACCCGGCCTGAAGATTAATGTGCCTTACTGGCCATGATCTCAATGATCTGCTTGTCGGTTTCCTGCATCGAACGACACGCCAGCGCACACAGGTTAGCGATAGATTGTTCCACGTTATGCGCCACAATCCCTTCGTTTCCGGTTACGGCAGTATCATCCAGCGCCATCAGCACCGCTTTCCACGCCGCAGATGCGCTGGTTGAGACTTTCATCGCACAGCTGTTTGAAGCGCCATCGCAAATCATTCCGCTCACGTCGCCAATCATGCTGCTGATCGCCATCGCGATAGTGTTGTAGCGACCATCTACGATCCATGCCATCCCCGCTGCTGCGCCCATTGCGGCCGTAGTTGCCGCGCACAGCGCAGACAAACGCGGAAGCTGATGATGGATGTAAATAGCGCTCAGGTGAGACAGCATCAGCGCACGCGCCAGTTTCTCCTCATCTGCGCCAAAATGCTCAGCTACCACCATCACTGGGACGGTGGCGGTAATCCCCTGATTACCAGAACCGGAGTTGCTCATGGCCGGCAGCGTCGCCCCGCCCATTCGCGCATCCGATGCCGCGCTGGTACGAATAAGAATGGCAGTGGAGAGATCGTTCGCCAGCAGACCACGTGCGCACTGCTTCTCCAGCGTAGTTCCGATGTGCAAGCCCCAGTTGCCGCGCAGTCCTTCCTGAGACAGCGCACCGTTCAGTTTTGCCGCATCAAGAATAAAGCGGATTGACTCAAACGGTACCGCGTTTACGAACGCCAGAATCTCTTCCAGCGATGTGTGAGACAGTACCGCCAGCGGTGACTCTTGCTTCTCTTCCTCAGCGTTCTGTTCTGTTGTGAACACCACGCCGTTATTGGTCTCGATGTGTACAATGTTGGTATGACCGCCGACAATCGTCACGCACGCCCATCCTTCAGCGCTGTAAACCTTCGCGCGGGAAAAGAGGATGTCCTCGCAAGGCTCCTGCAGCATCACAGCAACCTTCCCTGCGTTAAGCATCGTTTTCGCATCAGCAATCGCTTGTGGCGACGCGTCTTTCAGTACTTCTAACCCAGCCTCGGCATTTCCCCCCAAAGCCCCCAGCGCAGCCGCTACGGGAAGACCTACCATCCCGGTACCCGGCACGGTAACGCCCATGCCGTTTTTCATCAGGTTTGGTGAGACCCATGCATCAATGCGTTCCACCGCGCCGTCCAGCTCAGCAGAAGCGACGGCCGCAGCCAGAGCCAGAGAGATAGGTTCAGTACAACCCAGCGCAGGTTTTACTTCTTCCTGCACCGCGCGAATAAAACTATCCCATAATGGATTCAATGTAGTCTCAAACATAACAACAACCCTTGCTCAGATAACTCAGGAAAATGCCAGGAACGGAGAAACGCACAACAACAGGCCGGTGACGATAATCAGGTACAGAGAGGCGCCTTTGTATTTGTGCAATGCAGGAACTTTGTAGACCAGCCAGGCCGGGATCAAGCAGCCCACCATGCCGAAGATTGGGCTACAAATAGAGGTGAAGCTCAGCACCGGCGCATTGAGCACAATTGCACTCCAGGCCAGCAGGATGGCGAAAACCATAATGCCGCGCTGAACCAGGGTTTCGTTGATTTTCTCGGCTGGCATTTTGCGGCGCAGCACGTTCATTACGATCCCCTGAGTCGCTTCACGAAAGCCTAAGTAAACACCGAAGAAGGCGGTCATCACGGCGAAAATGTTCAGGATAACGCTGACGATTTTCACCCAACCTGCACCATCACCACTGATAAACTGCGCAGCAATCGCCAGAGCGGAAATGTTCTGCTCATAGGCTTTAACCGCTTCGTCATGCCCCATCGCCAGCGTGAAGGAAACGGCGTAGAAAAAGACGGTGACAAACAGAATACCGAATGCGATGTTCATAGCACGCAGAGCTTTATGGCGTGCCACCTCAATCGATTTCTCACGAGAGCGGTACGAAATAACCATCGGGCTTAGCGTCTGAATAAACAGAATTGAAGTCAGGGTAAACGGCAGCGTGATAATTGCGTTTTTGATCAGCAGCGCCATCGGCGGCAGTGAGCCCGCGTTATACAAATGCCACATTCCCACCATCGATACACCAAGCGCAGCCACCACCAGCAGCTTGGTCAGCACCATGCCGGTGGAGATTTTAAACAGCAGTTTTTCTCCGCGTGACGAGATGGCCACCAGGATGCAAATCAGCACCAGGCCATAGAACGGGCTGTCGGACAGTAAACCTTCAGTAACGCCAAAAGTGTGCAGATAAGAGGCGCTATCGTTAGTGATAGCCGTGGAGTAGACGAACATCCAGATTACCAGCATCACAAAATATAATGCGCCTAACAGGATGCCCCAGTTTTTACCCAAATAGCCGCTGATTACGCTCGGGTAGTCTTTGCATTCCGGAGATTCCGCCAGCGTGTTAATAAACAGGCGCTGGAACAGATACATGGCTGGGTAGCCAATGATAGAGGACAGCAAGAACACCCACAGCCCCATCAACCCGACCTGGACAGGAAGAAAAACAATCCCCGCACCAATCGCCATACCGATACTCATAATGACCCAGCCGGTATCCGTGCTGTCGAACTTAATAGCTTCCCGCCATTCGCTTTCGGTCATTCCCGCCCGACGCGCAGGCGCTGATGCGTCGAGTATTACGCTGTTATTCGTTGCCGTTTCCATAAAAATCTCGCTCAAAATGTAGGGTAAGGTTTTATTATTTTTCCGTTCCGCATCAATGCGATACGCGGTACGAGTCGTGCAGGCGAGTTCGTTAGAATGGAGAAATCATACGCCGAGGGTCAGAGAAAAACTTCACATAAATACCCCTTCATTTCATGATGTTTAATAAAATTATTCTATTTTATATTTACAAAATGGGATTATTTTCTATTTTTGAAGCAGATCACAACAAAAAAAAGGGCGCACTCAAGTGCGCCCAAAGGAGAAATAAACACAAATTCAGTTAAGTGCACATCACTTTGATAGCCAGGCCTCCACGTGAAGTTTCACGGTATTTGTCGTTCATGTCTTTGCCCGTCTCATACATGGTCTCGATCACTTTATCGAGCGAAACGCGTGGTTCTGACGTCCTACGTAGCGCCATGCGCGCGGCGTTGACGGCTTTCACTGCGTTGATCGCATTACGTTCAATACACGGAATCTGCACCTGCCCGGCCACCGGATCGCAGGTAAGGCCCAGGTTATGCTCCATAGCGATTTCCGCCGCAATACACACCTGAGACGGGCTACCGCCAAGCAACTCTGTCAACCCGGCAGCCGCCATTGAACAGGCTACGCCAATTTCCCCCTGGCAGCCGACTTCGGCACCCGAAATCGAGGCATTCATCTTATACAGCGCACCTATCGCCCCCGCGGCCAGCAAATAACGGGCGATGGAGTTGGCATTCACCGGACGGCGGAACTTGTCGTAATAGGCCAGGACGGCGGGAATAATCCCGCACGCACCGTTGGTCGGTGCAGTCACCACCCGACACCCGGCGGCGTTTTCTTCGCTCACGGCCAGCGCGAACATGTTGATCCAGTCAATGACGTTCATCGGGTCGCTGGACAGGTTGTCGCTGGAAACCAGCAGCCGACGCAGTGCCACGGCGCGACGCGGTACATTAAGCGGGCCCGGAAGCACACCTTCGGTATTCATGCCGCGCTCAATCCCGGCATGCATGACGTCCCAAATGGCAGCAAAGCCAGCATCGATTTCTTCTTTGCTGCGCATCGCCAGTTCGTTTTGCATCATCAGGCCGGAAACAGACAGCCCGTTGCGCTCACACAGTTTCAGCAGTTCGCTGGCGGAATGAAAATTGTAGGGCACGTGTGCTTCAACATCATGCGCCTGACCAAATTGCTCCTCTTCAACGATAAAACCACCGCCGACGGAGTAATAGGTTTTGCTTAATAGCGTCTCGGTGCCGTTCCACGCGGTGATACGCATACCATTTTCATGGCGCGGCAGCGTTTCGGCGTGAAAGAGAATATTTTCGTCTGGGGAGAAATCGACAATATGCGTGCCCTCTGCCACCGGTAAACGTCCGGTACGGGCTACTTCCTGAGTAAAACCAGCGATTGAATCTATATTAACGTTTTGCGGACTGTTACCGGCCAGCCCCATCATGATGGCGACATCTGTCGCATGACCTTTTCCGGTCAGGGAAAGCGATCCATAAAGATCGACCACAATATGTGTGGCCCTGGGAAGTTCCCCGCTGCTGACCAACAGATCAATAAAGCTTTTACCTGCATTCATTGGCCCCACGGTATGGGAGCTGGAAGGTCCAATGCCAATCTTGAAAATATCGAATGCGCTAATCATATCCACACCCTCGGATTGCCGTTCAGTGAAGACCAGGTTTCACACTCATTAAGGATCGGGGCGATCCTGAGATCGCCCCGCAAGGGATTACAGCATGTCGCCACGTACGGCGATGGCTTCAATCTCCAGCTTCACATCCTTTGGTAAGCGGGCGACCTGCACGCAGCTGCGCGTAGGGTAGATTGCCTTATGCTCATCAAAGAACTGCTGGTACACCTGATTGATGGTGGCGAAGTCGTTCAGGTCGGAAACGAAAACGGTGGTCTTCACGATATCGCTCACTTTCAAACCTGCAGACTCGACAATCGCTTTCACGTTCTCCAGGCTTTGACGCGCCTGATCGGCTACGTTTTCCGCCACTTCACCGGTCTGTGGACACACCGGGATTTGACCTGACGTCAATACCATGCTGCCCAGATCCACACCCTGTACGTAAGGCCCAATCGCCCCTGGCGCACATTCGGTTGCAATAACTTTTCTCATAGTCCCTCCGGCGTCAGAGCGCCTGGGTGAAAGTACGTGAAATAACATCCTGCTGCTGTTCGCGGGTCAGCGCGTTGAAGCGCACCGCATAGCCAGACACGCGGATCGTCAGGTTCGGATAGTTTTCCGGGTGCTCAATGGCATCCATCAACATTTCACGGTTCATGACGTTAACGTTCAGATGCTGCCCGCCTTCCACATGCGCTTCATGATGGAAGTAACCGTCCAGCAGACCGACCAGGTTGGTTTTACGTACGCTGTCCTCTTTGCCCAGCGCTGCCGGCACAATGGAGAAGGTGTACGAGATACCGTCTTTGGCATAGGTAAACGGCAGTTTGGCGACCGAGGTTAACGACGCCACCGCACCTTTACGATCGCGGCCATGCATCGGGTTCGCCCCTGGCGCAAACGGCGTACCTGCGCGACGTCCGTCCGGCGTGTTACCGGTTTTCTGTCCGTACACTACGTTGGAAGTGATGGTCAGGATGGACTGCGTCGGCACCGCGTTACGGTAAGTTGGCAACACCTTAATTTTCTTCATAAAGCGTTCGACCAGGTCGCAGGCAATGCTGTCCACGCGCTCGTCGTTGTTGCCGTATTGCGGATAGTCGCCTTCGATTTCGAAATCAATTGCCAGGCCGTTTTCATCGCGAATCGGTTTCACGCGGGCGTACTTAATAGCCGACAGAGAATCCGCCGCTACGGACAGACCCGCCATGCCGCAGGCCATCGTGCGATAGACATCACGATCGTGCAGCGCCATCAGCGAGGCTTCGTAGCTGTACTTGTCGTGCATGTAGTGGATGATGTTCAGCGCGCTGATGTACTGCACGGCCAGCCAGTCCATAAAGTGGTCCAGGCTCTCCATCACCGTGTCGTAGTCCAGCACGTCATCCATCAGCGGTGCCGTTTTCGGCCCGACCTGGATTTTCAGCTTCTCATCCACGCCGCCGTTGATTGCGTACAGCAACGTTTTGGCGAGGTTGGCACGTGCACCGAAGAACTGCATTTGTTTGCCGATAACCATCGGGCTGACGCAGCAGGCAATGGCATAGTCATCGCTGTCAAAGTCGGCACGCATCAAATCGTCGTTTTCGTACTGTAAAGACGAGGTGATGATCGACACCTGGGCGGCATATTTTTTGAAGGCAATCGGTAGCTGTTCAGACCACAGCACCGTCAGGTTCGGCTCAGGTGCCGGGCCCATAGTGTGCAGCGTATGCAGGTAGCGGAACGAGTTTTTCGTCACCAGCGTGCGGCCATCCAGCCCCATACCGCCGATAACTTCGGTCGCCCAGATAGGGTCGCCTGAGAACAGGGTGTCGAATTCCGGCGTACGCAGGAAGCGTACCATACGGATCTTCATAATGAAGTGGTCGATCAGCTCCTGCGCCTGCTGCTCGTCTAAAATTCCCGCTTTGAAATCGCGCTCAATGTAGATGTCGAGGAACGATGCGGTGCGACCCAGCGACATCGCGCCGCCGTTCTGCGATTTCACCGCAGCCAGATAAGCAAAGTACACCCACTGCACCGCTTCCTGCGCATTACGCGCCGGGCGGGAGATATCGCAGCCATATTTCGCCGCCATTTCCTGCATTTGCAGCAGGGCGCGGCGATGTTCAGACAGCTCTTCACGCAGGCGAATCGTGGCTTCAAGATTCTGCCCCCACTCCAGGTTCGACTGGAGATCGGCAAACTGCAGTTCACGCTCGCGCACCAGGTAGCGGATACCGTACAGCGCGACGCGGCGATAGTCACCGATGATACGGCCACGACCATAGCCGTCCGGCAGACCGGTCAGCACGCCGGATTTACGGCAGCGCAGCATATCCGGAGAGTAGGCGTCGAATACACCCTGGTTATGGGTTTTACGCAGTTCAGTAAACTGGTACTCAAAATCAGCATCCATTTCACGGCCATAAGCATCAAAAGAGCTTTTGATCATGTTGATGCCGCCAAACGGATGCAGAGCACGCTTGAGTGGCTTATCCGTTTGCAGACCGACGATTTTTTCCAGTTCCTGTTCAATATAACCCGCATCGTGTGCGGTAATTGTCGTCGCAATATTGGTATCAAAATCAACCGGCGCATGCGTCGAGTTTTCAATACGGATGCCCGCCATGACTTTTTCCCACAATGCTGTGGTCGCAGGCGTGGCTTCGGCGAGGAAAGATTCATCCCCTTCATAAGGTGTATAGTTGTGCTGAATAAAATCACGGACATTAATTTCTTCTTTCCAGTCCGTACCTTTAAAGCCATTCCAGGCTTCGGCATACAGCATATCGCTGGTATCGATATTTACCTTCATGAAAAATAATCTCTCTGCTGAAAATTAATTATGCAAATTCTACTGGTGTATTAATTTTGCCTAACGCAATGGCATCACGCGCAATCATTTTCTCTTCATTCGTGGGAATAACCGCACAAATAACATGAGCATCTTTATTGGAGATAATTCTTTCGCCATGGGAATTTGGCAGACTATTCATTTCACTGTCGATATTCACACCTAAAACAGCAAGGTGCTCAATCACCAGGCGGCGAATTAATACCGAGTTTTCACCTATTCCACCGGTGAAAATAATCCCATCAAGACGATGCAGCGATGCGGCATGCCCGGCGATATGACGCGCGATACGATGCACAAACGTTTTAATCGCCAGTTGCGCACGCTCATGTCCCTCGTGCCAGGCTTTTTCCAGCGTACGTAAGTCGGACGACAAACCGGAAATACCCAGCAGGCCAGATTCCTTATTCACTACGCGTTCAAGGTCGCTTAGCGTCTGGTTGGTTTCACTGGCGATCCACGCCATCGCACCGAAGTCCACATCACCGCTGCGTGTCCCCATCATCAGGCCTTCCAGCGGCGTCATCCCCATCGAGGTATCCACGCTCTGTCCATTACGCACCGCACAGATAGACGCCCCATTCCCGAGGTGAGCCACAACCAGGCCAGAATCATCGTGCGGTAGCTCAAGCAGCTCATGCGCACGTTGAGAAACATAGCGATGCGACGTGCCGTGGAAGCCGTAACGACGAACGCCCAACTCTTCGAAATATTTCCACGGTAAACCGTACAAATACGCTTCAGGCGCCATCGTCTGGTGGAAGCTGGTATCAAATACCGCAACCTGCTGCCGGCCAGGGAAAAGATGCTGAGCAGATTCGATTCCGCTTAAGTTCGCATAATTATGTAACGGTGCTAAAGGAGAGACCCGGCGGATATTTTCGATAACTTCATCAGTAATAATGGCTGATTCGGTAAAGATATTTCCGCCGTGGGCAATGCGGTGGCCAATTAAGGCCACGCTGTCCATTAAATTACGTTTCTCCAGTTCAACGGCAATGGCTTTTAATGCGTCTTCGTAGCTGTGGTGAGCCAGCTTAGCTGGCTCTCCTCCATTAATTGCTATGAACGCATTTTCAGAGTTAATACCGTCTGCAATTCCCGCCAGTAAAACATCACAGTTTGCTGCATCCAGCACTGAGAATTTAATGGAGGATGAACCACAGTTAATAACCAGTACTACCGGAAACTCATTCATTTCACTACTCCGCTCATCCTGAGCTTAAGGATTAAAACAGTTTGTAGACAATGTTCAGGATGGTCAGCAGACCAATCGCGGTAACAAACACGTTATCCAGACGGCCACGGTATTTCGCCAGTGACGGCGCTTTACGGATGGCATACATCGGCAGCAGGCAGAGCAGTGAGGCGATAATCGGCGCGCCCATTGCTTCAATCAGGTCCAGGATGTTCGGGTTGGCGTAAGCCACAACCCAGGTGGAGCCCATGATGAAGATCATGCTGATGGTGTTCAGTTTGCCGACGGAAACTTTCGTTTTATCGCCTTTGTAACCAAACTTCAGCACCAGACCGTTCAGACCTTCCAGCGTACCCAGATAGTGGCCGAAGAAAGATTTGAAGATAGCGACCAGGGCGATGATAGAAGCACCGTACTCCAGAACGGTCGCGAAGGTGGACTTCGTACCGGACAGTGACGCGAAGTGGTTCGCCAGGTAAGACAGTACTGGAATGTTCTGTGCTTTCGCATCCGCCATATTTGCCGGAGACAGCGTAAACAGGCAGCTAAAGGCGAAGAACATAACCACGGCAACCATCAGCATACTGGCGCGGGAGATGATTTTGGAACATTTCTGCTCGGTAAATTCGCGACCGAAATCTTTCTCATACTCTTCGCGTTTAGAGACCACGAAGGAAGAAACGATTGGCGAGAAGTTGAAAGAGAACACCATGATGGAAATACCCAGCCATACGGTAACCAGGATGCCGTCATGGCCAGTCAGTGCGATATTGCTGAGGTCAACCTGATCGATAACCGCAGAGTTCCAGTAAGGGATCAGAGACAGAGAAATAAGCACCAGGCTGGCGATAAACGGCCATACCAGATAGCTCATCACTTTAACCATCAGATCTTTACCGAACCAGATGACGAATGCCATCAACAGCAGCAGGAACAGAGCGACAAAGCCACGGTTTAACGCGGGCATCTGCAACTGGTTTTCCCAGAAGGTCATAAAGGTGTTGGTAATGGTGACGCCATAAATCCACAGCAGCGGACAAATCGCAAAGAAGTAGAGGAACGTGATAACCACGCCGCCCGTTTTACCAAAGTGCTCTTCAACCGTTTCTGTGATGTTACCGGAAGGATTAGAACCGGAAAGACACAGGCGTGCCAGCGCACGGTGGCAATAGAAGGCGATGGGGTATGCTAACACCAGCATGATCAGAATGGGGATCAGTCCGCCAAAACCTGCGCGGATAGGGAAGAACAGCACCCCTGCGCCAATGGCTGTACCAAATAAACCCAGTGTCCAGGTGGTGTCCGATTTGCGCCAGGACGACTGTTTTGTCTGGCTGGATACAATGCTATCAGTAGTACTCATATCCTATCCTCAACGAAGTATATTAAGCGTCAACTAAACCAGTAATTTGAGATACACGAGAAAGGTCGATATTACCGCCAGAAATAATGCTGACTGTTTTTCTGTTCTGGATATAGCTATCTAATTTCCCGCTTAATAATGCTGCGCATGCCAGCGCACCGGCACCTTCAGTCACAACTTTATTTCGCTGAATTAATGCCACCATGCTGTTGCGAATTTCATCTTCGCTGACCAGGACAATGTCATCCACCAACTCACGAACAATTTCATACGTTAAAGTACCCGGGCGAGAGACGTCACAACCATCCGCCAGGGTGCCGGTCGTTCGGTGCGTGGTTATTTCTCCAGCGTGGAAAGATGCCGCCATGCCGTGAACGTTTTCAGACTGCACACCAATAATTCTAATTGTTGGGTTGATAGATTTAATTGCTACGGCAATACCCGCAATCAGTCCGCCACCGCCAATTGGTACAATCACGTTATCGACATCGTACAGATCTTCTAAAATTTCCAGGCCAATCGTTCCCTGGCCCGCAATAACTTTCGGGTCATCGTATGGCGGAATAAAGATACGGCCTTCCGTTTCCACAATCTCGCTGACCTTCGCGATGGTGTCGTTGAAGTTGTCGCCGTGCAGCACAACTTCTGCGGAATAATCGCAGGTTGCCGCCACTTTAGACTTCGGCGCGCCTTTCGGCATCACCACTTTGCCGTCGATGCCGAGCATGGCGCAGGAGAGAGAAACGCCCTGTGCATGGTTACCCGCAGAACACGCCACCACGCCCTTCATTCTTTCTGCTTCAGTTAAGGAACTGAGCTTGTTAAAAGCGCCACGGATTTTAAATGAACCGGTACGCTGCATGTTTTCAAACTTGAGGAAAATTTCCCCTTTGCAACGTTCACTAAAATAGTTAGAGCGAGGCATTCCCGTTTTATAAATTTTCCCCGCCAGTCTTTTTTTCGCTTCGAGGATATCTTCAATTGCAACTGGGAGATCGTATGTAATGTGCATTAGAACCTCTTACCTGGGTATTAAAGTAAATAGATAGCCGTGACCAACGTCTGATATAGACCGATGGCGTTAATTTCTCATTAGAACAAGTTCAATCTTTAATCAATTTCAATTAATTGCTTTCGCCTACAAGAATTATATGATGAATATTCTTTGGCTAATTCAACCAAAATAGATGCTGCTTTTTTTATTCGATAATTTTTAGACCAAACGGCGGCATAACGTGCAACCGGTAAGGCTTCTTCTACCGGGATAGTAATAAACTGGTCTGAACCAAATGGGGCGGTCATATCACAGGGAATTACTGTTAAGAAATCAGCATTGAGAACAAGATTATAAATCGTGACAACGGAGTCTGTTTTAACGATGTTTTCACTGCTGATGCCATTATTTTGTAACGTGGTGAGAAGTTCGCTGTAGTAACCCATATTCGTTTGTGGCAACACCCACTGTTCGTTTTTCAACGCGCTCAGCGAGGTGATGCCGGTGCATGTTCGGGACTTACTGGCCACCAGAATAAACTCTGACTCAAAAAGCGGCTCAACATGGAGGTCCTGCAGTTTCATCTCATCACTTAGCGTACCAATGGCGAAATCCAGACGCCCATCGCGTACCGCAGGTAAGAAAGAGGAGAGCTGAGCCTCATACATGGAAACCTGCGCTTTCGGGAACACCTCTTTAAATTTTTTTATCATGCCGGACATGATGGTAAAGGCGATCAGTGAAGGGAAGCCAAACGACACATCAACGACCGCGTTGCTGGTCATGCTGTTCATCTCATCAACCATGTTTTTCATTTCGCGGGTAATGGATTCAGACCATGAAAGCATCACCTGACCTGCCTGGGTCAGTGTCACACCGGTATTTTTACGTACGACTAACTCAATGCCAAAATAAGCCTCAACATCGTTAATGATTTTGCTGACAGCGGGTTGAGTTAAACCTAATTCTTTTGCAGCCGAGCCGATAGAACCACTTCTAATGACTTCCTGAAAGACCACTAAATGCTGTGTTTTAGGGAGAGTAATAGTATTCATATCGACCTGCGTTAATTACTTTGTTGACGGCAGGAAGTGTACCAAATTAAGCAATCGAGGATATGTGCGACCACTCACAAATCCCCTTCACTTACATTTTGTAAGATTATTATTAAACAATAAAACTCTTTATAATCAACAAATTATAAAAACACGATCTCACTTTAACCTGACTTTAATCAAAAAAAGATGGGGGGATAACGGAATTTTATGGCAATAACACACCTGTTTTTTCCGCTATTTCCAAAAATCGTGAAAGGCTATATTTCAATCAATTACAGAGCAATTATCCGGCAAAATGATGCTTAAATTTAATAAGCAACTTATCAAATTTAATTATATTTTAATTGTAACCATGAATAAATAACGCCATGCATCACATTTTTTCGCCTTATTTGTTTGTAAAGAAACATTGCATTTATTAATATTTAAACTAAATCATACATAAAATTATCATATGCAACATTATATTAACACTGATTTTGTACGATTTATCAGCGTGTAATTTTGTGATGGCGATCGATTGCGTTCATTTATTCTCGAGAGAAACGTATCGCACAGCGTTTTGTGTTGGTTGTCACAAAACGGGAAATATCCACCAGTACCTTTTACCAGATAAAGAACGTTATCCCCTTCAATAAAGGGAAGGCCACTTCTCATTGCGAGCCACCGGGTTACATCATTAACGCCATACTTAAATGCGCTGTCACTTCATGAAGGGGGATTTGCACCCAGCAATGGTTTTCTTCATCACAAAAAGTGACCTCATTGTCGCTGCCGTCTATAAGCAAAATAAAACGTGCTCCCTGGCGTTGCGCGTTCTTCTGCCGGGTCGATAAGCGTAGCGTGGAGCAGTCATTGACAATGCTCAAATGCGGGAAATTACGCCTGAGCCGGCGGCCAAGTAGTATTGCCTGATCCCGTGCCCGTTCCTGGCTGGGTATGATGACAACATCGACATGCTTAGCATAATCGCTGCTTTTTTTCGTAGCGGTAAGCAACTGCATAATCGGTTCCAGCATGAAAGCGAAGCCGCATGCAGAGACAGGATGCCCAATTAGCCGACTGGCGCTATTGTCGTAACGCCCGCCCCGACACAGTAATTTATTGTGATGCAACGAATCCGCATACCATTCAAAAAGCTGGTCGTTATAGTCATTTACGGGGAAGAGATTTTTATCGTGGGTAAAAGGGATATTCAGTGCAGTCAGTGAGTCGCAAAGGTGCGTAAAACGCTGACGGGATTGTAATGACAGGCATGCTTCAAGTTGCGGTGCCTTTTCTGCCAGCCGCAGCATCAAATTATCTTTATCACTCAGTAAGCGCTCAGGATGTTGCTCCAGGCAAGCTAACTGTCTGGCATTAAGCAGTGATGCCAGCGGCTGATAGTATTGCTGCAAGTGACGGCGAAATTGAGTGAACTCTTCGACATTGCCTAATGTATTGATTTTGAGTTCGACAAACGGCAACAGTTGTAGCGATTTGAAAAAATCGTACTGTAAGGAAATGAGTTCAATCTCAATGCCAATATCTGGATAGCCAAACGCTTCCACGCCCAATTGATGAAATTGGCTGATGTTCTGCTGGTTCTGACGGCGGAACATTGCCCCCAGATACCATAATCGTGTGCCAATTTGTAAATTCTGATATTGCGATAAAAGCCGTAGACAGCCCATCGTTCCATCACCGCGAAATAACGCCTGATGATTAAGCATTAGCTCATCACTTTCACCGGAAAAAGACCTCGTAGCGTTTTCTTCCAGCCTTTCAAGAAGCGGCATGCGGATCTCCTTGTAGCAATACTGCTGCAATAAATACTCCGCTTTTTTTTCCAGCCACTCCCAGTCCGCGGCGGGGTTCTGGTAATGCTTACGTGGACGACCACTTTTTCGTGGCCGCAGATTCCGCTGATATTTTTCTTCCAGCGACTGAGAGTAAGGTGTCGTTGCCAGTAGGCAGTTTTGCGCCAGTGATGACTCAATACGCGTAATGACTGCCGGAACAATCATCCCCAGGCAAAAGCGCTGGTAGGCACCGGAACGCTGCGCCGCATTTTCTCCGAGGCGCAGGTACTCTTCATGGGGAGTGATCCGCACTTCGGGGGAATCAGCAAAACTATGATGCGGAGTTTCATCCACGCAATGGCATTCAACGTATTTTTTTGTCAGTAAGAAATAGGCGTTGGGTTCGACGGGGCAGCAATTGTATCGACTATCCCAAAGCGTGCCATGGCGTTGGTGACGGTGGTTGAAGTAGTGGGTGTAACCTTTGGCGATATATTGCATAAAACGCCCGAGGCATTCTTTATCAGGAGCGGACAGAAATAAAAATATTTTCTTTGATGAAAGTGAATACGCATGTAATCTTACCGCATAGATACTCATTGCAGTATCGACGCATTGATAAAAATACTGGTAATCTTCTTCACCTTTAAAAATAGTTTCATCATTATGCCCGCACAATTGCACGAGGTGAGGAATTCCATCGATAAATAATCGGTTTTTTCGTGGCATAGGAATAATGTTTAAATAATATTTAAGTTGGCTAAATAGTGTTTTTTATTAGTGCATAAGCCACGTCTGTTAATATATTCGGATTTCTAGAGAATCTTACAGGAGCTACCAAAAGACAACAAGATGCCCTTTTGATAGCCCAGTTCACTTATTTCTGGTTAAGCTCATCAAGTCGTAATGCAATATCTTGAATCGCTAGTAAATTTTGCTGGTTATTTTGTAAATCCCAAAGACGAATTTGTTGATCAGCATTAATGGTCAGAATAAAACGACAACCGCTCTTAAGGGCATTTTGATGCTGTCGTTTAAGTTTGGTACCGCTACAATCAGTGAGGACACGCAAACCAGGCAAGTCTCGACGAAGCGCGCAAGCCAGCACTTGCACCTGTATGCCCCCATCCTCCAGCTCGCTGGTAATCACAACGTCAGGATGGAATTGCCACTGAGGATTCAGACCGTCATAAACAGTCTGCAGCAGAAGCAACAATCGTTCGATACCTATGGCAAACCCACAGGCGGGCAATTTCTTACCATTAAATAACTCAGCCAGACCATCATAACGACCACCACCACAGACTGTCCCCTGAGAACCTAAGTCATCGGTAATCCATTCAAAAACAGTGCGTGAATAGTAATCCAACCCGCGCACCAAGCGTGGGTTAATGTGATAGGTTATATCGGCATTGTCGAGCAGAGTCCGCAACGTATTGAAATGCCGCTGTGAATCATCCTCCAGAAAATCCAGTAAACGAGGTGCGTTCTCTATCATTTCTTGCATTTCAGGGTTTTTACTATCGAGGATACGCAGAGGGTTTACGTCCAGACGCTTGATGCTGTCTTCGTCCAACAAGTCTCTATGTTGAGTAAACCAACTCACCAGTTCCCTGCGATGTGCCTGGCGTTCTTCCGGCGTCCCTAATGAGTTAATTTCCAGCCGGACGTTCTGTGATATGCCTAAATCTTCAAATAGATCGCGCACCATAAAGATCAGTTCAGCATCAACATCGGCACCGGACATTCCGAAGGCTTCGACGCCAAACTGCGTGAACTGGCGTAACCGCCCTTTTTGCGGACGCTCGTAACGAAACATCGGTCCCTGATACCACAAACGCTGTGACTTGTTGTAACACATGTTATTTTCCAGGACCGCACGCATACATCCGCTGGTCCCTTCCGGACGCAAGGTAATATGCTCACCGCTTTTATCGGTAAAATCGTACATTTCTTTTGAGACGATATCGGTCGCTTCACCCACCGCACGTTCAAAGAGCGCAACGGGCTCCAGGAGCGGCAGACGCATTTCCTGGTATCCATAACGAAACGCCATTTGATGAAATTTACGTTCCAGCCACTGCCACATTGGTGTTTCGTCAGGCAGCACATCGCGCATACCTCGTATAGCCTGAATTTTGCTCATGACAACTCCTTGCTTAATAAAGAAAAAGATTGTTCAGTCAAATTGTGCTGCGGGACACCCTTGTTCAGACGATGGCGCCGGGCAACATAAAGAAGGTAAAGAGGGATGGTGATCATCTGTAAAATAATGCCCCATACCACGGTAGAGGCACTCTCTGTCATTAGCGCCAGTGCAATAAAGCTCAACGCAACCAGGCTGAGGCAGCAATAACTCCAGAAACTGGCATCACCTCCTCGGCGATGAACAACTATCATGACCGGCAGTGATACTGCAGCAAATGCATAGGGGAGTAAGCTGGCAGAGATGGCCAATGTAATCACGCTCTGGAACTGGTTCTGCAGATTTGGCGACAATGTGAATAGCAGGAGCGCAGTCATCAGCGCTGCAGTAAAAATCAACCCACACCAGGGAACACCATGGCGGTTAGTACGGGCAAAAAAAGCAGGGAGTAAATTATCTTCCGCCGCAGCCCTGGGCACTTCAGTTTGCAGGATTTGCCAACCAGGCATCGCCCCGAGGCAAGCGATAACGACCATGGCTGAAATAATCGCTCCAACCGTACTTCCCCACATTGCTTTTGCGCTGTCGGCAAAAGGAGAGGAGGAGTTCATCAGCACATCATGGGGGAGTAGCCCCATCATGACATTGGTTGAACTGGCATAACATAACCCAGCGAGCCCCAACCCTAACAAGGTGGCCAGAGGTATTGTGCGGCGTGGGTTTTTCACTTGGCTAAACGAGACAGATGCAGATTCAATGCCCAGAAAACCCCATAATGAGATAGTTGCCGCGTTAATGATTGCCTGATGATCACTGACGCCACTAAGATTCCAGGCTGCCTGATAACGCGCAACGTCAAAATGTCCCCAGCCCATGACGCCGATGCTGAGGATCACCAGCACCATGCAGCTGCCCGTGAACATTTGCATATAGCCAACCCGTTTCGCTCCACGTAATCCCCAAAGAACAGAGCACCAAAGCAGCACTATGCATGCTGTCGTACCATAAAGTGGGTTGTGTAATACCGGGAAGAAGAAAGAGAGATATCCCACGCCGGCTAACAGCAGCGCGCAGTTGCCAATCCACGTTGACAACCAATAGAACAATGTCATTTGTAGGCCGATAAAGGGGCCAAAGCTGGCAGTAATACTGGCTATGATGCCGCCATTGCGCGGAAATAACTCACTCATTTTGCAGAAAATGAGTGCCAGGGCAGCAATCGCTAAAAACGCGAGTCCCCATCCCCAGACAGAGATTGAACCTATTCTCGCAAGCGTGGCAGGCAGCATAAACACACCGCTACCCATCATATTTGATGCTGTCATCATGGTCAGCGCAAGCAGACCCATTTGGTTTGTCTTCGCGCAACATTTATCCATGCCAGTCCTCATTTAATAGATCATAGTGAGATGAACGGGACTCCTCCCGCGCATGTCCAGGGCCAAAGTTTGTCGTTACAACCCATCGGTAAAGCGTTAATCTCGTTGAAGGCTCTGTAAGAACAGAGCCTGATAGACGCAACCGATAATGATTGGTCTCGGCATCGGTTGCGCCGCCCCTGAGGGCAGTGATGATTATCACTGCCCTTTCTTCATGCGGCCTGCTGGTTCAGGTCAGCAATCACATCGTCAATCAGCTCATCAATCTTGCTGGAGTCAAGGTGGTGCGCAGTGGTAATCAGGTGAGCGATGTCACCGGAGGTGGCCAGACAGTGCTTCTTCCAGACAGCTTCTGACGGACAAGGGAAAACCACGGTAATAGAGTTTTTATTGCGCCAGGCATCAATACCAGCAGCCTGTAAGCGATCGACTGCGTACTGCGCCATATTCAGGCTATGTTCAATGCGGCGTTGCCAGTCGCTCCAGGAATGGCTGCGAATAGCTTCCCACATCATTAGCGGTGTATGGCCATTACGAGAACCAGAAATGGTTTTATCGTGTGCAGAGATGTAATCAATTTCGACAGAAATCCGATCAACGTTTTTCCTTTTCGCTACCACGATGCCGCAGGGAATAGGCGAACCAATCATTTTGTGGCCTGAAACGCCAATAGAATCAATACCATCAGCGAAGTTAAAAGGCTGCGGATCGTTCACAAACGGCAAAATCATACCGCTCAACGCAGCATCAGCGTGTAGATAATAATCGTCACGTTTGATACCCAGTTGACCAATCCGTTGTTGGATCTCAGCAATATTATCAATAGCGCCACGAACGGTTGTGCCGATATTTGCAAAAATAATCGGATGTTCTTCGTTATCGCGTTGAATTTTACGAATCAAATCATCATAGTCCATCTCACCATTCGGCTGTGATTCCACCAGACTTGATTTAATGCGCAACAACTTAACAATTTTCGCAACGGAATAATGAGTATCTTTCGAGTAATAAAGCGTACCTTCTGGAAACAGTTCACGCCCCAGATAGCAGCCAAACATATTACCTTCAGTTCCCCCATTGGTAACGTAACCCCAGCTTTCTTCAAATGGGATTTTGAAAATACTGGCGAAATACTCCATTACTTCTTTTTCAAAATCAAACGAGTTCAGCAAATAATTGCAATACTCCCCCCAGTCACCACAATTATTTATGGAGAAACGCATAAACCGTTCCAGTATCGTGTAATCGAAGTCGGCTGACTCCGGATAACCTATATTAAAATACTGATTTTTTACGCAATATGACCAAAAAGCATCGAGCTTATTCTGATCGACAATAGATAATGTCATTTTAAACTCCCGTGGATAAAACCAATACAGTTGGATACGTTTAGATACGTTTATCTAAATAAAGAATATCCTGACCTTTCTTACTACGCCCGGCAGCAACAAATGAGAACAATGGAATGGTTACCATCATCATCAAGATGCCCCAGAATATGGAGTCGCTGCCAGAACCAAGCAAAGCAAAAATGCAGTAAATCATGCCAATAACAACCAACGTGCAGTAAAACATAAACGATCTTCCACGATTGGCTTTCTTTGAAACAAGGATAATTGGAAGCGAAATCAGGGCGTACATATATGGCAGAAGTGAAGCAAATACCGACATTAAGATTACAGCCTGGAATTGTTTCGCCAGATTCGGAGATGCCGTCAGAAGCAAGACAATACTCATTAATACACCGGTAAAAACGAGGCTTTTCATCGGGACATCTTGCTTGTTGGTTTCTTCAAAGAATTTCGGGAAAAGTCCTTGTTGAGCACCTGCGCGCGGGCCTTCTGACTGAAGTATCAACCAACCTGAAATTGAGCCAAAGCAGGCAATGATGCTCAGTGCGGAAGCAATGTTCCCTGCCGTATTACCGAACATATAGCGTGCGGCATCAGCAAAAGGTGCGGCTGAATCTACCAGAACATTATGTGGTACCAACCCCATAATAACAGTGCAGCTACCAACATAGCATACGGAAGCGATTAATAACCCCATAACGGTAGCCCGAGGAACCGTGCGTTCAGGATCTTCGACCTGACCGGTAGAAACGACTGCAGATTCAATACCAAGGAAGCCCCATAGCGCAATCGACGCAGCAGAAATAATTGCCGAGGAATCACTATGTCCCGTTCCATTATAAACTTCAGTATAGAGCGACGGGTTAAACCAGAACCACCCAATAAATCCTACGCCTAATATTACGATTAACCCGCAGGTTGCGGTAAAGGATTGTGCCCGCCCCGCAACTTTGGCACCAAAACTAGCAAGGAAAACAAATGCCCACAGAATAATAATTGCGGCAATACAACCGTAAGTTGGATTTTTAAGCTCCGGGAAAAAGAAACTGAGATAGCCGACACCTGCGACCAATAATGCAACGTTACCTACCCATGCGCTGATCCAATAGCACATTGTTGTCTGAAACCCAATGAATGGGCCGAAGGCATCACTGGCATAAGCAACGATACCGCCGGTACGAGGTGTAATTAAACTGGTTTTAGCGAAAACTAATGCAAGTGCAATAACACCGATGATGGTAAATACCCATCCCCATATTGAGATGGAGCCTATGCCTGCGAGATTAGTTGGCAACATAAATACGCCAGACCCCATCATATTTGATGCAGTCACTAACGTTAGGGCAATGACTCCCATTTTATGAGCAGAGCCTGAGCTTACTGTTCCCATAATGGTTTCCTATTAATTTAAAATTTTGCAATAAGTGGAAATTCGTACTGAATTCGTGGGTCATTGTTATGAATAGAAATGTCCATTATTGTGACAACAATCAAAAATAATAATGAATCAATTTTTTTTGAGCGGTTTTTTCGCTTACTTTTTAACCATTTTATTAGTAATTGACTCTGTCCCCTTTTATTCGACCTGAATAAAGAAAAGGCGACACTAAAATAATCAGAAAAAAAATCACGACGATAATTTATTAATAATGTAATTTTTTGTTGATGGTATTGCTTTAATGTTAAAGATCATGAGTAATTTAAAGACACCCTGTTTATCACGCCAAAAACGGGTATTTCTGATATGAATAAAGTAGAAGATGGCAATTCAAAGGAGAGAACATAATTTATGTTACAACGGACAGAATGATGACTTCCTGTGGGCTACGCCACACAAAGCAAAAACCCCGCCGGAGCGGGATTCTATAAAGAGTGAAGCTGACCGATAAGCCGCGTTCTTTTGAGCATAGCGTCGTGGACAGTCATTCATCTATTCTGTCTCACAAAGCAAAAACCCCGCCG
>NZ_KQ089801.1:1141014-1299095 GCF_001034465.1 Citrobacter sp. MGH100
TAGCGTCGTGGACAGTCATTCATCTATTCTGTCTCACAAAGCAAAAACCCCGCCGAAGCGGGGTTCTATAAAGAGTGAAGCTGACCGATAAGCCGGGTTCTGTCGTGGACAGTCATTCATCTAGGCCAGCAATCGCTCACTGGCTCAAGCAGCCTACCCGGGTTCAGTACGGGCCGTACCTTGTGAACCCCTATTTGGCCTTGCTCCGGGTGGAGTTTACCGTGCCACGGACTGTTACCAGCCGCGCGGTGCGCTCTTACCGCACCCTTTCACCCTTACCTGATCCCACTTGCGTGGGCCATCGGCGGTTTGCTCTCTGTTGCACTGGTCGTGGGTTTCCCCCCCAGGCGTTACCTGGCACCCTGCCCTATGGAGCCCGGACTTTCCTCCCCTCCGCCCGTCTCCCCCGAAGAGGACGACGACGAAGCGGCGACTGTCTGGTCAGCTTCGGCGCGCAGTATAGAGGGTTCGTGCGCCTTTGTCACCCCGCACTACGCATTCCGATTGCCAGCGTGGCAGCGATATTCCTTGAAGCGCGGTAAATATTATCCGATGCCCCGCGGAAAGCGTCCTCCAGCGTGCCGATCCGGGTTAATACGCTAAACACCGCATCAATGCCATATTGGTGTACCACGTCCACATCGCGTGTCAGGCTACCCGCAATACCAATTACTGGTTTATGGTACTTCTTCGCGACGCTCGCCACGCCCACCGGCACTTTGCCATGCACACTCTGGCTGTCGATACGTCCCTCACCGGTGACCACCAGCGTACAATCGTGAATATGTTCTTCCAGATTGAGCGCCTGAGTCACAATCTCGATACCACTGCGCAGCTCCGCGCCTAAAAAAGCCATTAACGCGGCCCCCATTCCACCAGCCGCTCCCGCGCCAGGTACGTCTTTCACATCCACCCTGAGCGATTTTTTAATGATATCGGCATAGTGGGAAAGATTGCGGTCCAGCTCGACAATGTGTTCCTCAGTTGCCCCTTTCTGCGGGCCAAAAATGCGCGAAGCGCCAGAATCGCCAATGAGTGGATTGGTCACATCGCAGGCAACACGGATTGAACAGGTTTTTAAGCGCGGATCCAGCCCCGAAACATCGATGGTATTGAGGCAAATCAGGCTACCGCCGCCGTAACCGATTTCAGTACCGTTGGCATCACAGAGTTTTGCTCCCAGTGCCTGCACCATACCCGCGCCGCCGTCATTGGTCGCGCTACCGCCAATGCCGATAATGATACTTTTCGCACCGCTTTCCAGCGCCTGCAAAATCAACTCTCCGGTACCACAAGACGTTGTCACTAGTGGATTGCGTTTTTCAGGAGGAACCAACGCCAGGCCGCTGGCTGCAGCCATTTCGATAAACGCGGTTTTACCGTCACCGGACATGCCCCAGCAGGCATTCACTTTTTCACCCAGCGGCCCCGTCACCCACGCGGAATATTCACTCCCATGCGTGGCGGCAATCATGGCTTCGACCGTTCCTTCGCCGCCGTCGGCCACCGGAACTGAAACATATTGCGCATCGGGAAATATTTCCCGAAATCCTTTTTCTATTGCCTGAGCGACCTCAGTGGCAGATAGACTTTCTTTATAAGAGTCTGGGGCAATTACGATTTTCATAGTTATGTAGCCTGACTGTGCCGCGCAAGGCAAGAAATACAGGGCGCACATCCGCGCCCTTCTTGTTAGCGTGTGACTTCCACTTTCGCCAGTTTTTCGTAGTAGCATGCGAGCGCGCTGTGATCGGCGGTGCCCAGCCCATCTGCACGCAGCGCCTGCATCATCTCCATGACCGCAGCAGTCAGCGGCAACTGCGCGCCGACCCCATGAGAAGTGTCCAGCGCATTCGCCAAATCTTTGATATGCAGGTCAATACGGAAGCCTGGCTTGAAGTTGCGGTCCATAACCATCGGCGCTTTCGCGTCCAGCACGGTGCTTCCCGCCAATCCGCCACGGATCGCCTGATACACCAGATCCGGGTTCACACCCGCCTTGGTCGCCAGCGTCAGCGCTTCAGACATCGCCGCAATGTTCAGCGCCACAATCACCTGGTTCGCCAGCTTAGTGACGTTACCCGCGCCAATGTCGCCGGTATGTACCACTGAACCAGCCATCGCTTTCAACAGATCGTAATACTTGTCGAAAATCGCTTTATCGCCGCCGACCATCACCGACAACGTGCCATCAATCGCTTTCGGTTCGCCGCCGCTTACCGGTGCATCCAGCATATCCACGCCTTTCGCTTTCAGCGCGTCGCTGATTTCACGGCTGGCCAACGGTGCAATGGAGCTCATGTCGATAAGCACTGTGCCCGGTTTCGCCCCTTCAATAATTCCGCCTTCACCCAGCGCCACTTCCTTAACATGCGGGGAGTTCGGCAGCATGGTGATGATCACATCACACTGCTCAGCAATATCTTTCGCCGTGGCGGCGGTTTCTGCACCTGCGGCAATGACTTGTGCAATGGATTCCGGGTTACGGTCAGCAACCACCAACGAGTAACCTGCCTTGAGGAGGTTTTTACTCATTGGTTTACCCATGATACCGAGGCCAATAAAACCAACTTTCATTGTCATGTCTTTATCTCTCTCTACTGTCGATGGTGGTTATTTCTTAAAAGAATCAGCCAGTTTCTGCGTGGCTGAACGGAACACGCCAAGGTCGCTGCCAACAGCAACAAAGGTCGCGCCCCACTCCAGATAACGACGCGCATCCGCCTCTACCGGGGCCAGAATTCCGCTTGGTTTGCCATGTGCTTTCGCGCGGGCAAAAATGTGCTGGATAGCTTTCTGCACATCAGGATGTGACGCATTGCCGAGATGGCCTAGCGCCGCAGCCAGATCGCTTGGGCCGACGAAGACACCGTCTACGCCTTCGGTCGCCGCGATAGCGTCAACGTTATCAACGCCCTGCTGACTTTCGATCTGCACGATGATGGTGATGTTCTTATTCGACTGCGCAAAGTAGTCCGGTACGGTGCCAAACATATTGGCGCGATGGGAGACGGACACGCCGCGAATACCTTCCGGCGGATAGCGGGTCGATGCCACGGCGTTCACCGCCTCTTCTTGTGTCTCAACGAACGGGATCAGGAAGTTGTAAAACCCAATATCCAGCAGGCGCTTGATAATCACCGGCTCGTTGGTCGGTACGCGCACGACTGGCGCGCTGGCGCTACCTTTCAGCGCCATCAATTGCGGGATAAACGTCGAGATATCGTTCGGCGCGTGTTCGCCATCCAGCACCAGCCAGTCAAAACCTGCCAGGCCTAAAACCTCGGTACTGATTGGGTTGGCTAATGCAGACCAGCAGCCAATCTGAATCTGTTGCGCCGCGAGGGCCGCTTTAAACTTATTCGGAAAAATCGTGTTATTCATCGCCTATACCTTTGTTTATTTCTGCAATTCCATACGTTTAATGTCACCGACAATAAACAGGTAGCAAACCATCGCCATCAGCGCCGAGCATCCTACAAACATCAGCGCAGCATTAAATGAGTGCAGCTCGCTCACCAGATAACCAATCACCAGCGGGGTGACGATGGAAGCGACGTTGCCAAATACGTTAAATACCCCCCCGCACAGACCGACGATTTCTTTCGGTGCGGTATCGGAGATCACCGGCCAACCCAGCGCGCCGAAGCCTTTGCCGAAAAACGCCAGCGCCATCAGCGCGACGACCAGGGTGGTGTTATCGGTGTAGTTACACAGAATAATGGTTGACGCGAGCAACATTCCGAGCACAATCGGCAGCTTACGTGCCAGGGTGATGCTGAAGCCGCGTTTAATCAGATAATCAGAGAACACACCGCCGAGCACGCCACCGGCAAATCCGCACAGCGCAGGAATCGACGCCACCAGACCCACTTTCAGAATCGACATGCCTTTTTCTTGCACCAGGTAGATCGGGAACCAGGTCAGAAAGAACCAGGTGATGGTATTGATAAAATACTGTCCGAAGAACACCCCAAGCATCATGCGATTAGTCAGCAACTGCTTGATATAATGCAGCTTAGGACCGCCAGATGCCGCAGCGCCCGGCTTCTTGTGATCCATATCCACAACCGCGCCGTTGTCAGAGATAAACTTCAGCTCTTCCTGCGACATACGCGGGTGATCGGTTGGGTTATGAATAAACTTTACCCACAGGCCGGTGAGCACAAAACCGATAACGCCCATCACGGTAAAGACGTGCTCCCAACCCCAGGCGAAGGTCAGCCAGCCCAGCAGCGGCGAAAACAGCGCCAGAGAGAAATATTGTGCGGAGTTAAAAATTGCGGATGCCGTACCGCGCTCTTTCGTCGGGAACCAGGCCGCCACAATACGGGCGTTCGCCGGGAAGGACGGCGCTTCCGAGAAGCCCAGCATGAAACGCATGATGAACATTGAAATACCCGCCCAGGCCAGCGGAAACATATCCACGAATCCCTGCAGGAAGGTAAACAGCGACCAGAAAAACAGGCTGTAAGTGTAGACTTTCTTCGAGCCGAACTTATCGAGCAGCCAGCCGCCGGGGATTTGCATCAACAGATAAGCCCAGCCGAAGGCGGAGAAAATGTAACCCATTGAGATGGCGCTAAGCTGTAGCTCTTTCGCCACTTCCGTACCGGCAATAGACAACGTCGCACGGTCCGCGTAGTTAACGGCGGTAACAATAAAGATTATCAGCAATATTAAATAACGAGTGTGCGTACCTTTCTTTTTCTCTACCACCGTATCCAGTATCATACTATTTACCTCAGGTTACCTCGGGCACATGTCTTTTATTATTCGGCAGGCATTTTTAAGAATTAATTACCACCAATAAAAATACGCAATAATTTATCAGGTGCTATGAAACCGTGATTTAGTATAATCAGCACAACAAGGTTAATCATTGTGCAAATGCTCACTAAAGAAAATACGTTAGAATATTATCCTGGGCAAATGCACATAAGCATGGGCGCTAATGCACACATTTACGTATTGCCACCTCTGGCAGCATGATGTACCTGAGTTTAAGTGATCATGGTCACATTCTCAGATTTAATCTCCTGACATTCTTATTTCACAATACCAAGTTTTTATTGCTTTTAATTATCTGCAATATAACAACACCCATACAATTATTATCACCACCTGGCTGGAGAATACTGGACAATGGCCGACATCGAAATTAGACAAGAATCGCCAACGGCGTTTTATATTAAAGTTCACGACACAGATAATGTGGCGATTATTGTCAATGACAATGGTCTGAAAGCCGGGACATGTTTTCCGGATGGACTGGAGCTAATTGAACATATTCCCCAGGGTCATAAAGTGGCGCTCGTGGACATTCCTGTTCACGGCGAAATCGTGCGTTATGGCGAAGTGATAGGCTATGCCGTTCGCGATATCCCCCGCGGCAGCTGGATTGATGAATCAATGGTTGAGCTGCCCAAGGCTCCGCCGCTGGAAACATTACCGCTGGCAACCAAAGTCCCGGAACCGCTGCCGCCGCTGGAGGGGTATACCTTCGAAGGGTACCGCAATGCTGACGGCAGCGTCGGCACCAAGAATCTGCTCGGCATCTCCACCAGCGTGCACTGTGTGGCGGGCGTGGTGGACTATGTAGTGAAAATCATTGAGCGCGATCTGCTGCCCAAATATCCGAACGTCGACGGCGTGGTGGGGCTCAATCACTTGTACGGCTGCGGCGTGGCGATCAATGCCCCTGCCGCCATCGTGCCGATTCGTACAATCCACAATATTGCGTTGAACCCGAACTTCGGCGGTGAAGTAATGATCATCGGCCTTGGCTGCGAAAAACTCCAGCCTGAGCGCCTGCTGGAAGGTACTCACGATGTGAAAAGTATTCCGGTAGACAGCGCCAGTATTGTCAGCCTGCAGGATGAAAAACACGTTGGCTTTAAATCCATGGTAGAAGACATTTTGCAGGTCGCTGAGCGCCACCTGGCAAAGCTCAATCAGCGCCAGCGCGAAACCTGTCCGGCATCTGAACTGGTTGTCGGCATGCAATGCGGCGGCAGCGATGCGTTTTCTGGCGTAACGGCCAACCCGGCGGTAGGTTATGCCTCCGACCTGCTAGTTCGCTGCGGTGCGACCGTGATGTTCTCGGAAGTGACCGAAGTCCGCGATGCGATCCATCTTCTGACCCCACGGGCAGTTAACGAAGAGGTGGGCAAGCGTCTGCTCGAAGAGATGGCCTGGTACGACAACTATCTCGATATGGGAAAAACTGACCGCAGCGCTAACCCCTCTCCGGGTAACAAGAAAGGCGGTCTGGCAAACGTGGTGGAAAAAGCGCTGGGTTCTATTGCCAAGTCAGGCAAGAGCGCGATTGTCGAAGTATTGTCGCCGGGTCAGCGTCCAACCAGGCGCGGCCTGATTTATGCCGCCACCCCGGCAAGCGATTTTGTCTGTGGTACGCAGCAGGTTGCTTCCGGCATTACCGTGCAGGTGTTCACCACCGGTCGCGGTACGCCGTACGGTCTGATGGCCGTGCCGGTGATAAAAATGGCGACGCGAACTGAACTGGCTAATCGTTGGTTTGACCTGATGGACATCAACGCAGGCACCATCGCGACCGGAGAAGAAACCATCGAAGAAGTAGGGTTAAAGCTATTCGAGTTCATTCTCGACGTGGCCAGCGGTCGTAAGAAAACCTTCTCGGATCAGTGGGGATTACATAACCAGCTGGCGGTATTTAACCCGGCACCGGTAACCTGATTTTTCACTGTTTTTTCTTCAGGAGCATGTCTACGGGCATGCTCTTTTTTTTGGCATAAACTTTCGCAACCCTCCCATTACTTTCGAAACTTTCATTTTTCAGATCGAAATCACAAAAAAACATTACGAAACCCTATACTTTATTTCGAAGAAAGAAATCGAAAGACTTCGGAGGAAGTATGTTTATCATTTCAAGCAAAACGATGCTGAAGAAGGCTCAACAAGAAGGCTACGCCGTCCCCGCGTTTAACATCCACAATCTCGAGACCTTACAGGTTGTCGTGGAAACGGCTGCCGAGCTACGTTCTCCGTTGATCGTCGCCGGAACGCCAGGTACGTTTAGCTACGCTGGTGTAGGTAATATAGTCGCTATCGCCAGCGAGCTGGCCAGAAGCTGGAACCACCCCCTGGCAATTCATCTCGATCACCATGAAAGCGTCAGCGATATTGAAGCGAAAGTCTCCGCAGGGATTCGCTCTGTCATGATCGACGGCTCCCATTTACCGTTTACCGATAACATCGCGTTAGTCAAACGCGTGACGGATTACTGCCACCGCTATGACGTCAGCGTTGAAGCAGAACTGGGACGCCTGGGCGGGCAAGAAGATGATCTGATCGTGGATGGCAAGGATGCACTTTATACCCACCCTGAGCAGGCTCGAGAGTTCGTAGAAAAAACAGGTATCGACTCACTGGCAGTCGCCATTGGCACTGCCCATGGCTTGTACACCGCAGAACCAAAACTGGACTTTGAACGGTTAGCAGAAATTCGTCAATGCGTTGATATTCCTTTAGTTTTACATGGCGCTTCCGGCCTGCCCCCTCAGGATATTAAACGCGCAATCACTCTCGGGATCTGCAAAGTCAACGTCGCTACCGAACTCAAAATCGCCTTTGCTGACGCACTCAAAAACTACCTGAGCGCCCACACCGATGCAAACGATCCACGGCACTACATGGTGCCAGCAAAAACAGCGATGAAAGAGGTGGTACGTAAAGTCATTGCCGACTGCGGCTGCGAAGGAAAGCTGTAAGTCCTTCATTAATTTGAATTGCACGGGTGCTGACAAAGGTTTGTTTTTAAAGCTGGATCACGAAAGATGCTTTTACCCTTTGCCTTCAATCCAAAAATATTATGAAGATAAACAAAAGATATCGGAGATAGAAGTGAAAGAAATAATCTCTCGTCATAAAGCGGGTGAACATTTGGGCATTTGTTCTGTTTGTTCAGCCCATCCGCTGGTGATTGAATCCGCATTACGTTTTGATCTCAATACAGACAGTAAAGTGCTGATCGAAGCGACATCTAATCAGGTAAATCAGTTTGGCGGCTATACCGGGATGAAGCCTGCCGATTTCCGTGACTTTGTGCATAACATTGCAGAACAAGTCGGTTTCCCTCGTGAAAGACTGATTCTCGGGGGCGATCACCTCGGTCCTAACTGCTGGCAAAATGAACCGGCAGCAGAGGCAATGGCGAAATCCGTAGATTTAATTAAAGCTTATGTCGCCGCTGGATTCAGTAAAATCCATCTTGATGCCTCTATGTCCTGTGTTGACGATCCCACACCGCTGGATCCAATGGTTGTCGCCGAGCGCGCCGCTGTGTTATGCCAGGCCGCAGAAGCAACAGCCACTGAAGAACAGAAACGCCAATTAACTTACGTTATAGGGACAGAAGTTCCTGTACCTGGCGGAGAAGCCAGTACTATTGGTACCGTACATGTTACCCGCGAAGAAGATGCTGCCCGTACTCTGGAAACACACCAGGTCGCTTTTCGCGCATTAGGGCTTGAAGAAGCATTAACCCGTGTGATCGCCATTGTCGTCCAGCCAGGCGTAGAGTTTGATCACACACAGATCATTCACTATCAACCACAAGCCGCACAAGCGCTTTCCGCCTGGATCAAAGAGACGCCGATGGTCTACGAGGCGCACTCCACAGATTATCAAACCCGTCAGGCCTATCGTGACCTGGTACGTGACCACTATGCGATTCTGAAAGTCGGTCCCGCGCTGACTTTCGCCCTTCGCGAAGCTATTTTTGCGCTGGCACAAATGGAAAATGAGCTGATCTCTCCGGAACAACGGAGCCGGGTGCTGGAGGTGATTGATGAAGTCATGCTGAATGAGCCGGATTACTGGAAAAAATACTATCGTCCAACCTGGAGCCAGGCGATGGTCGATATTCACTTCAGCTTGTCTGACCGTATTCGCTACTACTGGCCTCATCCGCGTATTCGTCAAAGCGTAGAAAAGTTAATTGCCAACCTGAACGGTGTGGCATTACCGCTGGGGCTAATTAGCCAGTTTATGCCCGTGCAGTTTGAGCGCCTGTCAGAAGGAACGCTCACGGCTACACCACATAATCTGATTATCGACAAAATCCAGGACGTTCTGCGTGCCTATCGCTTTGGCTGCGCGCCAGTTATCGCCTGAAATCTGGAGAATATATGAGCCAACTCTTTGTCCGAACCGGAATTAACTTTAGCTCGTGTCAGCATGCGCTGGTGCACATTGGGGAAGAGATGCTGGCCAAAGGGGTCGTGCATGAAAGCTACCCGCAGGCCCTGATTGAGCGTGAAGCAACCTTTCCAACTGGAATCGCGCTGGAACATCATGCCGTTGCGATCCCGCACTGTGAAGCCGTTCATGCGAAATCGCCAGCTATCTATCTGATTCGCCCAGAGACGCCTGTCAACTTTCAGCAGGCAGATGATGATGAAGAGATAGCGGTCTCTTTAATTATTGCCTTAATCGTTGAGAACCCGACGGCGCAGCTGAAGCTCCTGCGTCGTCTGTTTAGTGAGCTGCAAAACCCGAACACCATTGAAGCATTATTGAATGCGCCAGATGCTGAACTGGCAATGCTCTTTCGGGAAAAAATCCTTGAGTCTGAGCCTTGCGCCCAGGCTTGATAAAAAACTGATAATAAAAGGAATACCCTATGAAACGTAAAGTAATTGTGGCTTGTGGCGGTGCTGTAGCAACTTCAACAATGGCAGCAGAAGAAATTAAAGAACTGTGTGAAGCCAACAATATCCAACTCGACCTGGTTCAGTGCCGGGTAACGGAAATCGAAACCTATATGGATGGAGCAGATCTTATCTGTACCACCGCCCGTGTTGACCGTACTTTTGGCGATATCCCTGTGGTCCACGGCATGCCTTTTGTTTCAGGCGTGGGTATCGAAGCGTTGCAGCAAAAAATACTGACTATCCTCGTGGGGTAACGCCATGTTTAGCGAAATAATGCGTTATATCCTCGATTTAGGTCCAACGGTTATGTTGCCGCTCGTGATCATCATCTTCTCAAAACTATTGGGGATGAAGCTCGGGGATTGTTTTAAATCTGGTCTGCATATTGGGATCGGCTTCGTCGGCATTGGTCTGGTTATTGGCCTGATGCTGGATTCTATCGGGCCTGCCGCAAAAGCAATGGCGGAGCAGTTTCAAATCAACCTGCATGTCATTGATGTTGGTTGGCCGGGTTCATCACCAATGACCTGGGCTTCGCAAATTGCGCTAATTGCGATTCCTGTCGCCATTGGTGTGAATATCCTGATGCTGGTTACCCGCATGACCCGCGTGGTGAACGTCGACATCTGGAATATCTGGCATATGACGTTTACCGGCGCCATGTTGCATCTGGCAACCGGTTCATACTGGCTGGGCATTCTCGGCGTGGTTGTTCATGCCGCCTTCGTCTACAAACTTGGCGACTGGTTTGCGAAAGACACGCGCGACTTTTTCGGTCTCGAAGGTATTGCCATCCCACACGGCTCATCAGCCTATCTGGGGCCAATAGCGGTCCTGGTTGATACGATCATTGAAAAAATCCCGGGTCTGAATCGCATTCATTTCAGTGCAGATGATGTACAGAAACGCTTCGGTCCTTTTGGTGAGCCAGTCACCGTCGGTTTTGTTATGGGCTTAGTGATCGGCTTGTTAGCCGGGTATGACATCAAAGCAGTATTGCAACTGGCGGTAAAAACTGCTGCCGTCATGCTGCTCATGCCGCGCGTCATTAAACCGATTATGGATGGCTTAACACCTATCGCGAAGCATGCCCGCAAACGCCTGCAGGCGAAATTTGGCGGTCAGGAGTTCTTAATTGGTCTGGATCCCGCATTGCTGCTCGGCCATACGTCGGTGGTTTCCGCCAGCCTGATCTTTATTCCGCTGACCATTCTGATTGCCGTCCTGGTCCCAGGTAATCAGGTTCTGCCCTTCGGCGATCTCGCCACCATTGGGTTCTTCGTCGCAATGGCGGTAGCCGTTCATCAGGGGAATCTGTTCCGCACGCTGATCTCTGGCGTCATCATCATGGGCATCACCTTGTGGATCGCCACCCAGACCATCGGCTTACACACTCAGCTTGCCGCCAACGCCGGGGCACTGAAAGCAGGTGGAATGGTCGCCTCTCTGGACCAGGGGGGCTCGCCGATCACCTGGTTACTGATTCAGCTCTTTACCTGGCAAAACGTCGTGGCGTTTGCAGTTATTGCCATCATTTACTTCGCAGGTGTGCTATTGACCTGGCGCCGGGCACGTAATTTCGTCGCCGCCGAAAAAGCAGCCGCTATCTCAGAAAGCCAGCCCACATCTTAATTTCTGGGGAGCATTTGCTCCCCTTCACATTTCTGGAGACTCTTATGAAATCAGTGGTTATTCACGCTGAGGGAGACGTACGCGTTGAAGAACGTCCCATGCCCCAACTGCAAGCCGATAACGATGTATTGGTCAGGGTGGTTAGTTCAGGACTTTGCGGTTCTGATATCCCGCGTATTTTCTCTCATGGTGCGCATTATTACCCAATAACGCTGGGTCATGAATTTAGCGGTTATGTTGAATCCTATGGCACTGGCGTTACTGATATGCAACCAGGCGACGCCGTTGCCTGCGTGCCGCTGCTCCCCTGCTTCCACTGTCCTCAGTGTGAGCGTGGTTACTTTTCGTTATGTAAGCAATATCAGTTTGTCGGTTCGCGTAGCGAAGGGGGCAATGCGGAATATGTGGTCGTAAAACGCGCCAATCTGTTCCGACTGCCATCAGATATGCCGATTGATGACGGGGCATTCATCGAACCGATTACCGTCGGTTTGCATGCCTTCCATCTGGCCCTGGGCTGCGAAGGCAAAAACGTGATTATCGTTGGCGCAGGCACTATCGGTTTGCTGGCGATGCAATGTGCCCGCGAACTCGGTGCAAAAAGTGTCACGGCAATTGATATCAACCCACAAAAATTGACGTTAGCGAAAGAGTTGGGAGCCACTCACGTATTCAATAGCCGGGAGATGGGCGCGGCGGAAATCTATTCTGCACTGGCCGATTTGCAGTTCGATCAGCTTGTACTGGAGACAGCAGGAACACCACAAACCGTAGCCCTGTCTGTAGAAATTGCAGGTCCTCGCGCACAGGTAGCGTTAGTGGGTACATTGCATCAGGACCTGACGCTGACTTCCAGTGTATTTGGCCAAATACTGCGTAAGGAATTAACGATTCTCGGCAGTTGGATGAACTACTCCAGCCCATGGCCAGGAGAGGAGTGGGAAACCGCTGCACGCTTGTTGACCGAAAAACGTTTACAGCTGGAGCCGTTAATTGCCCATAGCGGCGATGCTGACAGTTTTGCCAAAGCGGTAACATCGCTCAATGGCGCACCGATGCAGGGAAAAATTCTGCTCAAATTTGCCTGACCTCACGAGCCAGCAACCTGCGCTGGCTCACATTTCCTTTCGAAATTTAGCGTTCACCTTTCGCAATCCTTCGATTAAACTAGTGATAGTTAAATTATCAGGTAAATCAATATGAACTCATTTGAGAGAAGGAACAAAATTGTCGACCTGATTAATACGCAAGGCAGCGTGCTGGTAATGGACCTTTCGAATACCTTTGGTATTTCTGAAGTGACTATTCGCGCCGACCTGCGGTTATTAGAGGAGAAAGGTCTTGTCACCCGTTTTCACGGCGGAGCGGCAAAACCAGGAAGCCACCTGGCTGAAGGCGACAATCAGGAAGTGATATTGGAAGAGCGGTATCAACTTGCCAGCGATCCGAAAAAAAGGATCGCCCAGGCCGCGACCGCAATGGTCGAAGAAGGCATGACCGTCATTCTCGATAGCGGAAGCACCACCTTGCTTATCGCGGAGGCGTTAAACCGAAAAAGTAATATCACCGTTATTACCAATAGCCTACCCGCCGCATTCACGTTGTCGGAAAACAAAGACATTACGCTGGTCGTCTGCGGTGGAACCGTGCGCCATAAAACGCATTCAATGCATGGCACTATCGCTGAACGTTCCCTACAAGGGATCAGCGCTGACCTGATGTTTGTGGGTGCCGATGGGATTGATGCCACAAATGGCATTACGACATTTAACGAAGGCTACTCCATTAGCAGCGTCATGGCAGCTGCCGCACATAAGGTCATCGCGGTGCTGGACGCGACAAAGTTCAATCGCCGTGGCTTTAATCAGGTATTGCCGATGGAGAAGATTAATTGCGTGATAACCGACGATAGCATCAGCAAGCAGGACAAATCAGCGCTGGCTAAAACAGGCGTTGAGTTACTAATCGTTTAGTTTTTTACCCGCCACATCCCGCTTTTCTTCGCACCAACGCGTTGCAACTTTCCTTTTTGCTGCAACGCTTTCAGATAGCGTTCAACTGTTCGGGGTGAAATTTCACACTCATCAGCGATACTTTTGGCAGTTCTACCAGGCTGATTCGACAAGATTCGTAGAATGCGCTTTTCCATATCCAGTAAATCAGACGGCATTTCTTCCGACATTTCTTCCGACATTTCTTCCGACAGGGTCGATGATTGTCCTAATCCCTCTTGCAAAGCAGAGATAATGTTTTCCAGAATAAATTCTATAAATGGCGTGCAGCTGCTTTGCCGATCGCACACTCCTAGCACCTGGTAATAGCGATCCTGCTGGTAGTGGATCAGCGTTTCCACCGGCAACCAGGCTAATTCTGAACGCCACTCACTCAGGATTAATGTCTGCCACAATCGCCCCATCCGTCCATTGCCGTCGGCAAAAGGATGAATAAATTCGAACTCATAATGGAATACAGCACCAGCGATAAGCGGGTGAAGTTCTGTCGTTTTTAACCAGTCCAGTAAGTCATTCATCAAGCGAAGAACTTGTGAGACCGGCGGGGCCATATGAATCAGCTGTTTTTCCCTGTAAACACCGACATTGCCAGATCGCAATTGGCCCGGGTTATCGACAAGCCCCATCATCAGGACTTGATGTGCCTGTAAAAGATCGGAGAGTTTTTCACTTTTCCACTCCGACATTTTTTCATATGCCAGAATCGCATTTCTGACTTCCTGTATATCTTTAGCCGGAGCCAAAATACGCTTACCGTCCATCAGGGCTGTAACCTGATCCGTCGTCAACGAATTATGCTCAATCGCTAAAGAGGCCTGAATAGTGCGAATACGATTCTCTTTACGCAAAAGAGGAGATGCCCTGCCCGCCATCACCGCCCAATGCCCCATCAGTTCACCAATCTCAATAACTTGATTGAGGATCAATGGCGTAACGGTAAAAGGCGGTTGATAGGTGCTCACGTTTACTCTCCCTGCTGTTCCAGTGCGTGCTTATACAGTGCATTCTTTTTCACGCCGTGGATTTCAGCGGCCAGCGCGGCGGCCTTTTTCAGCGGCAGTTCTGCCTGTAATAAAGCCAACGTACGCAGCGCATCGGCAGGCAGGTCATCTTCCTGCGCTTTATGCCCTTCGACAATCAGCACCATTTCTCCTTTACGACGGTTTTCATCTTCCTTGACCCACGCCAGCAGTTCGCTGACCGGTGCGCCGTGAATGGTTTCCCAGGTTTTGGTCAGCTCGCGCGCCAGTACCACGTAACGGGATTCGCCCCAAACGGCAACCATGTCTTCCAGGCTATCCAGCAAGCGGTGGGTAGATTCATAAAAAATAAGCGTACGCGGCTCTGCCTCAATGGCTTTCATCGCATCACGACGCCCTTTCGATTTGGCAGGCAGAAAACCTTCATAGCAAAAACGGTCTGAAGGCAGACCAGCAGCGCTCAGGGCAGCAATCGCCGCGCAAGGGCCCGGCAGAGGAACAACGCGGATCCCCGCTTCGCGACAGGTGCGCACCAGATGGTAGCCAGGATCGTTAATCAGCGGCGTTCCGGCATCGGAAACCAGCGCAATGTTTTGCCCTTCTTTGAGTTTCGCCACCAGCGTTTCCGCTTTTTGTTGCTCATTGTGATCGTGTAACGCAAACAAACGGGCGTTAATCGCGAAGTGTTGTAACAATAATCCGGTATGACGGGTGTCTTCAGCGGCAATCAAATCAACGGCTTGTAAAACTTCGAGCGCTCGTTGGGTAATATCAGCCAAATTTCCTATAGGAGTAGGTACAATAAAGAGTTGGCCTTGAGAATTATCCGCCGATTCGTGTTGTTTCATTGTGTCGTCCGTATTGCCGATTTAATATTGAGCATTGAGTAAAAAAATATCACTGGATACAGTATGGTACCCTCAACATTTTCTCGTTTGAAAGCCGCGCGCGCGCTACCAGTCATTCTGGCTGCACTGATTTTCGCAGGCTGTGGCACCCAGGCGCCAGACCAGAGTGCAGCCCATATGCAGGGCACTGCGCAGGCTGATTCCGGCTTTTATCTGCAACAAATGCAGCAAAGCTCAGATGATAGCAAGACCAACTGGCAATTACTCGCCATTCGTGCACTGCTGAAAGAAGGCAAGAGCCAGCAGGCTACCGAGCTATTCAACCAGCTACCGCAGAAACTCAGCGATACTCAGCGTCGTGAGCAGTCGTTGCTCGCCGTCGAGATCAAGCTCGCGCAGAAAGATATCGCTGGCGCTCAGGCCCTGCTGGATAAACTCACTCCTGCCGATTTCGATCAAAACCAGCAGGCCAGATACTGGCAGGCGCAAATCGACGTCAACCAGGGTCGCCCGTCGTTGACGCTATTGCGCGCCTTGATCGCCCAGGAACCGCTGCTGGCCGCGAATGCTAAGCAGAAAAACATCGATGCCACATGGCAGGCGCTGTCATCCATGACCCAGGAACAAGCGCAGGCGCTGGTCATCAATGCAGATGAAAACGTGCTGCAAGGCTGGCTGGATCTCCAGCGCGTCTGGTTCGATAACCGTAACGATCCGGACATGATGAAAGCAGGTATTGCTGACTGGCAGAAACGTTATCCGCAAAACCCGGGCGCAAAAATGCTGCCAACGCAGTTGGTTAACGTGCAGAGCTTTAAGCCCGCCTCCACCAGCAAAATTGCGCTGCTGCTGCCGCTGAACGGTCAGGCCGCTGTATTTGGCCGGACTATTCAGCAAGGCTTTGAAGCGGCGAAAAATATGGGTACTCAACCCGTAGCGGCCCCTGCTGTAGCTGCGCCTGCTGTGGATACAACAGCTGCGACGACCACAGAACAGCCGCAAACGACTGACGGCGTTGCCAGCCCTTCTCAGGCGTCAGTCAGCGATCTGACCAACGAGACGCCAGCTCAGCCAGAAACACCTGCTGCGCAGCCCGCAGCACCCGCTCAGCCAACAACCGCCAGCGCACCGGCGAATCCATCAGCAGAGCTGAAAATCTACGACACCTCATCACAGCCGCTGAACCAAATCCTGACTCAGGTCCAGCAGGATGGCGCCAGCATCGTGGTTGGTCCGCTGTTGAAAAACAATGTTGAAGAGCTGATGAAAAGCAACACGCCATTAAACGTGCTGGCGCTTAATCAGCCGGAGTCGGTGAAAAACCTGCCGAACGTCTGCTACTTCGCTTTGTCGCCAGAAGATGAAGCGCGCGATGCCGCACGCCACATCCGTGAACAAGGAAAACAAGCACCACTGCTGTTGATCCCGCGGAGTTCGTTAGGTGATCGCGTTGCCAATGCCTTTGCTCAGGAATGGCAAAAACTGGGCGGCGGCATGGTGCTGCAGCAGAAGTTCGGCTCCACCGCCGAGCTGAAAATGGGCGTCAACGGCGGCTCGGGGATTTCCCTGACGGGTAGCCCGGTGGCGTCCTCTGTACCTGCGCAACCTGGCGTGACGATTGGCGGTCTGACGATACCGGCTGCGCCTACCGATGCCCAAATCACTGGCAGCAGCGGTCGTGTTGATGCCGTGTATATTCTGGCAACGCCGGAAGAAATTGCCTTTATTAAGCCGATGATCGCCATGCGTAACGGCAGCCAGAGCGGTGCGACACTGTACGCCAGCTCCCGCAGTGCGCAGGGTACCGCTGGCCCGGATTTCCGTCTGGAGATGGAAGGTTTGCAGTACAGCGAAATACCGATGCTGGCAGGCGGCAACGAGCCGCTCATGCAGCAAGCGCTGAGTGTAGTACGCAATGACTACTCACTGGCGCGCATGTATGCAATGGGCGTCGATGCCTGGTCGCTCGCTAATCATTTCTCGCAAATGCGTCAGGTGCAGGGCTTCGAAATTAACGGCAACACCGGCGCATTGACCGCAACGCAGGATTGCGTAATTAACAGGAAGTTATCATGGCTCAAATACCAGCAAGGACAGGTCGTCCCCGCCAGTTAACGAGCAAACAGACCGGTGACGCGTGGGAATCCACCGCGCGTAACTGGCTGCAAAGCAAGGGACTGCATTTTATCGCCGCCAACGTGCGTGAACGTGGCGGCGAAATCGACCTGATAATGTGTGAAGGCAGCACCACCGTCTTTGTTGAGGTTCGCTATCGGCGCTCGGCCCAGTTTGGCGGCGCAGCGGCGAGTGTGACCCGGAGCAAACAACACAAATTATTACAGACCGCCCGCTTGTGGCTTGCACGCCACAATGGGAGTTTTGATACTGTGGATTGCCGGTTCGATGTGTTAGCCTTCACCGGAAATGATGTTGAGTGGTTTAAGGATGCGTTCAAAGACCGCTCATAGTTGAAGATTCAGAGCCTGGTTCTTAAGGATTAGCGTGTTAGATAGAATTAAAGTCTGCTTTACTGAAAGCATTCAAACTCAGATAGCTGCGGCTGAAGCACTCCCGGATGCGATCTCCCGTGCAGCCATGACGCTGGTTCAGTCCCTGCTCAATGGCAACAAAATTCTCTGTTGTGGTAATGGGACGTCCGCTGCCAACGCACAGCATTTTGCTGCCAGCATGATCAACCGTTTTGAAACAGAACGCCCAAGTTTACCTGCGATTGCACTAAATACTGATAATGTGGTCTTAACTGCGATTGCCAACGATCGCCTGCACGACGAAGTTTATGCAAAACAAGTCCGTGCGCTGGGACATGCAGGTGATGTTCTATTGGCAATTTCTACGCGTGGTAATAGCCGCGATATCGTAAAAGCCGTTGAAGCAGCCGTTACGCGCGACATGACGATCGTTGCGTTGACCGGTTATGACGGAGGGGAGCTGGCCGGGTTGTTGGGGCCACAGGATGTTGAAATCCGCATCCCGTCACACCACAGCGCCCGCATTCAGGAAATGCATATGCTGACGGTCAATTGCCTTTGCGATCTCATTGATAACACGCTTTTCCCTCACCAGGATGATTAAGGAGTACACATGAAGGCATTTTCGCCGCTCGCCGTCGTTCTCTCAGCATTGCTGTTGCAAGGCTGTGTAGCTGCCGCCGTTGTCGGAACAGCAGCTGTCGGGACGAAAGCAGCAACGGATCCTCGCAGTGTCGGCACCCAGGTAGATGATGGGACCCTGGAATTACGCGTCAATACGGCGTTGTCGAAAGATGCCCAGATCAAGAAAGAAGCGCGAATCAACGTGAGCGCATATCAGGGTAAAGTGCTGCTGGTCGGTCAGTCGCCAAATAGCGAACTGTCTGCGCGGGCAAAACAGATTGCGATGGGCGTAGAAGGTACGACTGAGGTCTTTAATGAGATCCGTCAGGGCCAGCCAATCGGTCTGGGCGATGCATCCAACGATACCTGGATAACCACCAAAGTACGTTCCCAGTTACTGACCAGCGATCAGGTGAAATCCTCTAACGTGAAAGTCACCACCGAGAATGGAGAAGTGTTCCTGTTAGGTCTGGTGACCGAACGCGAAGCGAAGGCGGCGGCAGACATCGCCAGCCGGGTAAGCGGCGTGAAACGCGTCACTACGGCCTTTACGTTTATTAAATAATACTGATGCCGGATAGCGACGCCTGAGCGTCTTATCCGGCCTACAGGACGTTATCGTTTGTAGGTTGGATAAGCGTCAGCGCCATCCGGCATTTTATTTAGCCCTTTCGCGCAGCTCTGAAGAGGTCAGTATCGTAACGCCCTCCGGTCCAGGCGCCAGCGCCTCCGCCAGCATAGCTCGCGCAACATCGTGCGCTTCAATCGACTTCCAGTTACCCGGCAGCAACCGAAATAATGGCGCTAAAAACATTTCATTCGCCCGCTGTTTATCCCGATCACCCAGTAGCATAGAAGGCCGGGCAATCGTCAGCCGGGGCCATTTCTGCGCGATCAGCGCCTGCTCCATTTCCCCTTTCACCCGATTATAAAAAAACGGCGAATGTGCATTGGCTCCCATCGAACTCACCACCAGCATATGCTGTGCCCCCAGCCGACGCCCCGCCAGAGCTGTATCCACTACCAGCGTATAATCCGCGTGGATAAACGCCTCTTTACTACCCGCTTCACGTCGGGTCGTACCCAGACAACAAAAGACAATATCGACCGGATCGGTAACCTGCGCCAGAGCATCGGTTAGCTGCGGATCGTGGGGATTATAGATGCCAACCGTATCAGCCAGCGGTCGACGCGTCGGCGCCGTAATGGCATTGATCCGGGGTTCATTCAGTAGCATCCGCAATAAATGTCCACCCACCAGACCCGTTGCACCGGTTATTAACACCTGGCTCATCGTTTATTTTCCCCTGACGCTTCAATCACTCTTTTAACTATAGATCACGTAGCCAGTGCATCTTTTTACCGAAGCCCAGCGTGTTGTCAGTGAATTTGACTTCATCCAGTCGAATCTCCCACACGGGCGCTGGCAACATTCTGGCGATGGGGAAACGGCGGTTGTAGGCGTTACGCGCGGTTTCACTCTCCTGCCCTTCAAGACGGCGAATTTCCCCCTTAAACTGCACGCCACGAATCAGGGCGACCGTTTTGGGCTGACCGTTTACCGTGCCGGCAATCGGTGCACACGGTCCCGACATCTGCGCATGGCGTGTTTTATCTTCGGTCAGCACATAGAATGCCATCTTCTGCGCATCAAACAGGTAAAACGCATTGGCGCACCACAATTCACCTTCATGGTGTACACACCAGGTCACGACGTGCTGTTTTGCCAGCCAGCGAGACACCGCAGTCAGTGTTTCCATTTCTGTTCTCTTTTATACTGTAGGCCTGAAAATTATCACGTCGATGGTGACAATGACACCCTGGTATCTGTACCTGATCCGTACTGCGGACAATGCCTTATACACCGGAATAACCACCGATGTGCAGCGCCGCTATCAGCAGCATCAGAGCGGGAAAGGTGCGAAGGCGCTACGTGGAAAGGGGGAACTCACGTTGGCATTTGCGGCGCAGGTTGGCGACCATTCGCTGGCCCTGCGCATAGAGTATCGGGTCAAGCAGCTTACAAAACGCCAGAAAGAGCATCTTGTGGAAGGCGAAGGGCTTGAGGCTCTACTGAGGAGCCTGCAAACCCCCGACACTTAAAAGCGATTGAAATGGTCGTGATATTCCACCAGGCCAGAGACGCCCTCCAGCGCATCTTCTGCCAGGCGATGCACCTGGAATGCACTTTCTGTACCCGGCCAGCGACAACGCAGGTCATGATGCGCTGCCAGCTCAAAGCCAAAGCGGCTGTACAGTGCCGGATCGCCCAGCGTAACCACCGCGGCGTAGCCAAACTCGTTCAGGGAATCGAGTCCTTCATAGACCAGTTGACGCGCCAGGCCCTGTCCCCGGTAGTTTTCATCCACCGCGAGCGGCGCCATGCCGACCCATTGCAGATCTTCACCCTGCACATCAACAGGGCTGAATGCGACGTAGCCCACTACCTGACCTTCATCATCGGTAGCAACCAAACCCAGCGTTAAGAAACCATCTTCACGCAGGTCGTGGACTAATTTTGCTTCCGCATCGCTCTCAAATGAACGGCGCAGCAATGCATCAATACCAGGGGCATCAATGGGAATCTCAACTCGAATCAGCATGGCTCACCTACCGAGGTCTGTTTGGTTTCTGGCGACGTTTTCATACCCGCCTCAACAAAATCCGCCAACTGCAGCAGCATGACACGTAACGCTTTCGGCATCTGCTCCAGTTCGATGGCGTCCATCAGATTTTTAACATACAGCCCTAATTCTGTATCACCTTCGATCACCAGGCGACGCTGGAAGAAAAGCGTATCCGGATCCTGCTTGCGGGCCGCGATCATCAGGAGATCGCTGGCATCGGCGCTAAAACTCACATCCGCATCTGCATTCTGGCTGACGATAAGTTTATCGTTCTCAACAGAGGTATACCATTTGAGGTCAATGTCACGCACATGAATGCTCAGCCAGCGACCTTCGAGAAACTCCAGCTCCCCATCGGCCAGCGCCTGACTAAACTGCCAGCTCAGGACCTGTTCCAGAACCTGGCGCTTCAGCGCAAAGGGCGTCAGTTTAACCGGTACACTGATCAGAGAAGGACCTAAATGTACTAAGCGTGAACGCAGTTTATCCAACACGAGCTTTACTCCCTGTTTCAATAGTCCTGCTATTTTGCCATATCAAATAAACGACATAGCGGCATAAATCAACAATTCGCTACGAAATTGTTACCTCTTTATTGGTGTCACCAATACGACTTTAACTGCCTCAAATCAAAAATTGTCTCAGCAAGGTTAACTAAAATCCCTCTTCGTTAACATTTCTGCGCCCTACATGGCGCAACGTTCAGGATAAATTATGGAGCTGCTCTGCCCTGCCGGAAACCTCCCGGCGCTTAAGGCGGCCATCGAGAACGGCGCTGATGCTGTCTACATCGGGCTGAAAGATGATACCAACGCCCGTCATTTCGCCGGCCTTAATTTTACCGAGAAAAAATTGCAGGAAGCGGTGAGTTTCGTTCATCAGCACCGCCGTAAGCTGCACATTGCGATTAACACCTTTGCGCACCCGGATGGTTACGCGCGCTGGCAGCGTGCCGTTGATATGGCAGCGCAACTGGGTGCAGATGCGCTGATCCTCGCCGACCTCGCCATGCTTGAGTATGCCGCAGAGCGCTATCCCCATATTGAGCGCCATGTCTCCGTTCAGGCATCTGCGACTAACGAAGAGGCAATTAATTTCTACCATCGCAACTTTGACGTTGCGCGGGTCGTACTGCCACGCGTGCTGTCGATTCATCAGGTGAAGCAATTAGCCCGCGTAACCCCAGTTCCGTTAGAAGTGTTTGCCTTCGGCAGTCTGTGCATTATGGCAGAAGGTCGTTGCTACTTATCTTCTTATCTGACAGGCGAATCGCCAAACACCGTGGGTGCCTGCTCCCCTGCTCGCTTTGTGCGCTGGCAACAGACCCCACAAGGGCTGGAATCCCGTCTAAACGAAGTTCTGATCGATCGCTATCAGGATGGAGAAAACGCCGGTTATCCGACGCTGTGTAAAGGTCGCTATCTGGTTGATGGCGAACGCTATCATGCACTGGAAGAGCCCACCAGTCTGAACACGCTGGAACTGCTGCCCGACTTACTGGCCGCCAATATTGCTTCGGTCAAAATCGAGGGACGTCAGCGCAGCCCGGCTTATGTCAGCCAGGTGGCGAAAGTGTGGCGTCAGGCGATCGACCGCTGTATGGCCGATCCTCAAAACTACGCCCCGCAGGACGCGTGGATGGAAACGCTCGGTTCAATGTCCGAAGGCACGCAGACCACGCTTGGCGCGTATCACCGTAAATGGCAGTGAGAGAAGCAATGAAATATTCCTTAGGGCCGGTGCTGTGGTACTGGCCGAAAGAAACGCTGGAAGATTTTTATCAGCAGGCCGCCGTAAGCCAGGCCGACGTTATCTATCTTGGCGAAGCGGTATGCAGTAAACGTCGCGCCACCAAAGTGGGCGACTGGCTGGATATGGCGAAATCACTCGCGGGCAGCGGTAAACAGGTGGTGCTCTCTACGCTGGCGCTGGTGCAAGCTTCCTCTGAGCTGGGAGAACTGAAGCGCTATGTTGAAAACGGCGATTTCCTGGTGGAGGCCAGCGATCTCGGCGTGGTAAACATGTGCGCCGAGCGCAAGCTGCCGTTTGTCGCAGGACATGCGCTCAACTGCTACAACGCGGTAACCCTGCGTTTGCTGCTCAAGCAGGGCATGACGCGCTGGTGTATGCCGGTTGAGCTGTCCCGTGACTGGCTGGTAAACCTGCTCAACCAGTGTGATGAGCTGGGTATTCGCAATCAGTTTGAAGTCGAGGTGCTGAGCTACGGGCATCTGCCGCTGGCGTACTCTGCTCGCTGCTTTACCGCGCGTTCCGAAGATCGGCCAAAAGACGAATGTGAAACCTGCTGCATCAAATACCCCAACGGGCGTGATGTGCTGTCGCAGGAAAATCAGCAGGTCTTTGTCCTCAACGGGATCCAGACCATGAGCGGCTATGTCTACAACCTCGGCAACGAGCTGACATCGATGCAGGGTCTGGTTGATATTGTGCGTCTGTCCCCTTCAGGCACTGAAACATTCGCCATGCTCGACGCCTTCCGCGCCAATAAAAATGGCACGGCCCCATTACCCCTTGCCGCCCACAGTGACTGCAACGGCTACTGGAAGCGACTGGCTGGTCTGGAGCTGCAGGCGTAAAAAAGCTCACTTTGTTAACAACGGTAATCAAATTTTAATGCAGTATTAAAAGATTAACCGGTAACAAAGTGAGCCGTTATGACTGACAAAACTATTCCGTTCTCGCTGCTGGATCTGGCACCGATCCCTGAAGGTTCTTCTGCAAAAGAGGCCTTCACACACTCGCTTGATCTCGCCCGACTGGCCGAAAAGCGCGGCTACCACCGCTACTGGCTGGCAGAACATCACAACATGACCGGCATCGCCAGCGCCGCAACTTCAGTGCTGATTGGCTATCTGGCTGCCAATACCACCACACTGCATCTCGGTTCCGGTGGCGTTATGCTGCCTAATCATTCGCCGCTGGTGATCGCCGAGCAGTTCGGTACCCTGAATACGCTGTATCCGGGACGCATCGATCTTGGGCTTGGCCGCGCGCCGGGGAGCGATCAGCCAACGATGCGTGCGCTGCGCCGCCACATGAGCGGTGATATCGATAACTTCCCACGCGACGTAGCTGAACTGGTGGACTGGTTCGACGCCCGCGATCCTAACCCTCATGTGCGCCCGGTTCCCGGCTACGGCGAGCAGATCCCGGTCTGGTTATTGGGCTCCAGCCTGTACAGCGCACAGTTGGCAGCCCAGCTCGGCCTGCCGTTTGCCTTCGCGTCGCATTTTGCTCCAGATATGCTGCATCAGGCGCTGCATCTGTATCGCACCCAGTTCAAACCCTCAGCGCGGCTGGCAAAGCCGTATGCGATGGTGTGCATCAACATCATTGCCTCTGACAGCAATCGCGACGCCGAATTTCTTTTCACCTCAATGCAGCAAGCGTTTGTGAAACTGCGTCGTGGCGAAACTGGCCAGCTACCGCCGCCGGTAGAGAATATGCATCAGTTGTGGTCCGCTTCTGAGCAATACGGCGTACAACAGGCGCTGAGCATGTCGCTGGTCGGTGATAAGGCGAAAGTGCGGCACGGTCTCGACGCGATTTTGCGTGAAACCCAGGCCGATGAGATTATGGTTAACGGCCAGATTTTCGATCATCAGGCACGGCTACATTCGTTTGATTTGGCGATGCAGGTGAAAGAAGAGTTGCTGGGGTAGTACGTTGTTTTGCCCGGTGGCGCTTCGCTTACCGGGCCTACAGGATCAAGTAGGCCGGATAAGGCACAGCCGCCATCCGGCACAACAACGTTACTGATAAACCGGTAACAGATTAAAGCTCGACAGAATATGGATAATCGCGTTGCCAATACCAAATACCAGGATCAGCGCAATCATCGGCTTGCCGCCCCAGACGCGGAATTTCGGGCTACCGAAACGCTCGCGGGATTTACGCGCCAGCAACGCCGGAACAATGGCGGCCCAGATGGTTGCCGCGAGTCCTGCATAGCCAATGGCGTACAGGAAACCGTTCGGCCACAGCAATCCACCCACAATTGGCGGGACAAACGTCAGCAATGCCGTTTTAAAACGCCCCATCGCCGAGTCATCAAAGCCAAACAGATCCGCCAGATAGTCAAACAGACCGAGCGTGACGCCGAGGAATGAACTCGCCACCGCAAAGTTAGAGAACACCACTAACAGTAGATCCAGGCTGCGGCTGTTCAGCACACCGCTCAGCGCCTGTACCAGCACATCAATGTTACCGCCCTGCTGCGCAATACCGATAAACTCCGGACGTGGAATATTCCCCATCGTTCCCAGTAACCATACGGTATACAGTACCAGCGCCAGCAACGTGCCATACACCAGACACTTCACAATGGTTTTCGGATCTTTACCGTAGTACTTCATCAGGCTCGGGACGTTACCGTGGTAGCCGAACGACGCCAGACAAAACGGCAGCGTCATCAACAGGTACGGTGTATATGAAGCGTTGCTTTGTGCCACGTTAAACAGCGTAGTGGGCGTAACATGCCCCAGCAGACTGCCAAAGGTCAGGAAAAAGGTAATCACCTTTGCGCCCAGCACAATTGCCGTCATGCGGCTAACCGCTTTGGTGCTTAACCACACCACAAATGCCACCAGCAGCGCAAAGCCAAGACCTGCCGCGCGCGCCGGAACATTCAGCGACATCTCGGAGAAGGTGTGATGCAGAATCGACCCGCTCGCTGAGATATAGGCGTAGGTCAGGATATAGAGAACGAAGGCGATCGAAATGCCGTTCACCACGTTCCAGCCTTTACCCAGCAGATCTTTCGTGATGGTGTCAAAGCTGGAACCAATGCGGTAATTGAGGTTCGCTTCGAGGATCATCAGTCCGGAATGCAGCATACAGAACCAGGTGAAGATCAGCGCCGCCATTGACCAGAAAAACCACGCCCCGGACATGACCACTGGCAGAGAAAACATCCCCGCGCCAATAATGGTGCCGCCGATAATCACCACGCCGCCGAGCAGCGAAGGTGACGTTTGGGTGGTGGTTAGTGTTGCCATTTAGCCATCTCTCCAGTCATTTATATTGTGACTACATCTCAATGTGCTGCACTGTACCAGTACACGAGTACAAATGAAATAAAAAAAGCCCCGATTGTTGAGATCGGGGCTGTATATATTACTTTACGCAGTGAAACTTATGCGTCACCGCCGAAACGACGACGACCAGCGGAGTCATCACGACGCGGAGCAGAAGAATCGTCACGACGCGGACCACGGTTGCCTTCACGACGTTCGCCGCTGAAACGACGACCATCGCCACGACCGCCTTCACGGCGCTCACCGCTGAAATTACGACCGCCTTCACGACGCTCGCCGCTGAAACGGCCACCGCCACGACGCTCACCACCGGTGTGCGGAACTGCATCGCCAACCAGCTGCATATTCATCGGCTTGTTCAGGATGCGAGTACGGGTAAAGTGCTGCAGCACGTCGCCCGGCATACCTTTCGGCAGCTCGATGGTGGAGTGGGAAGCAAACAGCTTGATGTTACCGATGTAACGGCTGCTGATATCGCCTTCGTTAGCAATCGCGCCAACGATATGACGAACTTCAACACCGTCATCACGGCCCACTTCAATGCGGTACAGCTGCATATCGCCAACGTCACGACGTTCACGACGCGGACGATCTTCACCACCACGGTCATTACGCGGGCCACGATCGTTGCGGTCACGCGGACCACGATCGTCACGGTCGCGGAATTCGCGTTTCGGACGCATCGGCGCATCTGGCGGCAGGATCAGCGGACGTTCGCCCTGAGCCATTTTCAGCAGTGCGGCTGCCAGCGTTTCGATATCCAGCTCTTCTTCCGGCTGCATTTTCGCCAGCAGAGCACGGTACTGATCCAGATCGCTGCTTTCCAGCTGCTGCTGTACTTTAGCGGCGAATTTTTCCAGACGGCGTTTGCCCAGCAGTTCTGCGTTCGGCAGTTCTACTTCCGGAATCGTCAGCTTCATGGTGCGTTCGATGTTACGCAGCAGACGACGCTCACGGTTCTCAACGAACAGCAGCGCACGGCCAGCACGACCCGCACGACCAGTACGGCCGATACGGTGAACGTAAGACTCGGAATCCATCGGGATGTCGTAGTTAACAACCAGGCTGATACGCTCAACGTCCAGGCCACGGGCCGCAACGTCGGTTGCAATCAGAATATCCAGGCGGCCATCTTTCAGGCGTTCCAGAGTCTGCTCACGCAGGGACTGGTTCATGTCGCCGTTCAGTGCAGCGCTGCTATAACCGCTACGCTCCAGCGCTTCTGCCACTTCCAGGGTCGCATTTTTGGTACGAACGAAGATAATCGCCGCATCAAAATCTTCTGCTTCCAGGAAACGCACCAGCGCTTCATTTTTACGCATGCCCCATACAGTCCAGTAGCTCTGGCTGATGTCAGGACGCGTAGTAACGCTGGATTGAATGCGTACTTCCTGCGGCTCTTTCATAAAGCGGCGGGTAATACGACGAATCGCTTCCGGCATAGTCGCGGAGAACAGAGCGGTCTGATGACCTTCCGGGATCTGCGCCATGATGGTTTCAACGTCTTCGATGAAGCCCATACGCAGCATTTCGTCTGCTTCGTCCAGTACCAGACCGCTCAGTTTAGAGAGGTCCAGAGTCCCGCGCTTCAGGTGATCCAGCAGACGGCCCGGCGTACCGACGACGATCTGTGGTCCCTGACGCAGGGCACGTAATTGCACGTCATAACGCTGGCCGCCGTACAGGGCAACCACGTTCACGCCGCGCATGTGTTTAGAGAAATCCGTCATGGCTTCTGCAACCTGAACCGCCAGTTCGCGGGTCGGTGCCAGCACCAGAATCTGAGGTGCCTTCAGCTCAGGATCAAGATTGTTGAGCAGCGGTAAAGAGAACGCTGCAGTTTTGCCGCTACCTGTCTGGGCCATACCCAGAACATCGCGACCGCCCAGCAGATGCGGAATGCACTCTGCCTGGATTGGAGATGGTTTTTCGTAACCCAGATCGTTAAGGGCTTCAAGGATAGGAGCCTTCAGGCCCAGATCTGCAAAAGTGGTTTCGAATTCAGCCATGTAGTACGTGTGCCTCAAAATTAATGGCGGCCAGTCTACATAACTCATCATGAAATTGATCTGCAATTTTCATTGAAAAGTGTGAACCGGCTCAAAGTAGGTGTATTAACGAACAACAACGCCCTCACCCGTGAAGGTGATGGCAATCAAAAAAGATTACGGGCTGATGTGTACGTCAGCTATTGCTGGTCCGATTCTGCCAGGTCATCTTGGTCCTGGCCCAGGAGCGATAATTCCAACAATGCGTATCGGTGCTCAACAAAGTTATGAACGTTGTTAGCCACCGCCAGTTTGAACAATGCCGTAGCGTTGCCCAAATCCCCCAGACTTAGGTAGTACTTACCTAAATAGAAGTTGGTTTCACTGAGATGCTCAGCGAGCGAGGTGTTATCCGTTGCGTCCGCCTTCAGGCGTTCCATCAGCGTTGCTTCGCTAATGTTGCCCAGGTAGAACTCGACAATGTTCCATCCCCATTGCTCTTTATCCGATTTCTCAAAGCGTTGCTTTAACGCTTCTTTAGCCTGCTTCTCATCGAGCTTCTGCTCGGCGAGATAAAGCCACAGACTACGGAAAGGATCATTGGGATCGTCTTGATAAAACGCTAGCAGATCATCTTGCGCTAACTTGTCGCGACCGCCGTAATACAATGCGATACCGCGATTTAAGTGCGCGTAGTTGTAAGTTGGATCAAGCTCAAGTACAGAATCAAACGCTTCATAGGCAGCATCAAAATTGCCTGCCTGCGTTAAATATATACCTAAGTAATTGAATACTTCAGGCATATCTGGTCGGATTGCCAGCGCTTGTGAAAAATCATTTCGCGCCAGTGCCCTCAGACCGAGACTATCATACAACACTCCGCGCTCATATAAAAGCTGTGCGCGTTCGTCATCGGTTAAAGCCCGACTGGCAAGAATTTGTTCCATACGTGCCAGAATCACTTCCTGCTGCAAAGTCGGTTGCAATGGTACTGCGAGGACTTCACTCTTACGCCAGGTGGAATTACTGCATCCAGCCAGCGTGAGTGCTGTCGCAACGAAACACCAGCGCAAAAAAGGCTTCATTTCCCACTCCCGAAGACAACGATTGAATGAACGTCCAGGTTCCCCGGTTGCTAACAAGGCATCCTGCCGGGTTAAAGGCCCTCCGCTCTCACGGAGGGCAATGGCAACCTTACTCGCCCTGGCTTGCCGGAGCTTCCGGTTCGCCTGCAGGCTGAGACTGCTCAGTTGCTTCTTTAATGCTCAGACGTACACGGCCCTGGCGATCAACTTCCAGAACTTTGACCGGTACTTCCTGACCCATCTGCAGGTAATCGGTCACTTTCTCAACGCGCTTATCAGCGATCTGAGAGATGTGTACCAGGCCTTCTTTACCGCCACCGATGGCAACGAATGCGCCAAAGTCAACGATACGGGTCACTTTACCATTGTAGATACGGCCTACTTCGATCTCTGCGGTGATCTCTTCGATACGACGGATAGCATATTTCGCTTTTTCGCCGTCGGTCGCAGCAATCTTCACGGTACCATCATCTTCGATTTCAATGGTGGTGCCGGTTTCTTCGGTCAGAGCACGGATAACAGAACCGCCTTTACCGATAACGTCTTTGATCTTGTCCGGGCTGATCTTGATGGTGTGGATACGCGGAGCAAATTCAGAGATATCGCCACGCGGTGCGTTGATCGCTTGTTCCATCACACCCAGGATGTGCAGACGCGCACCTTTAGCCTGGTTCAGAGCAACCTGCATGATTTCTTTGGTGATACCTTCAATTTTGATATCCATCTGCAGTGCAGAGATACCGTCGCGGGAACCCGCCACTTTGAAGTCCATATCGCCCAGGTGGTCTTCGTCGCCCAAGATGTCAGACAGAACAACATAGTTGTCGCCTTCTTTCACCAGACCCATCGCGATACCCGCAACGGCGGCTTTGATTGGCACGCCTGCGTCCATCAGCGCCAGGGAAGCGCCACATACGGAAGCCATAGAAGAAGAACCGTTAGATTCGGTGATTTCAGAAACCACACGCACGGTGTACGGGAATTTATCCAGTTCCGGCATCACTGCCAGTACGCCACGTTTCGCCAGACGACCGTGACCAATCTCACGACGCTTCGGAGAACCGACCATACCGGTTTCACCTACGCAGTACGGAGGGAAGTTGTAGTGGAACAGGAAGTTGTCAGTACGCTCGCCCATCAGTTCGTCGAGGTTCTGTGCATCACGAGTGGTGCCCAGGGTCGCGGTAACCAGCGCCTGAGTTTCGCCACGGGTGAACAGTGCGGAACCGTGAGTACGCGGCAGAACGCCAGTACGCACGTCCAGGCCACGGATCATGTCTTTTTCACGGCCATCGATGCGCGGCTCGCCTGCCAGTACGCGGCTACGAACAACGTTTTTCTCGATAGCGTGCAGAATTTCACCCAGTTCGTTAGCGTCCAGGGTTTCGTCTTCAGCCACCAGAGTCGCGATGGTTTCAGATTTGATTACGTCAACCTGAGCATAACGCTCTTGTTTGTCGGTGATGCGGTAAGCGTCGCTCAGGCGAGCTTCTGCCAGTGCGGCAACGCGCGCGTTCAGCGCTTCGTTGACGGCTTCTGGCTGCCAGTCCCAACGCGGTTTGCCAGCTTCTTTCGCCAGCTCGTTGATGGCCTGAATAACAACCTGCTGCTGTTCGTGACCGAATACCACAGCGCCCAGCATCTGGTCTTCGCTCAGCAGTTCAGCTTCGGATTCAACCATCAGTACGGCAGCTTCAGTACCCGCAACAACCAGGTCCAGCTTGCTTTCTTTCAGTTCGTCCTGAGTCGGGTTCAGTACGTACTGGTCATTGATGTAACCAACACGTGCAGCACCGATCGGGCCGTTGAATGGAATACCAGACAGAGTCAGCGCAGCAGATGCACCAATCATTGCCACGATGTCTGGGTTAACCTGCGGGTTAACGGAAACAACGGTGGCGATAACCTGAACTTCGTTAACGAAGCCTTCCGGGAACAGCGGACGAACCGGGCGGTCAATCAGACGCGCAATCAGGGTTTCGCCTTCGCTCGGACGGCCTTCACGACGGAAGAAGCTACCTGGGATACGGCCAGCAGCGTAGGTACGCTCCTGATAGTTAACGGTCAGCGGGAAAAAGTCCTGGCCTGGTTTCGCTTTTTTCTGGCCAACAACGGTAACGAATACCGCGGTGTCATCCATGCTAACCATAACAGCGGCAGTCGCCTGACGCGCCATCATGCCGGTTTCCAGCGTAACGGTATGCTGACCGTACTGGAATTTACGAACGATCGGATTAAGCAAAATAATATCCTTTCTCTATTTTTTGACGGCACATTTTTGCGCCATCGTTAATACCCGATCTTCTGCGCATCCTCGCGACTAATGACAACCCTAACCCATAAGCATGAGTAAAGCCTCTCATTAGCCGCGCGAACCTCTGCAACGGAAGATCATTCATAGCAACAATACATTAGTTTCCAGCGAATTGCTGCCATCTGCTGGAAAAAAGGGGCCATGAAGGCCCCCTCTTTCTGAAACTCGAAAGAATTAGCGACGCAGACCCAGACGCTCGATCAGCGCGGTGTAACGTGCAACATCTTTACGTTTCAGGTAGTCGAGCAGTTTACGACGCTGAGAAACCATGCGCAGCAGACCACGACGGCTGTGGTGATCTTTTTTGTGCTCTGCAAAGTGGCCCTGCAGGTGGTTAATCTGTGCAGTCAACAGAGCAACCTGAACATCGGTAGAACCGGTGTCGTTTGCATCACGACCAAACTCAGAAACGATTTTAGCGGTAGCTTCAGTACTTAGAGACATTGTAAAACTCCAAAGTTATAAGAATGAAAGGATGCCGATCTCTAATTCAGCTATCCCAGTGTATACACTTCATCCTTCAAGCTGACTCTGCGTTGGCTGCGTCCGCTCACCTCAGTCACTTACCTGAGTAAGCTCCTGAGGATTCTCAGACTTGCCGCCTTGATGCAGCTTGAATGATTTTGTGTATACGCCACGCAGATTGTTAAACAATTCACGCGACGTTAAGCGGCAGTATTCTACTCGCAGCGCCCTTTTATCGCAAGACAGAGAGCGCTATGCAGGATACTCAACCACCAGGCGGCGGGGAGCAACACGACCTTCATCGTCCATTTCCCCCATGCCGATAAACTTGCCTTCATCACCTTCCGTCACGCGCACCAGTCCTTCCAGCGGCGCACCTGACGTCCGTACCGGATTACCATTTTTAAAGTAAACCGACGATGTTAAAGGTAAATTAACTACCGGATAGTCTGATGCCGGACTGTCCATTGGCATCAGCAAAGGATCAAGCAACTGCGCCGCCGGAATATTTTGCTGTTCTGCCTGCTCAACCAGTTCACGCAGATGCTCCAGCGTGACCATACGATCCACCGGATACTTGCTGACCGTCAGACGACGCAGATACGTGACGTGCGCGCCGCAGCCCAGCTTCTCACCGAGATCGTCAACGATGGTGCGAATATAGGTGCCTTTGGAGCAGTGAACTTCCAGCTCCAGCTCGTTACCTTCATGGCGAATAAACAGCAGCTCATAGACGGTAATCGGGCGCGCTTCACGCGGCACTTCAATGCCCTGACGCGCATATTCGTACAGCTTCTTACCCTGATACTTCAGCGCCGAATACATTGACGGGATCTGCTCGATATCGCCGCGGAAAGTCTCCAGCGCGCTTGCAAGCTGCTCAGCGGTGAAGGTTACCGGACGTTCCTGCACGATTTGCCCATCAGCATCCGAGGTGTCAGTACGCTGGCCCAGACGGGCAACCACACGATAGCGTTTATCAGAATCCAGCAAATACTGTGAAAACTTCGTCGCTTCACCGAGGCAAATCGGCAGCATGCCTGTCGCCAGCGGATCCAGCGCGCCGGTATGTCCCGCGCGGTTGGCATTGTAGATGCGCTTTACTTTTTGCAGTACGTCATTGCTGGACATGCCTTGCGGTTTGTCCAGCAGCAGAACACCGTGAATGTCGCGACCACGACGACGAGGACGACTCATCAGTCCTCCTTGCTGTCGTCCGCTGGGTTCACACGACGCTCATCGTCATGTTTCACCACGCTGGTCACCAGGTTGGACATGCGCATCCCTTCGACCAGTGAGTTGTCGTAGAAGAAGGTCAGTTCCGGCACGATACGCAGACGCATGGCTTTACCCAGCAGAGAGCGGATAAAACCAGAAGCTTCCTGCAGCGCCTTAATACCATTTTTAACGGCAGCTTCGTCCTGGTCGTTCAGGAACGTCACGAATACTTTGGCATACGCCAGATCACGGGACATCTCAACACCAGACACGGTAGTCATCATGCCCACGCGTGGGTCTTTGATTTCGCGTTGCAGGATGAGTGCGATTTCTTTCTGCATCTCCTGCGCGACGCGCTGCGGGCGACCAAATTCTTTCGCCATAATAAATTCTCCAGAATAAAGACAAAAAAGGGGCAATAAGCCCCTTTTTAAATTTCTTGCCGGGTGGCGCTTCGCTTACCCGGCCTACGCTTAATCATCTTCTCAGGATTTTGGGCTGCAAGTTGCGGCCCAAAAGACGACGAAGATTATGCGATGGTACGTTTGATCTCAATGATCTCGAACACTTCGATCATATCGCCAACGCGAACGTCGTTGTAGTTCTTAACGCCGATACCACATTCCATGCCGTTACGGACTTCGTTGACATCATCTTTGAAGCGGCGCAGGGATTCCAGCTCACCTTCATAGATAACCACGTTGTCGCGCAGTACGCGGATTGGGTTGTGACGTTTAATCGTACCTTCGGTAACCATACAGCCTGCGATAGCGCCGAATTTCGGTGATTTGAACACGTCACGAACTTCAGCCAGACCAATGATCTGCTGTTTCAGCTCCGGAGACAGCATGCCGCTCATCGCTGCTTTCACTTCGTCGATCAGATGATAGATGACGGAGTAGTAACGCAGATCCAGGCTTTCAGATTCGATAACTTTACGTGCAGAGGCATCAGCACGGACGTTGAAGCCAACCAGAATCGCGTTGGATGCCGCTGCCAGAGTCGCGTCGGTTTCGGTGATACCACCTACGCCGGAACCAATGATCTTCACTTTGACTTCGTCGGTAGACAGTTTCAGTAAAGAGTCAGAAATCGCTTCGACAGAACCCTGCACGTCGGCTTTCAGGACGATGTTCACTTCGTGAACTTCACCATCAGTCATGTTAGCGAACATGTTTTCAAGTTTAGATTTCTGCTGACGAGCCAGTTTAACTTCACGGAATTTGCCCTGACGATACAGTGCAACTTCACGGGCTTTCTTCTCGTCACGAACGACAGTAACTTCGTCACCTGCAGCCGGAACACCGGACAGACCGAGGATTTCCACCGGAATGGATGGACCTGCTTCCAGTACTTCCTGACCCAATTCGTTACGCATCGCACGAACGCGACCGTATTCGAAGCCACAGAGTACGATGTCGCCTTTGTGCAGCGTACCTTCACGCACCAGTACGGTAGCAACCGGACCACGACCTTTATCCAGGAAGGATTCGATAACCGCACCGCTCGCCATACCTTTGCGCACAGCTTTCAGTTCCAGTACTTCGGCCTGCAGCAGGATAGCATCCAGCAGCTCGTCGATACCGGTACCCGCTTTCGCAGAAACGTGAACGAATTGGCTCTCGCCGCCCCACTCTTCCGGCATGATGCCGTACTGGGACAGTTCGTTTTTAACGCGATCGGGATCCGCTTCCGGTTTATCGATTTTGTTGACTGCAACCACTACCGGCACACCTGCCGCTTTCGCGTGCTGGATTGCTTCGATAGTCTGCGGCATCACGCCGTCGTCTGCTGCAACAACCAGAACAACGATATCCGTTGCCTGAGCACCACGAGCACGCATGGAGGTAAACGCGGCGTGACCCGGGGTATCCAGGAAGGTGATCATACCGTTGTCAGTTTCAACATGGTATGCACCGATGTGCTGAGTAATGCCGCCTGCTTCGCCAGAGGCCACTTTCGTAGAACGAATGTAGTCCAGCAGAGACGTTTTACCGTGGTCAACGTGACCCATGATGGTGACTACCGGTGCGCGCGGTTCAGCCGCAGCGCCGGTGTCACGGTCGCTCATTACTGCTTCTTCCAGCTCGTTTTCACGACGCAGGATAACTTTGTGGCCCATCTCTTCGGCAACCAACTGTGCGGTTTCCTGGTCGATGACCTGGTTAATGGTCGCCATTGCGCCCAGTTTCATCATCGCTTTGATGACCTGAGAGCCTTTAACTGCCATTTTGTTCGCCAGATCGCCAACGGTGATGGTTTCACCGATCACAACGTCACGGTTAACGGCCTGAGCTGGCTTCTGGAAGCCCTGCTGCAGAGCGGAACCTTTACGCTGCTTACCGCCTTTACCACCGCGAACCGCGGCACGCGCTTCTTCACGGTCAGCTTTAGATTCAGCGTGTTTGTTGCCTTTCTTCGCCGGACGCGCTGCTTTCGTGCTGCGAGTACGACCACGGCCGCCTTCGACTTCACGATCGTTCTCGTCTTCAGCCTGGCGAGCGTGCTGGGAAGTGGTGACGTGATAATCGCTGGTATCTTCAACAGGTTCAGCGTTATTCACACCATTTTTCTCATTTTCTTCCGCCATACGGCGAGCTTCTTCCGCTACGCGGCGCGCTTCTTCTTCAAGCTTGCGACGTGCTTCTTCTTCCGCTTTACGCTTCAGTTCAGCGGCTTCATTTTCACGGCGGGCTTTTTCGGCCTGGGCGGTTTTAGTCATATCGTCGGTCTGTTGATTGCTCACTTTGTCTTTTTCCGCAGCTTCACGTTTCGCTTTATCAGCGGCTTCACGCTTAGCTTGTTCTGCGGCCTCACGTTCGGCTTTTTGTTGCGCCTCGCGTTTAGCAGCTTCTTCTGCCTCACGACGGGCTTGCTCTTCCGCTTCACGCTGCGCCTGCTCTTCCGCGGCAAGGCGTTCAGCCTCTTGCGGATCGCGTTTCACAAAGGTGCGTGTCTTGCGGACTTCGATTTGTACCGATTTACTTTTCCCACCGGTACCTGGAATATTGAGAGTACTGCGCGTTTTACGCTGCAATGTCAACTTATCCGGCGCAGAGCCGTTTTCACGGTTCAGGTGCGCCAGTAAGGTTTGTTTCTCTTGTGCGGATACAGAGTCGTCAGCAGACTTCGGGATACCTGCATCAGCAAATTGCTGTACCAGGCGATCCACGGAGGTCTGTATCTCTGCAGCCAGTGTTTTTACGGTTACATCTGTCATACTGTTCCTTCCTGCTACAGTTTATTACGCTTCGTCGCCGAACCAGCAAATATTACGGGCAGCCATAATCAGCTCACCGGCTTTTTCGTCGGTCAACCCTTCGATATCAGCCAGATCATCAATGCCCTGTTCAGCGAGATCTTCCAGCGTACAAACACCACGGGCAGCCAGTTTGAAGGCCATCTCACGATCCAATCCTTCCAGATTCAGCAGATCGTCAGCCGGTTTGTTATCACCGAGGCTTTCTTCCTGGGCCAGTGCCAGAGTGGTCAGTGCGTTTTTAGCACGCTCGCGCAGCGCTTCAACGGTCTGTTCATCCAGGCCGTCGATTTCCAGCAGCTCTTTCATTGGCACGTAGGCCAGTTCTTCCAGCGTCGCAAAACCTTCTTCCACCAGAACGGTCGCGAAATCTTCATCGATATCGAGATATTTGGTGAAGGTGTCAATGGCTGCATGTGCTTCTGCCTGATGCTTCGCCTGCAGGTCATCAACGGTCATCACGTTGAGTTCCCAACCGCTCAGTTGTGAAGCCAGGCGGACGTTCTGACCATTACGTCCAATCGCCTGCGCCAGGTTACCGGCTTCAACCGCGATATCCATGGTGTGTTTGTCTTCATCCACCACGATAGAAGCGACGTCTGCTGGCGCCATTGCGTTAATCACGAATTGCGCCGGGTTATCATCCCACAGGACGATATCAATACGCTCGCCGCCCAGTTCGGTAGAAACCGCCTGAACGCGCGCACCGCGCATACCAACACACGCGCCGACCGGATCAATACGCTTGTCGTTGGTCTTAACGGCGATTTTCGCACGCGATCCTGGATCGCGAGCTGCCGCTTTAATTTCGATCACTTCTTCGCCAATTTCTGGCACTTCAATGCGGAACAGTTCAACCAGCATTTCCGGTTTGGAACGAGTTACGAACAGTTGCGCACCGCGCGCTTCCGGGCGTACAGAGTACAGAACGCCACGAATACGGTCACCTGGGCGGAAGTTTTCACGCGGGAGCATGTCTTCACGCAGGATCACGGCTTCAGCATTGCTGCCCAGATCCAGAGAAATGTTGTCGCGGTTTACTTTCTTCACCACGCCAGTAACGATTTCGCCTTCGTGCTCGCGGAACTGATCAACAACCATTGCACGTTCAGCTTCACGTACTTTCTGTACAATAACCTGTTTCGCGGTCTGGGTAGTGATACGGTCAAAGGTGACAGATTCAATCTGATCTTCAACATATTCGCCCACGTTCAGACTTTCGTCTTCGAAGCGTGCCGCTTCCAGCGTAATTTCTTTGGTCGGCTGAGTAACTTCTTCTACGATTACCCAACGACGGAAGGTATCGAAATCACCGCTTTTACGATCGATTTCTACGCGAACGTCGATCTCTTGCTCATATTTTTTCTTTGTTGCTGTAGCCAGCGCACTTTCCAGCGCTTCAAAAATTTTCTCGCGTGGCAGCGCTTTTTCGTTGGATACGGCTTCAACAACAGCCAAAATTTCTTTGTTCATCGCGGGCTTTTCACCTCAATCCAGACTGTTAAAAGTGGGGAACCAGGTTCGCCTTCTGGATATTACTCAGCGCGAACACTTCATCTTTGCCTTCGACTGTGACCGTGATCATCTCACCGTCCACCGCTTTGATAACGCCCTGCCATTTACGACGGTTTTGTACCGCCATACGAAGAACCAGCGTGACTTCTTCACCCAGGAAACGCACGTAGTGTTCAGCTGTGAACAGAGGACGGTCGAGACCCGGAGAGGAGACTTCCAGGTTATAGGCAACGGTGATCGGGTCTTCGACATCCATCACGGCGCTTACCTGATGGCTCACATCAGCACAATCATCAACATTGATGCCATCTTCACTATCAATATAGATGCGCAGTGTGGATGTGCGACCGCGAATAAATTCGATGCCGACCAGTTCGTAGCCCAGGGCTTCAACCGGCGCTGTAATCATCTCTGTTAATTTTTGCTCTAATGTGGACAAGCCCACCCCCAAGACATAAAAAAAGGGCCTAAAGCCCAGTTATTCTGTAGTCAGATAACAAAAAACCCCGATAAATCGGGGCTTTAGATAACTGAACCCTATAACCGCACCTGCGGTTCGGAGAACCTTCCGAAAGAATTTTTTTCAAATCCAGCTAAGAAGGCCTAAGTCTTCACAGTATATTTGAAAAAGAACTCTAAGGGAAAGTGGTTGCGGGGGCCGGATTCGAACCGACGACCTTCGGGTTATGAGCCCGACGAGCTACCAGGCTGCTCCACCCCGCGCCTGAAACGTGGCAAATTTTACTTGTTTTGGGTAAAAAATGCAAATACTGCTGGGATTTGGTACCGAGGACGGGACGTAAAATCTGCGCACAGTATATTGATTCACTATGTGTTATGTCAACCTTGTTACGACTATGCAAATCAATGAATGCTAACCAGCACAAATACGGCGGAAGACAGGAAAGATAAATCCGCCATCTACAGCGTTATTTAACGAAATTATCACTAAACTCTTCCTGTCATCGTTAAAAGATGGTTAAATGAAAACTCATTTATTTTGCATAAAAATGCAATTAACATAAAAAGCCGACCTCTTCACCAGTCTATCAAGCAGGGTTTTATTTTATGACGACGATTCTCAAGCATCTCCCGGTAGGTCAACGTATTGGTATCGCTTTTTCCGGCGGCCTGGACACCAGTGCAGCACTGCTGTGGATGCGACAAAAAGGGGCTGTCCCATATGCATATACTGCGAATTTGGGCCAGCCGGATGAGGATGACTATGACGCCATTCCTCGCCGTGCAATGGAATATGGTGCTGAGAATGCTCGCCTGGTTGATTGCCGCAAGCAGTTGGTTGCCGAAGGGATCGCTGCCATTCAGTGTGGTGCGTTCCATAACACCACCGGCGGGCTGACCTATTTCAATACCACCCCACTGGGCCGCGCAGTGACAGGCACTATGTTGGTTGCCGCCATGAAAGAAGATGGCGTGAACATTTGGGGTGACGGTAGTACCTATAAAGGCAACGATATTGAACGTTTCTATCGTTATGGTCTGTTAACCAACGCCGAACTGCAGATTTATAAACCGTGGCTGGATACCGATTTTATCGACGAACTCGGTGGTCGCCATGAGATGTCCGAATTTATGATCGCCTGCGGCTTCGACTACAAGATGTCTGTCGAAAAAGCGTATTCCACCGACTCCAATATGCTCGGCGCGACTCACGAAGCAAAAGATCTGGAATTCCTGAACTCCAGCGTCAAAATCGTCAACCCGATTATGGGCGTTAAGTTCTGGGATGAGAGCGTGAAGATCCCGGCTGAAGAAGTGACCGTACGCTTTGAACAAGGCCATCCGGTTGCGCTGAACGGTAAGACCTTCAGTGACGACGTTGAGATGATGCTGGAAGCCAACCGTATCGGCGGTCGTCATGGTCTGGGTATGAGCGACCAGATTGAAAACCGTATTATTGAAGCAAAAAGCCGCGGTATCTATGAAGCCCCGGGGATGGCGCTGCTGCACATCGCCTACGAGCGTTTGCTGACCGGTATTCATAACGAAGACACCATTGAGCAATATCACGCGCACGGTCGCCAGCTCGGTCGTCTGTTGTATCAGGGGCGCTGGTTCGACTCACAGGCGCTGATGCTGCGTGATGGTCTGCAACGTTGGGTAGCCAGCCAGATTACCGGCGAAGTCACGCTGGAACTGCGTCGCGGTAACGACTATTCAATCCTTAACACCGTGTCTGACAACCTGACCTACAAGCCAGAACGTTTGACCATGGAGAAAGGTGATTCCGTATTCTCGCCAGACGATCGTATCGGTCAACTGACCATGCGTAACCTGGATATTACCGATACTCGTGAAAAGCTGTTCGGCTATGCACAGTCTGGCCTGTTGACCGCCTCTTCCGCAACCGGTCTGCCACAGGTTGAGAATCTGGAAAACAAGGCGAAGTAATCCCTTTACATAAATGACAAAAGCCGCTTGCGCGGCTTTTGTCATTTAAAATTTATGAACGCAGCAGCTATATGTAAATGCATAAAAGTAATCAACCTATTGATGATTTGTATTCATGCAGTTTTATACCTCAGCCTTTCGCTAAAGCGTATTAACATTGCTCAAAGTTAGTTAACCGATTGTTCACTCAACTGTAAAAATACACATCTCACTTACCACGTATTAACCGCTAATAAAACCGCCAGGATTAATAGTATCTCCCCATTCCCCTCTGCGCGCTAAGGAAGAACTTACTCATCAAGAGTGAAATAACGTAGCCAAACCGGTTAAATGCCGCAGTATTGACAACATCTCCGCCAAACGGCAAAATGCTCCAGCATTTATCATTTGTTTCAATAAGCAAAATCTTACCAGACAACAGGTATGCTTTAGTGATAAACCCGTATAATTTCATGTTTTGTAACCTGTTGAATGATATAAAAACTTGATATTTTGCCGTACTCAGGTAATGAGATGGTGACTCACAAAACATATCTGAAGGCATCGTTCCTGAAGAACTCCCGAGTTGATTTTGGTTGTAGTACTATGCTGAAGCAACCCACAGCCTGGTTTTCCTGCGGTACTTCACCTAACTGACTGAAAATATAGCCATCCAGTTCTACATGAAAAAATGTGTGTAATCAACACGTTGAATGGCAATAGTCACAACAGAAAAGATCCGCAAGAAAATGCTGATTTTCGACCATTACAGGTCTAAAATACTGAAGCTATCTGCATATTTAAAAATAGCGGTTGTGAAGTTAAGTTTAAACATCACTTAACTTTTAGTTCAAAATCTTATAGCCTTCATTGCTTGTACAAGCATGGCTAGGGCGGTAGCGTTCCTAAAAAAAGCATGAAGGCAACAGAATGATGCCAGATACTGGTCATTCGGTGATGGCAGAACATACATCCTCAACTCGTTTTTAGCACATATATTGTAATTTAGACTAAGAAATAACCTCCTGATGCCTCATTTGTAATTTAACAAAAATGCTTACTGCTATAATCTATACATCACACAAAGAGAATTTTTCAAATAGGAATTATCTCGTTTTAGCCCATATTAGATATACATTGAATTAAATACCTTTAACACCAGAGGTAATAAATTTGAATCTCAAAATAAACATTTATTTATGTTTGGCGATATTTATTGGTAAGATTTTTTTAGATGCTATTTTATTTAAAGGGTTTACGGTTGATAGCTGGACATATTATGACTTATCAAAACAAATATTTTCTGGATATGAACCATCTTTCATCAGACAGTATCAATATAATTCGTTACATAGCCCTTCGTTTCCTTTTTTCTATCCTTTACTGATACACTTCATAGACACCATTTTAAATATCGGAATTTACTCTTCACTGGTATTAAATATTTTAATATTAATAGCCTGTTGTATTGTTTCAGGAGCAATATTAAAAAAATTAAATTTAAATCAAGAACGACTAATAATAATCTCATTTATATTATTATACCCCCCCTTTTTTCAGGAGGTGGCTTATGGAAGATCAATACCACTGGCGACGCTAGAAATATTATTAATTAGCTATATTTTCATCTCGCAGCAATATCTTAGCACCAAGCAATTATTTACTATTGGCTTAATTTTTTCAGTATCCATACTGACACGTTTTGAATTTCTCATCTCATTTATAATTTTCACATTATGGGTGTTATTTAAAGAGAAAAAGGTAATTGGGAAAATTTTATTCTTAGTCCCACCACTAATATCTATTGTAATATGGATAACGTATTCTGAGCGATATTTCAATACGTTATGGATAACTGAAAGCTCTAAATTAGTGTTGATGCCACCCCAGTTTGGTGCTCTAGATTATGTACCATCAATTGAAAATAATAGTTTTTTAAGTTTCATAACAAATATCATAGTAAAAGAAATAAAAACATTTACTTCATTTATACTATGGGGGGCATTAACACCTACATTTATAATATTAGCATATCTGATTTATAAGTATATTTCTCATAAGAAAAATATGCTTATCACGTTAAAGGGATATATAGGTACTAAACTAATTTTCCTGATCGTTACTATTAGTTCAGTAGTGCCTATTGTAGGACTCACAGGATATACTGATGGTAGATATTTCTTTAACCTATACTTATTAATAACGCTTTTCTTACTTTATACAACGCCTGCAATTTACAGTAAAAATAAGATAACGACACTGTGTTTGATCTATACAATTATAATTAGTTCAGCCTGGACTATCGGGAGAACGGTAAAAAAAAGCATATCAATTGACAGCTCACAAGAATATATAACACTGATAGATAAAGATAACATACGGCAATGTGTTGAAAAGCATAATTTGGAGAGGATTTTGTTTATTACAGAAAATGGCTTTGAACAAGTATCTGTATCCGAAGACGCTATAACCAGTACAGCATTGTATTTTTTGTCTCCGACTAATATTGACAAAAATAATATCAATAGATTTATTCACGACTATAATATTGATGCCATTTACAGTAAGAATTCAATATTAACAGACTTACCGACTATTCAATGCACTAGTAAATTGCATATTATCAAAAAATGAAATTTTTCATATCAATTTTTAGTGGCAGTTTGTTATCACAAGTGCTTGGAATAGGCATCATGCTGGCTCTTGTGAAATTTTATTCAGTAGAAGCTTTCGGCCTTTATGCAACAATTATGGCATGGTCAGGCCTGATATCCTACGTCGGTGCATTACGACTGAATCTTTTGCTAATCACCAGTGATATCTATGAAAAGCGGTTGCTCTTTCGTGCTTGCCAGATACTATCGTTGAGTACAACGATAGTATCATCGCTAATAGTGGTTATCAGTGTTCTATTTTTCAACTTATCAATTATTTATATTTCTATACCAATCCTTATTTTTTGCTTCAACTCATTTGAGATTCTCTATGATTACCACACATCAACCGGTAACCATCGAAAACTAAATATAATGCAACTAAATAGAGTTATATTAGTTGGTTTATCACAATTAGCACTAATGAAGTTTCAGTATGGGCTTATTATCGGGACAATCATTGGCTCAACGATTGTACTGATTATTAGTAGAATCAAGTTTGATAATAGCAAAGAGAAATGGTTAGGCGCGTCAATAAGTATTGTCAGAAAAAATACTAAATATATGATTATCCATACAACATCATCGATGATTCCATCTATAGGAACTCATTTACCAATAATATTTATTTCCAGTTTCTTTGGCTATCATTCCTCAGCACTGTATGCAATCGCAGAAAAAATAACCACGGTCTTTGTCACGCTAATGAACTCGGCAATGAGTCGCGCAGTGCTTTATAGCCTCTCAAATAAAGAAAAAAGAGCATTATTTAAATATGGCATTATCGGCATCATATTAGGCGTTATATATATAATATCATCGTACTTTATATTACCTGCAGTTGTTTATCTAATTGGCAATAAATGGAGTGGTAGTATTATATACTTGCAGAGTTTATCTTTCTGGCTTGCGGCAATATTAATTCTGTCCCCCAGTTATAATCGCGCTATTTTTTTTACTGCTACAAAGGAAATTTTCTTTATCGATTTATTGAGATATGGATTGAAACCTATTTTCTATATAACACTCTCAGTAATAGGTATAAAGCTACATAACATTGTAGCTTTGACATCTGTCAGCATGTACATACTGGCAATAATAGTCTTTATATTTTTATCTTTAAGGTGGAAGGATGTCTCGAATAGCTTTTATCAAAAATAGTTTAGAGTATCTACCTGAGATCGAAATTTACAAAGATTATTTCTCCAACCTTGGGTTACAAGTATCTATCGTAGAACATCCCGAAGATATATTAAATGCAGATATATATTGGTTTTTTATGGGAGTGGAACATAAAAAGAAAGTATCAGGACTGCATATTCATGAATATGCTTCACTTTCCACTCCGCCCTACGGAATTGTAAAAGACAAAATAAAAAGATTAATAAATATCGTTCCAGATGGAAGAGTGTTTTTAAATGAAACAATAAAACAAAAGGCATTCTTTAACGACCATGTCCCATTTACATATAGAGATATGGGGGTTAGCGAACACTTCTTTAGGAAAAATAATAATATAACAAAAGAATATGATTTCGTGTACATTGGGAGTCTCTCAGCAAAAAGAAACATAAGAAAACTACTGCAGTGTTTTAGTGAAAAATATTATCAGTACACATTACTTGTGATTGGCGAATGCCCTAATGACTTATATAATGATTTTAAAGCCTTTCCTAATATAATATTTTCTGGTCGGCTAAATTACAAGGATATACCAGCATTAGCCTGTAAAGCAAAGTGTGGGATAAATTACACCCCTAATATTTACCCTTATAAATATCAGACATCAACAAAGGTACTAGAGTATTTAGCGATGGGACTAAACGTATGCTCAACTCGAATTGAATGGGTTGAGTCTTTTGCTAAAAATAAAAAAATTGATAACATTCAATTTTTCAATGAAAGCCTAATTGATTTTAGACCTGAGGACTATTTATCAAATGGCGAGTATTGGGCGCACATTAAAGAATATAACTGGGATAAAATAATGGATAAGGCCAATCTACTTAACTTTATCCATTCAATAATAAAAAATAGGAGAATTGATGAACATAACAAATGATTCTATCATTATTGGCGGAGGCTTTTTTGGTGTTTATATCGCTAACTATTTAGCTTCCCAAGGACATAAGGTCACTCTGTTTGAAAAAGAATCGTCTTTAATGGAGCGTGCCTCGTATGTAAACCAGGCTCGCGTACACAATGGTTATCATTATCCACGCAGCCATCTCACAGCATTAAGGTCCAGGGCATCATTCCCAATTTTCTGTAATGATTTTAAAGAATGTATTGATGATGAATTCTCAAAATTTTATATGGTCGGGCGCATTCTTGGAAAAGTAACTGCACGTCAGTTTCAGTTATTTTGCCAAAGGATAGGGGCGCCTTGTGATATCGCCCCACATTGGATCAGAGATCTAACGAATAAAAACCTAATTGAAGAGGTTTTTACCACTAAAGAGTATGCCTTTGACTCCCGAAAACTACGTTCTATTATGCTGTCCCGTCTGGCAGATAGCGGCGTAACCATTAAATATGAAACGGTTGTTACAGGTGTACAGGAAGAAAGCTCAGGCTTGACTGTCAAAACTCAAAATGTCAATGATCCTGATGGCGCATCAATCGAATATTACAAAACAAAACAAGTTTTTAACTGTACTTATTCGATGACGAATTTCGTCTTGCATGAATCAAAAATAGATTTAATTCCTCTCAAGCAGGAATTGACAGAAATGTGTATCGTAAAAGTTCCTGATATTTTTGAGAAAACGGGGATTACAGTGATGTGCGGACCATTCTTTTCTGTCATGCCTTTCCCTTCCAAAGGTCTGCACTCATTTAGTCATGTACGCTATACTCCCCATCATGAATGGAATGAAAGCAACGAAAGTTATTTCCCGTCACATCAATATTTTAATGAAGTACAGAAGAATACTCTTTGGCGCAAAACTATATCCGATGCTAGTCGGTATATACCTGTTTTATCTGAATGCGAATATAAAGAATCGATTTGGGAAGTTAAAACACTTCTGCCAAGAAGTGAAACCGATGATTCTCGCCCTATTCTTTTCAAAGCCAATCACGGTATGAAAGGCTTGCATTGCATTATGGGTGGGAAAATTGACAATGTTTATGATGTTATCACAGTAATTAATGAGTTAGGATTGAACAAATGAATTTAACTAGTGCTACAAAGAAGGATATTTTTGTATCAGTTGTACTATCCTGCAAAGATCAAGCAGAAGATCTAAAAAATAAAATTAGACCTATTAACGATCTTTTGTCAAAAAACTATGTCGATTTTGAAATCGTAATTATTGACAACCATTCTTTTGATGACTCTGAAACCTACATCACTTCTCTTCTCACTGAATTAGAGTCTATACGATATATTAGACTTTCTTCAGAAGTATCTGCAGATGTATCTCTATCAGCCGGATTAGAAAATGCAATAGGTGATTTTGTCGTATTATTTGATATTAGTACGGACCCAGTTTATGTCATTGAAAATGTAGTCGAAAAATCCCTTGCAGGCAGTGATGTAGTTATTGGTGTTGCTAAACAGAACTCATCTCTTGCGTACGCAATAGTTCGACCTATTATGAATCATTTCTTAAGTCGGATTGGTTATAAGTTGCCAAGAAATGCCACAAATCTCCGTTGTTTAAGTAGAAGAGCTGTCAATGCAGTAACGGCAAACGGTCGCTTCCATCACAAAATGATGATGAGAATATCTAATACAGGATTCACATCTACTACGGAGACCTACGAACTTGCCCAGGTTAATGAGAAAAAAATTCTTCTTTCAGGAATTCGTGACACGATTAAAATAATGATATTTAACTCAACGAAACCACTGCGCTGGATGAGTTTATTGGGAGTATTCGGTAGTTTTTTAGCATTTATTTTCAGCCTATACAGCCTAATTGTTAGAATAATTAATAATCATGTCATTGAGGGATGGACAACACAAATTATATTTATGTCAATCCTATTTATGCTTATCTTTACTATGCTGGCGTTCTTCGGGGAATATTTAGGTCGATTGCTTGATGACCGTTCCGAACATACTGATTACAATATAGTATATGAGAAAAACAGTTCAGTAATGATTGACTCACACCGCGTAAACGTATTAACAGAGTCAACTTCTGATGTAATCAATCTGGTTCAGACAGGGCGTAACAAGTAATGGAAAAAAATTATACCTGGGAAGTACCTGCATATACTGAGACAAGAGTAAGACCTAAACAGAATGACTATTGCACATTAATTTTCGTGATTAATGAAGGTGATAAACTAATAAAGCAACTGGCACGTATGAATGCTGCAAGAAGTTGTACAGATATAATTATTGCCGATGGTGGCAGCACTGATGGATCAACCTCTACTGAAAACTTAGAAAAGTATGGTGTGACAAGCCTGTTGGTTAAAACCGGTGCAGGAAAGCTTGGCAGCCAAATGCGTATGGGTTTCGCATGGGCACTTCTGGAAGGTTATAAAGGCGTTATTGTTGTCGATGGCAATAATAAAGATAGCGTTGATGATATTCCAAACTTCGTTCGCCAATTAGAAAATGGGATGGATCATATACAGGGATCGCGTTTTATTCCCGGTGGCAAACATGTAAATACTCCTATGTCACGACTCATCGGATTAAAGGTAATTCATGTTCCCCTAATGAGATTCTTCTCCGGTTTCAAATATACTGATACCACAAATGGCTTTCGCGCTTACAGCGCCAAATTTTTATCAGATGAGAACGTAGCTGTGTTCCGTAATATTTTTACTGGCTACGAACTTCATTATTACCTGGCGATACAAGCGGCTAAGTTAGGATTTAAATGCATTGAAATACCTGTAATGAGAACTTATCCTAAACATGGCAAGACACCGACAAAAATTAGTCCTATCAGAGGTAACCTACAGGTTATTGCCAGGTTACTACAAGTTTGCTTAGGAAAGTATGACAAAAAGTAGGTAAAGTTACCTGCTATTTTCTTTTCAAGAAGCTAGATAGAGACTATCTAGCTTGATTTTTATATAATTATGGGTTATCACAATGAATGCTCTAATTGGTTATACTGGCTTTGTTGGCGGAAATTTGCTTAAACAATACGATTTCGACGATTTATATAATTCAAAGAATATAAATGACATTCGAGGCAAGCATTATAATAGATTGTTCATCTGCGGAGTTCCGGCTGTAAAATGGTGGGCAAATCAGCATCCTGTTGAAGACTGGGAAAATATTAGCGGCCTCATTGACATTCTAAAAACCGTAACTGCCGAAGAAGTTGTTTTAATTTCTACGGTTGATGTATACCCTAATCCAATCGATTTTGATGAAGATAGTCAGTTATCCCGAGACACTGGACAGCCCTATGGATTACATCGTTTAAAATTCGAAGATTTTGTTACTCAGCATTTTACCAATGCTTATACTCTCCGTCTTCCAGGCCTCTTCGGCGAGGGTTTAAAAAAGAATATTATTTACGATTTTTTGAATAATAATCAGATTGAAAAAATTGATACCGGCAGTTCATTCCAATTCTACTGCCTCAATTTTCTTAAAACTGATATTGATAGAATGATCGAGAATAACATTCGCCTCCTCAACACATCTGTAGAGCCAATCCCAACGGCCGACATTGCAAAAATGATACTTGGTTATCCATATAAAAATATAACGAGTTCACATCCATCTCGCTATGACATCAAATCAAAGTATTCAACGCTTTGGGGACGGGAAAATGGTTACCTTTATAATAGGCAAGACTGCCTCGTTGAGTTAGAAAAATTCATTGAGGAATACCGTCGTGAAAAATAAAGGTCTATCCATTTCAAACATTGCATGGAATAGCGATGAAAACGATGCTGTGCTCGGCATCCTTAAAAAACATAGTATTGGTGCTATCGAAGTCGCGCCAGCAAAAGTTGTTAGCAATGTTCAGAATTTCTCTGATGATGAAGTTCTTTTATATAAAGAAAAAATGAATGATGCCGGAATCGTTATCAGCTCGATGCAGGCATTATTGTTCGGAGGTCCCTCCGGAAATATTTTTGGCAATCAAATTGAAAGTAATGCAATCCAGAATCATTTAAGCAAAATTATCCACATGGCAGGCCTTCTTGGTGCTGAAAAATTAGTCTTTGGTTCGCCTAAAAATAGATTAAGAAATGATATTTCATTTGCTAATGCAATAGAGATTGCAGCGAAGTTCTTTCAACCTTTGGCAATTAAAGCAAAGGATGTTGGTACCATGATTTGTATCGAGCCGAATCCAGAATACTATGGATGCGACTTTATTACAGACTCAAAAGAAGCTGTTGAGCTTGCATGTGCAATTGATCATCCAGGATTTGGTGTTCATTTAGATCTTGCAGGGCTAAGGTTATCTAAGGAAGACGTCTATAATAGAATTGCAATATTAAATGAAAAAATCGCACACTTTCATATAAGTGAGAAAGATTTAGCACCAATTGGTTTAGATATTGAAGCCCACAACCTGGCATGTAAAGGTTTGGAACACATAGCATACCATGGTTGGTTATCAATAGAGATGAAAAGATCAGAAATGCCATTGGTAGATATTGATTCAAGTATCTCGTTGGTAAAAGAAATTTACGGGCCAATATTATGCTAATCTTTGTTATTATTTTCAGCGTATTCTTCTCTTCATCATCTCAGCTTCTGTTAAAGAAAGGAGCCGCGCAAATATCTATTCCTTCTCAAATTGATTTAATAAATCTGACCAAACTTTTTAGTGAGCTGATTTTTAATTTTTATCTTGTTTCTGGTATCTTATTTCAAGTTGTTGCATTGTTAAGCTGGGTTTATGTATTAAAAAAGGTTGATGTGAGCTTCGCCTACCCTTTCATTTCATTAGGTTTTGTTTTTGTCATGCTTATGGGTTATCTGATATTTAATGAATCCTTAACACCAATGAAGGTAATTGGAACATTGGTCATTATACTTGGCGTAGTTATTATGGGGAAAGCATAACAAATGAAATCACTTCAGTCGTCTATAAAAAAATTATTCCTTTCCGATAAATGGCTAAATCTGTATGCTATTGGTATATCATTGCTTTCATTAATATGCGTAAGCATAATATATTATAATTCCGTATTATATTTTAACCGTGAACCTTGGGATGGGTCTTTTCAGACGCTATTCCCCCTTAGATCAATAGATATTGGTTCTTACCCAGCTATCGATTTTTCTTACTTCCATGGAAATGGTATCCCATATTTAATATATCCTCTTTATTACTTATTTTCACACATACTTGGTTTTGGTGTCATTGTGTCCGCATTGAATAGCACATTTATAGTAAATTGTGCATTCTTATACTTACCTATTTATTTTATATTGCGAAAAATAAGTAATTTCTCTACATCACTTATCTTCACGTTGTTCATTTCCATGTTGTTTGATTTTATACCTTACATTGGTGCTTATTTTTCACCTTTATTTTTAGGTGCACCAATGGCAGTAAGATTTTCTCCTCACATTCTATTAGCAATATGTTTCTATAATCTTATAACTTATTATGAAATTGCTGATAAAAAGAAAACATTAAAAACAGTTATAGTAACTCTCTTTGTTGCAGCCATTTCCCCCTTGCTTGGTGCAGAACAGGGGTTTTACGCAATTGCGGCATTTTGTTTAACTGTATTCATTTATTTTTTCATCCATGAAAAAAAGCGTGTCGCAGCTTTAGTCTATTCCGCATCTTTATTTATACTATCCATTTTAGCGCATGTGGCCATCCTTCTTATCCTCTTTCAAAGCCTGGAGTCGATCAGAGCCATAATAACAATCTCGAATGACCAAACCTGGGTTTTCGGCGTGTTCCCAAATTCATTTTTTGATTCATTCACCGAGTTATTCAGACTCGATAATATAAGTGCTGTAGTTACTCAGATTGTCACTTTGATTGCCATAATTTACACGTTAATAATTACATTTGTATACCGAAAATATAATTTAAACTCAAAATTTTACTATGCCTGCCTGGTAATGTTTTGGGGCGGGATATTATCATGGGCATCTAATTTAGGTTATATTGGTGCGCATCAGGCACCTCTTGAAATTAGATATATGACATTGTCGTTCTTCCCTATTCTGTTCTTTATTTTCACTGAAAATGCGAAACTAAAAAATGATTAATATTCTGAGAAATAAAGTTTTCACTCGCGCCCTTATTATAATTCTCTCTCTAATATCTCTTGCCTATTGGTATGGATATATGAGCCTGTCGAAGAGAAGCATTCCAAAAGACCAATATAATCTATCTCACGTCGAGGGAGTAAGATTATCAAAGCACCAGGATCTCCGTGGAGTAATTGGTTCACTTAATCAGAGGCATCAATATGGCGAATACTTATCCGAAGCCAGTTACTATATTTCCAGAGAGACTGGACAACGTTATTTACCAGATAATATCTCCTTTCCGACGTGGTTGAGATATGTCAACAATGATAAGGCATCATTATCTACAGTGCCTTTAGTCCCCATATGGAATCAGGATTACATTTTGGGTTTCAGTAATAAATCCACTTTCAAAATTTTAGAGAAAAACATTTTATTTCAACCAGGAGAGCCTCTAAAAAACGTATTCGTGGGTAAAACTGCCATTCTGAAAAATGATTATGCTGATTTTTATACTACTATTACAGATATAGATGGTTCCGGTAACATAACCGTCCAGGGTTACATTCCTTTCGACTTTTTTCCCAAGTCAATTCTTATCCCTTCGGGAAAGAAAAAGAACAAGCATATGATGTTTGAAAGTGACACTATGGGCTGGATACGTGGTGGACGATTTACACTGGACCCAACCGGATATACGTATGTCATCCGCCCAGTACCTTCTCTCAGTTTGTCCAAAACCACTTTAGAAGATGGAGATACGTTATCCTGGGATGGGATAAATGGACCTACATCAACACGTATTGAGTCTGTATACGGTTTTAACAATACATATATTGTTAAGCTAGATAAGAAACTTCCACCATATTTCGACTTCAGAAAAAACATTATAACTGTTACCCGAAATAAAGACGACTTTGATAAACAAGAAATGCTACTCAACGTCGATACAGACGAAATAAATGAGAAATTCTTTCTTGGTAAAAAGCGCAACATTAGTTTTGTAGTTTCTTCAATTAATGATATTGCGCCAGGTAGTGTAGTGGTTGCAGAAGGAAACAACGTCCCACTGTATGTATCTATGGTAGCTAAAGATAGTAACGTCATTACTATAGATTTATTTAAAAGCGCAGTTATCAAGGAATGCTTAAGTACAAAATCCAAACAAAGCTATGACAGTTGCCTTTATAACATCGACCTATCTAAATTTGAGTATACTAATGTAAAATGGGCAAAAGAAAATCTTGCGAATGATAAGAATTTTGATAGTTTTGGCCCATGGGAAATGTGGAACAAAGGTGGCGCTCTGAATATTCAATATGCCACAAATATTGTTAAGCGCATAGATATCCCTGCAGAAAACTCAAAAAATGAAAATACTATTGCAAGCAAACCACCACAAAAATCACTCAATGGTTTAATTTGGGAGATATACCCAGGTTCATTGCTAAATATATTTTATGGAACCCACAACCCTGCACCGACAGAAATGCTAATACACGTACTTGGTCGAGAGGCGAGGGATAAATACTATTCCTCTTTCGTAAAAACCAAACCTGAGTATATTTCATTTGCGAAGCCTGAGCGATTTACTCCCTGGTTGCTTAACTGGCATTGGCCATTCTTTAGGAATATGATCAACAACTATGATTTAGCCGTAGATAAGAGTGAGTTTTCATTGTGGCATCTAAACAATAATAACAAATGGGATGACTTCGGTCCGGAACAATTAAAAATGCAGGGTGACTTCTCTGTTAATAAGCCCATTGACCTTGATATCAGCAAATCAAAAACACAGTCATGTGATATAAAATTAATGACCGCAGTAGTAAAATATGATATTAAAAACCCGATATCATCTCTGCCGCTTATTGGTAAATTGACACGATACCTGATAGAAATTGAGAATACTGGCCTGCCATCAAATATGCCAGTTAGTTTACCATGGAGTGAACACACTTTCTCTTTCCCGATTTTTTATAGGGAGGGATTTAATCCAACGATTACCCCACGAACCTTATCTAACTTCCTTAATTTGACATCACTAACTATTAAGGAAATCACGCTTTATCAAGAAAATGTTGATGCCAAAAATATATACAGCTTATATTACGACTATCCTGCTGTTGGTGCTGCAGCAAGATATGAGTGTAATGATAGAAAGCACTGAGATAAGGGCTAATTATTCCGGTCAGTAACTATTGACTATTTTGGATAGTGCCGTTCACTTAAGATATTTTAAGTGAACGGTGCATGATGGGCTTGTCAGTAATTCGGTGAAACTGCCGATGTATTAAAGGTGATCGCTCAGGCGGTCACCAATCTCGATAATAAAATGGCTCATTGCCAGCCGCAAGTTCTGGATTGGCATACTCCATTTTTTCAACGCATCCTTGATCGCCAGATAAACAACCTTTCGTACCTAGTCATCTGTCGGGAACACTATGTGTTTCTTAATCGCCGCCCGGATCACGCTATTCAGCGATTCGATTGCGTGTGTGATGTAGATGGCCTTGCGGATGATCTCTCCCCGGTAAACAGTCCCTATCTAAACTGAAGGCTTCGGTCTTTCTTTCATTAAACAAAAAGATCATTCCGTCATGAAAAAGACCCACTATGCTGAAAAACAGATCGCGTTTGCGCTGAAGCAAGCCAAAACCAGCATCCAAGTGGAAAAAATGTGCAAGAGGATGGGCATTTCTTAGGCAACTTTTTAACTCTATGAACTACCTCCGTTTTGCAGGTACTGAATCTGGCTTGGGTTGTTGCTTGCATCTATCCGGCATCAGGAAAATCTGTGCCTAAATGGGTAATCAGCACACAATCGCCTCAACAACTGTACGGCCGCTGAGGCCAGTATAAAAATCTTGTTCCGATTGTGCAGGTGCAACCAGCCACCATTTCTCAGTACGCTGCGCAGAGGGAGGTAAGTAATATCGGCGCCCCGGACCTGCTCTGGTTCAGAGGCGATAACCTGTACAGGGCCAGGCTTTAGCAGGCCTGGATGCAGGTAAGAGTGATGATGGTTGTTAGTAGTTTTGTGATATACCCGCTTCACGGGTACCAGGAGCCGATATTCATCCAGCAGGTTAAACAGGCGGTCCCGCCCGATAGCCAGTGCTTTACCGGCCTGAGCATTCAGCAGGTAGTGCAGTGCCGGGTACGGGCAACAAAATCCGGAACCTTAGCATGATGCTCCTGCCTTTTATTACATCTTGTGTTGTACTGGTACCACGCCTGTCTGCTGTGCCCCAGGAACTAACATGCACGCGTAACTGTTATTTTGAGGGCCTGACTTTGCGTGAGGACTTGCCGGGCCGCTTTTTTACAACACTCACCCCGCAATCATTTTTCAGAACATTGATAACCGATTCAAAAAACTCAGCTTTCTGGTTTGCCAGCTTAAGCTATTCTTCAAGTTCCCTGATTCTTTGCTCGGGTGTAGGCGGAACAGCCGTCTGAGCCACTGGCCGTTTCCTCTTCACCAGGTCAGGAAGTGCGGGGCTCCAGTCAAGCCGGCCATATTTACACAACCAGACAAGAACGGTGGAGCGCCCTTGAATGCCATACCGCTGCTGGGCCTGCTTGTAAGGCATCTCGCCTTTTTCGACCTGCCCGACAACGGCTAATTTAAAGGATAGAGGATAATCACGTTGGGTGCGATTGTACCCGGTCATCATCACGTTCTCCGGACTTAAGCCAGGAACGCGTCAACGCTATTCAGGACGGGTCACAGACGAAAAAAAAGACGCTTTTCAGCGTCTTTTTTTCGGAATTTGGTACCGAGGATGGGACTCGAACCCACAAGCCCGTTAGGGCACTACCACCTCAAGGTAGCGTGTCTACCAATTCCACCACCTCGGTACAGAATACTTAGTGCGGGATATCGCTGGTCGGCTGAGCCGGAGCAGCTGGCTGAGTTTGCTCGGTTTTCGCCGGTGCGCTCAGATTTTCCCACTCACTTCCTTTATTGGTCTTATTGCTGTTCATGTTACCCAGCACCAGACTGATAATGAAGAACAGAGTTCCTAACACAGCTGTCATACGGGTCATGAAGTTGCCAGAACCACTTGAACCAAACAGTGTACCAGAAGCGCCTGCGCCAAAAGAGGCTCCCATATCAGCGCCTTTGCCTTGCTGCAGCATGATCAAGCCTACCAGGCCAATTGCCACAATAAGGAAAACTACTAAAAGAGCTTCGTGCATAATCAACCTGTTCCTTGCGGAGTTGCCGCGTACAATGCTTCGACCATTAAAGCGGGAATATTTACTGTTTCCCACTGAAGCGGGTGTGAATACTAACCAAAGCGAATAACCTTCGCAAGGGCAATTTGTTAGCATTGTATCAAGTGCGGAAAAAATCGCCACATCAATCAAAAACGCAGCAACTTATCCCAGCATCGCTGCATTACTGACCGCTGATCGTCAAGGTTTGCCCAAACAACAATTGGGATCTCACAAACCAGATCCGAATTTTCTGGCCAACACTGAATGATCTCCTGATTCACCAGCTCCTCAGCCACCATTGATTCAGGTAACCATGCCATTCCCATATGGCGCAGTACCATTTCTCGTATTGTTTCGCTTAGCCCAGTCTCAAACACTTTTTTCAACCGTGGGCGCACTCGTTGTTCTGCCGGATCAATAATACGTCTGACAAAGGTATAGTCGCTGTAGCATAGCCAGGGGATCGCGGTATGCGGATCATCCAGTTTGTCCGCGAGGTGCGCAGAAACCACCGGGATAAAACGCTCATATCGCCATAAAGAACGTTTCAGCCCTCCGGCAATCTCCAGCCCCGGTTGTGAAGAGGGTAAATCGTACGTCACCAGCATATCAATTTGCCGGTTTATCAGGGCATTAAAGTGATTATCAATCCCCTGGATGCTGGCATTTACCGTGAAGTTTAATTGCGGTTCACTTTGGCGCAAATAGTTGATCATATCCGGCAAGATATTCACCGACAGCGTATGCAGGCTAACCATTACCAGCGTATTGTCCGTTGCTGGCATCATCGCCGACAGCTCGTGGCGCGCCTCTGTTAACGTGCTGAGGACGTGCCTGGCATAAGGTTCAAAGCGTTCGCCATAACAGGTTAGTGTAACGGGCGTCGTGGTGCGGTCAAACAGCGGGACCCCCAACATCTCCTCCAGAGCCTTTATACGTCGGCTTAGCGCGGGTTGGGTGATATGCCGCTGTATCGCTGCCTGGGAGTAATTCCCATACTGGCTCAACGCCAGAAAATCTTCTAACCACTTCGAATCCACGTCTCATTCCCCATCATGCCATAACCGTATCCACCGATGACAAATCGGCAATAGTCACAGTTATAGTAATGGCTTTAATGTGGGCATCATAACAACAATATTCTGTTTCACCTGCCGACTCTCACCCTCGACGTTTGACAGGACCGATATGTTTACTTTACTGACCAATGCCCGCGTTTTTTCTCCGGAGGATTTAGGCCTCTGTTCCCTGCTCATACATGCCGATCGCATTGTGGCTGTTGAAAAAGATATTGCACTCTTTGATGGTGTCAAAGAGGTCATCGATTGCCGCGGTAAGTGGGTAATTCCCGGAATTATCGATCAGCATGTTCATCTTACCGGAGGCGGCGGTGAAGCCGGCTTTGCCAGCCGGACGCCCGCCGTCAAGCTGCGCGATCTGATTCAGGCGGGTATTACCACGGTGGTTGGCGTGTTAGGCACCGATGCCATTTCTCGTTCGCCCAAAGACCTCTACGCTAAAATGCAGTCTCTCAACCTTGAGGGATTACGTGCGTTTATGCATACGGGAGCCTATGCCGTTCCCAGCCCAACCATTACGCGATCCATTCGCGATGATATGGCATTTATCCCGGCAATCCTGGGTGTCAAAATCGCCCTCGCCGACCACCGTGGCTCTTACCCCTCTTTCCAGGAATTATTGAGGATAGTCAGTGATATCCGCGTGGCTTCACTGCTGGCCGGAAAAAAAGGGTTGCTGCACGTACACCTGGGCAATCTGCCGGAAGGGATGTCACAGCTGATGGAACTGTGTGATGCCGGTATTCCAATTCATCACATTTCACCGACGCATGTCGCGAGGACAGAAGCATTGTTCGAACAGGCTATCGCTTTCGCACATCGCGGTGGCCATATCGACGTGACGTCTGGCGGCAGTCGATTTATGCCCCAGGAGCAAGTGATTCTCCACGCGCTGGAATCACAGGTTCCGGCCGATCGCATCACCATTAGCTCTGATGGCAATGGCAGCGTGCCGCGCTTTAATGCGCAAGGCATCGTAGAAGGGTTAAGCGCCGCGCCGGTAGCTGGCAACCTCAACCTGCTGCCTCGTCTGATTGATGTCGGTATTCCAGTGTCTCAGGCGATCGCGATGTTGACGGCGAACGTCGCACGCTCACTGGGTATTTCTGGCGGCGTACTTTGCGCAGGAGAACGTGCTGATATTTGCGTGCTCAATGACGACCTCTCACTGGCCCACCTGTTTGCCGCTGGAAAGCCGCTACTGCGTGATGGTGAGTGTCTGGTTACCGGCAACTTCGAGTAAGGGGGCGAGAATGTCATTATTACTGGCGCTACTCGCCATCATTTTTGCCGGACGTCTGATCCTGAAAAAGTACCACCCTCAGTCGGTGTTGCTCTTAACCGGGATCGTACTACTGCTTGTCGCGCATTTTAGCGGGATGACCACGCTCAGTAACCTGGTAAAAAAGAGCACCGGATTTGGCCCCTTTGACGCCTTTGAGTTTATTCGCGACACCCTGAGCGTGCGTCTCGGCGGTCTCGGGCTACAAATCATGCTGATAGGTGGCTTTGCCACCTATATGTCGGCCATTGGCGCAAGTCAGGTGCTGGTGCGCGTCACATCCCGCCCCTTGCAACGTCTGAACTCCCCTTACCTGCTGCTAGGGCTGGCCTTGCTGCTGGGCCAATTTCTGTCGCTATTTATCAGTAGCGCCACCGGACTGGGTCTGCTATTGATGGCAACGCTTTACCCCCTGCTGACCCGTCTTGGCTGCAGCCGCGCCGCCGTTGCTGCAGTTATCGCCAGTACCTGTGCCGTTGAATTTGGCCCGGGTTCCGGGAACTCAGTTCTCGCCGCTAAAACGGCGGGTATCGAGGTAGTTAACTATTTTGTTCAGGATCAGTTACCGATCGTTGTCCCCGTTATTCTGTTCATCGCCCTGCTGCATATTGTTGTACAACGCTTTTTCGATCGCCGGGAGAGCGATGACAATACCGCGCAGCAAATGCAGACATTAACCTCAACCGAAGAAGCTGAAGCGCCGGTTGCCTGGCTATTCCTGCCGATGTTACCGCTGGTGTTGATGCTGGTGTGCAGTGATTTAGTATTCAGCTCACTCAAAATTACGCTCGATACCGCCGTACTGATAAGCCTGGCCATTACCCTGATTTGCGAATATTGCCGCCATCGTAAAGCTCGCGACGTGATGGCTGGCGTACAAAAAGTCTTCGACAGCATGGGCAGTGTGTTTGCCACGGTAGTCACGCTGATTATCGCCGGTGAAGTCTTCTCCGCCGGTCTGAAAGCGATTGGTGCGGTTGATGCGCTGCTGTCACTCTCAGGAGAATTTGGCCTCAGCGCAGCTTCCATAATCTTGCTGATGACGCTAATCACCTTTGCGATTTCAGCGTTGATGGGCTCCGGAAATGCAGCATTTTTCTCCTTCGCCCCGATGGTGCCGGATATCAGCCGCCATATCGGCAGCGACGTGGCGGTTATGATGCTACCGATTCAGATCTCAGCGGGCATTGGACGGACATTGTCGCCTATTGCCGGCGTGATTATCGCCATCGCCGGGATCGCAGGTGTATCACCGGTGGATATCGTTAAACGCACCGCAATTCCGATGCTGGGAGGATGGCTGCTGATGATTGCGCTGACATTCGCCCGATCCGGACACTTGTTGGCGGTTCTCCCGTGGCTGAGCGTCCTCGTGCTATTGATGGTCGGTGGCTACTTCTGGCAGCGCCGACGTAAACAGCCGCTTGCCGTACAGTAAAAAAAAGCCGGAGTCTCAGACTCCGGCTCTCACTTTCTTCGGGATTACGCCGCTTTCACAGCATCGGCAATACGGTGGGCGAATTCAGTCACCTGCGCTTCGTCTTCACCTTCAACCATCACACGGATTAATGGCTCAGTGCCCGACTTACGCAGCAGTACGCGTCCACGGTTACCCAGTGCCGCTTCAACCTCTGCCATCACCGCTTTCACGCTTTCGTGTTCCAGCGGATCGCCGCTGCCTGCGGTGTAACGTACGTTAACCAGCAGTTGCGGGAACATTTTCATGCCGCTGCACAGATCGTGCAGACTCATATGGTTACGCACCATCGCTGCCAGTACCTGCAGACCCGCCACAATACCGTCACCGGTAGTGGTTTTGTCCAGCAGGATCACATGACCTGAGTTTTCCGCGCCGATACGCCAGCCTTTTTCCTGCATTTTTTCCAGCACATAGCGGTCGCCAACTTTCGCACGGGCAAACGGAATACCCAGTTGTTTCAGCGCCAGCTCGAGGCCCATGTTGCTCATCAGAGTACCCACCGCGCCGCCGCGCAGTTGCCCCTGGCGCAGCGCTTCACGAGCGATGATGTACATGATCTGGTCGCCGTCGACTTTATTACCTTCGTGATCAACCATAATGACGCGGTCGCCATCGCCGTCCAGCGCAATACCCAGATCGGCTTTTTCCGCGATTACGCGAGCCTGCAGCGCACGAACATCGGTCGCGCCGACTTCTTCATTGATGTTCACGCCGTTCGGTTCACAGCCAATCGCAATGACGTTAGCACCCAGCTCGCGCAGTACATTTGGCGCAATGTGGTACGTTGCGCCGTTAGCGCAGTCCACCACAATTTTAAGCTCGTTCAGGCTCAGTTCATTCGGGAATGTGCCTTTGCAGAACTCAATATAACGACCGGCAGCATCGACAATACGACTGGCTTTACCCAGTTCGGCCGAATCCACGCAGGTGATTGCTTTTTCCATCTCCGCTTCAATTGCTTCTTCAACTGCATCCGGCAGTTTGGTCCCGTCGATGGAGAAGAATTTAATCCCGTTGTCATAAAATGGGTTGTGAGAAGCGGAGATAACAATCCCGGCTTCAGCACGGAAAGCACGCGTCAGATAAGCAACGGCAGGTGTTGGCATGGGGCCGGTGAAAGAAGCTGACAACCCCGCGGCAGCCAGGCCCGCTTCCAGCGCAGATTCCAGCATATAGCCGGAAATACGCGTATCTTTACCGATAATGATTTTTCGTGAACCATGACGTGCCAGCACTTTTCCTGCCGCCCAGCCCAGCTTGAGCACAAAGTCAGGAGTGATTGGAGCGTCGCCTACACGACCACGAATCCCATCGGTGCCAAAATATTTACGATTACTCATAGCGTTTGTTTTCCTTTGCAGACAATGTGGCTTCCACCACACGCATCGCTTCTACGGTTTCTTTGACGTCATGGACACGAATAATCTGCGCTCCCTGCATTGCGGCAATGACCGCGCATGCAAGGCTGCCGCTCAAACGCTCAGATGGACCCACATTGAGCAATTGGCCAACCATTGATTTTCGTGACATCCCTACCAGCAGCGGCAGATTAAAATGATGAAATTCCGCCAGACGAGCCAGCAATGTGTAGTTGTGAGTAAGATTTTTACCGAATCCGAATCCTGGGTCGAGTAGCAATTTATCTTTTGTGATTCCGGCCCGTTCACAACGTGCTATTTGCTCAACAAAGTAACGATTTACCTCAGCAAATACATCCTCATACTTCGGTGCTTCCTGCATAGTTTTCGGCTGCCCCTGCATATGCATCAGGCAAACCGGCAATCCAGTTTCTGCCGCAGCTTCCAGCGCGCCCGGCTCCGAGAGTGAGCGAATGTCATTAATGATATGTGCGCCCACTCTGGCGCACTCACGAATGACCTCTGGTTTTGAGGTATCTACCGAAATCCACACTTCAAAACGTTGAGCAATTGCCTCCACCACCGGGATCACTCGCTGCAGTTCTTCTTCCACGCTAACATCCGCCGCTCCCGGTCGCGTAGACTCACCACCCACATCAATGATAGTCGCCCCTGCGTTAATCATCAGATTTGCGTGTTTTACCGCCTCAACCAGAGAGTTGTGCGCCCCGCCATCAGAAAAAGAGTCTGGTGTGACGTTTAAAATCCCCATGACGTGGGGATGGCTGAGATCCAGCGAAGATCCCTGAGCAAAGAGTTTCATAGTGTTATCCCTGGTATATACCCATCGTCTTTCAAGCTGCACCTGCGTTAGCTTTCCTCGCTCACCCCAGTCACGTACTGATGTACGCTCCAGGGGATTCCCTGCGTCGCCGCCTTGATGCAACTCGAAATTCATTGGGTATAAGTTGATAAATAAAAAAACCCCGGAGCAAGCCCCAGGGTTTTCAATTAAAACATGGTCATCAGATGACGATAACTTATTTGTCGCCTAACTGCTCTGACATGTTGCCCGGGTTCGGCGTACGCGGCTCTTCAGCCGGACGCGGTGCACTCGGGGTGCCATTGTTGCCAGAGTTGTTAGATGAACCAGACTCTTCCCAACCCGCTGGCGGGCGCACATCGCGGCGAGCCATCAGATCATCAATCTGCGGTGCATCGATGGTCTCATATTTCATGAGCGCATCTTTCATCGAGTGCAGAATGTCCAGGTTATCGTTCAGCAGACGGCGAGCACGGTCATAGTTGCGCTCAATCAGTGATTTCACTTCCTGATCGATAATACGCGCGGTTTCATCGGACATATGTTTTGCTTTCGCAACAGAACGACCGAGGAACACTTCGCCTTCTTCTTCCGCGTACAGCAACGGCCCCAGTTTGTCAGAGAAGCCCCACTGAGTGACCATGTTACGCGCCAGGTTCGTCGCGACTTTAATGTCGTTGGACGCACCGGTAGAAACATGTTCAGCACCGTAGATGATCTCTTCCGCCAGGCGACCGCCGTACAGCGTGGAGATCTGACTTTCCAGTTTCTGACGGCTGGCGCTAATTGCGTCGCCTTCAGGCAGGAAGAAGGTGACACCCAGCGCACGACCGCGCGGAATAATCGTCACTTTGTGCACCGGATCGTGCTCCGGCACCAGGCGACCGATGATTGCATGGCCAGCTTCGTGATACGCGGTAGATTCTTTCTGCGCTTCCGTCATCACCATGGAGCGACGTTCCGCACCCATCATGATTTTGTCTTTCGCTTTCTCGAACTCAACCATCGATACAACACGCTTGTTACCACGCGCTGCAAACAGTGCCGCTTCGTTCACCAGGTTCGCAAGGTCCGCACCGGAGAAACCAGGCGTACCACGAGCAATGATTGCCGCATCGATATCCGGAGACAGCGGTACGCGACGCATATGCACTTTCAGAATCTGTTCACGACCGCGAACGTCTGGCAGCCCCACCACAACCTGACGGTCAAAACGGCCTGGGCGCAGCAGCGCAGGGTCAAGAACATCCGGACGGTTAGTTGCCGCGATAACGATAATACCTTCGTTACCTTCGAAGCCGTCCATCTCAACCAGCATCTGGTTCAGCGTCTGTTCACGTTCATCGTGACCGCCACCCAGACCAGCGCCACGCTGGCGACCTACGGCGTCGATTTCATCGATGAAGATGATACACGGTGCCGCTTTCTTGGCTTGTTCGAACATGTCACGCACACGAGATGCGCCCACACCAACGAACATTTCCACGAAATCAGAACCGGAAATTGTGAAGAATGGAACCTTCGCTTCACCCGCGATGGCTTTTGCCAGCAGGGTTTTACCTGTACCCGGAGGACCAACCATCAGGACGCCTTTCGGGATCTTACCGCCCAGCTTCTGGAAACGGCTCGGTTCGCGCAGGTATTCAACCAGTTCAGCGACCTCTTCTTTCGCTTCGTCACAACCCGCGACATCAGCAAAAGTGGTTTTGATCTGATCTTCGGTCAACATGCGCGCTTTGCTCTTACCGAACGACATGGCACCTTTGCCACCACCGCCCTGCATTTGACGCATAAAGAAGATCCAGACACCAATCAGCAGCAGCATTGGGAACCAGGAAATGAAGATAGAAGCCAGCAGGCTCGGCTCTTCAGGCGGCTCACCAACAACCTTGACGTTTTTGGTCAGCAGGTTATCAAGCAGCTTCGGATCGTTAACCGGAATGTAGGTCGTGTAACGGTTACTATCTTTCTTGGTAACGTTAATCTCACGTCCGTTGATACGCGCTTCACGAACCTGGTCCTGATTGACCTCTTGCAGGAAGGTAGAGTAATCAACCTTACGGCCATTAGACTCGCTGGGCCCAAAGCTCTGGAATACTGACATCAGCACAACGGCAATGACCAGCCAGAGTATTAGGTTTTTCGCCATGTCACTCAAGGGATTAACCTCATATTACAACTGTGTTAAAAACAGCGTCAGGATACTCTATATCCAGTGTCTTTCAAACTTTCGTTTGAAATCTACCGGTTATGGTTTACGCCCGGTCGCTACAATGTACACTTCACGCGAACGGGCGCGAGAAGAGTCCGGCTTACGAACTTTGACCTTCGTAAACAGGGAGCGAATCTCTCTTAGATACTCATCGAAGCCTTCGCCCTGGAACACCTTCACTACAAAACTACCACCTGGCGCTAATACATCACGAGCCATTCCAAGTGCCAGTTCAACCAGATACATGGCCCGGGGAATATCCACCGCCGGTGTTCCACACATATTTGGCGCCATATCAGACATGACAACTTGTACTTTACTGTCACCTACACGCTCAAGTAACGCTTTCAGGACTAATTCATCACGAAAGTCGCCCTGAAGGAAGTCCACACCAACGATTGGATCCATAGGTAAAAGATCGCAAGCGATAATGCGGCCGCTGTTTCCGATCTGCGTAACCGCATATTGCGACCAGCCACCGGGTGCAGCGCCGAGGTCAACAATCGTCATCCCCGGTTTAAAAATTTTGTCACTTTGCTGTATTTCATCAAGTTTAAACCAGGCACGGGAACGTAACCCCTTTTTCTGTGCCTGTTGAACATATTTATCGCTAAAGTGTTCCTGAAGCCAGCGACTCGAGCTGGCAGAACGCTTTTTACCTGTCATTTCACTTTCCCATCGGGCAGTTCATCGTAACCAATGGTGTAAATATCTACACAGCTATTTGGCGATATATGGGAGATGGCGGTAGAATGACCCGTTTTCAATCCCAACGTAAGCAAAAATATACGATGAATCTGAGTACTAAACAAAAACAGCACCTGAAAGGTCTGGCACATCCGCTCAAGCCTGTAGTTATGCTTGGCAATAATGGTTTGACCGAAGGGGTACTGGCCGAGATTGAACAAGCGTTAGAGCACCATGAGCTTATCAAGGTGAAAATCGCCTCGGAAGATCGCGATACTAAAACCTTGATCGTGGAAGCTATCGTACGCGAAACCGGCGCCTGCAATGTACAGGTCATCGGCAAAACGCTGGTACTGTATCGCCCGACTAAAGAACGTAAAATCTCGCTGCCACGCTAAGAATATCCCAAAGTTGAACACGAAGTTTGTGTAAAACGCGGGAATTTCCGCTAGCAGGAGAGCAAAATGCCACGCTCTCTTCGTTGATAAAAGGCCGCTATGCGGCCTTTTTCCTTTCTTTACAATACATCAACATCTTGAGTATTGGGAAATTCTTACAGGTATTCGACCTTCGTCACTTCATACTCAACTTCGCCGCCCGGCGTTTTGATAACCACCACGTCATCCTGCTCTTTACCAATCAGGCCACGAGCAATAGGTGAGTTCACCGAAATCAGGTTTTGTTTAAAATCGGCCTCATCATCGCCCACAATGCGCCAGGTCTGCTCTTCATCGTTATCAAGATTCAGAACGGTAACCGTCGCACCGAACACAACGCGGCCGTTATTTGGCATTTTAGTGACGTCAATAACCTGCGCGTTAGACAGTTTGGCTTCGATATCTTTAATGCGACCCTCGCAGAATCCCTGCTGTTCACGCGCCGCGTGATACTCTGCGTTCTCTTTCAGGTCACCGTGTTCACGCGCTTCCGCGATCGCGGCAATAATTTCAGGGCGACGCACAGATTTAAGAAAATCCAGTTCTTCGCGCAGTTTTTCAGCACCACGTAAGGTCATCGGGATAGCTTGCATTTGTTATACCTCTTGAACATTCCTGTAGGGGGTGGTTGTCCTCACCCCGGCTGCTAAGCCCACCCTGGCATACGCCATGCCAGAGTCAGAAGCAAAAAAATACCGACCCGGGGCACGAGGTCCCAGGTCAGCTACAATTCTCCATTTGATGTTCATTTTACCCTGGAGTTCCCTATGGGTCATCGTTTACTTTTTGGGGCGTTGCGCCGTAGTATGACGGCCTGTTTCCAGGTTGTTAGCGCGAGATTATGCGATTTTCCAGATTTACTATTGGATTGACTGCCAGTATAGCGTTCAGCGTTCAGGCTGCGAACGTCGACGAGTATATCAATCAGCTCCCTGCCGGGGCCAACCTCGCCCTTATGGTACAGAAGGTTGGCGCTCCTGCTCCTGCTATTGATTTTCATAGCCAGCAGATGGCTCTCCCCGCCAGTACCCAGAAAGTGATCACCGCGCTGGCGGCATTGATTCAGCTCGGGCCGGACTTTCGTTTTACCACCACGCTTGAGACGAAAGGCAACGTGGAAGGCGGAGTATTAAAAGGTGACTTAGTAGCGCGATTTGGTGCCGATCCGACGTTAAAACGTCAGGATATCCGCAATATGGTGGCAACCCTGAAAAAATCAGGCGTGACGCAAATTGCCGGAAATGTCCTGATCGACACCTCTATTTTCGCCAGTCATGATAAAGCCCCTGGCTGGCCCTGGAACGACATGACGCAGTGTTTTAGCGCACCGCCCGCAGCAGCCATTGTCGATCGTAACTGTTTCTCTGTTTCACTCTACAGCGCGCAAAAACCTAACGATCTCGCGTTTATCCGCGTGGCATCTTATTACCCGGTCACCATGTTCAGCCAGGTGCGTACTCTCGCCCGAGGTTCTGCGGAAGCGCAATATTGTGAACTGGATGTGGTTCCCGGCGATCTCAACCGCTTTACATTGACCGGATGCCTGCCCCAACGAGCCGATCCGCTGCCGCTGGCGTTCGCCATTCAGGACGGCGCCAGCTATGCCGGGGCGATTATCAAAGATGAGCTAAAACAAGCAGGGATCACTTACAGCGGTACTCTGCTGCGCCAGACGCAGGTCAACGAACCGGGAACCGTAGTCGCCAGCAAACAATCAGCACCGTTGCATGATCTGCTTAAGATTATGCTGAAAAAATCAGACAACATGATTGCCGACACCGTTTTTCGCATGATTGGCCATGCGCGATTTAACGTACCGGGCACCTGGCGGGCAGGTTCAGATGCCGTACGTCAGATCCTGCGTCAGCAGGCGGGCGTCGATATTGGCAACACGATTATTGCCGACGGCTCTGGTCTCTCTCGCCATAACCTGATTGCCCCGGCGACCATGATGCAGGTGCTGCAATACATCGCGCAGCATGACAATGAGCTGAACTTTATCACCATGCTACCGCTGGCTGGCCACGATGGCTCCCTGCAATACCGTGCGGGTCTGCATCAGGCTGGTGTTGATGGTAAGGTTTCAGCGAAAACAGGCTCACTTCAAGGGGTGTACAACCTCGCGGGGTTCATCACCACCGCCAGCGGGCAACGCATGGCGTTCGTGCAGTATCTGTCTGGCTATGCGGTAGAGCCTGCAGACCAGCGCAACCGCCGTATTCCACTGGTGCGCTTCGAGAGTCGGCTGTACAAAGATATATATCAAAATAACTGAGTATTTTTGCCGGATGGCGGCGCAAACGCGCCTTATCCGGCCTACAGCGCGTCCTGGAAACAAAAACCCCGGCAACATGGCCGGGGTTTTTATTGGGATTAACGCTTGTAAATGAACTCAACGCCTTCTTCGTCGTCTTCGTCCCAATCATCATCCCAGTCATCTTCCGCTTCGTCTTCGACTTCAGCGAGCTGCTGGCGGTGATAATCATCCCACATGAACTCAACTTTCTCCGGCTGTTTCGCTTCTTCAGCCTGAACAATCGGGTTCTCAATGATAAAGGTCATCACATCCCAGCAAAGATCCTTCACACCCAGCTGGCTGGCGGCAGAGATCAGGTAATATTTACCTTCCCAGCCCAGCGCTTCAGCGATGGCTTTCGCTTTTTCTTCCGCTTCAGCTTTGTCCATCAAATCAATTTTGTTGAACACTAACCAGCGTGGTTTAGACGCCAGATCCTGACTGTATTTTTCCAGTTCGCCAATAATGATACGGGCGTTTTCTACCGGATCGGAACCGTCAATCGGATCGATATCAATGAGGTGCAGCAACACGCGGCAACGCTCCAGGTGCTTCAGGAAGCGGATACCAAGACCAGCGCCTTCAGCCGCGCCTTCAATCAGACCCGGGATATCAGCAACCACGAAGCTCTTCTCGTTGTCCATACGCACAACGCCGAGGCTCGGTACCAGCGTGGTGAACGGATAATCCGCCACTTTCGGTTTCGCCGCAGACACTGCACGGATAAACGTCGATTTACCGGCGTTTGGCATACCCAGCATACCCACGTCTGCCAGCAGCATCAGCTCCAGCATCAGGTCACGCTTATCGCCAGGTGTACCCATCGTTTTCTGACGCGGGGTACGGTTGACCGACGATTTAAAACGGGTGTTACCCAGACCGTGCCAGCCGCCTTTAGCGACCATCAGACGCTGACCGTGTTTGGTCATGTCGCCCATAGTTTCGCCCGTGCCCTGATCGATAACACGCGTACCGACAGGCACTTTAATCGTGACATCTTTACCACGCTTACCGGTGCAATCACGGCTTGCGCCATTCTGACCACGTTCCGCACGGAATGATTTTTCAAAACGGTAATCGATCAGCGTGTTCAGGTTTTCGTCGGCTTCCAGCCAGACGTCACCGCCATCACCACCGTCACCACCGTCCGGACCGCCTTTTGGGATGTATTTTTCGCGGCGGAAGCTGACACAACCGTTACCGCCATCGCCTGCAACGACCAGAATCGATGCTTCATCAACAAACTTCATTTTACTCTCCGTAAATCATTCGCCTGAGCGGGGTTGCGAAACCACCGTTTCATGCTTACGTAAACCGCCCCAAATTCGATGACCAATGGCGGAATACATCGCGCCCGCAACCACGATAAACGCACCGAGATAACCTAAAAGGTTTAGCATCGGTCTGGCGAAGAAATCGGGCCAGGCCAGTGATAATAAATCTGAAAATAACAACGTAAACAGCGGCGTGAGCGTAATTATGGCGCTCACCTGCGCCGCCTGCCAGCGAGCCATTGCTTCCGCAAGGGCACCGTATCCTACCAGCGTATTCAGGCCGCAGAACACGAGGCATGCCAGCTGCCAGTCGCTGAGTTGCGCTATTACACCGGGTTTAGCCAGCGGCAACAACGCTATCGTACATAAAGTGTACAGTAAAAACAGGATCTGCGGTGATGCCAGCCGGCGCAATAACACCTTTTGCGCGACCCCATAACACACCCAAACCGTCGCGGCACCGACACCAAAGATCACGCCCCAGGTGTAATCGGTCAGCCGGGTAAAAATTTCGATCAGACTGGTATTAAAAAACAACACCAATCCGCTCAGAAGCATAATAGCGCCAATAATCTGCGTGCCGCGCATCTTCTCCTTCAGGATAAAGACGCTGGCGATCATCATGCCAACCGGTGACAATTGACCGATAACCTGCGAAGCCGTTGGGCTTAAATATTGCAAGGATGAACTAAACAGAATGAAGTTACCGAACAGCCCACCGGTAGCGATAGCCAGCAGTACCAGCCAACGCGCTTTGCGAAAAATACGCAATGGAGGGAGCTTTTTTTTAACCGCAAGAATAGCGCCAAGGCCAATACTTGCCATTAAAAAACGGTAAAACACCACGGTAGGAGGCTCCATCACCTCCAGCACTTGCTTCATTGCTATTGGCAAGGCCCCCCAACATACTGCCGTTGTGAGTGCTAACAGAATACCAATGCCTGCCTGCTGCTTCATGCCGTATTCCCTGCAAGGGCTCGTTTCCGGGTTGTCACGCGCGACGAGCGTATTTACCGGCCGTCGAATGTAAAAAGCCCCGCAACGTGTTGCGGGGCTTTTATCCGTTACCGGGACGCGAAAAACTTATTCAGCAACGATGCTGATGAATTTACGGTTTTTCGGGCCTTTCACTTCAAATTTCACTTTACCGTCTGCTTTAGCAAACAGAGTGTGGTCTTTGCCGCAACCAACGTTGGAGCCAGCGTGGAATTTAGTACCACGTTGACGAACGATGATGCTACCAGCCAGAACTGTTTCACCGCCGAAGCGTTTTACGCCCAGACGTTTAGCTTCTGAATCGCGACCGTTACGAGTCGAGCCGCCAGCCTTTTTATGTGCCATTTAATCTGCTCCCCTTAACTTAAGCGCTGATGCCAGTGATTTTCACATCAGTGAACCACTGACGATGGCCCTGCTGCTTACGGTAGTGTTTACGACGACGAAACTTAACAATTTTAACTTTCTCGCCACGACCGTGAGCAACGACTTCAGCTTTGATAACGCCGCCATCAACGAAAGGAACGCCGATTTTGACTTCTTCACCGTTTGCGATCATCAGAACTTCAGCGAACTCAACAGATTCGCCAGTTGCGATGTCCAGCTTTTCCAGGCGAACGGTCTGACCTTCGCTTACTCGGTGTTGTTTACCACCACTTTGGAAAACCGCGTACATAAAAAACTCCGCTTCCGCGCACACCTTTTTGATGATTCAGAGTGCGCTATAAATATTCACAATAGGGCGCGAATATTACGCAAAACGCGAGCCTTTGACAAGTGCTACCGTCAATACATGAAGAAAAAAAACACAACGTGTACCGTAACGTTTATCTGCGGCGTTTTTTCAGTACAATCAGCATATATTTCTAACCCTAAACCCGACGTTACCTTCTCAAATAGTGAGGTAATCGGGGCGAGAAGCCCGGCTTTTGCGATGAATTTAGAAAAAATCAATGAGTTAACCGCGCAAGATATGGCGGGGGTCAATGCGACAATCCTTGAACAGCTCAATTCCGACGTCCAGTTGATCAATCAATTGGGGTACTACATCGTGAGCGGCGGCGGAAAACGCATTCGTCCAATGATCGCTGTACTCGCGGCGCGCGCTGTTGGTTATCAGGAAAATGCCCACGTCACGATCGCTGCCTTAATCGAGTTTATCCACACCGCGACCCTGCTTCATGACGATGTAGTGGATGAATCCGATATGCGCCGTGGGAAAGCCACGGCGAATGCAGCCTTTGGTAATGCGGCCAGCGTTCTGGTCGGCGATTTTATCTATACCCGCGCCTTTCAGATGATGACCAGCCTCGGTTCGCTGAAAGTGCTGGAAGTGATGTCTAAAGCGGTCAACGTTATTGCTGAAGGCGAAGTCCTGCAGTTAATGAACGTCAATGACCCGGATATCACCGAAGAAAACTATATGCGTGTTATCTACAGCAAGACGGCTCGTCTGTTTGAAGCCGCGGCCCAATGTTCAGGTATCCTTGCAGGTTGTAGCGATGAGCAAGAGAAAGGCCTGCAGGATTATGGCCGTTACCTTGGCACCGCTTTCCAGCTTATCGACGATTTACTGGATTACAGCGCAGATGGCGAGCAGTTGGGTAAAAACGTCGGGGATGACCTCAACGAAGGTAAACCTACGCTACCGCTACTGCATGCGATGCGTCACGGCACTCCTGAGCAGGCGCAAATGATTCGCCAGGCGATTGAGCAAGGTAATGGTCGCCACCTTCTGGAGCCGGTTCTGGAAGCCATGAACGCTTGCGGATCACTGGAATGGACCCGTCAACGTGCAGAAGAAGAAGCCGATAAAGCCATCGCGGCGCTTCAGGTACTTCCAGATACTCCGTGGAAAGAAGCCCTGATTGGCCTGGCGCATATCGCCGTACAGCGCGACCGTTAATTTCCCTCGTCTCGCTTCCCAGCATCCCGTGCAACACACGGGATATTCTTATAAGCTCTAAAAAAATCACAAAAATAATCAAACAACATGTATGACCTTGGCATATTCTGAATATGCAAGCACTTTACGAGAACATTTTAGAACATTCGTTCTCGAGGCGTATAGTAACTCCACAGGCTGATTGTGAAACCGTAACTGGTTAACCAAAGGAGATGTGGAACTATGGAAAGCAAATTCATTGACTGGCATCCGGCTGACATCATCGCGGGGCTACGTAAGAAAGGCACGTCAATGGCCGCTGAGTCACGTAAGAATGGCTTGAGTTCATCAACGCTGGCAAATGCGTTAACCCGGCCATGGCCGAAAGGTGAATTGATTATCGCGAGAGCACTGGGAACAGACCCGTGGGTAATTTGGCCGTCACGCTACCATGACACCAGGACGCATGAATTCATCGACAGAACGCGGATGATGAGAGTACGGAAAGAAAAAAAGCGTCTTGAGTAGTGGTGAAACAGCAACCCCCGGATCAACGATCCTGGGGGTTACAACACGCGTAGGCGATTACTCGCCTTTAATGCGCTCTATGTTTGCGCCCAGCGCACGCAATTTATCCTCGATGCGCTCATAGCCGCGATCGATGTGATAAATGCGGTCAACAACCGTTGTGCCTTCAGCGATACATCCCGCTAACACCAAACTTGCTGACGCGCGCAGATCGGTCGCCATTACCTGTGCACCGGAGAGCGTTTCAACCCCGTGACAAATCACAGTATTGCTTTCGATTTCCGCGTGAGCCCCCATACGGCTCAGTTCAGGCACGTGCATAAAGCGGTTCTCAAACACGGTTTCCGTAATGAAGCCTGTCCCTTCGGCCACCAGGTTCAACAGCGTGAACTGGGCCTGCATGTCGGTCGGGAAAGCCGGATGTGGCGCAGTGCGCACATTAACCGCTTTAGGGCGTTTGCCGTGCATGTCGAGGCTAATCCAGTCTTCACCGACTTCGATATCCGCACCGGCATCACGCAGCTTCGCCAGAACAGCATCCAGTGTGTCTGGTTGCGCATTACGGCAGATAATTTTGCCGCGAGAAATCGCCGCCGCCACCAGGAACGTCCCGGTTTCAATACGATCAGGCAGAACGCGATACACCCCGCCGCCGAGGCGTTCAACGCCTTCAATGGTGATACGGTCGGTACCCTGCCCTGTGATCTTCGCACCCAGCGCAATCAGGAAATTCGCGGTATCAACAATTTCCGGCTCACGTGCGGCGTTTTCGATGATGGTCGTGCCTTCGGCAAGCGTTGCCGCGCACATGATAGTGACCGTCGCACCGACGCTTACTTTGTCCATCACGATGTGCGCGCCTTTCAGGCGGCCATCAACGGACGCCTTCACATAGCCTTCTTCCAGCTTGATGGTGGCACCTAACTGCTCCAGACCGGTAATGTGCAGGTCAACCGGGCGCGCGCCGATAGTACAGCCGCCCGGCAGAGAAACCTGACCCTGACCAAAACGCGCAACCAGCGGCCCCAATGCCCAGATAGACGCACGCATGGTTTTCACCAGATCGTACGGTGCACAGAAGACGTTAACGTCACGCGCATCAATGTGCACAGACCCATTACGCTCTACTTTCGCCCCCAACTGGCTCAGCAGTTTCATGGAGGTATCTACGTCCTTCAGTTTTGGGACGTTTTGAATTTCTACAGGTTCTTCAGCCAGCAGCGCCGCAAACAGGATCGGCAGTGCGGCATTTTTAGCGCCTGAAATTGTGACTTCGCCCTGGAGCTTGGTTGGCCCCTGAACACGGAATTTATCCATTATTCTGTTCTCTGTTAAGAATTCATCTTCGCTACCGGCATATCACCCGTAGCTCAAAAACCGTTAAGTTTGCGATCGCGCGCCCATTCCGCTGGGGTAAACGCTTTAATCGACACAGCATGAATGCGGTTATCCGCAATATACTCCATCAATGGGCCATAGACCGATTGCTGCTTCTTTACCCGGCTCATGCCGTCAAACATCTCACCCACGGCAATAACCTGAAAGTGACTGCCGTCACCAGAAACGTGGACTTCCTGGAGGGAGAGTGCGTTCATCAGCACGCTCTGAATTTCATTATTTTCCATGGGCTCTTCATTCGTCAGATAGTGAAAACAGCCCAACATCTTAGAGCAAAGTGGCGCTGTCATAAATAAGCAAAAAGCCTCGCTGATAAATCAGACAAGGCTTTGGCGGTAGATCCCCTTCAGGGGTTTTGCCGGATGGCGGCACAAGGCCTTATCCGGCCTACAAAAATTAACGCGGAAGGACGTCGTCAGGCAAATTGTAAAGCTGTGCCAGGGTGTAAACCTTATCGTTAACCCCGGTAAGCGAAACGCGATTCCCCTGTTGCTTGCCCTGGTCAACCAGATGCAACAGCAATGCCAGACCACCGGTATCAACCCGGGAAACCTGGCTCAGATCGATGCAGGTGACCCCTTTCATCGCCTCAATACGTGCATCCCATAACGGATTTAACACGTCCTGATCCAGCTCTCCCGCAAGCCTAAGCTTGTCACCTTCACGCGTCCAGGTGAGTGACTGCGTCATTATTTCTTCTCTTCCAGGGTGATTTTCTGCTGAGAGATAGATTTCAGCTGTGCGGTCAGGCCATCAATACCTTTCGTGCGCAGCAGGTCGCTCCACTCATTTTGCTTGGTGGTGATCATACTTACGCCTTCGGCGATCATGTCATACGCCTGCCAGTTACCGGTCTGAGAATTTTTACGCCACTGGAAATCCAGACGCACCGGCGGACGTCCGTTTGGATCGATGATGGTTACGCGGATAGGCACAATCGTCGCATCACCCAGCGGCTGTTCCGGCGCGATCTGATAGGTCTGACCGTGGTACATTGCCAGCGCCTGACCGTAAGCCTGCTTCAGGTATTCGCGAAACGCGGCGAAATAAGCGTCACGCTGCGCAGGCGTAGCTTCTTTGTAGTAGCGCCCTAATACCAGCGCCCCCGCATATTTTACTTGCACATACGGCAGCAGCTCCTGATCGACAACCTGACGCAGATAGTCCGGGTTGGAACGAATTTTAGGTTGCTCGTTTTTCAGACGATCGAAAGTTTTCTGCGCCGCCTCATTCATCAGTTTATACGGGTTAGTCTGGTCCGCTGCGGTTGCCACGCTAAGTGGGGCAATGACCAGCATAGCCACCATCATCAATCGTTTAAACATACGTCGATTCTCCTGAGATTATTTCGTTGCGCCCGCAGGCGTAGTGGCTTCATTATTGCCTTCAGTTGCGGCTGGCGCATCGCCAGAATTCTTATTGTCATCACCTTTACTGTTGCTGTTGTAGAGGAATTGACCAATCATATCTTCCAGCACCATCGCGGATTTCGTGTCCTGAATCGTACTGCCATCTTTGAGGATAGACGTTCCCAGCTCAGGATCTTCAAAACCCACGTTTAATGCCAGATACTGCTCACCCAGCAGACCAGAGGTGCGGATGCTCAGCGAGCTGGTGTCCGGGATATGGTTAAAGCGCGATTCGATGTCCAGCGTTACGCGTGGCAGGTAAGTTTTGGGATCTAACGAGATATCCGAAACTCGCCCCACAACAACCCCCCCAATCCGCACGGGAGAGCGCTCTCTCAGGCCGCCGATATTATCAAAGGTCGCATAAACCGTGTAGGTTGGTTCAGTACGCATGGAGGTCACATTAGCCGCTTTCAGGCAGACAAATAGCGCCGCCAGCAGCGCAACCAGCAGGAATACCCCAACCCAAATTTCATTTTTTTTCGTTTGCATGAACTCAATTCCCAAACATCAGTGCGGTCAGCACAAAATCCAGCCCCAGAACGGCAAGAGAGGCGTGCACAACGGTGCGTGTCGTAGCCCGGCTAATTCCGGCGGAGGTCGGAATCGCATCATAACCATTGAACAATGCAATCCAGGTGACCGTAATGGCGAACACCACGCTCTTAATCAAACAGTTGACCAGATCCAGACGCCAGTCGACGGCATTTTGCATAGCCGACCAGAAAAAGCCGGCATCAATACCTTTCCAGCTTACGCCAACCAGTGAACCACCCCAGATCCCCACGGCGACAAAAATAATCGTCAGCAGCGGCAATGAAATGACACCCGCCCAAAAACGCGGAGAGACCACTCGACGCAGAGGATCAACCGCCATCATTTCCAGGCTGGAAAGCTGTTCGGTTGCCCGCATCAGGCCGATTTCCGCGGTTAACGCCGATCCGGCTCGCCCGGCGAACAGCAGCGCCGCAACAACCGGCCCCAGTTCTCGCAGCAAGGACAGCGCCACCAGCATACCGAGACTGGTTTCTGCGCTGTAGGTTGTCAGGACCAGGTATCCCTGCAATCCCAGCACCATCCCGATGAACACGCCAGAAACGATAATGATCAGCATCGACAGGACACCGACATTATAGAGCTGGCGGATCAGCAGCGGCGCATGTTTGCGAAACTCCGGCTTGCCGACTACCGCATTGAACAACATTAATCCGGCTCGCCCGAACGTCCTGAGGGTTTTTATTCCCCGATGTCCGAGTGATGCCAGCGCATTTAACAACATGGGTGGCTTAACTCCCTGTTTTGAGTAAATCGGTGTGGTAGTCGCCCGCTGGGTAGCGGAACGGAACCGGCCCATCGGCAATACCATCGAGGAACTGACGCACGCGCGGATCGGCATTTTCTTGTAGTGCCTGAGCACTACCGTAGGCCACTATCTTTTTGTCCGCCATAATATAGGCGTAATCCGCAATACTCAGTACCTCTGGCACATCATGAGAGACCACCACGCAGGTGACGCCCAGCGCGTTGTTCAGTTCTGAAATCAGCTTCACCAGCACACCCATGGTGATAGGATCCTGACCGACGAACGGTTCATCAAACATAATGAGATCTGGCTCCAGCGCAATGGCGCGTGCTAATGCCGCACGTCGCGCCATCCCCCCGGATAATTCAGAAGGCATGAGTTTTGCCGCACCACGCAGGCCGACAGCTTCCAGTTTCATCATCACCGTGCTCTTGAGCAACGCCTTGGGCAGCGTCGTATGCTCACGCAGTGGATAAGCGACGTTGTCAAACACGTTCATGTCGGTAAACAGCGCCCCGGACTGAAACAGCATACTCATGCGCTTACGCACGGTGTACAAACGTGAACGAGACATGGCTGGGACGTTTTCGCCGTCAAACAGGATTTCGCCCTTATCTGGCGGGATCTGCCCGCCAATCAGACGTAACAGCGTCGTTTTGCCGATGCCTGATGGCCCCATGATCGCCGTCACCTTACCGCGCGGCACCGTCAGGGAAATATTATCAAAGATGCAGCGGTCACCTCGGGAAAAGCTGACATCGCGCATATCGACTAGATTCGCCACAGACTGACCCATTGATTCATCCTTTACTATTGCCTCGTTGATCGAAGAGTTGGCGCTCAATTTAGCCCTGAACTCGACATATTTACAGATTATTGCCTGTCCTGGTTAGCGAAAGCTGGCATTTGTTTTACTTTTTAGCCGCATAAAGTCAAAATTAAGAATTCGTTACGGCTTCCAGAAGATCCTTCAAGTGGACCGGCGAGTATACCTGAAGAAAGGACTTTAGATGCTTTTAGCGACGGCACTGTTAATAATTGGTTTACTTCTGGTGGTCTACGGTGCCGACCGTCTGGTATTTGCTGCATCTATTTTATGCCGCACCTTCGGTATCCCCCCCATCATTATTGGAATGACGGTCGTCAGCATCGGCACATCCCTACCTGAGATTATTGTCTCTGTTGCGGCATCAATGAATGGGCAGCTCGATTTAGCCGTCGGTACCGCCATCGGCTCCAACATCACCAATATTCTTCTTATTTTAGGCCTGTCAGCACTCATTCATCCTTTTACCGTGCATTCCGATGTTCTGCGTCGTGAATTACCGTTAATGTTGCTGGTAAGCATTTTGGCCGCGTCCGTTCTGTATGACGGGCAGTTAAGCCGCAGTGATGGCCTCTTTCTTCTGCTTCTGGCCGTGCTATGGCTGCTATTCATTGTTAAAATCGCCCGTCTGGCAGAACGCCAGGGCAATGACAGCCTGACTCGGGAGCAAGTTGCGGAACTGCCTCGCGAAGGCGGATTGCCTGTCGCATTTTTATGGCTGGGGATAGCGCTGATCATTATGCCAATGGCAACGCGTATGGTGGTTGATAACGCCACTGTACTGGCAAATTACTTTGCCATGAGCGAGCTTACTATCGGTTTGACGGTCGTCGCCATTGGTACCAGCCTGCCAGAACTGGCAACCGCCATTGCAGGTTTGCGTAAAGGTGAAAGCGATATTGCCGTCGGTAACATCATCGGCGCTAACATTTTTAATATTGTTATCGTTCTTGGGTTACCTGCACTGATTACACCGGGCGAGGTCAACCCGATGGCCTTCGTCCGGGACTACAGCGTCATGCTGCTGGTGAGCGTTATTTTTGCATTACTCTGCTGGCGACGTCCGCGCCAGATTGGTCGTGGCGCAGGGGCGCTTCTGACCAGCGGTTTTATCATATGGCTGGCGATGCTGTATTGGTTATCGCCACTTCTCGTTGGATAACTGGAAACGCATTATGTCGCACTTAGAGTTGCAACCGGGTTTTGACTTTCAGCAAGCAGGCAAGGAAGTCCTGACAATTGAACGTGAAGGCCTGGCGGAGCTTGATCAGTACATCAACCAGAACTTTACCCTCGCCTGTGAAAAGATTTTCAGTTGCCCGGGCAAAGTCGTGGTGATGGGAATGGGAAAATCAGGGCATATCGGGCGCAAAATGGCCGCTACGTTTGCCAGTACCGGCACGCCCTCATTTTTTGTGCATCCTGGCGAAGCCGCACATGGCGATCTGGGTATGGTGTCACCGCAGGACGTCGTGATTGCCATTTCTAACTCCGGTGAATCTAATGAGATTGCAGCGTTAATTCCGGTGTTAAAACGCCTGCATGTCCCCCTTATCTGCATGACGGGTCGTCCGGAAAGCAGTATGGCGCGTGCAGCAGATGTGCATCTGTGTGTTAAAGTGCCCAAAGAAGCCTGCCCATTAGGTCTGGCACCGACCAGCAGCACGACCGCAACGCTGGTGATGGGCGATGCGCTTGCCGTTGCGTTACTAAAAGCACGCGGCTTCACCGCAGAAGATTTTGCGTTATCTCATCCTGGTGGCGCATTGGGGCGTAAGCTTTTGTTGCGCGTTAACGATATTATGCATACGGGAGACGAAATCCCGCATGTGACCAAAAGCGCCAGCCTGCGTGACGCCTTACTGGAGATCACGCGGAAAAACCTCGGCATGACCGTCATTTGCGATGACGCGATGAAGATTGACGGCATCTTTACGGATGGCGATTTACGTCGTGTCTTCGATATGGGCGTTGATGTACGCCAGTTAGGTATTGCGGATGTGATGACCCCTGGGGGCATTCGCGTGCGTCCAGGGATTCTTGCCGTTGATGCCCTGAACTTAATGCAGTCCCGCCATATCACCTCGGTAATGGTTGCTGATGGCGACCAGTTACTGGGTGTGTTACATATGCATGATCTGCTGCGTGCAGGTGTAGTGTAAGAAACTCAAGGATAAAGAAAATGAGTAAAGCAGGTGCGTCGCTTGCGACCTGTTATGGACCCGTCAGCACTGACGTCATCACCAGAGCAGAAAACATCCGTCTGCTGATCCTTGATGTGGATGGCGTACTGTCTGATGGTCTGATTTATATGGGCAACAACGGTGAAGAGCTGAAGGCGTTTAACGTCCGCGATGGCTACGGAATTCGCTGCGCGCTCACTTCCGGCATTGAGGTTGCCATTATTACCGGACGAAAGGCTAAACTTGTAGAAGATCGCTGTGCCACATTAGGGATCACACATCTGTATCAGGGGCAGTCGGACAAACTGGTTGCCTTTGGCGATCTGCTTAGCAAACTGGCGATCGCGCCTGAGAATGTGGCGTATGTTGGCGATGATCTGATCGACTGGCCGGTGATGGCAAAAGTGGGATTAAGCGTAGCGGTAGCGGATGCTCATCCGTTGCTGATCCCGCGGGCCGATTACGTCACCCGTATCGACGGGGGACGCGGCGCAGTGCGCGAAGTCTGCGACTTATTACTGCTGGCGCAGGGCAAACTGGATGAGGCCAAAGGGCAATCGATATGAGCAAAACCAGACGTTGGGTTATCATTCTACTGTCGCTGGCTGTCCTTGTGATGATTGGTATTAACCTGGCAGACAAAGACGACACCGCTCAGGTTGTCGTTAATAACAACGAGCCAACCTATAAGAGCGAGCATACCGACACCGTCGTGTACAGCCCTGAGGGCGCGCTGAGCTATCATTTGATCGCGCAACACGTTGAATATTATTCAGATCAAGCAGTTTCGTGGTTCACTCAACCGGTGTTAACCACGTTTGATAAGGACAAAGTACCGACCTGGTCAATCAAGGCCGATAAAGCCAAATTGACCAACGATCGGATGCTGTACCTGTATGGCCATGTTGAGGTTAACGCGCTGGTGCCTGACTCTCAACTACGCAGAATTACTACCGATAACGCGCAGATCAACCTTGTGACGCAAGATGTCACTTCCGATGATCTGGTCACGTTGTATGGAACAACATTTAACTCCAGCGGACTGAAGATGCGCGGCAACTTACGCAGCAAGAACGCCGAGCTGATTGAAAAGGTTAGAACCTCATATGAAATCCAAAACAAACAAACTCAGCCTTAATCTTGTGCTTGCCAGCTCACTTCTGGCCGCCAGCATTCCGGCATTCGCCGTCACTGGCGATACCGAGCAGCCGATCCACATTGAATCGGACCAGCAGTCTCTGGATATGCAGGGCAACGTGGTGACGTTTACCGGCAATGTCATCGTGACTCAGGGCACGATCAAAATTAATGCCGATAAGGTCGTCGTCACGCGTCCGGGCGGTGAAGACGGTAAAGAAGTGATTGACGGTTATGGCAATCCGGCGACCTTTTACCAGATGCAGGACAATGGTAAACCGGTTAAAGGCCGCGCCTCACAGATGCACTATGAGCTGGCAAAAGATTTCGTCGTCCTTACCGGTAAGGCTTATCTGGAACAACTCGATAGCAACATCACGGGCGATAAGATCACCTATCTGGTAAAAGAACAGAAAATGCAGGCCTTCAGTGAGAAAGGCAAACGCGTCACCACCGTTCTGGTTCCGTCGCAATTGCAGGACAAAAACAAGACCAAGGCTCCGGCAGAGAAAAAAGGTAACTGATTCGTTATGGCAACATTAACTGCAAAGAATCTTGCAAAAGCCTACAAAGGCCGTCGTGTGGTGGAAGATGTCAGCCTGACCGTCAACTCCGGGGAGATCGTCGGTCTGCTCGGCCCTAACGGTGCGGGCAAAACAACAACCTTTTACATGGTTGTCGGCATTGTCCCGCGCGATGCGGGCAACATTATCATTGATGACGAAGATATCAGTCTGTTACCCCTGCATGCGCGCGCGCGTCGCGGCATCGGCTACTTACCGCAGGAAGCCTCTATTTTTCGTCGCCTGAGCGTATTTGATAACCTGATGGCGGTACTGCAAATTCGTGACGATCTTTCCAGCGAGCAGCGTGAAGATCGCGCCAATGAGCTGATGGAAGAATTCCATATCGAACATCTGCGTGACAGCCTTGGACAGGCACTCTCCGGTGGGGAACGCCGCCGTGTGGAGATCGCCCGCGCACTGGCCGCTAATCCTAAATTTATCCTGTTGGATGAACCCTTTGCCGGTGTTGACCCAATTTCCGTCATTGATATCAAACGTATTATTGAACACCTGCGCGACAGCGGGCTTGGCGTGCTGATTACCGACCATAACGTGCGCGAAACGCTGGCTGTTTGTGAGCGCGCCTACATTGTGAGCCAGGGACACCTGATTGCACACGGTACGCCGACAGAAATCCTGCAGGACGAGCACGTTAAACGCGTATACCTTGGGGAAGACTTCAGACTCTGATAGGGTAGTAGACTTCACGTCACCGCAGGAGACAACAACTCTGAACATGAAGCAAGGTTTGCAACTCAGGCTTAGCCAACAACTGGCGATGACGCCTCAGCTACAACAGGCTATCCGTCTGTTGCAGTTGTCCACGCTGGAACTTCAGCAAGAACTTCAGCAAGCGCTGGAAAGTAACCCACTGCTCGAGCAAACCGATCTTCACGACGAAATTGATACCCAGGAAAAGCAGGATAGCGAATCCCTCGATACGGCTGACGCACTCGAACAAAAAGAGATGCCAGAAGAGCTGCCGCTGGATGCCAGTTGGGATGAGATTTACACCGCAGGGACGCCGTCTGGCACCAGCGGGGATTACATTGACGACGAACTGCCTGTGTATCAGGGTGAAACCACGCAATCGCTGCAAGATTACCTGATGTGGCAGGTGGAACTGACCCCATTCTCAGATACCGATCGTGCTATTGCCACGTCAATTGTGGATGCAGTCGACGAAACGGGCTATCTCACCGTCACGCTGGACGACATTCTCGACAGCATGGGCGATGACGACATCGGTATCGATGAAATCGAAGCCGTGCTTAAACGCGTTCAGCGTTTTGATCCCGTGGGCGTAGCGGCAAAAGATCTCCGCGACTGCTTACTGATCCAACTTTCACAGTTTGATAAAGTCACGCCGTGGCTGGAAGAAGCACGCCTGATCATCAGCGATCACCTTGATCTGCTCGCCAACCACGACTTCCGCACCCTGATGCGCGTAACCCGACTGAAAGAAGATGTGCTGAAAGAAGCCGTCAATCTTATCCAGTCGCTTGACCCAAGACCTGGACAATCTATCCAGACCGGTGAACCAGAGTACGTCATCCCGGATGTGCTGGTGCGTAAGCACAACGATCGCTGGGTAGTCGAACTCAACAGTGACAGCATTCCGCGTTTACAGATCAACCAACACTACGCCGCCCTGTGCAATAACGCGCGCAATGATGCTGACAGCCAGTTCATTCGTAGCAACCTTCAGGATGCAAAATGGCTGATTAAAAGTCTGGAAAGCCGCAATGACACGCTATTGCGCGTTAGCCGCTGTATCGTTGAGCAACAGCAAGCCTTCTTTGAGCAAGGCGAAGAGTATATGAAACCGATGGTTCTGGCCGATATCGCCCAGGCCGTCGAGATGCATGAATCGACCATTTCCCGAGTGACCACGCAAAAGTATCTGCACAGTCCGCGCGGCATTTTTGAATTGAAGTATTTCTTCTCCAGTCACGTTAACACTGAAGGTGGAGGCGAAGCCTCTTCTACAGCTATCCGCGCATTGGTGAAGAAATTAATTGCTGCGGAAAACCCCGCGAAACCGCTGAGTGACAGCAAGTTAACCTCTATGCTGTCAGAACAAGGTATCATGGTGGCACGCCGCACCGTTGCGAAGTACCGAGAGTCTTTATCCATTCCGCCGTCTAACCAGCGCAAACAGCTGGTTTGACCCAACCGATAAGGAAGACACTATGCAGCTCAACATCACTGGAAATAACGTCGAAATCACTGAGGCCCTGCGCGACTTTGTCACCACAAAGTTCGCCAAGCTTGAGCAATATTTCGACCGGATTAATCAGGTCTATATTGTGTTGAAAGTGGAGAAGGTCACACACATCTCGGATGCAACACTGCATGTGAACGGTGGCGAAATTCATGCCAGCGCGGAAGGTCAGGATATGTACGCCGCCATTGACGGTTTAATTGATAAACTGGCTCGGCAGTTAACAAAACATAAAGATAAACTGAAACAGCACTAACTTGTCCGGGCAGTTAGCGGGTGCAGGACGGCCTGTTGTGCAGCACAACGGGCCATTTGTACAGTTAGCGCTTAGGTGAAATTATGACAAATAACGATACGACTCTACAACTGAGCAATGTTCTTAACCAGGAATGTACGCGCGCGGCCGTTCACTGCCAAAGCAAGAAACGCGCACTGGAAATCATCAGTGAACTGGCGGCCAAACAACTCAGCTTGCCTCCTCAGGTGGTATTTGAAGCCATTCTGACGCGCGAAAAAATGGGCAGTACCGGTATTGGCAATGGTATTGCCATTCCGCATGGAAAGCTGGAAGAAGACACCCTGCGTGCAGTTGGTGTATTTGTTCAACTTGAAACGCCAATCGCGTTCGATGCCATTGATAATCAACCCGTCGATCTGCTTTTCGCCCTGCTGGTCCCGGCGGACCAAACCAAGACGCATTTGCATACGTTGTCACTGGTTGCCAAACGCCTGGCAGATAAAACCATCTGTCGTCGCCTGCGCGCCGCACAGAGTGACCAGGAGTTGTATCAAATCATCACTGACACCGAAGGTGGACAGGATGAAGCATAACAACCCAATGGCATCCTTTTCTGTCGTTGTGAGGAGAAACAGTACATGGTACTGATGATCGTCAGCGGTCGTTCTGGGTCAGGTAAGTCTGTCGCCCTGCGTGCGCTGGAAGATATGGGTTTTTACTGCGTGGATAACCTTCCCGTCGTGTTGTTGCCCGAACTGGCTCGAACCCTCGCCGATCGCCAGATATCTGCGGCTGTCAGCATTGATGTGCGCAATATGCCCGAATCCCCGGAGATTTTTGAGCAGGCCATGAGTAACCTGCCTGAAGGCTTCTCACCGCAACTGCTGTTTCTTGATGCCGACCGTAACACGCTGATTCGCCGCTACAGCGATACGCGCCGTTTACACCCGCTGTCCAGCAAGAACTTGTCTCTGGAAAGCGCTATCGATAAAGAAAGCGATTTACTGGAGCCGTTGCGTTCACGCGCTGACCTGATCGTAGACACCTCTGAGATGTCCGTGCACGAACTGGCGGAAATGTTACGTACCCGACTGCTGGGCAAACGTGAACGTGAATTAACGATGGTATTTGAGTCCTTTGGCTTTAAACACGGAATCCCTATTGATGCGGATTACGTCTTTGATGTCCGTTTCCTGCCTAACCCGCACTGGGATCCAAAGCTACGTCCGATGACCGGTCTGGACAGGCCCGTCGCGGCCTTCCTCGATAGACACACAGAAGTACACAATTTTATCTACCAGACTCGCAGCTATCTTGAGCTATGGTTACCCATGCTGGAGACCAACAACCGCAGCTACCTCACTGTAGCCATCGGCTGTACCGGCGGGAAACACCGTTCGGTGTATATTGCAGAGCAACTGGCAGACTACTTCCGCTCACGCGGTAAAAACGTGCAGTCACGCCATCGTACGTTGGAAAAACGCAAATCATGACCGTGAAGCAAACTGTTGAAATCACGAATAAGCTGGGCATGCATGCCCGGCCGGCAATGAAACTGTTTGAGCTAATGCAGGGTTTTGAAGCAGAAGTTCTGCTGCGTAATGATGAAGGGACGGAAGCCGAGGCAAACAGTGTTATCGCTCTGCTGATGCTGGATTCCGCCAAAGGACGCCAGATAGAAGTTGAAGCCACGGGTCCGCAGGAGGTTGAGGCTCTGGCAGCCGTGATTGCGCTGTTTAATTCGGGGTTTGATGAAGATTAGGGCAGCATCGACTAATACAGCTTATTTTCACGCATAAACGACTCGCCGCCCAGCTGGCGCATTTGGCGCATGATCCACGCCTGACGACTGCGTACATAGCCGGAAGGTGCACTCGCCTTAAAACGTAACGGATTGGGCAGCACCGCCGCCAGCAATGCCGCTTCAGACGGGCTAAGACGGCTGGCGGGTTTATGGAAATAGCGCTGTGATGCAGCCTCTACACCGAATACTCCATCGCCAAACTCCGCAATATTCAAATAAACCGTCAGGATTCGTTTCTTGCTCCAGACGGTTTCTATCCCCAGCGTTAACCCGGCCTCGAGCCCTTTGCGCACCCAGCTACGCCCATCCCACAAAAAGAGGTTTTTTGCCGTTTGTTGCGATAACGTCGAAGCGCCCCGAATACGGTTTTCATTACGTTCGTTATGCGCCAGCGCTTTCTCTATCGCTGAGACATCAAATCCCCAGTGATCGGGAAATTTCTGGTCCTCAGCGGCAATGACCGCCAGCCCCATCCACGGTGATATCTCATCCATACTGACCCAGTCAGAATGCGCCACATAGCCGAAATTACCCTGTATCCAGGCACCAAGCTGCCGCTCAATCATGACCGCTGAGAAAGGAACGGGCATCACGCTGAAGAGCGCTATACCCCCGCCCCAAAACACGGCGAGGACAATAACCGCCCGCAGAAGCAGACGTCGCAGAAAGGCGGTAGCCCCTTTTCTCATTCAGCCAGTACCAGAACACGCGAGACCAGTTTGTCGATCCCACTCGCCGCCTGAGCGATATCCTGCGCCAGCATGTAAGCAGGCGTGGTGACAACTTTATTATCTTCATCAACCACAATGTCATCGACCGGGCAAGGCACATGTTCAGCGCCCATCTCTTCCAGTACTTCCGCTGTATCGATGTCAGTGCCAATGGTCAGACGCAGCGGGAAGTCAAAAATCTTAGGTAACATAGCAGGAGCAATACACATGAATCCAAGAGGTTTACCGGCCTGATGCAGCGCCTTCGCCAGAGCAGCTAAGTCGCTATCAATCCGACACTCACTGCCCTGGCTGGCAAAATTGCTCAGATTTTTTGCTGCGCCAAACCCGCCAGGCACAATTAGCGCATCCAGCTCCGTTGCGACCGCCTGGGCCAGGGGACGAATATCACCACGCGTAATACGCGCAGCTTCAATCAGGACATTGCGCGTTTCCGGCATCGGCTCGCCCGTCAGATGATTAATCACATCCGCCTGCTGTTTATCTGGGGCAAAGCAGATAGCTTGAGCGCCATTGCGGGCAATAGCCAGCAGCGTGAGTACGGCTTCGTGAATTTCTGCACCGTCATACACGCCACATCCGCTGAGCACTACGCCAACTTTTTTCATCGTGATACTCCTTTCGCAACTGACTGAAGCATATTAATAATTCTGATTAGAATGCCACGCTTCACACATTTAACTGATTCATGTAACAAATTATTTAAGATTTGCTATCTTAACTGCGTGCGGCCTGAAAATTAGGGCTGCGCCCTTGTAAACAATGATAATAATTTACGGCGCAGCCACGATTTCCCTGGTGTTGGCGCAGTATTCGCGCACCCCGGTCAAGCCGGGGTCATTTTTTTTCCACGCTCGCAACCCAGGCTCTTAACACCGCCACGTCGTGCTGCCACTCCTGCTTCATCTCTTCAATCCATTCAGCCACGTTATCTTCCCAAGCAGGAAGGTCGGGTGATTGAATTTGCTGACCCAACTGTTGCAGGTGGCGCAGCCCCACTGAACCTGCTGCGCCTTTAATTTTATGACCTTCCTCAACCACGCCTTTTTTATCACGGGCAGTCAGATTAGACTCCAGCACACTCAAATATCCTGGCATCATTTTCTCAAACACCGCCAGACCGTCGGTGATCAGCTTCGGCCCGACCAGTTCGAGGTATTGTTCCAACATGGGAATATCTAACAGCGCTTGCGATTTACTGCTTTCTTCAGACGTCACAGTGCTCTCCTCTTCGTTTCGGGTATCCCAGTATTTTTTGATCATGGCGGTTAACGCCGGAACTGACAGCGGCTTACTCAGCACGTCGTCCATTCCTGCATCCAGATATTCTTTTTTATCTTTCAGTACGTTGGCGGTGAGAGCCACCAGCGGCGGCAGATCTTCACGGGCGTATTTTTGCGTCAGTTCGCGTGAGATATCCAGACCGGTCATATCCGGTAGCTGAATATCCAGCAGCACCAGGTCATATTCACCCGGTTTGAACATGTCCAGCGCGGCTTTCCCGGTCATGGCGACATCCACGCTGTTGCCCAGCTTTTCCAGCACCGAACGCGCAACAATAACGTTCAGTTCAATGTCTTCCACCAGCAGCACATTCAGGGCTGGTAACGGCATTTCATCGTCTTCAAAAGCATCTTCAATTTCTTCTGCCACGGCAGGAGCATGCACGGTTAGCGTAAAGATGGAGCCTTTTCCGGCCTGGCTGGAAACCGTAATATCACCGCCCATGTTTTTCGCCAGACGCTTCGAGACGGCCAGTCCAATCCCGGTTCCCGTTGCCGGTTTACCACCATGGCTGTCCTTCACCTGATAGTACATGGCGAAAATTTTATCCTGCTCATCCTGTGGAATACCGATCCCGGAATCCTCCACCTCAAAATGCAGTATGTCTCCCTCGTCATAGCGCGCCCGTACGGTCACCTGCCCCTGCTGAGTAAACTTCACGGCGTTGCTGATCAGATTCCACAGAATCTGGCGCAAACGCGTTCCGTCGGTGATGACCTTATGTGGCAGCGGTAGCGTCGGCTCAAGCACAAAGCGCAATCCTTTTTGTTGCGCCTGCAGGCCGGAGAGGTTTTCCAGATCCGCCATAAAACTGGTGAAATCAACAGGCTGGTTATCGAGCTGGACTTTACGCCGCTCCATCTTATCCATGTCAATAATATCGTTGAAAATATTCCCCAGCGTCACGGCGGAAACATGGATAGTTTTGAGATATTTTTCCTGCTCAGCGGTTAAATCTGTATCCAACAGGATCCGGCTTAAGCCGACAATGCCGTTAAGCGGAGTGCGCAGCTCGTGGCTGATGGTGGAAATGAAAGTGGTCTTATCACGGCTGGCGCGCTCAAGCGCGTCCTGATAACGCTTCCGCTCGGTAATATCGCGCCCAAAGCCCATCAGGCCATGTCGCTTACCTACGCGGTCATAGTAAGGCACTTTACGAATTTCAAAGCAGGCTTTGCGCCCATCCGGGTAGTCCAGCCACTGTTCATAGGTGAGCGAGACGTTATGACGGAATACCTTCTCGTCGGTTTCAATCACCTTTTCAGCCGCCTCTGGCGAATACACATCAGCCGGCTTTAGATTCACCAGTTGCTTTTCGCTCTTACCGGTCAGCAGCTCCATAGCACGGTTACAGCCGGAAAATTCTTTATCTTCATTGCGATAAAAAACCAGGTCCGGTGAAGCATCAAGGAAAGAACGTAAAAATGAAGATTGTTGCTCGAGCTGGATCTGCGCTTCTTCGCGCTCTTTGATTTCAACCTTCAGTTGTTCGAACGTTTCCTGGCGCTCCGCTTCGGCTTTTTCGCGCTCGACAATTTCCTGGTTGAGCTGGGCAATATTATCTTTCAACTGCACATTGAGCTTGAGATCGCGCTCGCGCATCTCTTCCAGCTTTTGTACCAGTCGTGACAAGCGTTGCCGGGACTCTTCCAGTTGCTCCACCACCACAGAAAGGAAGTAGACGGCCCAGGGGGTAATTAACAGGCCAAAAAAGATAGAACGGATGACATCAATGCTTTCTACCTGGCCATGCAGCACCATGGTGACAGCCATCTGCACCACAATTGCCAACACAACCAAAGCCAGCGCCAACAGCAGCGAAAAGCGCACCAGACCTAACTTCATCATCAGGTCGACATAGTATTGCGCCAGCATACGAATTTGCTTCATAGAGGGTTCCTTCACGACAACTTGGCACAATAATACTCAATTCTCAGCGTGACGTTGAAGATTGTGCAAGAAATGCGGGGGTTATCGGTGAAATGACTGGGTAGGCGGTAGGCCGGATAAGGCATAGCCGCCATCCGGCAATGTGCGCCGGGCCACCTGATGGCGCGCAGCTTTCAGGCCTACATGACTACGGAGGGTTAGATCCCCGGCTGCACCCACGGCGTACCCAGCGCCGAGCCTTGCACGCCGTGCTCATTAAGATACTTATCCAGTTCAACCATCCCGGTCCAGCGGTTTTCACACCATAGCGGTGCCAGCAGCGTTGGGCGACGCGCGCTGGCAGAAATGCGATGATAAATCACCTCTGGCGGCGTATGGCGGATCATCTCCCCGGCGGTAACCGTATAATCGTCCAGTTCAATTCCATTCAGCCGCCCGGCTTCCCAGGCTTTCGCCATCGTACTGCCTTTCACAATATGCAGCGGATGCAGCTTAATACCGTCGACACCCGTCTCCACCACACGTTCCATGGTTTGCAGACATTCTGCCTGCCCTTCTCCCGGCAAACCGACAATCAGGTGCGAACACACTTTCAGCCCGCGTTCACGCGCCAGTTGGGTCGTTCGCTGATAACAGGCAAAATCATGCCCACGATTAATGCGATGCAGCGTCTTGTCATGGGCCGTTTGCAAGCCCAGTTCCAGCCACACTTCGTAGCCCTGATCCTTGTACTCGCATAGCAGATCGAGCACGGCACCCGGCACACAGTCAGGGCGCGTGCCAACGCATAACCCGACGATGCTGGCCTGACTAACCGCCTGTTGGTACATCGAACGCAGCACCTGTACTTCCGCAAAGGTGCTGGTATAAGCCTGAAAATAGGCCAGATAGCGCTTCGCGCGATTCACTAATTGCGCCTGATGCTCAAGCTGTTCAGCGATAGAATGATGCTGCTGCGCTTCGTCAGCAAAGGAGGCGACATTACAGAAGGTACATCCGCCACGTCCGATGGTACCATCGCGATTTGGGCAGCTAAAGCCGCCGTGCAGCGTGAGCTTATGAACCTTTTGCCCATAACGGCGAGAAAGATCCCCACCAAACATATTGACTAATTTCTGTAACTGCATAATCTGGTAGACCGCGCCTTGAAAAGAGGCCAAAGCCTGCCATTTTTTGCCCCAGTCGGCGATGACCTGGATCAATCGCCCTGGCGAGCCTTTATTTATTGCATAACAAATCAAAATAATTGAAATTTCATTCACTCTAAATCTAATTACTTTTCCTTATATTCAGCGGTTTTTTTTATCTTCTTATACTCTCAGCGCAAAAACAGTATCTTTAAGACGCCGGAACTCTAAAAACCAGCATAAAATGCCAGTTATCTCGATAAATAAAGGGAGGACGAGGGATATCAGGCCTTTCTGACAGTGAGACAGATCACACTTCCAGGGGTATACCCTCAGGTTAAATCAATGTAAAAAATCCTTTTATTTCAACATTTTCATAAAGTTAATCGCCCTATAGCACATTTTTGCATAAATAAGATTGCCATTTGACCTGTGTGTGGATTCCCGATAACTTGGAAATCCGCTGGAAGCTTTCTGGATGAGCAGTCTGCTCATCATATTTATGCAGTAATTGAGATTCCCTCTGAAGCAAGTCCTCAAACTTGTTTGACCTATGCGAAAAGGATAAAGAGGGCGAATGCGAGGTGAGCGTATGAAACGCAAACCCCGTCGCCATGCTCTTGGTGTGCCCGTGCGCAAACGGTATCGGAGAGGTGTCCCGCAGAGCCTGGGGAGGTTCACTGATATGTTGTACGATAAATCCCTTGAGAAGGATAACTGTGGTTTCGGCCTGATCGCCCACATAGAAGGCGAACCTAGCCACAAGGTAGTGCGTACCGCCATACACGCACTGGCACGTATGCAGCACCGTGGCGCAATTCTTGCCGATGGCAAAACCGGCGATGGTTGCGGCTTGCTGTTACAAAAACCTGACCGCTTTTTCCGCATTGTTGCGCAAGAGCGCGGCTGGCGTTTAGCTAAAAACTACGCCGTCGGCATGATCTTTTTAAATAAAGACCCTGAACTGGCGGCAGCATCTCGTCGCATTGTTGAAGAAGAATTACAGCAGGAGACCCTGTCGATCGTAGGCTGGCGCGACGTGCCAACCAACGAAGGTGTTCTCGGTGAAATAGCCCTTTCCTCCCTGCCTCGTATCGAGCAAATTTTTGTTAACGCCCCTGCGGGCTGGCGTCCGCGTGATATGGAGCGTCGCCTGTTCATCGCGCGTCGTCGTATCGAAAAACGCCTCCTGCAAGACAAAGACTTCTACGTCTGTAGCTTGTCGAATCTGGTCAATATCTATAAAGGTCTGTGTATGCCGGCAGATCTGCCGCGCTTCTACCTGGACCTGGCAGACCTGCGTCTGGAATCGGCCATCTGCCTGTTCCACCAGCGCTTCTCCACCAACACCGTGCCGCGCTGGCCGCTGGCGCAGCCGTTCCGCTATCTGGCGCACAACGGTGAAATCAACACCATCACGGGCAACCGCCAGTGGGCGCGCGCCCGTACCTATAAGTTCCAGACCCCGCTGATCCCGGATCTGCACGACGCCGCGCCATTTGTTAACGAAACCGGCTCAGACTCCAGTTCGATGGATAACATGCTGGAACTGCTGCTGGCAGGCGGGATGGACATCATCCGTGCCATGCGCTTACTGGTTCCACCGGCATGGCAGAACAATCCGGATATGGACCCGGAGCTGCGCGCGTTCTTTGACTTTAACTCCATGCACATGGAACCGTGGGACGGCCCGGCGGGCATCGTGATGTCCGACGGTCGCTTCGCCGCCTGTAACCTCGACCGTAACGGCCTGCGTCCGGCACGCTACGTCATCACCAAAGACAAGCTGATTACCTGCGCCTCTGAAGTCGGGATCTGGGATTATCAGCCGGATGAAGTGGTAGAGAAAGGCCGCGTCGGCCCTGGCGAGCTGATGGTTATCGATACCCGCAGCGGGCGCATTCTGCACTCGGCCGAAACCGATGATGACCTGAAAAGCCGTCACCCGTACAAAGAGTGGATGGAGAAAAACGTCCGCCGTCTGGTGCCGTTCGAAGACCTGGCTGACGATCAGGTCGGCAGCCGTGAACTGGACGATGACACCCTCGCCAGCTACCAAAAACAATTTAACTACAGCGCTGAAGAGCTGGATTCCGTGATCCGCGTGCTCGGCGAAAATGGCCAGGAAGCGGTCGGTTCAATGGGTGATGATACCCCGTTTGCCGTGCTCTCCAGCCAGCCGCGCATCATCTATGACTACTTCCGCCAGCAGTTCGCGCAGGTCACCAACCCGCCGATCGACCCGCTGCGTGAAGCGCACGTCATGTCGCTGGCCACCAGCATCGGTCGTGAGATGAACGTCTTCTGCGAAGCGGAAGGTCAGGCACACCGCCTGAGCTTTAAATCGCCGATCCTGCTGTACTCCGATTTCACCCAGCTCACCACCATGAAAGAGGAGCATTATCGCGCTGACCGCCTGGATATCACCTTCGACGCGACCGAAACTACGCTCGAAGAGACCGTCAAAGCATTGTGCGATAAGGCGGAACAGATGGTGCGCAACGGCACGGTACTGCTGGTACTCTCTGATCGCAACATCGCCAAAAACCGTCTGCCGGTTCCGGCGCCGATGGCCGTGGGCGCAGTGCAAACGCGTCTGGTAGAACAAAGCCTGCGCTGCGACGCCAACATCATCGTTGAAACCGCCAGTGCCCGCGATCCGCACCATTTTGCCGTCCTGCTCGGCTTTGGCGCGACGGCCATTTATCCGTATCTCGCGTATGAAACATTGGGACGTCTGATCGACACCCAGGCGATTGCCAAAGATTACCGCACCGTGATGCTGAACTACCGTAACGGCATCAACAAAGGCCTGTACAAAATCATGTCCAAAATGGGCATCTCGACCATTGCCTCTTACCGCTGCTCGAAGCTGTTTGAAGCCGTTGGTCTGCACGATGATGTCGTGGCGTTGTGCTTCCAGGGCGTGGTTAGCCGCATCAGCGGCGCAGGATTTACCGACTTCCAGCAGGATCTGCTGAACCTCTCCAAACATGCATGGCTGGCGCGTAAGCCCATCAGCCAGGGCGGTCTGCTGAAGTACGTCCATGGCGGCGAATACCACGCCTACAACCCGGACGTGGTGCGCACGCTACAACAGGCGGTGCAAAGCGGCGAGTACAGCGACTATCAGGAATACGCCAAGCTGGTCAACGAGCGCCCGGCAGCCACGCTGCGCGATCTGCTGGCGATTATGCCTGGTGATGAAGCCGTCAGCATTGACGAGGTAGAACCCGCAACCGAACTGTTTAAACGTTTTGATACTGCGGCCATGTCTATCGGCGCATTAAGCCCGGAAGCACACGAAGCGCTGGCCGAAGCGATGAACAGCATCGGCGGTAACTCGAACTCCGGCGAAGGCGGCGAAGACCCGGCGCGCTACGGCACCAACAAAGTGTCGCGGATTAAGCAGGTGGCTTCTGGTCGCTTTGGCGTAACCCCGGCGTATCTGGTGAACGCCGACGTGATTCAGATTAAAGTCGCTCAGGGTGCGAAGCCGGGTGAAGGCGGCCAGTTACCGGGCGACAAAGTCACTCCGTACATCGCCAAACTGCGCTATTCGGTACCGGGCGTGACGCTGATCTCCCCGCCGCCGCACCACGATATCTACTCTATCGAGGATTTAGCGCAGCTGATTTTCGACCTCAAACAGGTCAACCCGAAGGCGATGATCTCGGTGAAACTGGTTTCCGAACCGGGAGTCGGCACGATCGCCACCGGCGTGGCGAAAGCCTATGCGGATCTGATCACCATCGCCGGCTACGACGGCGGCACCGGTGCAAGTCCGCTCTCCTCCGTGAAATATGCGGGCTGCCCGTGGGAACTCGGCCTGGTGGAAACCCAGCAGGCGCTGGTGGCTAACGGTCTGCGTCACAAAATTCGTCTGCAGGTCGATGGCGGTTTGAAAACTGGCGTCGATATCATTAAAGCAGCGATTCTGGGTGCAGAGAGCTTCGGTTTCGGTACCGGCCCAATGGTCGCGCTGGGCTGTAAATATCTGCGTATTTGCCACCTGAACAACTGCGCAACCGGTGTTGCAACTCAGGATGAGAAACTGCGTAAGAACCACTATCACGGCCTGCCGTTCAAAGTGACCAACTACTTTGAATTTATCGCTCGTGAAGTTCGCGAGCTGATGGCACAGCTGGGCGTTACCCGCCTGGTGGATCTGATTGGTCGCACCGACCTGCTCAAAGAGCTGGAAGGGTTTACCGCCAAGCAGCAAAAGCTGGAGCTGTCTCGTCTGCTGGAAACCGCCGAACCGCATCCTGGTAAAGCGCTGCATTGCACCGAGAACAACCCGCCGTTTGATAATGGCGTGCTGAACGCCCAGCTGTTGCAGCAGGCGAAGCCGTTCGTCGACGAGCGCCAGAGCAAAACCTTCTGGTTCGATATCCGCAACACTGACCGTTCCGTCGGCGCATCGCTGTCGGGCTATATCGCTCAGACGCATGGCGATCAGGGGCTGGCTTCTGACCCGATTAAAGCGCATTTCAGCGGTACCGCAGGCCAGAGTTTTGGCGTGTGGAACGCGGGCGGCGTGGAGCTGTATCTGACCGGCGATGCCAACGACTATGTCGGTAAAGGCATGGCGGGCGGTCTGCTGGCGGTACGTCCTCCGGTTGGCTCAGCTTTCCGTAGCCATGAGGCGAGCATCATCGGTAACACCTGCCTGTATGGCGCCACCGGTGGTCGCCTGTTTGCTGCGGGTCGTGCGGGTGAGCGCTTTGCGGTGCGTAACTCCGGCGCAATCACCGTGGTTGAAGGAATTGGCGACAACGGCTGTGAATACATGACCGGCGGCATCGTCTGTATTCTCGGCAAAACCGGCGTTAACTTCGGTGCGGGCATGACCGGCGGATTCGCCTACGTGCTCGACGAAGACGGTGAATTCCGCAAACGCGTGAACCCGGAACTGGTCGAAGTGCTGAGCGTGGACTCTTTGGCTATCCACGAAGAGCACCTGCGCGGTCTGATTACCGAGCACGTACAGCATACCGGATCTTCACACGGCGAAGAGATCCTGGCGAACTGGCCAGCATTCTCGGCGAAATTCGCGCTGGTAAAACCAAAGTCCAGTGATGTGAAAGCACTGTTGGGTCACCGTAGTCGTAGCGCAGCAGAGCTGCGTGTGCAGGCGCAGTAAGGGGTAGCAGCAATGAGTCAGAACGTATACCAATTTATCGACCTGCAGCGTGTTGATCCGCCGAAGAAGCCGCTGAAGATCCGTAAGATCGAGTTTATCGAAATTTACGAGCCGTTTTCCGAAGGTCAGGCCAAAGCACAGGCAGATCGCTGCCTGTCCTGCGGTAACCCGTACTGCGAGTGGAAGTGCCCGGTGCATAACTACATCCCGAACTGGCTGAAGTTGGCGAATGAGGGACGTATTTTTGAAGCGGCAGAGCTTTCGCACCAGACCAACACCCTGCCGGAAGTCTGTGGCCGTGTATGCCCGCAGGACAGGCTGTGTGAAGGATCCTGTACGCTGAACGATGAGTTTGGCGCGGTAACTATCGGCAACATCGAGCGCTATATCAACGATAAAGCATTCGAGATGGGCTGGCGTCCGGATATGACCGGCGTTCGCCAGACGGACAAGCGCGTGGCGATTATCGGCGCGGGTCCGGCGGGCCTGGCCTGTGCTGATGTGCTGACCCGTAACGGCGTAAAGGCGGTGGTATTTGACCGTCACCCGGAAATCGGCGGCTTGCTGACCTTCGGTATCCCAGCCTTCAAGCTGGAAAAAGAGGTCATGACCCGTCGCCGTGAAATCTTCACCGGCATGGGCATTGAGTTCAAACTCAACGTGGAAGTGGGCCGTGACGTACAGCTCGACGACCTGCTGAAAGATTACGACGCCGTGTTCCTTGGCGTAGGAACCTATCAGTCAATGCGCGGCGGGCTGGAAAACGAAGACGCTGAGGGCGTGTTTGATGCCCTGCCGTTCCTGATTGCTAATACCAAGCAATTGATGGGTTTTGGCGAAAGCAGCGACGAGCCATACATCAGCATGGAAGGCAAACGCGTCGTCGTGCTCGGCGGTGGCGATACCGCGATGGACTGCGTGCGCACTTCGGTTCGCCAGAATGCTGCACACGTCATTTGCGCCTATCGTCGCGACGAAGAGAACATGCCGGGTTCGAAACGCGAAGTGAAAAACGCGCGTGAAGAAGGCGTCGAGTTCCAGTTCAACGTCCAGCCTTTAGGTGTGGAAGTGAATGCCAACGGGAAAGTGTGCGGCGTGAAAATGGCGCGCACTGAAATGGGCGAACCGGATGCTAAGGGACGTCGCCGTGCGGAGATCGTCGCGGGTTCCGAGCACGTTGTTCCGGCTGATGCGGTGGTCCTGGCGTTTGGTTTCCGCCCGCACAGCATGGAATGGTTGAAAGAGCACAGCGTCGAACTGGATTCACAGGGCCGCATCATTGCCCCGGAACGTAGCGACAACGCTTTCCAGACCAGCAACCCGAAAATCTTCGCCGGTGGCGACATCGTGCGCGGTTCGGATCTGGTGGTCACCGCGATTGCCGAAGGTCGTAAAGCGGCAGACGGGATCCTAAATTACCTGGAAGTGTAATACTTCTGGCTCCCCTGACGCTGATGGATGGGGAGCCAATATTCCTCCACTAAATACATGCGGAATCATTTTTCGAAAGCCGCTCACAAATACAGCTGTATATTCAGTACATTGAAATTCCGCAGACAGTGTCTGCAGAATCTTACCATTTGGCGTAACTGACTTAATCTTTTCCACTACCCTGGTCGGCGTTTGTCCGCTTCTTATCGGTTAAAAATGTCGAGCCCAAAAATCAACGTAATCATCAACACCATAAATAATAACCATGTAAAGATTATACGTAATCGTTTGCTTTATTCTGAGAACTGTATATGATGCGGCGGATTTTTTGGGCAAAATTCAAGGAGGCGTTGTGTCGCAGGACAACAATTATAGCCAGGGCCCCGTCCCTCTGGCAGCGCGGAAAGGCGTGATACCACTGACGTTTGTGATGTTGGGGTTAACATTCTTTTCAGCCAGTATGTGGACCGGAGGCACACTCGGTACCGGTCTTTCCTATAATGATTTCTTCCTGGCAGTTCTCTTCGGTAATCTTCTCCTCGGTATTTACACTGCATTTCTCGGTTATATTGGCGCAAAAACAGGTCTCTCTACCCACCTCCTCGCACGTTACTCATTTGGCATAAAAGGTTCATGGCTTCCCTCAATGCTACTAGGCGGCACACAGGTGGGCTGGTTTGGCGTCGGCGTGGCAATGTTCGCCATCCCGGTGGGTAAAGCGACGGGAATTGACGTCAACATCCTGATTGCAGTTTCCGGTCTGCTGATGACCATGACCATCTTCTTTGGTATCTCGGCACTCACCATTTTGTCCATCATCGCCGTCCCCGCCATCGTCGTTCTTGGCAGCTACTCCGTCTGGCTGGCGGTGAGTGATGTCGGCGGTTTAGACCATTTAAAAGCGATAGTGCCGCAGACACCGCTGAATTTTTCCACAGCACTGGCGCTGGTCGTCGGATCGTTTGTCAGCGCAGGAACATTAACCGCCGACTTCGTTCGCTTTGGTCGCAACGCCAAAGGCGCAGTGCTGATCGCCATGGTGGCGTTTTTCCTTGGCAACTCCTTGATGTTCATCTTCGGCGCGGCTGGTGCCGCCGCGGTAGGACAGGCGGATATCTCTGACGTGATGATTGCCCAGGGGCTGCTGCTGCCCGCGATCATCGTTCTCGGCCTGAATATCTGGACAACCAATGACAACGCGCTGTACGCCTCCGGTCTGGGATTTGCCAATATTACCGGCCTTTCCAGCCGTACGCTGTCGGTGGCTAACGGTATTATCGGCACATTGTGCGCGCTGTGGCTTTACAATAACTTTGTCGGCTGGCTGACCTTTCTGTCGGCAGCAATTCCCCCCATTGGCGGGGTGATCATCGCCGACTATCTGCTGAACCATCGCCGCTATGCCGACTTCAGCAAAGCGCAATTTATTTCCGTAAACTGGATAGCGATCCTGTCCGTTGCATTGGGCATCGCCGCCGGTCACTATATTCCCGGTATTGTGCCCGTCAACGCCGTACTTGGCGGCGTATTCAGCTATATCCTGCTGAACCCACTTTTCAATCGCAGCCTTGCTAAATCCCCGGAGGTCAGCCATGCAGAATAACACCATCACTCTAACTCAAACCCGTCTGCAGGGGCGTGAAGGATTGTGGCAAATCACGATTGAAAACGGGCGTTTTAGCCGTATTGATCCCCAGGAAACAGCATCTGCGCCACAGGGCAAGGTGCTTGATGCTGAAGGCGGGCTGGCCATTCCACCGTTCGTTGAGCCACATATCCATCTGGACACCACGCAAACTGCAGGGGAGCCCAGTTGGAACCAATCGGGTACGTTGTTTGAAGGTATTGAGCGCTGGGCCGAACGCAAGGCGATGCTCACCCACGAAGACGTGAAGACCCGCGCCATGCAGACTCTCAAGTGGCAGATGGCCAACGGCATCCAGTATGTCCGAACTCACGTAGACGTTTCCGATCCTACGCTGACGGCGCTGAAAGCCATGCTGGAAGTGAAGCAAGAAGTGGCACCGTGGGTGGAGCTGCAGATTGTGGCGTTCCCACAGGAAGGTATTCTTTCTTATCCCAACGGCGAAGCGCTGCTAGAAGAAGCTGTGCGTTTGGGTGCCGACGTCATTGGCGCAATTCCTCACTTTGAATTCACGCGTGAATATGGCGTCGAATCGCTGCACAAAACTTTCGCCCTGGCACAGAAGTATGACCGACTTATCGATGTGCACTGTGACGAGATTGATGATGAGCAATCGCGCTTTGTTGAAACCGTCGCGGCGCTGGCACATCGCGATGGCATGGGATCGCGCGTGACAGCCAGCCACACCACAGCGATGCATTCCTACAACGGCGCATATGCTTCCCGCCTTTTCCGTCTGTTAAAAATGTCAGGTATTAACTTCGTCGCGAATCCGCTAGTGAATATTCACCTGCAAGGACGTTTTGACACCTATCCTAAGCGCCGTGGCATCACCCGCGTCAAGGAGATGCTGGAAGCGGACATCAATGTTTGCTTTGGGCATGATGACGTCTTCGACCCGTGGTATCCGCTGGGCACCGCCAATATGCTGCAGGTACTGCATATGGGATTACATGTGTGTCAGCTGATGGGATACGGACAGATTAACGATGGGCTGAACCTGATCACTACCCACAGTGCGAAAACCCTGCACCTGCAGGATTATGGTCTGAACGTGGGGAACGCCGGAAATCTGGTAATTTTAGCGGCAGAAAATGGGTTTGATGCGGTTCGTCGCCAGACGCCTGCACGTTATTCCATTCGTCACGGGCGAGTCATTGCTGAAACGGTGCCAAGCCAGACCACGCTGCATCTGGCACAACCGGAAGCGGTGACGTTTAAGCGCTAGGTTGTTCTATCCAGTGTCGGATGGCACAAGCCTTGCCATCCGACACGGTCTGTCAGACGTGTAATAAGCTGGCGCGCACCTTAATCACCACCTTTTTAATGTCCATCGGGGCTTGCACCACACAGCCCGGTTTATGCGGCTCGCCCGGCATAAAAATCGCAAATCTTCCCGGCTTCAGTACGATCGCCTGCTCATCGGCAATCTCGCTGCACAGCTGATAGTCATCCTCAACATGCATCTCATCGCACTGGCGAGCAGAATCGGTCATCCCGAACAGAATGCGTTCTTCGCCGGACAACAGCACCTGAATATCAATGTACTGCTGATGCAGTTCCGCTTTCTTTTGCTCTGGGCTCTGCGTCGCAAACTGCATGACATTCATAAAAATAGTATCGCCTTGCAACGCGTAGCGCCCTGGTGTCTTCTCCTGAGGATTCGCCGCAATGGCAAGCGTTAATGCCTGCTGCAATACCGGATGCAATCCAGCAGAAAGCTGAGACTGTAAATCCCCTGACATCATCATCATCATTCTCCCTGGGCCAACAGCGCGGCCCCCAGTAGTCCAGCGTCATGACGGTAATGTGCCGCCAGTAATTTCACGTGATAAGTCGCGGGTTCCTGTGCCAGCCAGTCTTTCACCTGCGCCAGATAACCTTCAGCCAACCCGACGCTTCCGCCAATAACAACGCACTGGCAGTCGGTTGTCGCCTTCACATCGGCAATCAGACGTGCCAACGTGCATGCCGATCGCTGGATCAATTGACACGCCTGTTCATCCCCTTGTCTGGCCCGGCTAAAAATAGTTTTTGCATCACATCCAGCAAGTGAGCCTTCGGCTGCCGCTGCAATCCCACGGCCGGAAGCGATAGCCTCCACGCACCCCACTCGTCCACAACCACATTGCGGACCATACGGGTCCGCCAGTGTATGACCTACATGCCCCACCAGCCCCCCGGCTCCGGTTAACAACTTTCCGTTGCTAACCACGCCGCCACCAACACCGGTCGATACAGTAATAAACGCCATATCGTGGTATTTCCCGCCAAGTGCATGATATTCAGCCCACGCAGCGGCCTGTGCGTCATTCACCGCCAACGTCGGTAGACCGGTGAATGACTCCAGCGTTTGCACCAGCGGGAAATGCATCAATCCCCCCAGATTTAATGGATTCAGTGCCAGGAGCGCGCCCTCACGGATGATGCCGGTTGAGGCAATCGCCACGCGCTGAGCCTGTGCCAGCAACGGCTCAATCAGCGCTTCCAGAGCAGCTCGCAGCGCTTGTGGTGTTTTGCTGGCGGGTGTCGGAAGTTCGTGACGGTCACGCATTTGCAGGCGACCATCAACCAGTGCAGCGGCCAGTTTAGTACCACCGATATCAATCGCCAGGGTGGTCATAGCGCGGCCTTTTTCATCGCCGTGGTGTACCACTGGCAAATGTGTTCCAGTCGGGTAATAGCAGAACCCACTGTCACCGCCCAGGCCCCGTGGCGCATGGCTTCAGCTGCTTGTGCTGGCGTGTTATAACGTCCTTCGGCAATCACCCGACACCCGGCATCACGTAACGCTTTCACCAGCGCCAGATCAGGCTCATCTGGTGTTTCTGGTGTCGTATAACCCGACAGCGTCGTACCAATAATTTCCGCGCCGAGTTGCTGGCAGGCCAGGCCGTCTTCCAGCGACGAACAGTCGGCCATGGCCAGACAGTGATGTTGATGAATTCGTGCCAACAGTGCGGCGACGGGAACAGGACGCACGCGGTCTGTACCATCAATCGCTATAATGTCAGCTCCCGCCTGCGCCAACGCATCGACATCATCTAAAAATGCAGTGATGCGTACAGGGGAGTCAGCAAGATCGCGTTTCAGAATACCTATAATTGGCAGCGAAACGACCGCCCGGGTCGCCTGCAGGTTTTCCACGCCTTCAATACGCAGCGCCACCGCACCAGCCTGCTCGGCTGCCAGCGCCATGGCGGCGACAATTTCAGGTTTATCCAGCGGGCTGTCAGGAACGGGCTGGCAGGAGACAATCAGTCCGCCATCAGCGGCAATCTTTTTATCCAGTAGCTCAAGTAACGACATACATCTTCCCTTTCGAATCTTGCCCGGCTCAACGCCGGGCAAGCGGATTAACTTTTTGATTTCACCATGGTGCTTTTATCGCCGCCAAACGGCACGGCTCCACTAAACGGTTTACCATCAATGGCATCATGTGTACGTAGTGCTTCAGGCCGCAGCCAGCGCTGTACACGAGACGGCATATCAAGGCCAATCAACAGGATCACCACAAATGTCAGGCCGAAAGAGAGCGATCCCAGCGCTGTGCCCAGATCCAGACGTTGTGCAATCAGCGCCCCGATGATCGGTGCCAGTGCCCCACCAAGTGCCCCTACGTTGTAGGTGAACCCCAGGCCCGCGGCACGTTGGTCGGTATCGAAATAACCACCAATAAGTTTTGGTAAGATCCCGGAGATCCCCTGCCCAAGCATTTGCTGGAAAAACAGTAGCAAACCCAGAACCCAGACGTTGGCCCCGCCAATCGCAAACACAGGGATAATCAGCAACTGCGAGGCCAGCAGACTGCACACATAAGCCTTGCGGGTACCCAGCCAGTCGCCAAGGAAACCACCGACGCAGCAGCCAACCGCCGCACCAAAGCCACTAAAGAACAGGACCCTGGCAACCGTTGAAGGGTCATACATCAGTTCAGTTTTCAAATACGTTGGCAGCAGCGCCTGAATCGGCCACGAGTAGAGAAATGCGAACAGCACGACAACCATCAGCATCACACCCGTCGGCCAACGTTTACCGCTGCTTTGCACCATAAAGCTAATGAAAATAAACGCACATATCAGGCCGAGGACCGCCACGATAGCCGCATTTTGCAGGTCGCCAGCAAAGCAGAACCACAGCGCAGTCGCCGCAACGATGGTCATCAAAATATTGATTACCCGATGTTCACCCCGATAGAGAATGTCCACCATAGTGCGTACTGGCGCTTTACCTGCGTGTTTTTCTTTCCAGTCCTCTGCCTCCGGAATATTTTTACGCAGCCAGAGGGCAAAGATAATCGGCAGAATGCCGATGAAGAACAGCGCACGCCATCCCCAGACCGGAACCACCAGGCTATAAACCTGCGCAGCGATCACCGCGCCGACCGAGAAACCAGAAATCAGGAAGCCGCTGGCTTTATTTCGCAGGTGTTTAGGCCAGCTTTCAATAACGTAGGTGGCGCTGGAGCCGTACTCACCTGCCATTCCCATACCGATAACCAGGCGGGCGATAAACATGGTGGTGTAGCCTGGCGCGAAGCCACAGGCCAGCGTCCCCACTGAGAACAGAATGATGCTGGTGACCATCGCCAGGCGACGTCCGTAACGGTCACCCATCGCCCCCAGCATTAACCCGCCAAACCAGCGGGAGATAAAGGCGGCGGAGATCAAACTGGCCGCCTGCACCGTCGTCAGTCCGAATTCGCCTTGTACTTCCGTCAGTACAAGGGCGATTAATACAAAATCAAAACCATCAAGCAGATACCCCAGCCAGGCGGCGGAAAATGCCCGCCATTGTGCCCGATTGAGATGGCGATACCACGGGATGCTCTGGGTAGAAGTACTCATTTTACTCTCCCGACGATCTTTGTTGTTGAGCCGGATGGCGGCTTTGCCTTTTCCGGCCTACGGTCGAAAAATCCAGGCCGGGCAAGCGAAGCGCCCCCGGCGACCCGCGGTTACGATTTTTCCGCCAGCAGTTGGTTCGCCAGGGCTTTCAGTTCTGGCAAATATTGTTCATCTACGGGAGCGAACGGTTTACGGCACAGTGGTACAGAAACCACATCCATATAGTGCAGTACCGTTTTCAGACCGCGGAATACGCCAACCTTGATGAGCAGATCGATAACCTCATTGCACTCGGTTTGCAGCTTTTGTGCAGCCCGGATATCGCCTTCTTTGAGCGCTTTCACAATTCCCTGATAACGCCATCCCATGATGTTGTAAGTACTGCCAATCCCACCATCCGCACCGGCCAGCAACCCAGAAGCGAAGATCTCGTCATAGCCGTTGTAAAGCACCAGATCGGGGTGAGCGCGGCGGATCTGTTCCATTTGATAGAGATCGCCTGAGGTTTGCTTCAGCGCGCCAACGCCCGGCAACGTCACCAGCGTGTTGATCTGATCCAGCGTCAGTTTTACGCCGCTCAGTGCCGGGATGTTATAGACCACCATCGGTAAGCCATCGGCGGAATCAATAATTGCGCGGTAGTGATCGCAGTGCTCTTCAAAGCTGAACGGATAGTAAAACGGCGTAACGGCCGAAACCGCATCAAATCCGTAGCGATGCGCAGCGCTCGCCAGCTGCTGGCTCTCTTCAGTGCTCACCGTGCCAACGTGGGCAATTAAGGTCACTTTACCTTTCGCTTCTTCAGCAACAACTTCCAGCACCTGCTCTCTTTCAGCGCGGTTCTGGACAAAGGCCTCACCCGTTGAGCCACCGACATAGAGCCCATCAACGCCCTGCCCAATGTTGAAACGCACCAGACGGCGCAAGCTCTCGGTGTCCAGTTTCTGCTGGTTATCGAATGGAGTTAATAACGCTGGCATTACGCCTTTTAAATTTCTTGCCATAACGACCTCTGAAGATGATTAGTGTTGTCTGACTGCATACCTTTATACCTGTTATACCAGATCAAATAAGCAGCAATACAATACAGAACGCTTATAGTGCGATCTGCTTCACTAAAAGATCGTCAGGATCGCGATTACTTACGCAATTTTTTACTTTTGCTGAAGGCGTGCCAGGTTGCGGAAACGCTATTGAGATGTTCTTGCAGTGCGCGGTCTGCTTCTTCAGGATCGCGCTGGCGAATCGCGTCGACAATAGCGATATGCTGCTGATAACTCACGTTATTGTGCTCATACAATTCTTGATCGGCGACGGCCGGACGGGCAGCTATTAACCAGTCTAACAGCGCAACATGGATCGCCATAAAGATGGGGTTGCCCGGGATCTCTGCCAGCACACGGTGGAAGTCAACATCTGAACGGATGAAGAGCGCATTGTCTTCCAGCGACTGACTGTTGATCTCCAGCGCTTTCGCCAGCCTGTCGATTTGCTCGTCAGTGGCATGCTCTGCGGCATAACGCACCAGGCTGGACTCAAAGAACAATCGCAGCTGCTCAAAATGGGAAATACCACCAGGATGTGAGAGGAAATCTTTCGCCATGCCGGACAGTTCGCTGATAATCGTATCGGCCGAAGGACGTGAAACGCGGGCGCGCTCACCGTTGTTAATTTGCACCAGACCTTTACGCTTTAACGCCGCCAGCGCTTCTCGTACAGAAGGACGGCCAACATTGAAAAAAGCCATCAGTTCTCGCTCTGACGGCAACTGTTCCCCTTCGCCAAATTCCCGACGGCGAATCATCTGTTCAAGTTCTTCCTCAACCATTTCAGACAGTTTTTTACGCGCCAGCGGGCGGCTGCGTAAGCTACGGCCAATGGTGGATGGAGAGTCTTCAGCTTGCGAATCAAATGCGTTCATAGGGTCCATTCAGCTAAGTCGTGGTGACAAATAACAGCGAGTTCATCGTAACACAGGATCGAAAGCAGGGTGAAATGGTGGTCTGTGGGGGATATGCTCATACCGATGATATATAAAATTCATATATTTAAATATGAATGATTGAGCGGACAGTTTTTTATTACCATGGGATAAAACTAACTTTATGAAATCTGCGAATATCATCTTTAAAATAAATCATAAGCCACTATTTTAAAACAAAAAATAACCAAACCTCGATTATAAAAACACGATATCCACTCCAAAACACATGCCAGAAAAAATATAACATCCGCATTTAAAACAGCGTTATTACCGGATTTATCTTCTTCTCTGGCATGGAGTGAAAAAATGTTCGGCATTATTATCTCTGTCATCGTTTTATTAACGATGGGTTACCTGATCCTCAAAAACTACAAACCACAGGTAGTACTGGCAGCAGCCGGGATCTTCCTGATGATCTGCGGCGTCTGGTTGGGGTACGGCGCACTGGTCGCCAGCGACAAAAGCAGCGGTTATCTGCTGGTCGATATTTATAATGAAATTCTTCGTATGCTCTCAAACCGGGCGGCCGGACTGGGGTTATCCATCATGGCGGTGGGCGGTTATGCCCGCTATATGGACAGAATGGGAGCCAGCCGGGCAATGGTCAGCCTGTTGAGCCGCCCACTTAAGCACATCCACTCACCCTATATTGTGCTTGCCGCGACGTATGTAATTGGTCAAATCATGGCACAGTTCATCACCAGTGCTTCCGGATTGGGCATGCTGCTGATGGTTACGCTCTTCCCAACGCTGGTCAGCCTGGGCGTGAGCCGTTTATCCGCGGTAGCGGTCATTGCCACTTCGATGTCGATTGAATGGGGCATTCTGGAAACTAACTCAATTTTCGCCGCACAGGTTGCGGGGATGAAAATAGCCACTTATTTCTTCCACTACCAACTTCCTGTCGCATCCTGCGTCATCATCGCCGTCGCCATCGCACACTTCTTCGTTCAACGCCGGTTTGATCAAAAAACACAACCAGACAGCACAGGCTTCAATGAACAAAAGACGCTGGAAGATGTGCCGCCACTCTATTACGCCATTTTACCGGTGATGCCGCTGCTCCTGATGTTGGGCTCGCTGTTGCTGGCGCATATGGGATTAATGCAGGCAGAGTTGAATCTGGTGGTGGTGATGCTAATGAGTTTGTCGCTGACCATGTTTGTGGAGTTTTTTCATAAACATAATCTGCGTGAGACTATGGATGATGTGCAGGCGTTTTTTGACGGCATGGGAACACAGTTTGCCAACGTCGTCACACTGGTGGTGGCCGGTGAGATCTTTGCCAAGGGTTTAACCACTATCGGCACCGTCGATGCGGTGATTAAAGGTGCGGAACACTCCGGGCTTGGCGGTATCGGTGTGATGATCATTATGGCCGTGGTTATCGCCGCCTGCGCAATTGTAATGGGATCCGGGAATGCACCGTTTATGTCATTCGCCAGTCTGATCCCGGATATTGCTGCGGGGCTGCATATTCCTGCGGTTGTGATGATTATGCCGATGCACTTCGCCACCACGCTGGCACGTGCGGTTTCACCGATTACCGCTGTGATTGTCGTGACATCGGGTATTGCTGGCGTGTCGCCTTTTGAGGTAGTAAAACGGACAGCCATCCCAATGGCGATAGGATTTGTGGTCAATATGATTGCCACTATCGCGCTGTTTTATTGATATCTGACGCAGAATGCAAAACAGGCCCGCAAGGGCCTGTTTGATTATTTCACTACGCGTAGCGCCGGACGCCCACCGCGAGGAGGCGGCGGTGTGTCGTCAGGATCGTCATCGTGATTATCCGGTTTATCGCCATCAATCACCGACATCACCGTTTCGTTTTCGCTCTCAGGCGCGACATCGTCATCATTGAGGCTGTCGACATCTTCGTCATAGGCCGCTTCAGGTTCAAACATCGTTCCTGCGCCGTTTTCACGGGCATAGATCGCGAGTACCGCCGCCAGTGGTACGGAAACGTTGCGCGGCACGCCGCCAAAGCGCGCGTTAAAGCGCACTTCGTCGTTTGCCAGTTCCAGATTGCCCACGGCACGCGGCGCAATATTCAAAACAATTTGCCCGTCACGTGCATATTCCATCGGAACCTGCACGTCCTGGAGCGTCACATCCACCACCAGGTGCGGCGTGAGCTGGTTGTCTAGCAACCACTCATAGAATGCGCGCAGCAGATACGGACGGCGTGGCGTTAACTGTGGCAAATCCATACAGGTTAACCCCGGCCCAGACGCATTTCACGTTCAGGCTCAGTCAGAGAAGCCAGGAAAGAGTCACGTTCAAAGACGCGGGTCATATACCCTTTCAGTTCTTTCGAACCTGCACCGTTGAATTCAATACCCAGCTGCGGTAAACGCCACAGCAGCGGCGCCAGGTAGCAATCGACCAGGCTGAACTCATCGCTCAGGAAATACGGTTTTTGACCAAAGACTGGGGCAATTGCCAGCAACTCTTCACGCAGACGTTTACGTGCAACATCGGCTTCAGATGCGGAACCGTTCACGATGACGTTCATCAGCGTGTACCAGTCTTTTTCAATACGCTGCATGTACAGGCGGCTCTCACCACGCGCAACCGGGTAAACCGGCATCAGCGGAGGATGCGGGAAACGCTCATCCAGGTATTCCATAATGATGCGAGATTCCCACAGGGTCAGCTCACGATCCACCAGTGTCGGTACGCTCTGATTCGGGTTGAGGTCGATCAGATCCTGCGGTGGATTGTCCTTCTCCACGTGCTCAATCTCGAAACTAACACCTTTCTCAGCCAGCACAATGCGGACCTGATGGCTATAGATGTCAGTAGGACCAGAAAACAGCGTCATTACCGAACGTTTGTTGGCAGCGACAGCCATGAAAACCTCCAGGTATATTCAGAATTTTTACTGCTACCAGCCACTATGTGACCAGCCAGAAGTGATGTCACCCAGATTCGGGAAAGCCATTACTGTTCAAAATACAAACAAAAAATGAGCGATACCGGACATTTGGGCAGAAAATTGGATGATAGTTTACCAGATTTTGTGACCTTTGTGGTGAGTCGATTCTGGAAATGGGGAAAAAGAGGTGGCAATCAGCGAATTACCGTGGTTCTACGCGGAGAAAATAACCATAAAAAAACCCGCCGAAGCGGGTTTTTTCGCAAATTGTCGTCTGCCGGAGCAGAGTACAATTAACGTTTGGAGAACTGAGGACGACGACGTGCTTTACGCAGACCGACTTTCTTACGTTCAACCTGACGAGCATCACGGGTAACGAAGCCAGCTTTACGCAGTTCGCCACGCAGGGACTCGTCGTACTCCATCAGAGCGCGGGTGATACCGTGACGGATCGCACCAGCCTGACCAGAGATACCACCACCTTTAACAGTGATGTACAGATCCAGTTTCTCAACCATGTCGACCAGTTCCAGCGGCTGACGAACTACCATGCGGGCAGTTTCACGACCGAAGTACTGTTCCAGAGAACGTTGGTTGATTACGATTTTACCGCTACCCGGTTTGATGAAAACGCGAGCTGCGGAACTTTTGCGGCGACCAGTGCCGTAGTATTGATTTTCAGCCATTGCCTATAATCCCGATTAGATGTCAAGAACTTGCGGTTGCTGTGCCGCGTGGTTGTGCTCGTTGCCAGCGTAAACTTTCAGTTTACGGAACATAGCACGACCCAGCGGGCCTTTTGGCAGCATGCCTTTAACCGCGATTTCAAGCACACGCTCAGGACGGCGAGCAATCATCTCTTCAAAGGTCGCTTGTTTGATACCACCGATGTGGCCGGTGTGGTGATAGTACACTTTGTCAGTACGCTTGTTGCCGGTTACAGCAACTTTGTCAGCGTTCAGAACGATGATGTAATCACCGGTATCTACGTGCGGAGTGTATTCCGCTTTGTGCTTACCGCGCAGGCGCAGAGCCAGTTCGGAAGCCAGACGGCCCAGAGTTTTACCGGTCGCGTCAACAACATACCAGTCGCGTTTTACGGTTTCTGGTTTAGCTGTAAAAGTTTTCATTAAAAGCTTACCCAAATAAATAAGTTACACGTTGGTGAACACCCAAACGTTTTGTCAGTTGAGGTTCACACGACATTGTCCAGCAAACCTACCCCTTCGAATAGCCTATGCCGGCGCATAGAAAGTTTTGGGAAAAAAACTCTCTCGTAACGTGGGGTCGCAAGATTATAGAGAAGTCAGGGTCAAAGATCGACCCCTTTATGTGATTTGCGGCAGGTTTAACCAGCTAAATGTTCCCGCTTCAGATACTCCTCGCTTTGCATCTCCTGCAAACGCGACAAACAACGCTGGAATTCAAACTTCAGGCGCTCGCCCTGGTAGATTTCATATAAAGGCGCTGCGGCGCTGACCACCAGCTTAACGTGGCGTTCGTAGAACTCATCCACCAGCGCGATAAAGCGTCGTGCCTCACTCTCCATCAGCGTCGTCATGACCGGTACATCAGACAGCAGCACCGTGTGGAACAGGCGCGACAAGGCGATGTAATCGTGCTGACTGCGAGCATCGACGCACAACGTAGTGAACGATACCGCCAGCGTCTGGTTCTCAACGGCCAGCGTCTGCATCGGGCGGTGGTTAATCTCCAGCGTCGGCGCGTGATCACCTTTCGCGCCCGCCAAGGCCAGCCAGAGCTTATCCATCTGCCGCTGCGTTTCATCATTAAGCGGGGACAGCCATAAGTGTGCCTGAGTTAACGTACGTAACCGGTAGTCAACGCCGGCGTCCACGTTCATGATGTCGCAATACTGTTTAATGGCTTCGATAGCGGGAAGGAAGCGCGTACGTTGCAAACCGTTACGATACAGTTCATCTGGCGGAATATTGGAGGTCGCGACCAGCGTAATGCCACGGGCAAACAGCGCCTTCATCAGACCGCCGAGCAGCATGGCATCGGTGATGTCAGAAACAAAAAACTCGTCAAAGCACAGCACGTCCGTTTCGGCCTTAAAACGGTCGGCAATGATTTCCAGCGGATCGCTCTGCCCCTGCAGGGCGGTAAGCTCTTCATGGACGCGCAGCATAAAACGGTGAAAGTGCAAACGCTGTTTACGTCCGCCCGGCAGGCTATGGTAGAACAGATCCATCAGCCAGGTTTTTCCACGCCCTACGCCCCCCCACATATACAGACCACGCACCGGCGTGTTTTCCTTCGGCTCACGCTTACCCAGCAATTTACCAAAGCGGGCCATCAGTCCACTCTCCTGCGCCGCTGGAGGTGTAATCGTCGTGAGCTCCTGGTAAATCGTTTCCAGTCGATTCACCGCTTCTTGTTGTACGTTGTCGGGTTGATGGCTGCCGTCGTTAAGGGCCTGCAGGTATCGCGATGTCGGGGAAAGGCTTTGCATGATGTTATTGTTATTCCTTGAGAATCGATGTGCCGTCGCTCACGGTTGACGAAAAAAAGGCCGTTCTACATTACGTGATATAAACACGGGATTCCACTTCTACGGGATTAGCGGTTATAGTGGCATAATCAGGCGCAGGCATGGAGCCTAAAGCCAACACCCTACGGAAACAAAAGACAACGGGAGATGTTCATGACCTGGGAATATGCGCTAATTGGGTTAGTCGTCGGTATCATTATTGGTGCTGTAGCCATGCGTTTTGGTAATCGTAAATTACGCCAACAGCAGGCATTACAGTATGAACTGGAAAAGAACAAAGCTGAACTGGAAGAGTACCGCGAAGAGCTGGTGAGCCACTTTGCCCGCAGCGCTGAATTGCTGGATAACATGGCGGACGATTATCGTCAGATCTACCAGCATATGGCGAAAAGCTCCAGCAACCTGCTGCCGGGCATGTCAGCGGAAAACAACCCATTCCGCAATCGTCTGGCTGAGTCTGAAGCGGGTAACGATCAGGCGCCGGTTCAGATGCCGCGTGACTATTCCGAAGGGGCTTCCGGCCTGCTGCGTAGTGGCGCAAAGCGCGACTAACTGCACATCGTTAAGAAATTTATGGGGCGCAGCAATTGCGCCCTCTGCTTCTCTTCCCGTCCCAGCTATTATTTAGTCGTTAGCCTCATTGTGACCAAACCGAAAATTCAATAACATCAAACTGTTTTGAATCATCTTCCGTTTACTCAAGGTACGAGAGCAGGATCCATGAAAAAACAAACCCAGCTGTTGAGTGCATTAGCGTTAAGTGTCGGGTTAACTCTCTCGGCGCCATTCCAGGCCGTTGCGTCGATTCCCGGCCAGGTCCCCGGACAGGCAGCGCTTCCCAGCCTCGCCCCGATGCTGGAAAAAGTGTTACCAGCCGTGGTTAGCGTGAGAGTCGAAGGTACCGCCACTCAGGGGCAGAAAGTCCCGGAAGAGTTCAAAAAGTTTTTTGGTGATGAACTGCCCGATCAACCTTCCCAACCTTTTGAAGGGTTAGGTTCCGGGGTCATTATTGACGCTGCCAAAGGCTATGTTCTGACCAACAACCACGTTATTAATCAGGCACAGAAAATTAGCGTTCAGCTGAACGATGGCCGCGAGTTCGACGCTAAGCTTATCGGCAGCGACGATCAGAGCGACATCGCTCTGCTGCAAATTCAACATCCCAGCAACCTGACGCAAATTGCCATTGCCGACTCCGACAAACTCCGCGTGGGTGATTTCGCGGTAGCCGTGGGTAACCCGTTTGGTTTGGGGCAAACTGCCACCTCCGGCATCGTATCGGCTTTGGGTCGTAGCGGGTTGAACCTGGAAGGTCTGGAAAACTTTATTCAGACCGATGCGTCTATTAACCGCGGTAACTCTGGCGGTGCGTTGCTCAACCTCAACGGTGAGCTGATTGGTATCAACACCGCCATTCTGGCGCCTGGCGGCGGCAGCATTGGGATCGGCTTTGCTATCCCCAGTAACATGGCGCGTACGCTGGCGCAGCAGTTAATGCAGTTTGGCGAAATCAAACGCGGCCTGCTGGGTATTAAAGGTACTGAAATGACCGCTGACATCGCTAAAGCATTCAAACTGGATGTACAACGTGGCGCGTTTGTCAGCGAAGTTCTGCCTAACTCAGGTTCCGCAAAAGCGGGCGTGAAATCCGGTGATGTTATTACCAGTCTTAACGGCAAACCGCTCAGTAGTTTCGCCGAACTGCGTTCACGTATTGCGACAACCGAACCGGGGACCAAAGTCAAACTGGGCCTGCTGCGTAACGGTAAACCATTGGAAGTTGAAGTGACGCTGGATACCAGTACATCATCTTCCGCCAGTGCGGAAATGATTGCACCGGCGTTGCAAGGGGCCACGCTCAGCGACGGGCAGCTAAAAGACGGTGCCAAAGGTATTCGAATTGATAACGTTGAAAAAAGTAGCCCAGCCGCACAGGCCGGCCTGCATAAAGATGACGTCATCATCGCCGTTAACCGCGATCGGGTGAACTCGATTGCCGAAATGCGTAAAGTGCTGGAAACGAAACCGTCAATCATTGCTCTGCAGGTCGTTCGTGGAAACGAGAGTATTTACCTGCTTTTGCGTTAACCTGGACAACCGGACATCAGCCCCCCGTGTGATGTCCGGTAAACTCGTGATATGCTGCTGCCGTTCCCTTTTTTAATGACGCCGCCATCATGTTTGTGAAGCTTTTACGTTCGGTCGCGATTGGTTTAATCGTCGGCGCCATTCTGCTGGCCGCGATGCCCTCTCTGCGCAAAATTAATACGCTTACCGCACCACAGTTCGACAGCACAGATGAAACACCTGCCAGCTATAACCCGGCAGTTCGCCGTGCTGCGCCTGCCGTGGTCAACGTGTACAACCGCAGTATGAACAGCACGACGCATAACCAGCTTGAGATCCGCACGCTCGGTTCAGGCGTGATCATGGATCAGCGCGGCTATATCATTACCAACAAGCACGTCATTAATGATGCCGACCAAATCATCGTCGCATTGCAGGATGGGCGTGTCTTTGAAGCGCTGCTTGTTGGCTCCGATACCTTAACCGACCTTGCGGTGCTGAAAATCAACGCAGCAGGCGGGTTGCCGACGATCCCGATTAATAACAAACGTGTACCGCATATTGGTGATGTCGTGCTTGCCATTGGTAACCCGTACAACCTTGGGCAAACCATCACTCAGGGGATCATCAGCGCAACGGGGCGTATTGGCCTGAACCCAACGGGCCGGCAAAACTTCCTGCAAACGGATGCCTCCATTAACCATGGTAACTCTGGCGGTGCGCTGGTTAACTCTCTGGGTGAGTTGATGGGGATTAACACACTGTCGTTTGATAAAAGCAATGATGGTGAAACGCCGGAAGGGATTGGCTTTGCCATTCCGTTTCAGTTGGCGACGAAAATCATGGATAAGCTGATCCGCGACGGGCGCGTTATTCGTGGCTACATCGGCATCAGCGGCCGCGAAATTGCACCGCTGCACGCCCAGGGCGGCGGGATGGATCAAATTCAGGGGATTGTGGTTAACGAAGTGGCACCGGATGGCCCGGCGGCCCAGGCCGGAATTCAGGTCAACGACCTCATCATTTCGGTAAATAATAAACCGGCAGTATCAGCGCTGGAGACCATGGATCAGGTCGCTGAGATTCGCCCCGGTTCGGTTATCTCCGTGGTCGTGATGCGCGATGACAAGCAGTTGACGCTGCAGGTCACGATTCAGGAATATCCGGCGACGAACTAACGCGGATATAAAAAAACCGGAAATCATCCGGTTTTTTTAACATTTCGATGGGCTTGTAGGCCGGATAAGGTGTTTACACCGCATCCGGCATCTGTATGCCTGATGGCGACGCAAAACGTCTTATCAGGCCTACCGAAAAGAGTTATTTAACGAACTCTTCGCCCAGCGTGATATCTTTCTTCAGCGTATCCAGCATGCCTTCCAGCGAGCTTTGTTCGAACGCGCTCAGTTTACCGATGGACTGACGTTCTTCTACGCCATTTTTGCCCAGCAGCAGCGGCTGAGAGAAGAAGCGAGCATACTGGCCATCGCCTTCAACGTAAGCACATTCCACCACACCTTTTTCGCCGCTCAGCGCGCGAACCAGTGACAGACCGAAACGTGCTGCAGCCTGACCCATAGACAGGGTTGCAGACCCGCCACCGGCTTTTGCTTCCACAACTTCAGTACCCGCGTTCTGGATACGTTTGGTCAGGTCAGCCGCTTCTTGTTCAGTGAAGCTTACACCAGGAATTTGTGACAGCAGCGGCAGAATGGTCACACCAGAGTGTCCACCGATAACCGGGACTTCAACGTCGCCAGGCTGCTTGCCTTTCAGTTCCGCCACAAAGGTGTTGGAGCGGATGATGTCCAGCGTAGTTACGCCAAACAGTTTGTTCTTATCGTATACGCCTGCTTTTTTCAGCACTTCAGCAGCGATAGCAACGGTCGTGTTCACTGGGTTAGTGATGATACCGATACACGCTTTCGGGCAAGTTGTAGCAACCTGCTGCACCAGATTCTTCACGATGCCAGCATTCACGTTAAACAGGTCAGAACGGTCCATACCTGGTTTACGTGCAACACCCGCAGAAATCAGCACCACGTCAGCACCTTCCAGTGCAGGGGTCGCATCTTCACCGCTGAAGCCTTTGATTTTCACAGCAGTAGGGATATGGCTCAAATCAACGGCCACACCAGGCGTTACTGGAGCGATGTCGTACAGGGAGAGTTCTGAACCTGAAGGCAGTTGGGTTTTTAACAGTAATGCTAGCGCCTGACCGATACCACCAGCAGCGCCGAGGACTGCAACTTTCATCCTAAACTCCTTATTATATTGATAAGCAAAATGTCTATTGCTCCGCGGCGGCGACCTTAATTCACAAATCCAACGAATTCAATAACCACGCGTCAAGAATGCGTAGTCACGCAAATTTGGCTTTTATGCATTTAACTTACGTAAAATAAAACCTAAGTTACGTAATTCAAAACCACTCGCACAGTAGAGCAACTTTCCAACAGGTGCTGACAATATACCCTACAGCCATCTCAAAACAACATCAATTTGATAACATTTAATTTACTTTTAATCTTATTTGCGAGCCGTGACACAGGCATGTTTCTTGATAACGAAATTTGATAAAATTCCGCTCTTTCATAACATTATTTCAGCCTTGAACGAGGCAGACCGTTTGCATAAAAATTCATCTGTATGCACAATAATGTTGTTTCTACCGCCATATTACGGGTGACTTATGCGAAGCTCGGCAAAACAAGAAGAATTAGTAAAGGCGTTTAAAGCGCTGCTTAAAGAAGAAAAATTCAGCTCTCAGGGCGAAATCGTCCTCGCGTTGCAGGATCAGGGCTTTGATAATATCAACCAGTCCAAGGTTTCACGCATGCTGACCAAGTTTGGTGCCGTGCGTACCCGCAATGCGAAAATGGAAATGGTGTACTGTCTGCCTGCAGAGCTGGGAGTCCCGACAACGTCAAGCCCGTTGAAAAATCTGGTGCTGGATATCGACTACAACGATGCCGTTGTCGTTATTCATACCAGCCCAGGCGCTGCGCAGCTAATTGCCCGCCTGCTGGATTCACTGGGTAAAGCAGAAGGTATTCTTGGAACGATTGCTGGTGACGATACCATCTTCACCACACCGGCCAAAGGTTTTACGGTCAAAGACCTGTACGAAGCCATTCTGGAACTGTTTGAACAAGAACTGTAATCCCCTTCCCCGTCACGCCCTGTGGCGGGGAAAAATCTCTCTTTTCTGCTCCCCTTCTCAACTTTCCACTACCGAACATTTAACAAATAGTGCGTTTCACCGCCAAAATACATTCACACAGTGAATGATCCCAATCAAAAACGCACAATTTGCAAAATATCATATCCTCATGAATTTATTGATTTTATTTTCAAAAATAAGTTCTAACCTGTATTTTTAATTCCATATAGTTATAAAAAAAATTTTTTTTAACACTTGATTACCATAGAAACAATTAGCGTGGTATTAATTTATCACGTGATTAGTGTATACTTGATTTTGTGATGAGGGTCACGAAACAAAGACCCCTAGTAAAAGAATTCGACGAGGTAAATATCATGAAAATCAAAACCACTGTTGCAACTTTAAGCCTTCTCTCAGTTCTCTCTTTCGGTGCAAGCGCCGCTGTTAATCAGGTGAACTCGCAAGAAGCACAGAATCTGCAATCCATGGGTACCATCTCTGTATCTCAGATCGGTAGCTCACCAATGGATATGCGTCAGGCAATCGCCGCTAAAGCAGAAAAAGCGGGCGCCAGCAGCTATCGTGTCACTGAACTCCGTGAAGGTGCTCACTGGCATGCAACCGCAGAATTGTACAAATAAACCCTCGTCGTCTAGTCCGACGACTTGCCCCCGCCTGCCGGGGGCTTTTTTATACCTGTTTTGAGTGACGAACGTTAAAGCGTAACTGTCCTTCGAGCTCTTCTTCTGCTTCATCGAACAGTAAAATCAGCGCGCCATATCGCCTGCGTAACTTATCCGGTAAATGAACAAATTCGATTTCCAGAGGTAAAGGCAAGATTTCCCCAACCACAACCTCCCACAAAGAATCTAAATCAACCACCTTTTCCCGGGCCAGACCGAATGTACGTGCAAACTCACGGTAGAAATCACTCTGATTTTCAATCTCGTCAAAATCAAACGTATAGATATTCATCTATAGCCACCATCCCGACGCCAGTTACTCCACAGACCACCGATATGCAGGGTCTTCCTCAACCTGTTTCCCCTATCCCGCCAGCAAAATTTTATGTTCCTGCGGTCCAGGCATCGTTTACCACCCCCAGCTAAATACTCGTCTTAAGTATAGCCCTGCCTCAGTGTGCGTAATACGTCAGGAATGAACTGTTCATCGTTTAGACAAAGAGAGATACATCACATTTTTGTGCAATCCTATGACTGCGTTTCGGAAACAGTATGAAACAGGTTGGCCATAACTTTCTGAAAAATAATAGATCCGATATTTATCTGATTTTTTCAATATAAAAATCATATCAATAACCGCATTTATCATATTGGATTTGTAATTGAAGCCTCCACAAAATGCATGCAACTAAATAGTCTCTGGAGTCGATATGTCCATGTCTGTTGTCAACGATACCCCGTATGAAGCGGCTGAAATTCTGCGTTCTGCAAAACCCAATTTTCATCCACGTATCGCTCTGATACTTGGGTCAGGTCTGGGGGCTCTTGCCGATCGCATGGAAAATAAAACCACGCTTTCATATCAACAATTACCTGGGTTTCCGGTCAGCACTGTAATCGGCCATGCCGGGGAAGTGGTGATGGGAACGCTTTATGGTATCGACCTCATCTGCATGAAGGGACGTGGGCATTTTTATGAAGGGCTGGGAATGGGCATCATGACCCATGCCGTACGTACCTTTAAACTGTTGGGCTGCGAATTTTTATTCTGTACCAACGCCGCGGGTTCGCTGAACGTAGATATTCCTGCAGGTAGTCTGGTCGCCCTCAACGATCACATCAACACCATGCCATCTACCCCACTTGTCGGGCCGAACGATGAACGCTTTGGTCCTCGCTTCTTTAGCCTCGCTAACGCATACGATCGCGAACTGCGCCAGCAGCTTCACGGTGCCGCAGAGCAGTTGGGTATCACGCTTCATGAAGGGGTTTTTGTCTCTTATCCTGGACCTAATTTTGAGACGGCTGCGGAGATTCGCATGATGCAGCGTATGGGCGGCGATGTCGTCGGTATGTCGGTGGTACCGGAAGTGATAGCTGCACGCCACTGTGGCCTGAAAGTACTGGCCGTTTCAGCCATCACAAATATGGCTGAAGGTCTCAGTGATGTTGAGCTTTCCCATGAACAAACGCTGAAATGCGCTGCCATGGTAACCGAAGATTTTATTCGTTTGATCAGCCAGTTCCTCAAGCAGTACGCCTGATCGTGGTTCCGTAGACGGACAGGTCGTCCTGCTCCGTCTGGAGAAAAGTTATGCCAGACAATCAGTTTTCTCGCGCAAATCTCAATGCCGTTTCGTACCTGAGCTATTACTTTGTTGGCGCACTGGTGTCGACACTGGGGATTGTGCTTGGGCCACTTTGTGCCGCTTTTCATAAAGACCCCAGCTTTATCGGGCAGGTCTTTACTCTGATGAACATCGGAATGTTTGTGCCTATTATGCTTGGCGGCATTCTGATGAAAAAATGGGGGCTGAAAAAACCATTAGTTATTGCTGCAACGCTCACCGTGATTATCAGCGTAGTACTTTTTATCCAACCAACCTTAACGCTGTTTAGCGTTGCAGTGGCCGGAATTGGTGCCTGCGGGGGCGTGTTTATGACCATCGGCAGTTATCTGGTGGTCCGTATTAATCCCGATGAAAAGAGCCGCTCTTCCAGCCTGATTTTTACCGATTTCTTTTTCAGCTTTGCCGGAGCAACCCTTTCCTTACTGTTAGCCTGGATGTTTAAACTGGGTGCCAGTTGGATTGCGATGTATGGGATTATGGGCGGTCTGGGCGCGTTGATGTTGGCACTTACCCTGCGTTGTCGCTTCCCATCGACAGAGGCTGCGCAGCCGCAGCAACACGAGAAAACGGAAGAGTCAGAACCCTGGGGGATCTCTGTCTATTTGATCTGTTTTACTCTCTTTGCTTTCCTGCTGGCTGAACCCATTTTTACCATGTGGACACCGGGCTACCTGCAATCGCGTTTTACACTTCAGGCGCAGGATGCCGCGCTATTCACTACTGTGTATTGGGTGACGAAAGCCATTGGCCTGTTCCTGAATCAGTTCACCGTGAAATGGATGAAACTGCGCACTTTCCTGCTGATCTGCGCAAGCATTGGTCTGGTCTCTATTGCGCTAATTGCCAACAGCAACAATACCACGCTGATTCTGATAGCGTGCGGCGTGTTGGGTTTCTTTAACTCCGGTTTATTCTCCGGCCTGATGAGCTATGGTTCACTGCAGGTGAGTCGCAGTTCACCAACCTTGATCTCCGCCTTGTTGACGTGCGGCACAGTGGGCACGCTACTGTTTGCCAGCGTCTCCTCCATGGTAAACAGCCACTTTGGTCTGCAGGGTGCGGTGAATACGTCAACTGTCGCCTATTGTGTGTTACTGCTGACGCTGGTTATCGCTGTCACCTGCAGCCAGGCCGAGCGTCTCGCCCGCCCGCCATCCGCTGCGGTTTGACAAGCTTTGGGGAGGACGGCATGATGCCGTTTCTCTCCCTCTCTTACGCGTAACCAGCATGATTGATCTCCAGGCCAATAGCCGAATTCGTCTTCGAACATTGCGTTATTTTCAGGTTCTCGCTGACGAGCTGCACTTTGGCCGGGCCGCGGCCCGGTTAAACATCTCTCAACCGCCGTTGAGTATGCAGATTAAAGAACTGGAAGAGATCCTTGAAACGACGCTATTTGAACGTACCAGCCGTAAAGTGGTTCTCACGCGAGCCGGACAGGTATTGAAAACGGAAGTCGATCGTATCCTGAGTACCACCGATCAATCCCTCAATTATGTGCGGCAGATTGGCCGTAGCGAACATCAGCATTTCAACATTGGGATAGTCGGTAGCGCATTGTGGGGAACGCTGCTGACACGTCTAAAGGACTTTAAGAAGCAACAGCCGTACGTAAACTGGAGTTTGCAGGAGCTTTCCCAACATCAGCAAATTGAAGCCTTGCATGCCCGGACGATTGATATTGCGATTAGCCGGAACGTACTGCCCCAATCCGAGACGAATATTCGTAGCCAATTGATTTCCCGCGAAGCGGTTGCTCTCGCCGTACCTGAACACGATCCTCTCTGCCAACACCAAAGCGTCTCACTGGCGATGCTCGCTGAACGCCCCATCATTTCGCTTTCATTCAATCAAAGCAATTTCGCCCGTCAGGTACATGACCGCTGTGTTGAGGTAGGATTTTATCCTCTGATTACCCACCAGGTTAACGAACCGCAAACAGCGCTGGCGCTGGTTAGCGCAGGAATTGGTCTCTCTTTGCTGCCAGAAACCTGCGGATTGATCCACTGGCCAGGCGTTCGTTTCTTACCGTTGAATGACCCTATTCCAGCCGATCTTTATGCCTACTGGTACGACGAACAGCTCTCCACATTAATGAACGCGTTTATCATGACATTACAGGGGCGGTAAAACTGAAACCGGAAGAGATATCCTCTTCCGGTTAGATGAGTTATGAATTGCTGGTCAGCGCATGCTGGTATTTGTGCAACATTCCCGTGAGTCGTTTCACTGGCTCCGTCACCTGAGGCGGGGCTTCCCAAAGCGTTAATTTTTCCTGGTAGATATCAAGCTCCTCCAGCAACTGACCAAAGTAGCGTCGGCGTTTGTCATCATTGACTGCAGAAATAACTTGATCGGCGGTACGGCGAAGCTGGCGATGAAACGCCGATAAATCGTCGTTTACCGGTACAGGCGCATCACGTAAACGCTGGTGAGCAATAATCATCGTCAGTGCCAGGCGGAACTTTGCCAGATCACCGGGGAATTTGTTCATCAGTAAAAACAGCTGCTGATACAACGCCGGAAGGTGGTTTTCTTTACGGCGCACAACATTGGTGGTCATTGCGGAAACCGCTGCCGACACAAACTGGTTAAGCAACACACGACCTGTTCTGTCACGCGAGTTATCCCGCACCAACAGAATAACGATAAACGCCAATACGCAGCCGACAATCTGCCCCAGTGCACTGTCGAGGAACTGACTAAAGTGGAACGTCATCGGGTTATCAAGCACGATAATGTTAATGGTGCTCGCCAGCGCCCCCATTGAGCCCAGACGCCGCTTCTGCACCTCAATACCCAGAAAGAATCCCAGCACCGCCAGACTCAGACACAGCAACAACATGCTTTGCTGGGTATTGGGGATAATCACCAGAAAATAGAGCGCCCCCAGCGGCAATGCTGCCAGCGTGCCATAGATAAAGTCGATGGCCACCATGCGGGGGTTAGGCAAACGCATGGCCAGCGAGGTGACGACTGCTATCATGACCATCGCGCCGCTACCTGATGTCCAGCCGGTCCACAACCAGAATAAGGTTCCCAGCACACAGGACAGCGTAGTACGCCAGAAGTTGACCAGCGCATGGTGATGTTCGGCGGATTCCACCTTCACCACCGGTTCGCCTTGCAGGATCTCTTCTTCAATAGCGCTAATTTTGGTATTGCTGACCACACCGCGTTTCAACAGCAGGTAGCGCGTCGCCGCGCCGGCCCAGCTATAGATCGTCACTGGCGTATCACGCTCACCGGTCCAGACAATCACGCGGCGCATCCGCTTCAATTGTTTATGTACGTCCTGCACCGTTTCAACCGGCGTATCAAACAACTCGCGGAAGGTATCTGTAATCAGTTCTGGTCGCGTATTCTGAATAAGATAGGTTTCGCAGGACTGCGTGATGAGTGTGAGCGACAGCGTATTCAATGCCTTGAGTCTACGATTGGCGCGCACCCAGCGTGAGGATTCCATGTTCAGGTTGCTGCGCATACCTTCAAGCGCCGCCGTACGACGAACTAAAGCGCCCCAGGCCTTGTCCACCTCTTCGCTATCGCCATGCTTTATACACAGTTGCATAAGCTGATATTGCGCCACCAGAAGACTGTCTAACTCGACATCTATCTCCTGTTTCACTGAACGGGGCGAAAAGAGCAGGTCGGCGATGATAGCGCAGACAATCCCCATCACAATCTCGCTGCAGCGTTCAAGCGCAAATTGTGGCGTCAGCAGAGGCTCCGCCTGAATGGTAATGACGATAATCAGAGCCGTGTAACCCGAAAGCCCCCAGGCATAGGAGTTTTCGATCTTTACCAGTGAAGAGATCCAGGTACAAAAACCGGCCCAGATACAACACACCAGGATCATCAATAGCGGGGCGCGGATCATGCTGATGATAATGATCAGTGCGGCAATACAGCCGATAAATGTCCCGACAATACGCAACATGCCGCGATAGCGGATAGCGCCTGAATAAGGTTCTCCGCCAGCGGCAAAGGCAGGGCCTGCCGCCACAATGGCTGCGGTCAGTACCGCCCAGCGAGGGGTCTCAAGCTGGAAGTGAAAGCCAACGAACAGCGCCAGTACAATCGCGCAGGCCAGTTTTACCGCAAAGCGGATATGCTGGTTGGCAATGGAGAAAATACCCATCGCGATTAACCAAACTCGCGCAGGCGATGCGCCATTTTACGGAAGAAAGATTCCTGGCTGGCATCGCGATCCTGCTTGCCGGTAATGACGACGGTCGCCGTCGTCCCGGCAGGCCACAAGGTTCCCTGCTGCTCATCAAGACGAATTCGCACCGGCACGCGCTGCGCCAGACGCACCCATTCAAGATTGGAATCAATGGTCGCCATACCCTTTGCGTCCCGCGTGCTGCTGGCATTCGTTACGCCAGCCGCCACGCTATCAACGGTGCCTTTCAGCACATTATTACTGCCAAGCGGGGTGATTTCAGCGCGATACCCTGGGCGAACGCCTTCCAGTTTGGTCTCTTCCATATACGCCAGTACATAGAATGAGTGCTGTTTTACCAGTGCCACCGCCGTGGAGCCGCGCGTAATAAATTCACCGCTATAGACGTTCAGGTTAGTCACCCATCCGTCTGCAGGCGCACGGATAACGGTACGTTCCAGATCTAATTTTGCCAGGTCGCGGGTCGCTTGTGCTTTCGCAAGCTGGTGTAATACGGTTTGCAGGACGTTGTTGGACTGGTCGATCTCTTCGCGAGACATAGCCTGCACGCCCAGTCGGTTACGACGACCGGCCTCCTGGCGTTTTTCCTGCGCCAGAACCTGATAATAAGCGACGTCAGCTTCGGCCTGCTCAAGGGCTTTCTTATAGCGTGGCTGGTCGATGGTGAACAGGATCTGATCCCTTTTCACCAGTTGGTTATCATGGATGTTAACGTTGGTAATAAGCCCCGCAACATCCGGCGCAATCGCGACGACATCGGCGCTGAAACGCGCATCACGCGTCCACGGCGACTCGGTGTAGAACACCCATGCGCGGAAAATAGCGATGAAGGCCAGAATGACCAGTATCACGGTAATGGCCGTGCGGGAGAGTTTTCTTGTTAGTGTTTTCACTTCAACCTCAAACGAACAGGCGCGTTATTAAGTAGAACAGACAGCAATACAGCGCAGTGTTAAACAGAGCCGGATGCCAGACAAAATCATAGATGCCAGTCGGAACAAGCACCCGGCGCACCAGCCAGAAAATCGCCAGTGACAAAAGTAATTCGAAAAAAATCGGTGGGAAGGACAGACCAAACACCACGATAACGGGAAACAGACTCATGTTGACCTTGGTAACGTAAGAGAGTGCAGATGATAGATTTTCTAGCGTATGTCACCGCAGAGAAGGGCAAGGATGAGCCAGGCGAGAGCGACATAGCCGTTATTTGAATAATAATATATTAACGTAACTGTTATGCTGTTATCTATATTATGTGATCTAAATCACTTTTAAGCCAGAGTGAACAATGGAACGATTAAAACGTATGTCGGTGTTCGCCAAAGTTGTCGAACTGGGCTCCTTCACCGCCGCCGCAAGACAGCTACAAATGAGCGTTTCATCGATAAGCCAGACGGTCTCAAAACTGGAAGATGAGCTACAGGTCAAGCTGCTAAACCGCAGCACGCGTAGTATTGGGCTAACTGAAGCCGGTAAAATTTATTATCAGGGCTGCCGCCGGATGCTGCACGAAGCGCAGGATGTTCACGAGCAACTGTATGCTTTTAACAACACGCCCATCGGCACGCTGCGCATTGGTTGTTCTTCAACCATGGCACAAAATGTCCTCGCCGGACTGACCGCAAAAATGCTCAAAGAGTATCCTGGGCTGACGGTAAATCTGGTGACGGGAATACCGGCACCCGACCTGATTGCCGACGGTCTGGACGTGGTTATCCGCGTGGGTGCCCTGCAGGACTCCAGCCTGTTTTCACGTCGTCTGGGGGCTATGCCGATGGTGGTCTGCGCGGCAAAAAGTTATCTCGCCCAGTTTGGCGTCCCGGAGAAACCCGCCGATCTCAGCAACCACTCGTGGCTGGAATACAGCGTGCGTCCGGATAATGAATTCGAGCTTATCGCCCCGGAGGGCATCTCTACCCGCCTGATCCCAGAGGGACGTTTCGTAACTAACGATCCGATGACGCTGGTACGCTGGCTGGCCGCAGGCGCGGGCATTGCCTATGTACCGCTGATGTGGGTGATCAATGAGATCAATCGTGGCGAAGTGGAGATCCTGCTCCCCCGCTACCAGTCGGATCCGCGTCCGGTGTATGCGTTGTATACCGAAAAGGATAAGCTGCCGCTCAAGGTGCAGGTGGTGATTAACTATCTGACAGACTATTTCGTCGATGTGGCGCAGCTGTTTCAGGGAATGTACGGTCGGGGAAAAGAGAAATAAAAAGAGTCCAGGCCGGATAAGGCGTTGACGCCGCATCTGGCAAGATGCCCGATAGCACTGGTGCTTATCGGGCCTGAATCATGATGTTACGCGGTGCCACCTACGGTCAGGTTATCCACCTTCAGCGTCGGCTGGCCCACGCCAACCGGCAGACTCTGTCCTTCTTTACCGCAAACACCCACGCCGTTATCCAGTTTCAGGTCGTTACCCACCATCGAAATCTGCTGCATTGCTTCGATACCGGAGCCTATCAGCGTCGCGCCTTTCACCGGTTTGGTCACTTTACCGTTTTCAATCAGATACGCTTCGGAGGTAGAGAAGACGAATTTCCCGGAGGTGATATCCACCTGGCCACCGCCGAAATTAGGCGCATAAATACCGTATTCAACGGATTCGATGATTTCCTGCGGCGTGGATTTGCCCGGCAGCATATAGGTGTTGGTCATACGCGGCATGGGCAGATGCGCGTAAGATTCACGACGACCGTTACCCGTTGGCGCCACGCCCATCAGGCGCGCATTGAGTTTGTCCTGCATATAGCCTTTCAGAATGCCGTTTTCGATCAGCACGTTGTACTGACCCGGCGTTCCTTCGTCATCAATGGCTACTGAACCACGACGATCAGCCATCGTGCCATCATCAACGACGGTACACAATTCTGACGCCACCAGCTCACCCATGTGACCGCTGAATACCGACGTGCCACGGCGGTTAAAGTCACCTTCCAGACCATGACCGACCGCTTCATGCAGCAGAACGCCCGGCCAGCCAGCGCCGAGTACCACCGGCAGCGTACCGGCAGGCGCGGCTACCGCAGAGAGATTGACCAGCGCCATGCGTACGGCCTCTTTCGCCCATGCGTCAGCACGAACTTCGCCATCAAGGTCGCCAAGGAAATAGTCATAGCCAAAACGACCGCCGCCACCGCTGGCGCCACGCTCGCGTTTGCCATCCTCTTCAACCTGTACGCTTACGGACAAACGCACCAGAGGACGGACGTCAGCGGCCAGCGTACCGTCGGTCGCCGCCACCAGAATCAGTTCATACACACCGGTCAGGCTCGCCGTCACTTCCTGCACACGCTTGTCGGCGGCACGCGCCACGCTGTCTACGCGGCGCAGAATATCCAGCTTCTCTTCGCGGCTCATGCTCTGCAGGGGATCTACTGAGGTATAAAGCGCCTGATGCTCTACCGCCCCCAGCGTTTTTACTTTGCCATCACCGCTGTCGCGCACGATAGTACGCGCGGCATGAGCACTTTGCTCCAGCGCCAGCAGGCTAATCTGGTCTGCATAGGCAAACCCGGTTTTTTCGCCGCTGATGGCGCGCACGCCAACGCCCTGATCGATATTGTAAGAACCATCTTTAATGATGCGGTCTTCTAAAACCCAGGATTCGTGATAGCTCGACTGAAAATAGAGATCGCCGTAATCAAGACGGCGTTCGGCCAGTTGGCCCAGGATGGCAAACAGATCCTGATGTTTCAGGCCATTCGCCGCTAGCAATTGTTCACTTACCAGGTTCAGACTCATCGTTTTGCTACTCATTAGTTACTGTTGTAGGCCTGATAAGACGCGCCAGCGTCGCCATCAGGCGCTTCAATGCCCGGATGGCGGCGTAAACGCCTTATCCGGCCTACGGACTGCGGTAGAAGTTCTATGTTGAGATTGGGGCAATTACTCGCCCCCGTCAAATCATTGCTGGCTTTCTTTGCGCGGCTGGCGCAGAACTTCGTTGATCTGTGGCTTATCGACCGGACCGGTAATGCGATAGCGCAGAATTGAAACTTTGCTCCACAGCGGTCCCAAAACTTTACTGGCGGCAAATACCGCCGCGCCGACAATTGGGTTGACGGCAAACGCCGCGGCCACCCCAACGGTGGCAGAAATTTCAGGTGCGACAACGGCTTCCATATCCAGTTCGCGACGCACCAGATTCACCGAACCTTTCATGGCGATGTCAGCTTCCAGGCCATCCACCAGCGTATCATCAGTGTGCATCACACCGTCTTTGATCCACGCCGTACTGCGGATAGAGTCAAAGTAAAAACCTTCGCTGAACGTATCGCTAAAATCAAAACGCAGTTTACGCAATAGCGCATCAAAGCTCAGCAGACGTAACAGTTGTCCCGCATGTCCGGTGCTAAGTTCAGTCAATTCACCTTTGCCCAAACGGGTGCGCAAAATCCCATTCAGTGAAGCTTCATCCGGATCCCAGGGCGGATTACGCCAGTGCAGATCGTACTCGACGTTAAAGGAAGAGTTACGAATCGGGGTAGATACGCCAAAGAAACCCGCGGCTGAATCAATCTTGTTGCCATTCAGCTTTCCTTTCAGTGACGTACGCTCCTTGCCCGGCACATTGACCCATTCGCCATCGGCGGTCAGCCGGGCAAACCCGGTATCCAACAGACCATTGCTCAACGTTAATGTGTCACCTTTTATCGCGACATCGGCATCAATGCGCCCATACTTTTGCCCCCACATCCAGCACTCTTCGCAGCGTATCTGCGCATCCGGCCAGCCACGGAAACTGACGTTACTGATAGCAGAGAACAGCGAGGCTGGCGTTGTATTTGGCGATGACGTTGCAGCGTTCGGGTTGTAATACAGATACTTGATATTGGCAAGCCACGGAGCATTATTGCGCATAGCCAATGTGGCGTTAATCTCACGCCCCTGTGCCCGTACGCTGGTACCATTAAGCCCAGGTTCAGACACAATGCTCAGGTTATTCCACTGCTGGCCGCCCAGGGATAAAGAAGGCGTGCGCACCGCAATACGCTGCGGGAAGTTCGCATTACTTCCGACGTTATCTGCCGCGCCTTTCTGGAACAATGCCAGCCATTGCGCACCGTCCATGGGAGGAAGATTAAGTTCGATACCCTGCTGGTCAGGAAGCGCTGGCACGGTACGGCTTTCCGAAGTCCAGATTGCGCGGTCAAGCGTCAGTTTCTGATTCAGCAACCAGTGGCTATTAAAGTGGTTCTTGCTTCCGGCGTTACCGGTCAGATCGAAGCTGCGCAGGTTACCATCTGCCTTAACATTAACCGGTAGCGACTCACCGGCGACTTTGTTTAACGGAGCAGGTAAGTGACTGCTTACATTTTTCAGGTCGCCTTTCAGCTCAATGTTGTAGGTCGCTCCGGCATGATATGGCAGGTCAATGCCAACCTTACCGTTCCACGCCATACTGCCGCTTAAGGCATCATTCACCTGTGCGGGGAGTATCCCCATGCGAGTTGGCTGCCAGTCACCGTTCAGATTCACAGCAACCTGGTAAGCTTTTGCACCCTCGGTAGTGGAAAAGTCGACGTTCAGCGGCTGATTAAACCAGTTCGCCGTCATCGGCTCACTCTTGAGATCGCCGTTGATAAAGCTGAATTTACCGTTCAAATTCTTCAGCGTGCTATCAAGCGGCTTGATAAACAGACTGTTATTACGCAGGTTCACGTCGCCTTTGGCCGTAACCAGCGAACCATCTAACGGGATATCAAGATGTAAGCGAGCACTCACATCACCGTCAATTTGCAGCTGTTCAAGCGTGGCACCAAGCGACTCTTTCAGCGGTGTTTCGTCGAAATAAGGCCCAACCGCTTTGCCCGGCCCGTTGATGTCGGCATCAATCAGCAGTTTTTCTTTTGCGTAGTCAGGGATATTTGCCGTCAGGTTAGTGGCTTTTACCCCCCCTAAATTGACGCTATCCGTCTTCATCCACAGGCCATCGTTAATGAAGTTCAGTTCAATATTGAGGTCAGTCAGTGCGGGCCAGTCCGGCTGGAAGGCAAATTTTGCATTACGCAGCGGCACCAGCACCTGGAACTGACCTTCGTTATGCAAATACGGGAACAGATGTGGGTTACCGCCATAAACCAGTGTTGCGTTATCCGCCTCACCGCCCTGAATTGCCCCACTGAGATAATCAACCAGCTCTTTTCCCATCAGATTTTCCGGGAAATAGCGCCAGGCCTGGGAGCCATCGTGAGTGCTAATCCCCGCCAGAATCCCCAGCCACGGTTCATCACCGGTTGGTTGCAGATAACGAAAACCGCCGCGCGCATGTACCGCTTTCGCTTTAACGTCAATATTGCGCCCGTCTAGCTGAAAGCCATTTTCATTCTTCAGCCAACTGAGCGTTGCCACGCCATCTTCTATCTCCAGCGGGGCACGAAAGACGGTTTCATACGGCATTTTTGCCTGCTTCATGGAGGCCGTTAATGCGCCATTTTCCACGCTGCCAGACAATGTACCGGAGAAATGTTCTGCCCCCGGCAGCAGCTTCCACTGTTTCCAGGCCAGATCGGTCCACGAGGACTGGAAACGGGTTTTTTCGGTCGCCTGTAACGGGATATCCAACGCCAACACGTTTATCTTGCCGCTCGGTTGCGTGGCCCGCCAGATATCACCCAATGCCGGAGATAACTTAGCGGCCATCGGGCGTAGCCCCTCTAACCCGGCTAGCTCCAGGTTACTGGCGCGAATACGTAATTCGTCGCTGCGCTTATTATTGGCGCCCCCCACTTCCTGCCCGGGGAACCAGGCCAGCGTTAATGCCCCACTCGGCCAGGGTTTGTCATCCATCGTGATGCGCGTATCCGGGATAGCAAACAACCAACCGGAGTGCTCACGGCTGATATGCGCAGTCAGGTTATCGACGGACAGCGTGTGGATGTTGCTCTCTCCCTTCCAGCTTGCGCCGCCCTTTTTCAACCAGACATCGCCACCAGAGATTCCGCCTTTGTTGAGCGTCATCCAGCCTTCCAGGCTAAAGCGCGCAGTTTGCAGCGCAACATTATCCTGCATCCATTTTCCCAACCACGGCTTAACGTCGATGTCGTCAGCCTGCAGCCAGACTCGACCATTATTCAGCAGGCCGTCATCATCACGCAGATCCATACGCACCTGCATAACACCGTGCTGCCCGGTCAGGCTGGAGAGGCTGACCTGGCCTTCAGCACGATGCCGGTTTTTACCGTTCAACCAGGTTAGCTGAGGGATCGCCAGTTCCGCACGCTGGCCTGACAGGGTCAAAAAACTAACCTGGCTGTCGCGAAGATCAAAATGATCAAACTGGCGCAGGAACAGATCGCTGATGTGGCTGGTTTCAATCCCGTCGCCGCTATCGCTGCGCTGGATCGGTGTATTGGTGCGCAACTGCAGTTGCCAGAAGGTGAGATCGCGAAACTGCCAGCGCATGTGCAGCAAACTTTGCCAGACATCCAGCGCCAGCGTGACACGCTTTACCGAGAATTCGCCACCGTCTTTCAGCTGTGCATGAATATCGCGAGCTTCGAGCGTAGGGCCAAAATTTTGCCAGTTAGCAGAAAGCTGGCTGGCGGAAACGGGCATACCGGTGGCAGATTCGATCTTGCCCAGAATGGTCGGACGCCAGCTATCGAGATGCGGTAGAGCAAGGCGCAGCCCACTGACCAGCAGCGCTGCGATGACAACGAATGCGGCTCCAGTGAGCAGTAAAATCCCCGGCAATCGCCTCACGCGCCTCTCCTTGTCTGCCAAAAAATGTGACTCACACCCCTTGAGTGAATATTGCCGGATAGCGGCGTTTGTGCCTTATCCGGCCTACATGCGCGGGTGCCACTACACGATTTACATCATTACCACGTCAAACTGCTCCTGGTTATAGAGCGGTTCGACTTGTACTTTGACCTGTTTGCCGACAAAGATTTCCACTTCCGCCAGCGCATGCGACTCTTCCCCTTTCAGGGTTTCAGCCACTGCCGGAGACGCATACACCAGGAAACGATCGGAGTCGTAAGCATGGTGCACGCGGACGATTTCACGCATGATTTCATAACATACGGTTTCGACCGTTTTCACCGTGCCACGTCCGTGGCAGGTTGGGCACTCGTTACACAGCACATGCTCCACGCTTTCACGCGTGCGCTTACGTGTCATCTCTACCAGACCTAGTTGTGAAAAACCGTTAATGCTGGTTTTTACGCGATCCTTGCTCAGCGCCTGCTCCAGAGAGTGCAGCACCCGGCGGCGGTGATCTTCATTATTCATGTCGATAAAATCGATAATGATTATGCCGCCCAGATTACGCAGACGCAGCTGACGTGCGATAGCCTGCGTTGCTTCAATATTAGTATTAAAGATAGTGTCGTCGAGATTACGATGCCCAACAAATGCGCCGGTGTTGATGTCGACGGTAGTCATCGCTTCGGTTTGGTCGATGATCAGATAGCCGCCGGATTTCAGCTCAACCTTACGCTCCAGCGCACGTTGGATTTCATTCTCAACGTCGAAGAGATCGAAAATCGGTTGGCGTCCGCTGTAATGTTCCAGTTTGCTGGTCATCTCCGGGATGTATTCCGCCGTAAATTCCAGCAACGCTTCATAAGTCAGACGGGAATCAACGCGAATTCGGTCTAACTGAGCATCAGCAAAATCACGCAGAACGCGCTGTGCCAGTGCCAATTCACCATACATCTGGTAGCGCGTTTGTGGCCGCTTCTTACGCTCCATGACCTTCGTCCAGACACGCTTCAGGTAGGCAGCATCCGAAGCCAGATCCTCTTCACAAACGCCTTCAGCCGCCGTACGAATGATGAATCCGCCCTGTTCGTCGCAGTAATCCGCCACCACCTTTTTCAGGCGTTCGCGTTCGGTTTCGCTCTCGATTCGCTGAGAAACCCCCACGTGCGACGCCCCCGGCATAAAGACGAGATAACGGGAAGGTAGCGTGATGTCCGTTGTCAGGCGTGCGCCCTTCGTGCCCAGAGGATCTTTCACCACCTGTACCATCAGGTCTTGCCCCTGACGCACAAGTTCGGAGATATCGCGTACAGTGAACTGTTTTTGTTCTTCACCCGCTACGCATTCGGTATGCGGCATGATGTCTGATGCGTGGAGAAATGCGGCTTTATCCAGCCCAATATCTACAAAAGCCGCCTGCATACCCGGAAGTACACGACTTACACGACCTTTGTAGATATTGCCTACGATTCCGCGTCGCGCCTCACGTTCAATATGAATTTCCTGCAGAATACCGCCATCAATGTACGCCACCCGCGTTTCCGATGGCGTTACGTTTACCAACAATTCAGCCGTCATGTTTATCCCTTTTCTCACGCAGTGCGTTAAAATTGCTCAGCAACTCATACGTTTCTACCAGCGGTAAGCCGACTACGGCGTGATAGCTGCCATTGATCTTCCTGACAAAACAGCCACCCAACCCTTGAATACCGTATGCACCTGCTTTATCCATAGGCTCACCGCTGGCAACATAACCGGCGATGTCCTCATCTGTTAGTGTTCTGAATGTCACTTCCGTCACCACCAGACAGTCCAGGTTGTGCTGGCGATCGGCTAATGCGACAGCCGTCATGACCTGATGCGTTTTGCCTGACAGTTTGTGCAGCATCGCTGCTGCATGGTCGGCATCATGCGGTTTTTCCAGCACTTCGTCATTAAGGATAACAATGGTATCCGCCCCCAGCACAGGTAAATCGCGCACAGCCATTGCTACGCCTGCCTGCGCTTTTTCACGCGCCAGACGAACAACATACTGCTGAGCGCTTTCCTGCGGGTGCCGCTGTTCTTCAATTCCAGGAACCAGCCGTTCAAACGTAACACCAAGCTGAGCGAGCAACTCCTGACGACGTGGAGAACCTGAAGCAAGATACAGAGTATTCATATCAACCTTTATTGCACCGCAAACTGCTGGCGGACTTTACGCATCAGTAAGAATAGCCATGGCCAAAGCACACCATTTACTACACTACTCCAGAACACTTCAGGTCTGAAAGAGACGTTGATCACTAAAAACTCGGCCCAGAAAACAATAATATCCACGACCAGTGACAACAACATAACTACCAGCGCCTGCTGCCAGAGCGCGAGGTTACGGAAGAGCTGAAATTTCAGTGCGACCAGATAAGCAATGATACTCATCGACAATGCCCGCACACCAAGCGTAGAGCCGCTAATGAGATCCAGTATGGCACCCACGATAAATCCTGTGCCCACATTTACGCGATGCGGCAGCGCCAGGATCCAGTACAGCAGAATGAGCAGCACCCAGTTCGGCCGGAAAACGAGGATCTCGTCCGGCCAGGGCATGACTTGCAGCAGAAATGCAATTAGGAACGAGAGCCAAATGACCCAACGTCCCTGGTGACGGATGCTTGCCACTTACTGCCCTCCCGGCTTACGCGGAGCAGGTTGTGACGGCGTGGTTGTTGCAGGAACCGGCGTTACACCTGTCGCCGGAGCAGGAACTGGCGCAGGAGGCCCCATGGCATCCGGTGCCGGCAGGACTTGCGGCATCATTTGCATCAGACGTTCATTAGCTACACGGTGCACTTCTTCTGGCGTCATCGGGTTAGCACCATTACGATCGGCTCCCCACAACAGCAGCAGATAGCGCAGACGCTGTAAACCCGCCGTCGGGCGCGCCTGAATCACGGTGTATGCGCGCTGGGTATCCAGCTTCACAGAGGAAACGACACCGACTGGATAGCCTTCAGGGAAACGCCCACCCAGACCGGAGGTCACCAGCACATCGCCAACGCGAATGTCAGTATTAGCCGGCAGGTGTTCAAGCTGAAGATCGTCCGTGCAACCGTTACCGGCAGCGATCACGCGAATATCGTTACGCAATACCTGGATTGGCAGCGCATGCGTCGCGTCACAAATCAGCAGTACGCGGCTGGTCAGTTTAGCCACCGCAACGACCTGGCCCACTACGCCTTTATCGCTGATGACCGGCTGACCTTCATAAACGCCGTTAACACTCCCTTTGTCGATCACCACCTGATCGCTGTAAGGATCGTTAACCGTTGAGATGACCTGCGTCACCATTTTTTGTTCGTCCTGGCGCAGCGGCGATCCCAGCAGCTCACGCAAACGCGCGTTCTCCTGTTTATATTGCCCCAGCATCAGCAGTTCACTGTTTTTCAGCAGCAGTTCCTGACGCAACGCCCGGTTTTCAAGTTCGAGTTGGTCACGAGAAGCCAGCGTTTGCGACACGCCGTCGAGTAATTCACGGGGACCATTAGAGATAAAGTAGAAAGGACTGACGGCGGTATCCATGTACGTTCGGATTTGACTAAACGTACCCAGGCGGCTGTCGGCAATAATAACGCCGATCGCCACCAGCACCGCCAGAATAAGGCGAATCTGTAGCGACGGGCCACGGCTAAAAATTGGCTTCATAGTCTATGCGTATTCTCGCATCAGAGCGGAAGAGCAACCCAGGGCTACCCTTCCTGCATCCGATTACTCTTCGCTGAACAAGTCGCCGCCGTGCATATCGATCATTTCCAGTGCTTTACCGCCACCGCGAGCCACACAGGTCAGCGGATCTTCGGCAACAACAACTGGAATACCGGTCTCTTCCATTAACAGACGGTCAAGGTTACGCAGCAGCGCACCGCCGCCGGTCAGGACCATACCGCGTTCTGAGATGTCAGACGCCAGTTCTGGCGGACACTGTTCCAGTGCAACCATCACCGCGCTTACGATACCGGTCAGGGGTTCCTGCAACGCTTCAAGGATCTCGTTAGAGTTCAGGGTAAAGCCACGTGGAACACCTTCTGCCAGGTTACGACCGCGAACTTCGATCTCGCGTACTTCGTCGCCAGGATAAGCAGAACCGATTTCGTGCTTAATACGTTCCGCGGTAGCTTCACCGATCAGAGAGCCGTAGTTACGGCGAACATAATTAATGATGGCTTCGTCGAAGCGGTCACCACCAATACGCACGGAGGAGGAGTAAACTACGCCGTTCAGAGAGATAACGGCGACTTCTGTGGTACCACCACCGATATCGACAACCATTGAGCCGGTTGCTTCAGAAACTGGCAGGCCCGCACCGATCGCTGCCGCCATCGGCTCTTCGATCAGGAACACTTCACGTGCGCCTGCACCCTGAGCGGATTCACGGATGGCACGGCGTTCAACCTGAGTTGCTCCAACCGGTACACACACCAGTACGCGCGGGCTTGGGCGCATGAAGCTATTGCTGTGCACTTGTTTAATAAAGTGCTGGAGCATTTTTTCAGTCACGAAGAAGTCAGCGATAACGCCATCTTTCATTGGGCGAATTGCAGCGATATTGCCCGGCGTACGACCCAGCATCTGCTTCGCATCATGACCTACTGCAGCCACGCTTTTCGGCGAACCGGCACGATCCTGACGAATGGCCACAACGGAAGGCTCATTCAATACGATGCCTTGTCCTTTTACATAAATAAGGGTATTCGCGGTACCCAGGTCAATGGACAGGTCATTGGAAAACATGCCACGAAATTTTTTCAACATACTAAGGGATAATCCTGAAAGCTGGGGCGGAAAACAAAATCCGCTTACTTTACCAACCACACGCAGCAGCGACAAGGCGCAAAAATCATCTGCTACGGTGAAAATTAGTGCAGTTCGTTTCCTTTGTTACAAAACCGGCCTGAGTCCATCAGGGCTGAAAAACTCAGCAGCAGTCCTCGCTTTTGTTTGCAACCTGTCAAAGGTCATTCACCTGCATGTTTGCTGTTACAACCTGGCGAGCAGACAAGCACACCCCCAGAAGGCACAGCGCGCGTTATTCTACGTGAAAACAAATTAAACGGCAGGTTAAACCGAGTATCTTTGCGAATATTTTTTCACGTTTGTGTCAAGTGGCTGTGATGCGGCAAAAAAATCACCCTGCCCACCCGCGACTCCACGTTCTGTCAGGGTATGCCACTCGCTGCGCGAACGAACGCCCGTGGCATAAACCTGCGTTGGCGTTCCGGTACACGTCTCTACCAGGCTTTGAACCAGCAGCTGATTTTCCGTTCGCTTATCAATGTTTCTCACCAGACTGGGATGAAGCTTCAACAATTCGACATTCAGCTCTTTGATCCAACTGGTACTCACCAACGTTAAACCGGCCTGCGTAACGGCAATACGTACGCCAAGCGCATCCATCAATCGGATAACCGGTTGTAACCGGCTGATGTGTTGACAAACATCCGCCTCAGCAAGTTCAATAATTATGCGTTTACGTAGCGATTTTTCGCACTGCATCAGCGTATCTCGCAGCCAACGCTGAAAACGTGGGCGAATGAGCGATTCAACCGTCGTCTGCATCGCCAGGCTTTCCTGCGGCCAGTACCCCAACAACAGGATCAAACGGCTGATTTGCAGACGGTCATACTCTTCCGCCAGACCAAATTGCAGCACCATCGGCATATATTCCGCCGAAATAACCTCTTCGCTGCCATCGAAAATACGGCACATCAGCTCGCGATGGTGCACCCGCCCTTCACGCGTTACGGCAGGTTTTTGATAAATTCGCGGTCCGCCCCGACTGAGCATCTGTTCAATCAGCGTTCGCCAGCGCACATTGCCCCGGCCTTTTTCCGGCAGAGAGTCGTCATACACCGACCAACTGTTCCCGCCTTGTAATACTGAATTCCGGGTGGCGGCTTCAGCGTGATCCATAACTTGTTCAGTCGACTGACCGCTGCGACAGACACAAATGCCAATATGAACCATATCGGCACGATCGATCATTTTGTTAGCCGGAAGTGCATCCACCGCCTTTAAGAGTTGCCCCGCGATACTTTCCGCTTCTTTTAACGTGCGGTGTGGCAGCAGGATGGCAAAATCGCTTCGGTGGTAACGCGCTAACAGTGCGCCCGGATAGCGCATCATAAAAGTAGACAACAAATTGATAAGCGTTGAAATTTGTTCTTCCGCCTGGGTAATGCCCCAGCTCTCGCGTAGCAGCGTAAAGTCCGGCAAACGAACCATCATCACCACACCATGCGAGCCGACTTTTTCCTGATCTTCCAGCAGCGTCGCCAGTTGGTTATCAAAGAACAAGCGGTTGCTCAGCCCCGTTTTTGTATCCTGCGCGACATAGGAGCGAATTAGCGTATCCAGCCTGCTGCGCTGCTCACGAGCATTTTGAATTTCGGTCAGTAGCATGTCGAGCGCACTACTGGTACGCGCTGGCCACTCATAGACCGTTCCCCGCACGTTTGGCCCGCGTTCACCGTTGAGGATCCGCGTTGAACGAATCTCCAGTAATTCCTGTCCGGAAAGTTGACGTTGAAGCCAGCGCACCGACAAAAACAGCATCAGGATAATAAAGCCTATCGATAGCGTGAGCGGTGCCGTAGTCATCAACGAATGGAAATAGTTGCCCATCGGATCCTGGTAAACCATGCGCAGCGACATCCCCGGATGCTTGACCAATGGCACGGTGAGATTGCGATAAAGGTTATTCGTCCCCGCCGGGCGGTAGCTACTGGTTCGGGAATGGCTATAAACAACGCGGTCATCCTGAAGCAATTCAATACGGACGATATCAACCGAAATCATCAGTTCATCAATTTGCGGCGTTAAGGACACGACATCTCTGGTGACCAGATGGGTATCGATCGCCGTCGCGACGGCATGGACGCGGGTGGTGAACTTATATTGAATAGCGTTATAGAAACTCAGCGAGCAACCTATCAGCGTCACGAAAATCGTTAACCCGGTAAGCAGCGTGACAAAGGCTGAAAATTTCGTCGTTAATCGCATCCTTGTGTTAACTCCGACAGTGATGAATCAGGTGTGAAAGTGAAAAAGCGACACGAAAATGCAAAACTGAACGCGAAATCCGTCAATTTACACAAATAATGTGGGCATACTACCAAATCAGGTATATCTGGCAATTTATTGCGCAGAATCGGCATCATGTTTTAATTAGCGAGTATAGTCTTCACAGATAATTTTCCAATCCACTATATGAATTGAGGACAGGTTATGCAGGCTTTGATCTTAGAACAGCAGGACGGAAAAACCCTCGCATCCGTTCAACCCCTCGACGAAAATCAGCTACCTGAAGGCGATGTGACGGTGGATGTTCACTGGTCGAGCCTGAACTATAAAGATGCCCTCGCCATCACCGGTAAGGGTAAAATTATCCGCAATTTTCCGATGATTCCTGGTATCGATTTCGCCGGTACCGTACGCACAAGTGAAGATCCTCGTTTTCATGCAGGTCAGGAAGTCTTACTAACCGGATGGGGCGTGGGTGAGAATCATTGGGGGGGACTGGCCGAACGCGCTCGTGTGAAAGGCGATTGGCTGGTTGCGCTGCCAAAAGGACTGGACGGTCGCAAAGCCATGGTCATCGGTACCGCCGGTTTTACTGCCATGCTGTGCGTCATGGCGCTTGAAGATGCCGGTATCCGCCCGGAAGACGGCGAAATCGTCGTCACTGGTGCCAGCGGTGGCGTAGGCAGTACTGCCGTTGCGCTGCTGCACAAACTGGGTTACCAGGTTGCGGCAGTATCGGGCCGCGAAAGCACCCACGACTACCTGAAAAGCCTGGGAGCCAACCGCATTCTGGGTCGTGATGAGTTTGCTGAATCTCGTCCGCTGGAAAAGCAACTGTGGGCGGGTGCCATTGATACCGTTGGCGACAAAGTGCTGGCAAAAGTACTGGCGCAGATGAACTATGGCGGTTGTGTTGCCGCCTGTGGCCTGGCTGGCGGTTTTGCGCTACCCACCACGGTGATGCCGTTTATTCTGCGCAACGTGCGCTTACAGGGCGTCGACTCCGTGATGACGCCTCCGGATCGTCGTGCACAGGCCTGGCAACGTCTGGTTAACGACCTGCCAGAGTCGTTCTTTACCCAGGCAGCGACAGAAATCACGCTTGCCGATGCGCCGAAGTTCGCCGATGCCATCATCAATAACCAGGTGCAGGGCCGTACGCTGGTGAAAGTGAAATAAAACAATTTGCAGATACAAATTTACATTTAATTAACTAAATTTCTCTGCACATTGACGGACTCCCTGCCATAGTAACTACGCGCCAGTATGAGCCTTTGCGCGTATGTCGGGAGTCCGTTATGAAGAAAATACGTCCATTCACTGAAGCCGATGTAACAGCCGAGTCGGCTTTTTTTATGCAGCGCCGCCAGGTGCTGAAAGCGCTGGGTATCAGCGCCGCCGCTTTGTCTTTGCCCTTTTCTGCCGAGGCCGATCTTCTGAGCTGGTTTAAAGGCAATGACCGTCCGCCCGCGCCTGCCGGTAAACCCCTTGATTTCACCAAACCGGCAGCCTGGCAAAATACACTTCCTTTAACACCAGAAGATAAGGTTTCTGGCTATAACAACTTCTACGAATTCGGCCTCGACAAAGCCGATCCTGCAGCCAATGCCGGCAGTCTGAAAACCGATCCCTGGACGCTGAAAATCAGCGGTGAAGTCGCTAAACCGTTGACGCTCGATCATGATGCCTTAACCACCCGCTTCCCACTGGAAGAGCGTATATATCGAATGCGCTGTGTTGAAGCCTGGTCGATGGTCGTACCGTGGATTGGTTTTCCTTTACATAAACTGTTAGCGCTGGTTGAACCCACCAGCAATGCAAAATATGTCGCGTTCGAAACACGTTATGCCCCTGAAGAGATGCCGGGACAGAAAGATCGCTTTATTGGCGGTGGGTTAAAATATCCTTATGTTGAAGGGCTACGTCTGGATGAGGCCATGCACCCGCTCACGTTGCTTACAGTGGGCGTGTATGGCAAGGCACTTCCACCACAAAATGGTGCCCCTATTCGCTTAACGGTGCCATGGAAATACGGGTTTAAAGGCATTAAGTCGATCGTCAGTATTAAACTGACGCGTGAACGCCCGCCAACCACCTGGAATATGGCTGCGTCCGATGAATACGGTTTTTATGCCAATGTGAATCCTCATGTCGATCATCCCCGCTGGTCACAAGCGACTGAACGCTTCATCGGCGCGGGCGGCATACTGGATGTACAGCGCCAGCCCACGTTGCTGTTTAACGGCTATGCAAAGGAAGTCGCTTCCCTGTACCGAGGTCTCGATCTGCGGGAGAATTTTTAAGTGCGCCTGACTGCAAAACAGATTACCTGGCTGAAAGTTTGCCTGCATCTTACCGGACTTTTACCGTTTCTCTGGCTATTTTGGGCGGTAAATCATGGGGGACTGAGCGCCGATCCGGTCAAAGACATTCAGCACTTTACCGGTCGGACAGCTCTGAAATTCCTACTGGCTACCTTGCTGGTGGCGCCGTTGGCGCGCTACGCTAAACAGCCATTATTGATACGCACTCGTCGCCTGTTAGGGCTATGGTGTTTCGCCTGGGCGACGTTACATTTAACCAGCTATGCGCTACTGGAATTAGGCATTAATAACCTGGCATTGCTGGGGCGGGAACTTACTACTCGACCTTATTTGATGTTGGGTATTTTCAGCTGGGTCATTTTATTCGCCCTCGCCTTGACCTCTACACAGGCAGCCCAGCGAAAACTGGGTAAATATTGGCAGTATCTGCACAACTTCGTCTATCTTGTGGCGATCCTGGCACCCATACATTATTTGTGGTCGGTAAAAATTATCTCTCCGCAACCGATTATTTATGCCGCACTTGCAGCGGTGCTGTTAGCCTGCCGCTACAAGAAGTTTCGCCAGTGGTGGCGGTAGTTACACGATATGTGCAGTACGTTGCAAAACACAGACGAACCCATGTTCTTTACATGCCAGCGGTTGATTATCTTCCCTGATAAGACCAGTATTTAGCTGCCAATTGCTACGAAATAGTTATAATGTGCGCCTTTGCTCTCCCCGGTAGCGTTTTTACAGCGCAGAAAGGGTGACAATCGCATATTGAAGGTATATTTTGTCTTTTACCCGAAAATGGCAGAAGATAGCCGCACAATGACTAACAAGTCTGGCAATCTCATATAATGGCCGCAGCACGCAGTGCAACGCCTGAGATGCGTGGCATCTTGTCACTCACTGTTATAAAAATGCTATACAGACGGCGGTAAAACGCCTGTCACAATCTCACTAAACAAAGAGTACGGAACCCACTCATGGATATTCGTAAGATTAAAAAACTGATCGAGCTGGTTGAAGAATCAGGCATCTCCGAACTGGAAATTTCTGAAGGCGAAGAGTCTGTACGCATCAGCCGTGCAGCGCCAGCTGCAAGTTTTCCAATGATGCAACAGGCTTATGCTGCACCAGTGATGCAGCAGCCAGCTCTGTCTAACGCTGTCGCACAAACTGCCACTCCAAGTATGGAAGCGCCGGCAGCAGCGGAAATCAGTGGTCACATCGTACGCTCCCCAATGGTTGGTACGTTCTACCGCACCCCGAGCCCGGATGCTAAAGCGTTCATCGAAATCGGCCAGAAAGTGAATGCGGGCGATACCCTGTGCATCGTTGAAGCCATGAAAATGATGAACCAGATCGAAGCCGACAAATCCGGCGTAGTGAAAGCGATTCTGGTAGAAAGTGGTCAACCGGTAGAATTTGACGAGCCGCTGGTCGTCATCGAATAACGAGGCGAACATGTTGGATAAAATTGTCATCGCTAACCGCGGCGAGATTGCCTTGCGTATTCTTCGTGCCTGTAAAGAACTGGGCATCAAGACTGTCGCCGTGCATTCAAGCGCGGATCGCGATTTAAAACACGTATTGCTGGCGGATGAGACGGTCTGTATTGGCCCGGCTGCGTCCGTAAAAAGCTATCTGAACATCCCGGCAATCATTAGCGCCGCTGAAATCACCGGCGCAGTGGCAATCCACCCGGGTTATGGCTTCCTCTCTGAGAACGCCAACTTCGCTGAACAGGTAGAACGTTCTGGTTTTATCTTCATCGGCCCGAAAGCCGACACTATCCGCCTGATGGGCGACAAAGTGTCCGCGATCACCGCGATGAAGAAAGCTGGCGTACCGACCGTTCCAGGCTCTGACGGCCCGCTGGGCGATGACATGGACGCTAACCGCGCGCATGCTAAACGTATCGGCTACCCGGTTATCATCAAAGCCTCCGGCGGCGGCGGCGGTCGCGGTATGCGCGTCGTGCGCAGCGATGCCGAACTGGCACAATCCATCTCCATGACCAAAGCGGAAGCGAAAGCGGCTTTCAACAACGACATGGTTTACATGGAGAAGTACCTGGAAAACCCACGCCACATCGAAATTCAGGTGCTGGCTGACGGTCAGGGTAACGCGATTTATCTGGCTGAACGTGACTGCTCCATGCAGCGTCGTCACCAGAAAGTCGTCGAAGAAGCACCTGCGCCGGGTATTACCCCGGAACTGCGTCGCTACATCGGCGAGCGTTGCGCCAAAGCGTGCGTTGATATCGGCTATCGCGGGGCAGGTACTTTCGAGTTCCTGTTCGAAAACGGCGAGTTCTACTTCATTGAGATGAACACCCGTATTCAGGTTGAACACCCGGTAACCGAAATGATCACCGGCGTTGACCTGATCAAAGAGCAGCTGCGTATCGCGGCAGGACAACCGCTGTCCATCAAGCAGGATGAAGTTGTGGTTAAAGGCCATGCGGTAGAATGCCGTATCAACGCCGAAGACCCGAACACCTTCCTGCCAAGCCCGGGTAAAATCACGCGTTTCCACGCGCCGGGTGGCTTTGGTGTGCGCTGGGAGTCTCATATTTACGCAGGCTACACTGTACCTCCGTACTATGACTCAATGATCGGTAAGCTGATTTGCTACGGCGAAAACCGCGACGTAGCGATCGCCCGTATGAAAAACGCATTGCAGGAACTGATCATCGACGGTATCAAAACCAACGTTGATCTGCAGATCCGCATCATGAATGACGAGCACTTCCAGCATGGTGGAACCAATATCCACTATCTGGAGAAAAAACTCGGACTTCAGGAAAAGTAAGCATGCGTTAACCGAAAAGGCCGGAAATTCCGGCCTTTTGTTTTTCTCCCCTCCCGAACGCGCCATAAGGTACAATCCCCGCTTTCTTTATCCACAAGGGACAAAAAATGGACGCTCGTTTTGTTCAGGCCCATAAAGAGGCGCGCTGGGCGCTGTGGCTGACCCTTTTATATCTTGCCACATGGTTAGTAACCGCTTACTTACCAGATTCCACGCTCGGTTTTACCGGCTTACCGCACTGGTTCGAAATGGCCTGCCTGCTAACGCCGCTGGTTTTCATCGTACTGTGCTGGGCGATGGTGAAGTTTATCTATCGCGACATTCCGTTGGAGGATGACGATGCAGCTTGAAGTTATTTTGCCGCTGGTCGCCTATCTGTTGGTGGTCTTCGGTCTCTCTGTTTACGCTATGCGTAAGAGATCGACCGGTACTTTCCTGAACGAATATTTCCTCGGCAGCCGCTCGATGGGCGGGGTCGTGTTAGCCATGACGCTAACGGCAACCTACATTAGCGCCAGTTCGTTTATTGGCGGCCCTGGCGCGGCTTATAAATACGGATTGGGATGGGTATTACTGGCGATGATCCAGTTGCCTGCCGTCTGGCTCTCTTTGGGGATCCTCGGGAAGAAATTCGCCATTCTGGCGCGCCGTTATAATGCCGTTACCCTTAACGACATGCTGTTTGCCCGCTACCAGAGCCGTCTACTGGTGTGGCTGGCAAGTCTTAGCCTGCTGGTCGCGTTTGTCGGAGCAATGACCGTACAGTTTATTGGCGGCGCACGTTTGCTGGAAACGGCTGCGGGTATTCCTTACGAAACCGGTCTGCTGATCTTTGGCGTCAGTATCGCTTTATATACGGCATTCGGCGGATTTCGCGCCAGCGTACTGAACGACACCATGCAAGGCATGGTAATGCTGATTGGGACTATCGTTCTGCTGGTCGGCGTCGTTCATGCCGCCGGCGGCCTTAGCAATGCGGTAGTAACCCTGCAAACCATCGATCCGAAACTGGTCTCACCGCAGGGCGCGGATGACATTCTGTCACCCACGTTTATGACCTCATTCTGGGTACTGGTGTGTTTCGGCGTGATTGGACTGCCGCATACGGCGGTACGCTGTATCTCCTATAAAGACAGTAAAGCGGTACACCGTGGGATTATCATCGGCACCATCGTGGTGGCGATCCTGATGTTTGGCATGCATCTGGCGGGTGCGTTGGGACGTGCGGTGATCCCTGACCTGACGGTACCGGATCTGGTGATCCCGACCCTGATGGTCAAAGTGTTGCCACCGGTAGCTGCCGGGATCTTCCTCGCGGCACCCATGGCCGCGATCATGTCAACGATCAATGCCCAATTGCTGCAAAGTTCCGCTACGATCATTAAGGATCTGTACCTGAATCTTCGTCCGGAACAGTTGAAAAACGAAACCCGGCTGAAGCGCATGTCCGCTGTGATCACCCTACTGCTGGGCGCGTTACTGCTGCTGGCCGCCTGGAAACCGCCAGAGATGATTATCTGGCTCAACCTGCTGGCGTTTGGCGGGTTGGAAGCGGTCTTCCTGTGGCCGCTGGTGCTGGGCCTGTACTGGGAGCGAGCAAACGCGACTGGCGCATTGAGCGCGATGATTGTCGGCGGCGTGTTGTATGCCGTACTTGCTACCTTTAATGTTCAGTACCTGGGCTTCCATCCGATTGTGCCTTCGTTGCTGATAAGTTTGCTGGCTTTCCTGGTCGGAAACCGTTTCGGTTCTACCGTCCCGCAAGCTGCCATATTGACTACTGATAAATAAAGAGTTTTGCCATGCCATGGATCCAACTGAAACTGAACACAACGGGTGCTAACGCAGAAGAGTTAAGCGATGCACTGATGGAAGCGGGCTCCGTTTCCATCACTTTCCAGGATACGCATGATACGCCGGTGTTCGAGCCTCTGCCGGGCGAGACTCGCCTGTGGGGCGATACCGATGTTATCGGCTTGTTCGACGCAGAAACCGACATGAAAGAAGTCGTTGCCATTCTGGAGCAGCATCCGCTGCTGGGTGAAGGCTTCGCGCATAAAATCGAACAGCTTGAAGATAAAGACTGGGAACGCGAATGGATGGATAACTTCCATCCGATGCGCTTTGGCGAACGCCTGTGGATTTGCCCGAGCTGGCGCGATGTCCCGGATGAGAACGCCGTCAACGTGATGCTGGACCCGGGTCTGGCGTTTGGTACCGGCACTCACCCCACCACCTCTCTGTGCCTGCAATGGCTGGACGGTCTCGATCTTAACGGCAAAACGGTTATCGACTTTGGCTGCGGCTCCGGCATTCTGGCCATTGCGGCATTGAAACTGGGCGCAGCGAAAGCCATCGGCGTGGATATCGATCCACAAGCGATTCAGGCCAGCCGTGATAACGCCCAGCGTAATGGCGTTTCTGAGCGTCTGGAGCTTTATCTGCCGAAAGACCAGCCAGAAGCCATGAAAGCCGACGTGGTGGTCGCCAACATCCTCGCGGGTCCATTACGTGAACTGGCGCCGTTAATCAGCGTACTGCCCGTTGAGGGCGGTCTACTGGGGCTTTCTGGCATTCTTGCCAGCCAGGCGGAAAGCGTCTGTGAGGCCTATGCCGATCTCTTTACACTCGATCCGGTCATCGAAAAAGAAGAGTGGTGCCGTATTACCGGTCAGAAAAAATAATCGTCACGCGTTACTATCGCTAACCCCAAAATCGCTTTCGTTTTCGCAAAATGATTTGCGGAAATGAGAGCGAGATCGCATTACAAAGTCACTATTTGTACACAAAAACAGCTTTTTATCCTGATGTCCTGAGCCTGAGCGCAATAAAAAAAGAGAAGTTTTCGGAATTTATAAACGGATGATAAATTAGCGCAACTACGTATCCAAATGATTATTAAAGCTTTTAATTTGAAACTGTGTACTTAGTCAGCAATTCATTGATCCACCTCAGTGGATTGGTCAAAGTTTGGCCTTTCATCTCATGCAAAAAATGCGTAATATACGCCGCCTTGCAGTCACAGTATGGTCATTTCTTAACTCATGCGCATCGGACAATACCAGCTCAGAAATCGCCTGATCGCAGCACCTATGGCTGGCATCACTGACAGACCATTCAGGACGCTGTGCTATGAGATGGGAGCAGGATTGACGGTATCCGAGATGATGTCTTCTAACCCGCAGGTTTGGGAAAGCGACAAATCTCGTTTACGTATGGTGCACGTTGATGAGCCAGGAATTCGCACGGTGCAAATTGCCGGTAGCGATCCTGTTGAGATGGCTGATGCCGCACGTATTAACGTGGAAAGCGGCGCCCAGATTATTGATATCAATATGGGGTGTCCGGCTAAAAAAGTGAATCGCAAGCTCGCAGGTTCAGCCCTCTTGCAGTACCCGGATTTAGTGAAATCGATACTAACCGAGGTCGTCAATGCAGTGGACGTTCCTGTCACACTCAAGATTCGCACCGGCTGGGCTCCGGAACACCGTAACTGCGTAGAGATTGCCCAACTGGCTGAAGACTGTGGCATTCAGGCTCTGACCATTCATGGACGCACCCGCGCCTGTTTGTTCAATGGAGATGCTGAGTACGACAGTATTCGGGCAGTTAAGCAGAAAGTTTCCATTCCGATTATCGCGAATGGCGACATTACTGACCCGCATAAAGCCAGAGCTGTACTCGACTATACGGGGGCGGATGCCCTGATGATAGGACGTGCAGCTCAGGGAAGACCCTGGATCTTTCGGGAAATCCAGCATTATCTGGACACTGGGGAGCTGCTGCCCCCGCTGCCTCTGGCAGAGGTGAAGCGCTTGCTTTGTGCGCATGTTCGGGAATTGCACGACTTTTATGGTCAGGCAAAAGGGTACCGAATTGCGCGTAAACACGTATCCTGGTATCTCCAGGAACACGCTCCGGATGACCAGTTTCGGCGCACATTCAACGCCATTGAAGACTCCAGCGAACAGCTGGCGGCGTTGGAGGCATACTTCGAAAATTTTGCGTAAACAGAAATAAAGAGCTGACAGAACTATGTTCGAACAACGCGTAAATTCTGACGTACTGACCGTTTCTACCGTTAACTCTCAGGATCAGGTAACTCAAAAACCCCTGCGTGACTCGGTTAAACAGGCACTGAAGAACTATTTTGCTCAATTGAATGGTCAGGATGTTAACGATCTCTATGAGCTGGTACTGGCTGAAGTAGAACAGCCCCTGTTGGACATGGTGATGCAATACACCCGCGGTAACCAGACCCGTGCTGCCCTGATGATGGGCATCAACCGTGGTACGCTGCGTAAAAAACTGAAAAAATACGGCATGAACTGATACTAATCAGCGAAATGTTTGTTTTAAAAGGCGCTACTCGGCATGGGGAAGCGCCTTTTTTATTCGCGTCACACGGAGGCTTTGGTGATGAAAGCGAGATGTGAACCTGTCTACTTTGGTGATGAATCAAAAAAGATAATCCAGGGTGATGCGCTGACTGAACTGAAAAAGCTGCCGTCTGAAAGCATCGATCTGATCTTTGCCGACCCACCTTATAACATCGGGAAAGACTTTGACGGGTTGGTAGAATCCTGGGACGAAGAGAGCTTTCTGGCCTCGCTGTTCGAGTGCATTGATGAATGCCATCGAATATTAAAGCCACAAGGCACCATGTACATCATGAACAGTACGGAGAACATGCCGTACATCGACCTCAAATGTCGACAGCTTTTTACCATCAAGAGCCGTATTGTGTGGGCCTATGATAGCTCAGGGGTACAGGCCAAAAAGTACTTTGGCTCCATGTATGAACCGATCCTGATGATGGTCAAAGACCCAAAAAGTTATACATTTAACCGTGATGATATTTTGGTTGAAGCGAAAACCGGGGCGAAACGCGCGCTAATAGACTACAGAAAAAACCCACCTCAGCCCTACAATCATAAAAAAGTACCCGGTAATGTCTGGGAGTTTCCACGCGTTCGCTACCTGATGGATGAATACGAAAACCACCCCACGCAGAAACCCAAAGCCCTGCTGGAGCGCATCATTCTGGCTTCCTCCAACCCAGATGACAAAGTGCTGGATCCGTTTGCCGGTAGCTTCACAACCGGTGCCACTGCCGTGGAATTAGGTCGCAAGTTTGTCGGGATTGAAATCAATGCCGAATACGTAAAAATGGGGCTCAGAAGATTGAGTATTGGTTCTCATTTTTCAGAGAATGAGCTTGCAAAGGTGAAAAAGCGCAAGACGAAAAACCTGTCTAAAAAGAGTCGATTACCGGAAAAGAGCGGTGGAATTTCAGCAAAGTAAAAGCATTGTAAGTCTGCTTTTCAGCTTTTAGATTTCGTGTATATTCCCTGCACGCTTGGGCATGAATACACAGGATTTGGTAATGATTCGCAAGTATTGGTGGCTGGTTGTTTTTGCTGTCTTTGTTTTTCTTTTTGATGCGCTGCTCATTCAGTGGATAGAGTTGATGACAACAGAGCACGATAAGTGCCGGAATATGAACTCAGTAAATCCCCTCAAGCTGGTCAACTGTATCGACCTCGAATAGTACGTCCGGTGACTTACCGTTCTGCAACTGCCGTCAGTCCATGGCGGCAGAAACTAGCCAGCCTGATCCTCACCCTGAATCAATTGCAGCATGCAGCCATCAGGGCTTAACATTTTTAATACATTATCAACTAATACTGGCGCTTGTTTATAAAGATCATAACTCATTGGATTAATGAGCCAGTTTTTAACAATGCCACTAAAACTCCCATGAAGAATAATTATTATAACGTCTAAATCAAGGCTGGTTGCGATAAGCCCGTCGTCCATACATTTCTGCAAGGCAATGCGCATACCCAGATGGTTGATACCAATTTTTTCACGAATAGTCTGTTCCGATATCATATCATTATGGAATTCACATTTATGATATAAAATCTGCATTAATGCCTGCTGTCGAGGATTCTCAGCAATATATTGCAAACCCACAACTAATCTTTCTTGTAGCCGCTGTAGTGGGTTATCTCCCCAACGGCCCACGAGCCGCTCCTGAATAAGATCGCGCAAGGGCGGCTGCTGTAACCAAAGCTCATTAAAAAGCTGCGTTTTATTTTCGAAATGCCAATAGAGCGCTCCCCGCGTAACGTTGGCGGCGTCCGCAATGTCGTTGAGCGTCGTATTGCTTACGCCGCGCGCGGCAAACTGCGCTATCGCTGTTTCAATCAGGTGCTGCCGCGTTTTGAGAGCATCAGCTTTCGTTCTTCTGACCATGGTTCCGACTGTCCGGAGTAGAGTGGAGAATGATTAACTTTCTTATCTAATATTTGCTAAACGAAATAAATGTATCACTTAGCGTTTATTTAGACGAGGTCTAAAAGCGTTAATTGCTGACATTGCACACGAATAAACAAAGCATATAAAAACCTTAAATACATTCACCAATCAAATACTTATTTCAATATGTATTTATGCGCATCATAGTATTGCTATTAACACCATAATAAAACAGCAGAGGATTAATCTTTTTTTGTTTTTATGTGCCGTGTGTCGCGCCCATAAATAAGTATTGCTTACATCGCAAGCTAATAATTTGTAGGATAGCCAACTATTATTTTTCTTGTGCGCGTTATCGCCTCTGCGTTACCCGGTTAATAACGAGCGTTCGGTTTTTTAAGGAATAGAAATGACGAAAAATGCCAGGTTTTCACTCCTGCCCTCATTCATCATCATCTCCGCTGCATTACTCGCCGGTTGTAACGATCAGGGAGAAACACAAGCTCATCCCGCAGAGCCGCAGGTGACTGTCCATGTCGTCGAAAAGGCGCCCTTAGCCGTGACGACCGAATTACCCGGGCGCACAACGGCATTTCGTATCGCAGAAGTCCGTCCTCAGGTTAGCGGGATTGTACTTAAACGGAATTTCACTGAGGGAAGCGATGTTGAAGCCGGTCAGTCGCTTTATCAGATCGACCCCGCGACTTACCAGGCTGACTATGACAGCGCCAAAGGCGAGCTGGCAAAGAGTGAAGCGGCGGCAGCTATCGCGCATTTAACGGTAAAACGTTATGTTCCGCTGGTAGGCACTAAGTACATCAGCCAGCAAGAGTACGATCAGGCCATTGCTGATGCCAGCCAGGCCGATGCATCCGTAATCGCAGCAAAAGCCGCGGTCGAAAGCGCACGTATTAACCTGGCCTACACCAAAGTGACATCGCCCATTAGCGGACGGATCGGTAAATCTAACGTCACCGAAGGCGCATTAGTCACGAATGGCCAGGCGACTGAGCTTGCTACCGTTCAACAGCTTGATCCTATTTATGTCGACGTAACGCAGTCCAGCAATGACTTTATGCGCCTCAAACAGTCAGTTGAGCAAGGGAGCCTGCATAAAGACAGCGCCAGCAGTACCGTCGAACTGGTAATGGAAAATGGTCAGTCGTACCCACTGAAAGGCTCTTTGCAATTTTCTGACGTGACGGTTGATGAAAGTACCGGATCCATCACCCTCAGGGCCGTCTTCCCTAACCCGCAGCACACGCTGCTGCCGGGCATGTTCGTGCGTGCGCGCATTGATGAAGGTGTTCAGCCAAATGCCATTCTCGTTCCGCAGCAGGGGGTAACACGTACGCCTCGCGGCGATGCCACCGTGATGGTCGTTAACGATAAAAGTCAGGTTGAGTCTCGCGCCGTTGTTGCCGCACAAGCCATTGGCGACAAGTGGCTCATCAGCGAAGGTCTGCAACCGGGTGACAAAGTTATCGTGAGCGGCTTACAGAAAGCACGCCCTGGCGTCCAGGTTAAAGCAACTGCCGACACCGAAATCTCTGCCACGAAAGCCCAATAAGGTAACCGGACATGGCTAACTTTTTTATCAGGCGTCCTATCTTTGCCTGGGTACTGGCCATCATTCTGATGATGGCGGGTGCTCTGGCAATCATGCAGCTCCCCGTGGCGCAGTACCCAACCATTGCACCTCCTGCGGTCGCTATTACCGCAACCTATCCAGGTGCGGATGCGCAGACGGTACAAGATACTGTTACGCAGGTTATCGAACAGAATATGAACGGTATCGATAACCTGATGTATATGTCCTCCACCAGCGATTCCGCTGGAAGTGTGACCATCACGCTGACCTTCCAGTCCGGTACCGACCCCGATATCGCCCAGGTTCAGGTGCAAAATAAACTGCAGCTCGCCACACCTTTACTGCCGCAGGAAGTCCAGCAGCAGGGGATCGGCGTTGAGAAATCCAGCAGCAGCTTTTTAATGGTCGCGGGGTTTGTTTCTGATAACCCGCAAACCACACAGGATGATATTTCCGACTACGTTGCCTCTAACGTTAAAGACTCAATCAGTCGTCTTAATGGCGTGGGTGACGTACAGCTGTTTGGTGCACAGTATGCTATGCGCATCTGGCTGGATGCGAACTTGCTGAACAAGTACCAGCTTACGCCGGTTGATGTGATCAATCAGTTGAAGGTCCAGAACGATCAGATAGCCGCAGGTCAGTTAGGCGGTACGCCAGCATTACCTAACCAGCAGCTTAACGCTTCTATCATTGCGCAAACGCGACTGAAAGATCCTGAAGAGTTCGGCAAAGTCACTTTACGCGTAAACAGCGATGGTTCAGTTGTTCACCTGAAGGACGTTGCGCGGATCGAGTTGGGTGGTGAGAACTACAACGTGGTGGCGCATATTAACGGTAAGCCTGCGTCCGGCCTCGGTATTAAGCTGGCAACCGGGGCAAACGCGCTGGATACCGCTAACGCTATCAAAGCCAAACTGGCTGAGTTGCAACCGTTCTTCCCGCAGGGAATGAAGGTGGTCTATCCGTACGACACCACGCCGTTTGTGACCATCTCCATCCACGAAGTGGTAAAAACGCTGTTTGAGGCGATCGTGCTGGTGTTCCTGGTCATGTATTTGTTCCTGCAGAACATCCGGGCAACGCTCATTCCAACCATCGCTGTCCCCGTCGTATTGTTAGGCACATTTGCCGTACTTGCCGCGTTTGGCTACTCAATAAACACCCTGACGATGTTCGGGATGGTGCTCGCCATCGGTCTATTGGTCGATGATGCGATAGTGGTAGTGGAAAACGTCGAACGTGTGATGATGGAAGATAATCTGCCGCCTAAAGAGGCGACGGAAAAATCCATGTCACAAATTCAGGGAGCGCTGGTCGGCATCGCCATGGTGCTGTCTGCGGTCTTTATCCCGATGGCTTTCTTTGGTGGGTCGACAGGTGCTATCTACCGGCAGTTCTCCATCACCATTGTTTCCGCCATGGCGCTTTCTGTTCTGGTCGCGCTGATCCTGACTCCCGCGCTTTGCGCAACGCTGCTGAAGCCGGTATCGGCTGAACATCACGAGAAAAAAAGCGGTTTCTTTGGCTGGTTTAATGCCAAATTCGATCACAGCGTCAACCACTACACCAATAGTGTCAGCGGTATTGTGCGTAAAACCGGGCGTTACCTGGTTGTCTACCTGATCATCGTGATCGGAATGGCGGTGCTGTTTATGCGTCTGCCGACCTCCTTCCTGCCGGAAGAAGATCAGGGCGTATTTATGACTATGATTCAGCTCCCGGCGGGGGCAACACAAGAGCGCACCCAGAAAGTGCTGGATCAGGTCACCCAGTATTATCTGAACAATGAGAAAGCTAACGTCGCAAGCGTCTTCACGGTTAACGGCTTTAGCTTCAGCGGTCAGGGACAAAACTCAGGTCTGGCGTTCGTCAGCCTCAAGCCCTGGGATGAGCGTAGCGGAGAGGAAAACAGCGCCGAAGCGGTTATTGCACGCGCCACTCGCGCCTTCAGCCAGATCCGCGATGGTCTGGTCTTCCCCTTCAACATGCCGGCGATTGTTGAATTGGGTACTGCAACCGGCTTCGACTTCGAGCTGATCGATCAGGGCGGTCTGGGACATACAGCATTAACGCAAGCCCGTAACCAACTGCTGGGTATGGTGGCTAAACACCCAGATTTGTTAGTCCGCGTGCGTCCGAACGGCCTGGAAGATACCCCTCAGTTCAAACTGGATGTCGATCAGGAGAAAGCACAAGCACTGGGCGTTTCGCTGTCGGACATTAACGAGACCATCTCTGCATCGTTGGGCGGCTATTACGTCAATGACTTTATTGACCGCGGCCGAGTGAAGAAAGTGTACGTTCAGGCGGATGCTAAATACCGCATGCTGCCAACGGACATCAGTAATCTGTATATCCGCAGTGCCAATGGCGAAATGGTTCCGTTCTCTGCGTTCAGCGCATCGCATTGGGTTTACGGCTCACCGCGCCTGGAGCGTTACAACGGCATGCCATCGATGGAAATACTGGGGGAAGCCGCGCTGGGTCGAAGTACGGGTGAAGCAATGGCACTAATGGAAAGCCTCGCAGAAAAGCTGCCAAACGGTATTGGTCATGACTGGACGGGTATGTCTTATCAGGAACGACTGTCGGGTAACCAGGCACCTGCACTTTATGCCATCTCGCTAATCGTCGTCTTCCTTTGCCTGGCCGCGTTGTATGAGAGTTGGTCGATTCCCTTCTCCGTCATGCTGGTTGTACCGCTCGGTGTGGTAGGCGCACTGTTAGCTGCATCAGTGCGTGGGATGAATAACGACGTCTACTTCCAGGTGGGTCTGTTAACCACTATTGGCCTCTCGGCGAAGAACGCCATCCTGATCGTCGAATTTGCCAAAGACCTGATGGATAAAGAGGGCAAAGGATTGATAGAAGCCATTCTGGAGGCGTCGCGCATGCGTCTTCGTCCAATCCTGATGACATCCCTGGCGTTTATTCTGGGGGTTATGCCTCTGGTTATCAGCCATGGTGCAGGTAGCGGTGCGCAGAATGCTGTTGGTACCGGTGTTATGGGGGGGATGCTCACCGCAACATTGTTAGCGATCTTCTTCGTTCCCGTCTTCTTCGTTGTCGTTAAACGGCGTTTTAGCCGGCACCACGAATAATTTGTAAAATAAAGGCGTCCATAGACGCCTTTTTACATGATGATGAGTTCTTTATTTATTAATGAGATAGACATTTAATTTTGCTGAAGCATTGCAGAACAAACTTTCAGGTGCCCCATTTCATCCATTATTTTTACAATCCACATGAATTGAGATTATTCCTCATGTCAGTCTTTTTTTAAGCAGTGGTAAAATAGCAGTCGAGTTCGCAGATGGCTGAGCGTTTACCTTTGCTCAATTAGCGAAACGCTTATTTTTGAGGTAACACCATGAAAAGATTAATACCCGTTGCACTGCTTACCGCATTACTGGCTGGCTGTGCACACGATTCCCCTTGTGTGCCTGTCTATGACGATCAAGGGCGTCTGGTTCATACCAATACCTGTATGAAAGGCACCACGCAGGATAACTGGGAAACTGCAGGAGCGATAGCCGGTGGTGCAGCCGCTGTTGCCGGCTTGACGCTTGGGATAGTTGCCTTGACGAAATAAAAAATCATAAAAGCGCGGCCGTTACCGCGCTTTTAGCAATACTAATTAAATCTTAATATAAGACAAAATGTTAGTTCATGGCATCATTCATAAAATAAAATTATTATAGATTCGCTTCACATATCCATGAACTCAAATTAGCATTTTCTGTATTCTTCGTTATAACGCACATCCCTTTCATTATTCTCACGCTACGGATATTCACGCCTGAAATCGTTATCATGCGTCCTGTCTTATTTTTAAATTTTTTGCGCCGAAATGTGGCTTACGTTTCAATTTTGCACCACTTCAGGGCGCTGCATTTATTCTTTCCTGTCTACACTCTGCATATTGCGTCGAATAATCGTGCGCAAAAACCTGGCACTACCTTTGCTTAGAAGAGTATGGCCATAGCCACAGACAGGTAAAAGACGTTTTCAGAACGTTTCCATAACAATAATTCCTCCACACAGGATGCTCTATGAAAAAGATGATAATAGCCAGCCTGGCTGCGGCCGGCGTGCTGCTTGCGGTTGCAAATCAGGCACATGCCGGCGCAACTCTCGATGCCGTACAGAAAAAGGGTTTTGTGCAATGTGGTATCAGTGATGGCCTGCCTGGTTTTTCTTACGCTGATGCAAGCGGTAAGTTCTCAGGTATTGATGTCGATGTATGTCGTGGCGTTGCCGCTGCCGTATTTGGTGATGACAGCAAAGTAAAATATATCCCACTCACCGCCAAAGAACGCTTCACCGCGTTACAGTCTGGTGAGGTCGATATGCTTTCCCGTAATACCACATGGACCTCTTCTCGCGATGCCGGAATGGGAATGTCTTTCACTGGCGTAACGTATTACGACGGCATCGGTTTTCTTACCCACAATAAAGCGGGCCTGAAGAGCGCTAAAGAGCTGGATGGCGCAACGGTTTGTATTCAGGCAGGAACAGATACTGAACTGAATGTGGCCGACTACTTTAAAGCCAATAAAATGAAGTATACCCCTGTCACCTTTGACCGTTCTGATGAGTCCGCTAAAGCTCTCGAATCAGGGCGCTGCGATACACTTGCCTCCGACCAGTCTCAGTTGTACGCCCTGCGGATCAAACTGAGCAACCCAGCAGAATGGATTGTACTGCCAGAAGTTATTTCTAAAGAGCCACTGGGGCCAGTCGTGCGTCGTGGTGACGACGAGTGGTTCTCGATTGTTCGCTGGACGTTGTTCGCTATGCTGAACGCCGAAGAGATGGGGGTTAACTCGAAAAATGTTGACGAAAAAGCGGCAAATCCTGCAACACCGGATATGGCGCACCTGCTAGGTAAAGAGGGGGATTATGGCAAGGATCTGAAACTTGATAACAAATGGGCTTATAACATTATCAAGCAGGTAGGTAACTACTCGGAGATCTTTGAGCGTAACGTTGGATCGGAAAGCCCGCTGAAGATCAAGCGTGGGCAGAACAACCTCTGGAATAACGGTGGCATTCAGTATGCACCACCCGTGCGCTAATGCGCAGTGATGCAACGAGCGCCGCAACTGCGGCGCTCAGCCCAGAGTCATAGTTACCGAGGTTTTCTTATGCCCCATCGCCGCTCAAACGTAAAAGGATCGTTATCCTTTTCTAACCCTGCGGTCCGCGCCTGGTTATTTCAAATACTCGCTGTGATTGCGGTCGTTAGCATTGCGATCTATCTCATTCATAACACCATTAATAACCTGAGCAGTCGCGGTATTACCTCGGGATTTTCTTTTCTCGAACGCAGTGCCGGATTTGGTATCGTCCAGCATCTGATTGATTACGAGCAAGGCGATACATATGGCCGCGTTTTTATCGTCGGTCTGCTTAATACGCTATTAGTCTCTGCGTTGTGCATTGTTTTCGCATCATTTCTCGGCTTTTTTCTCGGGTTGGCACGGCTGTCGGATAACTGGTTACTACGAAAGCTCTCTACGATTTATATCGAAACGTTCCGCAATATCCCGCCATTGCTGCAGATCTTCTTTTGGTATTTTGCCGTATTGCGGAATTTGCCCGGACCGCGGCAGGCTGTTAGTGCCCTGGATCTGGTCTTTCTGAGCAATCGCGGGCTCTACATTCCGGCACCACAGATGGGAGAAGGCCTGATTACCTTCTGTGCCGCAATCATGCTTGCCGTCATCATCACCATTGGGTTATTTCGCTTCAACAAAATGCACCAGACCAAAACAGGCCAGTTGCGCCGAACATGGCCAACAGCCCTGATGCTAATCGTGTTTCTACCGATGATTTCACATTGGATTTTCGGTGCGGCGCTGCACTGGGATATCCCTGAACTACGCGGGTTTAACTTCCGTGGCGGTATGGTGCTTATTCCCGAACTGGCTGCCCTGACGCTGGCGCTTTCGGTGTATACCTCAGCGTTTATTGCTGAAATTATCCGGGCGGGGATTCAGGCTGTTCCTTATGGCCAACATGAAGCAGCACGCTCGCTGGGCCTGCCAAATCCGGTAACGCTGCGCCAGGTGATCATCCCACAGGCGCTGCGCGTCATCATTCCCCCATTGACCAGCCAGTATCTGAATATCGTCAAGAACTCCTCTCTCGCAGCCGCCATTGGCTATCCGGATATGGTGTCATTGTTTGCCGGTACTGTGCTCAATCAAACAGGACAGGCCATCGAAACTATCGCCATCACCATGTCGGTGTACCTGATCATCAGCCTGAGCATTTCTCTGTTGATGAATATTTATAACCGCCGCATCGCACTGATTGAGCGCTAAGGAGCCATGATGACAAAAGCACTGCTGTCTCGCCCCGCGCGCCCGAGCAGTAACCAGGCAAGTCGCATTCTATTTTGGGTACGTAAAAACCTGTTCTCTAGTTGGTCAAACAGCCTGCTCACATTGCTATGCGTGTGGCTTATTTGGTCGTTCCTTCCCCCGCTGTTGAACTGGGCATTCCTGCAGGCCAACTGGGTCGGTTCTAGCCGGGCCGATTGTACAAAAGCAGGGGCTTGCTGGGTTTTCATCCATGAACGCTTCGGGCAATTTATGTATGGACTGTATCCACACGATCAACGCTGGCGCGTCAATCTGGCTCTGATTATTGGTCTGCTTTCCTTCATCCCGATGTTCTTGAAAATCATCCCCCACCGTGGCCGCTATATCGCCGTCTGGGCCGTCATTTATCCAGTGGTGGTTTGGTGGCTGATGTACGGGGGTTTTTTCGGGCTTGAGCGCGTAGAAACTCGCCAGTGGGGTGGATTAACACTGACGCTTATCATCGCATCCGTGGGTATTGCAGGCGCGCTTCCGTGGGGCATTTTACTGGCGTTAGGCCGCCGTTCTCATATGCCGATCGTGCGTGTTTTATCGGTCATTTTCATTGAGTTCTGGCGTGGTGTGCCGCTTATAACCGTCCTGTTTATGTCCTCAGTCATGCTCCCGCTATTTATGTCGGAGGGTACAACTATCGACAAACTTATTCGGGCACTGGTTGGTGTCATTCTCTTCCAGTCAGCCTATGTTGCTGAAGTGGTACGCGGAGGATTACAGGCCTTACCAAAAGGTCAATATGAAGCGGCTGAATCACTGGCGCTTGGGTACTGGAAAACGCAGGGGTTGGTTATTCTTCCCCAGGCGCTGAAGCTGGTCATTCCCGGCCTGGTCAATACCATCATCGCGCTATTCAAGGATACCAGCCTGGTCATTATCATCGGCCTGTTTGATCTCTTTAGCAGCGTCCAGCAAGCAACTGTCGACCCGGCCTGGCTGGGAATGTCGACAGAAGGATATGTTTTCGCTGCACTGATTTACTGGGTTTTCTGTTTCAGCATGTCGCGTTATAGCCAGCATCTGGAAAAACGTTTTAACACCGGGCGTACACCGCACTGAGGAATTTATGAGCCAAATAGTAATGCCGTCCACTGACGCGATGATTACGCTGGAAAACGTCAACAAATGGTATGGGCAGTTTCATGTCCTGAAAAATATCAACCTGCAGGTAAAACAGGGAGAACGTATCGTATTGTGCGGGCCTTCTGGTTCCGGAAAATCGACGACTATTCGCTGTATTAACCATCTGGAAGAACATCAGCAAGGGCGTATTGTCGTGGATGGAATCGAGCTCAACGAAGATATCCGCAATATCGAACGTGTCAGACAGGAAGTTGGCATGGTCTTTCAGCACTTTAATCTTTTCCCTCATTTAACGGTTCTGCAAAACTGCACACTGGCTCCTATTTGGGTGCAAAAGATGCCGAAGAAAGAAGCCGAAGTGCTGGCAATGCACTACCTTGAGCGGGTCCGCATTGCTGAACATGCACATAAATATCCCGGGCAAATTTCCGGTGGTCAGCAACAGCGTGTCGCTATTGCGCGCTCGCTGTGTATGAAACCCAAAATCATGCTGTTTGACGAACCCACGTCAGCGTTAGATCCCGAAATGGTAAAGGAAGTGCTGGATACGATGATTGGCCTGGCGCAATCGGGAATGACAATGCTGTGTGTAACACATGAAATGGGGTTCGCCCGCACGGTAGCGGATCGGGTGATCTTTATGGATCTTGGAGAGATTGTCGAACAGGCGCCTCCAGATGAATTTTTTGCCCATCCTAAATCCGAACGAACCCGTGCCTTTTTATCGCAGGTTATACATTAACGCCCAATTGCCTGCACGTATCAGACCGACAGAAATATCAACCTCGTGGGCCGGGTAAAGCGTTTACGCGTATCCGGCCTCTTTTCCGTGATACGTTAAAAAAGCAAAAAGGCCCAGTCTTTCGACTGGGCCTTTCGCTTTTATTTGATGCCTGGCAGTTCCCTACTCTCGCATGGGGAGACCCCACACTACCATCGGCGCTACGGCGTTTCACTTCTGAGTTCGGCATGGGGTCAG